>JANJUV010000017.1 GCA_024710405.1 Bacteroidales bacterium
TTTTCAGGCAATCTGCCATTCACAGCCATCGCTGCCGGCACGCGCAGGCCGGCCACCGCACAACTTATCGGCAGTTGATCTTCAACATCACTGTTCATTGACATTGACAGGGGAATGATAGGATAAATAACAGTTAGTGTCACTTCACTTTTACCTGAATTCTTCATGGGTTGGGTGCGTGGGCAGGCACGAACAGCGGGCCGGCGGCAGGGTGAATGTAAAAACAGCCGGAAATCCGGCAAAGCAGACCGCCCCTCAGCGGTTTGTTTGTATAGCACAATACCACGATAAACTTCATTACTTTGAATCACAATTCGTATTGTGCTATACACTCTTTGCCCCGATTTCCGCTGTTTTTGCAGAGCGCGGGGATAGCTTTGTTCGTGCTGGATTTTTGGTACTTTTCATCAGGGAAAAGTACAGAAAGAAAAGAATTGTTAGTAATCCTTCTCTTTTCCTTTTGTCTTGATACAAAAGGAACAAAAGATCAAGCCTGCGCGTGTCCCCCGCCCGCTCTGCCGGCTTGCTGAAAACACATCCCACCTGGTTTATCTGTTAGCCCGCAAAGGACGCAAAGTACTTCCCGAAGACCGCAAAGTTGGTTTAGATCCGATGTGTTTAGTACTTTGATGTTTGTTAACAATTCTGAAACAACAGATTGTCTCAGGATTTCATCAGTGTGAACGAGAAGGTCGTTCCCGAACCCAGTTTGCTGCGTACACTGATGTTACGGCGGTGTGCTTCGATAATGTGTTTTACGATGGCCAGCCCCAAACCTGTTCCTCCGGTATCGCGCGAGCGTCCTTTGTCGGTACGGTAAAACCGCTCAAAAATACGTGGCAGGCTCTCTTCCGGTATGCCCGGGCCATTATCCTTGACTTCAAAGAGATAATTCTCGTCCATGTCAAACACCTTGATAATAACTTTGTTGTTAGGCTTATCTCCGTATTTTATAGCGTTTTCGATCAGATTGATCAACACCTGTCTGATTCTTTTCTTGTCGGCCTGAACAAAAACCTGACGCTCGGTTTTGTTCTCAAATACCACCAGGGTGTTGTTTCTACGGGCTTTCATCTCCAGAAAATCGATCACATCACGTACCAACTCACACATATCGAAACGCTGCATATTGAGTCTTAACTCTCCCGACTCAAGTTTTGAAATCTCTTCCAGGTCTTCCACTATGGCAATGAGCCTGTTGATACTTTTTTCGGTGCGCATCAGATAGTCCTTGTTGATGTTCGGGTCTTCGAGGCCACCATCGAGCAGGGTAAGGACATATCCCTGAATATTGAAAATGGGAGACTTAAGCTCGTGCGAGATATTACCGAGAAACTCACGCCGGTAGTCGGCCATTTTTTTCAGCTCTTCTATTTCGTTCTGCTGACCCGAAGTCCATTCTTGTACAGCCTGGCTGACCGAATCAATTGACTCGGCTTTTCGTGCAGTGCTTTTGGCAGTTCCATTACCGTCGCGCTGTTTGTGTATCGTCTTGTAAATCAGTTTTATCTTTCGGTAAATGAATCTGTCCACAGCATATCGTGTAACCAGGAATGCCAGCAAAAACACTATGGCCGCCAGTGGCAGGAACATCCACAGGGAAGGTTCGCTGATGAATTGGCAGAACACCAAAAACAATGCTGATCCTCCGGCAGCAATTATTGCAGCTGTGCCAAGGGCCACATTACGTGTTTCTGCAAATTTACCGGCCATGGTGACTATATCTCAAATTTATAACCAACACCTTTAACGGTGCGTATATTATCGATACCAATTTTTTCCCTGATTTTACGCACGTGCACATCAATGGTGCGGTCGCCCACAATCACATTATCGCCCCACACTCTGGAGAAAATCTCGTCCCGTGTAAACACTTTATTGGGTTTGGAGGCGAGCAGGCGCAGCAACTCGAACTCCTTTTTGGGAAGGGTGATCTCAACACCTCCCTTCACAACAATGAAACGTTCGGAGTCGATGACGAAATCATTCAGTGAGAGTGTTTCGGTGTGGCTCTGTTCGCCGCGGTATCTTCTTAATATTGCTTTAACACGGCTGATCAACAATTTTGGCTTGATGGGTTTGGTGATATAATCATCAGCTCCGGCGTCAAGTCCGGCAATCTGAGAATACTCTTCGGCACGGGCTGTGAGAAATACTACCAGTGAATTTTTCAGTGCCGGAATTTGTTTGATCTCTTCACAGGCGGCAATACCATCCATTCCGGGCATCATCACATCAAGCACAATCAGGTGGGGCAGTTCTTCCACTGCTTTTACAACAGCTTCCTGACCACTTCCGGCAGTAGAAACATTGAAGCCTTCTTTGCGAAGATTATAGCTAAGAAATTCAAGAACATCCCGCTCGTCGTCCACAAGCAAAATGCGGTAGTTGGAAGCTTCCATAAGCAAACAATTTTTGTGCCTAAATTAGAATTTTTTTATATAACACACTTTATTTCAATGTGATTTTTACTTTATATTTATCCGGTCAAAAAACTAATCTGGTTCTTATGAAGTATTATTTTACCCTGTCAATCATACTCCTGTTTGCTACTGTTTCACAGGCACAACCCTTTGCCGGTGGTTTCAAGGCCGGCCTTGCCGCCACTCAGGTAGCCGGCGACACCTACGGAGGCTACAACAAAGCCGGGCTACAGGCGGGTTTTTTTGTGCGGCTTGAAGTCACGGATCAATGGTTTATGAATATGGAACTTGCCTTTGTACAGAAAGGCTCGCGATTTAACCCAAACCCCGAACTGCCCGAACGCAATGCTTATCTGCTGCGTCTCAGCTATGCCGAACTGCCGCTTACCATAAACTTCAGAAAAGGCCGCTGGTCACTGGGTGCAGGACTCTCGGCCGACATTCTGCTGCATCATTATGAAGAAGTAAACTATATGGAAGTGGAAACCAATGACTGGCGCAACCTCTGCCTGAACAGCATCGTGGGGGTGCAGTACCAACTGAATAAAAAATGGGCAATTGACTTCCGAACGGTTAATTCCATTACATCCATCAGAAAAAATGCAGTACCCGGAAGTGTGCGCCGCTATGAACGCGGCTTCGGACAATACAACGACGGGCTGATCCTTTCGCTGCACTACACTATACTGCCTTCGGCAAAGCGATGACAACAGATCGTTTCAGGCAACATTATTCTCTTAAGCACAAATCGTTAACAGATTTTCCTGTTCATCACACAAATATCTTGATCTTCCCCTGTGGAATTCGTAACTTTGATATTTGTTTGTTTATAACTGATTGTCGTAAAACTGTAATGCCATGAAAAACCCAAACACAATATTTCATTGGATTCCCCGAATACTGTGCATGTTAGCTATATTGTTTGTCAGCATGTTTGCCCTCGATGCATTTGACCCTGCTCTTAGTCTGCAAAAACAAATCCTTGCATTTCTCATACATTTGCTCCCCTCTTTTGTCCTGTTGATCTTTCTGCTCATTGCCTGGAAACATGAACTGACCGGAGGCATTGTTTTTATTGCTTTGGGGACAATTCTCAGCCCGATTATTTTTATGCATAATTACAACATGAATCATTCCATTAGCATGAGCATTGGTATCATTCTGATAATCACCATCCCCTTCGTGATTGTGGGCCTGCTTTTTCTGATCAGTTACCGAATAAGGAGTAAGAAATCAATAATCACATAAAAGCTGCTTAAAACAACAATTTCTTAAACACAGACCATGAAAATTAATGCTCTTTCGATTCCGTTTATTATAACTTTCTGCATGATTTCCTGCACCTTCAGTACCGGAAATCCTGATCAGGAGCAAAAAACCAATGATCCTTCAACGAAACTTTTTGCTGTTGAAATTTATGATTCAAGCGCACTGGAAATCATTTCTCCGGATGCACGTATTGAACTATTGGCCAATGGATTCTTGTGGTCCGAAGGTCCCTTGTGGTTAGATGAATTGCAGTCGCTGATTTTTTCCGATGTTCCTGCCAATAAGATTTACATCTGGAACGAAAAGGACAGTCTTGGTGTGTATTTGGAGCCATCGGGCCATACAGACGCAGAGAATATTAATTCGGGTGAGGGTTCCAATGGTTTGATGCTCGACATGAACAAGCAGTTGCTTCTGTGCCAGCATGGCGACAGGCGCATCGCCCGGATGGATGCACCACTAATCGCTCCTCAGGCAACATTTACAACCGTTGCAGACAATTTCAGCGACAAAACGTTTAACAGCCCCAACGATTTTGTTGCTGACCAAAATGGTAATATCTATTTTACAGATCCTCCCTATGGCCGGCCGGAGAACAAAACAGGCGAGATTGGTTTCAATGGAGTGTTTAAAGTTAGCACTGAACAGCAAGTTACCCTGCTGACCGACACCCTGACCTGGCCAAATGGAATTGCGTTGTCGCTTGACCAAAAAACGCTGTACATCAATCAATCAGACCGAAATAATCCGGTTTTATACAGCTATGAAATCACAGCAGACGGATTGCTCACCAACGGACGAATTTTGTTTGACTTTATATCGCTGTCAAAAACATTTAAAGGATTACCTGACGGATTAAAGGTACACAGAAGCGGCAACATCTTTGCAACGGGTCCGGGCGGGGTGCATTTAATCAGTCCTGACGGCAAACACCTTGCTGCGGTTAAAACCGGAAAAGCAACCGCCAACTGCGCTTTTGACACAGAACAGGAATACCTGTATATGACCACAACGGATATGTTGCTGCGGGTCAGGTTGCGCCAGAACCAACAGTAATTTGGTTATTATTCCTCTTTCAGAAAATCAATATTTCTTTTCAGTCCTTTAAAGCCGGTGCGTTGCACTGCTGAGTCGGCAAACAGTTCATCAAACAATTGCTCATCCATTTGTTCCCAGTCTCTTTTTGTCATATGTGCCAGTTTGCTGCCGGCTTTAAATTCCGGTACATTGTGCGCAACTGAAAAGCTGTTCCAGGGGCACACTTCCTGACAAATATCGCAACCGAAAATCCAGTTGTCAAACTTAGGTTTCAGCCTTGCAGGCAGTTCGCCCCTGTGTTCTATAGTCAGGTAAGAAATGCATTTGCGTGCGTCGAGTATATGTGCATCCACCAAAGCACCTGTCGGACAGGCATCGATACACCGGCGGCATGTTCCACAATAGTCGGTAACCGCAACAGGTTCTGAGTCAACTTCGAGTGAGGTAATGATATGTCCTATAAACAAAAACGAACCTTTGCGGGGATGGATAAGGCATGTGTTTTTACCGATGAAACCCAGTCCGCTTTTGTGTGCCCATGCACGGTCTAGCACAGGAGCTGAGTCGGTGAACACACGTGCCGTAACAGGCCCTGTGCGTTCAGTGATCAGCAGCAGTAAATGCCGGAGTTTATCTCTGATTAAGGTGTGATAGTCTCTGCCATAAGCATATCTGGACACTTTATAGCTTTGTGCATCGGGGAGGGAAGCCGCCGGAAAATAGTTCAGGAGCACCGAGATCACCGTGCGTGCCCCTTCCATGAGCAAGGTAGGGTCATAACGTTTCCCGCGATTACGTTCGAGGTAGGACATTTCGCCCTGATAGCCTTTTTTGAGCCACGCCTCCATCAGGCCGGCATGGTCGTCGAGGCGTGCGGCAGGCGACAGACCACAAGCATCAAAACCTGCCTGAGCGGCAAGCAGTTTAATTTCGTCGGCTGTGATTGCTGGCTTATTCATGCTGGGGCTGATCCCCGAACAGTTCACCCTGGCGTGCGGGGTTCACTCTGCCCAAGTGCTTGTAGGCTGATTCCGTAACTTCTCGTCCCCGCGGTGTGCGCATCAGGTAACCCTCCTGAATCAGGAATGGTTCATAGACCTCCTCAATGGTACCCGCTTCTTCGCCGACGGCAGTGGCGATTGTATTGATTCCCACCGGGCCTCCACGGAATTTATCAATGATGGTGGACAGTATGCGGTTGTCCATCTCATCCAGGCCATGCCTGTCGACGTTGAGTGCCTCCAGAGCCATACGTGATATCTCCATGTCGATGCTGCCGTTGCCTTTGATCTGGGCAAAGTCGCGCACACGACGCAGCAAGAGGTTGGCTATGCGTGGGGTGCCCCGGCTGCGGCGTGCAATTTCGGTTGCAGCATCATCTGCAATAGCTACCCTCAAAATCGAAGCAGAGCGTCGAATAATGCCAGAAAGAGTTGCAGCATCATAGTAGGAAAGACGTGCATTGATCCCAAAACGCGACCTGAGTGGGGAGGTGAGCAGCCCACTTCGTGTGGTGGCTCCAATGAGCGTAAAAGGGTTGAGTTTTATCTGCACACTTCGGGCGTTGGGGCCTGTTTCGATCATGATGTCGATGCGAAAATCTTCCATTGCTGAATACAAGTACTCTTCAACAACGGCACTTAACCGATGGATTTCGTCGATAAAAAGCACATCGTTCGGTTCCAGATTGGTGAGCAGGCCCGCAAGGTCGCCCGGCTTGTCGAGCACAGGACCTGAAGTAATCCGGATGTTCACACCGAGTTCGTTGGCAATGATATGCGACAGGGTGGTTTTGCCCAAACCAGGAGGGCCGTGCAACAGCACGTGGTCGAGCGCTTCTCCGCGAAGAGAAGCTGCCCTGACAAAAATGCGCAGATTGTCAACAACCTTTTCCTGACCGGCAAAACTGGCAAAAGCATCAGGCCGCAAGGCATTCTCAAGCTCTTTTTCAGCTTTGCTCAGGTTACGGCTTTCGGCATCCAGGTTACTGTTCATCAGGTTTAAGGCTTAACTTACAAATGTACGAAAATCTGTTTGTCCGTAATCATGAAAAAAAACTTGCATTTTTGAAAATATTGCCTAAATTAGCTTCGATTTGTGCCCTGACTGTTCCGAGGCCCGAATGAACCAACCGCAGCCAGACACAACATAGCATTATAGTATGCTATGTAACTAAATATTAAAGACATGAAACAGTTGCTGGTAGCCTTTGACTTTTCCCACAATGCCCATACTGCATTGAATTATGCCATCAACTTTGCCAACAAAACACGCTCCCCTTTGGGGCTGGTGTGGGTCGACAGTTCGCACACCCCCGACAATCTGCTCAATATTGACTACGAACTCCGGATTGAAATCAAAGATCATTTTCAGGAAATTGAGCAGAAATACGGCCCTATGCTGGAGCACGGCAAACTCGAGGTTATCCTTCGCAAGGGAAAGGTTTACAACGAATTAGCAATGGTAGCACGCAAGCTCGATGCAGACATTATCTTTGCAGGAACGCACGGTGTTAGTGGGTACGAGCAATATTGGATCGGCAGCAATGCCTACCGTATTGTGACCAATGCACCCTGCCCGGTGATCACCATCAGAGGTGATTACGAATGCAGGGGCTGTGTCAGAAAAATCCTTTTGCCCATCGACAGCACAGCCGAAACCAAACAAAAGCTTCCGTTTGCCGCAGGAATTGCCGGATTCTTTGATGCTGAAGTACATCTGCTTGTGCTCTACAGCAGCCCGATCAGTGTAATCAGGAAAAGGATGTACTCCTATGCCGAAGATGCCAGTAAGTTTCTGGAAGAAAAAGGCATAAAACACATCATCAAGGAATTGGAATCGGACAAGATCAGCAGCGCCATTCTGGATTATGCCACTGAAATTGATGCAGACCTTATCAGTATCATGACTGAGCAGGGAACAACAACTGCACATAAATTTCTGGGGCCTTATGCACAACAACTCATCAATAATTCAGTTGTGCCTGTATTGAGCATTCAATCAGGTCAACACGAGCTATAAAAATGAAATATCTGATTATCATCGGTTTGCTTTTTAATTCGCTGACATCTGCCGGCCAGTCTGAAGATGTTCGTACAGGCATAGTCATCATCCATCAGGACGCAC
Source organism: Bacteroidales bacterium (assembly GCA_024710405.1). Taxonomy (GTDB): domain Bacteria; phylum Bacteroidota; class Bacteroidia; order Bacteroidales; family F082; genus UBA6192. The sequence continues at coordinate 7,857 of JANJUV010000017.1, forward strand.
GGGTGGACAGCCTGCTCGAGGCACGGAAAAAACTTGGCCCGCTCTACAGCCAACTGGAGGGATTCAGGGTCCAGATTTTCATGGAGTCGGGCAACACTGCTGTGCAACAGGCTGAATCAATTATCCGAACCTTCAGGGAAGAGTTTCCTGATGTTCCTGCTTATCTGAGTTTCGGACAACCCTACTACCGCATCCGTGTGGGCGATTTCCGCAACCGCATCGAAGCCGAAGGTTTCCTCAGAAATGTTATCGGACGTTACAATCAGGCCTTTGTTGTCAGAGAACGTATTAATTCACCTACATTAAAGAATTTCTCCATTCAAAACCAAGATCTATGAAAAAGACCATTTTGGTCGGAATTGATTTTTCCGACTGTTCCATCAACGCGCTGGAGCATGCGCTGACCATAGCCGATAAGGCTGAAGCAAATGTTGTGATGGTTTGGGTGAACCGCCCCGACAACAGCAAAGAGATTTTTACCACTGAACCTGAAGACCTTCTTGGGGAGGTCAACAGAAGGTTTAATCAGTTGATTGAAAAATACAAATACGGCCTTGAAAAAGGAAGCATTACCTATATGATCAGAAAAGGCAAGGTTTATCAGGAAATTGTAAAGGCCGCAGACGAATTGGATGTATTCCTGATTGTGATAGGCACACATGGTTCATCGGGCTTCGAAGAGTTCTGGATCGGCAGCAACGCCAACAGAATTGTAACTGCTACCCAAAGGCCGATCATCACCATCAGGGGAGGTGTTGATATCAATCGTACACTTACACGTGTTGTGATGCCATTGGACAGCACTGTCGAAAGCCGTCAGAAGGTTCCATTGACCGCACTGCTTGCCAAATATTTCGATGCTGAAATACATGTGCTTGCCATGCATACTACCATTGTGGATGAAGTAAGGGCAAGGGTTTCCGAATATGTGAAACAGGTGGAGTATTATCTCACAGAGAACGAGGTTAAATTTCACACCGAAGAAATTGAAGCCGATAACATCACCGATGCTACCATTGACTATGCCACCAGAGTAAATGCAAACCTGATCAGCATTACCGATGAGCAGGAAACGACAACAGCGAATCTTTGGCTGGGGCCATATGCACAGCAGATGGTAAACCACTCTCCTATCCCGGTACTTTGTGTGCACGCCAAAGACCTTGTGGTTGGCATGAGCATGTGAGGCTGATCAGGAATCAGAACAGCTGATGATTTTAAAAAAAAGCCGGAGCTATTGCCCCGGCTTTTCTTATTCCATGCATTAATAACGGTCGATACAGTTGAGGTCTTCAAAGGCAATTTTGAGTCTGTCAATCATGGCTTTCTCGCCTTCGCGGAGCCATTTGCGGGGGTCGTAGTACTTTTTGTTGGGCACATCCTCACCCTCGGGATTTCCTATCTGACCTTGAAGATACCCATGGTTTTTCTTTTCAAAGGCGCGAATACCATCCCAGAATGCCCATTGTGTATCAGTGTCAATATTCATTTTCACCACCCCATATCCTATCGCTTCCCTGATCTGGGCCTTTTCGGAGCCCGAACCACCATGGAAGACAAAGTTTACAGGATTGACACCTGTGTTGAACTTCTTCTGAATATAAACCTGTGAATTGTGCAGGATGACCGGCTCCAGTTTGACATTACCCGGCTTATACACTCCGTGCACATTCCCGAATGCGGCTGCAATGGTAAACCTGTCGCTCACATTCATGAGGGTTTCGTAGGCCTGAGCCACTTCCTCAGGTTGGGTATAGAGCCTTGAGCTGTCAACACCCGAATTGTCCACTCCATCTTCTTCGCCACCGGTGATGCCCAGTTCGATTTCGAGTGTCATGCCCAGTTTCGACATACGTTCAAGATATCTTTTGCATATTTCCAGATTCTCATGAAGTGGTTCTTCCGAAAGATCGAGCATGTGGGAACTAAACAGCGGTCTGCCATGTTGTTTGAAGAACTTTTCGCCGGCATCAAGCATGCCATCGATCCACGGCAACAGGTTTTTGGCAGCATGGTCGGTATGCAGGATTACCGGAATTCCATAAAGAGCTGCAATCTGATGGACGTGCATTGCCCCTGAAATTGCTCCGGCGATAGATGCTTTTTCGCCTTCGTTGGTTAATCCTTTGCCTGCATAGAAGGAGGCGCCACCATTTGAAAACTGAATTATAACCGGTGCGTTGACGGCGCGGGCTGATTCGAGCACTGCGTTGACAGTGTTGGTTCCTGTGACATTAACAGCCGGCATGGCAAAGTGCAGGGCACGGGCAATTCTGAAAATCTGTTGCAAATCGTCGCCTGAAGCAACGCCAGGTTGAACAACTGATGAGATTTTTTCTGACATATAGTTAGTTATTTGGTTATTCGGACACACAAAAAGTAACGTACGATCAGTGGTTTATCGCGGCGCAAAAGTAATCAATTTCGCTTAGTCACGAATCGATTCTGGCGTAAAGCTGCTGCACCTTTACTGACTCAGGTTTTTGAATTTATTGAGCTGGTTTTGCACAATGGTAAGCAGTTCGTTCTTGCTGATAGGCTTGGCTATATAATCATCGAATCCGGCCTCGAGCATTCTTTCGCGGTCGCCGGCCATAGCATAAGCTGTCTGGGCGATGAAAGGAACCCTTCTGTATTCCTTAAAATCCTCTTTCACCTTGTTTTTAAGGCTGATTCCGTCCCAGGGCGAAGGAAGGTTGATGTCGAACAGCATCACCTGAAAATGGTGGCCTTTGCGGTGCCTTTCGCCAATAATCTTCAAACTTTCGTCTCCATCAACAGCCATGGTGATTCTCCCTGCTTTGTTCAGCATCTTTTGCAGCACGAGGCGGTTCATGCGGTCATCTTCAACGATGAAAATATCAAGTTCGCCAAAATTTTTCTGAGGCACCTCTGCCACGGTTTGTGTTGCCGGAACTTCAACAGTTGTCATGCGCGTTGGCAGCACTATCTCGACAGTTGTACCGACCGAGCGTTCTGAAGCAACACTGATGCGGCCATGCATCAGGTCAAGAAGTCGCTTTGCGAGTGGCAGGCCAAGTCCGGCACCCTGATACGAGCGGTTGTAACCAGAGCTTTCCTGCCTGAAGGCTTCAAAAACATGTTGCAGATACTCCTCATCCATGCCTAAACCGGTATCCTTCACACGAAGCAAAACTTCTTCCTTTCCGGGCACTGCCTGTGTGGTAATGGTTACAAAACCTGATTCAGTATATTTTATCGCGTTGTCGATCACCACATTGACAACCTTAGTGAGTGCCGTATTATCGGCTACCACCATTTGAATTTCCGAGGGTTTGAATTTGAAAGCCAAACCTTTTTCATTTGCCTTAAACTGATGCAGTTCGATTATATTCTGAACAATATCATTCAGTTGGCAGGGATGCAGCTCTACCTCAATGTCGTGTGCCTCGATCCGACTGATGTCGATGATGTTGTTCAACAGATTGAGCAGCCTGTCGCCACTTTGCTGTATTCCTCTGGCAAAATCATACAGATCCTTATTCTCCATTAATGCCAGCTCGGTTTCGAGCAGACTCGAAAATCCTATAATCCCGTTAAGCGGGGTACGGATTTCGTGGCTCATATTGGTGAGGAAGGCGTTTTTGAGATAGTTGGCATCCTCAGCTTTTTTGAGTGCTTTTTTCAACTCAAAGTCTTTGGAACGCGTTTCCTCCAGCCGCTTCTTCAACTCCTGCGTCCGTTTGTCAACTTCCTGTTCAATGTTGCGTTCAAATTGCGCTACCTGCTCTTTAAGGCTGTTGATCTCATTTTCCTTTACTGAAAATTCTTTTTGCGCTTTTCGTCTGAACAGGAACAGATAAACACCGAATGCAGATGCCGATAACAGACTGAGTATTCCAAGCCATAACAAAACATGTCCTGTGAATCCGGCTGTTTCTTCCTTCGTTTCACTGATTGTTTTTTCTTGTTTGCCGGTATCTTCTGTCTGATAACTGAAGTCATTGTTCAGTAAGTTCATAAGTTCGTAAACCTGTTTCATGGCTTCCGCGGCTTCCTCCGTTCTTCCGGTTTCGCTGAGACAACGTGTTTTCCATAACATAATGCTGTAGCGTTCGAACGGTGTTGCCAGGCTGTCGGATTCGCTTTCTGCCTGTTCGACATAAGATAATGCGAGGGTAGGATCGATCAGATAGACTTTTTCGATGAGCAACAATGACAGCCCGATTCTTTCATCTGCAGAGGCCGAGGTGTAAACCTGCTGGAGACTATCCACTTCAAAAGCTATGCGAGTGGTCTGTGCATCGGATACTTTGCCTGACAGCAAAACAAACAGCACAAAAATGGAAACGATTCTCATGGCATCAGTCATTGGAAACAAAGTTATACTTTATAACATTGTCTCCGTCAAATAACGAAACAATTAACCGTAAAACAACAAAACTGAACCAAGACACAAAAAAAAACGATGTACATTATTGACAATTAAACGTTTTCAAACCAATACCCGGTTACTGTGTTTACTTAGTCTAAATTTTCATATGTGAAAAAATGTCTATATTTACCACCGTTTTGCTGCTGAAGAATTGGCTATAAACAACTGTAAAACAACCATATAAACAATCAAAATGATTAAAAAAGTGTTAGTCGCCAACCGCGGCGAGATCGCTGTCCGTGTGATGCGCTCGTGCCGTGAGATGGGCATTGAAACCGTGGCTGTTTTTTCCGATGCTGACCGCAAGGCCATGCATGTTCGCTATGCCGACGATGCCTACCACATCGGACCTGCCCCCTCAGCCGAAAGTTACCTGAGGATCGACAAAATCATTGAAGTGGCCAAAAAATCGGGTGCTGATGCCATTCATCCCGGTTATGGGTTTTTGTCGGAAAATGCTACATTTTCAGAACGTTGCCAGAAAGAAGGCATCATTTTTATCGGGCCTTCACCTCATGCCATCCGCACCATGGGTGACAAAATCACAGCGCGCAAAACCATGATTGCTGCGGGTGTTCCTGTTGTACCTGGAACTACAGAACCCATACGCGACCTCAAAACAGCTGTTGAAATCATCCGCGAGATAGGACTGCCGGTGATGATCAAGGCCAGTGCCGGAGGTGGTGGAAAAGGCATGAGACTGGTTAAAAAGGAAGAAGACATCGTGAGCTCCGTCAGCGCCGCCAAATCCGAAGCACTTGCAGCTTTTGGCGACGATGCCGTGTATGTTGAAAAATACATTTCCTCGCCCCACCACATCGAGTTTCAGGTGTTGGGCGACACCCACGGCAACATTGTTCATCTGTTTGAACGCGAATGTTCCGTACAACGTCGTCACCAAAAGGTTGTGGAGGAAACACCCTCGCCTATCATGACGCCCGAGGTGCGTATGAAAATGGGTGCCGATGCCGTAGCTGCCGCAAAAGCAGTCAACTATCATGGGGCGGGTACCATCGAGTTTATCGTGGACGATAACCTCAATTACTATTTCCTCGAGATGAACACCCGCCTTCAGGTGGAACACCCCATCACCGAAAGGGTTGTAGGAGTTGACCTGGTAAAGGAGCAGATCAACATAGCAAACGGATTCAAACTTCCTTTTGCACAGCAAGACCTGAAACAATCGGGACATGCCATCGAAGTGCGTATTTATGCCGAAGATGCCGACAACAACTTCATGCCCTCGCCGGGGGTCATCAAACATATCACCGAACCACTGGGTTTAGGCGTCAGGCATGATGGATATGCATACGAAGGCTATGAAATCCCGATCTACTACGACCCTATGATATCCAAGCTGATTGTTTGGGGCAAAGACAGGGCCGAGGCCATTGCCCGACTAAAAAGGGCGCTGTATGCCTACAAAATCACGGGCATCAAAACCTCCATACCTTATCTTGTGCGGATACTCGACGTACCTGCTTTTATCGAAGGACGCTACAACACCCATTTCATCGAAGAAAATCAGGAATACCTGAAACCACACCAGAACTGCACCGACAGATGCAAGGATGTAGCAGCAATCACTGCTTTTGTGGACTACCTGAATAAACTCGAAAAACTCCAACCGACCCAGGTGGGCAAGGAATTAGCCAACAACTGGAAAGATTTTGGCCGGAAACGCTCGGTACTTCGTCTGTGATCCCCAATCAAATAAACAAAGAAATATGTCGTACGAAATCAAAATCAATGACCGTCACTCAACCATTGAGCTGTTGAGCCGGTCGGGCAACCAGATTCAGGTTGTGATCGACAACAAAACCTACGAACTTGATATAGTGGAAGTTGAAAAAGGGGTGTACAGCATTCTGCTCGACAACCGCTCATTCAATGTTGAACTCGTTGAGGGACGCAACAGCAGGTCTTATACTGTGAACACCCTGTATGAGACTTTCGATGTGGAAGTCATCGATGCCGAATCGAAATACCAAACCAACCGCAAGAAGGATGAAGGGACTGATCAAAAATCCGTTTCATCACCCATGCCCGGAAAAGTGGTCCGTATTCCGGTAAAGGAAGGTGATCATGTGGTTGCCGGACAAACCGTTATTGTGGTTTCGGCCATGAAAATGGAAAGTGAATACAAGGTAAAACAGGATCGTGTAATCAAAAAAGTGCTGGTAAAAGAGGGCGATACCATCAACGGCGACCAGCCCCTGATCATCATTGAATAAATCAACCAACACAATTAAAATCAAAGAACTATGTCAACAAACGATAAATTTAGGCTGCTCGAAGAAAACAACAGGAAAGCAGAACTCGGAGGAGGTGAAGAACGAATTAAAAAACAACACGAAGCCGGACGAAAGACCGCCCGTGAGCGCATCAACGATCTGGTAGATCCGAACACTTTTGTGGAAGTGGATAAATTTGTCACCCACCGCACCACCGATTTTGATATGGACAAACAAAAGTTTCTGGGCGATGGCGTGGTAACAGGTTACGGCAAAATCGACGGTAGGCTGGTATATGTGTTTGCACAGGATTTCACTGTGTTCGGTGGATCGCTCAGCCGCGCCAATGCCGACAAGATTGTTAAAATCATGGATCTGGCCATGCGCATGGGAGCCCCGGTGATCGGCCTCAACGATTCGGGCGGTGCCCGTATTCAGGAAGGAGTGGAAAGTCTCGGTGGTTATGCCGATATTTTTTACCGAAATGTGATGTCATCCGGTGTGATCCCGCAGATTTCGGCCATTCTCGGTCCATGCGCCGGCGGCGCCGTGTATTCACCGGCCATCACCGACTTCATCATGATGGTCAAAGACACCTCCTATATGTTTGTTACCGGCCCGGATGTGATCAAGACAGTGACACACGAAGAAGTTACCAAAGAGGAACTCGGTGGTGCCATGACACACAACAGCAAAAGTGGTGTGGCTCATCTTATGGCTACTGACGACGAACAGGCCATGATGATGATCCGCGAACTGATGAGTTTCCTGCCTTCGAACAATATGGAAGACCCACCGGTGAAGGTGTGCACCGACAATCCCCACCGCGAAGAAGACAGCCTCGACAGCATTGTGCCCGACGACCCGAACAAACCCTACGATATGCACGACATCATCACCAAAGTAGTGGATGATGCCAATTTCTTCGAGATTCAGCCCTACTATGCCAAAAATATCATCATCGGTTTTGCCCGCCTCAACGGAAGGCCTGTTGGTATTGTGGCGAACCAGCCTGCCAACCTTGCCGGTGTGCTCGACATAGACAGCTCCATCAAGGCAGCCCGTTTTGTGCGTTTCTGCGATGCCTTCAATATCCCGCTGATCACCTTTGAAGATGTGCCCGGTTTCCTGCCCGGAACAGTTCAGGAATTCGGCGGCATCATCAAACACGGAGCAAAGTTATTGTACGCTTTTGCCGAAGCAACCGTACCAAAAATTACCGTAATCACACGCAAAGCCTACGGAGGTGCATACGATGTGATGTCGAGCAAGCATATCGGAGCCGACATCAACTACGCCTTCCCCACCGCCGAAATCGCTGTGATGGGACCCGAAGGTGCCGTAAACATCATCTACAAAAACAAACTGAGCGAGGAAGAACGCAAACAGGCCATCGACGACTACCGCAGCACCTTCGCCAGCCCCTACAAAGCCGCACAACTTGGTTATATTGACGAAATCATCTACCCGCGCCAAACCAGATACAAACTGATTCAGGCACTGGAGATGACCCAGACCAAATCAAAAACCAATCCGCCCAAGAAACACGGGAATATTCCGTTGTAGTGATCAGGCGTAAGGAGTAAGGCAACAGGTGTAAGACATAATTAGGTGTGAGGCGTATGAATTTGGCTGGTTTTCGCGAAATCATACCTTATCATTAATTAATTTGGTTGAGATTTCTTCGTATTTCAGTTTGTTGTGGAAAACGAACTGAATTTAAGCTTGTTATATGCAGAAGCGAGTCATCGTTTGGATATAAAGACCTAATTTGTATTGGTTAAGGTTAGAAAGGGCGATGAATTATCAAATTTACCTTGTTACCATTAGTTCTATATCAAAACATCATCATCTTGTAAAATTTTGATTCCTTGAAATCAGAAAATATAATGCAAATCTCAAATCTGAGTAATAGATTATTCAAGCGTGATGAACGAACAAAAAGGTTCATCCGCCCCCCTGCACCACTTTGCTGAACTGCTGCATGGTATTCATGAAGGCTCTGTCAACGACCGGATCCTGCAGCCAGCGCGGAAACAGGGGTGTGGACGTGGAGAAGGCGGTGAATTCGGCAAAACACAGTTCATTACCCAGATCGATAATGACCCATTTGCCGTGAAATGAACCGAAATCGTTGACGTTATCGCAGTTTTTCAGTCTGCTGTTGTCGCTCTGCACTTCAACCACAGCCATATGTCCTTCGATCAGGGTTTTGAGTTTCAGGCGCGAAGCAAGCAGTTTGTTGCGCAGCGGCCAGGGCATATTGTAGTGGGCCAGTGTGTACCAGGTGTTGCCCGAGCGACCCAGCAATTCTACAGTATCCACCATCGACATCCACCGGGTGGCACGGCGGTGGTCGCTGATCAGTGACACTACTTCGTCAAGCGAAGCCTTCAGCGCCATCTGACACTTACGCTGCCGTACATCACGCTGATGATTCAGGGTGAGCCAGCGCTGCCACACCATCAGTTTAGGGCCGTCCCAAAGCTTCTCCCATTGCCCTTCGGAGGTGATGACAATACTTTCGGATCCTTCCGATAAATCAGAATGAACCGGTGCAGGCGATATGCCCAAAAAAACCAGAGCGGTTATCAGCCAATATTTCGATGACATAATGTTGATCATGAACCGGTTTTGCGGCAAATATACATTTATCTCTATATTTAACCAACTTGTTATCCGGCAACAAATAGTCCGTTGCAGAAATTTTCAGTCGTATCTTTGCACTGACTGCTGGTATTCGGCAAAGCGTCATCACAACAAACAACTGAAATATGAGCGCAGATTTCATCAATACAGATTTGTTTAACTGGGTTGTCCTGCCCATGCTTATTGCCCTGGCAAGAATCATGGACGTTACTGTTGGAACTGTCCGCCTGATTTTTGTGGCCCGCGGATATAAGAATCTGGCACCTGTGCTGGGATTCATTGAGGTCATTATCTGGCTGCTGGCCATCAGTCAGATTTTTCAGCATCTGGACAACTTTATGTGTTACATAGGTTATGGAGCCGGTTTTGCAGCCGGCAACTACATCGGTATCCTGCTGGCCGAAAAAATGTCGCTCGGCACTGTTGTCATCCGTATCATCGCCAAAAAGGACACTTCAACCCTGATCAACTCCCTGCGTGAAGCCAACTACGGCGTTACCACCGTGGATGCTGAGGGCAAAGCCGGCCCTGTGCGGATTGTGTTCAGTATTGTTAAAAGAAAAGACCTCAAAGACGCCATCCAACTTATCAACCTACACAACCCACATGCCTTTTATACCATCGAAGAGGTGCAAACAGTCAACGAAGGCTATTTCAGGGCTCAACACACGCGTACCGGATTCATTTCAAAACTATTTCCCTTTGTCAGTATGCGTAAATAATGCGCTACCAAAAAAAAACATCCTGACAGAAACAAAACGTTAATAAATGCCGTAACTTTAGCGTATTCAAACTGCAATACTCTATTGCTTTGTGAACAATAAACCAGCATATTAACACTAAACTGATTTAATATGTCTCAACCAGCATTTAACCCCGATGATTATTTCTCCCAGAACAGAAGCAGTCATGTAACCGTTGTACGGTTGAAGGGAGATGTATATTCCCTTGTTACCGATGTGGTAAAAAGTGATTATTTCATTGCCAAGATCAATGAAATAAACCACACGGATGATATTAAAGGACTGCTGATTCTTCATGACAAAGGTTTGTTCAATCTGGCAGGATACCGCCGTTTTATGGATGTCATCATCGCACCTGAAAGTATGCAGGAGACCTGGCCAAGGTTTCGCGACCCCAAAACCCGCTTTGGCATGATACATGCCATCAACCGGTTCATCCGCACCATGGTCGATTTCAAAAAGTTGTTTCTGGTGGGTTTGTCCGGCGAGGTTGTATCACCCTTTTTCGGGATCAGCATGGCAGCCGACATCAAATATGGAGCCGAAGACCTGTCGTTTGTGCTCGATCACCATCATTACGGGCTTCATCCAAGTGGTGCGCTGCCTTATTTTCTCACCAAGTTTCTGCACCACAGCAAAGCCCTCGAGATACTGCTTCGCAGTGAGCCTATCACAGCCACGGAAGCCCTCGAAACAGATTTAGTGAACAAGCTGCTGCCCCTTGAACAGTTTGAAGAGCTGTGCCTGCAGCATGCCCTTGAGCTCTGCGACATCAGGCACTCAACCCTGTTTTATACCAAGAGGTTGCTCAACCACACCCGCGACGACCTCAAAGCCTATCTTGACTATGAAGCGCAGATGATCAACCTTTAGGAGGATGACACCCTGAGGCAGTGAACTGAAAGGCAAACTTGTTCAGGTTTTCGGAGCCAAAATCGCTCAGCATAAAAAATGATTACTTTTGTCCCCGATGGAACAAGATGATTTTAAGAAGAAAATAGACGAGTTGTTCAGGCTGTTCAAGAGGCTGCTGGACAAATATCCTTCGGGTGAGATGGAAGGCATCAACCGATTTCAGTTTGAGCAGCTGAAACTATTTCTGCAGAACTACGAAACGGTGAAAGACCAGCTGGCAGTGGAGATGATGGGCCCGATGAACGAACCCATGCGTCAGATGCTTGATATGTTTCTGAAACAACTCAGGGAGGAACTGGGTGAGGATGAACCTTACTTTTCGGTGCCGGAAGAGCCTATTCAGGTGCAGCATTATGATGACATTTCGCGCATCGACCAGCGGCTGAAAGAACCCGGATTGAGTGCAGATGAAATCGACCGTCTGCTTGATGAGCGCTCACGACTGATGGAAGGAAAGTAGCTAATAACGAACAAAACCCGATAACCCTGATCAAACCATGCAGTATTTCAACAAACAATGGGAAAATTTTAAAAAGAAATCATGGTTTGGCAAGGCCAGCGACATACTCTTTGTTTTACTTATCGTCGCCATGCTCATACCTGCAAGCCGCCGCGAGATCAGGGTGTTTGTTTCGGGTTTGCTGGCTTCGGGACCGAAAACCATCACAGAAGAAAAACAAGTATCGCTCAGTCCTGCTGATTACCAATGGAGCTTTACGGATATGGATGGCAGAGAATTCCGATTGTCCGACTTTGGAGGCAAACCTGTATTTCTGAATTTCTGGGCTACCTGGTGCCCGCCATGCATCGCCGAAATGCCCGATATACAAGATCTTTACGACACCTTCGGACAGCAGGCAGCCTTTATTCTGCTTTCTGATGAAGACCCGAAAGTGGTGCAATCATTTATGCAACGAAAAGGTTTCAACATACCTGTTTATCAGCTGCGTTATTCCGTTCCGGAGGTTTTTGCCTCACCTAGCATTCCTGTAACCTTCGTTATTTCAGCCGAAGGCAGAATCGTCATCCGCAAGACCGGTGCAGCAAAATGGAACAGCAGCAGCATGATCGCTGTGATGCACGATCTGCTGGGTCAATAGACTAAAGGCTTGAAAAAACAGCCGTCCACCACATTATTTCGTACTTTTGTACAGATTAACACGTTAAGTATTCCACATTAAACGATGTCAGCCATGAAAAAAACACTCTTGATCATCAGCTTGTTGGTTCTTGCCGGACAGTTATCAGCCCAGATAATTACCGGAAAAACCAGTACAAAATTCACTGTAGGGTTCGACTTGTTCAGCGATATATGGATGGATAAGCCAGCAGATATGAAAATCAGGACGATCAATCAGGGCTTCAATGTTTTCGGCACCTATAATTTTGACCTGACAGAAAACGGTAGACACACTTTCTCGGCAGGAATCGGTCTCCGAAACAACCAGCTTTTTTCAAACACACAAATCAACAATATCAAGGCCGACACTATCGTATTTACGCCAATAACCAACGACTACAAGCGTAGCAAGCTGCATCTGGTGTATCTTGATTTTCCTTTTGAATTCAGGTTCAGGTTCGATGACAAGTGGAAACTGGGAGTTGGTTTTAAGCTTGGAATCATCATCGACAGCAAGACTAAATATTTTGGCGACATCAGTCCGAACGGTCCAAGGGTTCTTCAGAAGAGCAAAGACGTTAATTCGCTGGAGCAGTATACCTTCGGGCCAACTCTGAGGGTTGGTTACAAATGGATCAGTCTGTTTGGTTATTATCAACCCACCCGCGTGTTCAGCCGTGATCTGGGCCCCGAGCTATATCCGATTTCTGTCGGGATAAGCCTCAGCCCTTTTTAAATACCGTACAACCTGTTATCTGATGAGCAGATAGACAGTCCATATAAGTCCAAATCCAAGTAAATAGCCCGTGTAAACTTCTGCCGGCTTGTGGGCCGACAGTTTCAGTCGTGCAAATCCGACAGTACCCGACAAAATCAGACAGGCTATCAGTGCGCCCTGCATTGGACTACCTGACAACAGGGCATATTCGGCAAATGCAGCTGTTGAACCTCCTGCTGCAACCATATGCAGGCTGATTTTCCAGTATATAGTGATCAGCAGGCTGACGATAGCCAATAAAGTAGCCCCGAGCATATACACATAGAATTCAGGGGCGATGTTCATTTTTCTGGCTATATAATAGGTCAGGTAGAAAAACAAAGCCGTCACCAGCACAGGGCCCATACGTTCTTCGCGTCGTTTCATGCTCAGTGAGCCAACAAAGCCGGTTTTGACCATCAGCCATATCATGAGGGCAGGCAGCACAAAAGTCGTCATCGATACCAATCCCAGAAAGATCCATTGCCGTTCGCTGCCATCGCTATGGTGCAGTCCATTCTGGCGCAACAATATATATAAGGTAATCGTTGGAATAAGCAAGGGATGCAACACAACCGAAATAAAACCGGCCAGGCGTTTTTCCCAATCAATGTTACCGGCGACAATCAAATTACAGCTCCTTTCTTAGGCGTGCAACCGGAATATCGAGCTGTTCGCGGTACTTGGCCACAGTACGGCGGGCAATGTTATAGCCTTTTTCTTTGAGAATATCTGTAAGCTGCTCATCGGTCAGTGGTTTGTTTTTCTCTTCAGCTTCGATACAGTCACTGAGTATCTTCTTGATTTCACGCGTGGAGACCTCCTCGCCCGAGTCAGTCTGCATGGCTTCGCTGAAAAAACTCTTCAGCAGGAAGGTGCCAAACGGAGTTTGCACATATTTGCTGTTGGCCACCCGGCTGATGGTAGAAATATCGAGGTTTACCATTTCTGCTATATCCTTCAGTATCATTGGCCTGAGTTGTGTTTCATCACCGGTAAGGAAATAGTCGCGCTGATAGAACATGATGGCATTCATGGTTTGGTATAGTGTATTCTGCCGCTGCTGGATCGCATCAATAAACCATTTTGCCGAGTCGATTTTTTGTTTCACAAACATAAGCGCGTCCCGGGTTGCACTATTTTTCTTCGACTCGGAATACACTTCCAGCATTTCGGTATAGCTCCGGCTCACCCTGAGTTCGGGTGTGTTGCGGTTGCTCAGGCTGAGTTCGAGTTCACCATCAGTATTTTGAATGATGAAATCAGGAAGCACATACTGCACCGACCTTGCGCCCTCGCTGACGGAGTTTCCGGGCTTGGGGTTCAGGCTCAGTATTTCGTTCATGGCTTCTTTCAAAGCATCTTCCTCTATCTCGGCTCTTTTGAGAATTTTGTCGTAATGTTTCTTGGTGAATTCATTGAAGAACCTGTCAATGACCATGATCGGCAATCTGTAATCCTTATCGGGATTGTCGTCCTGTTTTCGTCTGAGTTGCAGCAACAGACATTCCTGAAGGTTGCGTGCACCCACGCCGGGAGGATCAAAATCCTGAATGATGGCCAATATCTCGTTGATTTCGGTTTTGTTTGACTTGATGTTGAGTGCAAAGAGCAGGTCGTCGATGAGTGCTTCAACCGGGCGTGTGAGATATCCGGCGTCATCTAGATTTCCGATGATATAAAGTCCGATTTTATTTTTTCGTTCATCCAGCTTTCGGTAGCCCAATTGCTGAATCAGCAGTTCCTGAAAGGATTGATCATCGGCAAAGGGAATTTCGTGGTGGTCATCGTCGCGGCTGCTGTTGTTTACCTGGAGGCGGTATTCGGGTATGTCGCCCTCATCAATGTAATCATCAAATCCAAATTCGTCACCGCTGCTGTCGTAGTCATATTCATCTTCGTCATAATCGCCATCATCGCTGTCGGGGGCATCATCCTGCATCTCGTCTGCCTCAAACTCTTCGGATTCAGAACCCTCTTCCATTTCGAGTGCCGGATTTTCTTCAATCTCCTGTTTGATGCGCTGTTCAAGGGCCACAGTCGGAATCTGAAGCAGCTTCATCAGCAATATTTGCTGCGGAGAGAGCTTCTGAAGCAGTTTCTGTTGGAGCCTTTGATTGAGCATACGGGTCGTTTCAGTAGTGAATGGAGTGATTTTGTGTCACATTTTTCAAATCAAGCACGAATATACAACAAAATTAAAATTAGTCCCGAAGCGTTGATGTCATATTTATTAAACAAATGGCATAAAATGTGTACGTAAGTATTATTTTACTTTATATCAATTGTTTACACATTATATCCCATTCAAAACTCCAGATTAAGCGGGGTTCGCGGAAAGGGTATCACATCCCGGATATTTCCCATCCCAGTGATGAACAGCATCAGCCGTTCGAAGCCCAGACCGAATCCGGCATGCGGAACAGTGCCGAATTTGCGGGTTTCGAGGTACCACCACATGGTTTCAATGGGCACATGCATCTCATTCATCCGTTGCAACAGCTTATCGTAGTTTTCTTCACGCTGTGAACCGCCAATGATTTCGCCAATACCCGGGAACAGAACATCCATTGCCCTGACGGTTTGGCCGTCTTCATTTTGTTTCATATAAAACGCCTTGATCTTTTTGGGATAATCGGTGAGTATTACCGGGCGCTTAAAATGCTTTTCGACCAAATAACGTTCGTGTTCCGACTGAAGGTCGGCACCCCATTCATTGACCGGATAGTTGAATTTTCCCTTACGGTTTGGCTGACTGTTTTTGAGGATCTCAATGGCTTCGGTGTAGGTGATTCGTTCGAATGGGTTTTCGAGCACGAATTTAAGCTTGGCGATCAACTCCATGGATCGTTCTTCAGCCTTCCGGCCTGATTCTTCCTCTTCGAGCCTGCGGGCAAGGAAGGCGAGATCGTCGGGGCAGTTATCGAGCGCGTATTTGATCAGGTAGCGCAGCATATCCTCTGCTAGATCCATATTATCATGGATGTCGTTGAAGGCTACTTCGGGTTCGATCATCCAGAACTCGGCCAGGTGGCGTGAAGTATTGGAGTTTTCGGCCCTGAAGGTTGGTCCGAACGTGTACACTTTTGACAAAGCCAGGGCTGCGAGTTCGGCCTCCAGTTGCCCCGAAACAGTGAGGTTCGCCGCCTTGCCAAAGAAGTCTTTTGAAAAATCAATATCCTTCTCGGGGGTCAAAGGAATAGTCTTCAGGGGCAGTGTGGTCACCTGAAACATTTCTCCGGCTCCTTCGGCGTCGGAACCTGTAATAATAGGTGAGTGTATGTTGTAGAAACCTCTGTCGTTAAAAAATTTATGTATGGCAAATGTCATGGCATGCCTGAGGCGGGCGATGGCACTGAAGGTATTGGTCCGAAACCTGAGGTGTGCCTTCTCACGCAGAAATTCAAGTGAGTGCTTCTTTGGCTGCAGCGGATATTCATCCGGATTGGCTGCACCGAGCAGCTCGATTTGTGCGACGGCAAGCTCCACAGCCTGGCCGCTGCCGGCCGATGGAACCAGTTTGCCTGTAGCAGAAACAGACGCGCCTGTGTGCACAAGTGCCAGCGCAGACTCGGGAATTTCATCCAGATTAACCACCAGTTGCAGGTTATGCAGCGTCGATCCGTCGTTCAGGGCTATGAAAGCTACATTCTTGCTGCCGCGTTTGGTGCGCACCCAACCCCGCACATTGATCGCTTCGTCCGTTGCCTGCATCTGCAGGGCATCTTTGATTTCAATTCGTTTCACCTTAATATATTTATTGGAAAATGATCTGCAAAAAAACGAAATTTTGGCCGTTTAGTTTACACCCTGATGCAATTTACTGTTTTGAATCTATTAATTTAACATTGTACTGATCAGACCCAACCGTCCATGATGGTTCCTGAAATTTCTGCGGCACTACTGTTCATTTTATTGCGACAGGTCAATTCTTTTCTTCCTGTGACACAAAAAGGTTCGGGTTATGTCGTTAACTTTGCCGGATCAATTGTAACACTTTATGAAAAATCTGTTCCTTGTTCTGATGCTCCTGACCCTGCAAACGATTGCACAAGACAGGCAGCTTTATGTTATCCGGCCTGCCGATGCAGCACAATCTTTGTCCCTGCTCGATAATCCGTCTGTTGCAGTAAATTATGTATCCAGACAGCTGGTTGTTGTTACTTCACGCGGACCAGCCCCTCATGGAGGAAACCTGGTTACGGATGAAGCCTGGGCCGAAGGAATGGATTATTACCTTATGTACACCCTTCCTGATAATCACAGCGAATATGTTCAAAGTTTGACAGATAAAGCATACATGGTTTTCGATGGCGGACACTTCGTTATTGCCGGCATTGATCAGAGCAGGGATTTTGCACTGCAACCGGCGAAAAACGACGGGATGATAAAACTCCACGATCGTGCGATGAAGAGACCTGCACCACTGCATTATGCCAGCGGAAGCCGCAATACTCCTGATCCGTTTATTGCATCTATGCTTGAGGAGGTGGACGAAACACTTATTTCTGCTACCGTTCAGCACCTCGAGGATTATGGAACCCGAAATGCATACCAGCCACAGAGTGTTGTTGCCCAGAACTGGTTGGCTGCGGAATTTGAAGCCCTTGGATTATCGGTCGAGATCATGGATTTCTGGATGCCGAATGGCAGTGCAAGCGACAACGTTATTGCCACATTAACCGGTGCAGTTTATCCTGATGAATATGTTGTTGTTGGTGCCCACTACGACTCTTACTCCAACAGTGGCGGTGCACCAGGGGCCGACGACAATGCCTCCGGCACAGCAGGAGTGCTCGAGATCGCCCGTATCATGAGCCAGTATAGCTTCGACAGAACGTTGGTGTTTTGTGCCTTCTCGGGCGAGGAATACGGATTGTACGGCAGCGAGGCGTATGCGAGTCGTTGTGCCCAACAAGGAATGGATATCCACGGATATTTCAACCTCGATATGATCGGATACCTTCAAAACGGCAGCTACATCCACACCGACCTCATTTATCCGCCTTCGGCACAGGAACTGGCTGATTTTTACACCGATATCTGCGGCATTTATCTTCCTGACTTCATCATCGAACCAGGCATGCTGCAAGGCGGCGACAGCGACCACACTTCATTCAACAACAACGGATTCATGGGTATTTTCCCATTCGAGGATTCGCAAAACTACAGTCCTTATATTCACACCTCGAGCGACCTTGTGGGCCCCAGCTTTAACAATGCCGCACAGGCACGTGTATTCGTGCAGGCCTCCCTCGCAGCAGCAGCTTCAATGGCCAACAGGATTACTCCTCCGCGAAACCTGAGGGCACTCGGCTTCGATAATCTGGTGAAGCTGAGCTGGACAGCCATGGAAGGAGTTGATCATTACAATATCTATCGCGACAACATTCTTGCTGGCAGCACAGCAAACAATGTTTATGAAGACAGCGAAGTTGTCAACGACACCGAATATCAGTATCAGGTAACAGCTGTGTTTACTGAATCGGAAGATGAGTCGGAAAGATCTCCGGCTGTTTCGGTCACGCCCCGTCCCATGCTGGCACTTCCATATGCTGATGATTTTGAGTCGGGCAGCGATTGGTGGGAAACAACCCACAGCTGGGGATTGACCACCACACTAAGCCACAGTCCTGCGCACAGCCTTACCGACAGCCCCAATGGTAGTTATCAGAACAATGTGACAAGCTATGCATACCTCAGGCCGTTTTCATTAGATGGTGATTTAGAAGAAGCCACAGTCTCCTTCTGGACACGGTACGAACTCGAATCCGGATACGATTATGTGTATTTTGAACTCTCGGCCAATGGAAACACTTGGACCAGCATCGCCACGTTTAACGGAAGTCAGCAAAACTGGCAAAAAAAATCCTACAGCCTGAATGATTATCTGGGTACTGAGCATGTTCGACTGAGATACAGGTTTTATAGCGATGTGTTTGTTACTGGAGACGGAATTTACATTGACGATGTTGACATCAGCCGTGTGGTCACCGGTATCAGCAGTCAGGATTTATTTTTTGTTGTTTACCCCAACCCTGCGCAAGAGTATATCCGAATTGAGTCTTCTTCGGATACTGAAGCAAGCCTGATTATTGTGGATGCTTTGGGGCGTCAGGTAATGGCATCATCATTAACAACACCTTCCCATGTATCATTGAGCGGATTAGCACCAGGGCTCTATACCCTGCATCTTATTTCGGCAGATGGCGTTTTCAGTGAAAAAATGATGATCACAGGAAGCGCAGGCAATTGAGGCAATGTTGCAGCAGAATAAACATTTTGCTTTGACAGGGATTAAAAAAATACCTACTTTTGGCGGCTCATTTGTCACCGAAAGTCAAATGGTCTGCCTGAGTGCAAGGAGAGATGGCCGAGTGGTTGAAGGCGCACGCCTGGAAAGTGTGTATACCTCAAAAGGGTATCGCGGGTTCGAATCCCGCTCTCTCCGCCGAAAACTGGAGAAACAAAATCTTAACCTGAACAAAAGATCGTTTTCCTTAATTTATTTATACATTTGCGGCTTATTGGTAATTTTACAGATTAATTAATAATAACCACACAAAAACCGAGTTTATTTTAGTAATCAACATTTCTTAGCTTATGAAAAAATTAATTGCTTTACTGACCCTGGCAGGCATCCTGTTTTTCGGCGTATCGGGCCTGATGTTTGCACAAACCGAGGACCAAACAGCAACCCAGACTGAGGACACTACAGTCGTTGCTGAAACTCCTGCCGTTGAAGAAGTTGCCCCTGAACAGACAACAGCCATGACGGCTGAGCCTGAAAAACCGCAAACTTTCCACGAAGTTATCAAAGAGCAGTTTATCGATGGTGGTCCTGCGTTTATGGGTATCGTACTGTTAACCCTGATCTTCGGCCTCGCCATCAGCATCGAGAGGATTATTTACCTTACACTGAGTGCAACCAACACCAAGAAGTTGCTTGCCGGTATCGATGAGGCGCTCAACAGCAACAATATTGAACAGGCCAAAGAACTGTGCCGCAACACACGCGGACCGGTAGCCAGCATATTCTATCAGGGCTTATTGCGTTACAACTCCGGCATTGACGAAGTAGAAAAATCCATTATCGCTTACGGTTCGGTAATCACAGGGCGCCTCGAAAGCGGCGTAAGCTGGATCTCGTTGTTTATCGCTCTTGCTCCCATGCTCGGGTTTATGGGAACGGTAATTGGTATGATCCAGGCCTTCGATGATATCGCAGCAGCCGGCGACATCTCTCCCCAAATCGTGGCCAGCGGTATTAAAATCGCTTTGTTGACCACCGTATTTGGTCTGATCGTGGCCATCATCCTTCAGATCTTCTACAATTATATTATTTCAAAGATCGACTCGCTTGTAAATAATATGGAAGACAGCTCGATCACCTTCATTGATATGTTGAACAAGTACGCCAAAAAATAATCCCATGAACGACAATCTATCAAAATATGTAGGTTGGGTGTTGATCGGACTGATGGGTCTGTCAGCGATCTTCGGGGTGCTATTCTATGTTGGTGCAGTCACAGAATCATTTCTGCTGCGCTGGGGCTATGTCCTGCTGATCGCCGGAATTATCATAGCCATCGCATCGCCAATATACAGCTACACCCAGAACCCAAAAAATGCCGTTAAGCTGTTGCTTAGTATAGGCGTTATTGCCGTTGTGGCCATCATTTCCTATTCGCTGGCCGGCAACAGCTTCAGCGATATCAAACTCGAACAGATGAAAATTACCGCGCACACCTCAAAACTGGTGGGCATGGGACTTCTGTTTACTTATATTACAGCCGGTTTTGCAATAATCGCAGTAATCTATTCGAGCATCTCAAAACTGTTAAAATAATCAAGTATGGCTAGAAGAGCATCACCAGAAATCAATGCGGGCTCGATGGCTGATATTGCATTCCTGTTGCTGATATTCTTCCTTGTTACAACAACGATGGACGTGGACACCGGTATCATCCGCCGCCTGCCGCCACCGGTTGAGGAAGAAATAGATCAGAAAATCAAGGAGCGCAACATCATGAACGTACTTGTCAACAAAAACGACAGGTTACTTGTAAATGGCCTGCCCGGTAGCGTTGAATCACTGAAGGATGTGGCAAAGAATTTTATGATGCCGCATTATCCCGACAACCCGAATTACCCTGAGGTTGAGTTGAAAAACATCAATTTACTTGGCGATATTTACACTTCCAAAGGTGTTATCTCGCTCAAAAACGACAGGGGAACATCCTATGATATGTACATCAGGGTGCAGAACGAACTGGCCCGTGCGTTCAACGAACTCCGCGATGAGCTTTCAAGAGAACGTTTCGGTGTTAAGTTCTCACAACTGACCGATGAAGATCGCGTTAAAGCCATCAATGAGGCCATACCCGTTCGTATCTCGGAAGCTGAACCCGAAAGTATAGGAGGTCAATAATATGTCGAAGTTTAAAACAAAAAAAGGTAAAGGCTCACCGGCCATAAATACCTCGTCGTTGCCCGACATTATCTTTATGCTTTTGTTTTTCTTCATGGTAACCACCGTTATGCGTGAAGTAACCCTGAAAGTAAAAATGAAACTGCCCACAGCTACCGAAGTGCAAAAGCTCGAAAAGAAGTCTTTGGTTAGCTATATCTACATCGGTCCTCCGACCAATGCTGCCATGTACGGGACTGAGTCGAGGATTCAGCTCAATGACCAGTTTGCCAGGGTAAACGAAATCCCTGAGTTTATTGCGTCAGAACGCGAAGCCAGAAATGAAGCTGACAGGCCGCTCCTCACCACCTCGCTCAAGGTGCATAACGAGACCAAGATGGGCGTTGTTACCGATGTGAAACAGGAACTCAGAAAAGCCGGTTCGTTCAGGATCAATTACTCGACCCTGAAAGGTATCGCAAAATAAATATCAGCTAAAACTGTTGATCAGGAGGTTCGGTACTGTGCCGGACCTCTTTTTTGCTTGCATGCCCAGCCTTTACCATCACAATCAGGCATAAGACTGTCAGAGCAGCACTGAGCAGCACATAGAAAGGACTTCCTGAAAATGAGGCAGCGTCCTCCACCGAAACATCCGAAAAGCCGTTGAAATGCAGGTAATGTACCAATACGGCTGCTCCGTTATTTACCGTGTGCATCACCACCGGAAGCCAGATACTGCCACTCAGGAAGAAGGCATAACCCATAAACATTCCCAACACTAACCGGGGCAGGAAGCCGTAAAACTGAAGGTGCATGGCCGCAAAAACCACAGCAGTAAAAAAGATACCGAGATGAACATTTCTGAATCCTTTCGAAAAGACAGGCTGCAACACCGACCGGAACACCATCTCCTCGCCAATTCCCGGTATCACAGCAATCATGATCAGGTTAAACAGCAGCCAGACAGGCTTATCCACATCCAGAAACCTCTGTGTGATAACCTCTGCGGCATCCTCCTGACGGCGCATCCATTGTTCAATTCCTGAAAGACCTTCGGGTAGTACGATAAGCTCGTTGATGCCGGCAAGCCAATGCAGAAAGGGCAAAGCAACAAAAAGCACAGAAATTCCAGCTATCCAATGGGCAGAGGATACCCTGCCGCCAAAGCCAAGCCAACCAAAAGGCTTTGTCGATACCAGAAATGCCATAATTACCGGTGGCAATAAAAACAGTCCCAGCTGACTACCCAGCTGCATAAAGCGCGAAAGGTCAAGATTGTTGGGATGAAGCGTATCGCCCATCACCGAACCGATTTCCTGCAGCGGAATACCAAAAACAACCGAAGCAGCCATCCACGATAGCGCCATGACCACCAATGTACTCAACAAGACCAGACATAAAAAAAGGATCAGTTGAACACCATTGGAAGTGTGATGAAACAAGGGTAACAGCTTCATGGGCAGGTTGGGGTTGCAGTGAGGGGCAAAAATAGTATTTTTGCAGCCCTTAAAACATTATCCTGTTGGTTAAAATCAGACAAATAGAAGTGGGGCCGTTTCCCATACTGCTTGCCCCGATGGAAGACGTCAGCGACCCCCCGTTCCGTTATGTATGCAAGATGTTTGGGGCCGATATCATGTACACAGAATTTATTTCATCGGAAGGCCTGATCCGTGATGCTGCAAAAAGTGTAAAAAAACTCGATTTCAGCGAGTTCGAGAGGCCAATAGGCATCCAGATCTTCGGCCACGACATTGATTCAATGATCAAGGCCACCGAATATGCCGAAAGGGCAAATCCCGACATCATTGACATCAATTATGGCTGTCCGGTGCGCAAAGTAGCCGACCGCGGAGCCGGAAGCGGCATCATGAACAACATTCCAAAAATGATGGAAATGACTGCTGCCGTAGTGAAAGCCACACATCTGCCCGTGACGGTAAAAACAAGGCTGGGCTATGATGAAAGCAGAAAAGACATCGTAGAGATTGCAGAAAGACTACAGGATGTGGGCATACAAGCCATTACCATCCACGGCAGATTGCGCACCACGCGGTCGAGTGTGCCGGCCGACTGGACACTGATCGGCGAAGTAAAACGCAATCCGAGAATGAAAATACCCGTTTTCGGCAACGGGGATGTCGTGGACGGGCCATCGGCCAAACATTTCAGGGACACCTATGGCGTTGACGGGCTGATGATTGCACGCGGCAGCTATGGCAATCCGTGGGTTTTTGCTGAGGTGAAACAATACCTGCACAACGGACAACTACCCGAACTGCCTGATGTACACGAAAGATTACGCATCAGCAGAATACATCTGCAGAAATCGGTTGAATGGAAGGGTGAACGTTTGGCATTGCTCGAAATGCGCAAGCACTGGAGCGATTATTTCAAAGGCTTCCCAAATTTTAAACCTTACAGAATCAGAATCATGGGCACAGAACTATACGAAGAACTATCGTCCATACTTGACGAAATCGGCCATTACTACGATGGTTACACACCCCAAAGAGGTCAGCAGCCGCACGAGGCTACACAATCGGAAGATCTTCCTTAAGCCAGCCTTCGGCAAATAAGTCGCGGATGCGCACAGGCTTCACCAGATGATAGGTACGCAGACCGAGTTTACGTGCAGCTTCTATGTGTTCCAAAGTGTCGTCTATAAACAGAGTTTCAGAGGGAACAAGCCTGTGCTGGTGGAGCACAAACTCAAAAATCTCGGGGTTGGGCTTGCTCAGGTGCAGGTCGAACGAAAAATAGGCCTTGTGAAACAACTGATCAAATTCGCGATAACCAAAGCGCAGCTGCAGGTCGCGCAGGTAAAGTTCATAGTGGATTTCGTTTGAATTGCTGAGCAGAAAAATCTGATAATTCTGTTTCACCTGCTCGATCACGGCAATGCGTTCTTTTGGGATATCGAGCAAAAGCGCGTTCCAGGCATCGTCAATCTCCTGATCGCACACATCAGTAGCTGCCAGTTGCCGTACTTTATGTCTGAATCCCTCCGGTGTCAGGATGCCCCGTTCAAACTTATTCATCACCTGCTCCTGAAAATCGCGGCTCATAAAAAGAGAAGCATCTTCTATACCAATCTTTTTCAGCTCGTTGATAGTAAGTTGAGGGTCGATATCGAGGATCACTCCTCCAAAATCAAAGATGATATTATTGATTCCGGGGTAAGCACTTTGCATGGCTACGGATGTATTTGGGTTATCAGTCGCAAAGATGAGATATTAAGCCTTATGAGCGGATAAACCTGTTTTGTTTATTTGTTAAAAATTGCAAAGCATGAAAAGCAAAAAGGGAGCCGATGCGACTCCCTTTTGATGCTGTGGGCCCACCAGGGCTTGAACCTGGGACCACCTGATTATGAGTCAGGTGCTCTAACCAACTGAGCTATAGGCCCTCTTGCAACAAGGTTACAAGGCCTGTTTTTGATTAACAGGGGTGCAAATGTACAAATATTTACGAGATATGGAATACGTTTGGATCATTGAATGATGAAAAACTCAGATTAAACGTTTAATAACAAAACGCTTTTGTACAATATTTTTGAAATAGCATTTTGATTGATTATATTTGTGCAAACATTTAGTCACACTCCCGAGCCCGACTAAATTGACCAACCAAAATTGACGCAAAATGCATACTGACACAACCAATCCTGGAAAGAATCCGGGAGAGATCGAATTTCCGCAGAAGAACAACGAACAACTGAGTGATCTGGTAATAAAACTGAATTACCAGCTAATGGAGCGAAACAAAGAACTCCGGCTGATTTATGAAGTGGACAACCTCCTGAAATCAAATCTTTATGAAGATGAGGAAGTTTTTCAACGTCTTGTTGATCTGGTGCCAGCTGCTTTTCAGAGACCGGAAAAAACACATGTCCGGCTTATCTTTCAAAGCAAGAGCTATTACTCAGCCGGGTTTCGGACTTCGGAAACATTCATTGAATCAAAGGCAGAGCTGAGCACCGGACTTTTGGTCGAATTCAATGCATTTATTGATGAAACGAGTAACCAAAAAGATCGAATTGGTTTTCTTGATGAAGAGCAACAATTGTTGGAAAACATAGCATTGCGCTTACGCGACTATATTGAAATCAAAAAGAAAGAGAAGCAACTGAAGGAGCGAGATGCCACCTACACACGTATATTATCGCGGCTCAGGGAAATCATTATCGAAGTAGATCATTCTGACAGAATTACCTTTGTCAGTGAAGCCATCTTGGCCGTTTGCGGATATCAGACACACGAAGTAGTGCGCAAAAGATTCATGGATCTGATACATGAAGACGACATTAAGATGTTGCAGGATAAGCAACAATTAATCAAGATGGAGAAAGATATTTCCCTTGAATTCAGGCTGCGCACAAAAAATGACAGTTTTCGTTATGTCAGACTTAATGGAAATCCTGTCTGGAATGGTGACAACTTCGAAGGTTTCACGGGAATTATCAGCGATATCACACAGGAAAAGCAATTGGCTGAGGCACTCAAAGAACAGGAAACATTGTATCGTTCGGTGGTGGAAGCTTCGCCGGATGTGATCACCATAACTGACCTGTCAGGTCAAATTGAATTCTGTTCGCCACGCGCTGTTGAAATGTTTGGTGCCAATGAAGAAACCGTTTTTGTCGGCAGAAACCTGCTTGAGTTTCTGGACGAAAGAGACCACATGCGGGCTATGGATGCCCTAAGCGAGATGCATTCAGGCCTGATTACCGGAGCCGAAGAATACATGGGCAGAAAAGTTGATGGAAGTTTATTTGAGGTTGAGGTTAACGGAAACTTTCTTTACGACCATGAAGGCATGCCCGCAAAAATGGTGTTCGTTACGCGCGACATCTCCGACAGAAAAAAAGCCGAACGGGAGGTTGAAGCGGGCAACAAAAGGTTCAAGGCACTATTTGACAGCATGGCGCAAGGCGTGGTGTATCAGGACTCGCAGGGAAGAATAACACATGCTAATCCCGCAGCCGAAAAACTACTTGGCCTCACAATGGATCAGATGCAGGGCCGGGTTTCCGCTGACCCAGAATGGCGGGCCATTCGTGCCGACGGAACAGACTTTCCCGGACACGAACATCCAGCCATGATTGCCCTGAGCGATGGGAAACCGGTGATTAATGTGGAAATGGGCGTGTATCACCCTCAAAAGAAAGAACATGTTTGGATATTGGTTAGTGCAGAACCTGAATATCACGAAGGAGAAACAACTCCCTATCAGGTGTTTACTACATTCACCGATATCACTAATCTGAAAAATGCACAGCTCCACCTGAAACAATCGGAAGAAAAACTCAGAATCATTGCTGATAACAACTTTCATTGGGAATTCTGGATCGACCCCGCTGGCAACTCGCTGTACAATTCTCCCTCTGTAGAAAGGATTACGGGAAGACCCTCAGACTACTTTGAAGCCAATCCGAACTGGTTTGACACCATCATCCACAAAGAAGACTGGCAGATTTACAAGAACCACCACGAACAATCCAGTTCGCGAAAAAAGGAAGAACGGCTTCAATTCAGGATTTACCTGCCCGACGGGAGCATACGACATATAGAACATGTATGTAGTCCGGTGTATAGTGAAACCGGTGAATATCTGGGTGTCAGAGGGACAAATATTGATATTACACAACGGAAGCAGATAGAGAAGGCGTTGGTCGAAAGTGAAGAGAAATTCCGTCTGATAGCCGAAAACACCAGCGATGGCATTTTGGTGCTCGACCAGAACAACCGGATGTTATATGCCTCACCAACCTATTTCAGACAACTGGGCCTCGATTCGAAATCGGAAATAATCATAGATCAGGCGTTCATATACAACCGTCTCCATCCCGACGATCGTGATCCAATATTTGGTTATATTCTGGGGAACATCCGGGAACAAGTTACCGATCTGACCTATATCTATCGGGCATGGCACGAAGCAGGACATTATGTGTGGTTGCAGGATAATGCCCATTTCACCTATGATGCCGGTGGCAAACTCCTATTGTCCCACGTAGTCAGCCGAAACATTTCGCTCTTCAAGGAAGCAGAATCCGCACTCAAGCAAAGTGAAGAAAAGTACCGCAGCCTGATCGACAGTTCGGATGCTGCCATCATGCTCATGGACAGAGCAGGAAACTATCTGTATCTGAATACCATTGCTGCAGCACCTTTTGGCAAAACTCCTGCTGAATTGGTTGGCATCAATGCTGCCGAACTATTTCCTCCAGACCAGACTGAAGCCATGCTTCAGGATATTGAAAAGATTTTTGCAAAAGACGCAGGATTTGTGAAAGAGACGAAGGTTGATCTGGCCGGCAGCCCACAGTGGTTTCGTACTTCCATGCAGCCCGTACGCAACGAATCAGGTGAAGTGGCATCGGTGCTGATGTATGCCACCAACATCACTGATACAAAGCTTGTAACAGAACGTATCAGTCAGAGCGAGCGCAAATACAGGGCTTTATTCCACGACTCGCCCGAAGGCTTCCTGATCATTCGCAATGGAATGTTTGTCGATTGCAACAAGGCATCTGAAAAACTGATGCGGGGCACACGTGAACAATTACTGCAGGTGACGCCCGATCAAATATCACCGGAGTATCAGCCCAACGGAAGAAAATCGTCAACTTACGCTCAGGAACTGATCGAACAAGCCTACAGAGAGGGCAACATCCGGTTTGAATGGACACATACCCGATTTGATGGTTCTGAATTTATAGCAGATGTAAGCCTCGTCCCGATTGTGGTTGAAGATGAGGAGGTTCTGTTTACTACATGGCAGGATATCACCGAACGAAAGAAAAACGAACGGGAACTGCGCAAGCTTTCTCAGGTTGTACAGCAAAGTCCCGTGAGCATTGTCATCACTAACCTTGACGGAAAAATTGAATATGCCAATCCGTCGGCATGCAAAACCACAGGCTATTCTTTGGAAGAACTCATCGGGCAAAATCCGCGGGTACTCAAATCAGGCGAAACCACCAGTGAAGAATACGATAGTCTTTGGAAAAACATTTCGAACGGAAAAGAATGGAAAGGTATTTTCCACAACAAAAGAAAGAACGGGGATTTATACTGGGAGTCCTCAACCATTTCGCCCCTGTTTGACATTGACGGAAACATCACCCATTACATCGCTATCAAAGAAGATATCACCGAACGCAAACTTGTGCAGGAAGCGCTGGCCGAAAGCGAAAAACGATTCAGTGAAGTGGCTGCACAAAACCAGAACGTTATCTGGGAATGTGATTTAAACGGATTGTACACTTATGTGAGCCCTGCTTCCATACAGGTGTACGGCTACCAACCGGATGAACTTGTGCATAAATTGCACTTCTATGACATCGCCCCTGAAGTCGATCGTGAAGAAGTGAAAGAAGTCAGCATCAAGATGATGGCTAAAGGTGCAAGGCTTGAGAACTATGAAAATACGGTTCAGAAAAAAGATGGAAGCCTGATCTGGGTAAGCACCAACGGAATGCCGGTGTACAATCCTGCAGGCGAGCTCATTGGCTACCGCGGATCGGATATTGACATCACACAGCGCAAAAATGCTGAGGCCGAAATGAAGAAATTCAGAGTCATTTCCGATCAGGCAAATTATGGAAATGGGATTGCCGCCCTCGACGGAACACTGCTATATGCAAACGAAGCCTTCGCTGCCATGCATGGATTTACAGTTGAAGAACTGGTGGGGAAAAACCTGGCCATGCTTCATCCGGAACATGCGTTGCCACGGGTTTCAGCCTTGATCGAAGTCATACAGACGCAAGGCGGTTTTGTTGCCGAAGAAGTTGTGCGCTGGCGCAAAGACGGCACCGAGTTCCCTTCGCTGATGAATGCAAAGATCATCTTCGATGAAGAGCATAACCCGCTCTTTATGGCCGCATCGGTGATTGACATTACAGAACTTAAAGCATCAGAGGCCGCCTTACGGGCCAGCGAGGAGGAACTAAACTACGCTCAGGAAATCGCCAATATGGGCAGCTGGGAGCTCAATCTGAAGAATGGAGCGGTGCATTGGTCAAAGAACTACTATAATCTGGTGGATGCAGATGCTAATGAACCGCCTTATTCACTGGATGAAATCAGAAAATTGATTCAACCTGAGGATGTTGGTATTTTCGAAGATGCCACCAAAAGAATGATGGTTAACAAAGATGTCGAAACCATCTATTTCAGACTGAACACCAAAAAAGGACGGCAAAAATGGATACAGGCCAATATGGTTCCCCATTTCGAGAACGATGAGTTCGTTGGTTTGAGTGGTGTTTCTATTGATATTACTGATAAAAAAGAGGCTGAACTACAGATTCAGCAACAGAATATCAAGCTGAATGCCATTCTGGATGCCATCCCCGACATGATCTTTATTAGTGACAGGAAGGGAAATTATCTTGAATACTATAAGTCGAAGGCAAATATATTCCTTGATGATTATGAGCATCTGGTCGGCAAGAATGTTGCAGACACTTTTGAACCATCTACTTCAAGACTTCATCTTGAGAAGATCGATGAATGTCTCAGCACCGGCCATATTGTGACCTATGAATATCCCAAAACCGAACATGGCATCACCAGGCATTATGAGTGCCGGACGGTGAAGATGGATGAAGACCGGGTTCTTCGGTTTGTGCGCGACATTAGCCTCAAAAAAGAACAGGAACGGGAAATCCGTAAACTGAGCCTTGCTATTGAGCAAAGCCCCGTGTCCATTGTCATCACCGATCTTGATGCAACAATTCGATACGTAAGTCCTGCCTTTGTGGATGCCACCGGTTACTCAGCAGAAGAGGCTATCGGGCAAAAACCAAGCATCCTGAAATCGGGCAAAACACCCGACCGGGAATATGCAGCAATGTGGAGCACCATCACACAAGGAAAGCCCTGGCAAGGTGAATGGATCAACAAGCGGAAAAACGGGACTTTTTTCTGGGAAAGTGTGCTGATCACGCCCATTACGGATGAAAACGGCACTATGACGAGTTATCTGGCCATCAAGCAGGACATCACGCAGCGAAAAGAAGCTGAGGCTGAGATTCTGGAACTCAATGCCAGCCTCGAACAAAAGGTTAAAGACCGTACAGCAGAACTCGCCGCAGCCAACAAATCCCTGATCAATGAAATTGACGAGCGGGAAGCCATTCAACGTGAGCTGGAACGCAAATCAAATGAACTGGAAAACTTTTTCAATGTGGCGCTCGATTTGTTGTGCATTGCCGACCTCGAAGGCAACTTTGTGAAGGTGAGCAAGGCCTGGAGCGATATTCTCGGATACTCCATCGAGGAACTGAATCGCAGTAAATTCCTTGATTTTGTCCACCCCGACGATATACAGCCAACGCTGGATGCTATGGCCGAACTGAGCGATGAACATACAATCCTTGACTTCGTGAACCGCTACAGAGCCAGCGACGGAAGCTACCACTTCATCGAATGGCACAGCGTTCCGGTCGGAAACTATATTTATGCAGCAGCACGCGACATCACAAAGCGCAAACTGAATGAGGATTTCGAACAGGAATTGTTGCACATATCCACCAAACTCACCGGGATACCCTTTGCCGAGATCGAACCCTCGATCAATATGGCACTGGAAAGAATCGGGAAATTTTTGGATGCAGACAGGACCTATATCTTTGAGTTCAACAACGATCGCGTGACAATGGACAACACCTATGAATGGTGTAATGAAGGAATTGAATGCTTTAAACCCGTGCTGCATGACATACCGATCAAGGTGTATCCCGAATGGATGAAAAAACTTCAGGCAAATGAGGAAGTAATGATTCCTTCGGTGAAAGAATTGCCCGAAAGCTGGTCAGAAGAAAAAGCAGCTCTTGAACCTCAGGGAATACAGTCGCTGATAGCCATTCCACTTACTGTGGAACAATCACTGATTGGATTTGTGGGGCTCGATCTGGTACGGCAGGCCAAAAGTTTCAGCAAAGATGAAATAAATGCATTGAGAATATGGGGCAGCATGCTTTCGAGCCTCATCAACGACCTCCGCACCGAGAGCCTCATTGAGCAAACCCGTCAGAATTACGAAACCTTCTTTAATACAATTGACGATTTTCTGTTTGTTTTTGATGAACAGATGAATATTGTTGATACAAATTCAACCGTAAATCAGCGGCTGGGTTACACCCACGAAGACCTGAATGGGCAGAATGCACTGATGGTTCGTCCTCTGGAGGTTCACGATCAGGCAATTGCCTCCATCAAACTGCTGCTTTCGGGCGATCAGGCCTATTGCACCCTGCCCCTGCTGACCAAAACCGGCGAAGAAATTCCGGTTGAAACCAGAGTAAAACGGGGCATGTGGAACGGACAACCGGTTATTTTTGGTGTGAGCAAAGATATTTCGCAGATCAAACTGTCGGAACAGAAGTTTGCCACTGCCTTTGAATCTAATGCTGCCGGAATGGCCATCACTCATTTCTATTCAGGAATGTATCTCGATGTGAACAACTCCTTTATTGAGATTTTCGGATATTCACGCGAAGAGGTTCTTGGCAATACAGGATCTGATTTGAATATTTTTGTTGAACCCGGCATTCGCAACAGCATCACCGATCAGCTCGAACAAGGCATTCCGGTTCGAAAACTTGAAATTGATCTGCGTTCCAAAAACGGGGAAATCAAAACAACGCTTGTCTCATGCGACACCATTTTCATCGGAAAGGAAAAATGCATGCTTGCCGTAATAGTGGATATTTCTGAACGCAAGAAAGCCGAACAGGAACTGCAGAAAGCCCGTGTTGAGGCAGACAAGGCCAATCAGGCCAAGAGCGATTTTTTGTCGCGTATGAGCCACGAACTGCGTACGCCTATGAATTCCATTCTGGGATTTGCGCAATTGCTCGAAATTGGCGACCTGAATCCCAAGCAACTGAAAGGCGTACACCACATCATGCACAGTGGCAAACACCTGCTCGAACTCATCAATGAGGTACTCGACATTTCGCGTATTGAATCGGGCAGACTGTCACTTTCAGTCGAACCGGTTCATGTTACACAACTCGTCAAGGAAGTAATGGATATTGTACAACCTATGGCTGCAGGCCGGAACATCAAATTGAGCATCGGGCAATGTGATGAGAACATGTTTGCAAAGGCAGACCGTCAACGCCTGAAGCAAATATTGATCAATCTTGTTAACAACGCCATAAAATATAATCGTGAAAATGGATCAGTATCTGTTTCCTGCCAATGCTCACCCGATCGCAACGATGAAAAACAGCTGCGCATTTCGATATCGGATACCGGAGTAGGATTAACAACAGAACAAATTCCCAAACTTTTTATCCCATTCGAACGCGTCGGTGCCGAAAAAACCAGCACTGAAGGCACAGGACTTGGACTTGCAGTGGTGAAAAAGCTTGTTGAGATAATGAATGGTGAAATAGGTGTGGACAGTGTACCAGGCGAAGGCTCCACCTTCTGGATCGAAATGCCCCAGACCGAGCGTCAGCAGATCAAAATAGCACAGGGACATAGTATCCAGACGAATGCTGCAGACAACACCATGCTAACCGGCACCATTCTGTATGTAGAAGACAACCTTTCGAACATCGAACTGGTTGAACAGATTCTCTCGGAACAACGACCCAAAATCAGCCTCAAACACGTGCAATCCGGCAATGAAGCTCTTTCGGCCGCATCAGGTGTCAAACCCGACCTGATTCTACTCGACCTGAACCTGCCCGACAAACACGGAAGCGAAGTGCTGGAAATACTCAAAAGCAATGCAGAAGTGAAGCACATACCGGTAGTTATCATCAGCGCCGATGCTATGCCTGCTCAGCTGAAGTCGCTGCTGAAGGCCGGTGCACGTAACTACCTCACAAAACCAATAGAAGTCGATGGTTTTCTGAATGTTGTTGATCAATTCATGAAAGAAGAAAGATAAGAGAATAAGATAATCCCAAAAGAATTAAACATCTTACTAAGATATGGAAAAAAGAAATCAGCCCGAACAGTCACATAGAAATACTGAAGAGGGCAATCAGGAAGACGAAAAACCGGATGCAGTAACCGGGTTCGACACTCAGAACCAAAATGATATTCATTTTCTTTTGGATCACGCCACGCGTATCAATCTCGCTATTGATGCTGTCAACATGGCCTGGTGGGAGTTGAACCTGACAAACGGAGCCGTAATTTATCACAAACGTAAAGCAGAGATGCTTGGTTATGAACCGGATATGTTTAAACACTATCAGGATTTCATGAATCTCGTGCATCCCGAAGATTATGAGCGGGCGATGGATGCCATGCGCGATCATATGTCGGGCAAAGCACAAACCTATGAAGTGGAATACCGTATAAAAACGGTTCAAGGCAACTATTTGTGGTTTCAGGATGCTGGAACCATCACAAAAAGAGATGAGAACGGGAGGCCACTCAAAATCATTGGTTTCGTGATTGATATAACCAAGAAGAAAGCTGAACAGGAATTGATCAAAGAACTGAACAGCCAGTTGGAGCAAAAAGTTGCCGATCGCACCCGGGAGCTGATGCTGGCAAACGAACAGATGCGTCAGGAGATTGAAATCCGGAAACTGGCCGAAGAGCGCTCGGAGCAGGCCCTTAATATTGCCGAAGAAGCCAACCGTTCGAAAAGTGAATTCATGTCGCGCATGAGCCATGAGTTGCGCACCCCCCTGAACTCGATTCTGGGTTTTGCCCAGTTGCTCGAATTGGGTGCATTGAACGAAAAACAACAGCGCGGGGTACGACACATCCTATCGGACGGCAAGAAACTGCTGCAACTGATCAATGAGGTGCTCGACATCACCAATATTGAAACCGGACGTCTGGCACTCTCAATGGAACCCGTTCGGCTGCAAAGCATCTTTGCCGAAATTACCGAAGAATTTGATGAAGCCGCCAGTCAAAAAAATGTCAGTCTGAATCAATTAGTCTCTCCCATTGACGACCCCTACATTATGGCCGACTATCAGCGAATCAAAAAGTTGATCTCCATACTGATGGATAATGCTGTCCGATACAATCAACCCGGTGGGAGTGTGCTGCTCAAGGCGGAAGAAGATACCGGTGTATCGGGTCAGGAACGAATTAAAATCAGTGTAATCGACACCGGACCCGGCATCAAAGCCGAAAACACTGCAAAACTGTTTAAACCATTTGAAAGGATTGATTCAAACCATGAAGGCACAGGACTTGGCCTTGCCCTTGCGCAGAAACTTGCTGATGCCATGGACGGCCATATCGGTGTGGAATCCCTACCCGATCTGGGCAGCACTTTTTGGGTTTCCTTTGCAAGAACCAAGCCCGAAAGCCATTTCAATGCACAACCGGAATCAGGCCAGAGAGCTGATCATGAATACAGCACATTCGAAAAAACAATTCTGTACATTGAAGACAACGAATCAAGTTCGGACTTAGTTGCCAATGTATTGTCGGACAAAATGCCGCATCTGAGGCTGATTACTGCGCGAACCGGTAAAAATATCAAAAGCCTTATCATGCAGGAAAAGCCCGACCTTATCCTGCTCGATCTCGACCTTCCTGATATCCACGGATCAGAATTGCTGCAACAATTCAAGCAGGACGTTGAAACCAAATCTATTCCGGTTATCATCATTACTGCCAATCTTGTGTTGAGCAAGAACATTAAAAACAATCTGGAAGGTGCAGCCTCCATTGTCAATAAACCACTGGAAATTATTTCGTTTGTGGAAACAATCAAACGAAACTTATAAAAAAAACTAAAAACAAAACCATTATGAAACAACTTGACCTTACCGACGCAAAGATTCTCATCATTGATGATCAGATTGCCAATATAGAGGTTTTGGAGGATTTACTCGATGCACAGGGATACACCAACATCACCTCAACCACTGATCCCAGGGAGGCGCTTCATTTGTTTGCCATTCATGAGCCGGATATTGTACTGCTCGACCTCATGATGCCCTATCTGGATGGTTTTCAGGTAATGGCTCAGTTGAAGCCTCTGATGAGCGAAGGAGTGTTTGTCCCGATTCTTGTGCTCACAGCCGATGCAACCTCCGACACCAAGAAAAGAGCGCTCACGGAAGGTGCCAGTGATTTCATCACCAAACCGTTCGATATCACAGAGGTTGGGTTGCGCATCAAAAATCTGTTGCTCACTTCATATCTAATGTCAGAACTGAAAGATCAGAATGCTCTTCTCGAAATCAAGGTGAAGGAGCGCACAAGCCAGCTTGTGGAAACCAATAAAATGCTTGAAGCAGCCAAAAACAAAGCCGAAGCAAGCAATAAGCTGAAAACAGCATTCATGCAAAACATTTCGCATGAGGTTCGTACACCGCTCAACGGCATACTCGGGTTCTCGTCCCTCATTGGTGATCCCGAGCTGACTGCTGACGAAAGGGAAGAGTTTATGAACCTTTTACAGGAATCGAGCGACAGACTGGTGAAAACCATCACCGACTACATGGATATTTCGCTTATTGTTTCGGGCAGCATGGAGGTTCAAAAGAAAAAATTCAGCTTTGTGCCGATGCTCGAAAACATTAAAAACAAATACGGAAAAATTGCACATGCGAAATCCCTGAATTACACCCTTAATATTCCTGAAGAATGCCGCTCCATTGAAATTGAAACTGATCAGGAACTTCTGGAAAAATCTGTCATTCAGCTTGTTGACAATGCATTTAAGTTTACTAAGGAAGGTTCGGTACAGCTTGGTGTCAGCCTCAACGATACCATTCTGACGGTTTATGTTCAGGATACAGGAGTTGGCATCAGCATGGATGCGCAGGAAAAGGTATTTGAAAGCTTTATTCAGGAAGATGTTTCGAATACCAGGGGACACGAGGGCAGCGGTCTGGGTCTTACCATCACAAAAGGCATCATGGAATTATTGGGTGGAAACGTGACGATAGAATCTGAGAAAAACAGCGGAACCAAAATTATGTTGTCGCTTCCGGTTCCCGAGTACAGACAACAAAACGTTCCCAAGGGCAATAGTGTTCGACGCGCCAGCGAATCATATATTCTTGTTGCAGAAGACGATCCGGGCAATATGCTCTATATTGAGCACACATTGAAAAACAGGTTCAAGGGATTTTACAAAGCCCATGACGGTAAAGAGGCGGTGAAGATGATGAAGGAGCATCCTGAGATCGCACTGGTGCTGATGGATTTGAAGATGCCGATTATGGATGGATTCGAGGCCACTAAAGAAATCCGGAAAATGGGTCTTGATGTTGTTATTATTGCCATTACAGCCTACGGCATGTCGGGCGACGAACAAAAAGCACTCAACGCGGGATGCAATGATTATCTGCCAAAACCCTTTCAAAACAACCGGTTGCTGCAAAAACTCAGGGCATCTGGGTTTGAGGCTGAAAGCTAGTTACGGAATAAATTTTTGTGAAGGGAATGAGGCTGTCAGACAAAATTCCATCAAATACTTAAAATTAACGCATTATTCCAGTTGATCTCTGCCAAGTTGAACTGTGTGACAGGCTCATAACAATTTTTGTATATAAAAGTGCTTTTTTTAGTATCCAAAGGCAAATCAAGACAAAACGTGAATAAGAGAAAAATTTCAACTTTGTAAAACATAAATTTGAATGGATTGTTTAAGGTTTCTGATAGTATATAATTGTTTTATACAAAACCTTATCTCAATACTTGTACACAATACTCAAAAATCATTGTCCGGGAAATCGTATATTACTCAAATACAGATCAGGATATTTTCATTGTCCGAAAGATATGGTTACAAACTGTCGTACTTTTAATTTTCAGACGTTTTTAAAGAACGTTTATATAACAGTTTAAATTAGCTTACAACAAATATCAAATCAATCATTAAACTTAAATCGCATCCAGGCATCATGAAAAATCGACTTTTACTTTCCTTTCTTTTATCTCTGTCAGTGTTTTTATTAAATGCTCAATCGCTTGACTTAACGGTATTCAGTGGCTACACCTTCGCTGACAAGCTCCCGATAGAAGGCGGAAGGGCCAAAATTTACGGAGGCCATTCCTTTGGAACCGCTCTGACTTATTATCTGAACAGCCACTATTCTGTTGAGTTATTTTACAACCGAATCGAATCCCGTGTTACAGTTTCGTCGGATCTGCTTGGAAGCGACATTGACGAAAGAATTTCGACAAACTATATTTTAGCTGGAAGTAACCGGATTTTACCGCTCAACGACCGGGCATCCATCTTGGGTGGTTTGAAAATCGGCGCAGTTGTTTTTGCGCCATACAAGAATGATGCAAACAATAACACATATTTTGCGGCAGGTATAAACGGAGGTTTTCAGTATCTCTTCACGGATAAAGTTGGAATAAAACTGCAGGCAAATGCAATGTTTCCGATTACCGATGTTGGCGCAAGCCTCTGGTGGAGTGCGGGAAGCGGCCCCGAAGTCGGTGTCTCCAGTGGGTCTTCTCTGATTCAGATTGGACTAAATGGTGGTTTAGTGTTTAGAATGTTACCATAATTTTTAAAACAAATTATCATGAAAAAGCAGATCATTCCCTTTTTATTAATTCTAATGACTTTAGCATCATGTTCAGCACCCCAGAAAGTGACTAATTCATGGGTGAATCCGGGTATGAGTACTGCTAAAAAAGCAGAAAAAGTCTTTATCGCTGTTTTGTCTGAAGATTTAAGCAGCAAAGCTCTCATAGAGACTGAACTTGCAAAGAACCTTCAAACCAAAGGAATAGAAACCGTAATAAGTACTGAGCTATTTCCACCCGGCATGGACAAGGAAAACGTATCACATAACCAGGAGATGATGCAAACGATCCGGAATACAGGAAGTGAAGCCATATTAACCATTGCATTACTTAATGTGCTCACAAAGGAGCGCTATGAGCCCGGCCGGCCTTATTCGCCAGTTTATGACCCTTTCCTTTTCTATGGATCTTTCTCTCGATACTACAATTATCGTTACCCAATAATGCATTCACCCGGTTATTTTACTACTGACAATACCTATTTTCTTGAAACCAACCTTTATGATGTAGCCAGCGAGAAATTGTTGTGGACAGTACAATCCAGTGTTTTCAATCCTTCATCTTTGGGTGATTTCCTGAATGGCTACATTAAACTTATGGAAAAACAAATGGTAAAGGACAAGCTTGTAACTCCCGAACAGAAAGGGATCTCCATATTGTAGATGAGAACCTTTGTGACCGTGTGCCTGTTATTGAAGCACATGCAAGTGTCAATTGCTAAAAAACTATAAAGCTGCGAACAGTGCCGGCCTATATTTTCTGAGTTCATAAATTAAGCACAAAAAGTCAGACTAACACAATTCTGCCATAACAGTTGTTATATTGAAACACATTCTATTAATGCCTTCTCAGTATTTGTTTAGATCAAATAATATAAATTGAATTGCTAAGTAAAGTGTTATTCAGCAGACCTCAGATACATTTTCATGGTCCATAATTCTCCCTGGTCATTTTGTATTTGTATCAAATAGATCCCTGCCGAAAACTCTTGCATCGGGATGCTTTTCTGCCGGCCTCCGTAAATATTCCCTTGCACAACTACACTTCCTCCGGAGTTGACAACCATGAACTGTGCAGATGACTCAGAAATGATGTTGAGTTGCCCACCAGAGAGGAATACCCGGGGTGTTTTTGATTCTGTTTCGTCAACAGCCAGCTCTTTCTCAACGTATTGCAGAATTTCTTCCACCCATAGCCTGTACATCAGTCCGCTGGGATGCAGATTGTCGTTTGCCACGAGTTCAGGCTGTTGCAGGCCAAGTCTGGAAATTGGAGTAATATCGACATAACGAACCTGATACTGTGCCGTAATTGTGCGGTTTGCATTGTTGAATGCGTCTATCTCTGCACTTATGGCAGGATTGCCGTTACCAAAAGGTGTGTAGGCATAATCGGGGATTGAAAGCACAAAAACACGTTCGGGTTTTCCGCCGGCTAAGGAGATTGCCTGCTCCAGCAAGGCCTGAAATTGAATTGAGTACGTCTGAATACTACCACCAAAAAACTGGTTGTTGACCCCAATGAGCAGCGAAACAAGGTTGTAGCCCTCCAACGGCATTTGCAGATTGATGGCCTGCTGCAGGGCCGTTGTGGTCCATCCGGTTTGCGCAATCAGACGCACTTCGTCAACCTGAAAATTTAGTTTAGTGAGTTCAATAGCAAATTGTTCGGGCCAGCGTTCCTGCTGGCTCACTCCTTGTCCGTAAGTATAAGAATCGCCAAGAGCCAGAAATCTGACGGGATTAACCGGCTGAATGCTTTGGGCAAAACCGGAAAGTGAAAAAAACAGAAGCAGGATGGACGACAGTTGTTTCATGCAGACAGGCAGCTTACACGCTCCTGAACAAACAAATCATCGCATATAAAAGTTCATCAGGCCCGAACATCAGAAATCATCTTCCAGGCCAGTATTGCGGGTGGTGCCGGGCTTGCGCTGGTTCTTATCGTATTTGTCGCAATCAAATTCGATGCTGACATCAGCAAGTGGTTTTTCAAAGTCGCCCTGGCTCACGTTTAGGGCAGGGTCATTGTAAACCTTTTGCATATAGAGCGCCCAGATCGGAAGTGCCATATTGGCGCCTTGTCCGAGGCTGATGGTTCTGAAGTGCACGCTGCGGTCTTCGGCGCCCACCCAAACACCGGTGGTGAGGTCGGGGGTAATGCCCATGAACCAGCCGTCAGACTGGTTTTGTGTGGTACCTGTTTTGCCAGCGATGGGGTTGTTCAGCTGATACTTGAATCTAAGCCTTATCCCTGTTCCGCTTTCGACTACTCCTTTCATGAGTTGTATCATCTTGAAGGCGGTGGTTTCGTCCATAGCTTCATTTTTTTCGGGCACATAACGGTCGATCACATTACCGTTTTTGTCTTCGATACGGGTAACGAACACAGGTTTCACATAAACCCCCTTATTGGCATAGGTATTCATGGCGCCAACCATTTCGTAGAGGGAAATATCCGGTGTTCCGAGGGCGATGGCCGGTACAGGGTCAATAGGGGCTGTAACACCCATTTTACGCGCCATTTGAATGACCGATTCGGGTGAAAAGCGCTTGATCAGGTAGGCCGAAATCCAGTTGTTGGAGTTTGCCAGAGCCCATTTAAGTGTTACTTCTTCGCCAATGCGTTCGTCGCTCGAGTTGCGCGGCTCCCAAAATGTGCCATCCCACAGTTGCACGCTGTATTTGATGTTCGGAACTTTGTAGCAGGGCGAATATTCGCCTTCCTGCATGGCAAGGGTATACAGGAAAGGCTTAAAGGTGGAGCCAACCTGCCGCCTTGCCTGTGTGGCGTGGTCGTACTTGAAGAAGGTGTAGTCGTTGCCCCCGACATAGGCCCGCACAAAACCCGTGTGTGACTCAATGGAAAGCAGGCTCGACATGAGGTAATGCTTATAGTAACGGATAGAATCGATGGGTGTCATCACCGTGTCGCGCGGTCCGTTCCACGAAAACACGCGCATCCGCACCGGTGTCCGGAATGATTGGTTAATTTCATCAGCTGTTGCACCACTGGTTTTTAAAAGCCGGTAGCGGTCGCTGCGGCGGATGGCCTGCTGGATAATCTTGTCCACTTCGGTGCGCATATCCTGTGGAGGAAAAACAAAGGGAGCGTTCGGATATCCTTTCCAGTGCTTGTGAAAGGCAGGCTGCAGGTCGAGTCCAAGGTGCTCACGAACAGCTTGCTCTGCATGCTGTTGCATTCGGGAGTTTATGGTCGTATAGATCTTTAAGCCGTCTTTATAAAGGTCGTAGGGGGTGCCATCGGCTTTGAAATGAGTTGCGCACCAGGAGTGCATCTGCGCCCTTAAGAATTCCCTGAAGTAATTGGCCTGGCCTGCATTGTGGTCCATAATGCCATAGTTACTCATATCGATGGGGATACGTTTCACTGAGTCGGCCACTGAGGGTGTAATGAAGCCGTATTCGGCCATTTTGCTGATCACTAGGTTACGTCGTTGCAGGGCGCGTTCGGGATTACGTACAGGACTGTACCAGGTAGGGGCATTTACCACACCGGCCATCAGGGCGGCCTCCTCGATCAGAAGCGAGTCGGGCGATTTGTTGAAAAAGGTGAGCGATGCTGACTTGATCCCGAAGGAATGGCTGCCAAAAGCTACCGTGTTCAGATACATCGCCATGATCTCCTCTTTGGAGTAATTCCGCTCGAGTTTAGTAGCCGTTACCCATTCCTGAAACTTACGGATAACCAGTTTGGGTGTGCTGAGGTTCTGGCCACGCGGAAAAAGGTTTTTGGCCAGTTGCTGTGTCAGGGTACTGCCGCCTCCTTTTTTGTTTCCTGTTACCACGCCCCAGGCCACTCTGACCAGGGCTTTACGGTCAATCCCGGTGTGTTCGGTGAAACGGATGTCTTCGATGGCAAGCAATGCACTCACCATATTGGGCGACAGTTCCTGAAAATGCACATTAGACCTGTTTTCGATATAATAAGTACCCAGGAGTACACCATCGGCCGAATATATCTCTGAGGCCAGATTAGTGGTGGGGTTTTCGAGTTCTTCAAACGAAGGCATAGGGCCGAACCACTCATAGGCTATTCCGTAAAAGAAGATGACCACCGCTGCCAGCAGGGCAATATACACCATCCA
This sequence comes from Bacteroidales bacterium, assembly GCA_024710405.1. Lineage (GTDB taxonomy): Bacteria > Bacteroidota > Bacteroidia > Bacteroidales > F082 > UBA6192. The sequence continues at coordinate 49,697 of JANJUV010000017.1, forward strand.
GAGCCTGATTAAAAACTTTTTGACGGAATTGTTTCCTTTGTTTGTGGCTGTCATGTATACTTGAGATTAAATTGCTGATCAGTTCTCCTTCTGAATTCTGATGCCAATATCGGTGATGCCTTTGAGCACGTCATCGCGCATGGCTTGTTCCACCTCAAAATGATACGTTCCTTTCAGGGGGAATTTCAGCGAAGGATTCAGCAATATCTGATTTTCCCTGATTTGACCGTTTCCTCTTCCCAGCCAGGCTCCCGCAGGATCGGCCAACATACATTCGATGGTATCGCGTGTGATGTTTCCGTTCGGGAAACGGGTGTTCAGAAACAGATAGAAATTGCTGTAGCGATAATCAACCGTATTGCGCAGGTTGACAAAAAACCGGTAGGTAGCAAGGGTGTCGCCGATGTACACCTCAAAAGTGGCTTTCTCATTCTTGTCCCATCCCTGTTCAGAAACAGCGATATTCTGATCGAGCACCCTGCCCGGATCGCAGGCAGGCATGATCAATGCCAAAACAAAAAAAACGGAGCTGAAACGGAGAAACCTCATAAAAACCGGCTTTACATAACAATGCTGAAAACCTGTTTTTATTGTATCAGTCGAAACGGGTAAGATCGCCATCGTTGTTGTTGTTTGCAAAATCAGCATGTTGTTCTTTGAGGAAGGCAAAGTCCTCGAGTTTTTCGGGCATTTTGCCTTTTCGGTTACTCTCGTGGATTTCCTTCACTTTATCAATGGGTATGGCCATGAGGTTCATACGTTCGTGGGTATAGCTGTACCACATGAGTTTGCGGAACACATCCGTTTTCTGGTGGATTGCTTCACCCTGCTTGGTCCTCAGGCTTATGCGGTCGTCGGGGAAATCCTTCAGTGCATCGGCATAGGCGGCATACTCATAGTTGAGGCAGCATTTGAGTTTGCCGCATTGTCCGGCAAGTTTCTGCGGGTTGGGCGACAACTGCTGGGCACGGGCCACATGGGTAGAAACTGAGCAGAAATCGGCCATCCAGGAGGAGCAGCAGAGTTCGCGTCCGCACGACCCGATGCCGCCCAGCTTGGCAGCCTCCTGTCTTGCGCCTATCTGCTTCATCTCGACCCTGATGCGAAACTCTTCGGCTAGTCTTTTGATGAGCACCCTGAAATCCACGCGGTCCTCGGCGGTGTAATAAAAAATGGCCTTAGTCTTGTCGCCCTGATATTCAACATCGTTGAGTTTCATGTCGAGCCCAAGTTCCATGGCGATCTCCCGTGTCTTGAACAGCGTTTCATTCTCGACTTCAATGGCACTTACCCACTTCTCGACATCGGCCAGCCTTGCGTGTCTGTACACTTTTTTGTGTTCTTCGGGCTTCTGGACGATCTTTTTCCTTTTCATTTGAAGGGCAACAATATCGCCGGTAAGGGTCACTATACCTATATCGTGGCCTGAGCTGGCTTCCACGGCAATGATTTCGCCTTCTTTGAGTTCGATATCGTCAGTGTATGAAAAGAAATCCTTTCTTCCGTTTTTGAACCGAACTTCGGCCATGCGGAGCTGACCGGCCTCTACCGGGCTGTCGTAGCCTTTCAGCCAGTTGTGTTCATCAAGTTTGCAGCACTGGTGCTGAAAGATGCGGTCTTTGGGATTGAAAACGCGTGGGGCACGGCAGCAGCCTCGTGGAATGAAAAGCTCGGCTCCCTTGCCTGTATGTTGTTCGGACATTGATGTTCAATTTACAGTACAAAGTTACGAAGAAGAACGGAGTTACATGAGGAGAAAAGAACTTTGAGAAGCTTTTGTGCCTTGCCTGATCTATGGCTGTTGCACAAAGTGCCACGGAGGAAACACAGAGTTGCACAAAGAAAAATAAACTTTGAGGCTCTTTGTGGCTACTTTGTGTCGCTCTGTGCCATAGCCATTGCGAACCTTAGCTGTTGCACTTAATGCCACAAAGACACCAAGACACAAAGTATCACAAAAAAAATATTCCGGTAGATAAACACTTTGTGTAGCTTAGTGTATTCGTGCCTTAATGGCAAAAAAGAAAGTTCATTTCGTAACTTTGTGAAACTCTGTGATGCTCTGTGGAACTCTGTGCCATAGCCTGCACAATCAGTTTTTCATCCTGAGCAACTTCACCATTTTCAGGCTGATATCGGTGAACAGTATCCCTGCATGGGCATTTCGTTCGATGTGGTTAATTCCTTCCTCCATCAGGCGGATCATCGGTTCAATGTTGATGGCCTGCACAAAGGGGGCAAACTTCAGGTTGAACTCTTTTTCTTCATCGGTCAGCCTGAGCATTTCGTGCAGCCGGCTGTTGACAAGCAGTCCGTTGCGAAACACATGCAGTCCGTAATGCAGCAGCGCTTTTTGTTTTTCGCGGCCAATCGTAGCAATGTTTGCCGTGAAATCTGTTAATTCCGGTATGGCCGATTTGAAGCACAGGCGCATCCATTGCTGAAATGTCCGGAAATAGTATTTCTCCTCTTCGTTGTTTTCCTGAAGCCGGAGGGCTTCGAGCCAGTTTCCTTCCGACAGCATGGCAGCTTCACGAACTTCGGCCTCACGGCATTGGTAGCGTTCGGTGAGTGCCTTAAGAACATCCTGATCTGCGATGCGTGGAACCTTGACAAGATAGGTTCGGGAGCGTACCGTTGGCAGGATTTCCTCCTGTTCTTCGGCTATCAGCAGAAAGAGTGTTTTCGCCGGCGGTTCTTCCAAAAGCTTTAATAATTTGTTGGCTGCCTGGATGTTGATCTTCTCAGCCATCCAGATAATGGCTATTTTATACTCGGCTTCATATGCCTTAAATCCAAGCTTTCTGATCAGTTCGTTGGCATCACGGGTAAAGATGGTTCCCTGCTTGTTCTCGACCCCCAGAAATTCATACCAGTCGTTCAGATGGGTATAGGCCCCTTCGCGCACGACATACTGTCGCCATTCTTCCATAAAAAGCACCGATTCGGGATTGCTTTTTATCTTCTTCGTTGTGGTGGTGGGAAAAACAGCGTGCAGGTCGGGATGAATGAGTTTTTCCATTTTAATGCATGAAGGGCAGGTGCCGCAGCTGTCGTCAGCAGTTCGTGCGGTGCAGTTGATATAAGTCGCATAAGCTAATGCGAGGGCAAGTTTTCCGCTTCCCGGAGGGCCCAGAAACATCTGTGCATGACTCACCCTGCTTTCGGTGACAGACTGGATGAGTTTCTGCTTCAAGGCATCCTGACCGATGATCTGACGGAAAAGCATGCTGCGCTGTAGCTGAATGAAGCTTCAAAAGTACATGAAAAAATGGATGGGTACGATAGATTGGTGATTGGCAAAATAGGCTAATAAACGGATCTATCCATGAAACAACGGTTTTGCTGCAATTTGGTTGGGTGGAGATCAGTGATCAGTGATCAGTGAACAGTGATCAGTGAACAGTGAACAGTGATCGGGGACAGTAACCCTACCGTACCACCAACCGCCCGCTTTGCCAGTTTCTTCCATCCCACAACCTGACAACATACAAACCGACAGGAAGTTGAGCGGTTTCTATTTTATGGAAGTTGCTCACGGGTTGTGCCTTGTAAAGCAGGCTGCCTTCGGGGTTGTAAAGCTCTATTTGCATGTCTGATAAGGGAATATCTGCAGGCAGTTGCAGCCAGACTTCGGTGGTGGCGGGATTGGGGAAGAGGTTCATTGATTGCCGGTTTGCAATCGGATTGACTATATGGGTGGTATCGTCAAGGGCAATTTCGAACAACCAGGCATTGTAGTTGTGGAAGGTGCCGCATTGCACATCAAAAGAAGGACTGTAATTGCTTGATGCCGCAAACACATAATTGTAATCGCTTTTTTTGAGGACTGTATGCGGGTTTTCCAGCCTTTCACTCCACTTACCCCCATAACATTGCTGCCATATCAATTCCCCATCACCATCCAATTTCACCACCCAGATATCGAAATCACCACTTAATGAGTGGTTACCGCTGACATCTCCATCAAATGAATTTGTCATTCCGATAACTACAAATCCCCCATCTACTGTCAGAGTAAGGTAATTTGGATTATCGCTGCGATATCCTCCCAGGCATTTTTGCCATACGATCTCCAATTGTTCGTCCAATCGGACTACCCAGATGTCGCTTTTCTCTTCAGGCTGGTTGCCATGAAAACCTGAAACATCTCCGTCATTTGAATAAGTGACAGCTACAAATACATAACCATCTTCCAATTCAATGATAGAGTGACCTGTGTCGTAGTGACTGCCTCCATAGCAATACTGCGTAAGGATGTTGCCCTGTAGGTCGAGCTCAACGATCCACACATCGCCCCAGGCTCCGTCAGGAAAACATTCTACAAGCCCCCCGTGCCACTGTGCCGCACCGATCATCATGATGTTACCTGCCTTGTTCACGATCATCGAAACACAATTGTCCAGGCCATCGTTGCCCAGGGTCTTCTCCCACTCAAGATTGCCCAACGAATCGCATTTAGCCATCCAGCAATCGCCAATGCCATAAAAATGGGTCACATCGCCACCACCAATCCCTATACGGTCTATCATCACAAACCCACCGTCAGGGGTCAGGATCAAGTCCCTTGGATTGTCAACTCCAGTACAACCATAGGTTTTCTCCCATTGGATATCACCAAGTCCATTGATTTTAACAACCCATAAATCTGCAAAACCATTGTTCCCGGATTGAACATCACCATCTGTTGATCCGGCATATCCAAAAATAAAGTACTCATCCTCAGATTTCTTAATCAATTTTTCAGGTGTTTCGCCATATGAACCACCATAACATTTTTCCCAAAGCATTATGCCAACACTATCGGTGCGTACCAACCAAATATCATTCGAGCCGTGATAGTTGGTAACCCCTTCTCCTGAATTCACTTCAAGGCCAAATAAATACCCTTCACCAATAGATACAATTCCAAAAGCAAAGACATTTTCATCGTTTCCATAACACTGTTGCCATTTGATTACAGGGATTTGGGAAAAGGTGTTTAAGGTGCAAAAAAATAAGAAAGCAATTAAAAAATTTTTCATCGTTAATAAAAACCTGAACCATTCCCCAAAAACAGGGAATGGTTCAGGTTTATGTTTTAGTTAATAATTAATTTACCGCTTTTGCTCTGGTTTCCTGCTTTCAGGATGTAAAAATAAGTTCCCTTCTTTACTTCCCTTATGTCCCAAAGCTGCTGGCCTTGATTAACCTTCAGGGTAAATGAAACAACATTCCTACCCTGTGCATCGGTTATCTGCAACAGTGCTTCTTGAGCCTGTGCAGGCAGTCTGAACTCAAATGCAGCCCAGGTGCTCGCCGGGTTGGGCATTACGCTTATGTACATACCATTATCTGCTTCATTTGCGCCCGGCATTACCGCCGTGCTTTTCATTGCCGCAGTGTCGTCAACCGGCAGACAGTCGTAGTACTGATGTCCGTAGGCATAAGTTAACAGGTTCTTTGCCATCAATTGGCCTTTGCCACATTCAGATAAAAAGAAAATTTTTGCCATTGGGCTAATTCCTTTTATTTACATTCATCTGTTTTGGTTGACGGAATCTACTATATGGCAATCCGTATGATTAATTTTACACTTGCACTTCATGAACCAAATATACATAATTTGATTGTATCCTTATTTCTTATGAACATGATGGTTTAGCTTCTGTTTGACACGGATTATTCGGCTTCGCCTCATGAGATCGCTTCGCTAAGTTACAAATCCGCGCCAGAGTAAAGAATTATTCACAAAAGTTTTCATAATCATAATTATTTAGAAATTAATATTTTAAATGAAATAACTGATTGAGTCTTCTGCTCAGGAATAAAAACCAGAAAGTAAGTACCACTAGAGTGTTTTGTAAGGTCAATTTTCAACGGTATTGAATCGAGTCTGCCATTATAAACTTCACAACCCAAATTGTTGATTAGTTTAAACTGATATGGACCAGTTGCATTATCAAGTATTGTAATATCAACTGAATTACTAGCTGGATTCGGAAATATCCTAATGTTTTCTTCTAATATTTCATTCTGAATAATTCCAACTCCTTCGCATTCACTGAATTGATGAACAAAATCTTCATCAGAATACTTCCCAACTCTGCCACTGCTAAAATCCGACGGCAGATAACAATTATTGGCAGGTTCTTGGATATTAATAAATGGGTATGTATTGATTACCCCTATTCGTTCAATCAGAGTATATTTAACAGGCTCCTGGTTGGGATTATCATATAGATAGTTGAACAAAGTATCCTCCAAAACAAACTTCTTAAAGGTTTGCCCGCTAAAGTTTACCTCATCTACACCAATCACCTTTAAAGGAAGAGTGGATATACATGAAGAGTCTTCCCAATGATAATTCCAGCCTGCCGTTCTGAATGTTGAAAATACATCCCCAAGCTTCAGATTAAAGGTAAAAAAAACATATTCCCGATTATTTACGTACCTATAAACCGTGTCATTACTAAATCGGGTGTAAAGCGTTCTCTGCGAGAAATCCTTAAAACCAAGTATGTAATAATGACTACCATCTAATAGAGTGTCACCCGTTACCTGCATTACTTCTTCGCCTGCTGGCAACCCATTCCATCCCGTGAGACAGTATGTCCATTGTGCACCATTTACAGGCCAGCTTTGTGTGAAAGCCATCTTAGTTGCAGTATCCGGCAATGGTTTGTATTGCTGCGAAAAGCAAATCTGTGTCCCTGTCAGCAACAGGATAAATAAAAGTGCTGTTACATAATTTTTCATTTTCGTTTGTTATTAATTAACCTGCCCTAATATTTTACAATTTTTTGATTCCATACTCTTTTGTTATTCTGAATGTTACATAAATAGATGCCCGGCGAAACACTTTCTAATGAAAATGTTATATCCCCTCCTTCATGAAAGACTTTTGATGAAAAAACTTCTTGTCCACTGACATTCAGTAATTTAAATTGTACAATGCCGCTATTCACTCCTTGTATAGTGAGGTTTTTGGTAAAAGGATTTGGCATAATAAATAAGTTTTGTTGTATTACAGCTTCATTAGTTCCAAGCATAAAAGAGCAGTCACCCGGTTCCTGGACGAAGTACTCACTGTAATCCTCTATATAACCACTGGAGAAAAACCGCATTGTATCATTGATACTAACACAAATTAATCCTTGATTTGTCAGACCCTGCATTCCATTAAAAGGTCCACAGAGTAGGTTGCCAACGCCTTCGATCCAAACTTGCCATGGGTGTTCATAAGAGTCTGGTGTAATGTTTGTCAAGTATATCACTTTATGCGTTTCTCCTTCTACCTCAAAGTAAGTCGTACTATCTACAACATAACTATTCATTTCATTTACAAACCAAACGGATACATTACTAATGGTATCACCTATGTTTGCCGTAAAATCAAACAATACCCCCTCATCATTATTACTACTGGTTCCAGGAGGAAGATAAAACACCCTTCCTTCACCATCATTTCGGTATGCTCCCCAGTATTCTCCCTCAATTTTCGTTTTATATTCAACCAGTCTACTATGATCTTCTGCTGAATGTTTCAGCGGTTTAATAATTTCTGGCCCAATAAAAGATGAATAATATATTTTTGAGTAAGTATAGCCATCTATTACAGTGTCATAATCATATGACCCTACCCTGAAATATAAATAATAAGAAGTTTCGCTTGTTCGGTCCGCAACTACCCATTGAACATTAGAATCAGGCAATGGCATGTAATTCTGCGAAATGCCAAACTGTGTCCCTGCCAGCAATAGGATAAATAAAAGTGCTGTTACAAAATTTTTCATATGTGGAATTTTTAAGTTATTGGTAATTTATGTTGCTATACCTAACGGCCTCCATACCTGCAACCATGCATGGGGCCAGTGTCCTGTCGAATTTATTCTTCCCCAGCCAAAAAATGTATTTGCTCGTGCGGCATGGCCGGTGTTCGTTGTTGCCATTGCTGTTAGTTTTGGTTTGGCAGGCATTGATTTGACAGGCCGGCTGTATATGCATTACTTCCCCTGCATGGTATGCAATAATAGTTATATGGGGGGGGGGGGGGTAAACACTTGTATTACAATTCTATACAAACTATAAAAAATATCAACCTTCCATGTGTTGGGCTTTTTAATCTTTTGGATCAACAATTGCGGGAAAGGAGACATTGTTTTGCTTGTTTTAAAACGCTAAAATACAACCTGAAGAAGCAAAAGTCAATAGGCGAATGTTAATTTTTTAACAAATCTGAAATCGAATCAAAACAATTGTCATTTTTTTCTCGCCAGTATTCATATCTCAATATCTATTTCAAGCATCGCAGCCAACTGGGTGAAAACAGCTCCGTTGACGAAATGCATTATTCAATTTAATGTCCAAACAACTATTAATCGCTTGTTTGCGCCCATACCTGTCGTTTGCTTTACTGATTCAACTACAATTACTATTCAAAAAGCCGAAAACCGGCTTTGAAGGCCGGTTTCAGTTGTATTTCACCAAAAGGGTGAGTTTTCTATTCTTTCGGTGCTGTTACTTTTGCCACCAGATACTCCCGGTTCATGCGGGCGATGTGCGACACGGATATTTCCTTGGGGCATTCGGCCTCACAGGCGTAGGTGTTGGTGCAGTTGCCAAAGCCGAGTTCGTCCATTTTCGTTACCATATTCCTTACCCTTTCGGAAGCTTCTAATTTTCCCTGCGGCAACAGGGCAAACTGCGAAACTTTGGCCGCCACAAAAAGCATTGCACTGGCATTCTTGCAGGCTGCCACGCAGGCTCCGCAGCCGATGCAGGCAGCGGCATCCATAGCGAGGTCGGCATGTCTTTTGGGTATGGGGATGGCATTGGCGTCGGGTACACCGCCGGTGCGCACCGAAATAAAACCTCCGGCCTGAATGATCTCATCAAATGCCGAGCGGTCCACCATCAGGTCTTTGATCACCGGAAAAGGCTTTGCCCGCCAGGGTTCGATCACAATGGTTTCACCGTCTTTGAAATTGCGCATATGCATCTGGCAGGTGGTGATGCCCTTATCAGGGCCATGCGGGCGGCCGTTGATATACAGGCTGCATGCCCCGCAGATACCTTCGCGGCAGTCGTGGTCAAATGCCACCGGCTCTTCGCCCTTCATCACCAGGCTTTCGTTAAGTACATCAAGCATTTCCAGAAAAGAAGCATCTTCCGAAATGCCGCTAACCGGATAATTGACAAACTTGCCTGTCGCCCCGGCTGAAGCCTGTCGCCATATTTTTAAGGTCAGATCCATTTTTATTCAGTTATTATGGAATGAGTAGAAAGACTATTTATAGTTGCGTTGTTTCACTTCAACAAACTCATACTGCAAAGGTTCCTTGTGGAGCACAGGCTCGCTTTCCTGTCCGGTAAACTCCCATGCAGCAACAAAATTGAATGATTTATCGTCTCGCAGGGCTTCTCCTTCGGGGGTCTGGTATTCTTCCCTGAAGTGGCCCCCGCAGGATTCTTCGCGTATGAGGGCATCGCGGGCCATGAGTTCGCCCAGTTCGAGAAAGTCGGCTACCCTGAGTGCTTTTTCGAGTTCGGGGTTCACCTGTTCGTTGGTTCCGGGCACTTTAACATTTTTCCAGAAGTCGACCCTGAGTTCGCGGATCATCCCGATGGCTTTTTCGAGGCCTTCCTTATTTCGGGCCATGCCCACATAATCCCACATGATGAGGCCCAGCTTACGGTGGTAGCTGTCCACGGTGTTGTTTCCGTTGATGCTGAGCAGCTTGCTGATACGGTCGCGGGTTTCTTTCTCGGCTTGTTCAAATTCGGCAGCTTCGGTTTTGAAACGGGGCACGCCGATCTGATCTGCAAGGTAGTTTTGCATGGTGTAGGGAAGCACAAAATAACCATCTGAAAGGCCCTGCATGAGCGCTGAAGCTCCCAGTCTGTTGGCACCGTGGTCAGAGAAGTTGGCTTCACCGGCCGCAAAAAGTCCCGGCACAGTAGTTTGCAATTCATAGTCAACCCAGATGCCACCCATGGTGTAGTGCACGGCGGGATAGATCATCATTGGGGTTTCGTATGGATTTTCGTCGGTAATTTTTTCATACATCTGAAACAGGTTGCCGTATCTGGCTTCGATCACATGTTTTCCGAGGCGTTTGATGGCATCGGCAAAATCGAGATACACGGCAAGTCCTGTCGAGCCTACACCATAGCCTGCATCGCAGCGTTCCTTGGCGGCGCGGGAAGCCACATCGCGCGGCACTAAGTTTCCAAAGGCTGGATACCGGCGTTCGAGGTAATAGTCGCGGGCCTCTTCGGGCAGCTGAGTGGGTTTGAGTTGTCCCTTGCGTATTTTTTCGGCATCATCAAGTGATTTGGGAACCCAAATGCGGCCATCGTTGCGAAGACTTTCGCTCATGAGCGTAAGTTTCGACTGATAGTCGCCATGCACGGGGATACAGGTGGGGTGAATCTGAGTAAACGATGGATTACCAAAAAAAGCGCCTTTGCGGTATGCTTTCCAGATGGCACTTCCGTTCGAGGCCATTGCGTTGGTGGAAAGGAAAAACACGTTGCCATAACCACCTGTAGCAAGCACCACTGCATGGGCTGCATAGCGTTCGATGGCACCCGTGATCAGGTTGCGCATGATAACACCTCTGGCCCTGCCGTCAATGATAACCACGTCCATCATGTCACGGCGGGTGTATAGTTTCACCGAGCCGCTGCCAACCTCTTTGCTCAGCGCGCTGTAGGCTCCCAACAGCAACTGCTGGCCGGTTTGTCCGCGTGCATAAAAAGTACGGGATACCTGTGCCCCGCCAAAAGATCTGTTGTCGAGCAGTCCGCCGTATTCGCGGGCGAAGGGCACACCCTGTGCCACACACTGGTCGATAATGTTGTTGCTCACTTCAGCCAGACGGTACACATTGGCTTCACGAGCGCGGTAGTCGCCTCCCTTGATGGTGTCGTAAAAGAGTCTGTAGATACTGTCGCCATCATTGGGATAATTCTTGGCAGCATTGATACCACCCTGGGCAGCGATGCTGTGGGCGCGTCTGGGGCTGTCGTGTATGCAGAATACCTTTACGTTGAAGCCCAGTTCGCCGAAACTGGCTGCCGCTGAAGCCCCTGCAAGACCTGTTCCGATAACAATGATATCGAGCTTACGCTTGTTTGCAGGGTTGACGAGATTCTGATGGGCCTTATAATTTGTCCACTTTTCGGCCAGAGGGCCGGCTGGAATTTTAGCGTTTAACTTAACCATATTGTTCTGTATTACGAGAAGTAAATAACCAACGGAATAGCAATGAAACCCAGTGTGATCAGTGCCGAAAAAGCTGTGCCGGCCCTTTTGATCCAGGGGATGTAGCGGCTGTGGTTAAGCCCGAGCGACTGAAAAGCCGACTGAAATCCATGATCGAGATGAAACCCAAGCAAGAGGAGGGCGATCACATAAAAGGCTACATAGCCGCCGTCGCTGAATAACTCAACAACCAGCAAACCCAGATCCTCATAGGTGCCCGAGGCGTAGGTAATCGGTTCGATATGGCCGAACTTGGCTTTTACGAAAAAGTTCGCAAAGTGGATGATGAGAAAAATAAACACGATGGCTCCGGTGTGGATCATGAATTTGGAGAAATACGACTGCTCGGAGGCACCCTTTTTCTCATATTTTACCGGCCTGGCCATCCAGTTCTGAATTTGAAGCACCACCCCGAGGATAATGTGGACGATGAATCCGGCAAAAAGCACCCATTGGAACGTCTGAATCAAGGGATTAGTGACCATAAAATGAGCCGCCTGATTAAACAACTCCCGGGAGTCGTCGAAAAGGATCAACAGGTTGATCAGCAGGTGAACCACCAGAAAACTCGTCAGGAAAAGACCTGCAAGCGACATGATTATCTTCTTGGTGATCGATGAATAATGAAGTGCTTTGCCCATAAGATAAGTTTTGCGTTAGAACAAATGAACCCGATTTATTGATCAAAAACAGTTAAAAAAATTACTTTTGCATGGATGAGCTAACAAATGTAGGGATTAAATTGCTTCGTTGCATGCAAGTGTTTGTTCGTTTTTTTTAACATTTATCAGGATATAATAAAGCTGATGAGGTATATTCCTTTGAAAAACAGTATGTTCTTTAACAACCGAAACCGGTTTTCGGCCATGTTGCCCGGTGGATCCATGGCTGTTTTCGTGGCAGCTGAGCTGATGCCACGCAACGGTGACCAGTTTTATCCGTTCAGGCAACAGTCCGATTTTTTCTACCTCACGGGCATTGATAAACCCGGTTGCAGCCTTATTATTTTTCCATCATGTCCGAACCCTGCCTATCGAGAAGTGCTCTTTATTCCCGTTTCCGACGAACACAGGGCCATCTGGGAGGGCAAAGGCCTGAGTGCAGATGATGCACGCACAATTTCGGGGATAGAAAAAGTGATGCAGGAAGACCAGTTCGGCGCAGTGCTTCAGGAGGTGATGAACTATGCCGTTGAGGTGTACCTCAACAACAACGAATACATCAAATATCAGTCGGATACGCAAACCAACAGCCAGCGCTTTGCCCGCAGTCTGATGGAAAAATATCCCATGCATACTATCCGACGGGCGGCACCGCTGCTCGAAAAACTGCGGACAATCAAATCGTCCGAAGAGGTGGAATTGATCCGCGAAGCCTGCCGCATCACAGGCCGCGCCTTCGACCGTGTGTTGAAAACAACACGTCCGGGTAAGTTTGAATTTGAAATTCAGGCCGAGGTGGATCATGAGTTCACCATCAACAGGACTCAAGGGCATGGTTACCAGCCCATCATCGCATCGGGCGAAAACGCCTGCACATTGCATTATACAACAAACAACAGCCAACTGGCCGATGGGCAGCTGATGCTGCTTGACATTGGCGCCGAATACGCAAACTATTCGGCCGACCTGAGCCGGACCATTCCCGTAAACGGACGATTCAGCCCACGCCAGCGACAATGCTACGATGCCGTGCTGCGTGTGTTTCGTCAGGCAAAGGGCTTCTACAGACCCGGAGCCACCATCGAACAAATCAACCATCAGGTGTGGCAACTGCTCGAAGCCGAAATGACCGGTCTGGGGCTTTTCACAACTGATGACATAAAAAAACAACCCAAAGACGCCCCGCTCTACCGAAAATACATGATGCATGGCGTGGCACATTATCTTGGCCTCGATGTACATGATGTAGGATCGAAATTCGATCCTCTGGCACCGGGCATGGTACTAACACTCGAACCCGGAATCTATATACGCGAAGAAAAACTGGGCATACGCATCGAAAACGACCTGCTGATTACCAGCAACGGAGCTGTCGACCTGATGGAAGACATCCCGGTTGAGGCCGAAGAAATTGAATCGATCATGGCAACGAAACAATAATATCAAAATAAATAAGACGACTATGTTTGCACAAGAAGTGTATGCCGAAAGGCGCAGAAAACTCAAGGCGGAAATCAATTCCGGTATTGCCCTTTTTCCGGGCAATCCCGAAGCCTCGTTCAACTATCCGGCGAATACCTATCATTACCGGCAGGACAGTCATTTTTCCTATTTCTTCGGAATCAACCATCCCGGATTTGCCGGTCTGATTGATTTTGAATCAGGTGAAGAGATTTTGTTCGGCACCGATTTCGATATTGACGACATCATCTGGATGGGCGATCAGCCTTCGGTAGCCGACCAGGCCGCAGAGGCAGGCATCAAGACCACATATGCTTATTCCACCCTCGCAGATTGGATAACCAAAGCCCTGAAACAAGGACGCACGGTACATTATCTCCCGCCCTATCGCGGCAAGGTGATGATCGAACTGGGCAGGTTGCTCAACAAAGCTGCCCATGAGGTGAAAGCAGGGGCCAGTGTTTCGCTGATCAAAGCTGTTGTGAAACTCAAAGAAATTAAGGAACAGCTTGAAATCAGCGAAATTGAAAAAGCAGTGGATGTGGCCTGGCTGATGCATACGACCGCCATGAAAATGGCCAAACCCGGCAGGATCGAACAGGAGATTGCCGGTACCATCGAAGGTATTGCCCTCGCACATGGCGGCCCTGTTTCTTTTCCGGTAATCCTGAGCGTCAACGGTCAAACCCTGCACAATCATTATCACGGCAACATACTCACCGAAGGACGGATGCTGGTGGTTGATGCTGGTGCAGAGCTCCCCTCACTGTATTCAAGCGACATCACCCGAACCATCCCCGTTGGTGGCAGGTTCAATGCCCGCCAAAAAGACATTTACGAAATTGTGCTGAAAGCCAATGTGGAAAGCATTAAGGCAACAGCACCGAGTTTACCCTATCGCGACATGCACTTCATTGCTGCGCGTACCATTGCCGAAGGACTAACCTCCCTTGGCCTGATGAAAGGCAATCCCGAAGATGCCGTAGCAGCAGGCGCGCACACCCTGTTTTTTCCTCATGGACTGGGCCATATGCTCGGCATGGATGTACACGACATGGAAGGAGTGGGCGAAAATCATGTTGGATATGATGAAGAAACAAAGAGGTCGGATCAGTTTGGCACAGCATACCTGCGCATGGGCAAACGCCTCAAACCGGGCATGGTAATGACCAACGAGCCGGGCATTTATTTTATTCCTGCGTTGATAGACAAGTTCAGGAACGAAAAGAAATTCATGGATTTTGTCAACTACGACAAGGTGGAACAGTTTAAGGATTTTGGAGGTATCAGAATCGAAGACGATATTCTGATCACCGAACAGGGTCACCGCATTTTGGGCAGACCCATCCCCAAAACTGTAGCAGAAGTGGAAGCCACAGCTGCCGAAACGCGCCAATGGATTAAAATGAACGGAATCTACTGATCTGTTGCCTGTTTCAGGAAGATTCGCTGCCCAGGGTAAAGTGATTAGGGTGTCGGATCGCATCTCTGGTTTCCTTGGCATGCTAAAAGATCAGCAATATCAACTAATGACGAATTACTCAGGATGAAAAGAGCCCTTCTGGATCGCAAAGAAATAGCCTACCATGTAAGTGGCGATGGCCCCTGTCTGTTGCTGGTGCATGGTTTTCCGATGGACCACCGGGTATGGGAAGGCTTCGTCGGGAGACTTTCGCCATATTTCAAAGTCATCTGCCCCGACCTTCCCGGTTTCGGCGATACGGCCATGATGGGCGAAGCCCACAGCATGAACCTTATGGCCAGAGCTGTGAAAGCGGTGCTGGACGAAGAAAAAGTCAGTCGCTGTGTCTTTGCCGGACATTCGATGGGAGGATATGTGGGATTGGCTTTTGCCAAGCATTTTCCGGAGACCCTGGCCGGACTGGTGTTGTTTCACTCGCAGGCTGCGGCCGATGACGAGCAGGCCATCGTTAAACGCAACGAAGCTGTTCTGCAAGTGATTACCGACAAACACGCTTTTCTTGATCAGTTTTTACCCGGATTGTTCGACCCGGCATTCCTGAGCGCACACGCCGCCACCGTTTCTACATTCGACAGCATTGTCAAATCACAAAGCGAAAAAGCCATAGTGGCTGCGCTTGTGGGCATGCGCGACCGCGAAAGCCATATCAGCCTGCTTACCCGCATCGCCAGCCCTGTTTTGTTTATTCTGGGCAAAAGCGACACCCGTATGCCCGCAGTCAAAATCATGGCGCAGGCCGGTCTTCCGCTCCATGCCGAAATGTTGATGCTCGAACATGTGGGTCATATGGGCTTTGTTGAAACACCCTTGCTCACGGCAACAACGATCAGGTATTTTGCCGAAAAATGCTATCTCATCCAATAATCTCATTACTGATTGCATGGCCAATAAAAACAAGGATAAGAATCCCAAAAAAACCGGCTCGCAGAGCGGTCTTCCGGAGCTTGTGCCCGGAACCAGATTATCTATCTTGCTTCTGGGATTAATTTCGGTTTTGTTCTATATCAACACTGTCCGAAACCATTATGCGCTCGATGATTATCTGGTGGTGGAAAACAACGAAACAGTAGCCAAAGGGTTAGCCGGGATTCCTGAAATCCTGACAAGTCTTTACACCGTTGAAAAAAGCAACTCATTCGGATACAGACCAATTGCTCAGATAACTTTTGCCATTGAGCAACAATTCACTGCCGGACTGGACTGGAATGCCAACATCAGTCATTTCGTAAACGTGCTCCTTTACATGTTGGCGGTATGGCTGCTTTACCTGGTACTATTGAGGCTGCTCCGCGGATATAATCCCTGGTTTCCATTGTTGATCTCCCTTGTTTTTCTGGCACACCCTTTGCACACCGAGGTGGTGGCAAGCCTCAAAAACCGTGAGATTCTGCTGGAGTTCATTTTCTCGCTGCTGGCACTCAGAAGTCTGGTCAACTGGGCAGATACGCAGAAAAAAACTGCCTTGTTTGCAGGTATGTTTTATTATGCCCTTGCACTTCTTTCGAAGGAAACCGCCATTGCACAAATCGCCGTTTTTCCGCTGGTGCTTTATTTCTTTACCCCGGCCCGACCCAAACAAATGAAATGGGTGATTGCGGTTGGTGCTCTTATCATGATTCCAGTAATACTGGGCCCCCGAATGATGCTTCCGGAGATGGACCGCAATTTCAGACTGATGGAAAACCCCCTGTTTGTTGAAGAGAATTTCTTCGTGCGCATGGCCACAGCGGTGTACATCCTGGGATACTATCTGAAACTGCTTTTGTTGCCCTTCCCGCTACGTTATTATTACGGCTTCAACATGATACCTCTGACCAACTGGGCCGACCCATTGGTGTGGCTTTCTCTGGTTATTCATCTGAGCTTGTTGTATCTGGCCATCAGGGCATTCCTGAAAAAGTCAGTGCTTTCGTTTTTTATCCTCTATTATTTCATCAACATCTCCATGTATGCCAACATCGTTTCACCGGTTCCGGGCATTGTTGGTGAACGCTTTATGTTCTTTTCTTCGCTTTCCTTTGCTGCATTGACGGCTTACCTCATCCACCGCATCAGCGGTATTCCCTTGACAGAAGGAAAAACAAAACTGCTGCCCGTTGTTGTCAGCTCAATGTTGCTGCTGGCCGTGCTGATTCCTTACGGATATCTAACAGTTAACCGGAATGCTGAATGGCGGACACATTTTACTCTCTATCAGGCCGACATGCGCAAACTCAATCAATCCGTTAAAGCCAACGATCTGTTTGCCGGCGAACTGATGAAGCAGGTGAATACCGAGCTCGCCAAACCTGTGAATCCATATAAATTCATCGTTCCCCTGATTGAAAGGGCTACGAATCATTACAAACAGGCATTGCTTATCGATTCAACCCATTGGTCATCATACAACAATCTGGGAATCATCAGTCAAAGGATACACGGCGCTCAGTATATGCTTCGTTCACGAAGCCTCTTCAGCAACGGCGACACACTGAAAGCCCGCCAGGAGTATGAAGGAGGTGTTGCTGAGACCTACAAAGCCATTGAATATTTTAAAAGAGCATTACATTTCAAGCCCAACTACGATGCAGCTTTGTTTAACATCGGCATGTCATTCGACCAGTTGAATATGCCTGATTCATCTATTGTGTATTACCGCAGATCACTTGCGATAAGCCCATCGGTAATAAACACGCGGTCGCGATTGGCGAATGCCCTGTTCCGGACAGGACAAATGGAAGAGGCTGTGCGCGAAAACATGAGCATCATCGAATCCGACCCGGCTTCGGACCTGCCCTACATCAACCTCGGAAACTACTATTACTCACTGGGTGAACGCGAAAAAGCAGTGAATTACTATCTTGAAGCATTCTCGCGAAATCCCAAAAAAGAGATCGCACAGGTTCTGAGCACTTATTATCACGAAACAGGTGATGCCGGGAAAGCAGCGTATTATAAGCAGGCAGCAGAAAATCCTGTTGAAACCCGAAAATGATACAGGAAAACGTGAATATCAAAGCACTGGCCACCTATCTTCCTGAGCGTGTGCTGAGCAACGAGGATCTTTCTGTGCTTTTTCCCGACCTTAAGGTGAAGGAACTGACACGGCTAACAGGTGTGTATCAGCGCCATATCTCAGCCCCCGATGAAACATCAGCCGACATGGCTTTCCGGGCAGCAGAAACCCTTTTTGGCCAGAATGAAGCACTTCGCGAAAGCATCGACTTTATTATACTATGTACGGCCGGAGGTGACTACAACACACCGGCTTCGGCTTGTATTCTCCAGCACCGATTGGGTTTAATCCATGATTGTGGTGCTTTTGACTTTAATCAGGGATGCACCGGATATCTTTACGGGCTCAGCTTAGCTAAGGGCCTTATTATGAACGGGTCGGCCACGAATGTGCTGCTGCTCACTGCCGAAACCATCACCAAAACCATTCATCCTGAAGATAAAAGCAACCGGGCCATCTTCGGCGACGGTGCCACAGCAAGTATCATCAACCGTTCGGATGAACAACAGGCAGGCCTCGGTGAATTTGTGTTTGGTACTGATGGCAGCCGCTATGAAGAAATCATCATCCGCCACGGACGCGAACGATATCCCCTGCCCGAGTCGGCACAACCTGATTTTACCGATGCTTACGGTAACATCAGGAACCACGCCAGATTTTATATGAACGGACAGGCAGTTTTTCAGTTTTCGGTGAGCAAAGCCCCCGAAATGGTGCGCCAACTCCTCGAAAAAAACAAGCTTGCTCCCGAACAGATCGACCTCTATATCTTTCATCAGGCCAACCAGGTAATTCTGGAAACCATCGGAAAAAAACTGCGCATCACTTCCGATAAGAATCTGATATGCCTCGCCAATACCGGAAATACTGTTGCTTCCACAATCCCCTTTGCGCTTGAGTCTGCCCGGAAACAAGGTCTTCTCAAAAAAGGAACAAGGGTGTTGCTCGGAGGCTTCGGCGTTGGATTCTCCTGGGGCGGAACGGTTTTGACGATATAATCTGGTTTCTTGTTTCTTGCTTCTTGTTTCTTGTTTCTGGGTTTCTCCTTCATTTATTCAACTACTTTATAAACAGTCTTTTTACGGTACACTTTTCTGATCCAGCGGGGCAATACGATGGCGCCGATGAAAAGATAGGGATAATAACTGAGGAAGCGCCAGAGCAGGGCAAGTGGTATGGCCCAGGCAAGATTGGGAATCATGTCGCCCAGAAAGTCGGTGAAAATGAATTCGGCTACACCACTTCCGCCAGGTGTCGGGCTCACCAGAAGTATGATCCACATGGTCAGCTGACGGGCATAAACCAGCAAATGGTCAGCAAAACTCAGGTGGCTGAAGAAAAAGGCCATGAACATGAAATTAACCACCCAATAGCGACTTGTCCACGACAAAAATGTAGCCAGACCCGAACCAAACCAGTATTTCCATGATTTTCCTCTGATCTGTTGTGAGGTGACAATCAGCTGGTTGGCTAATTTTCGGGCACGCATCCGCCACCGTCTCAGAAAAGGAATCATGAACACAAAAGAAAGAAGCCATTTAAAGAAATAGGGATTGAAAAACAGAGTGTAGTAAAGCAATAATGTATAAATCAAGATCAATCCATATCCAATATAAAGTGCCGTGCGCACCCCTTCGGCGAATGGAAGTCCGTCGGGCGGAAAAACCTGACTGCCAAATATCAGATACAAAACAGGCACCATCAGTATGAAAAACACCTCATCGAGAAAGATGGCGGTGAGCACAACTGCAGTACTCTTGCCCGAATTAAGGCCCTCTTTATAAAGAAAATAAATGGCCGGGCCAGTGCCACCAACCACCGAGGGCGACACAGCCGAACTGAATTCCCAAAGCATAATCACCTGAAACGCCTGCCGCCAGCCTATTTCACCATCTGTAAGTATTCTGATGCGGATCATATAAGCCAGGTCGCGCACACCCATCATCATCAAAGCAACAGACAACCAAAACACCGCTGCCCAAGTCCACTGAAAAAAACCAAAAGCCTCAGGGTCGAAATTGCGGTAAAGCATCCAGAAAGCCACACCCAAACCCAGTACTATTGGGTAAACAATACGTCCGGGCCGCAATGATTTCCTCAGATCTTCCATGATGCTAAAATTACTGCAAAAATACAGTTTAGGCAATCACCTACTTGAATCTTAAATAAATAATTGATATATAAATTGTTAAGAAATCTGAAAAAATTCACTAACTGTCATTATGTCATGTTGATTTTTTAACAAGCTGTCATTATGGCGTGTATATTGCTGAATATTTTGAGTGGAACAAAATTTGAACGGTCGATGGTTGTAAACATAAAATTAAATAACCCAAAAAATAGGAGGACTAAACCATGAACTTAATCAGATTTAATCAGCATCCGGTGAGTTTGCTCAGCGAACTAATGGAAGATTTCGACAGGAACTTTTTCGCCCGCACCCCCGAAACAAGGGGAATGGTTCCGGCTGTGAACATCCGCGAAAGTGAAGACAACTTTGTGCTTGATGTGGCTGCACCCGGATTGAAAAAGGAAGACTTTAAGATCAACCTCGACAACAATGTGTTGACAATCAGTTCGGAACAGAAGAACGAAAACGAAGAGAAAAACGAGAAGTACACCCGTAAAGAGTTCTTCTTCAACGCCTTCTCTCGTTCGTTTACCCTGCCCAAGACCATTGATCTCGACAAGATCAGGGCCGACTACAAAGACGGCGTACTGTCCATCAGCCTGCCGAAACGCGAAGACGCCAAAGTAGCTGTAAACCGCGAGATTGCCATCGCATAAGCCGGCACATTACACCACTTGATGACACAAGCCCATGCTCAGACGAGTGTGGGTTTTTTGTTTTTTTATGTTTTATGCCTGAGCAAAACGATCAAAGACATTTTTTCATTGACTTGAAAATAATTAGAAGGATATCAGAAAGTTTTATGTGTATTTTTATGCTTGCAAAAAACCAAAAACAAAACACATGAATACCTTAATTCAACTAAACTTCAGGGTATCTTTAATCTTTATTTCGTTGTTTGTTAATTACCTCTCTTTCTCCCAGACAGGCCAGTTCGACAAGGTATTCTACAATGGTGAGAGATTTATTTCTATAAGAGCAATGGCACAATCAGAAAGTGGTTCTATTCTGCTGATCGGTGCTGTTTCCAATCAGGGTGCACCAAATCAAATAAATGGGGCACTGATACAACTTGGACCGGAAGGCACGGTTGAATGGATGCGTGCATTGCAGTCGCCCGGAACTACTTATAATATTCATTCGACTGCATCAAATGATGGATGGTTCGTTATTGCATCACAATTCGACACAGATGTTTTCGTTTTAAAATATTCTATTGAAGGCAACCTGTTGTGGCAGCGAGGGATTGATTTTCCTGTGAAAGTAACGCCTTCGGCGGTTTGTCACGACGGAGCCGGGGGTTGTGTGCTCATCGGGTCATACGACTATTCAAACGGGGATGACGGACAATCCATGATGCTCGCTGCACGGTTTGGTCCTTCGGGCAATCTTTTGTGGTCACACACTTATTCGGGCGATTTTCCCAAAAGTCGCGGTGTGGCTGTCAGACATTCCGGTGATGAAAACTATCTGCTTGCCGGTTTTCTGTCAGAAACCTCAGGTGTTGCACCTTTGATCGCAAAGATCACCGGCGACGGAAACGCCTTGTGGGGTAAAAAATATCATTCGCCGGATGTTGTTTTTGGAGGAGTTTATGATATGATCAACACCGAAATGGGATTAGCTTTACATACCTACCAAAACGAAAATTCGAATGATTGGGATGTGGTATTCTGCACCGATCAGGAAGGAGAACCTTTATGGGCAGGTAAATATGAATACTTAACCCAATGGGGATGGACAAATTTTGATTTTTTCGGCAATATTCGTCCTTTGCTCAACACAGATTATGAAGGAAACCTGGTAGTGTCCGGTAACACTTATCAATCTCAGTTCATCCACATAGGCTCAGAAGGCGAAGTAATCCGTGCCAATATGTATGAAATGTATGGAATTGGTTCCTTAACCTCGCCCGAAGGCAATATGATTGTCATCGGCAATGGTCCCGTTATTTATGTTAAGGGATATCAGGATTATACTGATCCTCATTCAGGTTTAAGCAAGCTAAGTCCGGAAGGCCAAAGCGAAATGTGTATGGCTTATAGTTCATATTCTGAATTTCAAACAGTTCAACTGGAAACTGTCCCAATAGATTTGTTTCACAGTCCGGCGGGGGAGGTTTTCGATGCAATGATGGAAAGCAATGAATTGCTGCTTACAGTCAGAGACACTTGTCTTTCAATCATTGGCAATATATCAGCACTCGATGCTGAACCAGGTGAACAATTAGTCGTCACACCCAACCCCGCCACCACCGAAGCCTGGCTGCAACTGCCTGCAAATATTCCCTTAACAGACATGCAAATAGAGCTTTACAGCCCCACAGGCAGGCTGCTTTATAAGGCACAACCAACAAGCAACTTTCATAAGATTGAAACCGCGAAGCTTCCAGCAGGCTTGTATGTCGTCAGGCTGTGGGATGGAAGAAGCTGGCAGAGTGGGAGGTTGGTGGTTAAGTAGGTTTAAAAGTTAGAAGGTTTGAAGGTTTGAAGGTTTGAAGGTTTGAAAGTTTGAATGTTTGAATGTTTGAAAGTTTGAAAGTTTGGAGGTTGGAAGGTTTGGAAGTTAGGAGGTTTGAATGCTTCGACTATCGCTCAGCACAGGTGTTTGAAAGGTTGGAGGGTTAAAGGTTTGGAGGTTTGACAGTTACCCTAAAGTCAACGATCCAGTCGCTCCCCCATTTTTGGGGGTTGCGGGGCAAAAAGAAGAGTATGTAAACGCTGATTTTTTAGCGACTCTCCTTCAGGGGTCGAGGAAAAACGCTGAAAATCAGCTATCCTAAATATAGCTTGATTAATTTTTGCCAGGCAAAAGATTACCTTCAGCGAGAAAAGTTCGTGCGGCAGCGATGGTGAAAGTAATGGGCAAAGTTGAAGCTTGGTGGTTAAGTAGGTTTTTATTGTTTTTACTTAAAACCCTCTGCCGTATCTTTGTCACCGGCAAACACACAACCGGGATGAAACATCTGGTCATTCTCAGCGGCGCGGGCATGAGTGCCGAAAGCGGCATCAAAACCTTCAGGGACGATGACGGACTGTGGCGCAAACACCGTTTCGAAGACCTTGCCAGTCCGCAGGCATGGGAAAACAACCCTCAACTGGTACTCGAATTTTATAACGAACGCCGGAAGCAACTCTTTGAGGTAGAACCCAACGAGGGACACAAGGCATTGAAAAGGCTCGAAGAGAGGTTCGAAGTGCAGATCATCACCCAGAATGTTGACGACCTGCACGAAAGGGCCGGCTCGGGCCGGGTGCTGCACCTGCATGGCGAACTGAAAAAAGTCAGGAGTACTGCAAATCCTTCATTGGTGTACACCCTAGACCACTGGGAACTGAAACTGGGTGACTGCTGCGAAGAAGGTGCTCAGCTCAGACCGCATATTGTGTGGTTTGGTGAGCCGGTGCCCAACATCAGCGAAGCCATAAGGCTGGTGAAAAAGGCTGATATGCTGGTTGTGGTCGGCACCAGCCTTCAGGTATATCCCGCCACCGGACTCATTGATTATGCCCCACACGGAATTCCTGTGGTGTTGATTGACCCCAAAGCGAACCCTGCCGCACACCAAAGCCATGTACGCGTGATCCGCGACACCGCCGCACAAGGCCTGCCCAAACTGGTTGACGAACTCCTGCAACAACAATAAACCAATATGAAAATCTATAACCTGCTGATTATTTTCCTTATTGCACTGGTCTCGTGCGGCGAAAACAAAGTGGTTGATCAGGCCGCCATTGACAAGCAGAAGATAGAAGATTACCTGGCCGAAAAACAGCTTGATGCCTTAAGCACAACCTCCGGCTTGTATTATATCATCACGGAAGCCGGAACAGGCAACAAACCCGGGCCGGAGGCAACGGTAACCGTCACCTACAAAGGCTATCTGCTCGATGACCGCGTGTTCGATCAGGGAGATTTTTATACCGGCGCCCTTCCTTCGCTCATCAAAGGCTGGCAGGAAGGAATACCGCTGATCGCCCCGGGAGGAAAGATCAGACTGATCATCCCTTCAGCCCTTGGCTACGGAAACAGAGCTGCCGGCAGTATTCCGCCCAACTCAGTGCTGGTTTTCGACGTCAGCCTGCATTATTTCTCCGGAAAATAACCGAAAAGTTCCACCACTTTAATGAAACTCAATAACCGCCAAAGGTCATACAGGGCATTGGCGTTCGTCCGAAAGCATTACCTTTGTCCGGAAGCAACAAACGATGAAACGAATTTGTGTTTTCTGCGGAAGCAGCATGGGATACCAGCGGGTGTACCGCGATGCGGCAGCCGGTTTGGGCCGCCTGCTCGCCGAACGCGGGCTTGGCCTGGTGTATGGGGGTGCCAGTGTTGGCCTCATGAAAGTGCTTGCCGATACGGTGATGGAACATGGGGGAGAGGTAGTGGGCATCATGCCGCAACACCTGGTGGACAAGGAAGTGGCCCATCCGGGCATCCACAAACTTCATGTGGTGGACGATATGGCCGAACGCAAAGCCATGATGATCGCCCTTTCTGATGGCTTTATTGCCCTTCCGGGAGGATTTGGCACTTTGGATGAGCTTTCAGAAGTGCTTACCTTTAACCAGTTGCGTCTTATTGATAAACCTCTTGGTTTGCTCAATACCAACGGATACTTCGACTTTCTGCTGCGCTTCTTCGATCAGGGGGTTTCCGACGGATTCATCCGCGACGAGCACCGCAACAGCCTTATTGTTTCCTTCGAAGCTTCAGCCCTGCTCAACAAGATGAAACAGTGGCAACCGGTAGCTATGGGCAAATGGATTGACGAGCTAAAAGCTGAAAGTCAAACAAATAAGTAATATGGTCATCATCGGCATCACAGGCACACTTGGGGCAGGCAAAGGAACCATTGTTGATTATCTGGTCAGCGAAAAAGGCTTCAGGCATTTTTCGGTGCGCGCGTTCCTGGTGAAGGAGATCGAACGCAGGGGCATACCCGTGAACCGCGACAGCATGACCTCTGTGGCCAACGAACTCAGAGCACGATTTTCGCCCAGTTATGTCACCGACTGTCTGTACGAGGAAGCACTGAAAGGACAACAATCCTGTGTGATCGAGAGCATACGCACACCCGGCGAGATTGCCTCGCTCAGGCAAAAGGGACGTTTCCACCTCTTTGCCGTGGATGCGGACCCAAAACTACGCTTCCAAAGAATCAGTCTGCGCCGGTCAGAAACCGATTCGGTGAGCTATGAAACTTTTCTGGCCAACGAAGCCCGCGAAATGACTTCCGACGACCCGAACAAGCAAAACCTTGCAGCCTGCATCAGCCAGGCCGACTTTCTTTTTTTAAACAATGGCAATGTTGCTGAACTACACGATCAGATCGCACAGGCATTAAAAATTATCGAAAAACATGAGTGATTCTTCGAACGAAAAACCAAAACACCTGCGGCCCAGCTGGGACGAATATTTCCTGAAACTGGCCGATTCGGTGGCTACCAGAGCAACATGCGACCGCGGCCGCAGCGGTTGTGTGATTGTTAAGGATAAACAGATTTTGGTTACAGGATATGTGGGTTCGCCACGCGGATTGGCCCATTGCGATGAGGTAGGACATCTGATGAAGAAAGTGATCCACGAAGACGGCAGCATTACCCAGCATTGCGTACGCACCGTTCATGCCGAGCAGAATGCCATCACACAGGCCGCCAGACGAGGCATAGCCCTCGACGGTGCCACACTCTATTGCCGCATGACACCCTGCCGCACCTGTGCCATGCTCATCATCAACTGTGGCATCGAAAGGGTTGTGTGTGAAAAAAAATACCATGCCGGAACCGAATCAGAGGCCATGTTTGCCGAAGCCGGAGTGAAACTGGAGTTTGCCAGCGAAGAGGTGCAGCAGTACGAGAAACAGTAATCAACCAGTGGTGGTTTACTCTGCGAACGTGAGTTTCTGACCGTAATCAGGGTCTGCTGAACAATCCGGATGGATGGTGATTCGCTTCTAACCGCAAAGGACGCAGATTTTTTTATCGCAAAGGACGCAAAGGAGGCGCAAAGAGCGCAAAGGGACTGCGCCTAACCAAATTTTACGGATATCAAATATTTCTCTGCGTTCTTAGCGCATTCTCTTTGCGCTCTTTGCGGTTAAACGCCGCGCTCGCCGCGAGAAATTTAACGACGCGCCCGATGCGAGAAAAAGAAATCAATCATACAGTGCTGTTTCAAAAGCCTCCAAAGCCGGTAGAGCCTTGTTGTTAAAATCCCACAGCGCCTGATTCTCCCAGCTTGAGCCCTGAGTTGACTGGCTTCCCTTGAACGAAATCCACTCTGCACCCCAGTAACAAAAACCTTTTCCTGTTGAAACACTATCAACAGCAGACCTTATTCTGAGCAGAAAATCCAGTTGTCCCTGCTCCGATGCCGGAAATTCATCCAGTATCTGGTCACTACTCCCGATGATGTTGTTGGTCCAGTCGTTCCATCCGAAGGTAAACGGATAGGAGGTTTCGGCGATGAGTACTTCTTTTCCGGTTTGCGATGACAATTCGTGCAACGATTCTTGCAAAGCGTTTATGTCGCGGCCATGCCAGATGGGGTAGTAAGAAATGCCAACCTGATCATAATCCAGCTGTTGCATTTGGTTAAAAAAGGATGGGGCATCGGTGTGGCCTGCATAATGCAGCATAATCCGGATGGAAGTATCTGATTCCCTGACAGCTGTAATTCCGCTTTCGAGCAGGGACCTGAAGCCCGTCATGTTGCCTGCGCTGCCATCCGGCCACAGAAAACCGTTGTTGATTTCGTTGCCGATCTGGATAATGTCTGGCTGAATATGTGTAACGGCTTGTTGTGTAAATGCATAAACACTGTCTTTCAAAGCGTTGAAGGAGATGTTTTGCCATAAGGCAGGCTTGAGTTGGTTTCCGGGATCGGCCCAGGTATCGGAATAATGCACCGTAAGCCAGACCTTCATCCCCAATTGCCTGATCTCTTCTGAAAGTGCTGCCACCTCTTCAAGACCTGAATGTCCATCGGAGGGATTGTTCCACAGGCGGAGTCTTACACAATTGACACCTGCATTTTTCAGGCTTGTGAGCATATCTTCCGTATGGCCTTCGCGGTTATAAGTGCTGATGCCCGAGGCGCGTATTTGTGGCAGAAACGAAATATCAACAGCCCGTACAAAGCTGTCTTCAGCAACCGGGGGCTCGGGCTGTTGGTCTTTGTCGCAGCCCGCCAGAACATACAGCAGCAGCGCGAGGAGAATCAGATTTCTATGCGGTTTCATTGAAGCAGATTGCTGTTTTAGTCGAGCTGGATTTCGTCGGGGTAGATGGCGACAAAGGGTTCACTGCCTGCTTTCACAAAACCCCTGAACATACCGGGAGTATTAAAAGGCATGGCGATGTTTCCGTTTTTGTCCACCGCTATGATGCCCCCACCTGCATCCAATGCAGATAGTTTTTGCATCACCACTTCATCGGAAGCTTGCTTCAGGCTTTTGTTTCCATAGAGCATGCGTGCTGAGATGTCGCTGGCTACTGCATTGCGGATAAAATATTCTCCATGTCCGGTGGCCGAAACAGCACAACTGTTATTGTCGGCCCATGTTCCGGCACCTATAACAGGCGAGTCGCCCAGCCGGCCCACCCTTTTGTAGTGCATGCCTCCGGTGGATGTTCCGGCGGCCAGGTTTCCGTTTTTGTCAAGTGCTGCTGCGCCAACCGTTCCTTTCGGTTGAAGAGGAAACTCACGTTCGAGGCGGCTGTTGCGGGTTTTTTCATAGCTTTCCCATCGTTCCGGAGTGATGAAAAATGTCGGACTGATGGTGTCCACACCCTGACTCAGTGCAAAAGATTCGGCTCCTTTGCCGACAAGGAAAACATGCCGGCCTTCGTCCATAATTGCCTTTGCGGCCAAAATGGGATTACGGATTGTCTGCACTGCTCCTACAGCTCCAGCCCTGCCTTCACTGCCTTCCATGAGCGAAGCATCGTGTGCAATGTCGCCTGCTTCGTTGAGCACAGCCCCTTTTCCGGCATTGAACAGAGGGTTGTCTTCCATCAAAACAATAGCTGCTACCACTGCATCCACACTGCTGCCTCCCGACCTGAGAACAGCTTCGCCTGCTTCGAGCGACTCAAGCAGCCCCTGTCTGTATGCGGCCTCAGCCTCAGGACTCATCAGCGAGCGTTCCATCGCACCGGCACCTCCGTGAATGACAAGTACATATTCAGGACGTTCGGCTTCTTCAGCTTTTTGTCTTGTGCATCCCGAAACCAGCATCGCTGTCGCCACGACGAATAGCATCAGCAGCAAAATGCCCTTTAATTGCCTCATTTGAATCATAATCCGGATTTGTTTCTGACAAATGTACGTTTTTGCTCCATAGTAATGCCGTTTCAATAGTAATTACGACAGTTGCATTGGGTGTTTTAACTAAGTGCAAATGCTTGCTGTTGTCCGGTAAATAGGATAATCGGAAACTACTTATAGGTGTTGAATTGAAGGAATTTCATTAAATTGCTTCAATACGTTGAAGGAATTATCATGAATTGCTTCAAAACTCTGCTATCTTAGCTTTTTCCCATCATAAAGCTGATCAGTTCGCCGATGTCATATATGCCAATCAGTTGGCCGGATGTGAGAACAATAACCACCACAATCACCCATTTCACGAAGGTGATGCCTTTTTGAACAGCCATATGCGATGCGATGTACGCTCCGATGATGTTGCCGATGGCATGAATGAGCCCGAATTTCCAGTCAACGGCATTATTACCGACAAAAACTGCCAGTGCAAAAACGGTGTAGAGCAGCACTATCCACACTTTCAGGGCGTTGGCGCGAATCAGGTCGAAACCGGCACCGGCTACTAAGGCAGCGAGCAGGAAATAGCCCACACCAACCTGAAACATTCCACCGTATATGCCAATAAAGAAAAAGATGACAAACTGCACCCAGCTTACTTTTTTTGCCATGAGTTCGGGACGACCTTTCAGGAATTTTTCGGTTTTAAAGAACATAAAAAAGATCATCAGCAGCATGACCACAGCAATGGCTTTGCCAAAGGATTCGCGGTCAATGTCAACGGCAAGCCAGGCACCCAGTATTGAGCCAAGGATTGCAGGAAGGGCAAGCCAGCTCCCTTTTCGGATGTCGAGAACCTTTTTCTGGTAAAAGGCATGGCTTGAAGTCATGTTCTGCAGTATGACGGCAATTCGGTTGGTTCCGTTGGCAACATCAATGGGCAAGCCCATGATCAGGAACACCGACAGGGAGATGATGGTGCCACCACCGGCAAGGGTGTTGATAAACCCAACCATCACACCCGTCACAATCAGGGCGGTGATTTCGATCCAGTTCAGCATTGGGACTGATTTGCGTTCAAAGGTAGTGTTTAGGGTGTTTCAGGGATGCTGCCACTGTTGATTTTTTTACCAAAAACACGGACGACAAGCACAAGCAAGAACACCGAAAATGGCAGCAGCAGCCACATGGACAGCCCGAAGGCTGCCGGGATGGTTCCTGCCAGCAGTGCCACGCTGCCTACTGTCAGGGCATAGGGCATCTGGGTGCGAACATGTTCAATATGGTTGCACTGGCTTGCCAATGAACTGAGAATGGTGGTGTCAGATATTGGCGAACAATGATCTCCGAGCACAGAACCGGCCAGCACTGCCGAAACCACATTGTAGAAAATCAGCAGGGCATGTTCATGCTCCATACCTTGCTGGTGTGTGAGCATCCATGCCGATGGGAGGATGAGCGGGTACAGAATAGCCATTGTGCCCCAAGACGAACCCGTGGAAAAAGCCACAAGGGCACCCAGAATAAAAGTCAGTGCAGGCACCAGGTAGGGGGAGAAAGAAAGCCGGAGCAACAGTTGAGAGATAAATTCAGCTGTGTGCAGGTGTTTGGTAATCAGCGCTACAGACCATGCAAGTGTAAGGATCAGCACCGCCGGAAGCATACTTTTGAATCCGTCAACGACACTTTCAATGGTTTCCTTCAGGCCCAGCAGCCGCTGCGCCAGTGTCATAGCCACTGCTACTACAAGAGCCGAAAGTGACGACCACAGTAGTGCAGCATAAGAATCAGCTGCACCAATGGTTTTGGAAATCTTACTCACAAGACCATGACTGCCATCGTCCCAAACCGACTGATCCCAGCCTGTGTAAACCAGCCCGGTAATCGTCCCGACAATGATCACAAGCACTGGTATCAGGGCGTTGAACGATCTGGCTTTCTTTCCCTGAATCATCAGAGGCATTTCAGCCTGTATTCCATTTTCTGATTCTTTAAGTTGCTTGATTTCCTGATTACCCGAACGGGCTTTCGATTCGGCATTGTACATCGGACCAAATTCGCGATTTGAAAAAATCAGTATAAGAATAAAAATCAGGGCAAGAAATGGGTAGAAACTGTAGCCTAATGAATGGAGAAACACATTGTAAGCTGACTCATCAATGCCTATGGTGGCAATACCGTCCTGAATATAACTCAGCTCGGCCCCGATCCAGGTTGTCACAAATGCCACAGATGCGACAGGCGCAGCTGTTGAATCTACGATATAGGCAAGCTTTTCGCGTGAAATGCGCAAGCGGTCAGCTACAGGCCGCATTGTGTTGCCAACCACAAGTGTATTGGCATAATCGTCGAAGAAAATGGCAATTCCCATCGCCCAGGTGGCCAGCTGTCCTGATCGTGCTGTGGTGGCATAGCGAGAAATCCTGTTCACCACGCCCTGCATGCCGCCGTTGCGGGTGATCAGATGAACCATCCCTCCTATCGTAGTCGAAAAAACTATGATTGCCATGTGTCCGGGGTCTGTCAGGGAGTCCAGAACATAGGTGTCAATAAGTGCAAGCATGCCTTTGAACAGGGCTGCAATAAAATGATGTCCCTGATAGTAGTATATAATTGTGGTTCCGCTGAGAATACCCAGAAATAACGAAACAAACACCTCTCGAAGCAACAAGGCCATCAGAATGGCGATCAGCGGAGGCAAAACCGACATCCACAGCGGAATAGGATGCACCGGAATATCCAACCGACCAGCTCCGATGGCAACAGTCAGAATTTCTGTTGCCGGAAAATCGTAACTGAAGATTGCTTCATTGTTTTTGAACTGTATGGCCACCGGATAACCATTCAGCAAAACCTCAGTTTTGTTGGCAACAACGCTATCGTGGAAGGCAATATCTTCAAAATGTACCACAACATTTTGATGCACATGGCTTACGATGATATCCGGCAGCCTGAGCGTAAAACCTGCAGTTGTGTTCTGATTCGCGTTTGCGATAAGACTCAAAAGCAAAACGAAAACCAATAAAAAGAAATAGACAGACGGGTGTAAAGACTTATTTTTTCTGAAACCGCGGTGATGCAACCGGCCGGTTAATGTGCCTTCCTTCATGCTGCGGACATTTGAAGGACAAAGATGCACAAAAGAACACAAAGGCCGATGCAAATGTTTGTCAGTGGAAATGTTCTCTGATGGTTTTCTCTATACCGTCGGCATCAAAACCGCAGAGTGCATATAATTCATGGGGTTTCCCATGCGGTATAAAGGCATCAGGAATCCCTAAAGTAATGACCTTCCCTGCAAATCCAAAGCGATTGGCTTCCAAGGCTATTTCGCTGCCCAGACCCGAGGTTATCACTCCGTCTTCGACCGTAATGATGGTGTGGTGCTCTTCGAAAAGTTTTTGAACCAAGGCTGTGTCCAAAGGTTTGAGAAAACGCATGTCGGCATGGGTACAGCTGATTCCCTCCGACTGAAGCTTGTCGAGGGCTTTGGTAACAAAATTACCGGGATGCCCGATGCTGGCCACAGCAATGCCTTTTCCTTCCCTAAGCACCCTGCCTGTGCCTGTTTCAACTGCATCAAATGGTTGTCGCCAATCCGTAGTGGTTGCTGCACCCCGGGGATACCTGATGGCGATCGGTAAAATTGCGGATTCAAGTTGAGCGGTAAACATCAGGTTTCTGAGTTCCTTTTCGTTCATGGGTGCTGCTATGGTAATTCCGGGAATGGCTTTTAGATAGGCCAAATCGAAAGCCCCATGGTGAGTTGCTCCGTCTTCACCCACCAGTCCTGCCCTGTCGATGCAAAAAACCACCGGAAGTTGCTGCAGGGCCACATCATGGATCAATTGATCGTAGGCACGCTGGAGAAAAGTGGAATAAATGGTACAGTATGGGATAAGTCCTTCGGCGGCAAGTCCGGCGGCAAAGGTTACAGCATGCTGCTCGGCTATGCCTACATCAAAGCAGCGATCGGGAAAACGCGCTAAAAAAGGGCCCAAATTACTTCCGGTTACCATGGCCGGTGTGATCGCCACGATGTTTGGGTTTATTTCACCAAGTTCAAGAAGAGTTTGCCCAAACACTTCCTGATAAAGGGGAATCTTGTTAATATCAGTGTTATGCA
Organism: Bacteroidales bacterium; assembly: GCA_024710405.1. Taxonomy (GTDB): domain Bacteria; phylum Bacteroidota; class Bacteroidia; order Bacteroidales; family F082; genus UBA6192. Next base: position 82,071 of record JANJUV010000017.1, read on the forward strand.
CGATGGCTCCAGTCTGTCGGTCGAAGGTTCCGGGAGCATGATATCGTACCTGATCGAGTTCGGCTTTTTCAAAACCTTTTCCTTTGGTGGTAAGCACGTGAAGCAAACGAACACCTTCCTGCTTACTGATAGCTTCAATGGACGGAATCAATTCGTCGAGGTTGTTGCCGTCAACCGGACCGCTGCAACTGATGTTGAATGCCTCGAAAAGTGGGTTGGCAAACTCAGCAAGTCCGGTTTTTTCGGCCTGCAACTGCAGGTAATCTTTGAGTGCTCCCGTGCTGTGATCAATGGAAATGCCGTTATCGTTGAGAACAATGAGCAGATTCACCTTGCTGTTTCCTGACTGATTCAGCGCTTCGAAAAACATGCCCCCTGTGATGGCTCCATCGCCCACAACGGCTATATGCTGCCGCCTGATCTTGCGGATTCGGGCTGCTTCGGCCATGCCTAAGGCTGCAGACAAAGCCGTAGATGCATGTCCGGTTCCGAAAGCATCATAAACACTTTCCGTCATCACCGGAAAACCACTTAATCCGCCCAACTTACGAAGGCTTTCAAACTGTGTACGCCTGCCTGTCAAAATTTTATGTCCATATGCCTGATGGCCAACGTCCCAAATGAGCTTGTCATCAGGTGTGTTGAAGCAATAATGCAGTGCAATGGTCAGTTCCACCACACCTAAAGAAGCCCCCAGATGACCAGGATTCGCTGATACCACATCCAGAATGAAACTGCGCAACTCCCCGGCAAGCATCCTGAGTGATGTCTTACTCAACTTTCTGAGATCGGAAGGTGAACTGATCGTTGCCAGAAGCTTGCCCGGTATTGATGTCATGACCTGATTTTGCGCAAAAATACCAAACTTATCCCTTGGAACCACCCAAAGGTTGTCAGACAATAACCAAATGTCCGGGGGATCGGAAAACAAAGTTTACCAGAATCTATTCCCTTATATGAAAATTTTTCATAAAATTGTAGCCAAATCAACCAAAACTCATGGAACACTACATCATAAGGGCAGTTTTCCAGGATTTTTTTGCTCATCTTAAAGCCCATATGAAACCCACCGACAGGGTAAAACTGTGTCTGGTGTTTAAAGATCATGACCAGATCCAGGACATTCATCTTTCTACTGCTGAAAGGGAAATACTTGACATAGTGCGGATGAAGTATGAACTGCATCCCGGCAAACACCCTTATCTGATCATGGAGGCAGAACCGGGGTTGTTTACTGTGTTGGGCAATAAGGCTTACGCCGAAACAAAATCCTGACTGTTATGGGCTTCCCAGCTGCTAATCAACTCCCGTTGTCATACAACGAACCACTACCTACAATACATGGAAGATTCGAATCTGTGGTGTCGGCCGGCCCCGAAAGGATTGCGGTTACTGACGAAAGTCTGAGTTTTGACTACAAAACCTTGAACCGTATATCAAATGCCCTTGCAAAAAACCTAACAGACATTTACGGTGCGGAGAACATTGCCATATTTCATGAGAATACCGTCTGGCAAGTTGTCAGTATTCTGGGCATCCTCAAAGCAGGCAAAACCTATGTGCCGCTTGACACCACCTTTCCGCCCGATCGAAACCGGGCCATCATGCAAGAAGCGGGTACAAGACTTATCCTGACCGAAACCGGCCTGACCGCGAAACATCAACACTTCCTGAATGGGTTTGAGGTTGTTTGTTCAGATCAATTCATTGATAAACATGATGTTGATGCTCCAGAAGTTGCAGTTTGTCCAGGGGACCGTGCCATTTTGCTGTTTACTTCAGGTTCGACCGGCAAACCTAAAGGCGTTATTCAGACCCATGAAAACATGGTTCATTTCATCGGTCGCCTGACTTCGTTCTGTGACATCAAACCGGATTTTCGCTTTGCCCACTATCTTTCTACCGGCTTTTCGGCCCATGCCCTGCCCTTGCTCGCTGCACTGCTCAATGGAGGCCATCTGATGCTTTTCAACGTGAAAAAAGATGGAATAACCGCTTTTACAGACTGGTTCACAGCACAAGAAATTAATGCCGCATTGGTACTGCCTTCATTTCTGCGACATTGGCTGGATGTCATTGAGAAAGGAACAACATTCCCCGATCTGAAACTCTTACTTTTCGGCGGTGAAACCCTTTATCGTGGTGATGTGGAAAAAGCCCGGAAAGTATTTGCTCCGCACAACCGGATGATTAATATACTGGCAAGTACCGAAGCCTATCTTTCAAGGGCATTCATCATCAATCATGATACTCCGCTTGTTGGAAACATAGTCCCTGTGGGCTATCCTGTCGAAGGCGTTGATCTGGTTCTCCGCGACGAAGAAGGCAATGACTGTGCACCGGGCGAAACCGGCGAGATCTATCTGCGCAGCAAGTATGTGAGTCCGGGATATTGGAACAACCCTGTCCAAACCAATGCAGATGTGGTGAGGGATATATGGGACAACAACTTGAAAACCCTCAGGACTTACGACAAAGGAGTGATGCGGGCCGATGGATGTGTAGTGCATCTGGGCCGTAAAGACCACATGGTGAAAATAAGGGGCTTCCGTATTGACCTTGCTGAAATTGAAAGTGTGCTCCTGACCGAACCAGAAGTGAAAGAAGCTGTTTGTGCCGTAAAACAGAACTACCTAGGTGTAGAACACCTCATCGCCTGGATTGTGCCTTCCACCGGCCACATGCCCGATCTGAGTTTCCTCAAAGCAAAAGCCGCCAAAGTATTGCCCGATTATATGGTTCCCTCACGAATCATGCAAATTTCAGAGCTGCCGAAAAACGCAAGCGGCAAAACCGACCGCACCCTGATACCCGAACCGGAATGGAATACTGCGGATGTTGCCGGACAGAAAGAACTTCCGATAGATGATACTGAGAAAAAGCTGTTAATGCTATTCGAAAAAAGCCTGCAGATAAGTCCGGTCGGTGTTACCGACAACTTTCTTGAACTTGGTGCCGATTCCCTGCGTCTTTTTGTGGCTTTCAACAGCATCGAAAAGGAGTTTGGCCGCAGAATTCCTGTTGATGTCCTGCTGCAGCATCCCACCATCAGGCAGATTGCGGGGTTAATCCTAAAACCAATGACTGATGAACATTGATATCCGCAACTTCTTGTTTACAAAGCTGATGAAGCTTTATAACTCGCCTGTTGGAGCTGCACGGATTCCCTATGTACCCGGTTCGGCACTGATCCGAAGAATTGCCGCCTCTAACTATGCCCGCAAGGAATATCTGCTCCACAGAGCAGCACCGTTCAAAGAGTTCTTGGTACATATCGGGTATAAAGGTGACCATGAAGCTATGCTGACGGCTTTTCTGCAAACCCATTTTCACCATGGTTGGCGAACAGCGGCACTATCGCATCTCAGTAACCATGGGCTCAACAAAATGATCCGTTTCGATGGAAAGGAAATTTTTGATGAACACTACAGCAGTGGCAAAGGGATTGTGCTGGTGAACAGTCACTATGGGTGGCCTTCTGTTGCATTATGGCTTTTTACGCGCATGGACTATACCAACTATTACTCTATCATTGGTGAAAAAGGTTCCGAAAGCCTCAAAGTTGCAGGCATCAGAAAAGACTGCCTGCCTCAGTTTCTCTCTGTAAGCAGGGAGTCGAACACAGAGGCTTTCCGGCTACTTTTTCAGGCAAGGGAAAAACTTGAGTCGGGCGGGATTGTGCATATTCTGGGCGACGGTCAGCACGGCCGGGCACATGTTTCACTACCTTTTGGCGGAAAAATAAGGGGTTTCAGGGCCAGTTTTGCCGAACTGGGACTAATCACCGAAGCTGCTCTGATACCTGTTTTTGTACTTCCAGGCGAAGGTCATGGGGCTATTATTCAGTTTCACAAACCCCTCGATAAAGGTACAGACGAAATGGAACATCAGCAGCGCATAGCAAATATCATCGAACAGTACGCCCGATTGCTCGAAAGTAAATGGCTAAGCGCACCACATCTTGTCAACGGAGGTTTTGTGGAAGTGCATATCAGACAGGTAGGAGTGTAACTGGGTTCTGGTTACTGGGTTCTGGTTACTGGTTGCTGGTTGCTGGTTACTGGTTGCTGGTTAACGGGCTCTCTGAACCCGAAACCCGAAACCCGAGACCCGAGACCCGAGACCCGAGACCCGAAACACTACAAAAACCCAAGTTCAAGCTTTGCTTCTTCCGACAACATGCTTTGGTCCCAGGGCGGTTCAAAAGTGAGCTCCACATCGGATGAGCGTACGCCCGTTATTCCGGCAATCTTTTGCTGTACTTCAACAGGCAGACTTTCGGCTACCGGACAATTGGGGGATGTGAGGGTCATCAATATCTTTACATCGGCATCGTCGCTGATGGCTATTTCATAAATCAAACCCAGTTCGTAAATGTTCACAGGTATTTCAGGATCGTATATGGTTTGAAGCACACTGATGACATCCAGTTCAAGTGCTTTTTGGTGTGTTGTATTCATATCAATTGTTCATTTTAAGTTTGAACACCTGGGCATACAATTTTATCTGTTTGATCATCGACAACAGTCCGTTGGAGCGTGTTGGCGACAGATGCTCTTTGAGACCAATCTTGTCGAGAAAACCCAGATCAGCCTGCAGTATCTCTTCAGGGCTGCGGCCCGAAAGCACCCTGATGAGCAGGTTTATAATTCCTTTAGTGATCACAGCATCGCTGTCGGCACTGAAAAACACCTTTCCGTCCCTGAATGATGCATGCAGCCATACCCGCGACTGACAACCCGAGATCAGATAATTATTGGTTTTGTAATGTCCATCAATCATGGGTATATCCCTGCCCGTCTCAATCAGATAGTTGTATTTGTCGAGCCAGTCTTCGAACACCGAGAACTCCTCAACAATCTGCTGTGCGGTTTCTTCAATCGTCATGGCAGTTTTTTTTTGCAAAGATGCAAATCTTTATGTTAGTGATTTCTTCAAACAAACCTGAGTCAATCCTAAAAAGAAAGGCAGAGTCAACTTTACCTGCACACAACACCACCATAACCCGATATGCAATTCTAAGGCAATGTCTACTAATATAATCAAATACAGACTATTGCCAATTTCACCTACAGGATTTCAGACCAGAACATTTTATTGTTAATTTTTTCACAAAAAAATGCTTGACACTTGAACCGTTATGCTAATTTTGCATATCGAAATTTAATCATTATTAAAACCCCAAACGAAATGAAAACCATTACCCTGAATCTGATTTTGTTGTTTGCAGCCGCCATGCTTGTGTTCACCTCTTGCAAGAAAGACGAGGATAACGAACCGGCTAAAAACATTGTTACACTGGGTGCTCAGGAAAACACCACTCATGGCGCATTCTTATCTGTGACCGAGAAGAAAGTGTATAAACAGGCCGATGCTTTCGCTGCCTCTGACAAAATTGATATTCTCTGCTTCTTTGAAGAAGCCGGTGGAAACAACATTGCCATCGCTGCTCCCGGAACCGGTATTAATGGCATTTACACAGGCGAAACCGCACCTGAAAACTGGGCCACCAAAAACCAGACTTATTTCACAGATCCTGCTACAGAAATAACTGTTGCGCAATTCGATCAGCTGAAAGACGGCGATGCCATCATCCAAAGCTATTATGACGAAACCGTAACCAGCGGCAACCGCAAAAAGAAAGACATGAAGGTGGATGACATTTATGCATTCAAAACTGTTTCCGGAACATACGGATTATTTAAAGTAACTGCCGTTGAGCAGGGCGCAACGGGTCTTGTCACTTTCGAGTTCAAAACCAAATAATTACCACTTATTGAAGATATTGTTATTCAACTGCACCGGCAAAAAGTTTCCGGTGCAGTTGAATATCACGTTTAAGATAATTCAACTGCAATGTTGAATTCAGGTATTCTGTCAAACCAACACCAAACTGATATGAACCGGCGAACATTGCTTTTTATGTTTTTCAACCTGTTGCTGATGTTTGTTCTGGCCATCGTAACGGCATGTGAAAAGACTGAACCTGCGGTCAGCAAACCCTTTGTGGCACTCAAAACCGGCGAATTCACCGCCGATGGTACCGAAGTGCCTGTCGGCGGCAAGCTCACCTTCGGAATTACAGCCACGGAAGGAAGTGCCCCTTTGACAAACATTGTGATCAGACGTGTTGCCGACGGAATTGTGTCAACAGAACTGGATCAGGGCATCTATCTTCCTTCCGGGGGCCTCGATTACACCTTTAGGGCCACCAAGTCAGCTGCACAGCGCGAAGAATGGCATTTTAAGGTAATGAATGCACGGCGCGATACGGCTTCTGTTACAATAACAGTTCATCTGGGCGAAGGCTCCGCCTACAGCCCAATCAACCATTATCCTTCGCTGATTATCGGAATGCAGCACAATACCGGATTGCCGCAATATGTCGACCTTCGGACGGGCAACGTATTTACAACCGAAACAGTAGGCGGAAACGAAGCCTCCGTTGACATGGTAGCCTTTGTGTATTTCACAGGTGGTGTGATGTCGCCGACACTTTGCTGCCCTGCTTACTCAGGCAGCAGTTCGGTCACAGGGCACTATCCCGACATCGCCGGCTGGCCTGTGCGTAATTCAACACTGTACGACTATTACACCAGCGACAACGACCTCATTGATCCAGCCGATTTTGAAGCAGCCGTCAACGACAGCCTGCTGGTGCAAGCCTACAAACCGGGCAATGTAAGCGGACTGTGCAAATTTATGTTCACAGGCCGTATTGTCCCATTTAAAACATCCGATGGCAAATACGGATTGATCAGGGTGAAACATGCTGATACTGTATCAGAAGGTTTTATGGAAATTGAAATAAAAGTACAGCAATGAACAGGATATTGACGTGTACCATAGCCATTATGCTGACGGCATTTACGGTTCAGGGGCAGGAACTTCTCAGGGGTCAGGTTTTGGACGCACAAAATCAAATAACCGTACCCGGAGCACATATTTATATAGGCAATAAATTAGTAGGTGTCAGCGATTTTCAGGGCTACTTCAGTCTTGATGATGTTTCACCAAAAAACCAACTGGCTGTCACTGCGATCGGATACAATCGTTTCACCCATATCCTTACAAAACAAGATCTTAACGGCCGACTGTTTGTGGCAGAGTTGCAATCTTCCGACATTGGACTTGATGAGTTTGTTGTGACAGCCACGCGCAACGAACAGCGCATCAACGAGATACCTGGACGTATTGAATTGATTGGAGCCGAACGGCTGTCCTTTGCGGCTGCTCCTTCAGCGGATGAGGCTATTTCCACCCTTCCCGGTGTTCACAGCGGCCGTTCTTTCGGACTTTTTTCGCACCGTGCAACAGTAAGTATGCGGGGTGTGAGCGGGAAAGAGCAGGCGCGTACTCTTGTGCTGCTTGATGGTGTGCCCATGAACAAAGCCGATGGAGGTTCTGTAAACTGGAATCTATTTTCGACAGGCGATATTGAACGGATCGAAGTGGTCAAGGGGCCGGGTTCGGCACTATACGGAGGCAATGCGATGGGTGGTGTGATCAATATCGTCAGGCGTAAGCCCGGCAAGCCATTGGAAGGCCATATTGCTGCTTCAGGAGGAACCTATTTCACACGCGGGTTCAGGGGAAACCTTGGTGGGCGCAAAGGGGCATTTTACTGGCAGGCTTCGGGATTGTGGCGCGCCAGCGATGGTTATATTACCCAATCGGAGGCCGACCGTAAAGCGAATCCACATATCATTAAGTCGGATTTTCACGAAAAAATGGCTACACTAAGAGCCGGCTACAGCCAGAGCGAAAAGTTTGAAGCAGAGGTGGTTTTTTCCGCTTTTGATGACACCCGCGGTACAGGCGAAAAAGTATATCAACCCGAAGGCAACACCACCGACCACGACACCTACAGCGTTCATGCCAGTTTCAAAGGCAGATCTGGGCTTGCTTCATGGAATTCAGTGGTATTTTTTAACCGCGAAGATTACAAAAGAGTCAGCGAATGGTTTAAAGACGATTACACATGGTATGACGTCAGGTCAGCACGGCTTGACTATGGAGCACTCACCGGGATACACCGTCAAACGGGCCGACACCTGCTATCTGCCGGTGTCGACATCAGGATGGGCGAGGTTGATGCAGCAGATATTTATTTCACTTCAACAGATCAGGTGGATAACTTCGGAAAAAACAGTTTCTATGGAATGTATGCCCAGGATCAGATCAGGTTTTATGACAGCACGATTGTGCTTGTTGCCGGACTTAGGTATGACTATGCCACTTTTTATGAAAGCGGGTTCCGTATTCACGACCCTTCGGCTGAGACAAAATTTATGCGCCCGTATGAGTTCAGTGGCTTGCCTGCCCAAAGCTGGGGAGCGTTAAGCCCAAGAATATCATTGCAATATAAACCCGGAGACAGGTTCAGGTTGTATGCCGCATATGGCAGGGGTTTCAGGCCAGCTGTACTCGACGACCTTTGTCGTTCGGGCAGGGTAAGGGGAGGATTCAAAGTCGCCAACCCCAGGTTATTGCCCGAGTTTCTCAATAGCTTTGAAACTGGCGCCGATTTTCGTCCGACCGAAAAACTAAGGCTTTCGGCCAGCGCATATGCTTCATCAGGAAAAGATTTTCTGTATTATGTCTCAACAGGTGACAGCATCGATATGGGTTTTGGCAACAGACCGGTAATGATCAGAGCCAACATTTCCTCTGTCAGGATGTACGGCATCGAGACTGATTTCATGCTTACGGTGTCGCCAGCCCTGCTCATCTTTGGAAACTACGCGTTTAATATTTCTGAAATAACTGATTTTGAGGCACTGACCATGACAGATGGAGCTGATCTGACTGGCAAATACCTCACTGATGTGCCTTTCCATTCAGCCAATATGGGACTTCAGCTGCGAACACCCTATGTTGATGCAGGCGTATTGTCGAGGTTTACGGGAGCCATGTATGTCAACGACCAGAACATCACCGACGAAATCGTGGGGAGTAAGACTTATCCTGATGTTTTTACGGTTGATCTGAAACTCAGCAGGCTATTTGCTTCGCGCTATTCGGTCTCGCTTTCTGTACAGAATGTCTTCGACAGAAAGATTTATGAAAGCAAAGGAGCTGTTGGCCCCGGAAGGTTTATCATGCTCGAAGCAGGAGTTGCCCTTGGCAAAATGTAATCGACAGCGAAAAAATGCTACTCGTGCTGCTTTAACTGCTGCAGGCTGCTGATCATGTCTTCAAACAGTTTATTGATCTCCGGACTGGCGCGTTCATAAAGGTGGTCGAAGAAGTACACCATTTTTTCGCCCTCAGCAGTGAGAATGGTGTGTCCGCCTTTTTCGCCTCCACGTGTTTTCTCAATCAGCGGAAACCCAAGTTTCGACTCTATCTTTTTCAGGTTCTCCCAGGTTTGCCGGTAGGTATAGCCCAGTTGATTCACAGCTGCCTGCAAAGAGCCGGTTTCCTTTATTGCCTTGAGGAGCATCCACTTGCCTTCTCCCAGAATGCTTTCGCCATTGGATTTCTCTATCCAGAATTTGAATTTTAACTGAAGGTCATCATTCATGTCAGTTATGTTGCTTCTGAGGTGCAAGTTAATCAATAGTTATGACGCAAACCTGTTTCCATGACCTGCCAGAAGGGAATCCGTGCGAATTTAGAATCGATATAAATAGTTATGATTGGTTGGTACCATCACGAATAGGTCGAAATTTGCGATATGTTAATTTTGCATGTCGGATAAATTCAGTATTATGAAAACCATGAGATACTTTACGTTAGCAATCTGTTTTCTGGTAATGGCTATTGGTTTTTTTTCCTGTTCAGGTCCATTGGGCACTGATGCACTAACCGGAGCCAGCAAGAATTTCGCTTCGGGTGGTAACAGTTTGTTTCACCGGACAGAGCCGGTTCGAATGCAGCAGGGCACCCTTATGCTGGCAGGTGAAGTTACGGTGGCAGGACCGATTGACCTGAAGGGCCTTTACGAACGTGAAACAGTTGTCAGGGAAGCCCGTCATGATTCGTCGGGAATGGCACTGGTCGGAGCCTATCGCTACAAGGGTTATTCTTTGCTCGACCTGCTCAACGACAATGTTTTGGCCAAGAAGAATGCTGAACTGTTCAGGCCGGCAATAGATCTGTATCTTATTGTCGAAAATGAGACGGGCCAGCGGGTTGTATTTTCCTGGTCGGAGATTTTCCACACCGCACGCCCACATCAGATCATGATTGCAACTGCTGCAGCTCCTGTGCTGCCCTACAAGCGCGAAGTAACCTATCCTGTTTCGCCAATCTGGAGGATCGTGGCAGCCGACGACCTGAACAACGAACGTTTTCTTGAGAATCCGAGCAAAATTACGGTTGTGTCATTTGATAAAAAAGAGTATCCGATCAACCGTGAAATCAAGCCTTTGTTCAGTTCTGCGATTGACGTCCGCTTGCACGACAGCATCGTAGCTGTTTTGGGGCCTGATCAAGCATCACAGGAGCACCTGCATTACGAAACTACATTTTACGGAATGGGCATGGGATATCATTCTGTTGACGGCTTCTCCGGACCATCGGTTGAAGTTTTGCTGAAGCCTTTCACAGCACATCTGCACGATGAACTTTCGGGCAGTGGACTGGTGTGTTTTTCCGGACTCGATGGATACAGAACAGTGTTCAGTTACAGCGAGTTGTTCAATCGTGCTGATGGAATAAAGGCGATCCTTGCCGTGAATGAAGAAGAAGGGGGAATGTTCAGGCTGTTTCACCCGGCCGATTTCTTTGCCGACCGCTCAGTGAAAGCTTTGCAGGAAGTGTATATCTTTCAGCCCTGAGTTACCTTTTAAAGAGGGGTCTGCTGAAAAATTCCTGATATCGAAGTTTTCTTAATATTTCAGTTTGAAAGCAATTCAAATTTAACCGCTAAGAACGCAGAGTAATACGCGAAGACCGCTAAGTTAGTGTTAGTATGATAAAGTGTAGATGAATTATTTGCGCCCTTTGCGGTTGATTCCTTTGCGTCCTCTGCAGTTAAAGCCTGAATGTTAACTCAGGAAATTGTTTCACTCACATTCGAAATCGAATTCTGAAGTCTTTGCAGGCTTTTTGAAACGAATGGATGGGAACACTTGCACAAAATGTTTAGAATTTATTTTTTTAAATTGATAATGATAGGCTAAAGTGCTTTAGAGCAGACCCTGAATATCCGCGGCTTAAAGAAGCATTTTTGCGGCCTTTTGCACGGCATCGCAGAGCATATCAACTTCCTCAAAGGTATTATACAAAGCAAATGAGGCCCTTACGGTTCCGGGAATGCCGTAAATATCCATCACCGGCTGAGCACAATGATGGCCAGTTCGTACCGCAATACCCATCTTGTCGAGCAAGGTTCCGGCATCGTAAGGGTGTGAATCGCCGAGTAAAAATGATACCAGCCCACTGCGTTGCGTTGGATGTCCGACAAACCTGATTCCGGGTATTTCCGAAAGTTTTCCGACAGCATAATCAAGCAAACGGTGCTCATAGGCATGAACCTGAGCTATATCCTGTAGATTCAGAAATTCGAGGGCGGCCCCAAGACCAAGAACAGCACCCACATTGGGTGTTCCGGCCTCAAATTTGAAAGGAAGCTCGTTAAATGTTGTTTCGGCAAAACTTACCTGATCCACCATCTCGCCTCCAAACTGCCAGGGTTCCATTTGCTCCAGCCATCTCTGCTTGCCGTAGAGCACTCCTACTCCCATCGGGGCATACACTTTATGTCCTGAATACACATAAAAGTCACAGTCCAGTTCCTGCACATCCACCTGCATATGGGCCACAGCCTGAGCCCCGTCAACCAGCACCGGGATACCAGCTTCATGGGCCATACGCGTCATCTCTTTTGCGGGATTCACTGTTCCCAGGGCGTTGGAAATATGCGTGAAGGCAGCCATCACAGGGCGTTGCTGAAGCAATTCGCTAAAATGGTTCAGATCAACTTCTCCCGTGTCGGTGAGACGGGTCACAAGCAAACGTCCGTTGTAATTACGGCATAGTTGCTGCCAGGGAACCATGTTTGAGTGGTGTTCCATAGCTGTAACCAATATGCTGCTTCCGGGTTTCATCAGCAGCTTACCCATAGAATGACTTACAAGGTTAACAGATTCGGTAGTGCCTTTGGTGAAAATGATCTCGTGTGCAGCTTGTGCATTTAGGTTGCGTGCCACATGGCCCCGGGTTTGCTCAAAAGCATCGGTTGCCTGCTGGCTGAGGTAGTGTACTCCGCGATGAATATTGCAGTTTTCCTGTTCGTAGTATCTTGTGAGCCGGTCAATGACTATCCGTGGTTTTTGCGTTGTTGCCGCATTATCGAGATAAACAAGGGGTTTGCCATACACCTTCTGGTGTAAGGCAGGGAAATCATCCCGCACACTGTGGGCATCAAAGGCGGGTGTTTTCATATCAAAGCTTACTGTAATCGATATCGAAATGGTATTCCTTTTCGGGTGAGCCGCAATGCAGCACACATTTCTCGCAAACAGACAGTTCACCACGTAACCTTTTTTTAACCATGTCATCAATTCGGTTGCGCAATGGTTCGATGGAGATCTCGCTGATGATGTCGGATGCAAAGGCATACATAAGTAACAGACGGGCATTAGCCTTGCTGATACCCCGCGAACGCAGGTAAAACATAGCATCCTGATCAAGTTGTCCGATGGTGGCCCCGTGGCTGCACTTTACGTCATCGGCATAGATTTCAAGAAAAGGTTTTGTGTTGATGGTTGCCGTTGGCTTCAACAGGATGTTGTTGTTGTTCTGGTAGGCGTTGGTTTTCTGGGCATCACGAGCCACATGGATATAGCCGTTAAACACGGCTGATGCCTGATCGTCGAGAATCCCCTTGAACAGTTCGTTGCTGGTGCAGTTGGGTTGGTTGTGGTTGATTCTTATTTGGTTGTCAACATGTTGCGACTTATCCATCAGGTACAGGCCCAGCACATCGGCATGGGCTCCACTGCCATCGAGATTGATGTGTATGGTGTTGCGTATCAGGCCACAGTTGAAGGTCAGCGTATTTGTCTTTACGGTACTGTCGGCCATCTGACGGATAAAGGTGGTGTTCACGAGGCCCGACTGATCGTTGAGGTTTTGAAGTTTATACAATTCAAACCTTGCACCTTCGGAAACAAATATTTCGGTTACAGTGTTAACCAGGCTGCTGTGCTGGTTGATGGAATCGTCGCAATGCATGAGGCTCAGGCTGCTGTTTCGTCCAAGGATAATCAGGTTGCGGTTTTGTACAAAAAGATTCTCCTCAAGGTCAATCATTTTGATGATCTGCAGTGTTTTGCGGGCGTTCACTCCATCGGGCACATAGATAAACACACCGTCCTGTACCAGAGCCGTGTTGATGGCCGTGAAACCATTGAGTGTGTTTTGGGCTATCTCGCCATAATACTGTTCAAAAAGTGCGGGATAAGCATTCATGGCTGCTTTAAAACTTCCCACAACTACACCATCGGGCAGCGTTCTTAGCTTTTCGTTACTATCATGATACCAACCATTAAGCATCGAAACTATTTCGGTGTCGAAGTTATGCACTTCGCAGCGGAACAGTTCGTCCATGTTGCGGTCGGCCTGAGCCGGCTCAATCAACTGAACAAAGTCTTCACAGGTAAGGTTTTCTATTTCAGTGTTTTTCCACTTTTCATGGGTGCTGTCGGGGAATCTGTTTGTTTTGAAATGCTGCAAAGCTGTGTCGCGCATTAATTCAACCTTGGAAATATCACCCCGCACGATTGTTTCCCGGCTCATTTCGTAACTGCTGATGAGCATTTCATCGAGCGGCAACTGATTTGATTCAATTGGGTTCATGTGAATTACGATAGTTATTAAACGAGGTGTTCCTGTTTGATCCACTCATATCCCTTTTCCTCGAGTTCGAGGGCCAGGTTTCTTCCTCCCGATTTGATGATCTTTCCGTCGAACAGCACATGCACAAAGTCGGGAACAATCAGTTCGAGAAGCCTTTGATAATGTGTGATGACCACAAATGCATTTTCGGAGGTGCGCAGTTGGTTTACGCCGCGGGCAACAACTTTCAAAGCATCAATGTCAAGGCCCGAGTCGGTTTCGTCGAGTATGGCAAGTGTTGGCTCCAGCATGGCCATCTGAAAAATTTCGTTCTTCTTCTTCTCACCTCCCGAAAACCCTTCATTCACCGAGCGGTTGGTGAGCTTCTCGTGGATATCGACAAGTTTTTTCTTTTCCTCCATCATCCTGAGGAAGTCGCCTGCCTGAATTGGTGCCTGACCACGATATTCGCGCTGTGCGTTGATGGCAGTGCGCATAAAATTGGTCATGCTCACCCCCGGTATCTCCACAGGATATTGAAAACTAAGAAAGATACCCTCGTTGGCCCTTTCTTCGGCCGGCATTTCAACAATGTTTTTGCCTTTGTACCAGATTTCGCCCTGAGTGATGTCGTATCCTTCCCTTCCTGTGATGGCCGCAGCGAGTGTGCTTTTTCCGGTTCCGTTAGGCCCCATAATCGCATGAACTTCGCCTTTGTTCACGCCCAGATTGAGTCCTTTGATAATCTCTTTGCCGTTGATGGCTACATGTAGGTTTTTTATATTCAGTAACATGGGTTCTTTTTCTGGTTACTTGTTTCTGGTTTCTGGTTTCTGGTTTCCGGTTAATAGGATTAGCCGACGCTTCCTTCGAGGGTGATGGATAGGAGTTTCTGGGCTTCGACGGCGAATTCCATCGGAAGTTTGTTGAGTACTTCACGGGCATAGCCGTTTACAATCAGGCCAATGGCTTTTTCTGTATCAATGCCACGCTGGTTACAGTAGAACAACTGGTCTTCGCTGATTTTTGATGTTGTAGCCTCATGTTCGATGATGCTCGACTCGTTGCGGGCTTCGATGTAGGGGAAAGTATGAGCTCCGCAGCGGTCGCCCAGCAGAAGCGAATCGCACTGTGAGAAGTTGCGGGCATTTGTTGCACCGGGAAGGATTTTGACCAGTCCGCGGTAAGCATTGTTGCTTTTGCCGGCTGAAATGCCCTTGGAAATAATGGTGCTGCGTGTGTTCTTGCCGATATGGATCATTTTGGTGCCTGTGTCAGCCTGCTGAAAATTATTGGTGACGGCCACTGAATAAAACTCGCCGACAGAATTGTCACCGAGTAACACACAACTGGGATATTTCCATGTGATAGACGAGCCTGTTTCTACCTGTGTCCAGGCAATTTTTGAGCTCCGGCCCTTACACAACCCGCGCTTGGTAACGAAGTTATACACTCCTCCTTTGCCTTCCTTATCGCCCGGATACCAGTTCTGTACGGTGCTGTATTTCACCTCGGCATGATCCATGGCTACAATTTCAACGATGGCTGCATGCAACTGGTTCTCATCACGCATGGGAGCCGTGCAGCCTTCCATATAACTCACGTAGCTGCTTTCTTCAGCTACAATAAGGGTGCGTTCAAACTGACCCGTGTTGGCTGCATTGATCCTGAAATAGGTGGATAGCTCGAGCGGGCAGCGTACACCTTTGGGAATGTAGCAGAAAGAACCGTCACTGAAAACTGCTGAATTGAGAGCGGCAAAGAAATTGTCGGTGTAAGGCACAACACTTCCCATGTGTTTTCGCACAAGTTCGGGATGATTGCGGACAGCCTCGCTGAAGGAACAAAAAATGATTCCGTGTTTGGCTAAGGTGTCCTGAAAAGTTGTTTTCACCGAAACGCTGTCGATTACGGCATCTACAGCCACCCCTGAAAGTCGTTTTTGCTCGTCGAGCGAAATGCCAAGCTTATTGAACGTCTCGAGCAGTTCAGGATCTACTTCATCCAGACTGCTGAGCTCTTTTTTCTTCTTAGGTGCAGCATAGTAAATGATATCCTGATAGCTGACAGGTGGATACTGAATGTGTGCCCATTCAGGTTCGCTAAGGGTGAGCCAGTGCCTGAAAGCCTTCAGCCTGAATTCGAGCATCCAATCAGGTTCCTCCTTCTTGGCCGAAATAAAGCGTATGGTGTCTTCGGTAAGCCCGGGAACAGCCATTTCGGTTTCAATGTCTGTGTAAAAACCGTATTTGTATTCCCCTGTGGTTACCTCTTCAAGTATATTGTTGTTCGGATTGTTGTCCATGGAACAGAAACTTATTTAGAATAAATTTAAATAAGATTGCAAAGATACACAATTAAGGCATGCCGATGCGCATTCTGTGGTTTCAGTTAAACGGTTGAGGCAATAGATTGTTCGCCACCGTGGACGAAAATTATGTCTACAGGTATCCTGTCAGTTTGCAGGATAATCGGCGCGGATGTCGGTCTGCGCCCTATCGAGCATTGCCTTTAAATCACGAATCATATCCGGCAGCAAATGGTGGTTTTCGCTTGACTTGGCGATGGTTTCAATCTTTTTAATCAGTTCGAAGGCTTTGTCGAGGCCGAAAATATCGAGGCTTGGCTTGAGCATATGGGCATATTTGCCCACAGCGGTGATGTCGCTTTTTTGAAGCGAGTCGTTGATGTTGCCGAGTAATTCCGGTGTTGACTGGAGGAAAATACCGACCATGCTGGAGACAGCGGCTTCATCATTGCCGATAAACTCGATTAGTTTATCGAGGTTGTAGGATTTGTCATGTTTGTTCATTTGTCCGACGAGGTTTTGTTACAACAGATTTTCCTTGATCATACGATAAATGGTCGATTTTCCGATATCTAGTTTCTTGGCAACGTGCAACACATTGTTGTTGTATTTCTGAAGATAATAACGGATAATTTTCCGGTTATATTCTTCCAGTGTGCTTTCCACGAGCAGGAAGTTACCCGGCGAATCGCTTGCGGTGTAGGAAATATGTTTGTCGTCAATCTGTTCGCCATCGGTTAGCACGGCTGCAAGCTCCATGATTGCTCTTAATTCGCGTACATTACCCGGAAAATGATACTGCATGAGCTTTTTCTGGGCCGGTTCGGAGATGCTGAGCTTGGGCATTTTGTTTTCGGCGCAGAAGTCGTCCACGAAATACTTGGCCAGCATCAGGATGTCGTTTCCGCGGAAACGCAGTGGTGGCAACTCGATCGGGAGTCCGAGCAGCCTGTAGTAAAGGTCTTCGCGGAACCTGCCTTTCTGCACATCATCAGCTAAGTTTCGGTTGGTAGCCACAATCAGCCGTACATCAATCTTCACTAGGTCGTTGCCCCCGACACGGGTGAGTTCGCGTTCCTGAAGCACACGAAGCAATTTCGATTGCATATTGAGGTCCATTTCACCGATTTCGTCCAGAAAAATGGTTCCACCCTGAGCCTGTTCAAACTTTCCGATTTTGCGGGTAATGGCTCCGGTAAAAGAACCTTTCTCGTGCCCGAACATTTCACTTTCGATCAGATCGGTAGGTATGGCTGAAACATTTACGGCAACAAAAGGATATTTTGCCCGTGGCGAGTTATAGTGTATGGCTTTGGCAACAAGCTCTTTGCCTGTGCCTGTCTCGCCGGTGATGGAAACCGAAATATTGGTGCGTGTGGCTTTTTCTATCAAGCTGAAAATATTCTTGATGGCCGGACTGTTTCCTTTAATCACCTTCCGGAATTCATATTTCTTCCCGATTTCCTCTTTAAGATAGCTGATTTCGCTTTTTAACTGCAGGTTCTCTCTGATTTTCTTGATAATGTTCCACAACCTGTCTTTTACGTCATCATCCTTAACGAAATAATCATATGCCCCTTCGCGAAGCAAACGCACCGCAGTGGAAATATCATCCTGACCCGAAACAATCACTACCGGAACTTCGTTGTTCTCCTTTTTGATGGCCTTCATCACCTCAAGACCCGACATATCGGGCAGGCTGTAGTCGAGCGATACAAGCGCCGGCGACTTGTATATGTTTTTCAGGCATTCGGCTCCCGTTTTAAACAAATGCACTTCATTGTCTGGGTTCAACGATAAATGATGCCGCAGCATCTCGCCGTAAAAAAGATCATCTTCTACGATAAAAATTCTAAAAGCCTCCATAACGTAAAGGTTGGTTGTTCAGAAAACAGTTCCAAAAATGAGAAGCAGAGAAAAATTCAGGCTGATTCGTTATTTATTCTCAATCGTGGAATAAGTGCAAAAATAGTGAATTTAAAAAATTTGTCAAGTGCATTGGCTTATAAATTAGTAATTTGATCAATGTTCTTTCACTTCAGATCTGCAAAGCTGTTGTATCTTTGCCCCGCAAATATTGCCAGTCGAAACGCTTATCCGCTTTTAGCATGAAGTTGAAACGCACTTTGTCCAAACTCTTCGTCACTATTATCCTTCTGCCTTTTGCCATTTTTGGAATATTGCATCTTTTCTTTTTGTGGTTCTATGTCTCCGCTCCCGTTTATCGTTTTTCGGAACCAGAACCCTTCAGCGGCCCCAACCTGATCAACCCTTATCAGGACATGCACCCCGACCACTGGCGCAAGTATAATTTTCAGGTTCAATCAAAAGCCTGGTGGGGCATCACCGATGGGCGACTGAACAGCAATGTGCTGATTGATAGCATGTATTCTCTGCTCGATTATGACTATGTGGCCACATCTGACTACCAGAAAATCAACCGCCACCGCGAAAACGAAGCACTTTTTATCCCTACCTACGAACATGGGTATAGCATCAGAAAAACACATCAGGTGTGCATTGGCGCTGAGAAAGTCCTGTGGCGGGACTATATCTACATACAGACGCTCAGCCACAAACAACATATCCTCGACTTGCTCAGACCTGACAACCGTATTGTTGCTCTGGCACATCCGCTGCTCCTTGATGGCTATTTGCCCGAAGACCTTCGCTACCTGAGTGGCTACGACCTGATCGAAGTGCTCAACAATATGCGCATCAGCACAGCACACTGGGATACTGCCCTGAGCAACGGTCATCCGGCCTTTATCCTGGCCAACGACGACGCGCATGATGTAAGCAACAGCAACGAAGTTGGCCGGCGTTTTACCATGATCAACGCAGCCAATACTGAGCGCGAACTCATTCTTTCGTCCCTCGAGAAGGGAAACGCCTACGGTTTCGACTTCTTCAGGGTAGATGACGAGCCCTGGCCGGATAAAATTGACCGTTCACGCAGCATCCCCCACCTGACATCAGCTACACTCGACAGCAACCGATTCACCGTAAGTTTCAGCAAACCTTTCAGCAGGCTCAGTTTTATTGGACAACATGGGCGTGTGCTGGCAACGGCCAATGATTATCACACGGCTTCCTACTCTATTGCACCCACGGACACTTATGTGCGCACCGAAGTGATGTTTTACGACAGTTCGGCCATCTACCTCAACCCCGTCACACGATCGCAAGACGGTGAACCTGCAAGCGGCCGCCTCGCCGAAATTGACCAAAGAGCCACACTGTTGTTCAGGGCAGCCATTGCCGGAATCGGTTTTTTGCTTATCATTACCGTGTTATTCTTCATCAGATTACGTAAAAAGAAGATCAGACAATGAAGACTGATTTCCGCAAAGAACTGGGCTGGCTCATCGTAATTTCGCTGCTCGTCAGGACATGGCTCGCCTGGCAGCTTGAGCTGGGCAACGACGAAGTGTATTATTGGACTTATGCGCTTTATCCCGACTGGAGCCACTACGACCATCCGCCCATGCTCGGTTGGGTAATGCAGTTGTTCAGTCTCAATCTTTTGTTTGACAGCGAATTGGCTTTAAGGCTTTCGTCACTTGTATTCTTTTCGCTGAACACCTGGCTGATGTTCACTGCCGGGAAAATCATCCGTGACGCACGCACAGGATGGTATGCTGCCCTGCTTTACAACGCCTCGGTCTATGCCTCGATAATCACAGGTGTGCTCATCCTGCCCGATACCCCGCAGAACCTGTTCTGGATGCTGTCCCTTGTGCTGCTGCTTAAAATATTTGTTTCAGAAAAAGCTGACACACGGCTCATGCTGCTTTTTGGACTGGTGGCCGGACTGGGCATGATTTCCAAATACACCAGTGTTTTTCTGTGGTCGGGTGTGCTGCTCTACATCCTCATTTTCGACCGGAAATGGTTTGCCCGGCCTTCACTCTACCTGGCCATGCTGATTTCGGCACTCTGCGGGCTGCCGGTACTTATCTGGAACATGCAGAATGACTTTATCAGTTTCGCCTATCAGGGAAGCCGTGTCAACATATTCGAGTCCGGCCTCAGGCCTGACCTGTTTATTACTGAGCTTTCGGGACAGGTTTTTTACAACAATCCTGTCAACTGGGTATTGACCATAATGGCTCTGATTGCTTATTTCAAGGGAAAAATCCTGCTGCCTAAAGCCCACAGCCGCCTGTTGCTGTTTGTGGCTCTGCCGCCGATACTATTGTTCCTGCTGTTTTCACTGTTCAGGCCGACTTTACCCCACTGGACGGGGCCTGCCTACAACAGCCTGTTGCTGCTTACGGCAGCCTTTCTGGCCGGACGACATCACAAACCCGTGTTGGTTCCGGCTGTGCTGAAGGTTTCCCTGGGAATTGTTGCGGCTATTATGCTGCTGGGTAACATGCAGATTAATTACGGCATCATTCCTGTTCCCGACAAAAACCCCTTCCACCGGCTCGGAAGGCACGACCTTACGCTGGATATGTACGGCTGGAAAAAAACGGCGGAAGCCTTTGCTCCCGTCAGAGAGCGAATCATCCGCGAAGGTTTGATGCAGCCGACAGATGCTTTGGTGGCCGAAAACTGGTTTCCTTTGGCAAACCTCGATTATTATGTTGCCCGTCCGCTTGGCATGAAAGCCCTCGGGCTGGGCCGCCCCGACCGCCTGCATAAATACATCTGGATCAACCAGGAAAGAGGCGGGCTGCATGCAGGTGATGACTACTGGTACCTCACCGACAGCCGGAATTACAAGCACCCTGAGGATATTTATGATGGAAAGTTTCGTGAGGTTGTTGCCACCGATACCCTCACCATCAGCAGAGGCGGAAGGCCTGCAAAACACGTGTTCTTGTTTTTGTTAATGGATTATATGCCAGAACAGGAGCAATAGATCCCGTTGCATGAACCGTTTAACTGATCTTTCGTCGAAAAACAATGATATCCGCTGACTGATGAATAATCCTGAATCGAACTCAATTAAAGAAAGTGTCGTGTTTGCCATGGACGGTACCGACACCGGATTGTATCCATTTCTGCCGTATATCATGCAGGACATCTGGGAATTTGGTGCTTCGCCCGAAGTGGTCATTTCCCTGATCAAAAAACTGTTCGGCCAAACGGCTTCCTTACGCCTGCTCGATCTGGGCTGTGGTAAAGGGCCAGTTTCGGTGAAAGCAGCCCGGTCCCTCGGATGCCGCTGTCATGGAGTTGATGCTGTGCCTGAATTTATCGCCGAAGCCAAACACAAAGCAAAGGAGTTTGGGGTGGATCATTTGTGCACTTTCGAAACCGGCGACATCAGGGAAGCCGTCAGCAATTGCAGAGGATACGATGTGGTTGTGCTGGGAGCCATCGGCCCGGTGCTCGGAACGATGTATGAAACCCTTCAAACTGTTGTTCCTTGCCTGAGCCGGCAAGGTGTGGTGGTTGTTGACGATGGATATACCATTGACAAACAGAATGATGCCCTGTCTTCTGTAAGCAATTTGGGTGATCTGTTGCTTCAGATTGAAGCCGCCGGAATGCAGCTTCTCGATAATGAAATCATGCAACCAGATATGATTCGCGTATCGAACAGAGAGATATTCGGGAAAATGAAGCAAAGGTGCCTGCAGCTTGCCGAATCTCAACCTGACCAACGCAGTTTGTTCCTCGATTATCTTGCCATGCAGCAGGTGGAGAACGAGGTACTGGAGAACAAAATCGTATGCGCTACTCTGGTCATTGGTCGCCGGACCTAAACCGGCAAGAGGAGAACTTTTGGCTCATAATGCTTCCGTTTGCCATACCGCTCAGCCTGCTTGAGGTTGTTGTCGCTGCCTACATCATCCGCAGACTGTCAGGCAGAAAAGCCTGAGGGAGGATCAAGCTCCTTTCTGATGGTTTTCGTGTATTTTTGCGGCTGATACACCGTCAAGGCATGAACCATAACTTTCGACCCACCCGCTACAGGCTTCAGTCAGTGGCCACCGGCAAAGTGTTCGACGACACCGGCTGGCTGCTCGAAGCTACGGACGAAGATAAGCCCACACTCGTCAGGGCAGTTTACAATGACCCCCGGCTTAACTTGTTTGATGACAGCTTTGGGTTGTACCGATACGCATCCTGGCTCCCCGTCAACCGAATGCTTCAAGGCTCTTCGGCTCCTGTGACCTATAAAAGTGAAGGCCTGGCTGCTCATCTGGGACTAAAAAATCTGTACATCACCTTCAGCGGCTGGTGGCCCGAGATTGGCGCTGTCATGCCCACATGCTCGTTTAAGGAAACCGAAGCCTATGCTGTTTGTGGCCGTATGACACCGGAGATGTCGCAAAAGGTTTTGGTAGTAGCCTCGGCCGGGAACACAGCGCGTGCTTTTGCCAAAGTTTGCTCCGATAACCTTATTCCCCTTTTGCTGTGTGTTCCCGAAGACAACCTCGATGCCCTGTGGTTCGACAAGCCTTTGAACGACTGTGTGAAGCTGGTGTGCACGGCTTCGGGCAGCGACTATTTCGACGCCATCCACCTGTCGAACCTCATTTGTGGTTTTGAGGGATTCTATGCCGAAGGCGGCGCAAAAAATGTGGCCCGGCGCGATGGAATGGCCACCACCATGCTCTCAGCTACTACCTTCATCGGACGTATTCCCGACTACTATTTTCAGGCAGTGGGCAGCGGTACGGGGGCCATTGCCGCCTGGGAAGCCAACCTACGTTTTCTCAGCGACGGAAGGTATGGCAGCCACAAAATGAAACTTATGGTGTCGCAGAACGAGCCTTTTGTCCCGATATATGATGCCTGGAAGGCCGGCTCACGGGCCATGCTGCCCTATGACGATGACCAGGCCCGGCGCGATGTGGAACAGATCAATGCCAAGGTGCTCAGCAACCGCAAACCACCTTATCCCATCACCGGCGGGCTCTTTGATGCCCTTAGCGACACCAGTGGCGAGGTGCTCACCGTAAGCAATGAAGCTGCTGATGCAGCCGCTGAACTGTTTGAACGAACCGAAGGAAACGACCTGCATCCGGCTGCTTCTGTGGCCACCGCTTCTTTGGTGCAGGCAGTCGCCGACAAAAAGATTGAGCCCGAAGCTGTGGTGATGCTCAACATCACCGGTGGAGGCGAAGCACGATACAAAGCAACGCACAAACTACATTATCTGAAACCAAAGATCGTTTTCGATATTGATGCAGCTTCTGAATTTATACAAAGTGCAGTTTCCCGGATGAAGTTTTGATGGAAAAATAAACTTTGTTTAATTCATTAGCTATTCAACCATCCGTCACTAGTAGTCTGCTAATCAAAGAGCTCGCTTAGCCAGTGCTTTTTCCGGTAGTGATGATACTCTTTTTGATCCTTGTACCTGAAGTCACGACTCTGCTGCTGATTCTGTAGTGAAACAGCCCCTACATCGTTAGATACAGCTTTGTCAATAATTTTATCCAATTCGCCCCTGTCGAGCCAGATTCCGCGACAGCTTGGACAATAATCGATTTCAACACCCTGGCGCTCTGACATTACCAGGTCAACATTGGAACAGATCGGACATTTCATATGAATGTAATTTTGTACAAAAACAAATAATCAAGCCGGAAGTTCGAAAACAGAGTTATAAAACTCTAGGGGAATAATGCGCTATACCTGCTGGAATTTGATATTACTTCATTGAGTGCAGTCCGATTGTGTTGCCTTCGGTGTCCATCACGATGGAGCAAAATCCGTATTCACCGATCTGAAATTTGTCCTGTAGCACCTGACCTCCGGCTGCTTCCACCCGCGATGTTTCTGCAGCACAATCCTCGCAGGTGAAATACACCACCGTGCCTCCGGTGCCGGGCTGCATCGCGCTGGTTTTGCAGAGTGCGCCGCTGATGTTGGCTTCGCCTTCGGCCCAGGGAAAACTCAGCATCTCGAGGTCGCTGCCTTCGCCCGGAGTTTGCATGGGAATCATTTCGATCTGCAGCACGGTTTCATAAAACTGACGGGCACGGTCCATGTCGGCCACATATATTTCTACCCAGGTAAACGGGTTTTTGGGTTGTGTTGTCATTGTGATTAATTATTAGATGATTGTATGATTATTGAATAGTCTAAAAACAAGTTTTTGTTTAAGTCCCTGATTAACTTCACCATTAATTTGAAGCAAGTGTTTTACTCCAGAAAAAACACAATCGTGCTCACTACCCTGGCTTTCTGGATGTAGGGTTCTTTGGGAATATCACCCGATTCTTCGCCGTAGTAATATCTTCCGGCTATAGTGATTTGTCCCTGCGAAGCGGTTTTGATCTTCCCCAGTTTTGCCTGCGAATCGTTGGCAAACTGCTCGCCGGCAATGCGTGCGTTTTTGGTGCTCTCGGCAATGAGTTGCGGTTTGATGTCGTTCAGTTCGGGGAAGATGTAGTCGGTGTATATGTTGCAGGTTAAGTCCCTGCTGACCAGGTCAAGTTTGATCTGTGCGGTTTTGTTTTCGGTGTTCTGCACATCTTTCGACTGAACGGTAAGGCTTTGAAACACCGTGTATCTGTCAATTTTCACCTGCACTGTCTTTCCGTCCATCCATTGGTTTTCGTAGTAGCGTTGCCTGTCGGTGACATCAAGGTTGTTGATGGTTATTTCGTCACGGGTAATTCCGTTGCCGGTCAGGTAGTCAATGATGGCGTTTTTCTTTGTTTCCGTTTGTTTCATCAGTGCTTGCAGGTCATCGCCCGAGAAGGAGTAGTCGAGGGTGATGGTGGCAGCGTTGGCCGTCATATTCATTTCGGCCAGACCTTTTACGGTAACCACACGGTCTTTGTCGCTGAAGGTTTTCATGCCCTTGAACACAAAGAATCCCAGTAAGATAAGCCCCAGCAGCAGGGCAAAAGAATGAAGGATTGATTTGAATCCGTTTTTGTCGTCCATGGTTGTCAGGTTTTAATATTTCAGGGGTTAAAAGTATCCAAATTTCCGGTTGTGCAGTCTGCATCAAAGATATTTGGCTGAAGTAATAAACGCATGTGTTTTGTCGGCTTTGTGTTGTTCGCCAAAATGATTATTGGTGCGTGGTTTTTTCTGCCACAAAGACTCTAAGGCACTAAGCAACAACAAGAATATGTTATTGAACAACAACACTTTGTGCCGCTTTGTGTCCTGGTGCCTTAGTGGCATTACAAAGACGTGGTATTGTATCATTGTCGCCTCAACAACAAAACTATTTAATGATAACCTGCCCGATGGGGGAGCTATTGAAAAGCACCCCCCCAGAAACACCAACGGCCGAAGACGTATTGTCCCCGGCCGCCAGTTTGCTTATGTAAACTGTTTTTGGCCTGTTCAGATCATTTTTTTGGGGTCGACCCATTCGGTGAACTGCTCGTCGGTGAGCAAACCGAGTTCCAGGGCGGCCTGGCGCAGGGTGCTGTGCTCCGTATGGGCTTTCTTGGCTATTTTGGCGGCATTGTCGTAGCCGATGTGGGTGTTGAGCGCGGTGACCAGCATCAGCGAGTTTTCGAGGTTCTGTTTGATGCGTTCTTCGTTGGCTTCGATGCCGTCAATGGCGTGTTCGGTGAAGCTCACACAGGCGTCGCCCAGCAAGCGTGCGGCCTGCAGCAGGTTGTAGATCATCACGGGCTTAAACACATTGAGCTGGAAATGGCCGTGCATTCCCCCGGCAGTGATGGCGGCGTCGTTGCCGATCACCTGCGCACACACCATCGAAAGACTTTCGTTCTGCGTGGGGTTCACCTTGCCGGGCATGATGGACGAGCCGGGCTCGTTGGCCGGCAGGATCACCTCGCCTATGCCGCAGCGCGGGCCGGAAGCCAGCAGGCGGATGTTGTTGGCAATGTGCATCAGACTTACGGCCAGTTGCTTCAACGCGCCCGAAGTTTCCACGATGGCATCATGGGCCGAAAGGGCTTCAAATTTATTGGGAGCGGTCACAAAAGGAAGTCCGGTGAGTTTGGCAATGTTTGCAGCCACTTTTTCCGAATAGCCTTTTGGGGTGTTGATGCCGGTGCCCACGGCAGTGCCGCCAAGGGCCAGTTCGCTCAGGTGCGCTAAGGTGTTTCTGAGCGCTTTGATGCCGTAGTCGAGCTGGGCCACATAGCCCGAGAACTCCTGTCCTAAAGTCAGCGGGGTGGCGTCCATGAGGTGGGTGCGGCCAATCTTCACGATGTCTTTAAAAGCTACAGCCTTGTTATGCAAGGCATTGCGGAGCATCTCCACGCCCGGAAGGGTGGTTTCCACCACCATTTTGTAAGCGGCAATGTGCATGGCCGTGGGGTAGGTGTCGTTTGATGATTGTGATTTGTTCACATCATCGTTGGGGTGGATGGATTTTTTGGCATCATCGAGGCTGCCTCCGCCAAGCACATGGGCGCGGTTGGCAATCACCTCATTCACATTCATATTGCTTTGCGTGCCCGAACCCGTTTGCCAGATGACCAACGGAAAATTGTCGTTGAGTTTGCCTGCGAGGATCTCATCGGCGGCGGCGGCAATGAGGTCGCACTTCTCTTTGGGCAGCACCCCCAGTTCCATATTGGTGATGGCTGCGGCTTTCTTCAGGTAGGCAAATGCCATGATGATTTCGGACGGCATCGAGCCTTCGGGGCCGATGCGGAAGTTGTTGCGCGAACGCTCGGTTTGCGCGCCCCAGTACTTGTCGGCAGGAACCTCAACAGGTCCCATGGTGTCTTTTTCGATTCTTACTTTCATGATATTTGTTTTTATGAGGTTGTGGTTTTCGGTGACATTATCAAAGTTTCCGGACCTTACTTCAGGTTTCTGTTGATCTTGCTGCTGAGTTGGGAGAGTTCTTTACTGATGGTAAGGATTTTGTCTTTGAGGTCTTCACATTCGCGGTCTTGCAGAAAAGCCAGATGGCGGCATACGAGCAGCAGGGTTTCGGTTTCGTGGAGAGCCTGAGCCGCCTGTGCGATGTGGTTTCTGGTTTCGGGACTGAGTTTGCCGTTTGTGCCTGAGGCAAAAAGCACGGGAATTTCAACGGCTTTGTCGCGCAGTTTGCGGGTCAGTCCGTCTTTTTCGTCGCCCGGAAACCTTGCAGTGAGCTGATAAATGGTTCTGACATAGTCCATCAATTGTTCCCAGATGGGCAGGCTGGTGTAGTTGCGGTCGGATTTCATTCGGTTTGTGTTGTTATTTAATTAATGCTTGAATATTTTCGGGCGGGTCGGCCCAGACGGCTTTGTTGCCGGCCTGCACCAGCGGGCGCTTGATCAATTGGGGATGCTGCAGCATCAGGCTGATCCAGGCTTCATCGTCCAACGCTTTGCTTTTGAGCTCTTTCTTGTAGATTTCTTCCTGTTTTCTGACAAGTTCTCCAGCTTTCAGGCCTGTGTTGCGTATCAGCGTACGGAGGGTTTCGGCATTCAGTGGTGTTTTCATATAGTCAACCACCTCGAAGGGCAGCTTGCATGCCTTCAGGTATTCGAGGCCGGCTCTGGATTTGCGGCAGCGCGGATTGTGGTATATGGTGATCATCTTGCTTATGAGTTTAGTCGCGTCCGTATTCCATCAGAAAGGCTTTGATAAAGTCGTTGAGTTGTCCGTCCATCACAGCCTGCACGTTTGAGGTTTCGTGGCTGGTGCGGTGGTCTTTGACCATTTTGTAGGGGTGCATCACATACGACCTGATCTGTGAGCCCCATTCGATCTTTTTCTTGGTGCCTTCTATTTTGTCTTTGGCTTCCTGTTTTTTACGCAGTTCCAGTTCATAGAGTTGCGATTTAAGCATCTGCATGGCTTTTTCGCGGTTCTGAAGCTGGGAGCGTGTCACCTGGCACTCGATCACGATCCCGGTAGGGGCATGTTTCAACCGTACGGCGGTCTCAACTTTGTTCACGTTTTGTCCGCCGGGGCCGCTCGACCTGAAGGTGTCCCAGGAAATGTCGGCCGGGTTGATCACGATGTCGATGTTGTCGTCCACCACGGGATACACATAGACTGAAGCAAATGAGGTGTGTCTGCGGTTGGCCGAGTCGAAGGGTGACAGGCGCACGAGGCGGTGCACACCGTTTTCGCTTTTCAGGTAGCCAAAGGCGTAGTCGCCTTCAAACTCCAGCGAAACGCTTTTGATACCGGCCACTTCGCCTTCCTGTATATCCAGTTCACGCACCTTGAAACCGTTGTCTTCGGCATACATCATATACATGCGCATGAGCATCTGTGCCCAGTCCTGACTTTCGGTGCCACCTGCACCTGCATTGATGTTCACAATGGCCGAAAGTTTGTCTTCCTCGCCGCTGAGCATGTTCCAGAACTCGAGTTCTTCAATTTTCTTTACGCAGTTGTCGTAAGCTTTGTCCACCTCGTCTTCGGAGGCATCGCCCGAATCGTAGAACTCGAAGGCGAGACTAAGTTCATCATACAGAGCCATAGCCTCTTCGAAGCCATCGGTCCAGCGTTTCTTCTCCTTGATGGATTTCAGCAGTGTTTCGGCTTTTTTGGGATCGTCCCAGAAATCGGGAGCGTGGGTGCGTTCTTCTTCTTCTTCTATCTCGACCTTTTTACGGTCCACGTCAAAGATACCTCCTCAAGGCATCGAGCCTTTTGCGCAGTTCCTTATAATGTTCGGTTGTGATCATGAATAATGTGTTTTCGGATGTTTGAAAAACAGACTGCAAAAGTAGGGCTAATTATGGTTGGGTGTGCATCAGACTCGTTCGTTAATGATGTCCCAGACAAGAGCAGGCTGAAAACCTTTCTGGATGGCATAGGTTGCCAGTTTGGCATTTTTGCGGTATGGGTCGGTTTCGTCCACTTTTTTCGAAGAGAGCACCTCTTTGAGCACCTGCACATATTCTTCGCTGTCTATCTCCTGCAGACCAATTTCGATGATCAGGTCAGGCACTTTCTTTAACCGCAGGGCATACATGATTTTATTGCGTCCCCAGTGGTTGTTACGAAGCTTTCCCAGTGCATAAGCCCTGACGAAACGGTCCTCATCGATCAGTCCCTCGCGTTCAAGCTGAAGAATAATCTGTTCGGCTACTTCCGTACGGGCTTTCCATGAAGTCAGTTTTTCTTTCAATTCGCTGATGCAGCGTTCCTGATAGTCGCAGAAATGCCTTGCTTTGTCGAGGAGGTATTGGTATTCGGTGCCCATATGATGCGTAGCTTGAAGGTTTACAGGCTGCAAGATACGAAAAAATAGCACGAAAGATGATTGTTGATTCGTTGATTCGTTGACCCCCGCCTGGTCAGTCGGGAAAGTTCGTTGATTCGTTTATGGAGGCTGACAGATTTGTTCTAAAAACACAGACCCGGAACCAGAAACAAGAAACAAGAAACCAGAAACAAGAAACAAGGAACCAGAATCCGCAACCGTTTGCAATCTTCCGCCATTTTCATCTATTTTATTGATTTAATGAATGTTGAGTTGATATTGAAGTATTTCTGATTTGCAGAAAGCAAATGATTCTCAATAACTTTGAGAAAATTATCATTTCAATGAAACGCATATTTACACTCCTTCTGTGTCTCACGCTTCTGCCGGTGCTTCTTCATGCCGGCAACGATACGGTCAGAAGTCCGAAAATATACATTGCCTTTTTGTGGCATATGCACCAGCCGATTTATTATCCATATCAGAACATTGTGCAGACCGAGCAAAGCGGTGTATTCAGTTTTTCGCTTTTCAATGTGCACCTGAGCCGCACCGGGCCTTACACCGACTGGCCGCGCAATGCTGTGCAAAAGGGCATCAATGCCAATATGCCCCATTTTGGGGCGCAGGTGAGTTTCAGCGGCTCTCTTATCGAAAACCTGAATAATCTGCAACAGGCAGGGGTTGGTTTCAACAATTGGAAAAGTCATTGGAACTATATTAAAAACCAGCAAACTTCGCTCGGAAACCCGCGTATGGACATGGTGGGTTTTGGTTACCACCACCCCCTGATGGGATTGATCGACTATGTCGACATCCGCAGGCAGATTCAGGACCACAAGAAAATATTCTCCGAGCAATTCACAGGCACTTACTCCAAAGGTATCTTCCCGCCCGAAACAGCGTTTTCCCCACGAGTGATCCCCGCGCTCGTTGATGAAGGCTTCGAATGGGTGATCATCGACAATCTGCATTTCGACCGCACAGCACTGAATGCACCTGTAAGCGACGGGTCAGGCGTACTCAGGCCGAATAAGGCCGATGTGCGCAATCCCGACCCGCAGGACTGGAAACAACTCAACGGGCTTTGGGCACCCACTCCGGTTTCCATCCGTTGGGGACATCAACCGCGTTATGTGTCTTATACTGACCCTTCCACAGGTGTTACCAAAAAGATCATCGGCATACCCGCATCGCGTTACCTCGGTGAGGAAGACGGAAGGGGTGGCTTCGGCGCACTCAACTACGAACATGTGATGAGCCAGTTTGAGGAGTACAACACCGACCCATTACGCCCGATCCTTATTGTGCTTCATCACGATGGCGACAATTATGGCGGCGGCAGCGAAGCCTATTACAACAGCAATTTCCAGAACTTTGTCAACTGGATTCAGGGCCAGTCGAACAGGTTCGAGTGTACAACCATTCAAGACTATCTTGAGCGTTTCCCGGTTCCGCAGAACGACGTCATCCACGTGCAGGACGGAAGCTGGCTGGGTGCAGCCGGTGGCGATCCCCAGTTCAGAAAGTGGAACGGCGAACCCGGAAGCTATCCCGGTGCCTCAGGCCCTTACAGCCCCGACCGTAACAGCTGGGGGATCATGACAGCTGCCAAAAACATCGTCGAAACAGCCCAGCAGGTCAACCCCAATGCCACAGGCACACAACAGGGCTGGAAGTTTTACCTCAACGGTCAGGCCAGTGACTATTGGTATTGGGACGGTACCGAAATATGGGACTCAAATCCGGTACGTGCCGCAAACCAGGCGGTAAACAATGCCCTTCCTGTGGCTCAGGGCGGCACCGACCTTACCGCACCTTCTATTTACCTGCCGCAACGTTATCCCTACAATCCGGGTGCCATTGAATGGGACGGTGCAGGTGTGATGCCTTCTGATTTCACGGTGTGGACCTATGCCTTCGACCTGAACGGAATTGGGAGCGTAAGCCTCAAATACCGCATCAGCAACTCAGAAACCGTACAATTTGACAATATGATCTATGCAGGCGGAGCAGGCACAGGCCCCTGGCAAAACTTGCCTATGACAGGTGTTTCCATCACTTCAGTCACCGATCCCATGCCTTTGCACAAAGCAAAGGAGTACTCGGCACAGGTAAACGGATATCAGAATGTACTCATTGACTATTATGTGGAAGCAGTGGACACCAAAGGTAATCTAGCACGCTCACCCATTCAGCATGTCTGGGTGGGCGACGGAAGCGGCGGTTCATCGGGTAATGTGAGCTGGAGCCCGCAACAACCCAACCTAAACGAAATCATCACCATAACGGCCAAACATGCCACTTCGCAAACCTTGCTTCATTGGGGCGTGAACAACTGGGACAGGCCCATAGCAGCCTACAGGCCTGCCGGAACAACAGAACACGAGGGCAGCAATGCCGTGCAAACGCCACCCACAGGTCAAAACGAAGAAGGTCATTACTTCTGGAACCTCGGCCCATTCAACAATGTGCAACAACAGGCAGATCAGATCGCCTTTGTGCTGAAACTCAATGACACTCAGTGGGACAACAACAACGGCAACGACTGGTTCATTGCGATTGACAACGACCCCGACCCAAACCCTGTAGGCGCCAATGGCAGTGTGAGTATGCTCATGGGTAATCCCTATTCCTTTTCGACAAATGATTTTTACTACCAAAGTCCGATTGGCAGCGGCTTTGCCGGAATCCGGGCCGAAAGTCTGCCCGACAAAGGCAGCCTGACCTACAACGGAACAGCCGTAACAACCGGACAGGACTGCCCTAACCCAGCTCTGCTCATGTTCACCCCGGCAGCAGGACAGCAAGGTGATCCTTACACCAGCTTCACATTTAAGGTTAAAGACCAGCAACAACAATACTCAACCCAAACCTACACCATGCTTCTCAGGGTGTTGTCGGGCAATCCTGTCGGACAAAACAGCACAGTAAGCATGCTGGTGAATGAAACCTTTCAGTTTGCGGCATCCCATTTTGCCTTCAGCAGTCCTGCAGGCAACACCTTCAGCGGAATCCGCATCGAAGCCCTGCCCGCCAAAGGCCAACTCCTTAAGAACGGAACAGTGGTACAGGCTGGAGAACTCATCAACAACCCGGGGCAAATGACCTTTATACCAGCAACCGGCGAAACAGGCAATCCCTACACCACATTCAGCTACCGTCTGGTGGACAGTCAGGGACTTGAAAGCATAACAGCATATCAGCTCAGTATCGTGGTTGCCGGAAATTTCCCGCCCGGAATCAGCTGGTATCCGCAAACCCCTTCAACACAGGATGTGATCACAGTGGTTGTTTCAGCCGATGCCAACATGTCAGCTGCTTCACGACTACATTGGGGCGTGAACCAATGGACGAAACCAAACGAAGTGTACTGGCCGTCGGGAAGCCAGCCATGGAGTGATGGTGTGGCCGTGCAAAGTCCGTTTACACAACACGACAACGCATGGACCATACAACTCGGGCCATTCAATAACAGCCAGCAAGCTGTCAGCAAACTCGATTTCGTGATTCATTACGGAGGCGAAAACTGGAACAATAATGGCGGACTTGACTGGCACATTGACATCGTGGATTATTCATCTGTCAATGAACAGTTTAACGTACAGGATATTTCAATTATACCCAACCCTGTGCAGACGCATGCACGCATCATGATTCCGGGCATAGCGGGTGAGAAATACATGCTCAAATTGTTCGACATGCAAGGCAGGGTTCGCGCCCGGGCAGCTGTCACCGCAGGTGAGGAAATGATTTTACAACGCAACGGACTTGCTCCCGGATTGTACATTCTTGAGGCAGTGAACGAAGAAAAGAGATTGATCAGCCGTATTTTAATGAATTAATTTCCCATTCGTTCAAGCAAGGTATAGTCTTCCGGATCCAACTTAACCGACAGGGCTTCAATATTCTCCCGGATGTGTTGTTCGCTGCTCATCTTTGGGATCGCCATCATCAATGGTTTGCTGCACAACCAGTTGAGTGCCAACTGAAAACTGCTTAACCCATACTTTTCGCCCACAGCTGCAAGCGTTGCCTGTCCGGCCAGCGTAGCATCTCCTTTCATCACAGGCCTCCAGGCCGTAATGCTGATTCCATGTTCATGGCAAAACGGAATGATTTCCCGCTCCATTCCTGTGTTGTAACTGCCTTTGTTGCGCGTGAACACATTGTACTCAATCTGGTTGGTAAGAATTGGTCTGTCTGTGAGTTGCATGACTTCACGGATCAGGGAAACGGGAAAATTACTCAGTCCGAAATAGAGGATAGTTTTTTCGTCGAGAAGCCGGTTAAAGGCCTTCATGGTTTCGCTGAGCGGTACAGCAGGATTGGGCCAGTGGATCAGCAGAAGATCTATGTAGTCAGTGCTGAGGTTTTGGAGGCTTTGTGCAACCGAGCGAAGCACCTCATCATATCTGAGTTTGTCGCCCGAAACTTTTGTGGTGATCAGCAGCCGGGAGCGATCGTATGGGCGAATGGCCTTTCCGACAAGTTCTTCGGAGTGGCCGCCTCCGTAGATGGCGGCAGTGTCAATATGCCGGATGCCCGATTCAAGGGCAAAAGTGATGGCTTTCAGCCACAAATTGTCTCTGCTGTAGTCGGGCTTGCTGCGACCGCCCATTTCCCAGGTACCGAGCCCGAGTTTTGGGAATTTGGCTGTGTTATGGATGGTAATATCTGGTATCATGGATTCATCAATTTGTCAATTGCCCTGAGTTGTTCCGGATCAAGGCGTTTGCCTCCGCCGAGCATGGTGGCTATGAGGTTGATGCGGGCACAGCTTTCAAGCACTTCGAGCCTGTCGAAGGCTTCAAGCAGATTTTTACCAGTGGTTAACACCCCATGGTTGGCCATGAGCACGGCATGGGCATTCCGACAAGCTTCGGCAACCGTTTGGGCCAGGTCTTCGGTGCCCATCAGTTGGTATGGCGCCAGCACAGGTTGTTGCAGCAAAGCCCTTGCTTCGCCCACCAGGCTGCAATCCACCGGCTTGTGCGCTGCTGCAAATCCGGTGGCAACCACAGGGTGTGCATGCACTATGGCTGATACATCAGGCCGCACAGCATACACAGCAAGGTGCATCCCGGTTTCCATGCTTGGTTTACCCGCTCCTTTTGCGGATAAATCTTCTATACTGATGGCCAGAATGTCTGATGCCCTCATCCTTCCTTTGTCGGTCTGGGAGGGGGTAATGAACACCAGTCCGCCCGACCGTACACTGATGTTTCCGCCCGAGGTGGTGGTGAGTCCGCGTTTGTACAAACGCCTCATGAAATAAGCGATTTCTTTACTGATGGTTGAAGCCTGCGACATATCAGTTTTGTTTTAGAACAGCAGCAATAGATTTTTTATCGGCTCCGATAATTCCTTTTTCGGTAATGATTCCTGTTATCAGCCCGGCAGGAGTAATATCAAAAGCCGGATTAATGGCATCGCTGCCCGGTGAACTAACACGAACTTTGATCTGGTTTCCGTTGCTGTCGATTCCGTTTTGAAAAAACACTTCATCCTTGCTTCGTTCTTCGATGGGAATCTGTTTTCCTGATGTGCATGCGGCATCGAAGGTGGAAAGTGGTGCGGCCACATAAAAAGGCAGGCCAAAATGATTGGCCAGAATGGCACGGTCGAGCGTTCCGATCTTATTGGCGGTATCTCCGTTGGCAGCAATCCTGTCGGCTCCTACAATAACCAGATCGATTTTCTTTTGTGCCATCAGACTGGCCACAGCATTGTCGGGAACAATTAAATGGGGCACGCCTTCGTTGTGCAACTCCCATGCAGTAAGTCTGGCACCCTGGCCGCGCGGACGGGTTTCGCCTACATAAACAAACACTTGTTTCCCTGCATGATGGGCGGTATAAACAGGCGACAGGGCCGTTCCGTAATCAACAAATGCCAGCCACCCGGCATTGCAATGCGTGAGTATGTTAGCTCCTTTTTTAATCAAACTGTTGCCAAACTGTCCGATGTTACGGGTATCTTCAGTGTCGCGGAGGGCCAGACGCTGTGCTTCTGTACGGGCATTCACGGCTGATAACTTCCCGGCTTCGTACACCTTTTCGACCGCATAAAACAGGTTGCGTGCTGTCGGGCGTGTGGCTTCAATATCATGGCGTCCTTCAAGGATCAGGGATGGGTTTTCAGCTTCCTGCGCTTCGAGATACACTTGTGCCATGGCAAAACCGGCAGCAGCACCAATGGCACCCGCCCCGCGTACCGTCATATCCGTGATGGCCATACAGGTGTCCCAGTGTGTTTTACATTCATGAATGACAAAATCAAATGGCAACAGATTCTGGTTGATCATCATCACCGAATTTCCCTCCATCCAAACCGTTTGATAGGATTTGTCGTTGACCAGCATCAAATGAGTATTAAATTATGGAATTAACTGTATTTAAACCCGTTGACAATCTTTTATACGCCATCCAGGCCATCAATCCGCTGCCCTGCTCCAGCATACTTTCGTCGATGTCAAATTCAGGCGTGTGCAGGTTGGCGGTGATGCCTTTCGCGGAATTTGCTGTACCAATGCGATAAAAACAAGCTGGGACATATTGGGTGTACCAGGCAAAATCTTCGGCTGTCATACGGCTTTCAAGTGTCACCACCTGATCTTCGCCAAGATACTCCTTTGCTGCTTTCATAGCAGCAAGGGTGTTTTGTTCGTCGTTCACCAGCACGGGATAGCCGTCAGTGATGTCAACCTCGGCCTGAGCACCTGCAGCCTGGGCTGTGTGCATGGCAATACTTCTGATAAGGTCTATGGCTGTTGCCCGCCACTGTTCGTCGAAGGTGCGGAAAGTACCCCTGATAAACACTTCATCGGGAATCACATTGTGGGCACCATTGCCTATGATGGCTCCAAACGAAAGCACGGTGGGCACCAAAGGTGGTGCATGACGTGAACTGATTTGCTGCAGTGCGACAACCACATGTGAAGCAGCAAGTATTGTATCTGTAAGCAAATGGGGCATGGCTGCATGCCCGCCCTTACCATAAATTCTGATGTTGATCTCATCCGAAGACGCCATAAAAGACCCCGGACGAAATCCCACCTTGCCGGCTTCGAGTGTAGGCAACACATGTTGCCCGATCATGGTTTCCACCTCCGGATTTTTCAGTACTCCGGCCTCAATCATACCGATGGCGCCACCGGGCAGCTTTTCCTCAGCGGGCTGAAAAACCAGCTTAACACTTCCTTCGAAGTGGGCACGAAGCTCATTCAGGATGCGGGCAGCTGTGAGCAACATGGCTGTGTGTGCATCGTGTCCGCAGGCATGCATCACCCCGGGATTCAGGGAAACGTATTCATGCCTGGCATGCTCGGTGATGGGTAAGGCATCCATGTCGGCACGTAGGGCGATGCATCCCGACTTTGGATTTTGTCCGGAAATCAACCCAATAATCCCGTTGCCGGCAATACCGGTTTGGTGCGGAATGCCCCATTGCGACAGTTTCTCACTAATAAAAGCAGCCGTATTCTTCTCCTGAAAACTGAGCTCGGGGTGTTGGTGCAGATGTCTTCTGAAATGCACTGTTTCCGGGTAATACCTGGCAGCAAGTTCTCTGAATTTCGATGGCAACATATACGCAGTTGTTTGAACAAAAGTAAAGATATTTGAAGTAGCTCATAAAAATGAATGAACGGGCAGGAGAATACAACAGATTGACTTACCCCTGAACCGGGCTTTTTCGAAAATGTAAACTTGCTGTCTTTGTTAAGTTCTTATCAATCTACAAAAATGTGTTAATCCTGTCTGGTCATCCTGAAACAGCCTTAGATCAGCAGATAACCAGCGCAATCGATATAAATATGACATTCCCGACTCATTAGAATGATTATAAATTAGCAAGTCTTTTGTTTTTTTATTCACAAAAAGCCTTCCGGTTTTTGTACTTTTGAACATTATTAAAACACCAAGCCATGGACAAACTCTTCAACAAAGACGCACTGAACTACCACGCACTGGGAAGGCCCGGTAAACTGGAAGTGATTCCCTCGAAACCCCACGCCACGCAGCGCGACCTGTCGCTGGCCTACACTCCGGGGGTGGCCGATCCCTGCCTTGCCATCGACAAAAACCCCATTGATGTGTACAAATACACCATGAAAGGCAATCTGGTGGCAGTGATCTCGAACGGTACAGCAGTGCTGGGTCTGGGCGACATTGGCCCTGAAGCCGGAAAACCCGTAATGGAAGGAAAAGGCCTGTTGTTTAAGGTGTTTGCCGACATCGACGTGTTCGACATCGAAATCGATGAAAAAGACCCCGAAAAGCTCATACAGGTCATCAAGGCCATCGCACCTACTTTCGGTGGTATCAACCTAGAAGACATCAAAGCACCGGAATGCTTCGAGATCGAAGAAAGGCTGAAAAAAGAACTGCCCATCCCCGTCATGCACGACGACCAGCACGGAACGGCCATCATTACCTCTGCAGGACTACTCAATGCATTGGAAATAAACGGCAAAAAGATTGAAAAACTCAAAATTGTTGTCAATGGTGCCGGAGCTGCCGCAATTTCATGTACCAAACTGTATATTAAATTGGGCGCCAAACCCGAAAACATCCTGATGTTCGACAGCAAGGGATTCCTGCACAAAAAACGCAGCGACCTCAACGAAACCAAGAAACAGTTTGCCCTCGACATGCCCGATATGAGTCTGGCCGAAGCCTTTAAAGGTGCAGATATGTTTTTGGGCTTATCTGTTGGCGGTGTAGTTAAAAAAGAAATGTTGCTCAGTATGGCATCAAACCCAATTGTTTTTGCGCTGGCCAACCCCAACCCCGAAATTGCATACAATGACGCTATGGCCACGCGCGAAGACATCATCATGGCCACCGGGCGGTCTGATTTTCCGAACCAGATCAACAATGTGCTGGGATTTCCGTTCATCTTCCGCGGAGCGCTTGATGTGCGGGCCAGTGAGATCAACGATGAGATGAAGTTAGCCGCTTCGCGTGCGTTGGCTCAATTAGCCAAAGAACCTGTTCCCGAAGAAGTCAACGTGGCCTTCAACGTGAACAACCTGAAATTCGGCCGCGAATACATCATCCCCAAACCCACCGACCCGCGACTTATCGAGCGGGTAGCTCCGGCTGTGGCCAAAGCTGCCATGGAAACCGGTGTGGCCAAAAACCCCGTGAAAAACTGGGATGCTTATATCGAAGAACTCCGCAAACGGCTGAATATTGGCAATCCGTTGTTGCGCCAAATCAAGACCAGAGCCAAATATAACCCCAAAAGAGTGATTCTGGCCGATGCCGAAGACTACAAGATGCTGAAAGCAGCCGAGATCGTGCTGAACGAAAAACTTGCCGAACCTATTCTGCTGGGCAATGTGAACAAAATCAAATCGCTGATCAAAGAAAACGACCTCGAACTGCACGGGGTAGAAATCATTGATCCACGCTCACCCGAACAGAACGGCCGACGCAAGCAGTTTGCCGAAGCACTCTTCCACAGAAGAAACCGCAAAGGCATGACGTTTAACGCCGCCCGCAGCTACATGACCCACCGCAACTATTTTGCGCCCATGATGCTCGAAACAGGCATGGCCGACGCCATGATATCGGGTCTCACCCGTAACTACCCCGACACCATACGACCGGCACTTCAGGTGATCGGGCGCTGCGAAGGCAACAAGGTGGTTTCGGGCATGTATATCATCATCACCAAAACAGGACCGGTTTTCTTTGCCGACTGCACCGTGAATAAAAACCCCACAGCCGAGGAACTTGTGGAGATCACCCTCCAAACCTGCAGGGCTGTCCGCGAATTCAAGATCACACCAAGGGTAGCCTTACTATCCTACTCCAACTTTGGCTCCTCCGAAGGCGAAGGCCCCGACAAACAGCGCAAAGCCGTGGAATACCTCCACAAAAACCACCCCGAACTGATCGTTGACGGCGAAATACAGGTGAATGCCGCCCTGAATCCCGAACTGTTGTCTGACCTCTTCCCCTTCTCGAAACTGCTTGGAGGACCGGCCAACACCTTCATTTTCCCCAACCTCGAAGCCGGTAATATAGCCTATAAACTGATGCAGGACATGGCACATTTTGAAGTCATCGGCCCGGTACTCAACGGATTGAATAAATCGGTGCATGTGCTGCAGATGGGAAGCGGAGTGACGGAAATCGTCAATATGATTACCATTGCCGTGCTGGGTGCACAATGCCAGCAGGAAAAAGATTACACCAAGGGATAGGCCCCAAACCAAATAAACCCCCTTTCGAGGGAACAAATAAACCTCCATGCACTCACCGTGTTGCGGGGGTTTTTTGTTGCTGGTTCCGGGTTGCGGGTTGCGGGTTGCGAGTTTCGGGTTGCGAGTATCGGGTTGCGGGTTGCGGGTTGGACATAATTTACAGTTCAGTTTCACCATTTTGCCTGGAGTCGTTGTTGGGAAGCTGCCACCTGATGATTCAGTTAAAGCTGATTTCTAGCGGCTCTTTTCAGCGCTAGGGGTAAAAGGCTAAAAACCTGCTGTTAATTCAGTTTGAGCTCGTAACCCGCAACCCGGAACAAGAAACAAGAATCCAGGAACAAGAAACCAGTAACCAGAAACCAGTAACCAGAAACCCTCCTACTCCACAACCAGCTTCAGGCTGCGCTGCTGCTTAAGCGTATGCAGGGTAACAAAATAGATCCCTTTGGACAATTGTCTTATATCAATGGTTTCCTCATTGGTAATTCCGGTGGGCAGCAGCTTAAGCAATTGCCTGCCGTGCAGGTCGGTAATCGTGACCAAAACTATAGACCCGGGTGCCGACACAAGGATAAAGTTTCCTGATGGGTTTGGCTGAAGTTTAAAACCGGCATCTTCAATGGATTCAATCCCGACAAACTGCACGCTTACCCAGTCCTGTGCAGGATTTTCAAATGAAGGTGCGGCTTCCGATTCGGCTGATTCCAGTCCATTGGTGTAGCTTGCCATCACTTTGTAGCTGTATTCGATGCCGTTAGCAAGGTTCTGGGCATCAGTGAAGGAAAAATAACTGCCTGAATTCCCGGCCTTGGTCACCATGCCGATTTGCTCATATTCACCGGCTTCACCTGTTCTTCTGAACACTTTAAAACCGGATAACAAAGACTGCACCCCACTGAGGTCCATTTCCCAGGTCAGTTCGATGTTGTTTCCCTCCTGCACGGCCATCAGTGCTTTGGGACGGCGGCAGTCCTCATAAATTCTGATGTTGTCCACATACCAGCCATTGATTTCTGCAGATTGCTGTCCGCGGGCAGCAAAGGAAATGCGAATGTTTCTTCCATTACTGTGTGTGCTGATGTCAAATTTCCTGGTCTGCCAGTCGAATGCGGCGGTATTTTGTACCTGTTCAAGAACAACGAATGTGTTGTCAGGGAATAAGATCATCGCCATAAGCCTTTCCGTGCCGCTGGTGCCGCTGGTGTTCAGTTTCAAATCATACTCCAGCACAAGGGGCAGAAACGATTTATATTTGGTTTGGTACAAAGATGATGTCAAACCGAACTGATACTGCCCATTTTGGTCCGGAACAGGCTTCATGCGGGCAAAGTTCTCCGCCGACCGGCTTTCCTGCACTATAGCCCAGTGCGGTTCGTCGGCCTGCCAGCCCTGTGCTGAAAATGTTCCCGATTGCCAGCTTTCTTCATTGGGCAGATAAAGGCCTTCGGCTACTTCAAGGGAAAAAGTTTCATATGTGCCCGAACTTCCGATGCCGGTCAATCCGAATGCCGAAAGATCGTAATAAGCCTTGATGCCAATTTGATGTACACCAGCGGGCAATTCATCCATAACAGTACTAAGCTGAACAGAAGGAACGGTAATGCCGGGTTGTCCGTTGATCAGAACCTCATAATGGACAATCCCGAAAGCATCCGATCCATCGCAGCGCAAAGGTGTGTCCCAGGATATCAGATGGTTGTTTCCGGCATAAGTCATCACGCATGAAACGCCGGATGGTGCCGGCAAAAAGCCCGAGCGGAAATGAGTTACCGAAGGTTCAGAGTTTCCCCAGGGATATACGGCAACAACACTAAGCTGATGTTGTGTTGTACTTATGTCAATACAAGGGAGTTGAAGTCCGGGTTCTGTGGGTGCGGCTATTTGCACACCATCAAGATAAACTAAGTATGAAAGCACAAGATCGGAGGGAGCTTCCCAATCTGCCACAAGATTCAGGGTATCCACCGAAATTGTTGCAACAGGTGACATGCCTGCCTGTGCGACAATAACAATTGTAGTGTCAGAAGAAATTTCAATCGCAGGATCAAAATAATCCAGAAAATAGTCTTCATACTCCACCAGCAGCGAATAGGTTCCGGGCATCAGGTTAGCGAATACAGTTTCGTCTTCGTAGTAAGGACCTAAAGACCGTATAAATGAAAATTCAGCACCGCAAACATCTGTAGCGGTGAGGGTAACTGTCTTGTTTACATAGTATGGCTCGCCCAATTCAATCTGCAAGGTGAAGTCATAGGGGCCTTTAAATACGATATTAGAATAGCACCATGGTGTGTATTCAAGGTTTGGAAGTTTGGCGCGAACGGCATATGCATAAAAGCCATTGGGTAAGTTTATATAACTATTATCAACATAACTCCAATTAGATGTTGATCCAATAATTGTAGGACTTCCATGGTTCTGAGGCGTTTCGCCTTCACAGGGGTTAAAACCCGAAAAACGTGCTATCTGAAAATGAAGCGCTTCGCCTTCAAATTCAAAGGTAAACTCAAAAGCATTTTCTGTTGGACTTACAGTTGCATAGCAGTTGGAAAAACCCTGTCCGGAAGCGGTAAGACCGAAAACCGTCAAAATAGCAAGCAGAAGAACGGTGGATGCTTTCATGATTTTGTTTGTTTGGTTTGCTACAAAAATCACATATTTTATGGATTGTAAAAATAGTCTTTTTTATATTCACAGGCAAATGTTTAGCAGTATTCCAGGGGGAATATTTTCATTACCTGAAAGAAGGCCAAAAACTACTTTGCGGGCGATGATCAATGTCTGAAACAGCCTGAACATATGCACGTAATTACATTTTTGCACCTGCATGTCGGACTATTGCATCAATTTGTTACTTTTGA
The DNA here is from genome assembly GCA_024710405.1 of Bacteroidales bacterium. Lineage (GTDB taxonomy): Bacteria > Bacteroidota > Bacteroidia > Bacteroidales > F082 > UBA6192. The sequence continues at coordinate 124,313 of JANJUV010000017.1, forward strand.
TCGCTTATTGGGGTCTGATGCAGCTTAATAACCTGCACTTAAACCAAATAAGTTTGGTTGGAATCAGGAATAGATGGATTGCATTAATTGTCTAAAAACTAAAGCTGAAGGCAGGTTTGAAGAATCTTGACGAGTCGGAATTGGTGGGGTTGATCAGGAGTGGCGACGAACGTGCCTTCGCTGAGTTGGTTGCCAGGCACCGCGAGGCTGTTGCCCGAATCATCGGCAGCATGCTGGGCAATGTACCGGAAGCCGACGATATCGGGCAGGAAGTGTTTGTGCGCTTCTGGCGGTCTGTGGAAAACTACAGGCATGAAGCTGAGGTGCGGACCTACCTGACCCGGATTGCGATCAATTTGTCCATCAATGAATTAAACAGGAGGAAGCGTAAGTTGAGTTATTTGATTCCCTTCGCCCTGAACCAGCAGGAAAGCGAGCAGGTGAAACTGGATTCGCACGAGAAGGCGTTCAGCGATGCTGAAGTTGTTTCGGCTGCGCTTCAACGTTTAGACCCTGTGCACCGCAGTGTGATTGTGCTCCGTTTGGTAGAAGGATATTCAACAAAAGAAACAGCTGATATTCTGGGCGTACCGCTCGGAACTGTGCTTTCGCGCCTGGCCAGGGCACAGGAAAAACTGCGTAACATCATCGAAAAACTTTCAAAGTCATGAAAAATACAGAGCTAAAAGAATTGTTGATCAAATCGTTCGATTCGGAATTGTCCGGACACGAACAAGCCATTCTTGATCAGGCCCTGAACGAGCATCCTGAACTCAGGCAAATGAACAACGAACTCGCCCAAATGCGTTACACCCTGATGCATCTCCCGCAAGCGATGAAACCTGTTAGTGAAACTGCCGTTTTATCGAGAATCGAAAGATTCAAAATCAGCGAAACGGAACAACGCAGGTTTGTCATCAAACTGTATAATTTCAGCATGACTGCCGCTGCCGCCATATTATTGCTGGCATTTATCCTGTTTTGGAAAGAGCACTCGTTTAACCTCGACAGCCTGTTTGGCTATGCCGGATTGAGCCAGGAAGAAATGAGCAATTTATTTGCCAACTATTAACCTGTTAACCTATGAAAACCAGAATCATACTCTTAACCTTTGTTTCCCTGGTGGTTGGCTTCGTGATCGGCATGTCGGTCTCGGGCTACCTCAACCGTCAGAAGGTTAATAAATGGAGGGAGGGAAGCTCCCCGCAGGGAATGTACCAGAAGTGGGTCGACCTGTTGCAGCCCCGCCCCGATCAGGCCGATACGCTTGAAGTACTGCTGAAAGAATACATCCGTAAGAGCTCTGTTTCCATGTCAAAATCATTTATGGAACAAGGTGTTTTGTTTCGTGAGATGGAAAGCCAGATTGACCCTTTGCTTGATTCCGGGCAAATTCAGCGCAAGGAAGAGTTCAAGCAGAAATTCAGAAAATGGGAAAAGTCATTCAATAAAAAATCGGGTGACTCACTGCGCCCCGACTGGCAAAAGTCAGACACGGTAACAAAAGCTGAAGAAACTCAGAAACCTGATTCTGTTGTTGTTATTGAATAATGCCAGACAGCTCTAATGTCCAGGCAACCTTATTCGGACTGCACATGCACTTCTTCAACCTGAAGAATTTCGAAATCTGATCCCCTGTACACCCAGGCCACTACCGAAAGATGCTGGGTCTTCCATCCTGCGTCAATAGCAAATTCGTAAGTTTTTGAAAAGGTGTCACCGGAAACTGTTTCATCGGATATTTTTTCGCCATTGATACCGTTGACGGTAGCCCTGAGCACATGGCGATGCACATAATTTTCGATAACCGGTGTGGTACCAACTGTTGGGTCGTTATTGTTCTGATTACCGACAATACTGTCTTCCAGCACACATAGCTGCAGAAAATATTCACCTTCCATACTGCGGAGGAATGATCCGTTGGCCGAAATGAAGATTTTGGTGTTGCCGGCCGTGAAATTTGCTTCCAGTTCAAGGGTGGCATCGGCCTTTTTACTGATGGCATCGGCTATTGCCGTACCCCACTCGCCGGGGCCAAGGTAGTAAATACCTTCTTTGTTGTAGCGATTCACAAGTCCTTTGGGATGTCCGGCTGTGGATATTTTAAAGGCAGCATCCCAGCTTTCACCGGCTTCGGTGCGCATATCGAGCGGAAACTGGGGGGGGAACGGAACTGCGAAAAAGCCGGTATGAATTCCCATCACAATGAGATTCTCGCCATACACATCTTTCAGGTCGTGTGCAATTCGCGCTGCGGTTGGACAATTCACGCAACGTTGTCCGGTATAGTCTTCGAGCAGCACCTTTCGCTCAGCAAGCACTTCGCCTCCCTGTTTGTATGGTGGTTCTATCTTGTCGCATGCAGTAATGGTTAAACCCAACAGGACAATAGCCAGAAAACTTAATCTGTTGTTCATGATCATCAGAAATTTGTTGTTAACGATAAGGTTAGTCCGCTGGCAGCAGGAACCTGCCTGCAAACACCGCCCACGCAAATCACCCCTTCAGGCTGACGACCATAAGTAAGTGCTACGCGTGTGGCTTGCTTTGTGTATCCGAAGGAAGCCATGTAATAATGATGACGCTGATCAGCATCAGGATTTCCATAGTTGTACTGATCGGCCAGCGTAAAGAACCAGGTAGGGGCAATGGCATATTCGAGCAGCAATCCTGCCCAGTCCCCTTTGTCTTCCTTAGTCCACATGCCCTGAGCCTCCATGCGCAGCGAGTTGACAGCGTTCACGCGCCAGGTAACATCTGCTACGACTATATGCGCCTGCACCGGTTTCTTTCCGGCTTTTCCCTGTAGGGTTTCGATGTCGAAGTACTGATTCATATATTGGAATACAGCCTTCCATGAAGCGTTGAACTTTTTGTCAACCTCTATATTCAGATCGCGGAATAAGATCTTGTCTGAGACATCAAAAAAACCTGATGAATAACCTAATGTCCCCGGCATTCCCACAGGTGTGGTGTCGTTCAGTGCGGTTCGTTTGATATCGTTCACCTGGCTGAAATTCACTGCCAGTCCGGTGCCATACTTTCCGCCCAGTAAGCTTCCTTTGGGTATTTTATAGTTTACCTGAAACTGCATCCCCATCTCGCCGTTGGGTTGAGTGGCATAGGGATAGCGGGCAGCCAGGCTGTAGCTGTGTGTGCGGTTAATCGGCGGGATAAAGCCAATGTCAAGCACATTTCCGCTGATTCCGCGATCCGATTTAAAACTCATGTTGTCCACACGCTTGAGCTGTAAAACAACACCCAATCCTTTCTGAGAATAGGAGAGCGAAGAAAGCATGGCATGGCCGTTTTTGTAGATGTAGTTGTTCATCACCGAGGGGTCGTTGATCTTTTGGGCATATTCGGTCATAAAATTAAACCGGTTCCAACCAAGATTAAGCCTTCCGGCAAAAGCACCGACATTTTCCGGCAGATTGTAAATGGGGTCATTATCGGCCTGGTATTTACTCACAGCACTGGCTCCGACTATTACTCTGAAATCAGAAGACTGCAACGATCCGATTGCTTCGTTAAGGTCAACTTCTGCATCGGCACCACGTACCAGCCCGCGTTTGTTGCGTTCGTATTTCTCCCAATAGTAGCGCTGATTTCCGTAAACACCTTTTATGCTTACGCCTCTGAATGGTTTGTACACCACCTTTATCCCACTGATTGCATTGTCATAACCAAGTGTCCACTCCTCATACGACCGCAAAACCAAACCATTGCCAAACTGCTCGTAAAAACTGCCGGCTGTTACTTCGATGAGTTCGCTGTTGTAGGAAACAAAAAAGAAGGGAAAGCCGTTGCCTTCCTGGGCGGGGTCGAAACCGAGTATTGGGGTCATATAAGCTTCATAACGCAGGCCTGCGGTGAAATTTCCCAGGGTGTAGGTGATTTTTCCGAAGCCGTTGAGTCCGAGTTTTCGGCCTCCGATCACCGAATCATTGATCCCAAGTGCATCATCAGGCATATAGTATTGCCCGTCAACCTGAAAACTGCCGTTCACCCGCGACCCGTCGGTTATTCCCTGAGCCTTGAGGTTTGTGTATGTACATAACAGAACACAAAACAGGATGATGTGTTTCATATAACTGGTTTTGGTATTATTGGTATTTGGTGTGATCTGTCCGGTCCGTTTATTTCTTTCCGGCCAGTTTTTTCACTTTCTCATATAATTCCAACTCAGCACCTTCAAAATAGGAGGTGTGCTGGGCAACAATTTTTCCGTTTCCGTCGATCAGGAATGTATGCGGTATCATATTCACATTCATGGCCCTTTTCAGGTCGCTGTTGGCATCAATGAGCACTTCAAAATCCCATCCCTTGCCGTTTACAAAAGGCATCACACGGCTGGTGGAACGAGAGTCATCGATGGAAACCGCATATATTTTCACACCTGTTTCTTCCTGCCATTCGTCATATAGCTCATTGAAAGCATCCAGTTCTTTCTGGCAGGGTTTGCACCACAGTGCCCAGAAGCTCAGGATCACAGGTTTTCCGTCGTTGCTGATCTCAGTCGTACTGAAGTTCTTTCCGTCGAGTGTTTTGATGGTCACAGTGGGTATCTCTGACTGCTGGGCTTGTAATAGCTGCACGAAAACCACCAGCGAAAGTAAGATGAGGTATTTTTTCATTTCAAATGGATTTTATTTCTGGTTATTAAGTTTGACAACATCTATGTGTTTAGGGTTGCATCCCTTGGTCTATTCCCTGATAAATACTTCGAGGATAACTGCATGTCCTGCCGGATGAATCTCAACTTCGCCCAATGCAGCGGGCAACAGAATGGCTTCTGCCCCGGCTGCTTCAACGGTTTCGTCTTCCCAGCGCACCTTAAAACTCCCCTCGGCTGCAAACAGAATCACAAATGAATCAAGATTGCTGTAGTCCTTTTTTATGCCCTGCTGTAACTGTATTCTGTTTAGAGTGAAAAAGGGCGTGTCGATAAGACTTCCGGATGGGTTTTTAGTGGCATTATACGGGGTTTTATAGGTTTCGGGCCTGACAAAGTCGATGGCGTCAAGAGCATCTTCGGTGTGCAACTCTCTCAACTTTCCCTGCTGATCCCGCCTGTCCCAGTCAAAAATCCTGTAGGTTGTATCAGAAGTTTGCTGGATTTCGGCAATCAGACAGCCCGGCCCGAGGGCATGCACCCTTCCGGCAGGCATAAAAAACAGATCGCCGGCCTGAACCTGTTCCACATTAAGGATTTCCCTCAGGCGACCTGATGCGCAGGCTTCTTCATATTTAGACCGGTTCATTTCCATATTAAACCCGGCAATCAGGCTGGCGTTGTCATCAGCCTGAAGCACATACCAGCATTCTGTTTTGCCGTTTCCCAGTCCACGTGCTGCCGCAAGCGTATCGTCGGGATGCACCTGAACCGATAGCCAGTCGTTGGAATCCAGAATCTTGAACAAAATGGGAAACTGATCGCCAAAACGCTCATAAACAGCATCGCCAACAAGGTCGCCCATAAACACCTCTACCAGTTCGTTGAGTTCGTTTCCGGCAAGATAGCCATTACTGATCATGGTTGGTTCTCCGGAAACGCCCGAAATAAGCCAGGCTTCACCGCAATTGGGCAGGGAACCGTAATCGTATCCCAGCAAATCCCTGATTTTGTTTCCTCCCCAGATTTTTTCCTTAAAAAGGGGCGAGAACTTCATTGGATAAAGTGTGTTCATGGCCGGTTATATTTCGGCGCAAAGATAGCGAAAGCTTCAAACCCACACTGCCTTCGCAAGATCATGATAAGTTGTACTGATGGAAGCCATATTGTCCATCACCAGCTTATATTGCATCCTGTTTCTGCACAACTGATGAACTCCCAAGCCTGCCCGGAGAAAAAATATACGAATGTTTGTCGAAATCAGGATATATCGCTATAATTTTGCACCATTAAACCAAAAAACCACCACCATGAAAAAAATGCTTTCAGTGTTCATTATGTTTGCAGTAGTGCTCGGTCTGGCTTCCTGTAACAAAAAATACAAAAAAGAGGTTGAAAGGCTCAATATGGAGCGTGACAGCCTGATTATGTCAGCCATAGAGCAGGACACATTTACAATGAGTTATGTTAAGGCTTTCAACAGCATCCAGTCCAACCTTGATTCGATCAGAATGAAGGAAAAACTGATTTCGGAAATCACCAGTGGCCGCATTGAGAATCCCAATCAGCTGGAGGAGGACATCAACCGCGATATCGAAGCCATATATGAGCTTCTGGTAAAAAACCGCGAAATTGTCGATAACCTGCGCAGCCAACTCAGAGGCAACCGCAGCCGCAGTGAGGAACTTGAGAAAATGATTGAAAACCTGACACGTCAGATCGAGGCCAAAGATGCCGAGATCGGACTGCTTCGTGAAGAATTGGAACGCAAAAATCTGGCAATTGCCGACCTTGAGAAAAACCTGGCAGAATCCGCTGCCCGCAACAGGGCTCGTCAGGCAACCATCGATGCGCAAACCAAAGCCCTAAATCAGGTTTGGTATATCGTGGGCACCAAAAAGAACCTGCAGGACATGAATATCGTAACCAAAGAAGGCGGATTTGTAGGTTTGGGAAAAAGCCGGAAAGTTTCAGAGAATTTCGATAAGTCGCTCTTCACCGAAGCCGACCTCCGTGAAATAAGAACCATCAGCCTGCTGGCCAAAAAAGCCAAGATACTGACCATTCATCCGGCCGGCAGCTACGAAATTGCCGGATACAAAGCGGCCGACAGCCTTGTGATCAAACATCCCGACGACTTCTGGAGTGCATCAAAATACCTCGTCATCATGCTTGACTGATCAGGAAAAAACACGGACGAACATAATCAATAAGCCGTAGCAGTGAATCATCTGCTGCGGCTTATTATTTCACCCGTGCAGAAATATCAGTCTTTCAGCCAGAACCGCCAGACACAGTAATAATCTTCCGGATGCTTATCTGGCGGACAACAGAGGCACTCAGTGGTAATGCGGGGATCGATGGTGCGCGCAAAGGAAGTGTACTCAATAAGCCCTCCCGATTTACAGGGATAGTCATCCATTCCCTTGCGTTTACGGGCCGACTGCACCCGGCAATCGTTCATCACAAAATCAAATGATTCAGCGGTTTCGTTGGTTATCGACTGCTTGTTGATAAAAGCATACAGCCTGAATTGCAGGGCTTTCTTCAACCCATCGAGTCCGGGTTGTGGTCCCAGCTGCAAAATATGCCTCACCGCAGACGCCTCAAAAGGCGAAAAGTTGGCCCACGACGAATCGTTGCAGCGTTTGGCTTCCGTCATGCCCATCTGCTGCTCAATGGCCTGAAACCAAACCCCGTCATTGGCAAGCCAGTTGACCGACAAAGCTTCGATGAGCTGGTCTGATTGCTCCGCCTTCATGCCCGTCAGCCCTTCGGGTAATCCTGCAGCATCAGTCTCGCCACCGAAAAAACGAACAAGTCGCTTCATCTGAATGCCATAACTCTGCCTGTACACTTTCCCGAGAAGTTCAAAAGCAACTTCACGGCCATACTGGTGAATGGCTTCGGCAAACCAGAATCCGTGGTGGACAGTGGTGCGGTGAAAAAGATCAAGTATGAATGCAGCCTTCTCCTGCGGGCTGAATTCATGAAGGTTTTGTTTCATTGGGTTTGGTATTAAGTTAGCAGGCTTAAACAAGTCAATAAAAGCAACCAATATCATAGTGTGGATGGCCCCCGTTTGCGGACAAATGCATTAATGACATTGCGGACAAAGTTAACCCTAATAGTTTATGAAGTACCATGATACATCCGTAAAAGTTTAACCCCATCCGGCATTTTTCTTAGTTTTGTTCTCCTAAAAAAAATGCTGAAGCATATGAAAAACATGAAATATTTTTTGCTTGCTGCCGTCTTTGCCGGCTTACTGCCCATACTCAATGCTCAGGAAAAAATCATCGTTCCGGGCGATAATCTGGTAATTGAAGGTATTCCGGCACTACCCGCCAGCCTTGCCGAAGAGGTTAAAACCTACAATGAGTCGCGGTCGGCTTCACTCGCCGACTGGCATCCGAAAACCGGTGAAATGATCATCACCACACGTTTTGGCAACCACAATCAGTTGCATTATGTGAAAATGCAAGGCGGAGCACGCACACAACTCACCTTCTTCGATGAGCCGGTCGGCAATGCTGTTTTTGAACCGTTAAACGGCTCTTACTTCCTTTTTACCAAAGACAGGGGAGGCGATGAGTTTTCGCAGATCTATCGTTTCGATATGGCCGGCAAAACAATCACCCTGCTCACTGATGGCAAACGTTCGCAAAACGGAGGAATACGCTGGAACAGGGATGGTAATCTGATAGCATACGCCTCTACGAAACGAAATGGAAAAGACCGCGACATTTACGTGATGAATCCGCTTCATCCAGCTGATGATCGTCTTGCTGTTGAAAACAACGGTGGCGGCTGGTCGGTGGCCGATTGGTCGGCTGATGGCAAAAAACTGCTGCTGCAGGAGGGTATTTCAGTGAACGAATCGCGTATCTGGCTTGCCGATCTCGAATCGGGCAGCAAGACACGGCTATTGCCCACCGAAGACGAGCGCACCACATTCAGACCTATTGGTTTTACTGCAACCGACAAAGGGATCTATCTGACAACCAACCGCGAAAACGAATTCAACCGATTGGCTTACCTTGACCTTTCCACGAACAAAGTTACTTATCTCAGCGACCGTATTTCTTGGGATGTAGGTGGTGCCACCATGAGCGACGACCGCACCAAACTGGCCTTCACCACCAATGAAAACGGTTTGTCGAAATTGTATGTGTTGAATACACAAAATCAACAATATCAACCTATTGATGCTGTTCCCACGGGCCTCATCGGAAGCCTCCGCTGGTCAGGAGATTCAGGTTCTTTGGGTTTCTCACTTTCAAACTATGCTTCTTCTTCAGATGTGTACGAATTTAAACTGGCAACGGCTGAGCTCATCCGGTGGACAGAAAGCGAAAGCGGCGGGATGGACCTGTCGCAGCTGCAGGAACCCAAACTGATCACCTGGACTTCGTTCGACGGACTGCCCATATCGGGATACCTTTACGAAGCCCCGAAACACTTCGCCGGCAAACGCCCGGTGATCATAAGCATTCATGGAGGGCCCGAAGGACAATCAAGACCGGGATTCATCGGGCGCAACAACTACTTCCTGAATGAATTGGGGATCTCCATCATATACCCCAACATCAGGGGCTCATCAGGCTACGGAAAAACCTTCCTTGACCTCGACAACGGCATGAAACGTGAAGAATCCATCAAAGATATAGGAGCTCTGCTCGAATGGATTGCCACACAACCCGGCCTTGATGCCGAAAGGGTGATGGTTACCGGCGGAAGTTATGGCGGATACGCCACCCTGGCTGTTGCTTATCACTATGCAGACAAAATCCGCTGTGCCGTCAATATTGTGGGCATCAGTAATTTCAACACTTTCCTCAAAAACACCGAACCCTATCGCCGCGACCTTCGCCGGGTGGAATACGGTGATGAGCGCGATCCGGCCATGGCAGCTTTTTTTGAGCAGATATCACCTCTGAACCATGCCCACAATATGCGTAAACCCATGTTTATCGTGCAGGGAGCCAACGATCCCAGAGTTCCGGCCTCGGAAGCCATTCAGATGAAAGAAAAAATCAAAGAAGCCGGAGGAACGGTTTGGTTTCTGATGGCCAACGACGAAGGGCACGGCTTCAGAAAGAAAAACAATGCCGATTTTCAGTTTTATGCGACCATAGCGTTTATAAAGGAGTATTTGCTGAAGTGAAACAAACCTGCTTCTAAGGATAAGCCTGTGCTGGACGTATTTCCTCATAAGAGGAATAATTCCGGTGCCAAAGCAAGGCTGCAAACAAACAATATTGTTTGTGAAATAATTAACAATAAATCCTGCACAAACACGCAGGCCAAGCGTTTTTTATCGTAATTTTGCCGACTGAAAATCTTAATACTCTGTTAATGAGTATAGTTAAAAACGCAAAGCTGACAACTTCTGTCTACAAAAAATCACGTCATGGAACAGAAAAAGAAACTGTTTTCAGAATTTGACCCCGTAAGCACACAGGCATGGGAAGAGCAAATTGCCCGCGACCTTAAAGGCGCTGACTACGAGAAGAAACTCATCTGGAACACACAGGAGGGTATCCGGGTGAAACCTTATTACCGCTCCGAAGACCTCAGCCATATCCAGTGGCTAAAGGCATTCCCAGGCGAGTTTCCCTATGTACGGGGCAACAAGGCTTCGGGCAACAACTGGCTCGTTCGGCAGGATATCAAGGTAGAAGATATAGGTAAAACCAATGAAAAAGCGTTGGACATCCTGATGAAAGGCGTTGATTCACTGGGTTTCGTGCTCGATTGCAAGCACACTTACAGTCTCGACGAAATTGAGGCCTTGCTGAAAAACATTCGCGCCGACATTGCCGAGATTAACTTCAGCGGCACAAACCAGCACCTGCACCTCGTGCAGATCATCGCAAGTCTGGTCGACAAATACAACCGACCCTTTGACAAAATTTACGGTTCGGTCAACTTCGATCCTTTACTGAGGTTTAGTCGTCGGGGACAGTGGTACCAAAGCGAAGTAGCCGACATGGAAACAGCTGCCGCGCTGATCCGTGAGGTTCAGAAGTTTCCTGTGTATCGTGTCATCGGAGTCAATGGACATATTTTTGCCAATGCGGGCGCCAATATTGTGCAGGAAATGGCCTTTACCCTTTCGGCGGGTAGCGAATACCTTACCAGGCTTACCGAAAAAGGCTTCTACATTGGCGAAGTAGCCCCACACATCAAGTTTAATCTGGCTGTCGGAAGCAATTATTTCATGGAAATAGCCAAACTGCGCGCCTACAGGCTGCTCTGGGCCAAAATCGTAAACGCTTACGGCCTCAACGATGCCCGCAACGGACGCATGTACATCCATGCCGAAAACAGCAGCTGGAATTTCACTTTGTACGATCCTTATGTGAACATGCTCCGCACCACAACGGGAACAATGTCGGCACTGATTGGCGGTGTTGACTCATTCAGGGTCACACCATTTGATGTTCCCTACGAAAGCCCGACCGACTTTGCCGAACGTATAGCCCGCAACCAGCAACTCATCCTCAAGGAGGAGTCATACCTCGACAGGGTAGCCGACCCGGCTGCCGGTTCCTATTATGTGGAGAACCTTACCACCTCGCTCGTTGAAGCAGCATGGCAGCTTTTCCTGCAGATTCAGGACGAAGGAGGATTTATTTCTGCCCTGAGAAAAGGCAGCATCCAGAACATGATTGCTGAAAGTGCCCTCAAACGCGACATGAACATAGCCACAAGACGCGAAATACTATTGGGAACCAATCAATACCCCAATTTCAACGAAAACATCAGCACCGAATTACCCGCAACCGTATTCGAAGCCGAAGACAAAACCCTGGAAAACGCAGAGATAAAAACTATAAAAACCTATCGTGGCGGACAAGCATTTGAAATACTTCGTTACAAAACTGATCAGTTCAGCCGCACAAACAAGCGCCCTGAAGCCTGGATGCTCACTTACGGTAACTTAGCCATGCGCAAAGCCAGAGCCAACTTTGCCTGTAATTTTTTCGCCTGTGCCGGTTTCACGGTAACCGACAATCCTGGTTTTGCAGATATTTCTGAGGGCATCGAAGCGGCCCGTCAACGGAAACCCGAAATTGTGGTCCTCTGTAGTTCTGATGAAGAATACACTGATAACGTAAAAGCCGCTTTCGAAGCATTAAGAAAGGATTGTCTGGTAGTGCTTGCCGGATTCCCCGCAGGTTTAACCGACGAACTCAAGGCTGCCGGAATGGAACATTTCATTCATGTAAAGAGCAATGTGCTCGAAACTTTACAGATGTTTCAGCAAAAACTGGGCATTCACTGACAAGAAGGCGAACGAAAGTTGACAAACCCACAAAAAAAAGAAGCCATGAAACCCAATTTCAGACATATCAACCTGAACCATACACCCGACACAGGGCTGAGTCCCGAACAATGGGAGTTACGACACGGCATTGCAGCCGACTGGGAAACACCTGAGCATATTCAGGTGAAACCGGCTTACACCGCTGCCGAACTCGAGACCATGGAACACCTGGGATATGCCGCCGGTATCCCCCCTTTCCTGCGCGGGCCTTACTCTACCATGTATGTGATGCAACCATGGACCATCAGACAATATGCCGGATTTTCGACAGCCGAAGATTCCAACGCCTTTTACCGCCGAAACCTGGCGGCCGGACAAAAAGGATTATCGGTAGCTTTCGACCTGGCCACGCACCGCGGCTATGACTCCGACCACGAACGCGTGGTAGGAGATGTAGGCAAAGCAGGTGTTGCCATCGACTCCATCCTCGACATGAAAATCCTCTTTGACCAGATCCCGCTGAACAAAATGTCGGTTTCAATGACTATGAACGGAGCCGTTTTGCCCATCATGGCATTCTACATCGTCACGGCATTGGAACAAGGCGCAAAACTGGAAGAACTTTCAGGCACCATACAAAACGATATTCTCAAAGAATTTATGGTGCGCAACACCTACATCTACCCTCCGGAATCTTCGATGCGTATCATTGCCGACATTTTTGAATACACTTCGAAAAAGATGCCTAAGTTCAATTCCATTTCCATCTCTGGTTACCATATGCAGGAGGCCGGAGCCACAGCTGACATTGAACTGGCCTATACACTGGCCGACGGGCTCGACTATATCCGAACAGGACTCAAAGCCGGACTTGACATCGATGCTTTTGCGCCCCGCCTTTCGTTTTTTTGGGCTTTGGGCATGAATCACTTCATGGAAATAGCCAAACTGCGCGCAGCTCGGTTACTTTGGGCCAAAATTGTCAAACAGTTCGACCCGAAATCAACCAAGTCGATGGCCCTCAGAACGCACACCCAAACCTCAGGATGGAGCCTGACCGAACAAGACCCGTTCAACAACGTTGCCCGCACCTGCATTGAAGCTTTGGGCGCTGCACTCGGACATACCCAGTCGCTACACACCAACGCACTCGATGAAGCCATTGCACTGCCCACTGATTTTTCAGCACGAATTGCACGAAACACACAGATTTACCTGCAGGAAGAAACAAACATATGCAAAGCCGTTGACCCATGGGCAGGTTCATACTATGTGGAAAAACTAACACAGGAGCTGGCCGAAAAAGCATGGGAACTCATCGAAGAGGTTGAAGCCATGGGCGGTATGGCAAAAGCCATCGAAACCGGTTTGCCTAAAATGCGCATTGAAGAAGCCGCTGCACGAAAACAGGCACGTATCGACTCCAATAAAGACGTTATTGTGGGCGTAAACAAATACCGTCTTGAAAAAGAAGACCCTATCGACATATTGGATATCGACAACACAGCCGTGCGTCTTTCTCAGATTGAAAGGCTGAAAACCCTCAGGGCAAACCGCGATGAGGCTGCTGTTCAGCAAGCACTCGATGCCATCACCCATTCGTGCCGCACCGGCGAAGGCAACCTGCTGGAGCTGGCTGTGGATGCTGCCGCCAAAAGGGCATCGCTCGGCGAAATTTCGATGGCCTGCGAGAAAGTCTTCGGACGTTACAAGGCCGTTATCCGCTCCATTTCAGGCGTTTATTCGTCGGAAAGCCGTGGCGACCAAAGCTATGCCAAAGCATGCAGCCTGGCCGACGAATTTGCCCGTATCGAAGGCCGCCGGCCACGAATTATGATCGCCAAAATGGGCCAGGACGGACACGACCGTGGTGCTAAAGTGGTGGCAACAGGTTATGCCGACATCGGTTTCGACGTTGACATTGGCCCCTTGTTCCAGACTCCGGCTGAAGCAGCCAGACAAGCGGCTGAAAACGATGTGCACATACTCGGGGTTTCAAGCCTTGCCGCCGGCCACAAAACACTGGTTCCGCAGGTGATCGGAGAACTCAGAAAACTTGGCCGCGAAGACATCATGGTCATCGTCGGAGGTGTTATCCCGCACCAGGATTATCAGTATCTCTACGATGCCGGTGCTGTGGCCATTTTTGGCCCGGGAACCATCATTTCGGAAGCAGCCATCAAAATGCTCGACATACTGATTCAAATGAGGTCATAACCTTATATTTCAGGTTTATACTTCATCTATAGAACTCTTTCCGGCTGACCGGATAAACCTTCCGAAGGTCAAAACCGGCTGCTGTGAAGAATTGTGTATCCCTTTATAGCTTGTGTGCCCTTATTTAGAATCAATATACTCTTCACCGGCCTGTATTTTCTGTACTTTTGGCCGTTTTATCACATTGTTGTGAATCAATTCTGTTTTTATGGATTTCACCTTTGATGCACAGGCCAATTATGAGGCCACCAGGGAACAGGCCGGTTATGTTGACCGCAAACAGGCCACACAGGCAACCTACGACCGAATCGGATTTATGTCGGGGCTCGAAGTACACCAGCAGTTGCTCACCAAAGAAAAGCTGTTTTGCCATTGTCCGGCCGGAATGTATAACAGGCATGATGATTTCGACGCAGAGCTGATCCGGCACATGCGGCCAACACTCAGCGAGCTGGGCGAATATGACGGCACTGCCCTCATGGAGTTCAAAACCCGCAAGGAAATTGTGTACAGGATTAAAAATGTCACCGCATGCACCTATGAAGTGGACGACACTCCCCCCTTCCCCATCGACCGTGAAGCGCTGGCTATTGCCATAGAGATTTCGCTGTTGTCGAAACTTAACATCGTCGGTGAAGTGCATATCACCCGAAAGCAATACCTCGACGGCAGCATTCCGACAGGATTTCAGCGGACCGCCATCATTGGCGTTGAAGGCGAAATACCATTAAAGCACAAATCCATCAGACTGATACAACTCAGCATCGAAGAAGACTCTTGCCGCGAAATTTCCGACATCGGCCACGTGCGTGTGTACAAAACCGACAGGCTTGGTATGCCGCTGATCGAAACAGTTACCTATCCCGACTGTGTGAATCCCGATGAAGTAAAGGAAGCCTGCGACTATATCAGATTTCTCAACCGAAGCACGGGCAAGGTGCGGTCAGGCATCGGCGCCGGCAGACAGGATGTGAATGTAAGCTGCAAAGGCGGCACACGGGTTGAAATAAAAGGTGTTGCCCACACCAAATGGATACCTGAACTCACCCACGTAGAAGCTTTCAGGCAATGGTCGCTGCTGCTGTTGCGCGACGAACTCCGGAAACGGTTCCCTGATCCTGCATCATGGAAAATGAACCACATCAGCCTTGATCAGGTTGCAATGAGCACATCCTTCGGTCCGCTGAAACAGGCTATGGAAACAGGCATGGCCATTGTGGCAGTAAGGTTGCCGGGCTTCAGAGGTGCACTGTCGCATTTTACCCAACCGGGCAAAATGTTTGCCCACGAAATAAGCGACCGCCTAAAGGTTATCGCATGCCTCGAAAAACCAAATATGGCACACAGCGAAAACTGGCAACCCGAAATTGAAAAGGAAAACTGGCAGAAAATAGCCACACTGCTTTCCACCAAAGAAGATGATGCAGTAATGGTGTTCTGGGGGCCACTGGAAGACGTCAAAACCGCTCTCGAAACCATTGAAGAACGCTGTCGCATGGCTTTTGAAGGCATTCCCAACGAAACACGGAAATCATTTTCGGACGGAACCACCATCTTTGAAAGGGTGTTGCCGGGTGCTGACAGAATGTATCCCGACACCGACTCGGCCCCAATTCCGCTCGAAGATGACTACATCGAATCGCTGCGCAAAAACCTTCCAACAGACATCATCGACCGGTATAAACAGCTCAAAAAGTGGAATGTGCCCGAAGATACTTACACCTATCTGTTTTCGAAAAACTATTACCCGATACTCGACAGATTGGTGAACGAACTGGGTGTTGAACCGGTTTTCGGCGGCACTTTTATCGGACACCGGCTGAAAAATCTGCTCGGGAAACAAAAAAAACAACGTCAGTTCAATCCTGAGAAAATCTACAAGCTGTTTGCCTTCCTCAAAGAGCAAAAACTTGATCATCGCCTGGCCTGGCACATGCTTCCCGAAATTATTATTCATCCACGAATGGACTTCGAATCGGTGCTTTCTTCATTGAAGTTCAGAAAAACAGGCAAGGAAGAAATCCTGAACAAACTGCCTTTTCTATCAGAGAAATTCGTGCAGCACAGCAGGAAAAACGGCACAGATCACCGGCTGAACTGGATGATGGGACAGCTGAGGAAGCAGTCAACCGGCAATATTGATTTAACTTTTCTGGCAAACCAGATCAAAACAATGAAGTCATGAGTGAAGATATATTTCAGGGATATAAAGGCGATGCGCTCGAACTGCTGAAAAAATACAACACAAGGGTGTGGGGACAAGCTGAAGTGGAAACCACCAGAGGTAAATTTTTCGGGACGGTACTCCCCAGAGCCGAAAACGATGACGACAAGCACATCGTGATGAAAATCCCGACAGGCTACAATGTCGGAATCGACGTACGTACCATCCTTTCAATGAAAGAAACAGGCTACAAGAAAGCCAATTACAAAATCCCCGAAAAGCAGTTTCCGGTGACACCCGGCCTGCCGGCTGTGAAACTGTTTGGCACAGGAGGAACCATTGCTTCGAGGCTCGACTACCGCACCGGAGCTGTCATTCCGGCCTTTTCACCGGGCGAACTCTATGGTGCAGTTCCCGAGCTGGCCGATATCTGCAATCTGGAAACCGAAAAACTGTTTGCCGTTTTCAGTGAAAATATGGGCCCCAAACAATATGTCGGACTTGCAAAAGCCATCGGTAAGGAGATCGAACAGGGCATTGACGGCATAGTGGTGGGACATGGCACCGACACCCTGCATCATACGGGTGCTGCACTCACCTTTATGTGCCAGAACCTGCCCGTGCCTGTGGTGCTCGTCGGCTCGCAGCGATCGAGTGACAGGCCAAGTTCCGATGCCGCCCTCAACCTGATGCATGCCATGAAAGCTGCCGGCCATTCCGACATTGCCGAAGTGATGGTGTGTATGTTTGGCCCGACCTCCGATGAATATGGACTGCTGCACAAAGGAACCCGTGTTCGGAAAATGCATTCGAGCTATCGCTCCACCTTCCGTACCATAGGCGACACGCCAATTGCCATGATCAACAGGCAAACCATAAAACCCATACACAAAACATACAACAAGCGCCGCAGCGACCGAAAGGTGAATATCTTGCCTTATTACAGCGACGAAGTTACCATGCTGTATTATTATCCGGGCATGAAACCCGACACCCTCGATGCACTTACTGATGCCGGTTATCGCGGTGTGGTTATCGTGGGAACGGGTTTGGGTCATGTCAACAAGGAACTCTATCCCGCCATCGAACGGGCACACGCCAAAGGAGTACATATGTATATGACCTTGCAGACTATTTGGGGCTATGTGCATATGTTTGTGTACGATACGGGTCGCGATATGATGGCCAAAGGAATTGTCCCCACCGGAAATATGCTGCCCGAAGTTGCCTACATCAAGCTATGCTGGGTGCTGGGACAAACCAATGATCCTGCCGAAGTAAAAAGACTGATGCTAACTCCCGTGAATGACGAAATTACACCACGTGAACCCTATAACGGATATCTGGTATATCAGGGTGGCGTTCCTGAAGTGGAGGATTTTATCCGTAAAGTTCACAAATAAGGGCGAAGAAAACAGACTGCTGAGAAGCCCGGCAGAAAGCCATGTTTACCAGTTTATTTCGATGATGGTGAAGTTTTTGCCGGTGTACTCATCGATGATTCGTTTGCGTGACTTTTCGGCTTCGGCCTGTGAGGGTTTTCCGATGGAAAGCAAATTGCCCTGATCAACAATTGACCATTGGGGATATTGCTCGCGCAACAGCTGGCTGTAACGGTCTTCCATTTCATATTGTTTCTTTGGCCTCTTCACCGGGCTGACAAACAAGAAGTAAGCTTTGGTTCCGGTATTGTACAGATCCGTATATGCAGAAGAATACACAAAAAGAAAATCAGGTTTACCACGCTCGGGAACGACAACCGAATTATTAAAAATATCTTCCTCTTCGCCTGTTTTTCTTGCTGAAGCATCGGATGCCGCCTGTCCCGAAAGGAACAAATCATTTCTGTAGATTCTTGTCTGATACTGATGGCCTGCTGCCATACCTGCAATGAGAATATCGAGGTCGCCATCCATATCATAATCACCCCACTGTCCGGTACTCATATGCAGTCCGATGAGGTTTACAGGCAAATCGCTGAAGCCTCGTGCCCTGTTGTTTTCATACACTCTGGTTACCGGGCCTTCGGCAGACTCACCGCTGATCAGCAGATCCACATCACCGTCACCGTCAAAATCACCCCAATCGGCAAAACCAGATCTGACATGCACAAAAATGGCAGGCGTCCGGCCAAAGCCTTTCGACCTGTCGTTGCGGTATAGCCGTGTCACCAGCCGGCCCTGATCAGCTTCGCCCATAACAAGCAAGTCGGGGTCGCCATCGTTGTCGTAGTCACCCACAGCAGCATAACTATGTTTGAGCGGAATAATACCCGCCTGATACTCTTCGAAACCCATACCCTGATTGGTGTACAACATGCTGAAAGGATGACCCGAAGCATCGGCCCCTGTGATAAAAATATCCGGATACCCATCGAGGTTATGATCATACCATATTCCGACACCCCTGCGTACACCCTGAAGTTTGGATGGCACCAGAACAAATGTGTTGTTACGGTCATTGCGGTATACTAGGCTTACCGGCCCGGTTTTCGACTCTCCTGTAAGCAATATATCGGGGTCACCATCACCATCGAAATCGCCGAAACGGATAGACCCATCCCTGACCGGCAGAAAACTGATCCCCGTCGGCAGAAACTGCCCCGAAACAGTTCCTCTGTAGATGGCAGCAATGTGCGTACCACCCGAAGTCTCACCAATCAGGGCAATGTCGTTGATGCCGTCGAGATTGTAATCGCCCAGGTCGAAATCACCCCTGTGCAGATTGGGCAAACCCGAAGCAATTCGGCTGAAACGATCGTTGCGCAGGTTGTTGTATAAATTACTGACAACCCCTCTTTGGTTTCCTTTAAAAAACTCCCCCATCACCAATGCATCCAGATCGCCATCCCGGTCATGATCAATCCAGCGGGCCGAACCTTCACTTACTCCTGTCAGTTCAGCAGAAACATCTGTAAACTGCTGTGCATGAACTATTAATCCAAAATGAATAAAAATTCCGACCGCTAGAAAAATACGTTTTATCATCAACAAAACTGTTTGAAGGACAATTTTACAACTTTTAAGCTGATGAAAACCAAATCGTCTAAAAATAATCTGCAAAACGTTAATGTGTAAACAAATACAAAGCCTGTCTGTCACTTATGTTAAAACCTCACAAAGTTCCAAAAAAACTGTACTTTTTCTCAATAATATCGGCTCAATATCCGGCTAATTCGTAAAAATACTGTACTTTTGTGAAAAATTTCACAATAATAATATCATGAAACCTACTCACATTGAACATATTGGGATAGCGGTGAATAGTCTTGCCGAGGTAATCCCCTATTATGAGAGAATATTGGGCACAGCCTGTTATGCGATTGAGGAAGTTGCCGACCAGCGGGTGAAGACAGCTTTCTTCAAAGTTGGCCAAACCAAGATTGAACTTTTGGAGAGCACCGATCCCGAAGGGCCGGTGGGCAAATTTATTGAGAAGAAAGGCGAAGGAATACATCATATTGCTTTTGCTGTCAACGGTTTGGAGCAGGCATTGGAAGAAGTCAAAGAAGGAGGCATCAGACTGATCGACGAAAAGCCCCGCATGGGAGCCGAGGGACTGCATATTGCATTCCTTCATCCAAAATCAACTTTTGGAGTGCTTACCGAGCTTTGTGAAGACAAAAACAAATAAAAAAAAGGATTATGTCCATTGAGCAAAAAATCAAGGAATTACTTGAGAAAAGGGTCGAAGCCAAAAAAGGCGGTGGCGAAAAACGTATGGAAAGCCAGCATTCCAAAGGCAAATTTACAGCCCGTGAACGTATTGACATGCTGCTTGACGAAGGCAGTTTTGAGGAGTTCGATATGTTCGTCACTCACCGCACGCATGATTTCGGTCTTGAAGAGCAGCAGTTTCTCGGCGACGGGGTTGTAACCGGACACGGAACCATCGACGGCAGGGTAGTTTATGTTTTTTCTCAGGACTTCACCGTATTCGGCGGCTCACTTTCAGAGACTTTCGCCCTGAAAATATGCAAGGTAATGGATCAGGCCATGAAAGTAGGAGCACCTGTAATCGGTATCAACGATAGTGGCGGTGCACGCATCCAGGAAGGCGTAAGAAGCCTGGCCGGTTATGCTGAAATTTTTCAGCGCAACATCATGGCATCAGGTGTTATTCCACAAATTTCAGCTGTTTTCGGGCCATGCGCGGGAGGTGCAGTGTATTCGCCTGCCCTGACCGATTTTGTACTCATGAGCGAAAACTCCAGTTATATGTTCGTTACAGGCCCCAAGGTAACCAAAACTGTTACAGGAGAAGACATTTCGACCGAAGACCTGGGCGGGGCATGGGTACACGGAACCCGCAGCGGGGTAACCCATTTTGTGGCTACCAACGAAGAAGAAGGCATACTGCTGATCAGAAAACTACTCTCTTATCTGCCTCAGAACAACCTAGAAGATCCACCGCTAACTGAGTGTACAGACCCCATCAACAGGCTCGAAGACAGTCTGAACCAGATCATTCCCGAGAACCCCAACAAACCCTATGATGTACTCGACATCATACATGCGATCGTTGATTACGGTGAGTTTCTGGAGATTCAGCGGCATTATGCCAAAAACATTGTCATTGGTTTTGCCAAATTCAACGGTATGCCTGTGGGTATTGTGGCCAACCAGCCTAATTTTCTGGCCGGAGTGCTCGATATTGATGCTTCGCGCAAAGCAGCGCGCTTTGTGCGCTTCTGCGATGCCTTCAACATCCCGATCGTCACCCTGGTTGACGTTCCGGGCTTTCTGCCGGGTAGCGGACAGGAGTATGGCGGAATCATCATCCATGGAGCAAAATTGCTGTTTGCCTATGGCGAAGCTACGGTTCCCAAAGTTACCGTTACCCTGCGTAAATCGTACGGTGGCGCACATGACGTGATGGGATCGAAACAACTCAGGGGCGATATCAATTACGCCTGGCCTTCGGCTGAAATAGCCGTGATGGGGCCTGCAGGTGCTATCGAGGTGCTAGATGGTAAAAACATTCAGCAAATCAAAGATCCTCAGGAAAGAGCCGAATACATTCTTAAGAAAGAAGAGGAGTACCGCGATAAGTTTGCCAATCCCTATGAAGCAGCAAAATATGGATATATTGATGACGTAATCGAACCGCGTAACACGCGTTTCCGCATCATCAGGGCATTGCGGGCACTGGCCACCAAAAAAGACGTGAACCCTCCCAAGAAACACTCCAACATACCCTTGTGATATGATACTGCTGACAGAATTTGTGGACGTACCCGAAACCACACTCACCGAGGGCATCGTTATTTCGATCGTGAGTTACCTCATCGTTTTTGTTGCCCTTGTTATTCTTTATTATGTATTCGACAGCCTCACCAAGGTAATCAACCTCCAGTTAAGGATTAAGCTGCGCAAACAGGGAAAACTCAGCCAGATCAAAAGCGACGACGACCTGATGATTCCCGGAGAAGTGACAGCTGCCATTGGCATGGCACTCTTTTTTGCTACCGAACTGCATGATGAAGAAAGCAATGTATTGACAATAAAAAAAGTATCCAGAACCTATTCGCCCTGGAGTTCAAAAATTTATGGGTTAAGAAACCTGCAACGATAACCGAATTACAACATGAAAAGTTTCAAATTTAATATCAGGGGTAACGATTACGAGGTAGAGGTCATCAGGCTCGACGGCTCAAAAGCCGAAGTGGAAGTGAATGGAACCACCTACCAGGTAGAGATCGAAAAGAAAAAATCCGAAACCAAAACCCCCATTCTGGTTCGTTCAGCGGTGGTTAAACCTGAGGGATCGCACGAAATTGCCCGTAACGAAACGGTCAGAAATCCCGTTCATCAGGTGAGGTCGCCGCTTCCGGGCGTAATCATCCAATTGTTCGTAAAAGAAGGCGACAAACTGAAACGGGGTGATAAAATACTGGTGTATGAGGCCATGAAAATGGAAAACAATCTTGTTACCGAAAAAGACGGAACCGTGAAAACCCTGAAAGTCAAATTAGGCGACAATGTTCTGCAAGGCGATGTTATACTTGAAATGGAATAGACAATGAATCTGAAACGAGCGCTAACGGTATTTGGGATTCTCGCGTTGCTGTTGTTGTTGAATTTTCTGGTCAACAGCAATCCCGGGCTGGCCGCAAAAGTAACCGACACACTTACCACTCAATCCCCTTCGGAGTATGCACCTGAACCCGACCAGCCGATGTTGGATTATGCCCTGGAAAAAACAAACGAAGGGCTGACCAAGTTCTTCGCCTTTACCGGTTTCCGTAATGCCACTCAGGGCAACCTCATCATGATCCTGGTTGGCCTGATCTTTATTTATCTGGCCATACGTTATGACTATGAACCATTGTTGCTTATTCCCATCGGCACAGGCATCATCATCGGCAACATCCCGTTTTTTCAGGACGGAGGTGTAAATCTGCAACTTGGTATTTATCAGGAAGGTAGTGTGCTCAACTATTTGTATTTCGGGGTTACAAAAGGTATCTATCCGCCATTAATATTTCTGGGTATTGGCGCCATGACTGATTTTTCTTCGCTGATCTCCAATCCCAGGCTCATTTTGTTGGGTGCAGCTGCTCAGATTGGTATTTTTATGACCTTCCTGGGTGCGCTTTATGTCGGGTTCAACATGCCTGAGGCCGGTTCAATCGGCATCATCGGTGGTGCCGACGGCCCAACGGCTATTTTTCTTGCCTCAAAACTGGCCAACGGAGGAATTGTTCACGGCTACGAAACCAAAAACCTGATCGGTCCCATTGCCATCGCTGCCTATTCCTATATGGCCCTTGTTCCGGTCATTCAACCGCCCATCATGAGGCTGCTCACCAGTCGCCGCGAACGACTGATACGCATGAAGCCCCCCCGCTCGGTGTCAAAACTCGAAAAAATATTGTTCCCCATTGTGGGCCTCATCCTTACCACCTTCATCTCACCCGGCGCTCTGCCGCTCCTAGGCATGTTGTTCTTTGGAAACATTCTCAAAGAAAGCGGGGTTACAAAACGTCTGGCCGAAACAGCCCGCAACTCGATGATCGACATTGTTACTATACTGCTCGGACTCACCGTTGGTGCCTCCACACAAGCCGATGTGTTCCTTACCAGTACATCCATACTGATCTTTGGTTTGGGTGCTGTGAGTTTCATGGTTGCCACTGCAGGTGGTGTTCTGTTTGCCAAAGTGATGAATCTGTTTCTGTCTGCCGAAAACAAGATTAACCCTTTGATAGGTTCCGCCGGTGTTTCAGCTGTTCCCGACAGCGCCAGAGTTTCACAAATGGAAGGGCTCAAATGCGATCCTACCAATCACCTGCTGATGCACGCTATGGCTCCCAATGTAGCCGGAGTTATCGGTTCGGCTGTGGCTGCGGGAATTATGATGAGTTTCCTGCTCTGATAATCGCTTAATCATCAAAACTATCTTCTCCGGCAAAAAAATTACTTGCGGGTTCAGTTTCATTTTGCCTATATTTGACATTCAATTAACAATAATATCATTCCATGCTGATTATCGGCATAGCAGGAGGCTCTGGTTCGGGAAAAACCACGGTGGTGCGCAAAATTATCAGGGCTTTGCCCGGAAGTTCGGTATCGGTGATCTCGCAGGACGCCTATTATAAGGACAACGGGCATCTGAGCGCAGAAGAACGCAAGAAAATCAACTTCGACCACCCATCCTCCATCGAATTCGATCTGCTTATCAACCATATCGACAGGCTCAAAAAAGGCGAAACCATACCGATGCCCGTTTATTCATACGTCAGTTGCGCCCGCGCAGCCGAAACCGTGCCCGTGAAACCCACCAAAGTTATGATTGTAGAGGGCATTCTTGTGCTCACCAATGCTGATCTGCGCGACAGAATGGATATCAAGATCTATGTGGATGCCGACGGCGACGACAGACTCATGCGCATCATTCAGCGTGATATCGAAGAGCGCGGCAGGTCGTTTATGGATGTGTTGCGGCACTATGAGAACTACGTAAAACCCATGCACCTGCAGTTTATCGACCCGACCAAACGATTCGCCGACATCATCATCCCGCAGGGAGGTGCCAACCAGGTGGCCATCGACATTGTGGCTTCACGCATACGAATGAACCTTCAGAACGAATAAAACAATCGAGTAACATGAAAATAACCAGTCTGCCGCCCCTGCTCCGATTGACCCTCATCCTTGTGATTGCCTCCGGCTGCAACAAGGATAAATTTACGGGCATGAACGAAAAATGGACATACTTCGCAGCCAAAAACGGACTCGTTAACAATAATGTGAATTGTGTTGCCGCCGACCCTGACGGAAGCGTTTGGATCGGGACAGAGTTTGGGGTTTCGCGCTACGAAAAGGGCAACTGGTACACGTACAACACCCCTCAGGGACTTGTGTACCATCAGGTGAACAGTATTGCCGTTGATCAAAACAGCAATAAGGTGTGGTTTGCCACACCCTTTGGCGTGTCGCTGCGCGACAACGGTCAATGGGTAAACTTTAACACCGATAACTCAGGTCTTGGATATAATTATGTGTACGACATTGCTGTTGACCCTTCAGGAAATCCCTGGTTTGCCACCGGGAAGGGAGTTTCGTATCTGAATTCCGGCAACTGGACCATCTACGTAAAAGATGAAGGCAACGCGCTGGTTCATAATATTGTACGATCAATTACCATCGACCTGAACAACAAAAAGTGGTTTGGAACTGAATTCGGTGTTTCCGGTTTTTCCAATGAAATATGGAACACCATACTCACAGATAATGTTCTGGCCGATTTCATCACCAAAGTGTTTATTGACAGTCAGAACCGTTTGTGGATAGGCTCTCTGGCCGGAGTCAGCATGTTCGACGGTACGGATTTCACCGAATACAGCATTTCCGACGGCCTCATATTCGACCGTGTGGATGCCATCGCTGAAGACTTGTCCGGCACGATGTGGTTCGGCACACCACGCGGCGTCAGCTCATTAACAGGCTCATCATGGAAAAGCTACACCACCACCAACGGGCTGCCCGAGAATTGGATAACAGGCATTTGTGTCGATACTGAAGGAAAAGTTTGGTTTGCCACCAAAACCAAAGGTGTTGCTTATATGAAACGATCTGAATAGCATTGATGGAGATTACAATAAATAATCCGTAAACAATTCCGGCCCGTTGTTGTTTGATTCTGATTGCTCCGGTAACCACCCCGGTGCAGAACAAAAAAAAGTAGTATGAAAAAAACGGTGAAAAGTCCTTGTCAGCTGATATGTACCTATGATGAAGAAAAGATATGCATCGGCTGCTATCGCTCGGCCGAAGAGGTTGCTACCTGGGACAGTCTGACTAATGAAGAGAAGCAGAAAGTAATTGATAACACCCACAAAAGGCGCGAAAAAAAAGGAGGCGGTTATTACGGTTTTGGCTGAGCCAACCCCTTACAACCGCTCCTTAACATTCATCAGCTTCTGATCCGTGGATCAGCTTTAAAATGTGTTTAGACTATTTGAGCCTATGCTCTTTTCTGAGCTTGCCCTTTTCATCATAAAACACAGGAAGTGCGTAACCGTAACCCTTGCCCTCGTAGTTTACCTTCTTCAGGTCGTTACGTTTGTTGGTTAACTTCACCAGACACTGATTGATTTTGGCCCTCAGTTTTTCTTCGGTCTCAAAAATCCCGGCGTCGATGGCTTTTTCCCTCACTGCGTCGATGATCGACTTGCTCAACAGAGCTTTTCCGGCTTCTTCAATTGAGTTGAGAATCATGGTGTCATAGATCGAAAGCGGATATGGCTTCCGTTTCTTTGACACGGCCTTATCGGATTTCTCCTTGGCCGGACGACCCCTTCTTCTCTTTTCGACAGCAACAACCGCCTGTCCCTGTTCACCGGCCACACCGGCATCATCGGCGGACTGAGCCTCAATTCTGATTCTGCCGCCTTTTTTGGCCTTTGCAACCTCATACTGGCCTTCCAACTCAGCAACCTTTCTTTTTACATACTCGGTTTTGTATTTGAGTTTCCTCAGCTCTGAATGATATTCATTCAACAAGTCAAGAATATCAAACTCATTTAACTTACTTGAAAATTTCATAATGATTGATTTTGCACAAATTTACATCAATATATACATGAATATTAAAAAATTGTAAACAATTTTAGTTCAATCCTGATAAAAATTTTCTTAATCATTCATTATATGCTACTTATGATTTGTATTATTGCGGGCATTAATATCAATAAATGAATAATCTGCTGGTGAACCCGGTTGAAATACGCTGAAACTTCTTCGCTTGTCCTTAAATTGTACCAATATGACTATATAATTGGAGGAATAAAGTAATTCTGCTGCACATAAAATACCAAAGTCTATTCTTCAATAAACCAGCATTCTGCCTTGTGTGCCTGTTAGAAAAAAAACCTGATCTGCTGAACAGACCGGTTTATTTTTTAGGTGCCAGATAGCGGTTATAAAGCAGCAAACCAATGATGGTGAACACACCGATAAAGCTGAAGATAAGCCACAAAAGCCCCGGTTTTTGCAATTCCTCCACGAAATAAACATATAATGTGGCTCCAAGTATGCCGCCTACTCCGCTGCCAATTACCCCATACAGAAACGAATAACCCAGATAAAGAGCCTTTTTATCAGGCGGGGCAATAAGTCCGACATAACTGATAAACTTAGGATGTGCCGTCATCTCGCCAATGGAGAAAATCACTATTCCGGCAATGAACACCCATGCATGCATGGAAACCGAAAGTATAGCCATACCAATCGTTCCAAGCGCGATTCCGATGATCATCGTCGGAAGCGCTTTGGTGTTTCGCACGAGGGACGATATCAGCAACTGCAGTGCA
Source organism: Bacteroidales bacterium (assembly GCA_024710405.1). Classification (GTDB taxonomy): domain Bacteria; phylum Bacteroidota; class Bacteroidia; order Bacteroidales; family F082; genus UBA6192. The sequence continues at coordinate 151,398 of JANJUV010000017.1, forward strand.
ATGATTGTACCGGCATTGATCACCGTAACATGCTCGGCATCGAATTTCCAGTCGGTGTGCAGTCCAAACCATGCTAGCAGTCCGTTGACGCTGCTGTTCACCGGGCTCATGTCAACATATTCGGTGAGGTACCAAAGCACCGTGTCGAACATCTGAAAATAGAGTATCCAGAACATGCTGTAAATAACAATCATGAGCACAAAACGATAATCTTTAAGCACCATTACGGCTCCTTTGAGCACGGCACCGACCGATTGGGTTCCGGCCGGACGGGGCGGTTCGCGAAACACAAACAGGTTGAGCAGCAACAACCATCCGGTGCCAATGGCTGCCATGATGAAAATGTACGACCAGTCGATTCCTTTCAGATAAGGAACTAAGATCAACGGAAATATAAATGCTCCAAGGTTGATTGACCAGTAAAATATTCCAAATCCCAAGCCGCTGTTGCGCTCATCGGTTTCGCGGGCAATGGTACCGGAAATGATGGGTTTGAAAAACCCGGCCCCCACCGCCATCAGCAGCAGACTGAGAAATACCAGGCTGTAACTGCTCACCATACTTGTCAGCAGGTAACCGAGGCTCATGGTGGCAAAGGCAAACATCAGCAGCCGTTTGTAGCCAAAACGGTCGGCCAGAGCACCCGAAAGTATGGGCAACAGGTACAACAGCGGAGTGATGGTACTTTTGATCACTCCCACACCTTCCTTGCTGAAACCCAAACCACCGTCGTTGACGGACATCACCAGATAAACAGAAAGCACCGACATTACCCCGTAATAAGACCCCCGCTCGAAAAATTCCATGATGATCACTGTCCAGTAATTCCGGTTGAACGAGCGGAAGCCCTTTCCCTGCGTGGTATGTTCCTGTTTCATATAGTGTGGTGTTGCGTTGAAAGGCCAAAATAAACGAAAATCGTTCAATCCGCGACATTTTATTCAGGATGGACAAAGTAAACCGAAGGTAAAAAAACACCCGGATGGAAATTTCCGGGTGTCTGGTGCCTGTGTTGCCCGATCAGGGGTCGAACCTGAACTCTTCTGATCCAGAGTCAGACGTGTTGCCAATTACACCATCGGGCAATGAGGGTGCAAAGTTAAAAATAGATTAAGTACAAACATTATTTGGTTTGTTTTTTTTACTGTCCATCTTTTTGTGCCATTTTGGCCCAGGCATCCTTCAGCCCTACCGTTTTGTTAAATACCGGTTTTCCGGGACGGGTGTCGGGATCGGCACAGAAATATCCGATGCGCTGAAACTGAAACTTGTCGCCTGCCTGCACATGAGCAAGCATGGGCTCGGCCATGCAGTTGCTTACAACCTTGAGTGAGTCGGGATTGAGAAACTCAAGTGCATCCTGATCTTTATGTCCGGCGGGGTCTTCGTCCATAAACAGGCGGTCATAGAGCCTCACTTCGGCTGTCACAGCCGTGGAGGCTTCCACCCAGTGGAGTGTTCCTTTCACCTTGGGCTGTTTTGGCCCGCTGCCGCTTTTGGTTTCGGGGTCGTAGGTACACAGTACCTTCTGCACCACGCCGTTCTTGTCGGCTTCAAAACTTTCACAGCGAACCACATAAGCGCCTTTGAGGCGAACCTCACGGCCGGGGCCGAGCCTGAAAAACTTGGCCGGCGGGTCAACCATAAAGTCTTCCCTTTCGATATAGATTTCCCTGCCAAAAGGGATTGTCCTGCTGCCACTTTCGGGCTCTTCGGGATTGTTTACCAATTCAACTTCTTCGATCTGCCCTTCGGGATAGTTGGTGATCACCAGCTTTAGAGGATCTACCACAGCCATCACACGTGGGGCAGTTTTGTTGAGGTCTTCGCGTATGCTGAACTCGAGCAGTCCTACATCAATAACATTGTCGCGCTTCGCCACACCAATGCGGTCGGCAAAAGCCCTGATGGAGGCCGGTGTGTAGCCCCTGCGCCGCAAACCGGCTATGGTGGGCATGCGGGGATCGTCCCAGCCATTGACAATTTTGCTCCTGACCAGTTCAAGCAATTTGCGTTTGCTCATGACGGTATAACTCAGGTTGAGCCTTGCAAACTCAATCTGTCTGGGTCTGTACGCAGTATCAATCAGTTGGTCGAGGAACCAGTCGTACAACGGCCGGTGCACCTCAAACTCAAGGGTGCAGAGCGAGTGGGTGATGCCTTCGAAATAGTCGCTTTGCCCGTGGGCATAATCATACATGGGATAGATCTTCCATGTGTCGCCGGTCCGGTGGTGCTCTGCATGCAGAATCCTGTACATCACCGGGTCGCGCATGTGCATGTTGGGCGAGGTCATGTCTATCCGTGCCCGCAACACCCTGCTTCCGTTGGGAAACTCACCGTTTTTCATTCTGGTGAACAAATCGAGGTTTTCTTCCACCGAACGGCTGCGGTAGGGGCTTTCGATGCCCGGACGGGTAGGCGTACCACGCTGACGGCTGATCTCCTCCTGGGGCTGATCGTCAACATAGGCAAGGCCTTTCTGAATCAGCAATACCGCCCAGTCGTACAACTGCTGAAAATAATCTGAGGCATAATAGGGTTCCTTGTCCCATTGAAATCCCAGCCAGCGCACATCTTCCATGATCGAATCAACGTATTCGGTCTCCTCTTTCTCGGGGTTGGTGTCGTCGAAACGCAGGTTGCACTTGCCACCGTATTTGGCTGCTGTGCCGAAGTTGAGGCAGATGGATTTGGCGTGTCCGATGTGCAGGTAGCCGTTGGGCTCGGGAGGGAAACGGGTGTGTACCCTGCCGCTGTGTTTTCCGCTCAGGTTGTCTTCTTCAATGATGGTTTCGATGAAGTTCAATGCCTTTTTTTCGCTTTCCAAAGGCTCTTCGGTATGATTCGTCATGACTGCAGGCTGTTTTGTGTTCTAATTTTCAGGCTGCAAAAGTACACAGAAACCATCAGAAATTTCAGCCAAAAAATCATCATAATCCGCATGTTCCTGAATTCCCTGTGTCTTGTGGAGGGTTCAGCCTGTGAAGCGCTTCAGTTCGTATTGCACCTGCCCGAGGTAGGAGCTTCCGAAGAGGTTCAGGTGTACCATCAGCGGATAGAGGTTGCACAGCCCGACACGTTCCTCCCATCCCGTTTCAAAGGGGAAGGCGTTATGGTACGACTGATAGAATTGTCTGTCGAAGCCGCCGAAAAGACGGCTCATAGCAAGGTCCATCTCGCGGAAACCGTAATACACAGCCGGGTCAATAAGTACAGGTACGCCGCCGGCTCCACAAAGATAATTGCCGCTCCAGAGGTCGCCGTGCAGCAGAGATGGCGGTTCGTGGGGAAATAGTTGGTGCATGCGGTGAAAAAGCTTGTCGAAACGTGCGGCCAGACCTGCATCGGCCAATCCGGCATCGCGGGCGAGTTTCAGCTGGGGTTCGAGGCGCATCTGAACAAAAAACTCCGGCCAGTTATCGCGCGGGTCGTTGCGCTGCAAAAGAGAACCGATGTAGTTGTCGTGATCGAGCCCGAAGGAGTCAGAACTGTTGCGGTGCAGGGCCGCTAGCTGCTGTCCGAATAAATCCCAGAACTCTTCGCCGGTCCGCCATGCGGGAATCCTCTCAAGAAGCAGATACGCATAAGAGCCGGCCTCAGCGGTGTGCAGCACTTCAGGCAGTCGGATACAGCCGGCTCCGCCCAGCAAGCCCAACCCACGTGCCTCAGCCGCAAACATGCCGGGATAACGCCCCGCCGAATTCCATTTGATGAAATACTCCTGCCCGCCGAACACAAAAGCGCAGGCATCGTTGATGGAACCCCCGCCTATCAGGCGCGTGGCCTCCACCCTGCCGGCAATGCCCTTCGCGGCCTGAAACCAACGTTCGATCTCCCCAACAAGCACTAATGGCAACATGGTGTTTTTGAACAAAAATACATGAAGACACAACCTTTTTGACCCGCTAAAGACAAATTAATCAAAAAACCACACCAAAAATGTCGTGTTTATGCCTGATTGACTTATCTTTGACTCAAACAAAACGGCCATGAAAAAGATAATGCTTGCCGCTATCGTACTCCTTTCGCCGATGCTGATGCACAGCCAGACGCTGGTGGACGAAGGCCGGCAGTGGAACGTGGTGAACTCTGTCATGGGTTTTTCCTTAACGTACGGTACCGAAATCTTCCGGATTTCCGGTGATAGCCTGGTTGAAGGAACCCTCTACAAGAAAATGATGGTTTCGTATGATTCGCTGTCAAGCTGGTCTCTTGCAGGATTGTTGCGTGCCGAAGACGAGAAGGTGTATTACATTCATCCCGGTTATGACGAAGGTCTGCTGTATGACTTTGGCCTGCAGAAAGGGGAATCGGCCATGGTGCGGAGCTTTTTCTGTTTTTCGGAAGATGTGCCTGTAACAGTGATGGACATTGACACCGTGGTATATATGGGCGTCGAACGAAAACGCTGGCTGCTCGGTGAGGACGGATGGGCGTACGACATCTGGGTGGAAGGCATCGGCAGCCTGAGCGGCCCACTCTACACCAGATACGGATACTGTATTGTTTGTCCGGTCTGGGAACTGCTCTGCGCATATCAGACAGATGAGAAAATATACATGCATTCAGACTACCAAATCTGTTATTTCAGCTCTGTCGGCATTGATGAATCTGACTTCGGTGCAGATGTACGGCTGTTTCCCAATCCGGTCAGCAGGGGACAAAAAGTACAGCTGACTAATTCCGCAGTGGGCAGTGTGATCAGCATGTATTCAGCCACAGGAGTGCTTTATGGACGGTTTGCCGTGGATGGAACGGGTTCACTTGTCATTGAAACCGAAAGACTAAATCCGGGTTTATTTACCCTTGTGTTCACTTCGCCCTCAGGCTCAGTCCGGAGTCTGAAACTTCTTGTGCGATAAGCAGATAAGTAACAAAAAAAACACAGCTCCCTGATGAAGCTGTGTTTTCTGGTCTCCCCGCCAGGACTCGAACCTGGGACCCATTGATTAAGAGTCAATTGCTCTACCAACTGAGCTACGGAGAGTTTTTATAAAAACAGGGCTGCAAAGGTAATAAAATTATTCCCGCAATATTCAACTGTAAAAAAACCAATAATCATTGGTGTCGGACTGACGGATAAAATTCATGTACCTTTGCGTCTGAAGATGCCATCTCCATGGAACAAAACGACGAGCGCCCGTCGCCACTAAAGGTCAACGAAGGAGTTGCACAGCCCGAACAGGTGAATCCTGAGGCGGTTGAGCGTCTGAGGTCGTTACGCCAATCGGTGCTGCCGGCCGAAGAGTACGTTCGGGGTATCCTGAAAGGCGATGTGGTGTTGCTGAGCAAGGCAATTACTCTTGTGGAAAGTTCATTGCCGCAGCATCAGGAGCGTGCACGGCAGATCACGGGGGCTTGTGTGCCCCATGCGGGCAAAGCCGTCCGGCTGGGCATCACCGGGGTGCCGGGAGCCGGAAAAAGTACTTTTATCGAAGCACTGGGGACCTACCTCACCCAAGCTGGAAAAAAAGTAGCCGTGCTGGCCATCGACCCGAGCAGCCAGCGTTCGCGCGGAAGCATACTGGGCGACAAAACCCGCATGGAACAGCTCGCCACCAACCCGATGGCCTACATCCGTCCGTCAGCCTCAGCAGGAACGCTTGGAGGTGTGGCGCGAAAAACACGCGAAGCTATGATCCTCTGTGAAGCAGCCGGTTTCGACACCGTGATCGTGGAAACTGTGGGCGTGGGACAATCCGAAACAGCCGTGCATTCGATGGTTGACTTCTTCCTGTTGCTGATGATCGGCGGTGCCGGCGACGAACTTCAGGGCATCAAAAGGGGCATCATGGAAATGGCCGATGGTATTGTGATCAACAAAGCCGACGGCGACAATATTGCCCGCGCCAACAGAGCCAAAGCCGAATGCGAAAACGCCCTTCATCTGTTCCCGCCAGCCGAATCGGGTTTCAACCCTCGTGTGACAACATGTTCGGCACTCACCGGATTCAACATCGACGGGGTGTGGCAGATGGTACAAGAGTATATACAGTTAACAGGCGAAAACGGTTTTCTCGACGAAAAACGCAGCCGTCAGGCCGTTCAGGCACTCTATGCCACCATCGAAAGCGGCCTCAGGGAACAGTTCTTCGCCCGACCCGAAATCAACAGCCGCCTCCCCCTGCTCGAACAGCAGATCATCAGCGGGCATATCACGGCGTATGAGGCAGCAAGGGAATTACTCGAAATGCAGCGCAATACCAAAGAGCAATAAATCTGACGAAGTTCTCAATTCCGGTTTTATTCCACACCCCTTTTCTTCAGCCTGTAATTCCTGATCAAAGATGCAATCATGCTTATCGTCAGTATGCCTGCCACTACAAGCAGTGAGTGTGTGGTGGTGAAACCCGCCTCATGCAACTGGTCGTGCACCAGCATCTTGGCACCGATGAACACCAGCAGCAGCGACAAGCCGTGCTTGAGGTAGTGGAACATATGAATGACCTGACTGATGACAAAAAAGAGCGAACGCAGTCCGAGAATAGCAAAAATATTGGAAAAGAACACGATATACGGATCTTTGGTCACCGAGAAAATGGCCGGTACCGAGTCAATGGCAAACACCACATCGCTGAATTCGATCACCAGCAACGCGATAAACAGCGTGGTCATAGCCCTTTTGCCCTTGTAGCGGGTGAAAAACCTTCCGGACTGGTCGGTGGGGTCAACGGGCAGAAAACGGGAGGCAAAACGCACCATGGGATGGTGTTCCCTGTCGATGCTGGCCGGTTTGTTTCGCGTGAGAAACATATGTATCCCGGTATAAACCAACAGCAACCCAAAGATGTAGAGTATCCATTCGAACTCCTGTATCAGTGCCGAACTCAGAAAAATAAACACAAACCGCATGACAATGGCACCGATGATGCCCCAGAACAGCACTTTGTGGTAGTAGCGCGTTGAAACATTAAATGTGATAAATATCAGGTAAATCACAAAGATATTGTCCACCGAAAGGGCTTTTTCAATCAAGTATCCGGTGAGGTATTCAAGACCCAGATTGCTGCGGTAGGCTGCCAGTGCAGAATCAAAATTGTCCGTGTCGATGCGTATGGGATGTTTAAATTTATCCACAATCCGTTGAAGCTCTTCCACCGATTGCGGATTGTGAATCAGATGGCCAAACCACAGCAGAAAGAAATAAAAAGCCAGGCCTAGTGCAATCCACAAGGCCGACCAACCCAGAGCTTCACGAAAACCTACGGTGTGTGCATTTTTGTGGAACACACCCAGATCGAGCGCAAGCACCAGGGTGATAAACAAAATGAATCCGCTGAAAAAAACAATCTCGCTGCTCATAATACCTCCGAAACAAGGCGCAAAGGTATATAAGTATAGTTTTTGCAGGCCTTTTTGCTGAAAAATCAATGAGCGATCACCAACAATCAGTCAACTTCTTTAGAACAATTATAAATACAGCCTCCGCAGGGGGTATTTGAAGCCTGAAATGCCCATTTTTCATAAGTTTGCAGGGATTTAGCAATTAAATTTTAAACATTAAAGAAGCTGTATTATGAAGGATCTGACAGCCATGAACCCCAACCCTTTGGTACAATACCTCAACAAACCCTCATCCGAGTTTACCCGTGCCGACCTCATCAGGTATATTGAGGACCACGATGTGGAGATGATCAATTTCCGTTATGTGGGATGGGATGGCCGTCTGAAGACCCTCAACTTCATCATCAACAGCCGCGAACACCTCGAGTCGGTGCTTTCGTCGGGCGAGCGCGTCGATGGTTCGAGCCTTTTTCCTTTTGTTGAACCCGGTTCGAGCGACCTGTATGTGATTCCCAAATACAAGACCGCCTTCCGCAATCCTTTTGCCGAAGTGCCTACACTCGATATTTTGTGTTCTTTTTACGACAGGCATGGAAATCCCCTCGAAAGTTCGCCGGAATACATCCTGAAGAAAGCACACCGCAGCCTGCAGCAAAGCACCGGACTCACCTTCGAGACCATGGGCGAACTTGAGTATTATATCATCAGCGACGAAGAAGAGCTGTATCCGGCAGTGAACCAGAAAGGCTACCACGAGTCGGCTCCATACAACAAATACGGTGATTACCGCCGCGAAGCCATGAGGCTCATTGCCCAGGCCGGCGGAGTGATCAAATACGGGCATTCGGAAGTGGGTAATTTTACCCTGAACGGCAAGCTCTACGAACAGAACGAAATCGAATTCCTGCCCACCAATGTGGAGGATGCCGCTGATCAGCTGGTGATCGCCAAGTGGATCATGCGCAAGCTGGCTTATCAGTATGGCGTAACCATCACTTTTGCTCCTAAGATCACTGTGGGCAAGGCCGGCAGCGGCATGCACGTGCACACCCGTCTGATGCGCGACGGCAAGAGTGTGATGATGCATCAGGGGGCTCTGAGCAACGAAGCCCGCACCGCCATAGCCGGATACCTAAGTCTGGCCGCTTCACTCACCGCCTTCGGCAACACCAACCCAACTTCCTATTTCAGGCTGGTGCCCCATCAGGAAGCCCCCACCAACATCTGCTGGGGCGACCGCAACCGATCGGTGCTTGTGCGCGTGCCCCTGGGCTGGACCACCGAAAAAGATATGATCGCCGATGCCAACCCTGTTGAAAAACCCGTGAAACTCAATTTCAGCGAGAAACAGACTGTTGAATTCCGCGCTCCCGATGGCTCTGCCGACATCTACCTGCTGATGGCCGGACTTACCGTTGCCGCACGCCACGGATTCGAAATGAAAGACGCACTTGCCTTCGCAGAACGTACCTATGTGGATGTCAACATCTTCGACGAAGCCAACAAAAAGCGTCAAAGCCAGCTCGAACAACTTCCTTCATGCTGTTTTGATTCGGCCGAAGCACTCGAAAAACACAAGGAAATCTACATGGAACATAATGTGTTCCCGGCAAGCATACTCGATTACCTGATCAATTTCCTGAAAAAATACGAAGACAAAAACCTCCGGGAACAGTTGGGTAACGACGAGCAGAAAATCCTTGACTTAGTAACGCGCTATTTCCACTGCGGATAATCAGATTCTGCTGAAAAATCCGGATGGATGGTGATTCTTTTCTAAGCGCGAAGTTCGCAAAGGAGACGCAAAAAGCGCAAAGGGACTGCGCCTAACCAAATTTTACGAATATCAAATATTTCTCTGCGCCCGTTGCGAGAGAAGATTAAGATTTAACGTTGCGCCCGTTGAGAGAAATAGAAAAAAGTTCACGCCACGTCCGCCACGAAAATTATAACGTTGCGCCCATTGCGAGAAAAATACCAGCCTCAATAGCTGTTTTCGTCCATTTTGACTTTTCCCCAGAAGGTTTTGTACACAAAAACCGTGTAGCCAATCACCAAAGGTGCCCCGATAGCCGTCATGATCAGCATGATGCCCAGCGATTTTTCCGATGAAGCCGCATTATACACCGTGATGCTGTATGCCGGATCAATGGTGGAAACCACCATAGCCGGATACAATTCAATGGCTACAAGAATCAGCAGGAAACTCATCGTCAGCGCCGAAAAGATAAAAGCCTGCACGTATTTCTCACGGCTCACAAGACGGGGTACATTGGCAATACTCAGAAATGCCAGCAGGGGAACCACAAACAGCGCTGCGTTTTCGTAAAGATCGTCAGATAAATGCGGTATATAAATTAAGGTGTACAAAGTGACCAGACTATAGCTGACAATAAAAAAGATGATGGACTGGTTGAGCAGGCGGTGCACCTTCACGAAGAGTTTTCCTTCGGTCTTCATGGCAAGGTAGATGGCTCCGTGCATCATAAAGAGTGCTAAGGTGGTGATGCCCACCATCACCGAATAGGGATTGATGAATTCGAGCCAGTGACCCTGAAACTCATAATCAGGCCCTATGGCCACGCCCTGAAGGATGTTGCCCATGACCACGCCCAGCAGCAATGCCATCAGTATGCTCGACACGCTGTAGCTCACATCCCAGGTGTTGCGCCACCATTTCATGGGCTCTTTGCTCCTGAATTCGATGCTTACCGCCCTGAATATCAACGCAAATAAAAACAACATAAAGGGGATGTACATGGCTGAAAAAATGGATGCATACAAGACAGGAAAGCCGGCAAAGAGTGCTCCGCCACCAATCACCAGCCACACTTCGTTGCCATCCCACACAGGGCCGACGGCGTTGAGTGCGATGCGGCGGCTTTTCTCTTCCCTGAAAAACAAATGCCAGGCTCCTGCACCCAGATCAAATCCATCGAGGATGGCGTAGCCCGAAAACAAGGCTCCCACTACAAGGAACCAAAGCGTTGGATAGTCAATGCCCAAAATAGTTGCCATAGTCTGATGATTTATTGTTGTTCGTGTTCGGTGTGCAGCAATCCGGCCATGCCTTGTTGAAGCGGACGGCCTTCGGTGTCGGAGTCGTCATAGGGGCCTTTCCTGATTTTCTTGTCGAGCAGATAGAGGAACAGCACAAAGAGCAGTGCGTAGATGAGTGTGAACATGATGAGCGAAAACAGCACCTGATTGGCAGTGACCACAGCCGAAAGTCCGTCGGAGGTGCGCAGCAGGCCATACACCAGCCAGGGTTGACGCCCCATTTCGGCGGCAAACCAGCCAAACTGGTTGGCCAATTGGGGCAGGATCACCGAAAACACAAATACCCAGAGCAGCCAGGGGTAGCTGAACAGCTTGCCCCGCCACCACATAAACAGTCCGAAGAGGGTTAGACCGATAAAATATAGCCCAAACGCGACCATCAGGTGGTAAAACTGAAAAATAGCATTTACCTGTGTAGGTACTTCGTCCTTCGGGAAGTCGTTCAGGCCGGGCACGGGGGTGTCGAAGTCGCCGTGGATAAGCAGGCTGAGCCCGCCGGGGATATAGGGGCCATACACTTTCTGGTTCTCTTTGTCCACCCAGCCCAACAGGTAGAGATGTGCCTGATCACTTTGGTTGAAATGTCCTTCGAAGGCGGCAAGTTTGGCCGGCTGGTTTTTGGCCACCCCACTGGCCGAACTGTGTCCGGTGACCAACTGAAGCACCGAAAACAAGGCTGCCACCGACAGGGCGATCACAAAGGCTTTTCTGGAAAGTTCCACAAAACGGCCTTTGAGCAGGTACCAGGCATGGACGCTCATCACCAGAAATGCGCCTGCGATCAGCGCCCCGATCCACACATGCAGTATGCGGTCAACGCTGGAGGGGTTGAACACCATAGCCCAGAAGTCGGTGATCTCGGCCCGCATATTGCTGCCTTCGCCCACAAGGTGGTATCCCGTCGGGGTCTGCATCCAGCTGTTGGCAACCACAATCCATACGGCCGAAAACATACTGCCCAGCCACACCCCAAGGGTAGAGATGAAGTGCACGATGGGTTTCACGCGGTTCCAGCCGAAGAGCAGCACCCCGAGGAAGCCGCTCTCGAGCGCAAAGGCGAAGATGCCCTCAGCAGCGAGCGCACTTCCGAAGATGTCGCCCACAAAACGGGAGTAAGCGGCCCAGTTGGTGCCAAATTCAAACTCCATCACAATGCCCGTGGCCACCCCAAGCCCAAAGGTGATGGCAAATATTTTGGTCCAGAAACGGGCCAGGGTTTCGTACATCTTGTTCCTTGTGCGCAGGTAGGCCCCTTCCATCAGAACCATGATCAGCCCGAGGCCGATGCTTAAGGGGGGATAGATGTAATGGAAGGAAATGGTGAAAGCAAACTGAATGCGGGATAAAATCTCTACGTCCATGGCGTTTAATGAATTAAGTTGCCCATGTTGAAACAGTGGATTGAACGTTTCAACCCGATGAAACCGATGGTCAAAGTTAAGATTTAATCACGGAGCCGAAAATGATTTTTCGTTGATATATCTCAATGTGCAGGATTTCTTTACCCGCTGATTCCTGTTCCCCTTACCCAAAAAAAACAGCCAACATCCCTGAAAATCCCTTCGATTTTTCTTGTTTTTTTGGTGGATTTCATAACTTTACGGCAGAAATTAAAATGACCCGCGTCATGCAGGTTCCGGAAAGTTTGGATGGATTAAGGTGAGTGGAGTATGCAAATAATCGAATTTCTAGAAAGACTAATTAAGACCAATCGTAAAGCTAAACAAAAACGCAACTTAGAAATAATTAATTTTGTCGAATGCCGGATTTGAATAAAATATATCTGTACAGAATGACACATATTGAGAATATTCCACATATTCTTCAACACGGTATTACTCATTCAACTTCGGCAAATGCTAATCCTGATTTTGTCCCAATTGGCGATGGAAGTTTGATTGCCACACGAAACAAATTTTTGTTAAACAACGGCAGATTATTAGGCGATTACATTCCGTTTTATTTTGCTGTAAGAACCCCAATGCTTTATGTGGTGCAAAATGGTTTTAATATGGTATCTCCTACACCAGCTGAAAACATTGTGTACTGTGTATGCTCCGTTCAAAAAATCATTGACTTGAATTTAAACTTTGTATTTACTGATGGACACGCTGTTGACGGCTTTAGTTCACAGTACACAGCTACCGATATTCAGAACATTCATACTATCTTAGACATGAATGCCATTAAATACAAATATTGGAGAGATGAAAATGATTTGGACAGAAAGCGAAGAAAAGAAGCTGAGTTTTTGGTGTTGGGAGATATTGCCCACGAAGCCATTTTGGGTTTCATAACCTATAACGAAAGAGCAAAGATAACAGTCATTAACTATGGTGCAGAGGCAACCAATGTTCACATTAAACCAGAGTTTTATTTTTAAGTTATGATACACTACAAAACAGGAAACTTGTTAGACAGCAAAGCAGAAGCCTTAGTGAACACAGTTAACACCGTGGGTATAATGGGCAAAGGAATTGCTTTGCAGTTTAAAAATATGTTTCCCAACAATTTTAAGTTGTATGCCCAAGCTTGTAAAAACAAGGAAGTAAAAGTTGGTCAATTATTGATTACTGAGGAAGAAGCATTGTTGGCAGGTAAAAAAATTATCATCAATTTCCCTACAAAAACAAACTGGCGTTTGCCTTCTGAATACCCATACATTGAAGCAGGATTAACCGAATTGGTGAAGGTGATTAGGGAGAAAAATATTAAATCAATTGCCATCCCTCCTTTAGGTTCGGGCAATGGTGGCTTGGATTGGAATAAAGTAAAACTGATTATGGAAAAACATTTGGCAGATGTGGATTGTGATATTCACATTTATGAACCAAGCTTTGCCATTCAAGAAGCTTTGAAAAAAGAAAGAGTAAAGCTAACGCCTGCAAGGGCGATGCTGCTATCTGTTTTGTATGAACTGGCTCGACACGGAGAGTTTGTCTCAGAATTTTCATCTGAAAAAATTGCGTATTTCCTTCAGCGCTTCGGAGCTAAAGAAATCTTCAACCTGGAGTTTCAACCCAATTTTTACGGACCTTATTCGGGTAAAGTAAAACACGTTTTGTATTACCTGAATGGCAGCTACATAATGGGTTATAGTTCAAAAGACAAAAAACCATTTGAAGAATTGGGTTTAATCCCTGATGCAGAATTGGAGGTTAATGAGTTTTTAGATAAGCCCGAAAATTCTACACTTAAAAACATTGTAGAAAAAACAAAATCGTTCTTAGCAGGATTCTATTCTCCCTTTGGTTTAGAACTACTTTCAACCATTGACTTCATTATTTCTGAAAAAAATGCCAAAACACCAGAAGCAATTACAAAAGAACTAGAAAACTGGAGCGACCGTAAGAAGACATTGTTTACGAACCCAAAATTTACTCAAATAGCGATTAATAATATAGAATTACACCTTAATTGAACAGAAGCTACTGGTAAAAACCGTTTTGCTTCAGGAGGGTTGACGTACAAACTTGGAGCTTTGTACTTCTATTCATGCTCAGCACAGGTTGTCTGTTTTTTTCCAGGAAATCTGCCCGAACGCAAATACAGAAAACATGTCCTCACTTAACATCAACTTTTAATAATGACCTACGTCATGCAGATACGGACAAACTTGGAAAGATAAGTAGGGTTGGGTTTGAAATTAGATGAGATATGTAGCATTTAAAAACAATACCGGTGATAAAGACACAGACAAACATAAAATCAAAAACTAGAATTTAATATGGAAGGTGCATCTGTGGCTTTATTATTAATGCTAATTGTTTTCGGCTTCGTCTGGCTACTACCGTTAATTATAATCTTATTGAGCAGGAAAACAACGGGAAGTGAAAAACTTGCCTGGATTCTCGCTGTAATTTTTATCTCCTGGTTTGCCTGGATATTTTACCTTTTACTGGCTCCAATCAAAAAGAAAAATTAAACCCCTTTGTCTATGAAATATGCTTTTGGAGCTGGATTCAGAGATTGGAAACGTAAAAGGGATTAATTGAAGCCTCCGATCAGTTGCTGATGTGCTGAGCACAAAACTACCTGGAACCAGAGCATATGAATCAACTTTTCATTCGGGATAAAGCATTTGCTGATGTAGAGAATTATGTAAAGTGACTTCGCTTGCTGACCTGAAAGAGAACGATTTTAACCTGAATTTTAATCTGTATGTTGAGAAGATTATTGGAGACAACTTGCCCGATAAGGACGAACCCCTTGCGGATTTAAAAGCCGCCTGGGATGCCAGTTTGTAAGCAAAGAGTAATTTGAAACCGATATTACATAATTATATCCATTTGCATATAATTTCACGTAAAAGAACATTTTTATACGCTAATGCATATAACATGAAAATATTTGCTATTTTTGTATGCAGAAACATATAATATGAGTGAATTATCAGAATTTGTAAAAAACAGGAGAAAACTACTGGGCTTGACCCAGGAAGAATTTGCTGAAAAGGCAGGGGTTGCACTTACCGTAATCAGAAAGATAGAACAAGGTAAAGAAAACCTCAGCTTGTCAAAGGTCAATCAGGTGCTGAACATGTTTGGCCATATTGTAGGTCCTATAAATGAGAACCATGCGTCAGGGAATAGTTAAATACAACAACATAAAAGCAGGCCTTCTGACTGAAGAGGATAATGGAGAATATCTGTTTGAATATGACCCAAAGTATGTTCAAACCTATCCGAATCAATTCATCACCTTTCAGATGCCTGTATCTGAAAGGCCCTACAGAAGCAAAAGCCTGTTCCCGGTTTTCGACGGACTGATTCCGGAAGGATGGTTGTTGAATATTGCTGTTGAAAGCTGGAAAATCAACAAGAATGACCGAATGGGTCTATTGCTTGCCTGTTGTCAAAATGCCATCGGTGCTGTTAGTGTTCACCCTGTAAATCCCGAAGCAAATGCGTAAATGCCTGTATTGTTATAAGGGCTTAGACGAAAATCAGGCGGACTATCATCCCGCGTGCATCAAAGCATTTTTCGGAACCAGGTATGCTCCGGTTTTACCCTATCGTTTGTCAGAGATGGAAAAACTGGCGAAACAGGCCGCAGAGCTTTCTATAACAGTTCCGGGGGTTCAGCCAAAACTGTCTTTGGGGTGGATAAAAACAGAATTGGAGAACGGGCATCAGGGGAGGTTGACGATAATGAATGCTTTAGAAGGAAATTACATTTTGAAACCACAAAATGCTGCCTATCCGCAGATGCCCGAAAACGAGCACCTTTCGATGAAACTGGCCGAGTTGTTCAAAATAGACATCGTGCCTGTAAACATGATTCGTTTAGCATCAGGCGAATTATGTTTCATCACCAAACGCATTGATCGCAATCCGGATGGATCTAAAAACCACATGATCGATTTTCTGCAAATTCTCGAACTAACTGATAAATACATGGGAACCCTGGAATTACTGGGAAAAACCATAGGCGATTTATCCGAAAACACCTTGTATGACAAGCTGCGGTTTTTTGAATCAACAGTATTCAGCTTTATCATCGGGAACAACGATATGCACCTGAAAAACTATTCCATGTTTCTGTCAAAAACGGGTTGGGTGCTTGCGCCTTTCTACGACTTGCTGAATGTGAAAATAATATTGCCAAAAGACAAAGAAGACACAGCCTTGATGTTGGGCGGCAAAAAAGAAAACTTCAATAAAGGGTATTTCGACCGCCTGGGGGCTGAATTAAAGCTAAATGAAAAACAAATCAACACTGTGTACAAAAGGCTGCAAAAATGGCTCCCTGATGCCGGCCAGTTAATAGACAGCTCTTTTCTTGATTCAGACAGACAGAAAGCCTACAAGAAATTAATTGCTGAACGCACAAAGCTTTTTATACCATAACCCAACAACAACCCGAAAAACACCTCCGGGGCGCGGCCACTCTGCTTCGTGGCAGCATCGCCGCAGTCGATGACAGGCAGTACATTTTTCCGCCGCTGTTCTTCAGGCGGGTTTCAGAACTATGAGCAGATAAATATCTGGATGCATTGGAACGCTCTGATAGCAGCTGCAGCGTTTTATACCAACCGAACTGTAAAAAAGCTTATGAGATGCTGACGCCTGCTCGTCTTGCCCCAAAAAACAGCCGGCATCCCTGAAAATCCCTTCCGATTTTTCTTGTTTTTTTGGTGGATTTCATAACTTTACGGCGTAAACAAAAATGCCACGTGACATGCAGGTTTGGGCAAGTTTGGAAAGATAAGGAGGGTTGGGTTTGCAATTAAATGAGTTGTGTAGCATTTAAAAACTATATCGGTGATAAAGAACACAGAACAAACATAAAATCAAAGATTAGAATATAATATGGAAGGTGCATCAGTGGCTTTATTATTAATGTTAATTGTTATCGGCTTTGTCTGGCTATTACCATTAATTATAATCTTATTGAGCAGGAAAACAACAGGAAGTGAAAAACTTGCATGGATTCTCGCTGTAATTTTTATCTCCTGGTTTGCCTGGATATTTTACCTTTTACTGGCTCCAATTAAAAAGAAAAATTAAACCCCTTTGTCCATGAAATATGCTTTAGTCAATGGAAATAAAATTGAAGCTGCCAAAGGAGTTAAAGGCATCTGCCCAAGTTGCAATTCAGAGTTAATTGCTAGATGTGGTGATTTTAAAATAAATCATTGGTCACACAAAGGAACCCGAAATTGTGATATATGGTGGGAAAACGAAACTGAATGGCATAGGATGTGGAAAAACAACTTCCCACTTGAATGGCAAGAAATAATTCAATTCGACGAAAGCACCAATGAAAAGCACATAGCTGATGTGCAAACTAGCCATAACTTAGTAATAGAATTTCAACATTCACATATTGACCCTATCGAGAGACAATCTAGAGAAAGATTTTATAAAAATATGATATGGGTAGTTGATGGTACACGTTTGCAAAGAGACTATCCCAGATTTCAAAAAAAATTTAATGAGTTTAAGCCGACAAAACAAAAAGGTGTTTTTTTTGTAGATTTTGTTGATGAAGTATTTCCTAAAAATTGGCTCAAAAGCTCATTTCCTGTTATTTTTGACTTTAAAGGTATATCTGAAGATGATAGCGACCAATTTAAATCAATACTTTGGTGTCTTTTGCCACAGTGGGACTCGTTTTCAGGTTATATAATCGGCATAAGAAAAAGCGACTTTATTCAGATTATTAATAGTATTGGGCGGTTATTTGCTGAAAGTACTGATGAGCAACTAAAGAATTCAACTAACATAAGACAACCACAAATAATCTTTAGAAGAAGAGAGCCAACACATTATTTGCAAAATGGAAGATGGGTAAAAAGAAGACGATTATAACAACAGTTTTCTCTTTAAGCCTTTAAACATATTTTACCTAAAGCATAATAATCAGGATTCCTGTGATAGAGGGATAAGACACAACATGACCAACTTTTCAAGCAGGCAAGAGCAAAACTTGACAGTGACAAAAAGAAACGACTTAAGGCAAGAAATCAGCAGAAACAATGGTTCTGGCGTAACCAAAAACCAAAATGGACAAATTAACGAAAGAACAGAGAAGGAAAAATATGCAAGCTGTGAAAAGTACAGGTTCAAAAATTGAAACACTACTTGCAAAAGATCTTTGGAGAAGGGGACATAGATACAGAAAAAATAACAAGACAGTTTTCGGAAAGCCAGACCTGACTTTTAAAAAATATAAGATTGCTATTTTCGTTGATAGTGAGTTTTGGCATGGAAAAGATTGGAATCATAGAAAAAGTGATCACAAAAGCAATCAATACTTTTGGCACAAAAAAATTGAAAGAAATATAGAAAGAGACAATGAGGTGAACGACTTTTTGTTAAAAACAGGATGGAAAGTTCTCCGCTTTTGGGGTCGCCAAATCGAAACGGATTTAGTAAATTGCGTTCAAAAAATAGAGAATACAATTAATGAAGCTAAGAGAGAAAATATCGCTTGAAGAAGTATGCGGTCAAACGTTTAAAATCAGGGTAGTAGAAGCTTCTGAATACGGCAAAGCCGCATTTACACACTACTTGCACAACAATCAAAATGATGCGGCGCAATTTTACAGAAAAGAAGCCATTCAACATGTAAAGCGCGCATTGGAATATAAGTACCCAAATGATGACATTTCTTCTATTGAAGCAGAAGAAGCACTTCACTATATGCTTTTCGACTTTAAAAAGGATGTTCCCTTTCCTGAACCTGCAAAACCAAAATTTGAGTTCATAGACTTATTTGCAGGGATTGGAGGCTTCAGAATTGCCATGCAAAGTCTTGGTGGAAAATGTGTTTTCACTAGTGAATGGGATGAGCAAGCGAAGAAAACTTATGAAGCTAATTTTGGAGAGGTTCCATTTGGTGACATAACCAAAGAAGAAACTAAGAAATTCATACCTGACGGTTTTGATGTACTTTGTGCCGGTTTTCCATGTCAAGCATTTTCAATAGCCGGTAAAAGAGGTGGTTTTGAAGACACAAGAGGGACATTGTTTTTTGATGTAGCAGATATTATTAAAAGGAAACAACCCAAAGCAATTTTCTTAGAAAATGTGAAAGGATTAAGAAATCACGACAGAGGTAAAACATTAGAAACAATCTTAAATGTACTTCGCAACGACTTAGGTTATTTTGTTCCGGAACCGCAAATTATAAATGCAAAAGATTTTGGGGTTCCTCAAAACAGAGAGCGTATTTTTATAGTTGGTTTTCACGAGGGCACAAATGTATCAGAGTTTGAATACCCAAAGCCGCTTGACAAGAAAGTTAAATTTGAAGATATTAAAGAGAAAAAAGTCCCACCGACAAAATTTTTTCTATCAACTCAATATCTACAAACACTTCACAACCACAAGGCAAGACACGAAAGCAAGGGAAACGGTTTTGGTTTTGAAATTATTCCCGACACAGGAATTGCAAATGCGGTTGTTTGCGGAGGAATGGGCAGAGAAAGAAACCTGGTTATTGACAAACGAATTAAGGACTTCACCCCCACTACTCATATAAAAGGAGAAGTAAACAGAGAAGGAATTCGCAAAATGACACCAAGAGAATGGGCAAGACTTCAAGGCTTCCCAGACAGTTTTTTAATTCCGGTTGCTGATGCTTCCGCATATAAGCAGTTCGGCAACTCTGTTGCTGTTCCTGCCATTCAGGCAACAGCAGCAAAAATTTTAGAAACAATATTATAAGAATGTATCACGTATGTTTTTCAAATCCTAATGCTTGGGTTATTTCTTACAAGAATGGTGTTTATGGTAATGTTCAAACTGGCAATGAAAACTTAAAGGTTTTTTGGGGGAAGATTATTGATCTTGTTGCTTTGAACCCAGGTGACAAAGTTTTCTTTTATGTAAAAAATGAAATGCGTTTGCATGGACTTTTTGAAGTTTCAAGTGAACCATACTTCTGTCAAGATGATTTATTTGAAAACGAAAATGAAAAATATCCATTTCGCTTTAATTTTAATCAAATTAAATATTTTCCCAATCCTATTCCAGTTTCTGAGATAGCAAAGCTAATTGAAAATGGTCATTTATATTCAATCACTACATTCGAACGTGACCAAAATGCAACATTCAGAGGAATCAGACAACTAACGAATGATGAAGGGAAAGTTTTAGAAGAAACTTTTTTAAAGTATAATCCAAAAGTAAACCTTGGAGATGTTTCCGAATACAATCATCCTGAAATTGATGATAGTATAGAAGCCGAAATAATTATTACAGCAGTCAATGATGGGGAGGTATATCTCGACCCTGTAAGAATTGTATTTGATTCAATACCAGTTGTAAGAGTTAAAAGAGGTTATTACGTTGCTCACTATGAAAATTCACTACAAGGCTACATTTACTATTCTTTGCGAAGAAGGTCAAACAATGTAATTGAAGATCTTGATGTAAGAAATTTTAGTGAATGTTTAATGGAGGTTCCTATGTTAAAAGCACAGCAGTTTCGTTCTGACATTTTGTGCTTGTACAGAGAAGGAATAAACAAGCCTCACTTTTATTCAATTATTGAAACTAAGAAAGACAGAACAATCTCAATTCAAGATTTATCTCAACTAATAGGTTATATGAAAACATATTCTTCATCGAAAGGAATTCCTTTTAACTGCATTGAAGGTGTTTATATTTCAACGGCTTTTGAAGAAGAAGCAGTTACCTATCTTCGTAATAGAAAAAATGTTGAGAAGGAAAACCCAGTTAGATTGATTGAGTATTATGTCAATGAAATTGGAGAAGTTTCTTTTAAACCCATAGAAATTTAAAATATGAGCAAACTAAACCAACTAGGAATTACAATAGGTGCAAACAGCAAAGCAGAAGTTATTTTTGATAGTTTATTTCAAAGTTTTTTAAATGTGAAATACAAGAAGCCTTCTGACTACATTTCCACGTATTGGGAAGCATTTAAAAAGCATCCTGAAGGAAACAATAACCTAAATGGAAAAATCTTTGAATACATACTTGCTACTTTGTTTGTAAGAGAAAATATTTTACCCCTTTATATGAGTGCTAAAGTTGCATTCGTGCCAAACGTAATTTATGACTTAATGTTCTATACAGCAGAAAAAGGCCCTATTTGTATTTCGGCGAAAACAAGTTTGCGTGAGCGATATAAACAAGCCGACTTAGAGGCAATTGCATTAAAGTATGTTCATAGAAAAGCATTAAGTTACTTGGTTACACTTGAAGAAAATGAAGCGAAAAGTGTAAAAGCTAAAATTAAAAGTGGTGATGTAATTGGACTTGACAATGTAGTAGTGGCGACAAGTAAGGAATTCAATCAACTTATTAAGGACTTAAGGTCTTACAACTTTTCGGAACCACCTACAGTTAAAGTAATTGAGAGCAACCAGATAATAACAATTGAAAAAGTTGAAGCATTAAAATAATCAAGGCTTTTGTTATTAGATCTACAAAAACACACGTACCAGTCCTTGCCCAACGTTTGCAAAAATTTCCAATAAGTTCAGCCAAACACCTCAGGAAAAAATTCAGCATAACTAAATCGTTTTAATTAAACCTTTTAAGAACAAAACAAAAATGAAAACCCAAAGAATGATGACAAAAACGGTTTCGCTTTTATTAGCGTGTTCGGTTTTACTGACAAGTTGTGTAAGCACAACCTTGATTAAATCAAACCCAAGTGGCGCAAGACTTTATCTGAATGGTGAACCTGTCGGAACAACACCATACACCCACAGCGACACAAAAATTGTTGGCACCTCGACAGATGTTAAACTGGAAAAGGAGGGTTATGAAACATTGTACACCTACTTCACAAGAGATGAAGAAATTGATGTGGGTGCAATTATTGGTGGTTTTTTTGTTGTGATTCCGTATTTGTGGATCATGAAGTATAAGCCAAGCCGCATTTATGATATGAAACCGGTTTCAGCTGACGAACAGAAAGAAATGACAGCAAACCCACAGCAAACTCAGCCCAAATCAAAGGCTGACAGACTAAGAGAACTCAAACAACTACTTGATGAAAAGATACTTACTCAGGAAGAATACGAAAAAGAAAAAAAGAAAATCTTAGACGAGGACGAACAATAAAGTGCATTTTAATCCGTCGTCTTGTGTCCGGGTAACGGGTGCCAAAACCAAAATATTTGTTAATTTTAGCAGCTACATTGCATTGAAAAAGTTACTGCAGAGATTTTTGGATTGGAAAGGCCAAAGATGCCTGCAGGAATGATGGATAGAAACCCAATGATCACTTACCTGTCGTCAGGAAGGTGGTAGAAGCAAATAACTCAAATGTTGTAATAAAACCTTTTAAAACAAAACAAAACTGAAAACCCAAAGAATGATGACAAAAACGCTTTCGGTTTTATTAGCGTGTTCGGTTTTACCGACAATGCCAATTGGATGAAATTTTTTCAATGAGAAATAATGAGAAGCGATGAAAGACATAAAATTATTTGAAAACAAGAAAATTCGTTCTAATTGGGATAGCGAACAGGAGAAATGGTTTTTTTCTATTGTTGATATTATTGAGGTTTTAACTGAAAGTCCCAGGCCACGAAAATATTGGAGTGCACTGAAGTCAAAGTTAAAGCTGGAAGGAAGTGAGTTGTCCCAAAATTTGGGACAACTGAAAATGCAGTCAGAGGACGGTAAGTTTTATCTAACTGATGTAGCTGATACTGAGCAACTATTTCGATTAATACAATCTATTCCATCTCCTAAGGCTGAGCCTTTTAAGCAGTGGTTGGCAAAAGTTGGCTACGAAAGAATAGAAGAAAGCCAAGACCCGGAAAAGTCTATTGACAGAGCTTTGGCGAATTACCTAAAACTGGGTTATAGTTCAGCCTGGATAAATCAAAGACTAAAAAGTATTGAGGTTAGAAAAGAACTAACTGATGAATGGGAAAACAGAGGTGTTAAAAAAGGACAGGAATTCGCAACTCTGACTGATATTATAACTCAGGCATGGAGCGGAAAAACAGTTGGGCAGTATAAGAAATTCAAGGGTTTAAAGAAAGAAAACCTAAGAGATAATATGACAAATCTGGAGCTTGTGTTGAATATGTTAGCAGAAGCAACCACCACAGAAATAAGCAAAGAACATAATCCTGAAACTTTTGAGGACAATAAAAGAATTGCAAAAAAAGGTGGTGAAATTGCCGGAGATACAAGAAGGAAAATTGAACAGCAAACCGGTAGAAGTATTGTCAGTTCGCAAAATGCAAAAATTTTGAAAGAAAAAAGAAAGAATAAAGAATTGGAGTAGTCCTTCTTTTAGAATGGCGAATATCTTTATTCCAATAAAAGATGATGAGCCGTCTCCAGGGGATTTTTATTATCTGTCTGCTCCCTCAAACTATATTAGGACTGATTAGTCTTTTTTAATCAAAATACGAACATTACCCCATTGTTCGCGGGCCGAAAGGGTGATTTTTTTGCGGAGTCAAATTTTAAAACCTCTAAACGATGAAAAAATCTATCCTTACATTCGCCCTTGCGGCCATGCTGTGGATGGGAACCAGAGCAGACGAAAACTGGAACATTTTTTACCGGAACAGCCTGATCAATCCGGGCATCAACGTGCAAAGCGAGCTGGCAGTGGCACCTGACGGCACCCTCTATCTGGCCGAACTCGACTACACCGACATCTACAACACAGGCATCGCATACCTGCATGTGCGTTCCTACGACATCAGCCAATGGACCACCGACAATTTCTCAACAGCCGGATGGGAAACCATGGGTCAGATCATGGAACTGAACATGGCAAACAACGAAATGTGGATTGACTTTGCCATCACCCCCGACAACCGGCTCTATGCCGGTATGCTCGACAGCATCCTCCGCTACAACGAAACAGCCAACGCCTGGGAGTCGTTCTATGTGCCCGACTACATCGGCGGCATGATGGTGGACGAAAGCGGCCGCCTGCTCATCCTTCAATCCGTAGACATCAGCAGTAACCACCGTTTTGTGATCTCCGAATTCACAGACGGCAATCTGTCTCCGGTGGCCACCATCGAATACGAGCTGCCGTTTGATGTCATCTTGTACCCGCGCATCATGAACGAGGCAAACCGCATATTTCTGGTCAACGGAACCTTTTATGTGTCCGTCGCCAGAGCCTCCACCAACCAGAATTACTATTTCAAAGGCAATGCAACCGATGGTTTTGAGCTGCTGAAAGAGCATTTCGTGCACATGAACCTGAGTTCCATGGTGGTCAGTCCCGAGGGAGAAATCATTATTTCGCACCGCGGCGACATGGCACCTTACACCCTGGCTATGAAGAAATACGACTTTGAAGCCAACGACTGGATTGCTTTCGACATGAGCGGACTGGATGCCGGTGCTGCCCATGCCAGCCATCTGGCCTACGACCGTCAGGGCCGCCTGACGTTTACCTACAGCGGTGAGAGCAACAAAGGCTTCGCGTTCCGCCACGGTGCCAATGGATGGGAACATTTTGGCCCTAAGGAAGCCGTGCCGATCGCCCATATGCCCAAACTGGCCTTCGACCTGAGCAACAGTGTATTTCTGCTGCATGGCATTGGTTCCGGCTCCGCCCCTTTGACCGTGCGCCGCTTTGTGGATGAAACCATTTCGGTGGACGAAACCAAAGGCAACATCAGCGTTCGGCCTTATCCCAATCCGGCACAGTCGCAGTTTACAATTGATCTGTCGAACGATTTTGCCGGGGCGAATATGGACAGGTTGAGTCTTTTTGATCAACAAGGCCGCGCAGTCAGGGTATGGCACAAACTGCCGCTGAAAGCCACAGTTGAACTTGATGGTTTGCCTGCCGGACTCTACCATATTGTTGCAGAGGCCGGAACTGATAGGCGCACCGGAAGACTTTCGGTGTATTAACCACAAACAAAAACCCGCAGGCCTGATTGTTGCTGCGGGTTTTTTTATATTCTACTGTCTGAGACCCCCCCCGCTGGCGCAGATTTGTAATCTGTGCCTCACGAAAACCAATTCATCAATTTTCACCAGACAAAATTGAATCTACAAATTATGTATATTTGATTCATGAGGCGTAAGTACAAAATTCATCATGCGGACTACCTTTTATTAGATTCCTTCAACCTAAAAAGATGAATGAAAACTAAATGAATTGGCTCTATGACAAATCTTTTCTTTCTGTCTGTCTGTGGCACGGATTACAAATCCGCGCCAGCGGGGGCGAATATGGACAAGCTGAGTCTTTTTGATCAGCAAGGCCGCGCAGTCAGGGTATGGCATAAACTTCCGCTGAAAACCACAGTTGAACTTGATGGTTTGCCTGCCGGACTCTACCATATTGTTGCAGAGGCCGGAACTGATAGGCGCACCGGAAGACTTTCGGTGTATTAACCACATACAAAAACCCGCAGGCCTGATTGTTGCTGCGGGTTTTATTATTCTACTGTCTGTTAATGTAGTTTAGTAAAGGCTTGCAAGTGCAATTGGCCTTACCTTTGCACCCCATGAACAGCGACATCCCTTATATAGACCTGCACACGCATCAGGTTGGCAACAAAGACAGCCAGGTGTGGCAGGTGGTAAATCTGATGGCCGGTGAGCAACCACCTGATGGCGCGCGCTTTCTCAGTCTTGGCATACATCCCTGGCAACTGCTTCACGAAAAAGACACTGTGTTTGAATACCGGTTCATCAGGCAACTGAACCTTCAGGGCTTGGTGGCGATTGGCGAAGCCGGACTCGACAGGGCCATCGGGCTTCCGCTGTACGAACAGATTCCGGTGTTTGTGATGCAGGCCAGGCTGGCCGCAGCTTTGGGCCTGCCCCTGATCATCCACGCCGTGCGCACCATTCCGGAGCTGATCGAACTCAGAAAAAAAATCCGCGATGCCGGCCCCTGGATCATTCATGGGTTTAACGGCCAGCCCGAAGCTGCACGGCAACTGCTGCAGCATGGGTTTTATCTCTCGTTCGGCGAAGCCCTGCTGCAAAACAACAGCAAAGCAGCAGCAGCCATCAGGGAGGTGCCTTCCGACCGATTGTTTTTGGAAACAGATGAAGCCGGGATTCTAATCCCGGAAATCTATTCAGTGGCCGCTACATTGCTCGACATGCATCCTGATTCGCTGAAGTCAACTATAATGGCAAACTTCAGGAAGTTGTTTCAAAAAGTATTTTTCGATCATGGATAAATCATGGCAAGCACGAACTGAACTGATCATGGGTTCCGGCAATCTGGAAATACTTTCTGGTGCCCATGTTCTGATTGCCGGGTTGGGAGGCGTCGGCTCCTACGCTGCCGAACAATTAGTCAGGGCCGGCATCGGCGAACTTACCATTGCAGATGGCGACACAGTGCACAACACCAATCGAAACCGGCAATTACCGGCTCTTGTGAGCACTCTGGGAATCAGGAAAACAGAGGTAATGGCAAAGCGTTTGCTGGATATCAATCCTGAATTAAAGCTGCATATCGCCGATCATTACCTTAAAGACCAGACCCTGCTCGACATTCTTGAGCCTGAATATGACTTTGTTGTTGACGCCATCGACACCCTTGCGCCCAAGGTTTATCTGCTGTATCATGCACACCGCAAAGGCCTTCCTGTTGTGAGTTCGATGGGCGCCGGAGGCAAATACGACCCCTTGCAGATCAGGGCGGTCGACATAGATGAAACCACCAACTGCCGGCTTGCCTATTACATCCGCAAGAAACTGCACAAACTGGGCGTATGGTCAGGCATCACAGCGGTTTATTCGCCCGAGCCGGTTTCGCGTAAAGCAGTGAAAGCTGAAAGTGGCGAGTTCAATAAGCGCTCCACGGTGGGGACAGTTTCCTATATGCCGGCCATGTTTGGATGTGTATGCGCTTCGGTGGTCATCCGCAGGATTGCACAACTTGATGTGTAAAAGAACCATTCGTCTGTTTTTACTCTTCGTTGCACTGCATCAAACTTTTACTTCGGTCAGCTTCCCTGAGCAACTGCCCTGAAGTCAGGATCAGTCTTTTGCGCATGGGAAGGCCGGCCGCACGCAGTCTTTTGGCCATCCAGGTGTTGCAGTTGCGAAAAAAATGATACGTCTCGCACGACAGAAAAAACTGCTCGGGATGACCATAATCAATACTGCTGATGATCTGATTTTCTTCATCACGCAGGAAGCAGCCGGATATTTCCTGAATCAGAAGGGAGTATTTAAATGAAGATATTCTTAAACGAACCATGCTACGGTTTTTCCCGAAATACTCCTCAGGAGGGCTGTAAAATCCGGCTATACGTATCACTGACTGTGTTGGGAGCAGCACTGCCCTGACAGCGAGTAAAGCCAGGTCATCACTCGATTGATAAAAAGCCTCATCGCCCCATCCGACATGCACATAACGGTAGTGGTTCCAACGGCTTATTTCAGGCCAATCTTCGGTATTGATGTCTGACACCTTGAACACCAGCGTGGAATGCCATCCCAACTTAACAAGGTACACCTCATATGAATCCTTGTCCTGGCCATGAGCCGGAAAAACTGCACCAATCAGTATGAGTGCCGATAGCAGAGAAAATAGCTTCATCGAAGTGATGCAAGTTAGCTCCTGATTCAACAACATGCCCTTATGTGTATCAGTTTTTTATTATTCGCAAAAATAATTTGTACGCGTGTATCCATTATCGGCAACAGTCCTTATTATTCTTTAATCCTCAGATTCAGCTGAGAAAGCTGATCGCCGCTTTGACTCACAGGCCTGAATCATAAAAATCATCTATTGGTTTAAAAAGCCGTAATTTGCACCAAAATCTAAACTATGGCAACATATCCTGTTGTTCGGTTGAGGCAGGGAAAAGAAGCTGCTCCTGAGCGTTTTCATCCCTGGGTATTTTCGGGGGCTGTTGCTTCAGTTGCGGCCGGGCTGGAGCCCGGAGCATTGGTGTGTGTGCAGGCACACAGCGGAAAGAAACTGGGAACCGCGTTCTTTGAAGACGGCTCCATTACCCTGAAAATGATCTCTTTCGATAGCTCTGAACAGGTTGACTCCGTTTTCTGGAAGCGCAGAATTTTGGATGCATGGCACTTACGTGAGCAGCTTGGACTTACGGAATCAGCGCAGACAAATATGTTCAGGCTTGTGCATTCGGAAGGTGACCGCCTACCCGGCCTGATCGTGGATGTTTATGGCCACACTGCTGTTATGCAGGCTCATACGGCGGGTATGGCTGCTTTGACCGACGAAATAACAGCAGCGCTCATGGAATTGCCCGGCGACAGAATAAAAGCGGTGTATAACAAAAGCGACCTGGTATTG
The DNA here is from genome assembly GCA_024710405.1 of Bacteroidales bacterium. GTDB lineage: Bacteria > Bacteroidota > Bacteroidia > Bacteroidales > F082 > UBA6192. Next base: position 179,466 of record JANJUV010000017.1, read on the forward strand.
TCGAAAACAGTGGCGGCAAATAAGGCTGACGGCTATCTGGCCGGAGAAAGAATCGAAGAATACTGCCTTGAACATGGGCTAAAATATTCAGTAGATTGGGAAAAGGGCCAGAAAACAGGTTTTTTCATCGATCAGCGTGAAAACCGGCACCTGCTGGGAACATTGAGCAAAGGAAAAAGAGTACTCAACACCTTCAGCTACAGCGGAGGTTTCTCCGTTTCAGCCATGCATGGCGGGGCAAGCCATGTGGTTTCGGTCGACAGTTCGAAGCAGGCTATTGCATTATGTGATCAAAATATAGCGCTTAACGGTTTTACTGATGGACGACATGAATCCTTTGTGGTGGACGCCAAAAAATATCTTGTTGACATGGAGGACAATAGCTTTGATATCATTGTGCTTGATCCGCCTGCCTTTGCAAAAAACCAGCACAACCGCAGTAAGGGGCTCGAAGGCTACAGGTATATCAATTATCTGGCTTTGAAGAAATTGTCGGAGAACGGTTTGTTATTCACTTTCAGTTGTTCGCAGGCAGTTGATCATGCCTCGTTCAGGGGAGCAGTTCAGTCGGCTGCCATTGAAGCCCGGCGCAACATCCGTATCGTTCAACAGCCTGTTCAGCCGCCCGATCATCCGGTAAACATATTCCACCCCGAAGGATTCTATCTGAAAGGACTGGTACTCGCGGTTGACTGAAAAAACTACAAATCCCGTGGCGGGTTGTTCAGAATCTTATGAATAATGGCTGAAGTTGAGTAACCTTCAACCAGTTCAATGGTTTCTACAGTACCGCCTTTGGCTGTTACTATATCGTATCCCACTACCTCTTCGGCCTTGTAGTCCTTGCCTTTGACCAGCACATCGGGTTGAATGGTTTTGATTAGCTCATAGGGAGTTGGCTCGTCGAACAAAACAACAATGGTAACGAAATGCAGTGAAGCCAGCAACATAGCCCGTGCGTTTTCGTCAAGTATGGGTCGTGACGGCCCTTTCAGGCGGCTCACGGAAGCATCTGTATTCAGGCCGACCACAAGCACATCGCCCAGGTCTGCGGCTTTGGAAAGGTAATCCACATGCCCCAGATGCAAAATATCGAAACAGCCATTGGTAAACACAATTCTTTTCCCCATGAACCGCCAGAGGGCAAGCACAGACCTTAGTTTTTCGGGGTCTGCGATTTTATTGGCTGTGACTTCAGATTTATTCATTGAGCGGTTTTTTGTGATCGGCAAAAAACATGATAAAATAAAACAAACCTCCTGTGATGATGTGCAGCAAAGTTTGTCCGGCGTGTGTCAGAGCTACGAATGAGCCGGCAGCCGTGCCGGGTATGGAGTACAATTCGACCAGAACAGCTTTTCCGATGAAATGATAGGCACCGATGCCTCCCGGGACAGGAGCCACAACACCCAGACTACCTATGGCCATCAGCGTGATGGCTTCAAGCAGGCCAAGGTGGCTGGTTTCGTCGAGCATCATAAAGGGTGCCCAAAGCATCAGGCCATACAACAACCAGATCAGCACTGTGTAGAAGATAAACAAGCCTTTACGCTTCACTTTCTGTATGGTGCGAATGCCTTCGAGCAGGCCATGGATGAGCTCAACCGTTTTGCTGTAACCGGGCATCCTCCGGAAACGGTTGCGGAAATACACAAACAACCATGTCAGCAATGCAGCGAGCAGCAATCCTGAACCGGCTAGCAAACCCAGGGCAAAAGAGTTTGCTCCTACGCTTTCGAAAAAAGGGTTCAGCATGCGTGTGACAAAATCGCCCAGCAACTGCCACTGAAAAAACAAAACGGAAAAAAGTATGATGGCCAGCACCACCAGGTCGATAAAACGTTCAGAAATAACAGAGCCGAACAGGGCGTTAAACGGAATTTTCTCTTTGCGCGAAAGCACCCCGCAGCGCATAAACTCACCCATTCGCGGCACAGCAGTGTTGGCCATATAACCGATCATTACGGCATAAAATGTAGTGGAAATGCGGGTTTTATAACCCATACTGCCGATGAGCAGGTTCCAGCGCATAGCCCTGAGCAGGTGGGCCATAAACACAAAAAAAAGTGCCAGAAACATCCATGAATAATGTGCATTGAGGATGTCGTTCCAGATTTCGTTGAGGCTCAGGTTCCTGAAACTTAACCACAACAGGAAAACCCCCAGCAACAAAAAAAGCAGATATTTAACGGTCTGAACGATCAGTCGTTTCAAGGGGTAGTGTTGATTTTGTTGCGGCTGTCCGGAAAAATAATGGAGGGTTTGAAGGTTTTGGCTGTTTCAAAATCCATGCTTGCGTAGGAAACAATGATAACATGATCACCTATAGCCACTTTTCGGGCAGCTGCACCATTCAAAGAGATCAGTCCGCTTCCGCGCTGACCTTTAATGACATAGGTGTCGAGCCGCTCGCCGTTGTTGATGTTGTAAATGCTCACCTTTTCATTTTCGATCAGGTTGGCACCATCCATCAGGTCTTCATCAATGGCTATGCTTCCGATATAATTCAGATCGGCCTGTGTGATGGTTGCCCGGTGGATTTTTGATTTCAGAACTTCGATATTCATGATCGTTGTTTGGGTCTGTATATCAGTTCAAAAGACGCTTTAAGGGGTGGCAAAAATACTAAAATATCCGAACATTGTCGATTAATCTCACATTTCCGAGAAAAACAGCTGCAAAAACAAGTGCCCCTGAGGCATCGGCCCAGCGGCTGACGGGCTGAAGATAAGTGTCGTCGGCAATCTCAATGTAGTCGATACGGAACAGCGGTTCGTTGTGCAATTCTTTCACAATGGAATTCTTCATAGAAGATGGCGTTAGCGTTTCCTTATGTCGCGCATAAGTTTGCAACGCCTGATAGATTTTTGGTGCCACGGCTCTTTCGTTGTCTGTCAGGCGCATATTGCGCGAACTCATAGCCAGTCCGTCCGGTTCGCGGACAGTGTCACAACCAACAATCTGAACAGACAGGGAAAGCTTTCGCACCAATTCACGGATGACAGCCAGCTGCTGAAAATCCTTTTCACCGAAATAGGCTTTTTGCGGCTCAATGATCTCGAACAATTTGCGCACCACAATGCCCACACCATTGAAATGTCCGGGTCGGGCAGCGCCCTCCATTACCTTCTCGATCGGACCAAAATCGTACACTGTTGACTCGGGTTGCGGATACATCTCTGACACATCTGGCATAAAGAGAACATCACAGCCAACGGACCGCAGCATATTAGCATCAAGTTCGGGCATTCTGGGATATTTTTCCAGATCCTCAGGATTATTGAACTGAATGGGATTTACAAATATACTGACTGCCACCAGTTCATTCTCCTGACGTGCCTTCCTGACCAAATCCAGATGGCCTTGATGAAGGGCACCCATAGTTGGCACAAATCCAAGCGATTTGCCTTTCTGGCTGCACAGGAACTCCCTGGTCTCATTTATTGTTTTAAAAATCAGCATATTTCCTCTGCTTGTTTTTTATAAACAAGTCATTAACGCAATATTTTTAAAATATCTTTCTCCAGTTTCTTACGTGGACTTTCGATGATCCTTCCGATTTCAATGCCATCCCTGTAAAAGATAAAGGTTGGAACGCGTTCAATGGCGAAGGGCCCCATGTCAATCACCATTGCTTCTTTGCGCGTGTCGAGGGCAATCATTTTAATTTTTTCTGACGGAAATGCAAGCGCATCCATAATCTTCATGAATCGGGGCACCTGAATCTTCGAATCAATGCACCATGTGCCTAAAACGATGGTAACACTTACATTCTCGATCCTGGAAGATATCTTCTTCACAAGTTTGTCCGAAACATTATACAACTCATACTGGCTGTTGTAGTAATGCGAAAACTCACCCTTAGTCAATCCGTTTCTATCAGCATAACCAATAAGTATCTGCTGTTCGGTCTGCGGATCATTAATCACTTTGTTCACGCTTTGTGCCAACAGGCCATCAGCAGTAAACAGCAGAACACAGGCAAAAACAATCAATATACTTCTCATAATATTTTGCTTCAATGATTAAATTGTTGTGAGGGCAAAGGTAGTTCAAGAGGCAATACTACTGCAAGCAATTTGTCGAAATTGTCACATCAGCTGTTGCAAAGTCATTTCGTCAGTATGATAATACCACTCTTTTGCATGTATTATTCATTCCCACTGGATTTGGAAAAATTCATCCGGTCATGTCATTACCTGCACAACTAACTTGTTTACATTTGCATATAAATGCAGTGAGACGTAAATGACCGCAAATCTTCAGCCTCTGGATCCTTCGGCAATCGGCAAGTCGGACTTTGTCGACAAAGAAAAACTTCACGAACAAATCCGATTGTTTGTAAAGGATTTGCTGATCCACGATTTCGAGAAGCTCTGTTCCCTTATGTACAGGCATGATGTACGCGAATCAACCTTTTCGGAAGCACTTTCATTGCCTGATGACGACAAAAGGGCATCCATGATCGCTACATTGGTTATTGAACGTGAACTGAAAAAGATGGAAACACGGCAGGCCTATAAGCAGGAGAAGCAAAAAAGACTCAATAACGACACCCAGCAATGATGATGCACGAGAACCTGCTGCTTGCCTTCGGGCTCACCCTCTTCGCCGGGCTTTCAACAGGCATCGGAAGCGGAATCGCTCTGGTAACCACACGCACCAATAAAAAGTTTCTTTCGGTGGCACTGGGTTTCTCAGCAGGAGTAATGATTTATGTTTCCTTTGTTGAGATTTTATCCAAAGCAAGAATCGAACTCACACAAGAATTGGGGATGGTTTCGGGGAGCTGGTTAACTGCCGCGGCATTTTTCGGAGGCATTGTGTTCATTGGCCTCATCGACAAGCTCATCCCTAATGTTGAAAACCCTCATGAAATCAAGAGGGTAGAAGACATGGACGACAAGTATAAAAACAACCGGCTGAAACGTCTCGGTTTGTTTACGGCACTAGCCATCGGCATCCATAACTTTCCGGAGGGGCTTGCCACGTTCACTGCTGCCATTGAAGACCCTGCGCTGGGCATCGCTATTGCTGTGGCCATTGCCATTCACAACATACCCGAAGGCATTGCTGTTTCCGTTCCGATTTATTTTGCCACAGGTAGCCGCAAAAAAGCATTCTGGCTTTCTTTCAGCAGCGGTCTGGCCGAGCCGGTAGGTGCAATGGTGGGTTTTCTGCTGCTGATGCCTTTCATGAGCCCACTCATGTTCGGACTGCTGTTTGCATTGGTTGCCGGCATCATGGTTTTCATTTCTCTTGATGAGTTGTTGCCTGCTGCCAAGGAATATGGCGAGCATCATTTATCCATATACGGACTCATCGGGGGTATGGCCGTGATGGCCATCAGTCTGCTGCTTTTTATCTGACCATTGTTTTCAGGCATTTAATGCCCTCAGGAAATCGTCTTTCCTGCGGCGGCTGACTTCAATCTGCGAGCCGTCTTCCATAGTAACCGTGCCCCCCTCGCCTCTTTTATATTTCCTGATATACTGCAGGTTAATCAAATGCGATTTATGCACCCTGAAAAAACCAAGAGGCTCAAGCAATTCTTCATACTCTTTTAAAGTGCGGGAAACCAGAATACGTTCACCGGAATGCAGAAAAAAGAAGGTGTAATTGTTATCGGATTCGCATCGGAGAATTTCCTGAATCTTCACAAAGATAATCTCGTCCGATGAGGGCAGGGCAATCTTTTCTACGCCAGACCTGTTGCCCAGCAGCACCTTCAATCGCGCAGGCTGATTGTTTCCCGAGCTGAGAATTTTCTCCATAGCCTGAGTAAGGTCGGCGGGCGAAAGTGGCTTGAGCAAATAATCTATTGCGCTGAATTTAAAGGCATTGATTGCGAAATGATCATAGGCTGATACAAAAATAACCCTGAAATTGATCTCATTCATTCCGGCCAGCAAGTCGAATCCGGTTCCATCAGTTAACTGAACATCCAAAAAAACGAGATCAGGATGAATCTGGTTGATTAATTGTTTTGCTCCGGCAACCCCTGTAGCTTCACCAACAATTTCAACTTCGTGGTAGGGTTTCAATAAGGTGGCCAGACTTTGCCTGGCTATATCTTCATCGTCAACGATAAGTGTTCGGATCATTATTCGGCCATTTATTCTTCTTCGCAGGGCATCAGAAGCTCAACCCTTGTGCCTGCTGCTGAACCCTTGTTATCGTAAAGGTCAGTAAAAGTAAAATAATATCTGTTTTCTTTGTTCTTGTCCATCAGTGCCAGTCTTTCACGGGTGAGCTGTAATCCCAGCGACCTGTGTGTGTCGGTTTGCTTTCGGCTCATTGCACCTGCTGCTTCACGACCAATTCCATTATCAATGATCTCAACCTTGATGCCTGCCTCATCGGCTGAAAAGAAAACCTTAACTGTTCCTCCTTCCTGTTTTGGAAACAACCCATGAATAAGTGCATTTTCGATAAAGGGCTGGGTGAGCATGGGAGGCACATAGAGTTCGTCCGTTTTCAGATCGCCTGAAACTTCTATGTCAAAATCAAACCTGTTATTGAATCTCATTCGCTCCAACTCCAGATACAACCGCAAAGTTTTCACTTCCTCATCGAGCAATATCATCTCCTTGCGCGAATACTCAAGAATATGCCGCACCAGTTTTGAAAACTTGGTCAGGAATTCTGATGCTGTGTCCACATTGTTGCTCATGATGAAGCCATTTATGGTGTTGAGCGAATTGAACAGAAAATGCGGATTCATCTGAGACCTGAGCAATCGTTGTTCAATATCAGCGCGGGACCTTTCGAGTTGTTCTTTCAGCAATTTCTGCCGCTGTTTGTATCGTGTGTATAGTAAGTAAAGGATGACGACGATGAGCAATGCCGCAAGGGTGGTGTACATTCTCAGGTTCTTCTGACGTTCAATCTCAAGCTCCTGCAAGGCTTTATCACGGCTCAGCAGTATTATTTCGTTTTCTTTCTTCCCTGTTTCATATTCTGTTCTGAGGCGGTCTATTTCTTTTTGACTGTTCAGGTTAAATAAACTGTCCTTTAATTGAGTGTATTTTATGAAGTGATCCAATGCTTTAATGCTGTTGCCCGACTTATTATACAGGTTGTAGGCTGCCAGATTAGCATCCTGCATGATTTTGGGGTCTTTGAGTTTGTTTGCTTCCTTCAGTCCTTCCGTTATAAATTGGTTTGCCTTGATAAAATCACCTGTTTCGAGATAAACATTGCCGATTCGGATGGATGATATGGCCAGAGCAGGAAGTACCATTCCGGAATTTGCTGTTTCACGGGCTTTATTGTAAAATGCCAGTGCATCCTGAAAGTTCTTTTCAGTTTGTTTCAGATCGCCCAGATTGATGTAGGCATTTGCCTGTGTTTTTGGAAGATTTCGGCTTAAAGTGATTTTAAGTGCCTCATTAAAGAAGATATATGCCGAATCGAAAACACCTTTTTCGCGGAATAATTCGCCGATATTATTCAACAATGCAGACATACGGGTTGAGTCGCCCAGATCCCTCAGGTGTCCCAGGGCAAGGCGGTAATGCTCCAAAGCAGGCTCAAAGTGTTTCCAGTCGTAATAAACAATGGCAATATTATTCAGGGTGTATGCCATCATGTCTTTTTGGGATTTCTTTTCAGCAATCTCAAGCACCAGGCTGTAGTTCCGGATTGAAGCATCGTAATTTCCGGTTGATTTAAGCAGTATTCCGGTGTTATTCAGTGTATGAACGATTCCAAGCGTGTCCTTGATTTCCGTGAAGACTGCAAGAGCCAGATCGTAATAGAATCGTGCCGAATCGTAACCGGAGCCCACATAGTGCGCAATACCGAGCATATTGTAGGCCATTGCTTCACCCCGGCGGTTGTTGGCTTTGATTGAGTAATACAGCGCCTTCCGGCCATAGTCGAGCGAACGCGAAGGATCCGACTGATTAAAGGCGGAGGAAAGTGTCAGATAGTTTTTCATGCCCGATTCAGCGGAAAGCGTGTCGGCGAAGGGACTGCCCATCAATGCCGAAATCGAATCAATCTTGTTGTTTTGTGCTAAAGCATCACTGCCAAAAAAAAACAGTAAAAACAGGTATATCCAGAAAAACACCCATTTATGAAGCAACCACTCGCTCATTTTAATCCACCTTTAACCCTGATTATTCTGCCGTTCAAAGATTGTTTCTTGACTAAACGTTGGCAATCAATTTATTTTGAGCCACATTGGAGCAGTCTGAACCAATCCGAAAACCAAAAGTACAAAGTTATTCAGGGAAAACAATAACCAACATAAAAAACGAATCCATGAAATCAAAAATCCTATTCAAAGCACTATTTTCAATTACCCTCATCTTGACCAACTTCTTTATGTTCACAAGGACTTCACAGGGACAGGGAAGCGGAGAGGTAATCAATCTGGGGCTTTACGGCGGAGCCGCGATAGATCTCACTTACTGCAATGCCAACCAAAGACTGTTTGCCGGAGTTACCACGCCCGGTTCTGTTTTTTTCACCGATGATGCCTGCGTAACCTGGACACGACCTTTCCCGACCGACTCATTGGAGTTTGCGAGCGGACAGCGGGGCTGGGGAGGCGGAGGCCGCAGAATACTCAGCAATCAGGAAGGCTGGGTTGCTGTGCGAACAGCCCAAAGCGGAGGTACACTTACTGCTGCTGTTATCAGCTACAGTGAGGGCGATAGCGGAAGTTTTCAAACCGCCATGGACAGGGTTCTGCTTCAGCAAATTAACCCTGCCTTCAATGCCCAGTCTGTAACCGGTATCGGTCTGTCAGACCATTATCTTTATATTGGGATGGAGCGCTATCTCTTGCGCCTGAACGACACCACCACAAGCGGGTTGCACAATGTAGTCACACGTACCGATACTATTTCGGGCATCAGTTCCGGTTTTATTATCCGTGATATGGCAGTGGCAAACCACAGCAGCGGTTATCCGGTGTATCTGTTGCTTTCAACATCAGTCCATGACGGCGGAAAGATCTACAAATTCGACGGAACAACATTCACGCTTGTTTCCTTATTTCCTGCATATCCTTTTCCACACACAGTAGATGCTGTATTCACGCATCCTGGTCAAACTACTGGTGACACGCTCATAGCGAGCATCAGGGATACTTTTGCCGGCACCAGATTTGTTTTCCTTTCTACCAACGGAGGCAGCAGCTGGACGGATATAACTCCGGCAGCGGGCACAAACTGGCCCCTGCACAGTGCCGATTACAGCCCGTCATGGACCAGTGTGATGCCATCCAGCAACGGATTAAGATTATCGTTCCCCGGAGGTGGTGTGAGCGATAATCTGGGAACTACCTGGTCAAATCATGTGTTGCCCGACAATGCTATGGCAACACATCCCACAAATACAATGCATGTGACCGGCGCCTATGGCCGGGGAGTTGCGGTTAGCACAACCGGGCCAAACGGTCCGTTCGTTATTGCAAACAATGAAGGACTATCTGCTGTGTCTATCAGCAAAATTGCCAACAAACCCGGTGTTTTCTACGTAGCTACAAATGCAGGACTTGGATACACTACTGCGTATAAATCTACCACGATCACCGGAATAGCCAAATGGCAGGCACCTTACGGACAATTCCCTGTAAATAATGTTGGTGACGACGGAGGTGCAAGCGCCATTGCAATTAGTCCCACCAACCCACAACATGTGATCGCAGGATATAGCGGAGGTTTCGCAGTTACTACAACCGGACATACCGGTTTCACGAATCTTACTCCTACCGGATGGAATACCTCAACCAATTACGATGCAAGGGTAAATGATATTGAATTTGTTACTGATCAGATTGTTGTGGCGGTTTCAGGTGCAGGTTCAAACGTCTTACAGTTTCCGTTGACCCCTTATGGCAACATCTGGCGAAGTGCCGACGGAGGAAGCACATGGTCGATTGTGACGCCCTCAGGCTTCGAGCAAGGCAACACTGTTGAAGTTGGCTATGCCGGAGGCGACACAGTGCTTTTTGCCGGATGTGGTTACTTTGATATGAGTTACCCTAAGGTTGATGGTCAGCTTTGGCGTTCTGATGATCTTGGATTGAACTGGACTCTGGTGAATGGCGGTCCCACAGGCCAGGGAAGCGCAACACTGAATATGCCCATCTACGACATTGATATTCATCCACACAGCAACGATACCCTATTTCTTGCTTCCGGCGAAAATCTTGACTATGCATTTACCAAAAGCACCGATGGGGGGGTCACTTATTCTTACATCAGCCTGATGCCTCATGGTGCATTTTCTTCTGTGCTCATCGACAGTCTAAATCCCGATGTGGTTTCCGCTGCAGCCAGACGCAATCTGTTCAGACATAATACTGTAACCGGAACTACTATGATCACTTTCAACGGTTTGCCGGGCGAGTTTGTCCCTGATCTGGAATATGGATCCACCCTGCTCGGAACAACAACAGGCTTGTATCAACTTATAGAAAACATGGGTGAAGATACAACGTACTGGAATGGTGAGGGTAACTGGGACAGCCCTGAATTTTGGTCCGACGGCACACCCGAATACCAGAAAAACGTATTTATCCAGTCAGGCAGTTCCAATATCAACGGAACTTACGAGATGAATGAACTCATCGTTGAACCACTTGCAGCCCTAAGTTTGCTCAACTCCGGTGCGATTTCACTAAACAGCATACTGCACCTCAAATCTGATATAACCGGAACAGCCTCTTACATCAATGAAAAAACAGGTTCGAACACACAATATGCGCATGTGGAAACCTACCTGACTGATGGACGCTGGCACTATGTATCAGCTCCCGTGCAGCAGGCAACTGCAGAGGCTTTCTTTTTTGCAGAAGGTTCCGACACCTGGCTCAAAGAATTTGATGAAGAAATCAATGACTGGGTGTATATTGAAAACCTCGATCATCCCTTAGTAACCGGAAAAGGCTATGCTGTTTGGCTAAGCAACACAAGAGCTGCGGAAACTGCCGTGTATGAAGGCCATTTGAACAAAGGTGATAAAACTGTCAATCTTGGATATCACGCTGAAACAGGTCAGGGATGGAATATGGTAGGCAATCCCTTCCCCAGCGCACTCGACTGGGATGAAGGCGACTGGAACCATGTTAACACCACAGGAATTGCCTATGTATGGAACAACGGAAATTATGTAACAAGAAACCTTTTCGGAAGTGGAACATTAACTGACGGTATTATACCCTCTGCTCAGGGTTTCTTTGTTAAAGCCACCGATGCAGGTGCTTCGGTTACCATGCCTGAAAACGCAAGAGTACATGCAAGCCAGGCTTTCTATAAAAACAACAACAACTATCTGAATTCGCTCGATGTTACAGTAGGTAGCGGTGAAAAAACCGACAAGACCTGGATAGGATTTGATGCAGATGCTACTGCTGAAATCGACCTTGGACGTGATGCTGTAAGGCTCAACGGATCAATGGACATGCCACGTTTGTTTACCCGTGCCGAGAACACCAATATGTCCATTAATATACTTCCTGATCTGATCGAAAACTTCAGTCTGCCACTTTATTTCACTGCACACGAAATCAGTAATTTCGAATTGAGTTTTGACCTCATCGAGAGCTTCAATCTTACCTATCTCACACTGGTCGATCACCTGTCAAATACCGATCATGACCTGCTGCTGAATCCGGTTTACGCCTTCCTGGGCAACCCGTCGGATGACGAACACCGTTTTACCATCAATTTCGGGCTTAACCCCTCATCAGTTGATGAAGAAGTACATACTGACGCATTCCCGATCGTATATCAGGATGGAAACGAAATGGTTATTGAGTTAACGAATTGGGCCAGCCATAATGCAAAAGTTGAGATTTATGATCTGCAGGGCAGGATGCATGCGGAACACTTCACCGGCGAAGGTCAAATCAGGCTCAACACCGAAAAGTTCAGGAATAATCTGGTTATGGTTCGTATTTCAGGAGCCGATGAAGTATTTGTAACAAAGGCATTTATTCGCTAAAAGGAGATGGTGACATGAGAAAGTTCTTCAGTTTCCTTATTGTGACGATCTTGTTTTTTAATATCACCAATCACTCTGTTGCACAGGGGCCTCCCGATCCGGGAGGTACCCCGTCAACAGAAAAGCCTAAACTTGGGGGCGGATCTGCACCAATAGGAGGCGGAGAGTTTCTGCTGATTTCGCTGGCTGTCGCCTATGGCTTTCGCAAACGACAGAAATACAAAATGAAACACTGAGAAACACAGATAAAAAGCCAAGGGCTTATCTTTTGCAGCCCTGTTATGTCAAAACCCTAATCCCTGTAAACCCGCCGGCATTTCTGTTTTCTGGATGCTGATTCCGGCAGGAACCTCGAAACGTGAGGCAGGAACAGTGGTGTTTTCGTCAAATGAAATGGCTTCCTCAACAGAGTTGCCCAATAATCCACCCATTTTGATTTCCATTTTCAAGGGAATCTCTTTGTAACGCCAGTGTTTTCCATTTAATTTCCCGATTTCCATAACAATACAGGTTCGCCCTAAAATGGTTTCGGTTCCAACATCTTTGGCATCAAAGCCTTTGCTGATTTCCTCGGCTTTTCTTTTTAGCTCTGCCTCGTCTGAGGTGCCCGCAAGCGCTTCAGTCATATCTGCTTCGTCCTCAAGACTCATGAAAGTTCCCGTTTTATCAACCAGGTTAATATGATACGAGCCTTTCCTGTTGCGGATGGTCATGAGTTCCTCATTGGTGGTCATACCCATCATCTTGGTACTGGTTTTCTTTACTTCACATTGCAGGCGACCATAATCATCCCACCATAAGGTCTTGCTGCCTTTGGTCTTTCCTTCAATCTTGTATTCAATTTTGCCTGATTTAACACCAAAAATCTTTTGGTCATTGATTCTTCCGTTTTGTGCCAATAACACTGACGACATAAAGAACAACACTACAACTACTACGTTTTTCATCTTTAAATGATTTTTAATTGGGTTTAAAATGAATGGTTAAAGTGGAGCCACTCTGGTTCCGTAATACTTTGCGAACTTCCTCGCCCGATTGTAACTTTGTGACAATTTCTTCTTCCAGTTTTTTCCAGGGAAAGGTATAGGGATTGGGAAAGTCTGAATCTGTACCTACTGTAATTTGCTCACCGTCTCCCTCATTTTCACCAATATAAAGATCGAATTGAAGCACCAGATGTACAAATGGATTCTCCGGCGTTTTTTCAACAGAACACTTATTCAGTGCCTCCTCTCCTCTATCAAGCCAGAGCACTGCTTCCGACAGACCTGCCGACAGGCTGATTATCTCAGGAATTTCAAGCTCATCCATACACTCACTCAGATAGTATTCATGGCCATAACCCGGAATATTAATGGCATAAGGAACAATTACCTCCGGTGGTTCATCATTTATGAAATCTTCGGCCTGATAAACCGGAATATTCGTAAAATCATCTGGGATGAGTACACTGACATTCCGCCATACCACTTTGGCATCGGCAAAACCTGGGGCTGTATAATGGGCTGAAATGTCATAAGAACCACAGTTGAATTCAATCTTTTCTTCCTGAACTACTTTCTCCACTATCCTTTCTGAAAAACGGCTTACCTGAACCAAAGTAAACTTTTCCTCGGTCTTATCATCTTCAAAGTCAGCACAATTGTACGTTTCGTAGTCAAAACTGATGGAATTTGGCTCTCCAAAATAATATTCGTTACCCTCGAAGCGAACAAAACGGGCATTGGTTTTTTTAAATCTCCCCTTTTCGCACCTGAGTTCAAACGCTGATATGGGATTACTTTTTGCCTCCCCGATTACATTATCCCTGATGCGGGAAACCGTTACCTTTCCGGTATTCTTGCCATTGGCAGTACCTGTTCCTGCATATTGAATCTTTGCAGCTTGATAATCAGCTTGTGCTGTAATATCTGCTTCAATCTGATCAATGGTGGGAATACCCGGCTCATTAAGCAGATTCAGCGCAAGTTCGGCCTGTTCATGAGCACTTAAGCGGGTGGCAGCCGTAAAACTTGCATCGACTTCATACATACTGACAATCTTATTCGTATGCGGATCACTGAGCTCAAAGTAGAAAACAAAGTAATAAGATGCCTTTATCTCCGGCTGTTCTTCGTTTTCAACACCGTCAGGGAGTTCATCAGGAATACAGCTAAAAGATGCGGAAAGAATAAAATTCTTCATGGTATTGGCAGCATCCTGATCAATTTCAAGATTCTGATTGTTGCCAATTATGTAAGCCAGATCCTGAATCCGGGATAAATATCCGGCTTCTACCAGGTCAATCATCTGATTGTGCCTGATCCACTTGTCCGCCACTTCCGATTCCATTTTATCCGGTGGAGCTTTTTCAGTGTTGAGCTTTTCGGCAATCTTGATCTTTCCACGATTTGCCTGTATAACTTCAGGCTTAAGAAGTATAAAAAGTAATATCGCTATTAAATAACCTTTCATTTTCATTTGATTTTGAACCTCTGCAAATCCATCTGATCTAATTCATAAAAAACAGATACCATTCAATTAGCCGATATCCATGCCTCAGTATTTCAAACTAAAGGTTCGCCTATCCTGACTTGAGGGCATTAGTAACATCTCCTTCACGGTCGCAATTATTTATTCTGCCAATTCCCAGCCACTTATCGGATAAAACATGAACTCAAATTTCGCTTTATAGGAAGGAATTTCTTCGTTGATAACAGTTTCGGTGACTTTAAAGGGTTTTCTGGCTTTTATGGCTGATATATGATGTGCAAGTGACACTTCAACAGACTGTCCGTGATCAGAAAAACCAAGATAAGCTCTTAGGTATAAATCTTTAGGATTAAGCGTATTTGAAGCACAAATAATCAAATCGCCCTCTATCATATCTGTTGCAAAAGTGTTATCGCCATCAGTCATAACAAGGGTGGTTTGAATTTTACCGCCTTTATGACTGATAACACCCCCATCGCAGGCATAAGGAAAAGTGAGGCGGTCGTCATAATTGAGGTGCATACATTTATCTTCAAGCTCAGAACGGTTTGCAATCAGATGGAAATTAACCCATTGAGCGTATCCGGAAATTGACACATGCTCATCGTCGCTCACCCAGTTAATATCTACTTTGCCGACAGCAACCCATTTGGTTTCACATGGATTGCATCCTTTTTTGATTATTTCGTCAGCTTTGGCTTGAAGCAAGTCGTCAACATCGGTGTGTTCTATTCCAATCAGCTCTCTCTGTGCCATAGCTTTGAAGATACATGCAAGGTAATCTTTACACAAATCATTGCCTTCGGGAGGAGTAGTATGGGCAAACTGTGTCGTCCAATAGTCAACACCTTCCATGGCTCGCTGCATACCCCTGGCTGACAGGTCAGAGTAACCAGTCAGTTCAACTCTGGCAGTAAGTTTCAGAAGGCAGGCAATATGCCTTACAGTTGGGTTGTCTTTACAAAATAGACCCTGAGGATCGGGAATGGGTTGCTCAATCGCCTGCAGCAAGTCAACTTCTGTTAGCCGCGCTGCTTGTTCCATCAGTGCCTGCGATCCGGCTTCATCGCCTGATTGTTCCAACTGAGCAGCTTCGCGAAGCAGTTCGGCAACTCTGGCTTCGTCCAGTTGACTACACTGACTGGATTGCCCCTTGCTTAGATTGTACAAAGAAATCACAAAAACCGCAACGGCCAATGTTTTGAATATGAGAGTTCTCATAAATGAAATGATTTAAATAGGTGCATTTGTGTTTGTTCAGATAAAATTGCCTGGAGGAACTTTGCATTTTGAAAAAAGCTGAATCTAAAACTTAACAAACTCTACCCTTCTGTTTTGTGCTTTTCCTTCGGGAGTGTCGTTGGCTGCCATTGGTTTGCTTTCGCCATGCCCTTTTGATGTAAGGCGATCTTTGGCAATTCCGAGTTCTGTAAGTTTATCCATTACGGCTTTTGCACGGGCTTCAGAAAGTTTCAGGTTGGATGCATCGTCGCCATCGCTGTCGGTATGCCCCTCTACCGAAAAATTAAGTGTGGGGTAATCCAGCATCATTTTAACAACATAATTAATTGTGCCCATAGATTCGGCTTTGATGGTTGCTTTGTTTACATCGAACTTGATGCCTGTGGTAACAAACTTGCCATCGGTAAGCACTTTATCATACAGGGGAACAGCTCCTTTAGCGATGCGGATGTTTTTTGCAAACCCGTTCAATGTACCTGAAGGATTGTGGAATCCCAAAGTAAATCCCACAGGATTTATTTCAAGATTCGGAATATTTATAACCCGTGCATCGTCGATATAGGCTTTAAGGGCTCTTTTATTGAATGAGATTGAGACATGGCGCCAACCCGGTTTACTGCTGTTGACATTCGCGTTACTGAATCCCGGATAATATCCTGTTGAAATATCCTTTCCATCAGCTGAATTCTGATTGAACCGGAGATAAAATCTTTTGCTGACATTATTGCCAGGATCAAGCGTTTTCTGATTCTTTGTATCAAACAAATATATCCTGTAGGTTTGAGCAGGTTTCTCAAAATAAGCATCAAATTCAATAGTAAACTCCTCAGGTAAATAGTCTTCTTTCCGGTTTTTTAATAATGGCACAATCCCATCAATACCATTAGTATTACACTTTCGGAACATAATCACGTTTTCACCACCAAAGCCGGCATTCTCAACGACTCCGCCTGCCAGATCCCATTTACTGGGAAACTCTCCGTTTTGTTCCCCTTCCTGATTGTCTTCAAAAATAATTTCGGTACCGGGTACAAAATCATATTTCGCCCATTCCAATACAGGTTTTGGTTTTTCGGCTTCCTGAGGAGCAGGGGCTTTATCTGTTATTGCATCGGAATCACTGCTTTCCTGTTTGTCCTTTTTGTTTTTGGGATCCGATTTCTGCTCTTTGCTGTTGTCTTCAGAATTCTCCTTTTTGTCGGTGCTATCATTACCATCGCCTTTAACAGCATCTTCGATTCCCTTTTCTGTTTCATCAAGCGTTTTGTCAACACCTTTGTTCAACCGTTTTTCAATCCGGTTTTCTATGCTTCTCTCTGTTTTTTTAGTCGTTCTGTCCAGCACCTTTTTCATGTTGACCTGCGCTTTGGCCAATGTTGTCATCATGATGAAAACTGACAACATAGCTAATTTAATCCATTGATTCATTGTTTGAAGGTTTAGTTTGTTATACTTGGGTTTGTTGAATAATCTATTTGGTAGTTAGCCTATGAGGGATTTATACGTTTAAATCCTGTCGGCTGCATGAAAACATCTTCTTTATATATGGAGTCCTCAACGATTCTGGAATGGTACTCCTTGTGAATAAGGTTCCTCTTATTTCCAACAAGTCCTACTGCCTGTCCATGAAAAAAGTAAATGTTATAATATCCGTCGCGGAATGCTGTTAAGCCATAACATTTAACTTCAGAACTTAGGCTCGTATCAACAGTTTTCAATCCGGCAGTTTTTTTAAATAGCCAGCATCCTGAAAACGGAAACGCAGCAATATCCATTAGTGCAAGTTCATCGCAAGACAAAGCCAGCACACTGCTGTCGGCACTATCATATATGAAAACCGAATCATTAATTAAATAATCCTCAATCATGCGTTCTGCCATTCCAGCATTACCCTTTTCAGCAGTTATGGTTGATAAAACAACTTTGCTGCATCCATTTTCATTAATCAACAGCTTTCGCTGGAGTGTATAATTGTTATTATTGAATTGCATATCCCCCTGAATTTCGGCATAACCAAAAGGATTGCCGTATCTTGATGTATTTCTGGAATCGCAATAGGCTGCTAGTAACAACATCTGAATCAGAATGAGAAAAAGAAGTATCCAAAGACAAGGTGATCTCACCACGAAAAAACTTTGTGCAAAGGTGCTCCTATGGCAACAAGCAACCAAAAAATGTGGTATGACATTACTATGACAGTTATTAAATAACTGATTGACTACACTTTACAAATTCCTTTTAAGACCTATTTGCCCTAAATGGATGTAAGGAATTCATTAAGTTGTGTTTCTGGACCGATTCCAAGTTTCTTTCTAAGACGGTTACGACTTTTATCAACAGCCGCAGTTGTAACATGCAAGATGCGTGAAATCTCTTTGGTGTTCAGGTTCATCAGCAGAAAAGCACACATACGTTCTTCATGGGCTGTTACTTCAGGAAAACGGCTTTTGAGCCGCTTAAAAAAGTCAGGATGGACATCTTCGAAATGTTTGCTGAAGTCCTGCCAATCTTTATCATGGTTAATATTGTGTTCAATTTCTTTTACCAAAGGCTGCAGTTCAGGAGCTGAATTGGCGGCTGATGACAGTTTACTTTTCAGTTCGGTCAGCAACTCATTTTTATTGATCAGATGCAGCGTTGCGGTTGTCAGCTCCCGTGCTTTGAAATCGTTATCGGCTTTAAGCCTCTGTTGTTCTAAAATTGATAAGTCATTCTCCTTTTGTCGAAGTGCTCTGTTCTGACGGAAAGTTTTTGTTCGCAGCCAGATTGCAATTAACAGGAATATAAGAGCAACTGCTGAGATGATTAGCAAGAAACCCATTAGTTTTTGCAACTTCTGATTCGACAGGTTCTTCTCGTTAAGACTATCTATCAACTGTTGTTTCTTTTCAGTTTCAAAAGAAACCTGGAGACTATTGAGCATGTTTCTGACTTCAACACCATTAAGGGAATCTTTCAGGAAATAATACTCTTCCTGAAGCATTAGTGCTTCTTGCCATTGGCCAACAGATTTCAATGCAAGGAAAAGATTATACTGAACGTCAAGTTTGTCGGGGAGCAATCCGGCCTTATCTGCCTGATCAGCAGCTATGCGAAAATGAGCGATCGCCTCATAATGTCTGTTCAAGGCCAACAAAATTCGACCTATTAACATAGATTTATATACAATATGGTATTTATCATCAGTATCTATTACCAATTCCAATGACTGGCTTGCTAATGGAAGAGCTTCCTGATATCGGCCAAGATCATAAAGCAACAGTGCCCGTTCACTCAATGCAGTGGCTATTCCTTTGCGATAACCCGCCGAAGCACTCAATTGGTACATAGTATCATAATATGCCTCAGCCTTTATAAAATCTCCTTTCAGTCGCCAAATAGAACCGAGGTCATTATAGATAGCAACTTTTGCTCCCATTGTTGTGTACTCAGGAGTACGCGATAGTTCAAGTGCCTTAAGGGCATAAAACTCCCAACGTTCCTTGTCAATATTAATGAACAGTTCGCCTAATTTTTGGTAGTAAAATGCAAGATACCGGTAGTCGCCCGCCGCTTCCTTAAGCCGAATTGCGGTCAGTTCTGTTTCTGCAGCTAACTCTATCCGGCCGGTTTTTGCATACTCATCCCCCAGATTAATCAACATCACCGCCATGGCATTCGTGTCTGCCATGTCTTCAAAAATCTTATACGCTTTTAAGTACATAGATTCAGCCAAGTGTCCACGGCCCGTCATACTGTAACACTCGGCTAAATTGTTGGCAATTTTGCCGGCTAGTTTCATTTCTTCAAGTGCAATAGCCAGTATTAAAGCTGAATCGAACAATTTCTCAGCTTCCAGATAACCCATTGTCTCAAGCAAGGAATCGCCATGTCGGTGAAAAGCAACAGCCCTTGCAAGGCTATCGGAGCGATTCAACTCGGTTGTCAGCATTTTCTCAGCCCTGGCAGGCATACTGCTACCAAGACATATGACGAAAAAGTAAATAATTACAAATAACAAGATAATCCCCAG
Organism: Bacteroidales bacterium; assembly: GCA_024710405.1. Lineage (GTDB taxonomy): Bacteria > Bacteroidota > Bacteroidia > Bacteroidales > F082 > UBA6192. The sequence continues at coordinate 199,153 of JANJUV010000017.1, forward strand.
ATTACCTTTGTTGAATCCTGGCACTTACGGTTTGTTTTAATGGTTGTTGCCGGCAGCAAATACTGCTACTTTTCCGACTTTGCAAATTTCGGAAATTTAAGGCTTCATCCTAAAAGTATTATGTATTCCGGCTGTGGGCAGAGTTTGTTTTAAATCTGAGCTTCAGTATCCAATCTGCAAAAAGTGTAACCCTTTGAGGTATAATGCTCCAAAACCTTTGGCAATGCAAAAAGAACATTTTCTTCGGCCTTAACATTGTCGTGAAAAACGACTATTGCACCATCAGTCGTATGGTCAAGCACATAATCGACACACTGTTCGGGTGATGTTTCCTGATCAAAATCATAACTCAGCACCGACCACATCACAATGGTGTACTCTTTTTTCAGTGCCTGTATCTGAGACGGTGTTATTCTGCCATAAGGCGGCCTGAACCATTTTGAGTCAACATAACTACGGCACAGGTTCACATTTTCATAATACACGTTCAAAGGTGTTTTCCATCCGTTAAGATGATTAAAGGAATGGTTGCCGGTCAGATGACCCCTGTGCAAAATTGACTCATACACCTCGGGATATCGCTGAACATTGTCGCCAACACAAAAGAATGTCGCCTTGGCGTTATAATCGGACAGTATGTTCATTATTGCCGGCGTTAGTTGAGGATGTGGTCCATCGTCAAAAGTAAGATAAAGCCGTTTGTTACCTTCAGGCATGGTCCATAACAGCGAAGGGTAGAACATCCTCAGAAAAACAGGTACAGTTACTGCTTTCATTGAACAAAGGTAATCCATTTAAAAAACAGGAACTTCAATCGTATCGGATAATTTTTTCCATCGATCCGTCTAAACCACAGTACAAGCTCAGATTGAATCATTGCAATGCTTTTCGGTAATATCCGATAAGTTTTTAGGGCAAACAAACTGTTGTCTGTCTGGCATTACCTATTTTTGTACACTGGTTGATTTTCCATATCCGACTAGCTTATTAATTAAACTATAAAACAAAGAAAATGAAAAGATTAGTGTTGATCCGTCATGGAGAAAGCGAATGGAACAAACTGAATGTATTCACAGGCTGGACAGATGTTACGCTTTCGGAAAAAGGTATTGAGGAAGCCCGTAAAGGAGGCCGGCAGCTGAAAGAGCAGGGATTCGATTTTAAGATGGCCTACACTTCATATCTGACGCGTGCCATAAAAACCTTGTGGCTGGTGCTCGAAGAAATGGACCTGATGTATATACCCGAAGTAAAAAGCTGGCGGTTGAACGAGAAACACTATGGTGAGCTTCAGGGTCTCAACAAACTCGAAACTGCACAGAAATACGGTGACGAACAGGTACTGCTCTGGCGTCGCAGTTTTGATGTGCCCCCACAGCCCCTGGCTGAACAAGACCCGCGCAACCCAAGATCCGACAAACGTTATCATGATGTGGAACCCGGCTTGTTGCCGCTGACTGAATCACTCAAGGACGTGATCGAACGCATGCTGCCATATTGGGAAAGCGACATCAAACCTTCCCTGGCCGAAAAAGGAGAAATCCTGGTTGCAGCCCATGGAAACAGCCTCCGCGCTTTGGTGATGCACCTGAAAAACATGAGCGAAGAAGAAATTCTGGCATTCAATATTCCAACTGCAGTTCCCTATGTATTTGAGTTTGATGATGAACTCGGGCTGCACAAAGATTATTTCATCGGCGACCCCGACGAAATCAAAAAACTCATGGATGCAGTAGCCAATCAGGGAAAAGCCGCGAAATAATCCCTGTCCGTTTGTGCACTCCATTGAATGAATCTGTTATCAAACAGCATGTGTCTTTAATTTAAAAAAGGCCATGATTGCTTAATCTTTTTAGGAATTAAAGCAAAACCGGATTATTCTTCTTCCATATAATCAGTGAGTTGCGTTTTGTTTCCTGTATCTCATAATTTACGCACATCATTAATTTTGTGATAAATAATAATACGGCTGCTGATCTAAGCTGCCTGCTTTTTTCTAATTTTGGCCCTTCCAATACAATCTTAAGGAAATCAAGTATTTTGATTATTATTGAGGAAAACTATAGAAAGAAGCGCATTCATGAACAAAAGATGGGTTATCCCCGACATCCACGGATGCAGTAAAACGCTCCGGAGTCTGATTGAATTGCAGATCAGGCCTGACAAATCTGACGTACTGTATTTTCTGGGCGACTTTATCGACCGAGGGCCCGACAGCAAAGGGGTGATCGACTATCTGATGCAGCTGGAAACCGATGGTTTCACCCTGCGTTGTTTGCTCGGAAACCACGAAGACTACTGCATCAAGGCCTGGGAAGAGGATCTGCACAAAAAACCTTTTCTGGGAATGCGTTTCAAAGGGAAAATACAATCGGTTTGGGAAATTCACGGGGGCAAAGAAACTCTGGACAGCTTCGGCGTTAAATTTGCTTCTCAAATACCCGCGCAATATATCGAATGGATGCGAAAGCTGAAGTTGTACTTTGAACTCGACCGGTTCATACTGGTGCACGCGGGACTCAATTTCAAAATTGACGACCCGCTTACCGATACATTTGCTATGTTATGGACACGGGAGTTTAAGGTAGAACCGGGCAAAATCCGACACAAAAAAGTGATTCACGGTCATGTTCCTGTCGATCTTGAGTTTCTCGATCATGTGGTTAAATCACCGTCCTACCATTTTATCGACCTCGACAACGGAGTCTATATGGATCGTAGGGCCGGCTACGGCAATCTGATTGCTTATGAACTAAATTCGGGTGAATACCTGGTGCAATCCAATATTGATTTCTGAGCCTGACAGAAAAGTGATGGCTGCAGCATTGAAAGCAACAACTCTCGGGCACACCGGAAACTGATGCAGTTGCGTATTACTTCTTTTTCCTGATAAATTTCTTTTTAGGAGCATTTGCCGGGTCGCCGATGATAATCATGCAGGCTTCAGCTGTAAGCATGGCCGGGTCTGTTCCTTTGGGGATCTTATAATTCTTCTTCTCATAGCTGATGTAGGGCCCAAAACGGCCGTTAAGCACCCTGAGCGTGGGATGTATATCAAACTCTCTGATCACACTCTGTTCGGCCTTGTTGCGTTTGGCTTCAATCAGTTCAATGGCTCTTTCCGCATTGATATCCTGCGGGTCATCAGTTTTTTCGAGGCTATAAAACAACTTGTTATGTTTCACATACGGGCCAAACCGGCCAATGGCCACACTTAGTTCGTGTCCTTCAAACTCACCGAGTATGCGCGGAAAACTGAACAGGTCAAGAGCTTCTGCCAGAGTGATGGTTTCCATCGACTGGTTTTTCCTGAGTCCGGCAAATCGGGGCTTTTCGTCCGATTCTGTATCCCCGAGCTGTGCAATAGGGCCAAACCGGCCAACCTTGACAAACACCTGCTTTCCGCTTACCGGATCAACACCCAGCAGTTTTTCGCCGCTGAACTTGCCTGCATTATCCGAAGTGTTTTGGATTCTGGCTCTGAAAGGCCCGTAAAACTCACGGATCATATGATTCCACTTCTTACGGCCTTCGGCTATTTCATCAAACTCCTTTTCCACGTTTGCCGTAAAATTATAGTCAATGATGCTGTCGAAATACTGACACAGAAATCTGTTCACCAACACCCCGATGTCAGTTGGAAACAGTTTTGCCTTTTCATAACCAACGTTTTCAGTGGCTGTTTTCTGGGTGATTTTGTCATCTGCCATCAGTATGATCAGGTTGTATTTACGGGTTGTGCCCTGCCTGTCTTCCTTCATCACATACTCTCTTTTCTGAATGGTCGAAATGGTCGGAGCATAGGTTGAAGGTCGTCCGATACCCAATTCTTCCAGTTTTTTCACCAGACTGGCCTCAGTGTAGCGGGCCGGCTGACGGGTGTAGCGTTCCTGAGCAGTCATGTCAACAAGCATGAGTTGCTGTCCGGGGCTCATGGGTGGCAGCAAATCCTTGTTCTCTTCCTGATTTTCTTCATCCGTTCCCTCCATATATACCTTAAGGAAACCGTCAAAGAGGATTACTTCGCCCGAAGCAATCAATGACTTTCCATTAGTGCTTATGTTGACTGTCACCTGTGTGCGCTCAAGTTCCGCATCGGCCATTTGAGAAGCGATGGTGCGTTTCCAGATCAGATCGTACAGCCTTTTTTCTTCTGCCGATCCGCTGATGGTCTGGTTTTCGGGGTATGTAGGCCTTATGGCTTCGTGTGCTTCCTGAGCTCCTTTTGTTTTGGTAGCATAACGTCTTGTTTTCACGTAAGTTGCACCATAACCCGAAGCAATAACCTCTTTTGCTTTGGCAAGAGCCATTTCGGAGAGATTGACCGAATCGGTTCTCATATAGGTGATTTTTCCAGATTCGTACAACTGCTGGGCAATGCGCATGGTATTGGCAACCGAGTACCCAAGTTTACGGCTGGCTTCCTGCTGCAACGTTGAGGTTGTGAAAGGCGGTGCAGGGGATTTCCTGGCAGGTTTTTTGTCCACTGATCCCACCTTATATATTGCTTTGCGGCACGATTCGAGAAACATAAGGGCTTCATCCTGCTTTTCGTAACGCTCGGGAAGCTCGGCTTCAACCATATAAGTGGTGCCATTAACCTGAACATTCAGCCGGGCCACGATCCTGTAGGCCGAAGTAGTTTTAAAATCCCTGATTTCTTCTTCTCGTTCGACAATAAGCCGCACGGCCACAGACTGCACCCTGCCTGCCGAAAGCGAAGGCTTCACCTTTTTCCAGAGCAGTGGTGAGAGCTCATAGCCGACAAGACGGTCAAGTACCCTCCGTGCCTGTTGCGCGGCAACAAGGTTGTGGTCGATTCCACGTGGGTGTTCAATGGCTTTGCTTATGGCTGTTTTGGTAATTTCATGAAATACAATACGACGGGTTTGCGATTCTTTCAGGTTCAATGCTTTGAATAAATGATAGGAGATGGCTTCACCCTCGCGGTCTTCATCAGATGCCAGCCAAACCATTTCGGCCTCTTTTGCCAGCTTCTTCAGTTCGGAAATCAGCTTTTTCTTGTCGGGAGATATCTCATACTGCGGCTCGAAACCATTATCAATATCAACACTGAGTTGATTCTTGCTCAGATCCATCACATGGCCGTAGCTTGATTTTACCAGATAATCCTTGCCCAGAAAACCTTCGATGGTTTTTGCCTTGGCAGGAGATTCAACAATTACCAGATTTTTCGACATCTCTAACTATATCTTGATCAACGAAAAGAAATTAAAAAGCGCTGCAAAAGTAAAACTTTCACATGATCTACCTAATAAACTTGAATCTGCGCCTTGCCAAAACCATCCGGCAATTGGTATTTCCAGTTGGACAAACAGGCTGGACAAACCGAAATCGTGTGCGCTGTTCACAGTACGGTCATGGATAAAAACTTCCGGCGGTAGCCGAAGAGATTGTCGGGCAGTATATTGACCCACAACACGATACTTATAAAACCCACAGCACTGAAAGTTTTATTTGCTTTTTTTTCATTTAATAACTTACTTTGCAGCCTGTTTAACTAAAAACATTTAAAGTTATGTCAGAGATCAAAGACAAAATTGTTTCAATTATCGTTGATAAGCTGGGCGTAGAGCCGGCTGAAGTAACTAATGAAGCCAGCTTCACCAACGATCTGGGTGCCGACTCCCTGGATACTGTTGAGTTGATCATGGAGTTTGAAAAAGAGTTTAACCTGGCCATTCCGGATGATCAGGCTGAAAAAATTGCAACAGTTGGCGATGCCATCAGATACATTGAAGAAAACAAAAGCTAAGTAATCAATCCACTTCTATGGAGCTTAAACGAGTAGTTGTAACCGGCTTGGGAGCCATTACCCCTATTGGTAACACCATTCCCGAGTATTGGGAAGGACTGGCAAATGGAGTCAGTGGCGCTGCTGGTATTACCCGCTTCGACTCCTCCAAGTTCAAGACCCAGTTCGCCTGTGAGGTGAAAAATTATGACTGGACGAAATTTTTCGACCGGAAAGAAGTAAGAAAGTATGACCTCTTTGCACAGTTCGGTCTCATTTCGGCCGATGAAGCAATCAAAGATTCCGGGCTGAGCAAAGAGAATACTGATTTTGACGAGGTTGGCGTAATCTGGTCATCAGGTATTGGCGGTTTACAGACTCTTTTTGAGGAAGTCGTTGGCTTTGTGGGCAGCGATCGTACTCCAAGATTCAATCCGTTCTTTATCCCTAAAATGATCGCCGACATTACAGCCGGTCATATCTCAATCAAATACGGATTCCGCGGACCAAATTTTGCCACTGTTTCGGCTTGTGCCTCATCGGCCAACGCACTCATTGACGCACTGATGTACATCAGGCTGGGCAAGGCCGTTGCCATTGTGGCCGGAGGTTCCGAGGCAGCAATAAGCGAATCAGGTGTCGGTGGTTTTAATGCCATGCATGCCATTTCGACACGCAACGATGACCCCAAAACAGCTTCACGCCCGTTCGACAAGGATCGTGATGGCTTCGTGATGGGCGAAGGTGGCGGCGGAATGGTGTTCGAAGAACTGGAACACGCACTGGCCCGTGGCGCAAAAATATATGCTGAAGTAGTTGGCGGTGGTTTGTCGGCTGATGCCTCCCACATGACATCACCACATCCCGAAGGATTCGGAGCTTACCTGAGTATGAAACGTGCACTTGATGATGCAGGAATGAACCCTGAAGAGATCGACCACCTCAACACCCACGGTACATCAACCCCCCTTGGAGACATTGCCGAACCACAAGCCATCGTAAATCTTTTTGGCGAACATGCCTACAAAATAAGCATCAACTCCACAAAATCGATGACCGGACACCTTCTTGGTGGTGCCGGTGTTGTTGAAGCCATAGCATCGGTGCTTGCCATGAATCACAATCTGGTTCCGCCAACGATCAATCATTATACTGATGACCCGGAAATCGACAACAAGCTCGACTTCACATTTAACCAGCCAAGGAAGCGTGAAATCAATGCTGCCCTTAGCAACACTTTCGGTTTTGGCGGCCACAATGCTTCCATCATCTTCAAGAAGTTTGTAAAGTAAAGTTAAATCCGGTTCATTTTGGTTCTTCGGAGCACGGTCAAAAAACTATTTTCGGCAGATAAAGAACTGTCAAAAACACTGAAAAACATTTTCGGGTTTTATCCCGGAAATGTTTTTTTATACCAACTGGCCTTCAGACACAAATCTGCCTCACAGGAAATCATCAATGGCTACCGGGTGAGCAACGAACGACTTGAATACCTTGGCGACGCCATACTGAGCGCTGTGGTGGCCGACTTCCTCTTTAAAAAATTTCCCTATAAAAACGAAGGCTTCCTCACCGAAATGCGTGCGCGTATTGTAAGCCGAGTATCGCTCAACAAACTTTCGCAAAAACTGGGAATTGATCAGCTGGTGCAAAAAAGCAAAGATCAGCGAAACCCGTTCAGGTCGGCCAACGGAGACGCCTTTGAAGCATTCATCGGTGCCATGTTTCTCGACAAAGGATACAACTTTACCCGAAAAATCCTCATTGAACGGATTATTTCCACACACCTCGATATGGATGCCCTCGAAAAGCACGAAATAAACCCAAAAAGCAGGCTGATCGAATGGGCACAAAAGGAAAAGAAAGTGGTTGAATTCAAACTTGTAAGCGAACTTGGTGAAGGCTACCGGAAACAATATATGGTAGAGGTTCTGCTTGACTCACAGTCGTTTAGTAAGGCTCAGGATTTCAGCATAAAAGGTGCCGAACAGCTTGCTGCAGAAAGAACACTGCTGGCCATCAATCAGGTGGACAATACTATTGACTGATGTACCTTCCTTTTTCAATGCAGGTTTTAGTATTTTAGCGAAAAGTTTTTGTGGCGCCAAAAAAAAACATCCTTAAAGTAGAACCCTTTGAAGACCTGAGGGTTTTCGGAATTGCATCATCCAACCGCGATTATGCTCTGGCCTGGCATATGAACGAAAAGTTAGGTCTCAACCTGCAGCGACTCGAAAACCTCAGGGCATCAGATGAAGAATCACCAGGTTTCCCTTTTTATTATTATGATGAAGGCGAAAACCAAAATGTATTCAGCCTTGTGAGCAACAACAGCGATGGCACACTGCTCCTGAAAATGCCCGCGCGTACCGATTTTTTCCTCATCATCCGAAATCCGCTCAACGAATCCCGTCTCTCTGCAATATTGAGTATCATTCGCAGCATCAGTGGCATACTGATGGTTTATGAAATTGATCTGGCCAAATACAAACAAATTGACACAGTGCTTGAAGAGCTCGAATTTCATGAAATGATGATTCAAAAGAAACAAACACGAAAACACCACCGAAATTAAACCCGCCTGATGAAAACAAAAATTACTGCAACGCTCGGCCCCGCCTCATCCAGTCCCGGGGTGATCAGGCAACTCATCCAATCAGGTGTCGATGTGTTCAGGCTTAACTTCTCGCACGGAACCCACGAGGAACATGCCGAAACTATTGCACTGATTCACCGGATAAACAAAGAACAGAATACTTCGGCAGCAATCATGGCTGACCTGCAAGGTCCAAAAATAAGATTGGGAAGTTTTGAAGATGAATCGGTTACTCTTAAGCCAAACGACAGGATTGTGTTTACATCACGATTACTTACAGGAAAAAAAGAGATCGTAAGCATCAGTTACCCATCTTTTGCTGCCGATGTGAAACCCGGCGAAACAGTGCTTGTTGATGACGGCAAAATCGCTTTCAGGGTGATACATACCGACAATCATGAAGAAGTGCTCATGGAATGTATTAATGGTGGTGTTCTTTTTCCGCGCAAAGGCGTCAACCTTCCCGACACATCCATCTCACTGCCTTCGCTCACCGAAAAGGATCACAACGATCTGAATTTCATACTTCTGCACGAGATACACTGGATCGCTCTTTCATTTGTAAGATCTGCCGCCGACATCAGATATCTGCGGCAACTGATCAACAAAGGTCGTATAGAGAACAAACCCCGTATTGTTGCCAAAATCGAAAAACCACAAGCCGTACAGGTTATTGATCAGATCATCCTCGAAACAGATGCTGTTATGATTGCCAGAGGCGATCTTGGTGTGGAAATGCCCATGCAGACAGTCCCCATGATTCAGAAACGCATCATAAATGCCTGTCAGAAAGCAGGCAGACCAGTGATAGTGGCTACGCAAATGATGGAAGGTATGATCGATAACATCAGGCCAACGCGTGCTGAGGTAAACGATGTGGCCAACTCGGTACTGGACGGAGCTGATTCGCTGATGCTGAGCGGCGAGACTTCTGTAGGTAAGTTTCCCGTAAAAACAGTGGAAATAATGCAGGCAATCATGTCTGAAATCGAACAGGATGAGGCTCGGTTTTACCGGCAATATCCACCCGAAAACATCATACATCCGCGGTATATCAGCGATTCGGTGCTTTATAATGCCTGTGAAATGGCCAGACAAACACAATCTGAAGCCATCATCGTTATTTCGCATTCCGGTTACTCTGCACTCAGACTCTCGGCACACCGGCCGAAGGCCAACGTGTTTGTGTTTACTTCTGATCGTTTCCTGCAGGCACAACTTAGCCTTCTGTGGGGCGTCAGGGTTTTCTTCGACGAAAGCCTCAACGATCCCGGACACTATTACGAAAAGCTAAAATCGCGCCTGCTCAGCGAAAAACTCATCCGGCCGGGAATGTTGTTGGTGAATGTGCTCAGTCTTCCCGTTTGGGAAAAAGGATATTCAAACACAGTACGGCTGAGTATTTGTTGAAGAACATAACCTATAATCCGGTCAGGAATAGGCAGGCCATAAAAAATCTGACGTTACTTATGCTTTTTTTACTGAGCTGCCTCAAATTGTTTGAGAAACCTGATGTCGTTCTCAAAAAACAACCTCAGGTCGTTGATCTGAAACTTCATCATGGTGATACGCTCAATGCCCATGCCAAAGGCATAACCACTGTATATGCTGCTATCAATGCCGCAGGCCTCAAGCACATTGGGATCGACCATTCCGCAACCCATAATTTCGACCCAGCCACTGTGTTTGCAGATATTGCATCCACTGCCTCCACAAATATTGCACGACACATCCATTTCTGCTGATGTCTCTGTGAACGGAAAATAGGATGGCCTGAAACGGATGCGCGTCTCAGCACCAAAAAATTCCTGCGCAAAATAAAAGAGAGTCTGCTTCAGGTCGGCGAAGGAAACGTCCTTGTCCACATAAAGCCCTTCGATCTGATGAAAAATACAGTGCGCGCGTGCTGATATGGCCTCGTTACGGAACACCCTGCCCGGGGCAATAATTCTGATCGGCAGTTTTCCGGCTTCCATTACCCTCACCTGAACACTTGAAGTGTGCGTGCGCAGGGCTATATCAGGGTCTCTGCTGATAAAAAAGGTGTCCTGCATGTCCCTTGCAGGATGCTCAGGGGGGAAATTCAATGCCGTGAAATTGTGGAAATCATCTTCAATTTCAGGACCTTCGCTGATGGTAAACCCAATACGTTTAAAAATGCTGTTGATCTGATTCCGCACTATAGAAAGCGGATGACGACCTCCCGAAAACTGTCCGGCAGGGAGGGTGAGATCGGGTTTTGCTATAGGTGCTTTTTCAATCTCTCCAATCTGTCTGAACTGATTGAGTCTTCCCTGAGCTTTGTCTTTCAATTCATTGAGCAATACGCCCATCTCTTTCCTGTCTTCCGGTGCAACAGTTTTAAAATCAGCAAAAAGTCCGGCAATCAGTCCTTTTTTGCTCATGAACTTCAACCTGAAGGCCTCAAGCGCATCAGCGTTCTCAGGAACAAATGCTTCTATCTCAGTGAGCAGCGCAGCAATTTTATCTTTCATCTGCCGGATTATTCTAAAATTTCAATAGTCATGGTAACATCTTTCACGGGCTTGTCGCCTGCACCTGTTTTAACGGCTGCAATCTTATCAATTACCTCAAGACCATCAATAACCTCCCCGAAAACAGTGTATCCGCCATCAAGATGAGGTGTCCCGCCTACCTCGGCATAAGCCCTCATTTGCTGTGGAGTGTATTTAATACCATTGCGTGCCGACATCATCTGCAGGGTTCTTTCATCAAATTTCTGTCCCTGAACAAGATAAAACTGTGATCCTGAAGATTTCTTTTCTGGATTTACCTGATCGGGCATACGTGCAGCGGCAAGTGCTCCTTTTTTGTGGATGTATTTTGAATTAAACTCAGCATCAACCTGATAGCCGGGATCACTTTTGCCGGCAGCATTTCCGCCTCCCTGAATCATAAAATTGTTGATAACACGGTGAAACGGGCTTTTGTCGTACCAACCCTGCTTCACCAGCTTGATGAAATTGTCGCGGTGCTTGGGAGTATCATTATATAATTTGGCGGTGATGTTGCCAAACTCAGTCTTGATCACGACAACAGTTTCTGCTTTGTTTTGCGCAGAAAGTGAAAAAACCGTAAAAAACAAAAGAATGAAAAGTGACTGTTTCATTGCTGATTAAGTTAATGGTGAATAATAAACCGTGGCAAAAGTAAAAAAAATGCCTTTTGAATGGTTAGCGATGTTTGCGGTTTGCCTCGGTGAAGCATTTGCGGCATAATGGTTCATAGCTCTCGGTTTCGCCCAGCATAACAAGCTTTTCACCCGCAACGGTCCGGTGCGAATACTGTGCCAGATTGCCGCACTTCATGCAGATGGCATGCACCTTGGTAACATACTCGGCTATGGCCATCATGGCAGGCATAGGACCAAACGGATGGCCTTGAAAGTCCATGTCGAGACCTGCAACTACAACCCTTAATCCGGCTGTGGCCAACTGGTCACACACATAGGGCAATTCATCATCAAAAAACTGTGCTTCATCGATGCCGATTACATCAAACTCATTGGAATAAAACAAAATCTGAGAAGCATTCTGCAGTGGAATGGATGCCATCGCATGATCATCGTGAGAAACCACCTCGCTTTCGCTGTAACGCGTATCTATCTGTGGTTTAAATATCTGCACCCTTTGCCTGGCAATGCGAGCCCGGTTCAGTCTTCGGATTAATTCTTCAGTCTTGCCCGAAAACATTGAACCGCAAACCACTTCTATCCAGCCGGTACGCGATTTACTGTTTGTATCTTTTTCGAGAAACATAATGCCGGCTGATAACTAATTCGTAATTTTAGCGGTTCTGATTACCCGCAAAATTAGACAGAAATTCCCAAATAAATACACAAATTGCTCGTTTAAGGTTATATGGAACAAAATCAGGCAATAAAGAAAATTCTGTTGGAAACAGAAAACTTTCAGGCTCACCTCAGAAGAGTTTCTAAACCCGGTCATCAATTGCATCCGCTGGATATTGACCTGATGATGGCCAAATTAAGAGGTATCTACGAAGAGGTAATGCAGATGCATAGGTTTACAGGTGTTGGCAATCATGATGCACCTCCAGCAGAACCAACAACCGTGAGCAAACAACAGTCAGCGGCTGATGCGGCCGGCAGTGCAGTCAATGCGGATGTTCCGGGTTTCGCTGAACCACCAATAACCGTTCATCAGGCACCTGAGCCGGTGGTGGAAATCACTAAAAATAAACCAGAGGAACTTCACGAAAAACAGATTGAAGTTATCATCAACACTCCGTCCCCAGTAGTTGAGTTGCAACCTGAAATAATCAGGCAGGAACCAATGACCGAGCATTATGAAATCAAACCAGAGCGTGAATCAGCAAGGCCTCCGGTGAAAACCACCCTCGACCTCTTTGCTCAATCCGGCGCGGAAAGCATCGCTTCACGATTTGGCGCCGATGACGACCCAAGCATCGCAGCCAGAATGCAAAAAGCCAAAATAAATGACCTTCGCTCAGCAATAGGAATCAATGATAAGTTTTTGTTTATTAACGATCTGTTCCGCGGCAACATGCAACAATACAACAAAGTGCTGGATGAACTTAACGATTTCAAGAGTCTGGGTGGAGCCCAAACCTACCTGATGGAACTGAAGGTCGAACACCAATGGGATGCTGAATCCAACGCATTCAACAGGTTGAGCCATTTTGTCGAACGCAGGTTTGGAGCCTGAAAAGATGATATTCACTATGAAAAAATTATTTTTACTCATTGTTGCCCTGACGGGCTTCGTTTTTCTTTCAGCTCAGGACAGGGGATATGTTCATCGTATTGTGAGAGAATTATCCTCTCCGGCACTTCATGGCCGGGGCTATGTCAGGTCGGGAGACATCAGGGCAGCCGTGATTCTTGAAAAAGAAATGAAAAAAGCTGGTTTACAGGCTTTCAATGGTGATTATGTACAACGCTATTCTTTTTCTATTAACAGTTTTCCGGGAAAACTAACCGTTAAAGCAGGCAAAAAGAAACTCCGCCCCGGATACGATTTTGTGTTGGCGCCCAGCGTGACTTCAATGGACGAAACATTCAATCTGCATTGGATTCCTGACACTGTAACCACAATTGAGTCAGCCCTGAAAATCATGGATACCACCGGTCTCAGCAGAAGCCTGGTTGTTGCTCCCTCCGGAATACAATCTCTTTACAGGACAGGTTTCCCCGGCGCGCGCGGTGTTATTCAGCTTACGAAAGGTAATGTGTGGTGGCATGTTTCTGGAGCCAGGGAACCATCGGGCAAAATTGCACTAATGATGCGCGAATCAGCCTTATCAAAAGAAACCCGGCATATCAGTATCGAGGTTGAAAGTGAGTTTCTGGTTGATCATGAAGCACGTAATTTGATCGGATATGTACCCGGAACGGCAGAGCCTGATACATTTATCGTATTCATTGCACATTATGACCATCTCGGACGAATGGGAGCCAAAACCTTGTTTCCGGGTGCTAATGACAATGCCAGCGGTACTGCCACCGTGCTTGATCTGGCCCGCTATTATGCAGCAAACCCAAACAGGGCATATTACTCCATGGCCTTCATTCTGGTTTCAGGAGAAGAAGCGGGCCTTTTGGGTTCATTTTACAATGCCGACAATCCCTTGTTTCCCCTCAGCAATATTAAATTCCTGATCAATATGGACATGGTGGGCACCGGAAGCGAAGGTTTGTCCATTGTTAATGGTGATCTGTTTCCCCGGGCTGTTGACATATTCAAACAAATCAACAGCGAAAAGGGATATTTTGCCAACATCAGATCAGGCGGCGAATCGTGCAACAGTGATCATTGCCCCTATTACCGCAAAGGTGTACCTTCCGTGTTTCTGTTTACCCGCGGAGCCGAAAACCGAGAATACCATAACGTTTACGACACACCCGAACGGCTTCCCTTTACAGCTTATGACCAATTGTTCGGTATCATCACTGACTTTGCCATTGCATTGCAACCGGAACTGAAGAACGAAAAATGAGGCTATTGGTGATTATATTAAGTCTGGTTGTGGTTGGTATTTTTACTCTGATCACATTTTATACTTCTATCAACAGCGGAGCCGGAAAAATGGAAGAATGGTTCAGAAAGCTCAATGGCAAACGTAAATAAAAACATATGTCGAAGCTCTATCTCGTTCCTACACCCATTGGTAATCTCGAAGACATTACCCTGAGGGCTATTCGTATCCTGAAAGAAGAGGTTGACCTGATACTGGCCGAAGACACCCGCAAAACAGGAATTCTGCTGAAGCACTTCGGCATTTCGAAACCTATGACGGCATTTCATCAACACAACGAGCACCAGCAGCTTAGCAGAATCGTTGACAGGCTTAAGTCAGGAGAATCCATGGCATTGGTGACAGATGCCGGCACACCCGGAATTTCAGATCCCGGATTTTTGCTGTCGAGGGCGTGTGTCAAAGAAGGTATTCCGATTGAAAGCCTGCCTGGCCCGACAGCTTTTGTGCCTGCTTTGCTCTGTTCGGGGCTTCCCTGCGAGCGTTTTTTGTTTGAAGGGTTCCTGCCACAGAAAAAAGGGCGCATGACACGCATCGCTGAAATAGCAGCTTCGCAGGTGACAGTTGTGCTCTACGAATCGCCCCACCGGTTGCTGAAAACACTGCAACAATTAGCAAGTGTCGCAGGCAATGACCGGCCTGTTTCTGTCTCCCGCGAAATCTCCAAAATCCATGAAGAACATGTTCGCGGCACACTGTCAGAGGTGATCCGGCATTTCATCACCTCAGAAGTTAGGGGCGAAATAGTTGTTGTGCTGGGGTCCTCGACACACTAATTATTCCTTTTACTTTGCTTTTATGCAGCAACTTCATCGCAGTTGCCTGCCTGGGCATTTCTGTGTTTACTATTTGCGTGCTGCCGATACATTTTTTGTTCGTCAGCGAACAAATCTGTACGCTACTGATGCAGGAACACAAATTGCAATTCACGATCATTTTGATTGTATATTATTATATATCTGTGTATTACAAACTTTGGCACGCACTTGGTAATTGAAAGGAAAACAATACTAAAACTTAAAAAAATGAAAACTCTGATCTTAACCCTGAACCTGATCCTCGGCCTGACGATAAATTCGCTGGCAAGTGGCGAACAGATAACATTAAGAGAGGAAGCCTATATTGATGACATCCCTTTCAACACCGAACTTGTCGTACGCGATTTCTTTTCAAGGCAATTTGTTGCAGACACATTGCGTCCGGACACAGAGGAGTATGTAAACGATATTCCTTTCGACACACATGCAATTCTGGCAAAGATGCACAGCGACTCTGCCACCTCAGTCAGATACCAGCCTGTTGCAGAATTGTACATTGATGATATACCTTTCAGGACTGAGCTGATTGTTAACCGCTACTGCCACGGAAACCACTCAGGAATATGCCGCCTGTTCAGCGACAGGGAAATAAGCCTGAAAAACTAAAAACACCAGACAATCGTGAATTCCTGACAAAGCCGAAAACTACCTCTGTTTCCGGCTTTTTTGAATCTTATAACCAACAGCTGTGACTCCCGCAGTATTAAACTTTGTAAGTTTGTTTTCGATCCTGATTTTATATGTACCATCTTCTGGTATTTTCATTCCCTGAATTACAGGCAATTCCACACGATACACCCCATCGTTGTTCCGACCCAGCCACACACCCAGTGTATCCTTGAGCTCAAACATGTAATCACGTGTCCGCATACCACCCTCAGGAAGATACAGCGTAAAATTAAGGTCGATATAATCATTCGGATAATCAATTGTGTGCTCAAAAACAACCAATATATCCGTGGGATGATCATTTTTCGCCAATCCTGCATCAAATTCCAGAATATCGAATCGGTTCCATGTCTGGTTTACAAATGCCCTGATCTCCTCCTGCACTAAAGGCTTATGGCATGAGAAACCCAAAAATAAAATTGTGAAAAACAATAAAATACGATGATTAAGATGGCTTGATTTCATAATTAATTCCTAATTCATTGGGCAACAACTAAACGGGTTCAAAAATATACAAATGATTCGTAAAGAACACTCTTTTTCTGAAATATACTGATTATACAGACTATACGATTTCGTAATGTTAAATTAATTTTTTGCGAAATGGAAAAATCCGTATTTTTGCGGCCATCAGTCACTTCCCAACTTTTAGAACACAACCTGACTTTACATGAACAGATTTTTTGGACTTATAAAAACAACGACCCTTTTTGCATTGGTAGTCGGAGGTTTCATGATATCCTCCTGTGTACCACAGCGCAAAATGATGTTTCTCCAGGACGGAAAGAAGCAGGCCACCGAAAAAGTGTATGAAAACGACAGATCGGTTTCCTATAAACTCCAGCCTGGCGACAACATCTACATCAAAGTAGTCAGCCTTGATGAAAAAACATCTACCCTGTTTAATCCCATCGGAGCCGGAAACTATTCACAATTTACGAACGACGCCTCTGTGTATCTGAACAGCTACACCGTAAGCGAGCAGGGAACAATCGAATTCCCATTGGCCGGGCAGGTTTATGTCCAGAACATGAATATTGAAGAGGTGAAACAGCGCATCCAGATAATTCTCGACGAATATCTGAAAGAAACAGTATTGATCGTAAAACTGGTAAACTTCAACCTTACGGTTTTAGGTGAGGTGAAAAGACCCGGTCAGTATAAAGTATATCAGTCAGGGATTAATATTTTTGAAGCCGTGAGCATGGCAGGCGACCTTACCGAGTTTGCAGACAGGAAAGAAGTAGTCATTGTACGCCAGACCAAAACGGGCTCTGAGACCATAGTTGTGAATCTTGAAAAAGCCAATATACTGAGTTCAGACTTCTATTACCTTAAACCCAATGACATCATCTATGTGAGGCCATTAAAAATCAAGCAATATGGCTTTGCTACATTCCCTTATGCCCTGATATTTTCGACCATTTCGACTGCATTACTATTGATCAACTTCTTTAAATAAGACATAGTGGAAAACCTACAACCCTACCAGCAAGAAGAAAGCATTGACCTGAAGGCGTTATTCTTCAAATTTACCCGTTTTTGGTATTTGTTTGCCATTTCTATCTTCATTGCCATGCTCGTGGCATTTCTGTTCAACAAATATACCAAGCCTGTGTATGAGGTAAAAACGATGGTTCTGGTGAAAGACGACAAATCGAAAATTGATCCATCAGCCCTGTTGGGGCTTGGTTTCAGCGGATCGCAACAAAACCTCCAGAATGAGATTGGGGTGCTCATGTCTTACTCTCTGAGTCACAGGGTAGTCAAACAGCTCAATTTCGAAGTATCTTATTTTGTTGAAGATGGTCTGATCACAAAAGAAGTGTACAAAGAATCATATTACACTGTTGAAGTTGATTTCAGCGTGCCCCAGGCAGTCAATCTGCCTTACAACCTTACGTTTGTTGACAACAACAGCTTCAGGATTGACGCCGAAGGTGAGATGATCAGCTCTTATGATTACGATAAATCTGAAAACGTTGGAAAACCCTTTGAAAAGATCAAATGGTCAGGAACATTCTTATTCGGCGAGTGGGTGGATAATGGATTCAACAAATTCCGCATTGTGCTGAACGATAATTTCGATGGTGATGTGGATCCTGCTGCCCGTAACCGATTTGTTTTCAATGATTATAAATCACTCTTGAATGTTTTGCGCGGATTTAAGATCGAGCCCATCAACCGCGAAGCTTCCATCCTCGAAATTTCGCTCAGGGGCAACATCAAAGAAAAATCAGCTGATTTCCTCAATAAACTTACCGAGAATTATCTGCAGCGCAACCTCGAAAGAAAAAATCAGATTGCGGAGAATACCATATTGTTTATAAACCAGCAGCTGGTGGATATTCAGGACTCCTTGTCAAAAGCTGAATTCGATCTGCAGGATTTCCAAACGAGCAATGAGCTTATGGACCTCGATTTTCAGTCGCAACAGGCCTTCGAATATGTAAAGGATCTGGAAAAACAAAAGGCTGAAATGATGGTAAAATCAAAATACTACCGAAGCCTTCAGACTTATGTTCAGACCAATCTTGACGAGCTGAACAGGCTGGTTGCACCAAGCGCAATGGGAATTGAGGATCCATTGCTTAACAGATTGGTGCAGGAGCTGGTTAATTTATCGACTGCTAAATCAGAACAATTATTTACTTCGACCGAAAAGCACCCCTCTGTTGTGGCTATTGACAATCAGATTATCAATACCAAAAGAACCTTACTTGAAAATATACAGAACATTATCCGGAATTCGGATGTGGCCATCGGAGACCTGAACCGCAGGATTGCAGATGTGGAAGTACAACTCAACAAACTCCCGGCAACGCAACGTCTTCTTGTTGGCTATACCCGTAAATTCCAGCTCAACGATGCTATTTATAATTTCCTGATGCAAAAAAGAGCAGAGGCACAGATCACCAAAGCTTCGAACCTTCCGGATAACGAAGTAGTTGACTCGGCCATGAGCACTTTGGGCACACAGGTGTTTCCCAAAAAAAGCCTTAACTACACCATTGCACTGCTTCTTGGGTTGCTGATACCTGTAGCCTATGTTTTGGGTCGCGACTATCTGAACGACAAAATAGTTGATCGCAAGGATATTGAAAAAGCAACACGCTTTTCAATTGTGGGACAGATCATGCACTCGAACAAGGATACCCAGCTTGTGGTTGCCGATTCACCAAAATCCTCCATCTCAGAATCTTTCAGGTCGGTTCGAACGAACATCGAATATTTGATGAAGGGCAAGGAAAAGAGCACCATTCTGATTACTGCAGATATGGTGAGCGCCGGAAAGACCTTTGTTTCCATCAACATGGCCAGTATTTACGCAATGTATGGAAAAAAGACCGTGTTGCTTGGATTCGACCTTCGTAAACCAAAAATTTATCAGGACTTCGGGGTTTCCAATACTGCCGGATTGAGCACCTACCTGATCAATAAACACACCCTTGACGAAATCATCCAGCCTTCAGGCAAGGTAGAAAACTTCGACCTGATCATGGCCGGTCCGGTGCCACCAAACCCTGCAGAGCTGATCGCCTCCGATAAGTGCGGCGAATTATTCAGGGAACTCAGCAAAAGATATGACTACATCATCGTTGATACTCCGCCTGTTGGACTGGTAACCGATGCCTTCCTGCTGATGCGCCATGCAGACGTAAACCTGTTTATTGTACGTCAGAACTATACCCACAAAAAGATTTTCGAATCTATTATCAAAGATATTGAGGATCGCGGCCTGAACATGGGCATATTGGTAAATGATGTCCGCATGGGCGGAGGTTACGGATATGGATACGGTTATGGCTATGGATACGGTTATGGATACGGTTATGGTTACGGTTACGGTTACGGATACTATACTGACGAACAAAAAGACAAAACACCCGGCTTTTTCAAACGCCTGCTGAACAAAATCTGATGTGGATTTTATCCATAATCCGATGCCGACAGACAAAAATGAAGGATCACGGCCTTACTGGTATGCCGTTTATACCCGCTCGAAAGCTGAACGTAAGGTTTTAGCTGAGCTTGAGCGCTTGGGAGTCATAGCCTATCTGCCTCTCGTAACCCGTATAAAACTATGGAGCGACAGGAAAAAGAAAGTCATTGAGCCCCTGTTTAGAAGTTATTTGTTCGTTCTTTCTTACGAAAGCGATCATTTCAAGGTGGTGCAAACAGAAGGTGTTCTGAAGATTGTTGGTTTTGGCAAAAAACCTGTCAAAATACCCGATCAGCAGATTGAAGCCATTCGCTTTTATGTGAACGACCTAACACATGAAGAAGAAGTCGGGCCGGAAAACCTGAATATCGGCCAGTTGGTACGAGTAAAACATGGCCCGATGGAGGGCCTGATCGGAAGACTTATTCGTAACAAAAACAAATTCAGGCTTATCGTAATGATTGAAGCTGTTGGCAAAAGCATAACGATCAATATTCCACGAACACGGGTGGAAGCTGCACCACCGGAAGCCGACAGCTGACGGGTTGTCTTCCATGCAACAATCACAAAACTTGAAATATGGAAACAAATATATTTGAAAAAACCCCTGTTCTGGTTACCGGCGGAGCCGGTTTTATCGGCGCCAATCTTGTTGAAGCCCTTCTCAGGCTGAATGCAGTGGTTACCTGCCTTGACAATTTCGCCACCGGTCACCGGCATAATATTGAGCCTTTTCTGCAATTGCCAAATTTCAGGTTTATTGAAGGGGATATTCGTGATTTAATCACCTGTCGGAAAGCCTGTGAAGGACAGAAATTCGTGTTTCATCAAGCCGCCCTGGGCTCGGTTCCCCGATCAATCAACGACCCTGCAACAACCAATGCCGTAAATATCAGCGGCATGCTCAATATGCTGATCGCTGCACGCGATGCCGGGATCGAAAGATTCGTTTATGCTGCCAGCTCAAGCACTTATGGTGACTCTGAGCACCTTCCCAAGGTAGAGGATGTAATCGGTAAACCCCTGTCGCCCTATGCCATCACCAAATACGTCAATGAGTTGTATGCCGATGTTTTTGCCCGAACCTACGGCTTTTCAACCATTGGGCTGAGGTATTTCAATGTTTTTGGCCGACGACAGGATCCCAATGGGGCTTATGCAGCAGTAATCCCTAAATGGGTGATGCAGTTTATAAGTCACGAAAGTCCAGTGATCAATGGCGGAGGAGAGTACAGCCGCGATTTCACCTATGTGGACAATGTAATTCAGGCTAATCTGTTGGCCGCGAAAACAACCAATCAGGAAGCACTAAATCAGGTATATAATGTTGCCTACGGCGACCGCACTACACTGAACCAGCTTGCCGGTTACCTAAGGGATATTCTGTCGGGCTACGATCCCGAAATTGCAGGGGTTGAAATACTACACGGGCCTTACCGCAAGGGTGACATCCCACATTCGCTTGCATCTGTTGAAAAAGCCCGGAAACTACTGGGCTATAACCCATTGTTTGACCTAAAAGCCGGACTCACAGAAGCATGTTCATGGTACTGGGAAAATCTGAGATAAGAAAAAGGGCTAAACCTCAGAGAAAAAGGTTTCCAGATTGTCAAATTTATGGTGGTAGTCGCTCATGCTTCTTCTGATGACTTCGTGAGCTTCTTCGATACCATACACATGTGTGATTTCTACATTACTCTCTCTTCCGGGCAAATCCTTGTAAGTAAGAAAATAATGCTTCAGCCTGTCAAGTACAAGAGCCGGACAATCTGAAATATCCCTGTACTCTCCATAAACAGCGTCATTATCAAGCACAGCGACCAGCTTGTCGTCGGCTTCATCACCGTCAAGCATCCTGAAACCGCCAATGGGCCTTGCCCTAACAAGAATGTCACCATGTGTGATGTCTTTCTCGGTAAGCACACAGATGTCGAGCGGGTCTTTGTCTCCTTTTATAGTGTTGCGGCCTGTTTTCTGCTGGCAAAATTCGGCTACTCTCTGGGCACAAAATGTTTGCGGAATAAAACCATACAATGCAGGCACGACGTTTGAGTATTTCTGAGGCCTGTCGAGCCGAAGGTAACCCGAATCCTTGTCCACCTCGTACTTCACGGTATCTGTGGGCACCATCTCAATGTAACAGGTTACCACTTCGGGTGCATGCGGGCCAATTTCCACTCCGTGCCAGGGATGTGATTTATAGCGAAGCCCCATCAGCCGGCCGATGGGATCCATAATTTTCGACATAAAAAGCGTATTAATAAATTGATGGTGCAAAATTAGTGCAATTTGCAAGCATACGTATTCTTTTTCATAAGCCGCACACCATCAGCGAAGCTTAATGGTCTCAATCTCTTCAAGAGTATCCGGATTGGTCACTTTCAGCCAAACATTATCTGCTTCAATATCAATGAATACAAGCGCATACTGAAGCGAGAAAAACTGCACGTTATCACTCCAGGGCAGTTCTTCCTTACCATAGTATGGGGCACCTGCAGACCCGTTGGTAATCTGCCATAGAGGCCTGCTGAGTTTCACTTTCTGGTGCGGCCAATGCTCCGGATAGCGGGGCATATCATCATTGATCAGAAGCCGCGAGTAATTATGTTCATCACCTGTCAGCAAGGCCAGGGTTTTCTTACTGTTGTTGACAATGATATCCAGTATTTCGTCCCTGCGCTCAATGATTCCTTTTTCGACCGGGATTCCGGCTATATATGGCCTGATATCATTATTGCCATGATACCACATATCATCACCGGCATGGCCGCCATTGGGAAACACAGGTGTATGTATGGTTACAAAAATATGGTCAATATCCTTGTCGGCCTCCAGCATACTGATCGTTTCCCTGAGCCATTGAAGCTGATTGTCCATGACATATCCGTGCGGATTGCCGCCCGTAAGCGGAATCATTTGCTCGGATGGTGCATACCAATAGTTTGAGTTGAGCACTACCATAGCCATGTTTGCATAGGTGTAATAAAAGACATTCTCTTTATATGAAGGAAAATCAGTCGCTTCTGGGTCAGGGTCGTATATAGCACCATCCTCACTCAGAGGGCCATTGACCGGTAGGATGAACTCAGAGCCGAAGATTCTTTCGGCCGAGTTTCCGGAAAAAGGAAACTTATCTATGGCTACACCTCTTCGCGTGTCGCCAAAGGCGGTTATCACACTTTCGTGGTTTCCCATACCCACAACCAAAGGCACATGATGCCAGAAAGGTTCAACCGCCCGCTTCCAGTTGGCAAACTGAACCCTGGTTTCGTCAGTGCTGGTTGAATATCCATTGATAAGGTCGCCGGTAAACTGCCAGAAATCGACTGATTGCTGGTTGGCAAGAGCGGCAATCTTTTTCATGATATACACATTGACCCCTCTGATGCTTCGCTCGCCGCCACCCTTGCCTTCTCGTGAGTCGCTGGCATATCCAAACCTTACCGGTCTGCGCGAACCTTTTGCAGGAGCCGTTTTAAAACTACCCCTGATCAGCTGATCTCCCACGATAAGTTCATATTCATATTCCGTTTCGGCTATCAGCCTGTCGACCCGAATACTGTGCTCCTTGTTTCCCATGGGATTCATCATCATACTCTGCTCCTGGTAAACATTTCCGTTGACCATGATCTGGGGGCTGGCCGGAAAATTTGTCCTGAAAGTTATTGTAACCGCGTCACTCCCGGGAAGTTGGACAAAAGGGCCCTCATACACCGTTGTGGCAGGTTCAAAAGGTCCTGTTCCGGTGAATGCAATCCTTCCGTCATAGATCAGTTTGCCTGTTTCATCGGCGAGACGATAGCCAAGGAGCCCTTTACCATTCTTCTGCCAGCCAATGATATCGTATCTGCCTTTCATCTGGTTTATGCGGACCAAAGCCTTGCCGTGCTGCACTTTCTCGGCATTCCTGAACCATACCGGCTGAGGATAACGGACCTGATCTGTTACGATAAATCCATAGTAAAGTGTTCCATGAAAACTTGAGTCCCTGAAGTCGAACAGAAGCCCCTCATCGGCTTTGACGGCAGCATGAACCAATTGTTCGTAAGAAAGTCCTGCGGGCGTGTTTACCTCCTCAAGGCGATCACCCGATTCGGGATGTAGAAAATAATACCCTGTTTCATCATGAAAAATATTGGAATACACCAGAGGAACATTCTGTGCGCTGGTTTCAAAGGCAAGGAAAATAATCAACAAAACAAAGGGCAATTGTGTTGCTTTCATGGTTGTGGTTTTTTGGTCAGTTACAAATGTATTCAAAGCCCTTGATATGGGCATTAATTCATCGTAAAATCAGGCTCAACTGATTTAATTGCTATTTGCGCCCGAAATCGGCCGGAATTTCGCCCCAGGCAACCGTGTCCCATTTCAGAATACTCACATGAATGCGATTATTGCGGAGCCAATTTTCGGCACGACTGATATGTTCAAAAAGCCTATCGGTTTTCTCATCGTGGGGCAACTTCGTTTTGGCTTTTCCTTCTGCAACCCATTTCATGGCGTTCACCGAATCTGAATATACCGGCAATGCCATCTGGTTGTTCTGCTGCCATGCAAGTGCATGGACAATTGCGAGAAACTCGCCTATGTTGTTGGTGCCGACAGGATAGATTCCTGAGCGGAACAATTCTTCACCCTGAGGTGTAACCCCACGGTATTCCATGGCTCCTGGATTTCCCGAGCAGGCTGCATCCACCGCCATAAAACCTTCTAAAGGTTTCTCGGTTTTGTGTTGACTGGCCTTGTTGCTACTAACAGTATATCTTACATCATCTTCAGGTCCTTTTCGGTATGCCTGCCAAGCAAGGTTTTTGTCGGGAAATGATTTGTATCGTGCTCCCTGAAATCCTTTGACTGCTGCACTACACGCTTCCCATGTGTCGAATACCCCGGTGCGTCTACCCTTCCAGACCACATAAAATTTTGCTTTAGTCATGCGGCAAAGATACAATATGGGCACCACTCCATCCGTACCAAATCAGGTGTATTTCGTCCACAGCGCGAATGTTTCAGTCAACGCAAAATAGGATATATTTGCCTTTTAACTGCTGTAATTAATGACTTTGACACTATTGTTGCTATTCTACATTTTGGCGCCCGCAATCATTTTGTTTCTGTGTCAAAAATTTCCGGCAATCAACAGGGTTGGTGCAGTTGTGATCGCTTATCTGTTCGGATTGGTTGTCGGAAACTCAGGTATTTTGCCATCAGTTGGTCCATTTCTGAACGAGTATCTGCTCATGAACCCGGGTGCCGGGGTTGAGGATGTGAAAAAGATGTCTGATGACGGCCTCATTACCGCAAAAGAGCTTCAGGCATATCAAATTTACCAACTTCGCGACACACTGATGAGTGTAACGATTCTTCTGGCCATCCCCTTGATTTTGTTCTCAGTCAGACTGAAACAATGGAAGCTGATGGCAGGCAAAACACTTCTCTCGCTGGTCATCGGATTGTTCAGTGTTGTCTCAGTAATCTTTGCCGGTTACTTTCTTTTTGCGGGCCAGGAAGACGAAAACATGTGGAAAGTGTCGGGAATGCTTGTTGGTGTGTACACCGGAGGAACACCAAATCTGGCTTCGCTTAAGCTGATGCTTGGTGTTGATGCCAACACTTACATTCTGACCCACACCTACGACCTGATTATCGGGGTTGTTTACCTTGCATTTCTGATGACTGTCGGACAAAGGCTTTTTCTTCGTTTTCTTGTGGCATATCCCATCCGGAACAAAGGCTTCCAGGCCGGCAACATTTCGGCTGTTGAGTCCTACGAAGGCATGTTCAGCCGATCCAATTTCATTCCATTGATGAAAACATACTGTGCTGCATTGATCATTCTTGGCATATCAGTGTCCGTAAGCCTGCTGGTTGCCCCTGATGCCAAAATGATTGCCATAATTCTGAGCATCACCAGTCTTGGAATCACAGGTTCGTTAATACCTGCCATCAACAGAACAGAGAAAACATTCGAGTCGGGCATGTATCTGATACTGATTTTCAGCCTGGTCGTTTCGTCAATGGCACATATCAGTTCGTTCGCCGGAATCGCACACGGTTTGTTCTTTTATATCAGTTTTGCCGTTTTTGGTTCGCTGCTGATGCATGTTGCGCTGGCACGTTTGTTCAGGATTGATGCTGATACGGTCATCATCACCTCAACAGCCATGATCTGCAGTCCGCCTTTTGTGCCAGTGGTTGCCGGTGCCTTAAAAAACAGAGAGATAGTTGTTCCTGGATTGACAATCGGCATCGTTGGTTATGCTGTCGGCAACTATCTTGGTTTTTTGGTCGCTAATCTGCTCAAAGGGCTTTAGGCCCTTCTGTATTTCTTATCATTTGTTACAGCTGGTTGTAGCTCTTACATCAGAGATTAACCTTGTATGATATGTGTTCGGTTTAACACACAACTGAACGCATTCGAACACCTCTTTCACGCAACCGAACGTGCCGATTCAATCCAATATTCTACGAACACATTAATCTACAACTATTTACAAATAGTGGCATAATCTATGCAACCCTCATGACGGTTATGTACGTAACCACCAAACCACAACAACAAATGATCAGGCTTCAAGAAATTCATAAAAGCTATGAAGTAGGCAACAACAAGTTGCATGTATTAAAAGGCATCAGTCTGGATGTTTCCGAAGGGGAAATGGTTTCCGTCATGGGATCATCAGGCTCGGGAAAATCAACTCTGCTCAATATTATAGGCTTGCTCGACACCCATGATGATGGGGAATTTTATCTCAATGATGTGTTGATCAAAAACATGAACGAAACCAAAGCGGCACGTTTAAGAAACCAGTATATCGGTTTTGTGTTTCAGTCGTTCAATCTGATCAGCTTCAAAAACGCAGTGGAAAATGTTGCCCTTCCACTGTACTATCAGGGTGTACCGCGCCGTAAGCGCAACAAAATTGCCTTAGATTACCTGAACAAGGTTGGATTGATTGATTGGGCCGAACACCTCCCGAATGAACTATCGGGCGGTCAAAAACAAAGACTTGCCATTGCACGTGCCATGATCTCGAAGCCTAAAATCATCCTTGCCGATGAACCTACCGGAGCGCTCGACAGTGTTACATCCATGGAAGTGATGGAGCTTTTCAGGCAAATCAATTCGGAAGGAATTACAATTGTTATCGTTACGCACGAAAACGATATAGCCCATCAAACGCAGCGTATCATCAGGCTACACGACGGTATTATTAACTCTGACCACCGCAACGGAAAAACCAGAGAGCCAATACCATCACTGGCATTATAACTATCAAAGAATAAGACTATGTTCGACCTGGATAAATGGCAGGAGATTTTCAACACCATTGAAAAAAACAAACTCAGGACTTTTCTGACCGGCTTTTCTGTGGCCTGGGGCATCTTTATGCTGATCATACTGCAGGGCTCGGGCATTGGTTTGCAAAAGGGGGTTGAAAACGAATTCAGATCCTCGGCCACAAATACCATCTGGATATGGAGCGGACAAACCAGCAAACCTTATGCAGGCATGCAGCCCGGACGGTACATTCAGATGACCAATGAGGACCACGATTACCTCTCGAACACCGTCGAAGGTATAGACCAAATTTCTTCTCGATATCAGATATGGGGAGGCAACACCATCAGCTACAACAACGAATCGGGATCGTTCAGCATTCGTACGGTGCATCCGGCCTATCTGTTCATCGAAAAAATGGAAATCCTCGATGGAAGGTTCATTAACAAATCAGATATCGATGATTTCAGAAAGTCCGCAGTCATCAGTACCAGAGTACGCGATGCGTTGTTCAAACAGGAACATCCGATGGGAAAATACATCCACGTTAATGGAATACCTTTCAAGGTAGTTGGTATTTTCACCGACGATGACGGACGCGACGAAAACATGCAGGTAGTTTATCTTCCACTTACAACAGCCCAGCGTGTGTTCGGTGCCGGAAACCGCATCAACACCCTCGCTGTAACGGTAGGTGATGCCGGTGTGGAAGAATCAAAAGCCATACAGGATGAAATTCGTTCAAAACTGGCAGCACGGCATAAATATGACCCAACAGACGAGCGTGCCATGTTTCTGTGGAACAGCGTCGAAGAATTTCAACGCTTCAAAAGTTTGTTTGCCAGCATCAGCCTGTTTATCTGGATCATTGGTATTGGCACCATCATAGCCGGAGTAGTGGGCGTGAGCAACATCATGATGATCGTGGTGAAGGAGCGGACCAAGGAAATAGGCATCCGAAAGGCTCTGGGAGCAACACCGGGCAGCGTGATCAGCCTGATTCTTCAGGAAGCCATTTTAATAACCGCTTTTGCAGGCTATATCGGGCTTGTGTTGGGTGTCGGGCTTCTGGAACTCATCAGCAAGCACATCGACACCCCCTTCTTCAGGCAGCCTGAAGTTGACATCAATATAGCCATCGGAGCTACTGTTCTGCTGGTTATTGCAGGCGCACTGGCCGGTTTCTTCCCTGCACGAAAAGCAGCAGCCATAAAACCCATCGTAGCACTCAGAGATGAATAACGTTCAAAACCATACAAAACATGTTTGATCAGGACCGTTGGCAGGAAATATGGAGCAGTCTGGCAAAAAACAAGGTGCGTACCACACTCACCGCCTTTGGTGTGTTCTGGGGCATATTTATGCTGATGATTATGCTGGGTTCAGGCAGCGGGCTGCAAAACGGTGTGATGTATGGCATGGGCGATTTTGCCACCAACAGTGTGTTTATGTGGACACGTCCGACAACAGTACCTTATAAGGGATTGCCGCGCAACAGAAGGTTCTATTACCGCAACGATGATATCAAAGCTTTGAAAGACAACATTCCCGAACTTGCTATTGTTTCACCGCGACTCGAAGGCGGTGGCAGAAACAATGGAAACAATGTGGTACGAAAAGAAAAATCAGGTGCATTCAGTGTTTTTGGTGACTATCCCGAATGGAACCTGATCGACCCGGTAAATATTCCTGAAGGAAGGTTTATCAATCAAATTGATATTGAGCAGAAAAGAAAAGTGGCCGTGATTGGCAAAAGGGTACGCGAAGTGCTGTTTGAAAAGGATGAAGATCCCATTGGACAATACATCAGAATTAATGGAATATATTTTCAGGTTATCGGTGTGTTCACGCCTAAAAGTCAGAACATGAACTTCGGCGGCGACAAGGAACAAAGCATCCACCTGCCCTTTACCACCTTGCAGCAGGCCTTTAACTACGGAGACATTGTGGGTTGGTTTGCCATGACTTCAAAACCGGGCATACCTGTGACGATCATAGAAGAGAAAGCACAGGCATTGCTGAAAGAACGGCACAAAGTTGCCCCTGAAGACGACCGTGCCATTGGATTTTTTAACCTTGACAAGCAATACCGACAGATGACCGGCTTGTTTGCGGGCATACGCGGACTGATATGGGTAGTGGGCACCGGAACCCTGCTCGCAGGTGTAATAGGCATCAGCAACATTATGCTGGTGATTGTGAAAGAGCGCACCAAAGAAATCGGCATCATGAGGGCTATAGGCGCATCGCCTGCCAAAGTGATGTCGCAGATCATCACCGAATCCGTTTTCCTGACCACAATAGCAGGTTATGGCGGTTTGGTTGCCGGAGTAGCCATCATCGAGCTGATCAACAAAAACCTTCCGGTTCCCGAAAACGGCCAAACAATGTTTCTGAACCCAACCATCGATTTTCAGGTTGCCCTTTTGTCGCTGCTTATACTGGTAGTTTCAGGGATACTGGCCGGACTTGTTCCCGCGCGTCGTGCTGTTAGCATCAAACCCATTGACGCATTAAGATATGAATAAACCGAAAAAGATATTTACCCAAACAATTATACAACAGTCATGAAAACCATCCTTAAAATCATTGCCGCCCTTGTTGTAGCAGGGGTTTTTGTGGGCACAATAGTGTATCTGTACAAAAAATCTCAGGCAAAGCCGGTTATTTACAATACCGTTAGTCCGGTTACCTCAGACATCATTAAAAAGACAGTAGCCACAGGATCTGTTGTTCCCCGTAAGGAGATCGACATTAAGCCAAAGGTGAGTGGCATTGTCGAACAGATTTTTGTAGAGCCGGGCGATATGGTCCGAAAGAATGATCTGATAGCACGCGTGAAAATCATTCCCGATATGATCAACCTCAACAATGCCGAATCACGCGTGAAACGTGCCGAAATACAACTCGAAGAAGCACGCAAAAACCATGTCCGCTACAAAGAACTTTTTAACAAAAACGTGATCGCCGAAGCCGAATACCTGACTTACGACATCGCTTACCGTGCGGCAAAAGAAGAAATGGAAGCAGCGGAAGATAACCTGCAACTTATTCGCGAAGGTGCTACACGAAAAGCAGGCCAGGTTACCAACACCCTGATCAGATCTACCATTGATGGAATGGTTCTTGCCGTACCTGTAGAAGAAGGCAATTCGGTCATCGAAAGCAACACCTTTAACGATGGCACCACTATTGCCACCATAGCCGATATGAGCGAAATGATTTTCGAAGGGAAAGTGGACGAATCGGAAGTGGGCAAGATTAAGGAAGGCATGGACCTTATCCTTTCCATCGGTGCTATTGAAACAGAAAAATATAGTGCCACACTCGAAAGGATTGCGCCAAAAGGCGTTGCCGAAAACGGAGCCATCCAGTTCGAGATCAGGGCCGCCGTCGAACTCAAGTCTGATCAGTTTATCCGTGCCGGCTATAGTGCCAATGCCGATATCGTGCTCGAACGCCGCGACAAGGTGTTGGCAATCAACGAAAGTCTGCTCCAATTCGAGGGAGACACCACCTTTGTGGAAATAGAAACCGCACCTGAGACTTACGAAAAAAGAATCATCAAAACAGGTCTTTCCGATGGCATCCTGATCGAAGTGCTCGAAGGACTCAGTCTGGATGATAAAATAAAGGCTCAACCACAATAATCTTGTTGTGTGTTGGTTTGGTAACCCGCAGCTTTTCAACAGAGGGCTGCGGGTTTTTTCTGACCAAAAAAACCTAATGACCCGCAAAACTTATGTTCTTGCTGCATGGCCTGATTGGGGACATGGCTGTTGATCCCTTGCCAGAAACCATATGAACTATTGTCAGGCATATTGGCAACCACGAAAAGGCAATCATCGGAAAGGATATGTTCAGAGACGATTGAGGATTAAAGCCAAAGCAACTTTAGCAATTTTCCATCAGGAGGTGCCCCGAAACACCAGTTTTACCAGCGCACCCTTACCATCAAGGTTATGGACCAGAATTTCACCCTTGAGCACTTCCATGATGGTTTTGGTTGCCTTTAGGCTTAGGCCGAGGTTCTTGTCGTAGTGTTTTTCGCCCAAACCAAAAGGCTTGAACAGATTCAGCAGGGCAGTCTCCGAAAACCCGTTTCCTGAATCAGAAACTTCAACTACAATTCCATCAGTTTGATTGCTGATGCCAATAACAATATTTCCGTCGGTTGGGCTATATTTAATGGCATTGTCTAAAACACTGCACAGGGCTATATCAATCAATTTTTGATCACCTTTAACAATAAACTGCCCTTTTGATTCAGGTGAAGTAAGGCTTATTCCCTTATTTTTGGCCTGTGCCTGCACTTTGGCAATACACGCTAAGATGCTTTCATCGAGCTTAATGTCTGACAGCGAAATCGCCTGCCTTGTGCTGAGTTCGGTTATTAACAGCGCCGTGGTCGAGAACTTCTCGAGCCTGTCGACCGATAACTTGAGCATATCAACAAACTCAGCAAGTTCATCGTTTTCCGAAAGTGTATCATTCAAAAAGTAGGCTGCACCAACAATGCCATTCAATGGGGTGCGCAATTCATGACTGATCATCATCAAGAAGTTGTTCTTGGCTTCGTCAAGTCCCTGAAGTTCCTTATTTGCTATTTCCAGTTCAGCTGTTCGTTGCTGTACTTTCTCTTCCAGGATTTGATTTATGTTGCGAAGCACTTCACGCTGAGCTTTAAGCTCCAATTGGGTTTTCACCCGTTCCATGAGTTCCCTGGCATCAAAAGGTTTGGTCACATAATCCTGTCCACCAGCTTCAAAGGCTTTATACACATCCTCCTTTTGTGTTTTGGCGGTGAGAAAAATAACCGGCACATCCCTGGTACGCTCATCAGCTCTGAGTTGGCGACAGGCTTCATAGCCGTCCATTTCGGGCATCATGATGTCGAGCAGGATAAGGTCAGGCGCCTGATCTTCCCAGGCAGTTTCGAGGGCTTCCAGTCCGTTGATGGCCACTTTCAGGTCGAAGCCATCGAGAAGTTCAACCAGTATTTCGATGTTTTCAGGAGTGTCGTCAACAACAAGAATGGTGTTTTCGTAAAGGCTTTTCATGATGATAGGTAATTCTTTTTGATTTCAACTAATTGTATTCCGGCTTCTTTAAAATTAAAGCTTGTTAATGCCCGTTTCAGCTTAAGGAAAGCAGGGTCGTTCAGACCGGCTTGTTCCAGCTCAGGCAAGAGTTTTTTGGCTTGCGGACTTTTCTTTTTGATAAGTTCATCCAATTCATTGATGAGCGTCTCGGGCGATTTTGCTTCTACATGATCTGCAGACTGCTTTTCAGTGATGAGTTTTGAATGGATTTCTTCGAACAACAGCTGCATCTTTTCATCGAGGGCAGACAAGAGCGAAAGCAGTTTTTCAACCTGGTTGCTTTCAACCATATGTTCCAGTTCCTGGGCAAGTTGTTGAATTTCAGAAGCGCCGATACTTCCACTCAGTCCTTTGAGGGTATGAAATTGTCTTTTAAGAGTTTCTGAATCGCCGGCCGAAATCATAACTTTGGTATCCTGAATGAAGTTCAGATTGTTTTGATAGAATTTTTCCAAAACGTTGAGGTACAACTTTTTGTTTCCATTCAGTCGTTGCAGGGCAGCTTCTGTCTCAAGACCAGCGATTTCAGGGATGACATATTCTTTTTCGACGGTCTCCAGCTTCAAATTCTCACTTTTTCTAAACTGTATTCCTCCCGCCCTGACCATCCATTTGAGTATCTTTTTATAGACTTCAGCAGGGTCGATGGGTTTGGTGAGCATATCCATCATGCCTGCTTCGAGCACCTTTT
Organism: Bacteroidales bacterium; assembly: GCA_024710405.1. Lineage (GTDB taxonomy): Bacteria > Bacteroidota > Bacteroidia > Bacteroidales > F082 > UBA6192. The sequence continues at coordinate 232,048 of JANJUV010000017.1, forward strand.
CTCTCACACCTGCCATGGCATCTGCGGTCATGGCAAGAATGGGCAGGGTGATATAATCATGCATTTTTCTGATTTCCTGTGTGGCAGTGATACCGTCCATGACAGGCATCTGAAGATCCATGAGCACAAGCTGGTACTTTGATGGGTTGCCTGACTGACGTACCATTTCCACTGCTATTTCCCCGTTATCGGCAATTTCAACTACAAGGCCTGTTTCCTCAATGATTTCTTTTGCCACCTGCTGGTTGATTTCGTTGTCCTCAACAAGTAAAATGACATTGCCGCTCAGTTGTTTAAGTTTATGAAGGAGTTCATCATTGGATTCTTCAAATCTGTTAAACCGGCGTGCATATTGCCCGAAAACATCCATAATACTATTGAACAGCGTGGAATAATTCAGTGGTTTTTCTATAAATCCATCGATCAAAGGATAGTCATTTTTCAACTCAAGCACCTCTTTTGCATAGGCTGAAACCATAATAACTTTCGGCTTATGGGCAATCAGGGGGTCATTACTGATCAATGAAAGTGCCTCCAGCCCATTGATTTCCGGCATTTTATAATCAAGAACCAAAAGTTCAACAGCCTTTTCTGATGGTTGTTGAAGCATTGAAATGGCTTCTTTGGCACTACCTGTCAGGATAACTTCAAAAGTAAAGATGCGCAAAGCCTCCGCAAGAATCTCTCTGGCTGTTTCATTGTCATCGCAGATCATCACCTTCATTCCTCTAAGATCGAGGGGAGCTTTGAAATCGCTTTGGTTTTCTTTTTTGGAGATTCCGCATTCGATGGTGAAATGAAAGTTGCTGCCTTTTCCAGGATCGCTTTCCACGCCTATCGAACCATTCATCAATTTGACAAGGTTTTGCGAAATCGTTAGTCCAAGTCCGGTGCCACCATATTTTCGGGTGGTCGAAGTATCAGCTTGTGAGAAGGCTCGAAAAAGTTTTTGCTGTTGTTCTGCATTGAGGCCTATGCCGCTGTCTTTGACCTCCACTTTGAGGTGGATGGTTTTTTCTGTTTGATGGCTAACCGAAACATCTACTACAATATAGCCTTCCTCGGTAAACTTCACGGCATTGGAGCAGAGGTTAGTAATCACCTGACCAAGGCGCAAAGGGTCTCCGATAAGGAAGGCAGGTACAGCAGGATCGATTCTGATTAGAAATTCCAGATTTTTCTGATGTGCTTTTTGCAACACCAGATCTGTGACTCCGCTGAGAACTTCCTGAAGCTCGAAGTCAATGTTTTCGATGTTCAGCTTGCCGGCTTCAATTTTCGAAAAATCGAGTATATCATTGATGATACCGAGCAAAGCATTGGCTGAACGGCTTATTTTGCTTACATAATCCAGCTGCTTTTCGTCAAGTTTCGTCTTCTGAACAAGATGGGTCATGCCGATAATTGCATTCATGGGCGTGCGAATTTCGTGACTCATATTGGCAAGGAAATCGCTTTTGGCTTTGGTAGCAGCTTCGGCAGCCTCGCGGGCGGTTTCGAGCTCTTTTTGAAGCCTTTTGGTGATGCTAATATCTTGTGATACACCATATAAGCTCATAGGATTGCCATTTTCATCTTTGTCAACATAGGCTTTTGATTTGATCCACATGGCTTCACCCGACTGTGGATGAAGGTATTCATGTTCCATTTCAAAATGATCTTCCTCCCCCGAGATAACCCTTTTCAATTGCCCGGCAATAATTTTAGCTGAATCGGGATTGATTGCTGCAATTTGTTGAATAATGGATTTCAACTGAGGGAATTCATTTTCATCCGATCTCACAAAACCAAAGATATCTCTGGCCCTGTCAGATGCAATAAAGTGATGAGCATCATTCAGTTTGATCTGCCAAAAGCCCGATTTTGTGAGGTCGAGGGCACGGTCGGAAAGTTTATAAATGTACTTTAATTCATTTTCGGCCTCAATCTTATCCGAGATGTCGAGAATGGTGCCATTCAACATATTTGGCTCGCCGGCAATGTCGTATTCTGCCATACCTCTGGCAAATACATGAACGATCTTACCATCGTTACGAATAATCCTGTATTCCAACACATAAGGTTGTTTGAGCCGGATCGCATTCTGCACCTTTTCAGCAATCATAGCGCGATCATCAGGATGAATAAGGTTGTTGAACGCAATTTTCTTTGAGAGGAATTCATCTTTGGAATATCCTGTCAGTTTAAATACCTCGTCTCCCAGATAAATCATGGTATAATCTTCGTCAGTCAAACAGCGGTAGAAGGTTCCTGGAATAGAATGAACCAATGCTTTAAGGTGTTTCTCATTGTCACTGATCTGAAGCAAAAGACTTTTGACTTTTTTACGGCTAACGAAGAAATAAACCAATGTCAGCAACAAGCCAAACAGCGTAATGAGGATGAAAAGTGTGAACAATCGTTCATTACGAAGATCCCGGTTGAGCGATTCTGCTTTAAGCGCCAGGCGTTCAGTTTTTTCCTTTTCAATGGCATTTTGGTGTTCTTGCTCAAGGGCAGCCAAAGTTCCCCTTTTCAGCTGGTCAACAATAGTATCCCGGATGGAGACATACCTCTCAACATATTGAGAATAATTTTTCAAATTGGAGGTAGCTGCATAAGCCCTTTGCAAGATCCGGCTCAATTTTTTCTGAAGCTGTACATCGTTCATCTTCGAAGCCAATGGGAAAGCCATTTCACCGTTTAAAATACTCTGTTGCCAGAATTTATCAGGATTTTGTTGATTTTCTTCAGCCATTATCAGATTCCATTCAGCTATCCTGCCGTAAATGTGGGCTTTCCAATAGTTTTCATTCTTTATTTTACTGAGTTCTTCAGCTTTCTGTAAATTTAATCCGGCTGCATCAAGCTGTAGTCCCAACATCTGAAAATGCGCCAATGAAAGATAATACCTCGCCAAAACATTATTAAATGCTGGTGCAACAGACTGTTGGGATGTCAGTTGATAGAAAACCGCTGCTTTGCTGAGCCGCTCAGACCTGAGGCTTTCACTCCGGGTAGCTTCGGCCTCATTCAGATAAAAGTTGGCAGCTTCGATATAATAACTTGCAATTCCAATGGTATCGCCACTTGTCTTTTTCGTTGCTATAGCTTTTTGAATCAATTCTTCTGCAATATCATTGCTTTGCAGAAATTGGTGTACCATGCCAAGATTGATATAGCAAACCGACAATTCATCCAATGCTGCTTTTGCAACAGTCGTTTGTGCCGATTTCTCAAGTTCCTCAAAAATTAACTGGCTTTGAAACAAAGATTTAACTGCAAAACTATAGCGTGCTTTAACACTGTAAGCCAAACCCATTTTTTGCAATGTTCGGGCGTGCAAAAACTTCAATTTTGATTCATCCTCAACTGTGAAAGCCGAATCAGCTGATATTTCGGACAGTTTTTCAGAGGTGATTTTGTTTGCTTCAAGGTAGTAAAACAAAGCTGAATCTGCATACTGATACATATGATGGTCACCTTTGTGCAGTGCATCAACCACAGCAAGACTATCTTCAATTCTCCATTTTGGCTCTGTTCTGTCTCCATCACTAACTTTTGATTCCCGGCTGCATGAAAACAGAAGAACTAAAGCAAAAGCAAAACCAGAATAAAACAAACAATCCGTGAAAACAATCGGGTATTTCATGCTAAAAAATAGTTTCAGTACTAAGATAATATGAAGCAAATCTAATCAAATCCTCAACAATACCGTCCTGTTTAACCACATGCTAATATCGAACACTAACAATATTTTCTTGACAGAACCTAAAAAAATTCGTATCATTGTACAATATTTAACTAAATAATTAGTTATTTAACTAAACCGATAGTTTTGTCATGAAAGAACTCACAAAAGCGGAAGAGCAAATCATGCATGAATTGTGGAGGCTGAAGAAAGGTTTTGTGCATGATGTCCTTGAACGGCTTCCTGAACCTAAGCCTGCCTATAATACGGTTTCTACGATCATCAGGATATTGGAACGAAAAGGTTTTGTCGGACATACCGCCTTTGGAAAAGCTCACGAATACTTCCCCCTGATTGATAAAAAAGAATACCGCAGGCTGCTTGCCAAGGGTTTATTAAGTAATTATTTCAGCAATTCGGTGCATAGTCTGGTGTCGTTTTTCAGCCGTGAAAAAAACCTCAGCCTAGCCGAACTTGAAGAGTTGAAATCAATAATCGAAGCTGAAATCAAAATGAAAGAACCCAAATAAGCCGCTGAATGGAAACTGTTCTGACATATCTGGTTCATGCACAGGCCTATCTGCTTCTGTTTGGTTTCGGGTATCTGTTGTTCTACAAACGCAATCCATTACCTTCTTACAACAGGTTCTACCTTCTGTTTTCGCTGCTGGCAGCTGCCTTACTGCCCCTGATGCCTTCTTATTTATCCATTGATGGAAACAATGTTCATGTCGCTGCATTCGGGCTACCTGAACTGGTTGTTGCCGCCTCGGGAGCTGTTGCCGATGGAACAGAAACCTTATCGGCATATGCACTTACCAGCACCTTGTTTATGTGGTCACTCGGATTGTACTATTCAATAATGGTTTTGATTTTACTGTTCAGGCTAATCAGAATAACAGGAATGATAGCAACAGCTGAACGCAGAACCATCGAAGGCATGCGTCTGGTACTGCTGAAACATAACAACGTGCCGTTTTCCTTTTTCGGTTGGTTGTTTATTCCTATCGGGCTCGAAAACGACCCTGCATTCAGGCATATCCTGATCCACGAGCAAGCCCATGCCCGAAAGTTTCATTCAGCTGACATCCTGCTCACCGAAATACTACACCTGTTGTTCTGGATGAACCCTTTGTTTTACTTCATGCGCAGCGAACTCAGGGTCATGCACGAATTTGAAGCAGATGCCTGTGCCCTGTCTCATTGCGAGCGGATCAGCTATCAGCAGGCTTTGGTTAATATTAATTTCAGCGGACGAATAGTCCCGCTCACTAATCCTTATAATGTTTCACTAATTAAAAAAAGAATGCTTATGATGAACAAAAATTCTAAAAGGCCCGGTATTATCAGAAAATTGACACTCTCAATTTCTTTGGTGATACTAACTGCTTCTGCATTCCTCTTTCAGTCCTTCAGGCCTGTAAAGACCGAATTAAAAATTCAAAACCCTACTTCACCTTTAGTTACGGAACAAACCACTGTTCAGGATCAGCCCCGAAAAGATTCTGCTGTGTTTGTTGTGGTTGAAGAAATGCCACAGTTTCCCGGCGGAAGTGAAGCCATGATGAAGTTTTTAATCGAAAATATCAAATACCCCGAACAAGCCCGCAAGGATAGCATTCAGGGAAGAGTGTTTTTGAACTTCATTGTTGAAGCCGACGGAAAAATATCCAACGCAAAAGTTATCAGGGGTATAGGCGGTGGATGTGACGAAGAAGCTGTGCGTGTCGTTAGTATGATGCCGGCCTGGACTCCCGGCAAACAACGTGGTCAGAATGTTAGGGTTTCGTTCAACCTGCCCATCATGTTTGCCTTGTCAAAAAAGTAGTTTTTTTTGTCTGATATAACTAATTTATTAGTTGATATCTGACATGAACAAAACCGTGAACAGCGGCTCTGCAGGTTCAAGTCCTGCAGGGCCATTTTTTTGGTTACTTTTACAGCCACTATTACTGATGCAAGTCAATCCTGCACACAATGAACCGTTTTGTTTTTCTGATTATTGCCAATTTGTGTGTGATTAATCTCAACGCGCAGCATATCAGCCGAATGCATTATGTTTGTGACAACAAAACCAGTTCAATTGACTTTTTCGAACCGGTGGGGGCTGTCGTTCTTCGCGGTCAAGGCGTTTTACCCGATCAGGCCGAAATAATTGCCGATGGACAAAGCAACAGGCTCAGCCGCGACGAACATGTTGTCAGCATCGACAGCATCTGGACGAGCAACCTCATTGTTTTCGAACCTTCAGTAAATGACATTGAAATTAAAGGGCTGATTGAGGGAAATACTTATGAACTCATCAGCATCCGACTGCCGTCGGCCGACCATCAGGGCCTCATCAGAACACCTTCCAACGATTGCAGCCAGCCCTCTATGATTCTGCAATCGGAATGGCGGGCAGGCCTTCCCCCACCAGATTATGAACGGATATTCAACAATGTGAATAACCTTATAATACATCATTCGGCCACTGCAAACACCCTCACCGACTACACCGCCTTAGTCAGAAGCATTTATACATACCATACCGGGGTAAACGGATGGTCCGACATCGGCTACAACTATCTGATTGCACCTGACGGAACCATCTTCGCCGGGCGTGACCCCGGAAACGACATGGAAACCCATCAGGTGCTGGGAGCCCATTTCTGCGCTTCAAACACAGGCACTATGGGCATTTGTCTTTTGGGCACATACATGAACGATTCACCCTCTGACGAAATGTTAGCGTCACTGATAAGGCTGATCTCATGGAAATCGGCACTTGACAGCATTCCGCCTTTAACAACCCATCCCCATCCGCTGCACCCCGCATTGCCTGTGATTGCCGGACACCGCGACGGGTGTTCCACCCTCTGCCCTGGCGATGTTGTTTATAATAATCTGCAGGCATACCGTAATCAGACACAGGATTATCTGGTCTCCTGCGGTGTGTTTCTCAACATCAGAAATGATGTGCCCAACCAAAACAGTATCAGACTTACACCCAACCCCGTCATCGGTAATGAAATCGGCATCAGCACTCCGGCCACGCTGAAATCGGCTGCCGTGTTCGACATGAATGGGCGATCATTCAGCTTGTATTTCAACGACGAGTGCAACCAACTGTTGATTCCCCCTTCGCTTCCCACTGGAATGTATATTCTTCAGCTTAGTTTTGAAACCGAAATCCATTGGATTAAATTTGTACGCCAGTGAACAGATTGATTCCGTTAAATATTGCAAGTCCTGATTTTGGCCTGACTTCAACTTGATGAGTTCTTCACCGGCAATTTTCAATAGCGAAAATCTCTAACCGTTACAATTAGCCCATTATCTTTGCACCTTTCATACAAGCAGGCATGACAACATCGGATGAAAAACTTACTGTGAGTCGCAAAGCACTGGCGATCAATCTGGACAACACTGTTTTCGGGAGTTTTGCAGAAATTGGCGGCGGTCAGGAAGTGGTGCGGAGGTTTTTTCAGGCCGGTGGCGCATCAGGCACTATTGCCAAGTCGGTTTCGGCTTATGACAAGAGATATAGCGATGCTATGTATTGCCCCGACAAAAGCTCGAAGCGTTACGTTTCACGTGAACGACTTGAGCTGATGCTCACTACCGAATTCGATGATTTGCACGAATTACTGAATGAGTCCCGCTCATCCGGAACCCGTTTCTTTGCTTTTGCCGACACTGTTTCTACACTCAACTACCGCAAGGACAACAACTGTCATGGCTGGATGGGTGTGCGTTTTCAACTGAATGAACATGAACCGCCCAACCAGATCATCATACATGTTCGCTTATACGAAAACGACAATCTGCTTCAGCAAAATACGCTGGGCGTACTCGGAGTAAACCTTTTGTATGCCTGCTTTTATTTCTGGGACAGGCCAAATGCCTTCCTGCAAAGCCTCATGGACGACCTGAATACCGACAGGGTGGGTATTACGATGATTCATATGCACGGACCACAACTTTCATACGTTGATAACCGGCTGCTGGGCGTGCAACTGGTAAAAAACAACATGACACATGCCATCATGTTCGATCGCTACGGCGATGTGCAGGAACCCGATGACATGTTTTACAAAAAAAACGTACTTGTCTTTCGCGGGAGTTTCAGACCGATTACATATGCCGGGGTGGATATTCTAAAATCAAGCTACAGCCTGTTCAAAAAAGACGAAGATTTCGACAAACACAACACCCTGCAGTTGTGCGAAATTACCTTGAACAACCTTCTCGAATCAGGCGAATTCGACGAACGCGATTTCCTCGACCGCGTTGACCTGCTCAACGAAATAGGACAGAATGTGATGGTTTCAAGCTTCAGGGAGTTTTATAAACTGGTGGATTATATGTCGCAATTCAGGATCATAAAACTCAGGGTGGTTGTGGGCATAGAGACATTTGAAAAAGTGATGGATCCTGCTTACTACACCGATCTCAAGGGAGGCCTGCTCATCGCACTGGGAAAACTATTCCCATCCAACATGAAGATGTATATTTATCCCTCACTCAACGAAAAGCACGATGGGGTAATAACCCTGAATGACCTTAACCTACCCGAAGAAACCGTTCATTTGTTCCATTATCTCCGGAAAAACCGCCTTATCCTGGATATTCCAAACGTTAATCATAAGTTCCTCAATATCTTTTCGCACATGGTTCTGGAAAACATCAGGCAACATAACCCCGAATGGGAAAAGCTGGTTCCCAATTACATCGCCGAACGAATCAAGGAACGCAAACTCTTTGGATACACTCATTTTTAACACAAACCAAATCATAATTCCATGTTTAAAACAAACGAATACTTCGACGGAAAAGTAAAATCAATCGCATTTGATGCATCCGGCACTCCGGCAACCCTCGGCGTTATGGCGGCAGGTGAATATACCTTCGGAACCTCAAGCACCGAGTACATGACGGTGGTGTCGGGAATGATGGAAGTTACTCTGCCCGGCCAAAAGCAACCGAAAGTGTACCAACCTAACGAAACCTTCGTTGTGCCTTCCGGAACATCCTTCAACGTGAAAGTGGAGACAGACACTGCCTATCTGTGCCTGTATAAATAGGCTCTTTTGGTCAAAACAATCCGTTGAACTCTATACGGCAGCTCCCGGACAACCGATAATGCGAAGCATTTCGCTATGAAGTTTTTGGGTTACTTTTGCAGCATGAATCTGCGATGGCTTATCCTTTCGTCACTATGTCTGCTGGGTCTTGAGGCACTTCAGGGACAACAGGCACAACGAACCGTAATACACATTGAACGTGCGCGCACCCAGCAATACGATGCCCGGCTGGGTCGTGATGTGGAACGGCTTGTTGGTGATGTAATCCTTCGGCAGGATTCAACCCTTTTTTACTGTGACAGCGCACACCTCAACCAAAAAACACGCAATTTCGATGCGTTCGGCAAGGTGCATATCAATGTCAATGACAGCCTCGACATATTTGGAAACCGATTGTTCTATAACGGCGAAACCCGCGTTGCCGAAATGTTCGGGGCAGTAAAGCTGATCGACAAACCCACCATACTGGAAACCGAGTATCTGGTGTTTAACCGAATCACTTCAATGGCCTGGTATCCCGATCAGGGAAAGATCACCAGCGAAGACAACACACTCACCAGCCGAAAAGGATATTATGACACCCGCCTCAAGGAGTTTTATTTCAGAGACGATGTGGTACTCACCAACCCTGAGCATTCGGCATATTCCGACACCATGGTGTACAATACACGCACCGAGATTGCCTGGTTTTATGGCCCGACTGTTATCCGCGGCGAAGACAACACCATCTATTGCGAATACGGCTGGTACGACACCCGCCTCGATCGTGGTCACCTGAGCAAAAGAGCCAGTATCTGGTCGCAGGAGCAGACCCTCACCGGCGACAGTCTTTACTATGACCGGGCTGCCGGCCATGGCATCGCCAAAGGAAATGTGGTGGTGACCGACACATTGAACAAAATGCTGGTCAAAGGAAAAACAGGCAGACTTTGGGAAGACATAGGCAAATCATGGGTCACCGGCATGGCACAAGCCATTACATATGACGACAAAGACACTCTGTACATGCATGCCGACACCCTTTTTCTTTATTTCGACAAAGAGAAGAAAGCAAAAAGCATGTTTGCCTATTATGGTGTCAAGTTTTACCGCGATGATATTCAAGGTAAATGCGATTCACTTGCGTATTTGATGTCCGACTCCACAATACGTATGTACCACGATCCGGTTCTTTGGTCAAAAGAAAATCAAATCACTTCCGACTCCATCCATATTGCTATTGTGAACCAACAAATTGACTCGCTTGTGCTCTATAACACCGCTTTTATCGTTTCCAGCGACAGTATAACAGGCTTCAATCAGATCAAAGGAAAATTCATGGTTGGCTATGTCCGTAACAGCGAGTTGGTCCGGGTGGAAGTAACCGGCAATGCAGAAACCATTTATTGGGTGCGCGAGGAAGACGGAACACTGATCGGGATTGACGTGGCCAAAACAAGCAGCATGAGCATCAAATTATCTGACAGCGAAGTGAAAACCATCAACTACAAACAGCAACCCAATCAGGTGATGTTTCCTGAGAAAGATCTGCCTGAAGATCAGCGAAGGTTAAAAGGTTTTCGCTGGCTTGAGGAAAAGCGGCCGCGCAACAGACTCGATATTTTCAGAAGAGATGAATAGCCTGACAGACGATTTTGCAGTAAGACTGCTGCAACCGGCCGATTGCGAAGCATTGCATAACTATCTGATGCAATTATCCCCTGAAACCAAAAAACGATTTGCACCACACGCCTTCGATGCCGAAACAATCCGTAAAATGTTTTTCGCCTCAGATGATGTGTTTCAGGCATTAGTTGCCATCGACACCACAACAGAGATAATTGTTGCATATACTGCGCTGCGCCGTGAAATTCCCCCACACGACATCGACCGATACATGTCTTATGGTATCAAACCATGTACTCATTCGGATTGCCTTATTGCTCCATCGGTTACCGATGCCCTGCATGGCAAAGGATTGGGCAGCATCATGCTGGCAGCCGTGCTATCTGAACTGCAGCGGTCTCTATTCCGAAGGATTTTTCTTTGGGGAGGTGTGCAGAGCAGCAACCACAAAGCAATCCGATTCTACCAGAAACATGGATTTATCACTCTTGGGCAATTCGAACATCACGGAACAAACCACGATATGTACTTCATGTTAACACACTGATTCAAGGCGTGTTCTCATCCTGATTAATTTGAGTAATTTAGCCCGTAAAAGCCACTGAACACAATGACCCAAATCAAGCCCGGAAGGCTCAACCAGTTAAAAATCCTGAAAATAAATGACACAGGTGCATTCCTCGACGGAGGTGAAGCAGGCGAAATACTGCTGCCGGCCAAATGGATTCCAGAACAGGCTGCTATTGGCACTGAAATAGAAGTTTTTATTTACCATGACAACCTCGACCGCCTGATTGCCACAACCATGAAACCATTGGTGATGCTGGGCGAATTTGCAATGTTGAAAGCTGCAGCCGTCAATCAGGTAGGGGCATTTATGGATTGGGGCCTCGAAAAAGACCTGCTCGTTCCCTATCGTGAGCAGTCAGTAAAAATGACCGAAGGACAGGAATATCTGGTGTACGTCTTTGCTGATCCGGCAACCGGAAGACTGGCAGGTTCAACCAAACTTGAAAAGTACCTCAGCACCGAAAAACCTGCTTATCTCTCAGGCGAAGAGGCAGACCTAATCATATGGAAAAAGACCGATCTGGGCTACAAGGCTATTATCAATGGCTGCCACGAGGGATTGTTGTACGCCGACGAGGTGTTCACCGATCTGAAACGTGGCGACAAGATCAGAGGATACATAGACATGGTGCGCGAAGACGGAAAAATTGACCTCAGATTGCTGAAAACCGGCCACGAAAAAATTGATGACCTGGCCGGCCACCTCCTCCGCGCCCTCGAAAAACATCATGGGTTCATGGCACTCAATGACCACAGCCCGGCAGAAGAGATTTACCGCCGCCTGGGCATGAGCAAAAAAAACTTCAAGAAAGCTGTAGGCAAGCTCTACAAACAACGCCTGATCGACATTGAAGAAAGAGGAATACGATTGCTTGGCCTTATGGATGCATAGAAACAAAACTATAATTTCAGGAGCAATCTTCAACGGTCAGATTTAGCCAATGACAGCTTCAACCCCCTGCAGCAGATGATAATTTTAACAACTGTTTTGTTGGCCGCTTGACAACATCAACCGATTGCAGACATAGTTATCAGGCAAACACTACCCATCCCATTTGGACTGGTTTATGCTTATTATCTTTGCAGCCTGAATGAACATTCAGATATCAGAAATAACGCACAAACAAATCGATAAAATATACCAAAACCGATGAAAAGAGTATTGATCGTAACCGGCGGAGGCGATTGTCCGGGCCTCAATGCCGTGATCAGGGCTATTGTGAAAAGGGCTTCACAGGAAAAAGACTGGGAGGTGCTGGGAAGCATCCAGGCCTTCAATGGAATTTTATGGGAACCGACTGAAGTTAAAGTCCTCACACCCGACGTGGTCAAAGGAATCCACTTTCAGGGAGGCACCATTATCGAAACCACCAACAAAGGCGGCCCGTTTGCCTGGCCGGTGAAAAACAAGGACGGCAGCTATACCGCTGTTGACCGTTCGGACGAAATGATACGAAAAATTCAGTATATGGGCATTGATGCGGTAATCAGCATCGGTGGCGATGGCTCACAGCGTATCTCTCAGGCACTGTACGAAAAGGGGCTGAACATTATCGGTGTCCCGAAAACCATTGACAACGACCTTTCTTCCACCGATTCAACCTTTGGTTTTCAAACTGCCGTTGAGATCGCTACCGAAGCCGTAGATAAATTAGTGACAACTGCTGCCAGCCACAATCGCGTTTTTGTGGTCGAAGTGATGGGCCGCTATGCCGGATGGATTGCCCTGAACGCAGCCGTAGCCGGTGGAGCCGAAGTTTGCCTCATCCCTGAATTCCCATACGACATCAATATTGTAAAACAAAAGCTCGAAGCACGTTTCCAGCGCGGAAGAGGGTTTGCCGTTGTGGTGGTTTCTGAAGGCGCTCGTCCCAAAGACGGCGAGATGGTGTTTGAAAAAAGCGATGAAGTTGGTTATGAAAATCTGCGTTTGGGTGGTATCGGCCGAAAGATCATCAGACAACTCAAAGACGCAGGTTTTGAGCCTGATATGCGTGAAACCGTGCTGGGACACCTGCAACGCGGTGGCATACCGATTGCCTACGACAGGGTGTTGTCGGCTCAGTTCGGCGTGAAAGCTTTTGAAATGGCACTTCAGGGCGATTTTGGCAAAATGGTTTCTTATCGCCACCCCTATTTTGTCTCTGTTCCCTTCACCGAAGCCATTGCTCAACCCAACCTCGTTACACTCGACAACGCTCTGGTGAAAACAGCTCAGGGGCTGGGCATCTCACTCGGCATCTGAATTTCTGAAAAGGATTTATCGGAAACTGCTGCCCGAGGAGATTAAGAAACCGCTTTCAGGTAGTTTTTTTCAACAAACTGCCAGTTGACGAGTTTCCAGAAATCGTCAATATAAGCAGGTCTGCGGTTTCGTTTGTCAATGTAGTAGGCATGTTCCCACACATCACAGGTTAAAACCGGAATGAAGCCGTTGCGCATAGGGTTACCCGCATTACTCTCCTGAACAATGAGGAGCTTCCCGTCGGGCCGAACCACAAGCCATGCCCATCCCGCACCAAACAAACTGGCGGCTGCGTTGCTGAATGCCTCCCTGAAGGCATCCCACGAACCAAAATCCCTATCGATTGCCTGCGCCAACCTGCCCGATGGTTGTCCGCCGCAATCCGGGCCGAGACATTCCCAATAAAAGGTATGATTCCAAACCTGCGCTCCATTGTTAAAAATGCTTCCTTCGGCTTCACGGACAATATGTTCAAGATCTGAATCCTCAAAGGCTGATCCGGGTAGCAATTTATTCAGATTGTTCACATAAGTGGCATGATGCCTTTCGTAGTGATAAAGAATGGTTTCCCGCGAAATAAAAGGCTCAAGTGCATCATTGGCATACGGTAATGGGGGTAATTCAATGGCCATAATCTTATTTGTTTTAATGGTTTAGTTTATCGCTTCCAAAGTTAAAACCAAAACAAACAAGTCCGACATTTCCGAGGGCATGTTTCCTTACATACAATACAAAAATGCCTTTTGCCGCCTGATCAGCCTTACCAGATAGCGGTCGGTTATCCAGAGAAACAACAAAGCTGCTGCTGTAAGGTAAATCAGCGACGGAATATTGTTCAGCAATTCCAGTGCTCTGAAAAACCACATATTCAGATGAATAAGCCATTCGGGAAGCAAGGCAAGTGAGTCAAAGGCATAACGGCCGATGAAACCCAGGTCGATAAACAAAACAACAGCAGTAACGATTGCCAGAAGGCTGAAACCAAGCAACCACTCTTCGAACTTGAGGATGGCATCCGGGCTTCGGGTGTACGCTGCCTCCTGCAGCCGCTGATTCAATCGCTCCCTGAAATCTTCAGACGGATGCTCTACCGGTAAGGTGCGGAGCAATCGTTCGGTTTTATCCATGCTTTTATCCTGTATCATTTTTATTTGCTGGTTGAAAGTTCGACATTTTTTTGTTGCTGCATCAGTACTTCAAGTTTTTTTCTGGTCCTGAACAAACGTACTTTTACATTGGAAACAGAAATGCCTACGATACCTGAAATCTGTTCCACACTCAGGTCGTTGGTATAAAAAAGAGTGAGCAGCGCGTTCTCCTCGACCGTTAGATACCTCATCGACACTATAAGTCTGTGCTCATCACTTTCGGTTTCGTCGCCTGATTCATCAACGGCATAGGCCGCCATCTTCGCCAACAATGCATCATCGGCAACCTCATTTTTTCGCTTGCTACGCGCACGAAACGCACTTATTGAGGTATTGTACGCAATGCGGTACAACCAGGTGGAAAAAACCGATCTCCGGTTAAATTTTCCCAGGTTCTGATAGGCTTTAACAAACACTTCCATGGCAGCATCCTCAGCATCATTTCGGTTGTGCAGTATTCTGAACGCAATGGTATACACATATGACTCATACTTGTCAACCAGTCTGCCAAAAGCCTGCGACTGGCCCTTGATAACCTGATCAATCCAAACATTATCCTCATCCTGACTCATGTGCACATTAGACGAAACCATATGCTGATGGTTACACAGAAAATGATGTAATTTTACGGGAAATTCATGCACATGAAAAATTTTCTTGTCTATTTCTTGTTGTATCTGTCCTTATCAACCGCATACGCCGGGTTTGAAAACCACTTTGAAGCACGCAGCCTGCGTATTGACTATGTGCATGCAGGAGACTACCAAAATGAGTGGTTTGCGCTTGATGAACTGCTCGTTGAACCATTTTGGGGCGGGTCGCAAACCAACCTGATAGACACCTTCAATTACGGACAGCACAGAGTAGAGGTGCGTGATGCCGTCAGCGGAAATCTGTTGTATTCGCGTGGCTACAACAGCTTGTTCGCCGAATGGCAAACAACAACCGAAGCAAAAATGATCACACGAAGCTTTACCGAATCCGTTGTGGTGCCTTTTCCGCGCTCTGCAGTCACCGTTACGTTGCTCAGCCGCAACCGTTCCGGCGAATTCAAGGTTCATCTGGAAATCGAAGTCGATCCAAAGGATTACTTCATCAAGCCCATACAACGAAACAGGTTTCCCGTTGCCGATATTGAGATCAACGCACCTGCAGCCAAAGCTGTCGATATTGTGCTGCTGCCCGAAGGCTACACAACGGACGAACTCGAAAAATTTGTGGCTGACAGCAGAAAATTTGCTGCTGCGCTTTTTGCCTTTCACCCTTTCGATTCACTTCGCAACAAATTCAACATCAGGGCTGTGCTTGCTTCATCAACTGAAAGCGGGCTGGATATCCCTGCTGATTCGGTCTGGAAAAATACGGTGCTGTCGGCCTCGTTCTACACTTTCGACAGCGAACGTTATTGCATGACCTTCGACCACAAAAGTGTGCGCGATCTGGCTTCCAATGCACCTTACGACCAGATATATATTCTTACCAACACAGAAAAATACGGCGGCGGAGGTATTTTTAACTTTTACAGCCTCAGCAGCATCGACAACCGTTTTTCAGCTGCAATTCTGGTTCATGAGTTCGGACACGGGTTTGCCGGTCTTGGAGACGAATACTACACCTCATCAACTGCTTACAACGAATTCTATAATCTCGAAATCGAACCCTGGGAGCCCAACCTCACTACATTGGTCGATTTTGATCGTAAATGGAAACACCTGCTTGATACCGATACACCCGTGCCAACACCGCCCGATAGCCTCTATATGAGTAAAACAGGTGTGTTTGAAGGTGGCGGGTATGTTGCCAAAGGGGTGTACAGGCCTGCCTATGATTGCCTGATGCACAGCTTCAGTGGAAATCGCTTTTGTGCAGCTTGTGTGGAAGCCATAAGCAATATGGTTTTGTTCTACAGCGAATAACCTCTTTACTCAACTAACATCCATTGATTTTGACAGAATTTTGTTGTGGTTCCATTACACTTTTGTACATTTGCAGCCCGAATAAAACAAACGGGATGTAGCGCAGCCCGGTAGCGCGCTTCGTTCGGGACGAAGAGGCCGCAGGTTCAAATCCTGTCATCCCGACAACCCCAAAAGCCCATCAGCAGATGTGGCTTTTTTTTATTGCTGACTGAGCGCCTGCGTGAAAGGCAGCAAAGAAAAAAAGACAAAGCAAGCGACAGCTTGCAGGCTCTTGGGGTTGAATCACCCCCCCTTATGGATCACCGAAGGAAGGGTTCTGGTAGCTGGGTACTAGTTTCTGGTTGCTGGTTGCTGGTTGCTGGTTGCTGGTTGCGGGTTACTTGTTACTTGTTACTGGTTGCTGGTTACTGGTTACTGGTTGCGGGTTGTGGGTTGTGGGTTGCTGGTTTGTCAATGCCCTGAATAAAGTTGACCGTTTTTCACCAATGTTCAATACCAACATAATAGGTTTGATATTGAATGAATTAGATCAATGTCATCTGCCGCAGCAATGATAAAACCGAAGATATAAAGAGCTAGAATTTGCCAAATTTAAGACTAAAAGTACCATTGAAGCCGCGCAACACATCTTTATTTGTATTCAGGAGCATAACCTCTGATGTATGTCTGTAAGAAGCTCCGACAGCCAGACGCATAAAACGGACCACATTAAATTCGATTTCAACACCGGGCTCGATGACGAAAAAAACATCCGAATCCCAGACTGTTGGTTCAGAATAGCTGTCATAGTTCCACCGGTTGTAATTAACATAGGCTACTCCACCGGCACCGATAATGATGGGGAAAGCAATGTGAACAGGAGCAAAAGGAGCAATGATTGGTTCAATCATTAGTCCACCGTATCCGCCTGCCATGTTCACCGCTTCATTGGAAAGTTTATCAGTAAAACGCAGGTCGTTCATGAATCCGGTTCCTGCAAAGCCAAGGGTAAGGCGGTGGTCAATAACCCAGCCTCCTTTCATGCCGCTCATTAATGCATCTCTTCCATCTATTGAAGTGTAGCCAAAAGTTAGTGAACCATAAGCACCATGTGAAACTTTGCGGCCTGAGCCAAAAACTGTCCTGTATTCTGACTCCTGTGCGTGGGCTGTTCCGATGAAACTGATCAGCAAGCCTGCGATTAATAAGGTTTTCTTCATTATTCTATTGATTAAAAGGTTCTTGATTAAAAATGATAGCGGCAAACGAGTCCTATATCGCCCATTGCCAGACGAAAGATTCGATGTCCGAACAGGTCAAAGAATGGTTTGTATTCGATTCCAAAACTAAGGGGGATGGAATACACTCTGTATTCAACGCCCAGCAAACCATCGGCTCCGGCAACGGTTCGTGTCACCGCAGATGCTTCTCTGTCATTCGGGGAAGTAAAATGCCACAAAAGGTCAACATTACGGGTAATGCCCGCGTGAGCACCAAGTCCGTAATAAATATAGATATTGTCTCGGAATCTTCCGCCAACCGACTCATATCTTGAAGTCATAAACGAAAGCTGAATTCCATTGTCACGAAAACTCAGCAGCAATTTGAAGTCACGGTCTTCCTGTACAAAGCGCTGATAGGTGATTCCTTCGCTGATTCCGGATCGGATGCCGAAGGCATTTTTCATGTATTGGGCCTTTAACCCGCTGACCGCTGTCAGACACAGGATTAATATGAGTAAGCTTGATTTGTTCATCTTTCTATTGTTTTATGATTCTTCCTGATCCTGAAATCTGCTGGACAACCAAAGGATTTCCCATGTAGTAAATAGTGCCGCTTCCGGAGATGTCAGCATCAAGCAACTGGTTGGGATACACATACATATTACCTGATCCGCTGATGGTTGCATAGCACTTGTTCTGATCAAGGCCATAGGCATAGATGTTGCCCGAGCCCGATATCCTGAGGTCGGTGGTTTCGGCGACTCCGCTTATTTCAATGGAGCCCGAACCACTGACAACACCTTTGAAAAAATCGGTTGATGCATCAAGGTCAATGTTTCCTGATCCGTTGATGCTGGCGTAAAGTTCTTCGACATCAAGGCCATAAGCCTCAATGCTTCCCGATCCGTTGAGTTCAAAGGCATCAACAAAAGGGGTAAACACTGTGATGCGCACCGGCAGATTATGGTTGAGGCAGCGGTTGGGTGCGGTTTCTACGATGAGACGGTTACCCGTTACAAAGGTCTTTATAAACCCGATCAGGTTGTCTTCAGACTCCACGCGCACCTGCCGCTCGACTGAGGGCAACACCCTTATTTCGTATGATCCGTTGCTTACTATTTCACCGAAATAGTTCAGATCTCGGGTATCTGTTGCCGGTATGCCATTGCCATCAATACAGTCAAAACTGTCAATAAAACAACCGTTTATGGTAAGCAAACCTGCAAATAACAGCACAAGCATGGCCGGAAGCGAAAGGGTTCGTTTCATAATAATCTTATTTAAAATGTTGATAATGAGCGTAACTAAATTTTATGGCCGATAAAAGAAATTCACTTCGCCACCGGTGGTGTTCATCCTGATCTCGCCCAAAAGGCCGGTGCCTGCGCCTGCACGAATATATCCATCATCAGAGCCCGGTGCCGGATCACGCTTTTCGCTGATTTTCAGTTCGGGAGGCAGTGATATCTTTGTTCTGGACTTGTAATTGATCTCCACATTGGAAAAGTGTGTTCCATCAAGGTAAATCTGGTTCACAGCATAGTTAGCAACCATCTGTAATGTTTTGAAATTGCGACCCATAGAAGTAACTGTAATGGTTCCATAGTTTGCCGAAAGGATCAGGCTGTTGTGTACCAAACCAAAGTTGACACGGGAGAAATTTGATTCGCCACTCACTGAATTGACTTCATCAATCTGTATCCGGTCGCGTCGTGAATTCATTTGCAGCTGATCGGTTTTTCCAAGTTTTATGGTCGAAGACCGGCCCATGAGGGAAATTTTCCCTGATTCTTTCAGGTCGAGTTCGGCATAATTAAGATCGACTTTTCCTTGTTCAATCAGTTTGATGTTGGCATTGCCAAACTCCACAACAACTGTGCTTTGGCCTCTCAGATTGTTGGCCTGAAGGTCGCCGTTCGAAAGTCTGAACTCGGATTGTGCCACATGGTCAGTGGTGTAAATATTTCCGAATCTGTTTTCTACTGTAATCCTGGAGTAAGCAGGCAGATAAACGGTATAATTTATTTCTGCGATGTTACCTGTGTTTATTACAGTTTTGGTCAGGTCAGTGATTTCGCTCCACACCCTGCCCGATCCGGCAAAGGTGGTGTTGGCAATAAGATAGTAGGGCGATGTGGTAAATTTCACGTCAATTTCGCTGAAGGCCTTGTCCGTACGGCTTACTTTCGTTGAGCTTACGCGGATGTCCACATCAAAACGCACGGAGTCTTTCTCCCATTGCACCAGATGTATGTTCCCGTATTTATTGGTTACCGTGACTTCGGTATTGCGGTTTACCGGAAAGGTTTCGGAAAAGCGCTTTGATTTTTCGTACACCTGGGCATGCAATGCGGCTCCTGTGGCAGCAATTGCCATTATCAGGGCTGTAATTTTCTTATAAAACATAATGTACCTCCTTTTCTTCTGCTGAGGCAGATGTTTGTAACTGATGCAGTATATCTTCGAGCAATTCGAGTTTTATCCTGTGGTGTTGTATCATGGCTTCAATGACTTCGTCAGCGGCAACCTGATCGGCAAGATCCTTTTCGAGTTGTTTGTAATCCTCGTCCATCAGGGCAAATTCTTCTTCGATGATCTTTTTGATGTCGTTGTTGTTTCCGGCAAGGCGCAAAACCTCATCCTTTCGGTTGCTGATCATCCCCGAATAATAGGCTCTGGCTTCAAAAAAGGTGCTCATTTCTGGCGACATCGTGGTATTTGCCACTTCTGCCGTGCTTTTCTCGTGCTGACGTCCGGTGACATACAGACTGAAAACATATCCGGAAGCAAAAATGATCAGTATGGCGGCAGCTCTGCCGAGATAGGTTTTCCAGGGTATAATTTTTCTTACAGGTAATTGCTGTTCGATGTTGTCCCAAAGTTCGGGCGTGGGGTCAAACTCATCGAACTCCCTGCGGTGGTTACGGACGAATTCTTCTAATTGATCAGTTTTCATAGTTCATTTGTGTTAGCAGTTCTTTTACCCTTTGTCGTGCACGCATGTATTGCGATTTGGAATTGGACACCGAAATATTGAGTATTTCAGCAATCTCGATGTGGTCGTATCCTTCGAGCAGATACAGAGAAAAAATCATCCGGCTACCGTTGGGCAACTCCTTCATGGCTGATTTGACTTTTTCTACACTCAGGCCGGTTTCTGTATCCTCTTCCTCTTTCCTGCCTTCAAACAGGTGCATGTCTTCGAAGTACCTCAGGTCTGCCTTCCTTCGCCTCAACTCGTTGATACATCGGTTCACAACGATGCGTTTGAGCCAGGCCCCGAAAGTTGACTCGAACCTGAAGGTGTGCAATCTGCGGAAGGCCTCTGCAAACGACTCTTGCAGCATGTCCTCAGCATCTTCACGGCCTGACATCATACGCATGCAAATGTTGAGCATGGCTTTGGCATAAAGCTGATACAGCCTGTATTGTGCCTTACGGTCGCCAGCAATGCTCCGGCGGATGATGTCTTCATGTATGTCGAGATCTACAGTCTCCAATGCTTCAAAGGGCTTTCGATGATCAATGACAGCGCTTTTGTAACAGGGTTGCAATTTCGGAGATTTTTTTTCACCATCACCATCAAACCGAACACTGAACCCAAAACCCGGAACACCGAACCCGAAACACGGAACACGGAACACGGAACACCGAACCCGAAACCCGAAACCTTCTTATATTTGCGAAAAAACAACATGGGAATCCTCCACCGAATTGCCCACTCGGTCCGGCTGAGACACCGGATCGAAAAATGGCTTCTGTCGCCGGTACGTAACTGGAACAAGCTCACTGCTGCCACGAGTTTCGACAAGGAACTGCATCGTGAGGCTCATCGTGATGCTGCTTCCTATGCATACAATAATTTCCGGAGCGCGTTGTATTTCAGCTCTAAACGAAATTTATATGACTGGTTGACTGCGCGGTTGAAACAAAAAAGCGGGCTGAAGATGGAGTTTGGTGTGTACAGGGCTTCGAGCCTGAATTATTTTGCAGCTAAACTTCCTGAACACATATGGCATGGGTTTGATTCATTCGAGGGGCTGCCTTCCGACTGGAGTGGCGGTGCCAAGGGCAGAGGCGCTTTTTCGCTTGGAGGCAGGCTGCCTTCGGTGCGCAGCAACGTTAGGCTGCATCCCGGCTGGTTTCATGACACCTTGCCGGCTTTTGTGAAGACACATGATGAGAAGGCTGCTTTTGTGCACCTTGACGCCGACCTCTACGAATCAACGATCACCGTGCTTCGCGCCCTGAAACCGGCCTTGGCGGACGGAAGCCTGCTACTGTTCGACGAGTATTTCGGTCAGCCCGGCTGGCGCCACAACGAGCACATGGCATTGTCGGAGTGGTTGGAGGAGAATCCCGTCTTCGAAGCCGTTTGTCTGGCATATACTTCAAGCGGAGCTGTGTTGTTTGAGCTGCGCGACAAAGAAAATGGTTAGCCTGAAAAATGAACTGACAGTTAAATGCTGCCCTGTAATGCAGTAATATTATGGATAAAACCAAAGAAAACGACAGTCAGAATGTAGTGCTGATTCTTGGGCCTTCCGATGACAGGCGATGTTTCGACCTGTTTAACTGGTTCAGGAAAAAGCAGCCGCAATGGGGCTTTGCTCTGACCAAAAGCAGACTTAGCATTCCGGAACGTTTGCTCTATCCGGGTGCTTTTGCCCTGCCCGCAGCTTCAGCACAGCAGTTGCTCCAGTCAGTGGCTTCAAGACCGCAGTTCACTTTTGTATATCTCCCCTTTTTTGAGGACGACATAGCTGCTTTGCTATCCATTAAACCACATTGGCCTCAGAATTTCAAGGCACTTTTGCCTGCCTTCGAAGATTTTGAAACCGCCCGCGACAAGTATTCCTTCACGACCCGCTTTCAGGCAACGGGTCATGTTCCGGCCATGTTCGACAAATCGGTTTCAGCAAGCGATTTCCCGGCCGGCGGAGTGGTGAGTAAGCCTCGAAGAGGCAGAGGTGCCATCGGGATGCGTTTTCATGATGATGTCGCTACGCTTGCAAAAGTTCCTGATGAAGACGTGATACAAGAGAAACTGGGTGATGGCAGATCGGTAACAGGCGCGTTTTTCTGTTGCACGGGCGGCAGGGTTGTAGCACATCACCAGCACCGCAGGTTGCGCACTTATCCTTCAACGGGAGGGGTTTCGGTGAGTGCAGGCATTGTGCATCTGCCCGGTATCGCTGCGCGTGGCGAGGCCATTATGAAGGCATTGCACTGGGAGGGACTGGCCATGCTCGAGTTTCTGCCCCATCCGGTCACAGGCGAACAACTGGCTATTGAATGCAACACAAGGCTATGGGGATCGTGCCTGCTCGGCGAATTTGCCGGATACGGAATTGTGGAAACCTATGTTTGCCTTTGCCTCGGCATTCCGGTTCCCGAAAACAAAATAAAAGAAAATGCACGGCTGGTCTGGTATGTTCCGTATCAGCTGCTTTATGTGCTTCAACATCCGTTCAAGAGGTTCGGGTCGTTGTTTCCTGAGAAAAACACTGCCTACATCAGTGCCACAGGAGCCGGTGTTTTCAGGGCATCGCTGTTTATCCTGAACAACGTGTTCAATGCCCGTAAGTGGCGCATCTTGTTTCAGAAAGTATTCAGAAAAAAGTAATATGCGTATTGCAATCATCAAATACGGGCACCAAAAGGTAACAACCCCAAAGGCACTGGCATGGGCAGGCAGGGCAGGTGATTCCAACCCGCTTATTATCAATAATGATCTCAGCAGCATCATGCCCGGTGAGATCAAGGGGGATAACAGCAGCTATGAGTTCAGTGCCTATCGGATGGCATGTGGTCTTCTTGAAGGAGACGGACCATTTTTGATCGTTAATGACACTTTGTTTCACAACCACATTGCATCAGGCTGGCTGTGGATGCTCAGAAAAATTAAAGTAAGCGGGCCGGCTGTTGTTGGTGACCTCAGGTCAGAAAAAACTTCTTTCCCCGAGAAAGGATCTGATTTTCTGGCATCATGGATTTTTTATCTGCCCGACAGACAAAGTTTGCAAATGTTCAGCACGGCACTGGATGCAGCATTTGAACGGGCAGCTTCACCTGAAGGATCGGCCTATGCCCTTTATGTTGACCAATGGCTGAAAGGCAGCAGATTTACGGGCGGCTGGCACGGCAAAACAGATGCTGAGGCATATGCACGAAAAAAACGTGTAATCCGCCTCGAACACGCCCTCAGCCTCGAACTCGACAAGCATCAACTGATTAGAAGCATAGCCCTTTTTGCTCCCGCCTACACATTTATTCATGCAGCTGAGCGGATCTACACCCGTATTCTGGCTGTGGTGAACTCCTTCAGATAGTTGAACAGGCAGCAAGATATTTCATATAAGCTTGTGCTCTGAAACGAAAAGTGGCTTTAAAGCATATTTAAACATCATATTACATTATTTTTAAGGTATCAATCTGTTTACACGGAATACATAACCGACAAAACAGGAAGAGTTGGTGACATAAATACAGGAATGATCAGCATACACATTCTGAGTGAACAATCTTTTTATACTTTTGCTGTACGATTTGACACCTGAATCTGAACAATACGCGCGCTTAACCCAGCACAACATGAATGTAAATCAGGGCTTTCCTGCTTTTTTCACCATTGATGTAGAGGAATGGTATCAACCGGCAGTTATGGAGCGTTATTATCCCCGTGACCGCTGGAGTGAGCAACCGCTGCGCCTGCAGGAGGGCCTCCTTATTCTGAGCGACCTGTTGGACGAACATGGCGTGAAAGCCACTTTCTTTTGTTTGAGCAACCTTCCCAAGTCACACCATAGCCTGTTGCGGAGCCTGTCCGACATGGGGCATGAGATCGCTTCGCACGGGCACTCGCACCGTTCCTTCACCGGACTAACAACCAATGAGATCAGGGAAGAGCTTATGCTTTCGCGCAACATTCTTCAGGAGATCACCGGAAAGCAGGTTCAGGGATTTCGTGCGCCCAACTTTTCCATCACGGATGAAACTGTTGATCTGCTGGTTGAAACAGGCTATCGTTACGACAGCAGTTTGTTCAAGGTGAGGTTGCACCGCGGTTATGGCCGCCTCGAGCGCTATCCGGTTCAGTCCACCCCCTACATGATTCATCCCGAGCTGATGGAGTTTCCTCTTTCGGTGCTTCCCTGGGGACCGTGGCAAATACCATGGGCCGGCGGTGCCTATTTCCGTCATTTTCCGCGTTCGCTGTTCCTCGCCGGAGTAAAAGAGCTGGTTCGAAGCGGGTATTATCATTTTTATATTCATCCCTGGGAACTTGATACTACCCAACCCCATCCCAACGGCATGCGGTGGATTGACAGGCTGCGTCATTTCCGCAACATATCGCGCAGCAGCAGTATGATTGGCACTATGCTGACAAATCACCCTTTCGGCAGCATAGCGCAACACCTTGAAACAGTCACCTATCCCGTCGGGCAATTTTCCGTAGCATGAGATTTGCATGCAGCCAACCAAACAACAGCCTATGACAAAAGAGAAATGGTCAGATGTGCTCCACAGCGAGATTTCGCTGGCCTCGGTGAGCAATTTCATAATATTGGTGACCAGAACGTTTCTGGCCAACATTAAACTTATTCTTTTATTCACAGTAGTATTCTCGCTGCTGGCGGTTGTTTATGGCACGGTGCTGTCGCCACGCAAACACAAGGCTGAGGCGATTATCGTTACCGAAGAACAAGGACCTTCGGGTTGGGAGAGTCTGCTGGCACAATTCGGCCTCGATGTGGGATCAAGCAGCACTGCAGGCGTTTTTCAGGGCGAGAGTCTGGTGAAGTTCTTTCAGACCCGCAATATGGTTGAAAGCACCCTGCTGACCAAAGTAAAATACAGGAACGATTCTGTGCTGCTGGCACAACTCATCTGGCCGCAAACCAAGCATGCCCGCAAGAGGGCTTTCAGCAATCTTAGCTTTCATTCCGACAGGACAAAGCAGGATGCCCTTGCCGACAGCGCTTTGTTTCTCACCTATGAGTTTGTCCGTAAAAAAATGCTGGGAGTAAACAAACCCGACAAGAAACAAAGCATGATCCATGTGACTGTGGTGAACAGCAATCCGTTGCTTGCCCGTTTGTTTACCGAAACTCTGGTACACACCGTTTCGGAGTTTTATTCGCAGACGCTCACAGAGAAAGCACGCGAAAATCTTGCTGTGCTGAAGGCCGAGACCGACTCGGTGCACCGTGTACTGAATGATAATTTAATCCGCAATGCGTATGAGTCGGACCTCAACGTGGTACCGCTCAGGCAAACGGTTCGGGTGGCGCAAAACCGAGCCATGATCGATCTGCAGGTGAGTGTGGCTTTGTTTGGTGAGCTGCAGAAAAACCTCAAGCTAGCCGAGATCAGCCTCCGCAAGGAAACACCGCTTATTCAGGTGATTGATCCGCCTCAGTTCCCCCTCGAACACACAGGTCTTCCCTGGTGGCAATGGGCCGTGATCGGCTCATTTATGGGATTCGTCATTTCGCTCTATTTCACCTACCTCAGGGTCAGGAATGGATAGGCGATCCCTCTGGCTGTATGCTGCCCGTTTCTTTCAGGCTGCAGCGGGGGTGGCCGTACATTTCTTTTTTGCACGCATCGGCGGAGTAAGTGGCTATGGCACTTTGAGTCTTTTTTTCAGTCTTTCGCTGATTTTTAACAACCTGAGTGATTTTGGTGTCAGCCTCAACGGTCCAAGGCTGGTTGCGCAGGGGTCGCGCCACAGCTGGCTAACGGCCGCTGTGCGCTGGCGTAACAGGCTCGCCTGGGCTTCAGGACTGATGTATCTTCTGATAGCGTGGATTGTCTACCCGGGACAGTTTGTTGTGCTGCTGGCAGGCTTGCCCATGATTGCCGGTTTCAGCCGTCAGCACGACTGGATCAGCCGGGGTTTGGGAAGACCCGACAGGGCTGCACTGCGACAGATAATTCAAAGCAGCGGACAACTGGGTGGAGTGGCTTTGGTGTGGTGGTTCAACGGTGGTATATTTTCAGCTTTACTCGTGTATACACTTTCAGCATTGCTGACCTATCTGGTTGCTAACTACCGCTGGCAACTGATCCCAAAAAGGTCAACAGCAGATGAAATGCTCACCTTTGCATCATTCTCAGCCATTCAGTGGCCTGTTTTTGCAGGGTTTATGGCCCAGCACACCAGTTACATGATGACCATTCCCATACTGACTTTTCTGGCAGGCAGTGCCGTTTCAGGGATATATGCGAGTCATTTCTTTTTGTTTACCAGCCTGGGAACGCTTTCAGTGATCACAATGGAAGTGTTTATGGCCAGGCCGGCATCCACCAGAATGCAATATGCGCTGTGGATGACACTGTTTACGCTGGCTGCTACTGTGCTCATGCTTGCCGCACACTGGTATTTTCCCCTGCTGTTTGGCACAAAGGGCTTTCAGCTGGAAAACTCGCTGCTTTGGCTCAATGCAGCCCTGCTGTGGGTGCATGCCGGGCGTTTGTTCTGGCTCAACAGCCTGCTGTTTGCGCATCGGCTGAAAACCTTTGGTATGGCCGGCATAAGCGGCCTGCTGTTGCATATAGCAGCATGGATGCTGATGGTTGTTTCGGGAAGCGAAGTTAATCCCCAAACTGCCCTATCTTTGCTGCTTGCAGCTGAGGCAGCAAATCTGCTCGTTTTACCCATAATCAAGAAACTGACCGGCAACCATGAACGGGTTTTATAGAATACTTGCCTACCTGATCTACCTGCCCAACATCATGCCACTTAAGATGTTGTTCAGCTCCGAGATCTTTCCTTGGGCATTTATTTACAGCCTGAGGCGCAACCTGTCCATCACACTGGCTTATGCCATCTTTGTTGTGTATCTGATCACTTCTGCGGCACTGATGCTGGGCAATTTTACGAGCATTCTGGTTCCGGCAAGGGCGTTGTTTGCCTTGCTCAATGCGAGCATGATCTTCTTCATCCTCATCAAAATTGGCGATGAGGAGTTTAAATTTCTCAACAAAGCTTTTGAATGGGTTTTCTTCACCAACATCATACTTGGGGTAATCCAGTTTTTTGGCATGTTTCCTGAATTTCTCGGGCCGGTAATGCGTATATTTATCGATCGTTTTACGGTTGAGCCACATGGTTTCGGCCGGGGTGTGGCCGGCTTGTTTGCCGAACCTTCCTATATGAGTATGTCCATCCACTACTATTTTGCATACTTCATGCTGAAGCGCAGGATCATACATACCAGCATGGCAGGATATGTGGCCATTTCGGCAATTATATTGTTCGACATATTTATCATCCGGTCCATCACCGGAATTGTGATGATTCTGGTGTACCTGGCTTCATTGCAGAAACTCAGAAACCTGCTGCGCGCCTCCGGTATTCTGGTCATTGTTTCAATTGCCATACTGTTCATCGCCCGACAGGTGACCGAGTTACCGCGATCCATTGAGTTTACGATCGATTTTGTTCAGGATCAGCACTATAAAGACCCTATTCCCATCCTGCTCGACCAGTCCGGATTCAGGTTTGTAAGTGTTTGGGCAGCATATCGCTATGGTTTTACGCATCCATTTGGTTCGGGAATAGGAGGTTGGGGAAACGCCAGCATCGAAGCCATGGACGACATCGGTATTCCGGCTTCGATGATTGGATTTTTTGCTACGGCCGCCAATGCTGAATATGATGGTGTAAGACCAACATCCTTTGCGGCAGGCCTGATGCTCGAAACAGGAATTGTGGGACTGGTGCTTTTTATGATCGCATTCTGGCCGTTTGTGCGACGCAAAGCACTGTTCAAAGATCCGCTAACCCGTCCGGTAGTTATACTTTTTCTGTTCAATATTTTTGCCCTTGGCAGCATTGGCGATCCTTTACCGTTCATTTTTTTCGCCCTTGCCTACCGGTCCATATTTAAACCCGACGGTACGGAGCCAGAAATCGAACCAGCCGATACTATGGTGCCGGTGCAGGCAGATACTGCTCCTTCCGGGGAACTGATCAGTGATTCGGACACATATGGAAAAGGATAGCAAACCTGTTTTGAGTATCATCATGCCGGCCTATCAGGCAGCACAAACACTCGAGTGGAGCGTGCAATCGGTGATGCAGCAGAGCTATACTGACTGGGAACTGCTTCTGCTGGTTGATGCTGCCTCTGACAGCACCGAAGAAATAGCCTTGAGCCTAGCTTCACGTGACAAACGCATCAGGCTGTTTGTTTCGAAGCGAAACCGCGGAGTGGTGCGCACACGCAACATTGCCCTTAGACTTGCACGTGGAAAATATGTTGCTTTCCTGGATGCAGATGATTACTGGGTTCCAGAAAAACTTTCCCGTCAGCTCAGCCTGCTTCAGAAACACAATGCCAACTTTTGCTACACCTCAGCACGATATGTGCGACACGATCTCAACTGGAAATCGGCACCGGCGCGTATGCCTGCACAGCTCAACCTCAGGAGACTGCTCATGGGTAATCCTATCGGGATGAGCACTGTGCTTATGGATGTGGAATCCATCGGAAAGTTTTACTTCGAGACCTTGCCGGCTCCCTATGTCCACGAAGACTATGCCTACTGGGTAAGGCTGTTCGCCGCAAGAAAGATAAAGACTGTTTTTCTGAATGAGCCGGCAACAGAGGTGACTATCCATCATCAAACACGATCGGGAAACAAGCTTTTGGCCCTGAAATCACAGTACTTCATCCTGCGCACCATCGCAGGAGCCGGCAGCCTCAAGGCCTCCTTCTACATCCTTAGTTATGTTTTGCTGGCATTGCACAAACGAGGCATACGTTCGTGGCTGCGGCAGCTGTTCAAATAAAGCACCGGTCTGCCAGTGGGCTGAAATTCCTTGTCTTCCTGTGCATTGAAGGTATCAAAATGTTTAGATGTCTGAACTGTGCCTTAATCACTTAAATTTGCCTTATGAAACAGGAAACCTGGGTTTTCGACTTCGATAAAACCTTAACACGCACCGACACAACACTTCCTTTGCTCTTGTTTGGGTCTTCAACCCTTTCAGGAATCATCAGGCGATTTCACTATTACCTGCTGGCTGTTGCTGTTAAGCTGCATATTATCAGCCATCTACAGCTTAAAAACGTCTTGTTGTCGGTGTATTTCGGTGGCTGGACGCCAGAGCGCTGGACGAACCACTGCCTTCAGTGTGCACAGAGTATCGGATTCAGCGGACTGTATCACAGCATTGACTGGAAGGATGCCGGAAAACGGTATTGCATCGTGTCGGCCTCTCCCGAAGCACTGGTAGCATCGTGTTTTCCTTCAGAAGTAAAAATTCTGGCCACCACCATCAGATTCAACAATAATAAGCTTGCCGGCATAGCACAGCACATGCACGGAAGGACTAAGAAACAAGCGCTTACCGCAAACGGATTCGCACAGGCAGACAGGTTTTACTCTGATCATTATTATGATACTTCTGTTGCCTCCTTGGCGGCACAAGTGTTTCATGCCGACGGCGACATGCAGGTCAGGTGTGATGATGTTGCCGGTTTTTATCACCGTGCCGGCGGACCGCCACCATCGTTCAGTATCACCGCATGTCCACCGGCCCAAACATCATTCAGCATCCTGAAGGTCATCACAGGAATAAGCAAAGCAAACATACTCGAACAGGAGATGGCTTCGTATCTGGGTGCTGATCTGGTGTTTATAGGCGATGCATGGGTCAATGTGCTGGCCGAAGGGCTCAGGTGTCTGCCGGGCATGGAAACAAAAAAAGAAGTCATACTGCCGGTGTACAGCTGCAATGAATTCACAAAAGCCATTCTGCTAGCCGGACTGAAACCGGTTTATGCCCCTTTGGATGATTCGTGCAGGCTGGCGGTTGGCTCGGTCGAAAAATATATAACGGAAAATACGTTGGCAGTGCTTTCGGTAAACAACACAGGTGTAGCGTCGGATCTGTCTGCCTTGCGGGAGTTCTGTGAGAAACATTCGGTGTGGATGCTGGAAGATGCCGGCTACACTTTTCTGGGCTCGGACAGGGACGGAAGACCTTATGGCAGCTTTGGCCATGCCGCCGTCATCAATATGTCGGAAGGCAAGACGATTCCCTGCGGAGGTGCAGCCTGGGCAGTGAACGACAAGCGCTTGACCACAGCTTTTGAAACACTGGCACATAAGATTTCGACTGCAGCACCAAGGTCTGATGCCGCGGAACTACTTTCGCTGCTGATATATAAAACAGGGGCATCAACGCCTGGTTTCACACTCTACAGACTACTCAGGTCAATGACCAGCACCGACCTGAAAAACTTGTTCAGCTCCGAGCCCTCGCGGCAGGCCGAGCATTATGAAAGCGGCAATCTCCAACTGGAAGACGGCATCATAAAAATGGATGCCGGGCATGAAGCACAGCTGAAAGCCATCACCATCAGGCCATGGAATAATGCTCGCAAATCAGCTGCGCGGCTGATCATGCTGCAGGCCGAAAGCATCCGAAACCGGCGCAACAGAAATTTGCAGTTGTGGAAAGCTGCACTCGAAGGGAGTGTACGTCTTTTGGAACTGCCCGACAATGCAATGCCCGTGAAACAACCCTTTTTGCTGCCACAGGGTTTGTTTTCAAAGACTGAGATTGGAAAACTGGCGTGGCAGGGAATTAAAAAACAATACCCGCCTTCATGGCCCATGGCCGGCATCAGGGCTGCTCACGATCAGTTGTTCTACGGGCAGGCCTACACACTGCCTCTTCATACTGCACTCAGTCGAAGGAGGATCAGAAAGCTGGCGGCAATAATCAAAACAAGGGTCTGAAAACCACCTGAGCGATACGAAAACCAGGCTATGGCTGACAATGAACAGGAAGATTCAGATGTTTCAGCTGATCCTGTCGGGATTTTGCGACAAAAAGGCTTTCCATCCGGTGAAAGATGAAGATGAGGCAGGTTTTTTTGACTGAAAATAGTGGCAAACGGCAGCCGCCAGTCCGTCAGTGGCATCCAGAAACTCGGGCTGTTCGCGTATGTGGAGTAAAGTTTGCAGCATGGCACTCACCTGCTCCTTGCTGGCATTTCCGTTTCCGGTAATGGATTGTTTGATTTTGCGGGGACTGTATTCAAAAATCGGTATGTCGGCATACAGGGCCGCTGCCATGGCAACACCCTGTGCCCTGCCCAGTTTGAGCATCGACTGAACGTTTTTACCGAAGAAAGGAGCTTCCACCGTAAGTTCATCGGGCTTATGTTCCCTGATCAATTCCAGTGTGCGGTCGAATATCTTTTTTAATTTTATGGCATGATTCGGATATTTGCCAAGCTTAAGTACACCCATCACTACCAGTTCCATCTGCTGTCCCCGCTGATGGATAATTCCATATCCCATGATGGTGGTGCCGGGATCAATGCCCAGAATGATTCGGTCAGCGGTCATAACATATGTTTATTTTAGCAGGGATGAACGCAAAAGTAATCAAATCGGCAAACATCGCACTACGGTTGCTCATCATGGTATTTACCGTATGGTTTGTGTACGACAGGGTATTTCAGGAAGACGGCCTCCGCGGATTAGAAGAAATTTTGTCCGACTGGCATAACAACACACAAAAAATAACCACACTTACAATATTGCTACTTCTGATGGTGCTCAACCATTTTCTGGAAGCCATAAAATGGAAGTTGCTCATCGACAAGCTCGAGAAAATAAGCCTGTGGAAAGCATTCTCGGCTGTGCTCAGCGGGGTGTCGGTAAGTATGTTTATGCCCAACCGAAGCGGCGACTATCTGGGCAGGGTGTTTATTCTTGACCATACCAATCCGGTCAGAGCCATTCTTGTCACCATCATTGGCAGTTTTGCTCAGCTGCTCACCACCTTTCTGGCCGGTGTGTCCGCCTTGTTGTTTTTTCTGCCTGCTGCCTTTCCGGAGGTCTTCGGCGAAAACAGATGGATGTTTGGCCTGATGGTTTTTGCTGCAGGTTCGGCCATCGTGCTGTCGGTCGTTATCTACCTGAATATTTCTTTTTTTGGAAACCTTCCGGCTTTCTGGTTCGGCAAACGTTTCAGCCGGATTTCGCACTTCACCTCGGTCTTTTCGGATTATTCGCGAAACGAACTGATAAAGGTTCTGTTGATAAGTAGTGGCCGATATCTGGTGTTTTCGCTTCAGTTTTATCTTTTGTTGCTTTTTGCAGGTCTTCAGCCCGACTATTTTTCGGCCTTGATGCTGATTGCAATAACCTATCTGCTGCTGGCGTTCATCCCTTCACTCGCCATCACCGAGCTGGGGACAAGGGGATCGGTAAGTGTCTGGCTCTTTGGGTTGTATTATACAGGCGCCGGAAACTGGGGCCCTGAAGAAAATCTGTCGGTGCTCATGTCATCAACCCTCTTGTGGGTAATCAACCTCGCGCTGCCCGCTCTGCTGGGAGCATTCTTTGTGTTCAGACTTAAATTTATCCGCCGAAGCAATGGAAATTGAACTGATCGTCTGGCTCATCAGGATAGCCCTCACACTGAGCTTGCTCTACCTGTTGCTCATATGGAGCTACACAGTCGGCTGGCATATGCTCAGCCGCTCAATGCCTCACGATAACAAGGTGTTGCACAGTCTAAGCGTAAGCGTGATAGTAGCTTTTCGCGACGAAGAACATCAGCTCGAAACCTTGCTTCAGCATCTGCATCGGCAGGATTTCGACAGCAATAAAACAGAAATTCTGCTCATCAACGACCACTCAAAAGATGCTTCAGCAGCGATCGCTGAAGATTTTATCGCACGCTTCCCCGACATGAATATCAAGCTGTTGCATGCCGAAACACAGGGTAAAAAAGGCGCCATCAAAAAAGGAATTTCAAATGCTTCAAACAGCTTGTTGCTGTTTACCGATGCGGACTGCAGGCCGGGACCTTCGTGGATTTCGGTGATGGTCAGACATATGGAACGTGTTCCGCATATGATGGCCATTGGCCCCGTGATGCTTCATCCGGTAAAGGGCATTCTGGGCCGCATGCAGGGACTGGAGCACCTCAGCCTGATGGCAAGCACGGCAGGCGCAGCAGGACTCGGAATGGCCGTTATGTCGAATGGAGCCAATGTCATCGTGAGGCGCGAAGCCATCGACTCATTCCATCCTGATGTGTTGCGGGATGATGTTGCTTCGGGCGACGATGTTTTTATGATGTTGCACCTCGCCGGTAGGTTTGGGCGACGATCCATTGGGTTTGTACGCCACACCAAAGCCATCGTGCCTACCAGAGCTGCCGATACCCTGAAAGAGTTTTTCCGTCAGCGCAGCCGCTGGGTATCCAAAAGCAGGATTTATTCCGATCCGCTGATCATCGTGCCGGCCCTGGTGGTGGCCCTTTTTAATATTATTCTGGCCTTCATGCTGTTACTGGCCCTTTTCTATCCTGCTCTGATAGGTGTATTTCTGTTGATGATGGTCATGAAAACCATGGCCGACTATCCGCTCCTGCTGGCAGGAGCACGTTTTACCCAAAGAACAAACTGGCTTATGTATGTGTTGCCGGTTCAACTGCTCTATCCCTTCTACGTGCTTATCTCGGTTGTTCTGGGATTTGTCAGGCCAGTGCGCTGGAAATGATTGTTGCGCGTTGCGCGTTGCGGGTTGCGGGTTCTGGTTTCTTGTTCCCTGTTTCTTGTTTCTGGTTAGGTGAATGTCACTAAGTCTCTCAGTCACTATGTCCCTTACGCCTTATGCCTTATGCCTTTACGCCCTCCATCTCTATAAGTCGCTAAAGTCGCTCAAGTTGCTCAAGTAGCTAAAGTCGGTTTCTGGTTAGGTGATTGTCACTAAATCTCTCAGTCACTATTTCCCTTACGCCTTAAGCCTTATGCCTTTAAGCCCTCCGACCTCCGTCTCTTAAGTCGCTAAAGTCGGTTGCGGGTTCTGGTTTCTTGTTCCCTGTTTCTTGTTTCTGGTTAGATGAATGTCTCTGCGTCTCTGTGTCTCTGAGTCTCTTAGTCGTCTCTTAAGTCAGTTGCGGGTTCCGGGTTGTGGTTGCCCTCTGCCCTTCGCTCTCCGCTCTCCGCTCTCCGCCCTCCGCCCTTCGCCTCCGTCCCTCAAGTCGCTCAATTAGCCTTGCTGCGAGAAATAGTTTCACACCACGACCGCTGTGAAATACAGATTTTGATAGGGAAGTGACAGAATCCCTTCGTGAACGCTTCCCACCAACGACCTCGGCCTGAAAGAAGTAACCAACCGAAAACCACCATTGTGCGGTGGCAAGCCCAAACAGCGGGCGTGGGCAGGCCTGGGCGAAAAAAACCATAGAAAACACAGCAAAGGTCGCCGAAGGCAGATTTGCCTCGGCAAATCGAAAGGCCGGCCTCCGTG
>JANJUV010000004.1 GCA_024710405.1 Bacteroidales bacterium
TTGAGCACAATATAGTTATGGTTGATCTTGCTTCCGGTTACGGTGATGTTGGCAGGATTGGATGACAGGTTGGCACTTGCGTTGGGAAGGCCAAATCCGAAGCCATTTTCCAGTGCAGCACCCGAAGCTTTGGAAGCAAAGATTGCCTTGATATCCACCACTTTGTTCTGTGCATTGGTGACAGTGTGGAAACGGTAATCCACCACCAGATCGTTGAAGTCATAGTCGCCTTTGCCCGGCCAGAGATCCTCATAGGCCAGACTGCCAAAGCCGGCTGCCGGATAATAGTTATCAAAAGCCCTGAGCGGATCGTTGGGATAGTTATCCTCATCGTCCGCAATGCCATCGCCGTCGGCATCGCTGATCAACACATTGCTCAGAAAATTCAGCCCTCTTGTAATGGAACTGTTATAGGTCATGTCTTCAATGGTAGCAAGAATCCTGTTGCCTCCCAATAAAACAAATGAACCATGTGCTTTTCTGTTGTTCATCAGTATCTTCTCCGGTCCAAGTGTAATATTGCCTCCGCTAATATAACCAAGCTTATAATTAGTTTTGTACACCCCACCTGTATAGGTTCCGTAGATCAACAGAAAAGTTGTCGCATCAATTTTTCCCAGATAAAGTCCATTGTCCACAGGATCGTTGCTGAACACTACAGGGCTTCCTGCTGCAAGGGAATTCGATGTGTAGGTTCCGAGCACAACTTTGCCTTTTGTACCATCTTCTGCATCAGCATAAGCAAAGACAAAATGATTGCCGTCCATAATATCAAGCATGGGAAAATGAGCAGATGCCTGACTGATCGTTACGCGTGCAGGGATCGAAAAGCCATCCCAATCATTAAAAACCATCATTGCTTCAGGCACCCATTTGTTCGAAATTCGGGTTTGCTGGGCGTATAAGGCCCGCATCCCATCTATTCTGTGGGCACTGGAGTTGTTATGGTAAAATATCCCTCGTTCGGTACCGAGACTGACTGATGTACCGTTTATAGTGCCGATGAAGCCATACAAATATCCATTTCCATCGCCATTTACACTAAAAACGAATTTATCATTATCAAGCAAAGCTACTGTCGGGAAATTGATTACGTGATAACTAAGTGCCGGAATTCCAAAACTAACGGTATTTCCTTGCACTGTTAAAACCATGACACCTCCATTCGGGTAGGCTTTGTATCCGTACAGCACTCTTTCGTTGTCGATTAGCGCCATGTTTGATGCTGTATTGTAATATGCCCAGTTGTTGCCAGGAACCTGATATTCCGGACCGTAAGTGATATTATCCCCTGAAACTGTGCCAACACGGGCTACCAGTGGTCCAAACCAATTCTTGCCATATGTCAGCAAAAAACGATGGTCATCAAGTGCCACAGCAGCAGCGGAGTACAAAAAAGCATTATTGAAAACAATGGGACTGCCGAAATCTACATCGGTCAGGTTTACCTCACGAGATGCCGATATACCCTTTTGTCCGTTCAGACTCAAGAAGTTGCCTTTTACGGACAATGCTTCAACGATTGCAGGCACACGAAGGCTGACAGGCTTACCTTCACCTACCCCTTTGTAGTATGACACTTTACCATCAACAGATGTGATGTTTATCACCTTTCCGGGCGTCATATAACTATGGGCAATCTCAATTTCCTTCGTCATGCTCCAGTTAAAAGATGACGGGACATTCATCTGTTCCATTGAATCAGGAGTAGTTAGATCCGGTTTGGTTTCCCATTTTTGCCGGCATGAAGTTATGGCAATCATGATCAGCAGGAGAACAATGATATGTTTCATAGCATAAGGTTTCAAGCGTTAGCCCAATGTTTATCAATTGTTTACATCAACAATCAAGCCTGAATTCTGTAATGATTATCGGTCAATGCATTCGCAGGAAATAAAGAAGCATAATGAGTACTTAATATTCCTGTTTGTGGAAAAAAATTCCGCTTGCCGGAATACTGCTGCATCGGTGAATCAAAAAAAAAAAAACCGACAACAAAATGCCGGTTTTATTTTGAAGGTTCTTGAAAACTTTATGGATTGTAAATGAGATTTACATCACGATAACCCGGTTCATTCAGGTACCAGTCAGGATACAATGATCCACCGCTTTCGGCCCATTCGGCAAATTTTAAGTAAGCACGGGTGATGTCCACCTTTTCTTTAGGCCATGCAAAGGAGGCGGGCAGGTTAATTGCCCAGGGAAGGTTACGGTGCGATAGATAAGTTCTTCCGTTGAGCGGGTCGCTGTCGTCCTCGAAGGTGGCGAACTTTGCCGGATCGGCAAGATCTGTTGCAGCAAATCCCGGAAGGTGCACTTCATGACCTCTTTGCCCGTCAACAATAAGGAAAGGGTTCCAGGTGGTGAGACCAAAATCTGCCATGACATAATTACCACCTGAGGGAACGATCATCAGCACTGTGGTGTCGTAAGCCACCGAAGCTGTCCAGTCTGTTGTGTTTGCTCCTGTTCCGCCACCGGGCTGAGCCAGTAAGTTGAAGATATTATCATGCACAATGAAGGTTGGTTTGCTTTGGCCGTTTTCGAGTCCCTGTGCATTGAGACTGATGTAGTTTTCGTTGATTTCCATGCCGCTGACCTGCAGATTGGCAGGATTCGAGGTGAGGTCGGGGCTGATGTCGGGAAGGCTGAAACCAAATCCGTTATTCAGAGTTGCGCCGGCAGCTTTTGATGCAAAGTGTCCATAGACTTCAACAACATTGTTTACTGCATTGGTAACAACCTGAAAGCGATAATCCACAACCAGATCATTAAAATCATAATCGCCGATTCCGGGCCAGAGATCTTCAAATGCAAGGCTGCCAAAACCCGCTGCCGGGAAATAGTTGTTATAGGCTCTGAGTGGGTCGTTCGGGTAGGCATCGTCAACATCCAGTACGCCATCACCATCGGCATCAACAAAACTGGTAGCGAATGTCTGAGCAGACTCATTACCCATAAACGCCTGAGGCTGTTGGTCAGTTGCATTTTTGGTTCGTTTGGAATTATCGGAGATACTCGTTCTTGTGGCAAACGATCCGTACTGAGACTTCACATTTGATATGTTGAACGGGATTCCGTTCACATTGACCTGATTGTAAATAATAGGCACGTTAACTGTAACCGGTTTACCATCGCCTGTGCCGGTATAGTAAATCGTTCTTTCATCAGGCGAGGTGATTCTTACAGTGGAGGAAGTCAGATAAGAACCATCAATAGTAACATCGCGTGAAACAGACCAATCGAAACCTGCAGGGACATTCAGACTTTTAGTACCTACTTGATTTTCCTGAATTTTATTGTTCCATTCCTTACGGCACGAAACCGTAAAAACAGCTAAAGTGAAGATTGTAAGGTAGAAAGCAATTCTTGTATTCATAGCAATTATGTGTTTGACTAAGTGATTTTTAACTTATTCAATGACATCTTATTTTTATTTAGTCTAAATTAATGTACAAATATAATTAATAGTTTTTACTTACATCATCTCGTAAGTAATTTAACATTTTTTTAATTCAGTGGAACCCATTGGTGGCGCGTATCTCATTAAGTCTCACGCGGGTCGGGTTTCACAGGCATGCGGGCCATTTTTTCCACTTCCATCATGGGATAACCAAACTCTTCAACAATCTTTCCATAAAGCAGGTACATCCCTGCACCCTGAAAGGGATACGCTTTGAGCGTGGGCGGAAAATGCACCGTATCGAACAGTTCACCGGTGTGGTCCACAAAAGTGCCGAAGTGCATCAGTTCGCCTTTAACCGTCTTCACATATTTGACCGTAACGAGTTTACCGAGCATACGGCAGCGTTTACCGTTGTGTTGCAGCATGTTGGATGCAAAAACCTCGCCCCGGAAAGCGGTGACGAGTATTTCAAAATCCGTCATGCTGACCGGAAAGCCGATGAGTTCGATTTCGTCGTAGGCATCTTCGAGGCTATGGTTCTCGAGTGCAGGCAGGGCATAGCGTTTTGACTCTTCCCTGAACAGCAGGGCCGGCACATCAGTCTGATGACTTTTCTTGCGATAGAGATGGGCTTCCCAGAGCAATCCCGGTTTGGGCTGCCCGGTAAACGCCAGTGCGCCCGCCCTGATCAGCAATACAAGTTGCTCAATACCGGGTTTTACGCGGTCGATAAAATCATGAAGACCAGAGAATGTACCCGAACGACTGCGCTCAGTAACAATGGTCTGAGCCAGTTTTTCTTCGAGGCCGGTAAGATGGACAAAACCGATATATATGGTTGTACCCCTGATCGCGGTCAGGTATTGAGAGTGGTTGACACAGGGCAGGTGTATGGTCGCCCCCTGTCGTCTGGCTTCATTGAAATACACCCATGTTGTGTAAAAACCGCCGAAATTGTTGATCACGGCCACCTGAAACTCTAGTGGGTAATGAGCTTTCAGGTAGAGGCTCTGGAAGCTTTCCACAGCATAAGAGGCAGAATGTGCTTTTGAGAATGAGTAACCGGCAAAGGATTCTATCTGCCGCCACACTTCCTTGGTGATCTCGTCCGGATAGCCGCGCTCTTTGCAGTTCGTGAAAAACCGGTCAACAATCTCCTCAAATTCATTCTTTTTACGCTTCTTACCACTCATGATGCGTCGCAACACATCGGCATCGGCCAGATCGAGACCCGCAAAGTGGTGGCATACCTTGAGCACATCTTCCTGATAAACCATCACCCCATAGGTTTCCTTCAACTGCTGTTCCATCACCGGATGGATATAGCTGAATCCTTCAGGGTTGTGAAAACGTTGGATATACTCGCGCATCATGCCCGATTTGGCCACACCCGGTCTGATGATGGAGCTTGCCGCAACCAAACTTATGTAGTTGTCGCATTGCAGTTTGCGCAGCAATCCGCGCATGGCAGGGCTCTCGATATAAAAACAGCCGTTGGTTTCGGCCCGCCTGAGTTGGTCTTTCACTTTGGCATCCTCCTTAAATTGCTGCACCTGATGCACGTCAAGGGTAATTCCCCTGTTGGCACGGACGATGTCGGCAGCTTCGCGGATGTGCCCGATGCCCCGTTGGCTCAGGATGTCGAGTTTTTCGAAGCCCAGCTCTTCCGACACATACATGTCCCATTGGGTTGTCAGGAAGCCTTTCGGTGGCAGGTCGAGTGCCACATAGGAGGTGATGGGCTCCTCGGAAATGAGTATGCCTCCGGCATGGATGCTGCGCTGGTTGGGAAAATCAACGATTTGCCCGGCCAGCTCGTGGATATGTGCCGTGAGTTTGCTCAGGTTTTTGCAGCGCTCCGGGTTGTTCACCAATTCGTCAATCTCAGCTTTGGGCAGACCGTGCACTTTGCCTAATTCGCGGTAGGTTGATTTGCCCCTGAAGGTGGATATGGTTCCCAACAAAGCCGTGTGTTTGTTTCCGTAGCGTTTGAAGATGTAGTCAATTACTTCATCGCGTTCTTTCCACGAATAATCAATGTCGAAATCGGGTGGGCTGCTGCGTTTGGGATTCAGGAATCGTTCGAAGTAGAGATCGAGTTCGATGGGATCCACATCGGTGATGCGCAGGCAATAGGCTACCACGCTGTTGGCTCCGCTTCCGCGCCCAACATGGTAAAAACCGCGCGACATGGAATAGCGTATCACATCCCAGGTGATAAGGAAATAGGCTGAAAAACCCAGTTTGTCAATGATGGCAAGTTCATCTTCCACCCGCCGGCGGGCCGTCTTGTTGTTGTCGCCATAGCGGCATTTCATCCCGTCGAAAGCCAGTTTATGAAGCAGCTGACGGTCGTCGGCCATGCTTCCGGTGAAGGTTTTTCGGTTTTTTATGGTCGAAAAATCAAAGTCAATATCGCAGGAATCCATCAAGCCGGCTGTTGTTTTCAGGAGGCCCGGATAGAGCACATAAGCCGCCCTGAGCCTGTCGGGGGCAATCATCACTTCATCGGCGGGGGCAAACTGACCCGGAATAAGTTTGCTCAGCAGGGTATTGTGATCCACTGCCCTAAGGTTCTTGTGCACGTACCAGCTTATGTCGTCGCTGAAGGTCACCGGCTGCATGGCCAGCAGCTTCTCCTGTTTGTGCCGGAGGTCGGAATTCAGCAGGCGGGGCACATGCGACAGACGGATGCCGATATACTCGTTATCGCGCAATTGTGCAGGTTTTTTGACTCCGGGCGGATACACCACAAACACCTGGCCGAATGCAGGTGCTGTTTCGGGATAAGGCGTACCATCGAGGTTGTGGCGGGTGAGCATCTCGTTGAGCTCGCGGAAACCGGCATTGTTGCGTGCAATTCCTACATAAAGAAGTGAGTCGCCGTTGCGGAACTCAACACCGGCAACCGGTTTAATGCCTTGTCTGCGGCACTCACGCACAAAATCAACCATGCCCATCGTATTGTTGATGTCGGTGAGGGCAAGGATCCCGATACCCAGTTGCTTTGCCTGTGCCACAAGGGTTTCAACGGGCAGGGTACCATACCGCAGGCTGTAGTAACTGTGGTTATTAAGGTACATGCTCTAATCCTCCTTACGGGAAACCGGATAATGCCTGACGAAAGGGCTTCCAAAACGAAAATGTTCCGCTGAGGTGGCACCGGTGAACAAGAACTGTCGTCCGGTTGTTTTAATGTCTTTACAACAAAAAATCAACTGTTTCATGTTTGGACTGTTCAAAAAGAAAACAGCCGTTGAGAAGCTGTACGACAGATACAAAAAACTGATGGCCGAATCCCACTCCCTCTCGAAAAGCGACCGCACAGCCAGTGACCTCAAATTCTCAGAGGCACAGAGCCTCCTTAAAGAGATAGAGGTGCTTGAGTCAAAAAAGTGAGTGGTTCCGCAGAACCCATTTCTGGCGTTGGCGTTGTTTCGTGGCACCGTTAACATATCTGTGGTGGTCATGCGGTTAGTCCCGGAGAAGCTTGCCGGCTTTTTCGTCCGGTTTTATCGTCTTCGCCCATTCCTCCGGCTTTTCGCACGGCATGTGTGCCAAACCGTCTTCTGAGGTAGTCCATGGTCTGGTACAGTCCTGCCATCTCGGGTGTATCTTCAAACATATTGAGTTGCTGCGAGCCACCCACAAGGTGGCTGAAACGCACACCCACCAGTCTGATCAGCATGCGGCGGTTGTATAGTTTATCGAACAGAGCCAGTGCGGCATCAAGCAGGATATGATCAAAAGCCGTGTAGGGCAGTTGTTTCTGAATGCTGTGCGTGTCGAAATTGGCATAGCGTATTTTCACCGTCACACAACCCGTTAGTTTTTGCTTGCCGCGCATCTCAAAGGCCAGTTTTTCGACCATAGCCGACAGGGTTTGCCTGAGCAGCCATATATCGGTGGTATCGTGGTCGTAGGTGTGCTCGCTGCTGATTGATTTTTGCTCGGTGTAGGGCTGCACCGGACTGGGGTCGATGCCGTTGGCTTTGCGCCACACCGACAGACCGTTTTTGCCGAGCACCTGTTCCACCATCACCGGGGGCATCTGCCGCAGTGTACCAATGTTGGCCACTCCCATCGAGCGCAACAATCTGTAGCCCACCTCCCCTACCATAGGAATCTTACGGATCGAAAGGGGATCAAGGAAACTGTTCACCTGCGCAGGCAAAACCTGCAGTTCGCCATTTGGTTTGGCCTGTCCGGTGGCAATCTTCGACACCGTTTTGTTGGCCGATAAACCAAACGAAACAGGAAGCCCCGTATGCCTGATGATGCGTTGCCGCAGCTCGTGTGTCCATTTGTAGCAGCCAAAGAAACGATCCATGCCCGTAAGGTCAAGATAATGTTCGTCCACCGAAGCCTTCTCATACACCGGAGCACTTTCGGCAATCACGTCCGTTACCAGTCGCGAATAACGCGAATACAGTTCCATATCGCCCCTGATATACACCGCCTGGCCGCACAACTGCCTGGCCATGCGCATGGGCATGGCCGAATGCACCCCGAAACGTCTGGCCTCGTAGCTGCAACTGGCCACCACGCCCCTGTCGGAAGTGCCGCCGATGATCACCGGCCTGCCCTCGAGCCCCGGGTTGATCAGCCGCTCCACCGACACAAAAAACGTGTCAAGATCCATATGCACCACCGTCCTTTCCATAACCCTGTCATTTACCGAACCCGCACAAACACCAGCCGGGCACGCTTTATACACATTTTTTATCCAAACACTTGACAAAACTTAATTTTTGTATATCTTTGACGTGTTTTTAATCAAAATTACCGACGTTAAATTAATCATTATACATACATCATGCAAGTTTTTGTTCAAATTTTTTCTGCAGAATTTCTCAAAAACCATATGCATCAATACTTCAACAGCTTAAAAAAATAAACCTGACATACAATGAGCTTTAACACCAACATCAGATTTCTCAGGAAACGCAGGGGCCGCACCCAGGACGATGTGGCTTTTGCCCTGGGCATGAAACGCTCAACGCTGAGCGGCTACGAAAACCAGATTGCCCAGCCAAACATTGAAGCCCTGATCGCTTTTTCGAGGTATTTCAATATTGCCATCGACACCCTGCTGAAGGTGGACCTTTCCAATCTGGGCGAGAGCCAGCTTAGTCAGCTCGAAAGAGGCCATGATGTGTATATCAGGGGAAGCAGCCTGAGGGTGCTTACCACCACCGTTGACAGCCACAACAACGAGAACATAGAACTGGTGGAGGAAAAAGCAAAAGCGGGCTATGCCACAGGTTTTGCCGACCCAGAATATATTAAGGTGCTGCCGGCTTTTCAGCTCCCTTTCCTTTCGCGGAACAAAAAATACCGCAGTTTTCAGATCAGCGGCGACTCCATGCTGCCCATACCCGACAAATCATATGTTACAGGCGAATATGTGGTTGACTGGGCATTCATCCGCAACCACCAGCCATATATCATCCTCACCCGTGAAGAAGGCGTTGTGTTTAAGATCGTGGAGAACAAACTCAGTGACGAAGGAAAATTGGTATTGCACTCACTCAACCCCCTCTATGAACCCTTCGAACTGCCCGCCACCGAAATACAAGAGGTGTGGAAATTCGTGCACTACATCAGCGCTGAACTGCCTGAGCCCAACCGCGAAAAGGATGTGCTTTCTGAGACGGTAAAACAATTGCAGAAAGAGGTTCATGCCATACAGATGAGGCTGAACCTGTGAAAAACCTGGCAAAAAGATGCCGGCAAGAAAAATCCCGAATTATCTTGTTGCCAGTTCCCTGAACGAGATCAGCCGCTGATTCTGCTCGTCCCAGAGCCGCAACTTCAGCGTTTGAAAAGCCTGCGTTAACGTAACAGGTTTAACAATACCAAATGCTTCGTTTTCATAATGGCACTTTTCGAGTTTGTAGTTTGGGATCTTGGAACTCAGATGGTGGATGTGATGAAATCCAATGTTGCCGGAGAACCACTGCAACACCCGTGGCAATTTTAAAAACGAAGCGCCATGAATGGCAACGGTACTATAGTT
This sequence comes from Bacteroidales bacterium, assembly GCA_024710405.1. Lineage (GTDB taxonomy): Bacteria > Bacteroidota > Bacteroidia > Bacteroidales > F082 > UBA6192. The sequence continues at coordinate 9,426 of JANJUV010000004.1, forward strand.
CCATTCGTCATCGCGATACCAATGCACATCAGGAAACTGGTGCTGCACATAAAACAGAAACACCCCTGTTGCTGAAGCAAAATAAATTACCGGTAGTTGTATCAGCAAATAGTTGCCAAAACCAATGAAGTAACTGATGCCTGCAACCAGAACCGCAATACCCAGATTGGTCACATACACGCTGATGCGCTCGCGACGTGTAAACCCTTTTCGGGTAAACCTGTTCGATACCAGAAACAACAAAGGTGCACCAACCAGAAACATTATGACCGGGTTTCGGTAAATCTTATAAAACCATCGCTTGTTTGCGCTTATGTTGTTAAACTCATCAACAGTAAGTGTCCACACATCTCCAATACCGCGTTTATCCAGGTTACCTGCCGTGCGGTGGTGAATCAGATGGGCATGATGCCAACGGTGATAAGGCGTATAAGTAATGACTCCCAGGATGATTCCGATAGTATCGTTCCAAAATCTTGATTTAAAAAAAGCACCATGGCCGCAATCATGAAAAATGATAAACAGCCTTGCTGTTAAGCCTGCTGCAATAACAGACAAGGGGAGCACGAACCACCACGAGTACTGCAACACGTATATCATTATTAACCAAAGTGCAACGAAAGGAACAAAAGTATTTATCAGTTGCCAGACACTCAAACGAATTGAAGGAACTTTATAATTGGTTATCAGTTTAAGATATATTTTATCTTCACTTTTGGCTTTCGTCATCAACTGTTTTTTGTGCAAAATTAATCCATGATCCTTTAGTTTTTCTTTCCGTGTGTTTTCATCACCAATCTTTTATGAATAAATAACAATTTCAGTAGCTGACAATCTGTGATTTTCTTTATGTGCAATCGGCTGCCGTATGGCTGCGACCAGACTTTTCCGAAAAAAAAAACTGAACTTTGCCATGCCATTCTCAAAAGCATGTCAACCGACCACAACAGTCATTATGCCATTATCGACGTGGAGACCACCGGTCTGAAAGCCGGTAAGGAAAAAATCACCGAAATTGCCATCATACTGCACAACGGGACAGAAATTACCGAAGAATTCTGCACGCTCGTCAATCCCGAAATCAAGATACCTTATTATATCACACAGCTCACCGGCATCAACGACCAGATGGTAGCGGGTGCGCCAAAGTTCTATGAAATTGCACGGCAGATCGTTGAGATGACCACTGACTGCATCGTTGTGGGCCACAATGTTCAATTTGACATGAGTTTTCTGAAAGCCGAGTTTAAAAGTCTGGGTTATGATTTTCAGCGTCCGGTGCTCGATACCGTAAAACTGGCCCGTAAATTTATGCCCGGCCAGGGTTCATACAGCCTGGGCAAGCTTTGCACCTCGCTGAATATCGCCAACAACAGCAGGCACAGGGCTTCGGGCGATGCTCTGGCCACAGCGAAACTCTTCGAAATGATTCTTTCGTTCGACCATGCCCCTGAAAATATTTCGATGACCGGACTTCATTCAGGTTTAAGCAAGTCGCTGATTGACAATCTGCCCGAACAACATGGGGTTTACTATTTCTACAACAGTAAGTCAGAATTGATCTACGTTGGAAAATCAAATAATATCAGGGCGAGGGTGTTGCAACACCTGAGCAACAACAGCAGCCGCAAAGCCACCGAACTGCGCACAAGCATAGCAGATGTGTCGTACACACTTACCGGCAGCGAACTCATCGCACTGCTGCTCGAATCCTACGAGATCAAAACACACAAACCCCTTTTTAACAGAGCACAGCGCAGGACTTTGTTCAATTACGGATTGTATCATTACACAGATGAACAAGGTTACATCAGGCTCAAATACGGAAAAACCATCGAAGAATTAAGCCCGGATTATGCCTACAGCTCTCAGGCCGAAGCACGTGAACACCTTTTTTTCCTAACCGCACAGTTTGAACTCTGTCAGCGCCTCAACGGACTGTATCCCGGAACCGGGGCTTGTTTTCATGTTCACATAGGTCAATGTCGCGGAGCATGTTGCGGACATGAAACCCCTGAAAGCTACAACCTTCGCGTAAACGAAGCCCTCGAACGTTATCATTTTGACCACCAAAGCTTTTATGTGTTCGACAAGGCTCCTGACGAGAACCAGGTGAGTGTGGTGAAAGTAGTAAACAGTGTGTACAAAGGTTTCGGTTTTGTGCCTTCAGACCTTGTCTTACACGACCCTTCGTCTGCTGACGACTACATAAAATCATATCCTGACAACCGCGATGTAAGGCAAATCATCAGGTCGTATCTGAAGAAAAATCAGGTGCTGAAAATATGGCCGGCAGAAACAATTGACTGATCCGTCATCATCAGCAATTACGCAACTTCATCCTGTCGAAAACATTCCGGCAGAAAAAATATGCATCTTTGCGATTCAAGCTTTACAAATATGGCACTCACTTATACCTCCTATCTGAAAATTGAAGAATTGCTCAGTTTGCAGCAACTTCAATCGCCTGATGAGCACGACGAAACGCTTTTCATCATCATTCATCAGGCTTACGAGTTATGGTTCAAGCAGATACTCCACGAAACTGATCAGGTTATCAGGCTGCTGAACGATAAAAACATCGATAAGGCACAGCATGGCATGAAAAGGATACTCACCATCCTGAAAGTACTTGTACATCAGGTGGATATTCTGGAAACGATGACTCCGCTCGAGTTTCTATCTTTCAGGGACTACCTTGAGTCGGCCAGCGGATTTCAGTCTTATCAGTGGCGCGAACTTGAATTTGTGCTCGGAAAGAAATCCGAAGGGCCACTGCATCGGTTTCCGGAAGGATCGGCCATCAGGAAAAAACTTGAAGACAGATACCACCAGCCACACCTTTGGCATGCGTTTCTTTCATTCCTGTCTGCTTCAGGCTATCCCGTTCCGGCTGCTTTGCTCGAGCGAAAACCGGAGGAATCAGTCACTTCATCACCAGAAATACAAGAAATTCTCATAGATATTTACAAAAACAACACTTGTATTGCGCAATTCTGTGAACTTTTGGTCGATCTGGACGAAGGCATTCAGGAATGGCGCTACCGCCATATGAAAATGGTGGAGCGCACCATTGGTTTCAAGACCGGAACAGGCGGATCAGCCGGTGTAGAATACCTGAGAAGCACACTTTCGACCCCTTTGTTTCCCGATCTATGGCAAATAAGAACTTCATTCTGATATAGTCAACATTATGAAATACACTTTGCAACAACTAAGCCAGCAGCCCAACGCCCTTGCTGACTACTACAGGGAATTCAATGTGGCCGGAAGGCTCCTGCTCACAGGTCATTCGCACCAGGCATGGCCCGATGTAGCCTTTGATGGCATGAAACAAGCGTGGCATGATGCGGCAACCCTGGTTGACGACAAATGGGGTCCTGCCTTTGAAAAAGCTGAAGCCGTCAGAAAAGGCTATGCCTCAATCATTGAAGATACGGACGGACACATTACGCTTGCCCCGAATACCCACGATCTGGTGTTGCGGTTTTTGTCGGCTCTTCCCCTGAAGAATAAACCAAAAATAGTAACCACAGATGGAGAGTTTCACACCGTCCGCAGGCAACTGGCACGTCTCGAAGAAGAAGGCATCGGTGTGGTTCGGGTGGCGACCAACCCAATTCAGCAGGTTGTTGAAAAGATCATTGATGCCATAGACGATAAAACCTCTGCCGTGATTGTGAGTGCGGTGTTTTATGAAACCGGGCTTATTTTGCCGGAGCTTGCAGCTTTGGCCGAGGCATGCAACCGAAAAGGCGTATATCTGCTGGTGGATGCCTACCATGCATTGAATGCCATACCGTTTACGATCAAAAGACTAAAATTGCAGCAGGCATTTATTATTGGTGGCGGCTACAAATATTGTCAGCTCGGCGAAGGAAACTGTTTCATGAGGTTCCCTGCCGATTGTAAGCTGAGGCCGGTAATCACCGGCTGGTTCAGCGAATTCAGCATGCTTGCCGACAAAAACACCGGCACAACCGCATATGGACAGGGCCACGACCTGTTTGCGGGCTCAACATACGATCCCATAAGCCATTACAGGGCAGCCGCTGTATTTCAGTTCTTCAGAAAACATGGATTAAGCCCGGAATTCCTGCGGGAAGTAAGCCAACACCAGACAGCCTTGCTGGCCAAAACTTTTCTGGACGCTGATATTCCTGAGCATATTATATCACTGGACACCAGCATAAAACATGAACAGAGGGCGGGATTCCTGGTACTCAAAACAGATCATGCCGCATGGTTTTACAAACAACTCCATAAAGAAGGCGTGCTTACCGACTACCGCGGAAACTCTTTACGATTGGGACCGGCACCCTACCTGACTGACAATCAACTTAAATACAGTATGGGCGTACTCACTGATATCGCAGACTACTTTCCGGGTTCCTGATTGGTTTTCGGGCAAAACAATTATATTTGCCCGCAGCATCCATAAAAAACCCTCCCGATGAGTACACCAAAACCTTCAGGCCGTGCTGGTCTGTTTTCGAGATTTCTTCATTTTGTCGAAGTTGGCGGCAACGCACTTCCCCACCCTGCAACACTATTTGCTTTGCTGGCAGTGTCGGTTCTTGTCCTGTCGTGGATCGGCCACTTTTTCGACTGGACTTCGGTTCATCCGGCCACACAGGAAGAAGTTCATATTGTAAACCTCTTTTCTAAGGAAGGCGTACACCAGATCTTCCTGAAAATGGTTGATAACTATACCGGATTTGCTCCATTGGGCATTGTCATGGTTGCACTGCTGGGCATCGGTATTGCCGAAAGCTCAGGTTTGATCAGCGCATTGATCAGGTTACTTGTCATTAAATCTCCGAAAAAACTACTGACTTTTGTAATCGTACTCTCCGGTATTTTGTCCAATACTGCCTCTGACTTGGGATATATATTGATTATTCCTATGGCAGGAATCATTTTTCATGCTGTAGGAAGACATCCTGTGGCCGGAATGGCAGCAGCATTTGCAGGAGTATCGGGAGGTTTTAGTGCCAATTTTTTCATTGGAACCATAGATCCCTTGCTGGCCGGCCTTTCCACCGAATCGGCCCGTATCCTCGACCCGGATTACTATGTGCTGCCCACAGCAAACTACTATTTCATGGCCGCCTCCACCCTGCTCATTGCCTTTTTGGGCACCTGGATTACTAACCGCATTGTGGAGCCACGACTTGGAACCTACGAGGGTGATGTGCCGCAGGAACCCATCAACCGGCTGTCGGCCATCGAAAAAAAGGGAATCAGGGCTGTTGCTCTTGCCAGCCTGGCATGGACTGCACTCCTGCTGCTTACTCTGATCCCTGAAAACGGCTTCTTCAGAGGTCCGGAACAGTCCCTGCTCAGATCTCCCCTATTAAAAGGTTTTATCGCTTTGCTGTTTTTTATGTCGGGCAGTATGGGTGTGCTCTATGGCTTTATTACCGGGAAATTTAAAAAAGACGCAGACGTGGTCCGAGGTATGGTGGATAGTTTCAAAAGTCTTGCCGCATTCATGGTTCTCGTGTTTTTCGCTGCACAGTTTGTGGCCTACTTCAAATGGAGCAACCTGGGACTCATCATTGCCATCGAAGGCGCTTCGTTCCTGCAGCAAAGCAACATCGGACTTGTTCCCCTGATCATCCTGTTTGTGCTGCTTTCCGGTTTCATCAATATGTTTATGGGAAGTGCATCGGCCAAATGGGCCATCCTCGGACCGGTATTCATCCCAATGTTTATGTTGCTGGGTTATTCGCCCGAATTGTCGCAGGCCATCTTCAGGGTGGGCGACAGTGTAACAAACATCATCTCGCCCATGATGAGTTTCTTTGCCCTGATCATCGTGTATTTCGAGAAATATGACAAGAAAGCGGGTATCGGCACATTAATATCCACCATGCTGCCCTATTCATTGTTATTCTTTGTGTTCTGGACGCTGTTGCTCATCGGATGGGCCTTGCTCAACCTGCCTTTGGGACCGGGCGCGCCCATTCATTATCCGGGTTAAGCAATGATTCCTGATTTTTTCCGTTTGACGACCACAAAGGAATAATTTGTCCATGAACGACACCTACAAAAGAAACCGCCGCAGGGAGGAAATCTTCAACACCTTTTCGCATGCTGCCGGAATGCTGCTCGCCACAGCGGGCATGACTGTTCTGATCGTGCTTGGTGCTATCTACGGAACCGCCTGGCATGTTGTAAGTTATACGGTTTTTGGTCTTACCATGATCACACTTTATGCCGCCTCCACCCTGTTTCATGCCGCAGCAAGACCCAGATTGAAATACTACCTGAATAAGTTTGACCATGCTGCCATCTATCTTCTTATTGCCGGCTCATATACACCCATTTCGCTTATTTCGCTGAGGGGCCCGGTTGGCTGGACTTTATTTGGCAGCATCTGGGCTTTGGCGATCAGTGGCATTGTGTTTAAAATCTGGTTTTATTCGGCCCGCTGGCGGAGGCTATCCGCCTGGCTCTATGTGCTCATGGGCTGGTTAGTGGTGGTGGCTATTGTACCGGTGATCCGCAACGTGCCCCCTTTGTCGCTTTGGCTTCTGCTGGCCGGCGGACTGGCCTATACAGCCGGCGTGCTTTTCTACCTCAAAAAAAGGGTCAGGTATTTTCATTTCATCTTTCATCTGTTTATCCTTGCCGGAAGCATCTGCCATTTTTTTAGTTTTTTGTTTTTGATTGAGTTTTGAGTAAAGGGCTGTCGGAGAATATTGCTCATGGGAGTTAACACTTAAAAATTTCAAATATCTGGACTGCTTTTCTGGCGGAATATTCCATTCAAAAAAATAAGCATTGAGAGCAGTATTTAAAGGCATAAATGATACTGCGTTTTTTTATCTATCGAGTTTCTCTAATATTTGCTTAAGCTGTTAAATCCCCGCCGGATTTATCTGATGAGCCTAAGTCTTTCGGTCGGAACGGTATCACATCATTGAAAAAAAATGGCTCTTTTGGTTTTTGAGTGTTGGCTTGAGCGTTGGTAACAACTAAATGTGCTGTTTGTGCGGTTGGCTTTCTACAATGTGCGATAATGTTCTCGGGTTAAGCGAGGTTGATTTATTTGTGCGCAATGTGCGGCTGGAAAACCAATCACGATTAGCCCGTGTTGTTTGCAGGACTAATCTATTTCTTCATAATATTTTAATTCGAAGAATGTATAATTCTTAACTATTCCATTTTTTGTTTGGAAATCAAACGTTGCAGGTAGATGAGGTGGATTTGCAGCTAGAGTAAAGCCAATGAACTCCCCTTCTAATATTTCGAGAATTACTTCATCATTGAATTTCCCAATGTAAATTCGCATTGGTACAAATTTAAGACTGGAAAGGTCTTCGTTATTAATCTGTAAGGGATGTTTCTTCATTTTTGTTATAAGTTTAGAATTCTTAATTAATCTTTCTACTTACTGAATTTAAAAAGCTTTTGCCCAAATCTGTGATATAGTACTTCCCATTATTTGTTCCTCGAACATATTTGGTATCACTATCTTCAATATCTAATCTTGGAGTTGCAACACTTTCTTCCTCGTATGATTCTCTAATTAAGTTTAAAGATTCTAGTGTGTTAATTGAAACAGCCAATTCTTTCCATTTTTCTTTTTCAAATAACTTGAATGGATCAATTTCTGATTTGCTTTCTGATATTTTTTCTAAAGTAATAGCGTCTATAGGTTCTAGGCTATCAAGAATATCAATAAATATCTTTCTAATTTCTCCTTCATAATCAGCATCAATAGAATTTGCAAGAAGAGTTGCCCAACGCACAATCAGCACATCATCTTCTTCCAATGTCGCTTTATCTAGTAATTTATATCCAAAAGACAAAGGGATCGCTCTTTGATTTTCAATTAAAACTCTATTTGTTTCATTTTTTAAACGTATAGCATTCCTTAATCTTTTTTCCTTCAATGCATCTGCAAATAATAACCCTACTCCTTCTTCAATTGGAGCTCCAATCACTCTATAAATCCAATTTGCAGTATTTCTTGCAACTTCAGTTTCAGCTATTTTGCCAATATCAATTTTTAGGTCTGTCATTGTGATCTTTCTGTAAAGTTAACTTTTCTGCTTTGCCTTGCAAACAACGGACACTTGTAAGTGGTCGTTGCTGATTTCGGTGAGCGTTCCTGTTCGAAGGACACGGAACTGCGATGCGAGAATCCGTAGTTGGCGTACCACCAAACACCGCCCTGCAATGGCACTGTGTTAACGGCTGGTTTTTCATTTTTCTATTTACTAGCTTTTTTGTCATACATTAACCAATTCGTTAAACTTAATCTTGCTAGTTGCAGAGTCTTTAATTTCATTAACCAATCATTTTCTTGTTTCTCCATATTTTCAAATGAAAATTCGTAATCTCCAATGAATAGCTGACCTTGATGGGCAATTTTACATCTCAGGTTGTATATTTTGTTGTAGGTTTCCACAGACTTTTCACTACATGATACAAATTTTTTTAGAAACTCTCTAAATTTTGTTTTTATTCCCCAAATGGGTCTTCCACAGTCAGGACAGACATATGGAGAGTTTACAATTGTTCTACAACTATTACATTCAAATTCAACCTCTTTGTCTGAAATTTCCAATCCAACAAATGACTCAATTGCAGAAACAAAAGACAAAAATGCAAGACTTCGTTTATTGTCAGAAATGTCAATGCCGTCACAAATCAATGAGACGGAAGATTTTATTTTTCGAAAGGTCTTTGGAGTTAATGAATAATAATTGTCGAGACAAAACATAATGGTTTCGGGAAAGACTATTTCTCCTATATTATTTTCGATGGGGTCATGAGTAAAATACTTAAAATAAGGAGAGACTAACGGCGCTTCCGGATATTTTTGTTCTGAAAATTCTTCGATGTATAATTCCTCCTTTAACCCCGGGAAAACATAGCCTCTGATTGTCCAAGTACTAAATTGATTGTTGAATAATGCTTTTTGTTCCTGTGTCAGATTTTCAAAGCCATTATTGGGGGTTATCATTGCCCATTGGTTTGAGTCATTTTTATATTTGAAAAATCGATGATTACTCAATACAGATAAAATGTTCACTATTTCGTATTCGACGACTTGTTGTGCTGATAAATCATCGAAGATATCTACATCTTTAGGATTTTCATTCTCATCAAAGTCAATGTAATATTCTAAGAATAAAGGGAAATGCTTGTTATAAGGACTCGTCGGCGCATTCTTAGAATCAACAGGAAAAATCTGAAATTTGTCTCGATACCTGAATTGGCTTTTTAAAGGTGTCTTTGAAAATATAATACTCCTATAAAATTTCCTCATGGTTTTCTTTTTTCAAACTTGCTGTTAACGGTCGAGTGTAAGAGCCGTAAGGGATTGCGGGTGATTTCCTGTCAAGTTACACGAAAAGTAAAGTGGACTTCTGACCTTCGCATACCTCTGAAACCCTTATTGGCTATATTGTGTGTTGCCAGTAGTGTTTTTTTTAATCTCAATTTTTACTATATCATCTAAATTAATCTTTTCAGATTCTTTAAGCTTTAAATATGATGAATTCAAAACAATTCTTTCGTTAAGTACTTGTCCATTTTTTAAGGTTATATCAACTATCTGATATCCCATACCTTGTTCAGGTTGATTTGATAAATAGTCAATATACTCATCCTTTAGTTTTAACTTATTTTCCATATTGTCTCTTGTCAAAATAGGTATTTTCAGAAGTGCCATTCTCAAAATATGCTTCAATACCTCCACCATCATGTCCAAATGCAGGTTGAACAATTCCCCGTTGCAATCTATCTAAGGATTTTGGTTGAATATAAAATGCCCATTTTATTTTTTCATCATTCGGAAGGGCATATCTATCAATTGGGTCATCTTCTGTGTTAACACAATATAAGTAATCATAATGCGTTGTGGTATATGTCCCATCTTTTAATTTTTTCTTTGCAAAATCTATTCTTTTGTCATCCTCATAGGCAGATATTCGAACAAAAATCTCTTTACCATCTGCATATTCCTTTGGATTATCAGTAGCTCCTTTCCCACCTGAGTATCTCTTCTTATTTGATTTTTTACTTTCCGTCAAATATCTACTTTCATATAGAAAACTTCTTGAAACTAATCTAATCGAATCAGTTTTAATATTCAGCAGGTTAGATTCATTTAGAATTGAGGAATATCCACGACTAATAATTTGTTGTTTAAATCTTTGAAAATCACTATCAAAGTCCACAATTAAGTCACTGTTATAAACAACATATCTTTTTGTGGAGTAACTTCCGGTCAGTTGACCCTCAATAATCTGATATCCCATCCCGGTTTCAGGAAGTGATAATAAACGATTACTGTCTGATGAATAAGCTTTATATATCATAGTATCTGGTTTTTAACATTACTGGCAATTCGTTTATAACCCAACCTTTTTTCGCTCAAAACTTGGGTTATACAGCCAAAAATGGGTGTATAACCGTACTTCATTAGCTGAAAATCTGCCATGTTTATCCGGTTCAAATTCCAACAAATGGATCCATATTGGTTTGTCGATTCTGCAGTTCTGCTTCATGCTGATCGTTTTGTTGCCGTAAAGTTATAAAAGCTTTAAACATTCCCAACATCGCGGCCTACCGGAAAGAATATTTTTTTCAACACCAAAGCAGTTGAATGGAAGCAATAAGCTGAGGTGTATTCAGCAATGGATCAGCGGAGCTGCTTATCCATTCACAAATCCGGGAGCAGAATCAATTGTATCCGGTCTAATTTCACTTTTATGAAAACTATAAACTAAACGGTATATGTTTCGTCCATAAAACCAAGGTCAATCTGCTCTATCCATTTTGGTTACGAACAAGAAACCAGAAACCAGAAACCAGAAACAAGTAACAAGAAACTAGAAACAAGTTCAGGATTAGCTGCGCTGATCCCGTGGAGGGTGGGCTTCAACCGTTTCAGGCGTGGCCGATGGCCTTAACTAAAAGCTGAAAGCCAAACCTCAAACAAGTTTGGGTTAGCCGGGGGATTAGCTGCGCTGATCCCGTTGAGGGGAGGGCTTCAACCGTTTCAGGCGTGGCCGATGGCCTTAACTAAAAGCTGAAAGCCAAACCTCAAACAAGTTTGTGTTAGCCGGGGGATTAGCTGCGCTGATCCCGTGGAGGGTGGGCTTCAACTGTTTCAGGCGTGGCCGATGGCCTTAACTAAAAGCTGAAAGCCAAACCTCAAACAATTTTGGGTTAGCCGGGGGATTAGCTGCGCTGATCCCGTAGAGGGTGGGCTTCAACCGTTTCAGGTGTGGCCGATGGCCTTAACTAAATGCTGAAAGCCAAACCTCAAACAAGTTTGGGTTAGCCGGGGGATTAGCTGCGCTGATCCCGTGGGGGGGGGCATACACCGTTTAAGGCGTGGGCGGTGGGCGTAACTAGAAGCTGAAAGCCGAACCTCAAACAAGTATGGGTTTGGCGGGGGATAAGCTGCGCTGTTCGCGTGGAGGGTGGTAGTCAACCGTTTCAGGCGGGGCCTATGGCCTTAGCTAGAAGCTGAGTGCCAAACCTCGCTCATGGGTGGGTTGGG
>JANJUV010000012.1 GCA_024710405.1 Bacteroidales bacterium
ATTCATAACGTAATAGTCTTATTGAGAAATGGTTTTGATGACTAAAGTAGGCAATATCAAAGTCCATTTCAAATTTTCCACTAAAAATTAACACTGTAGAAATATACGGCCGACATTCTTTGATGCTAATTTTGCCCTAAAAACAAGGAAATTTGTATGAGTTTAGAATGCTTATAAATTATAATTACCAACTGCCTTAATGTACATGACAATCCATGCGGCAAAGCTGCCACATCTGTTGCAAAAGACGAGGCACAATAACCTGTTACTTTCCCACAACCACCCTTCCTCCTTCGGAGTGGGCGGCAAACTCAGGGGCATACAGGCATTGGATGGTAGCATGGCCGTTGGCGAAGTTGCCCATCTGTGTGGCTACAAGGGTGTATTCAAACACATATTTCCCGCGGGCCAGATAGGGTATAAAAAAGTCGGTGGAAGCGTCCCGGGTGGATTCGTAATAGCCCAGCGAACCCTGAACTTTGTAGCCTGAAAGCACGTTCAGCGGTTCAAAGGCAGCGGCGCGGTAATCTTTCAGGTGCACATACTCCATGTCGCGGTCGGTCTCGATGAACAGCCTGACCCTGACCCTGCTGCCTGCTGCAATTTTCTGACTGCCCGCCGGAACAAGCACCATTTCGCTTTGGCCGGGTTTTTCGAGAAACACTTCTTTGCGCAGCCGGAGTGAGGTGCTGTGGGCGTTGAGGCGGTCGATAGGCGCAAAGTACTGCCAGTAGGCTCCTCCCCAGGCAGGATGAGGGTTGGGGTTGTGCATGCTGATGTTCGCCAGAGCGGGCGACACTTCTGCACCGTCCCAGCGACGGCTGATGTAGCCTGTTCCCGCTTCTGCCTGTGCATTGTCAAGGGAGACACCTCCAACACTAACGTTGACGGGTTTTGAGTCGGCAATCCAGTCGGTACCTCTGAGCAACAAAGCATACACTGCCTCGGCTGTAGCCCGCGAGCCAGGCCAGCGGCGCGTTTGTTTCTGTGCCAGCAGCCAGCTGCGCATTTCATCCACTGCATCGCGTTCTTTTGTCAGCGCTTCGAAGGCTTCAATAAGCAATGCCTGATTTTCGACCGGAGATTCGTGCCAGAAATAGCCACGGTTTTGTTTCCAGTAACGGCCAAGTTCGGGATGGTTGATGGATCGTTCCAGAAGCGACTTCATGATTGCGGCTGTCGCATCAGCCTCACCGCCTCTGTTCAGGGTGAGGGCAGCCATAGCCTGCAGACCTGGATTGAGTTTCAACCATCCCTGCTTAAGCTTTCCAAAGAAAAAGCCATAAGCTTCGTTGTGCGATCCGCTCAAAGGTATGTCGGCAAAGTAGCTGCGTGCATACAGGTATTGCAGGTGCAGCGGACTGATCACATAAGTGCCGGCTGTGTTCCATTTGTTCATCTTGTCGTAATCTTCCTGCATCTCAGCATCAAGATATCTGATGGCACGGGCAATGCTGCTCCTCAGTGTCTGGTTGTCGCCGGGCAGCAGTCCCAGATGTTTCAGCCGGCCAAATCCGGTCAGGATCTGCTGGGTGATGTAGCGGTCGCCGGGCATTCCTTTGAACCATGGCCAGCTTCCGTTAACCAGTTGCAGGGTTGCGAGTTTATTGAAGCTTTGCTCCTCCTCATAACGCATTCTGTTGAGGTCGAACAGCAGGCTGATATTTCGTTTCTGCATGGATTCATCTTGTCCGTCCAACAGCCAGGGGGTTTCGGCCAGAAGAATGCTCTTAAGTTCCTGATTTTTCTCAAGATTCGACAGCAAGGCATCAGGTTGTGATGCTTTCCATGTGTTTACAACTTCCATGAGTCTCGGAATACTGCCCGAAATGTGGGCAGCCAGACGGTTGGCGTAGTAGCGGTTGAACAGGTTATCAGCGTTTTCGTGCTCCGGAGCTGACAGATAAGGAAGTGCCTGCACAGCGTACCATGCCGGGTTGGAGGTGAAATCAACCACCAACTGATGCGATCTGAGCCCTTTGGATTCAAAAAGACTTTTAAACTGCACCTCCGTTTTGGCACCGGCCGCTACCCTGAGTGGAAGGGTTTCAGTGACCAGCACCGTGCGTCGCAACACCGGAACATACTGCTGTTCAGCATCGGAAAACTCGCTGGATGAGGCAGTAAACAGCATGGATATCAGCGAGGAAGATTCGCCGATAATCAGTTTCCACGAAACTTCCTGACTTTTGCCGGCAGCCAGTTTCAGAATGGGCTTTTGTTTTTCGGTGTTGTAGTTAAGCAATGTACCTGTGGGTGCATCGCGCAATTCGAGCCGTGCAATGCCCGTAACTTCGGTATCACCGGTGTTCACCACTCTGGCGGAAACCCAGGCAGTGTCGCCTTCGCGATAAAATCGTGGGGTGTTGGGCACGATCATGAACGGTTTGGAAGCCGAAAAACTGTGTTCTGACAAGCCGGTTTTCAGGTCGCCGGTGTGGGCCAGCAACATGAGCTTCCAGCGGGTAAGCGCATCAGGCAGGGTGAACGACATACTCAAGCCTCCCATAGAATCAGTGGTGAGTTGCGGATAAAAGAAGGCTGTTTCGCTGAAGTTGAGCCGCACCATAGTTTTCGGGCCATGCGGTTTTGTTTCTTCTTTTGATTCACCAAGGGCTTCATCAGTTAGCATAAAAATAGGAGACCCTTCAATTTCTTCTGTATCGCCAGCCATTGACGGCATGGCTTCACCATTAACCATATCCTTGCTTTTTGACATGGTCAGGGGAATTCCACGACTGCTGCGCCAATGATATCCATATGGCTGAAATCCAAACCAATTTAGCTGTGGTGGCATGATATTCTTCGGTGGATCGTGCCTGAGTCCATGATATCCTGCAAGCCGTTGACTGCTGAAGGCAGCAAAGCCATTGTCGGAAAACCACGAATGGCCAGATTCGGGATAGTGCAACAGATTGAAGTTCCAGGCATGAGGTTTGAACTGGTCGAGGGAGGCATCATACATCGAAGCAAGCATTTCGGCAAGCACGGGCTTACCATCTTTGTCCTGCACCCGTAGTTTCCATGTTTCGGCTACGCCCGGAAGCAATTTATCGCGCCTGCTTTCCAGACTGATGTCGAGCATTTTGTTGGTATAAGGAATCCTTAGTACAGCGCTGTGTTGGTAAATTCGGTTGAATCGGACAAAGTTCGCCTGAATGCGAAGCGTCCCACGATGATTTTCCGTGACAGCAAAACTGAAATGCTTTCTGGAAGCGTTGAGGTTGTGCCAGCCGCTTTCGACAAGTTGATTGTTTGCAAATACTTCCACCAATGCCCTGACATCTTTGTCTGATGAACCCACTTGGAACACAACATTCTGTCCCGGAAGGGCTTCTGTTCTGTCGACATGAAACCAGGTTGGTATCAGATCAGGAACAGTTTTTGACTTTGTTTCAAACAAGGTGAAATACCTTACGAAACGCACACGCTGACCAAATTCATCTGTAGCTTCCAGTTCGAGCAGATAAGTTCCCTGCCTCCATTCTGAGGATTCGGGCACAAACAAAGGAGCGTTTCCGCCAGTAGTGATGTGTTTTGATACGGAAACAAGCTCTCGCTTTCGCTTTTCCGGTGCATAAACCTTATAAAAATCATCCATCGGGAACAGGGCGGCCAACCGGCTGCTGTCGATCACCATGCGGTCCACCGGCGCCAGAACAGGATCGCGGAGCAAGGTTGTCAGCGGCGACAACCGGCTTATTTTGACCGTAACCGGCACTTCAACAGATTGATTTTGCAGGTTTTTTGCAAAAAGCCTGAAACTTCCTATCGAATCAATATTGATCTGTTCCGGAATATTGGTGCTGAGCAGCAAGGCTTTTGAACCGACCACCACCGACAGCGAGGCCGATCTGGTTTCGCCATTCCTGTCGGTAACGTCAACCATAACATCGTAGTAGAATACCGGGTCGGCACGGTGTACATCGGTGTCGGGCCAGGCTGTAAACGACAGGACAATCCTGCCTTCGTCATCCGTTTTGCCTTCTCCTGAAGCTATAAGCACCGGAGGTCCCGACATGGGTGGTATCCAGTTGCGCCAATAGGGGAAGCGGGTTTCACGCATGATGCGGTAGCTGAAATCGGCTCCGCTTATCGGGTAACCCGCAAACGCAGTTGCCAATCCCTTTATTTGCACCTCACTGCCAAGCCGCACCTGTCCGTCGGGTTGTTGCATAGTGACCTCGAAAGTGGGTCTTTTATATTCTTCAACATTGATGTAAGCTGCCCCAAAATCATCGGCCAGCCTGAAACGGCCTGTCAGCCCGCCCAGAGGCAACACAAAACTTCCTTCATAAGAACCAAATTCATTGGTTTTCAAATCTACACTCCCAACTTCCTGATGGTTTGCATCAAACAACTTTACCTCCGTTTCGCGGGCTTTTACCAGTTTGTTTTCCTTATCATTTGTCTCGGTCATGATTCCTTTGAAATAGACGGTTTGTCCGGGACGGTATATGGATCTATCAGTAAAAAACCAACTGCGCATAACTGTTTTGTGGTCCTTTGGCCGTTTGTAAGTATCAAAAAACCGGTCAGAAAACAGGCTGTCGCCTTTGAAGACTGCTTCGACGTAGAAGAATTTGTTGTCGGGAACCTGATCAAAGCCGACTGAAAAGCTACCGTTTTTGGCCGATCTGAGTCTGAGAACCTCCTCAACGGCGTAGTTTCTTTGCATGCGGTCCCATTCGCGTTTCATCACCCTTATTTCGGCGTTGCCGATGGCTTTTCCGGATTCGCGGTCGAGCAGGTAGAAGTTGTGCCTGTCATCTGACCTGCTGCTGATGAAACTCAGTCTGCTGACCTGAAAACTGGTGTATTCCACGATAGAATTGTCCTTAAACGAAGACTTGTCGGAGACCATCAGCACATAAAGCCCGGCCGGTAATGGCGGAAGGTCGATGATGGTACTGTGTTCGCTGAAATCGTCTTCGAATGGCAAATCGAGTGTCCAGGCTTTTAGTGGTTTAATTTTCACCAATTCACTGAGCTGCACTTTTGGTTCGCCTTTTTGCACTATATCGGCGAGTTTTCCGGAGGCTACTGAAAGCAACCTGAACGATGGGTTCTGCACGTTTCGGTAACTCAGACGCACCGGCAACGGAATTCCAGGCATGTCCACCCTTTGGATCTGAAGCCCGAGTTCTTTCTGTTCCACCTGCTCAACCACCATCCTGCAGTGTTGTGCACCTTCCGAACCGGGGAAAGCATCAATTGCTTTCAAGGCTATTTCTCTGGCTTCGCGCAGGGCATAGCGTTTATTGTCAGTGGTTTCATATGGCACAGGCTGGTGGCTCAGACCCAACAAAAATGCAGCCCTTTCGTGGGCAATAAGTGTCGAAACAGGCCGGCCCGACATATCGGACTGCAGCTTTTCCAATGCTAAAAGGTATTCCTGTTCATGATTGGGCAATCCGGAACTCAGCTGCAGGGCTAACCGCAATCTTTTGAGCTCGTTACGTGCCAGTGTTTCGTATTGTCCTGTTGTGAGGTGAAAAAACTGAAGTTCCTGAAAAAGCCTTAACGCTCTGCTGCCGGTGTATTCCCCGCGCGGAAGGGTGTCGCGCACAAAATCTCTTACCGATGCAAACAGGATGTTTTTACCGGTGGAAGGATGGATGAAATCCGGTGCAGGTCCCGGGACAGAGAAACCGGCCTCTTCGGCAGTATAAAAATCCAATGCACGGTGGGCCAGAAAGTCATACAAAAAAGGCTGCAACACTTCTGAATCCTTTTCAAGTAAAATGATATTGCTGTAGTCGCCAACAGGAATGGATTTGAGTTTATCCGTTTCTTCCAATGACTTTGCATAGTGATCGAAAATGGTTTTGCGCAGTTTTGGAGCATCCCATTCGGCTATGTCGTCTGAATTGTTCGTTGCGAGACTGGTTCTGTCGAGCAGTTCGTGTCGGTTCTGCTGAAAATAAAACCAATACAACTCGGCAAGCACCGAATGAAGTATCTGTTGCTCGGGCTGTTGAAACAAGTCAAGCTGTCCACTAACGAAATCAATGGACGATTCAAGATGATCCTCTTCGGTTTCCTGTGTAAGGCTCACCCTGAACATGATGGTTTTGAGCAGTTGAGACCTGTTGTTGGTTTCCATTGCCTTTTGCCGTATTTGTTCGACGACTTCCAGAGCTGATTGAGGCAAACCTTCCGAGCGGTGTTTTTCGGCAAGTTTCCAAAGTTTTTCAAAATCGGGCTGGCCACCGGGGCCGAATGCAGGATGCACCAGCATAATGACCGAAGCAATCAGCAATGGACGTAAAAATGGCAACAAATGATTCATAACAAAAGGTTTTGTGACAACTTGGTTCAAGGCAATTATCCTGCCAAAAATACGCGAAATTGAAGTACTTTTGACGGAACATCCATTGAGACTACGCATCCATGTTACATGTGACCACCCTGCCCACAGCTCAGTCAGCCGGACAATTTGATTTCACGGGAACAACAGCCATTGTTATTGATGTACTCAGGGCAACTTCGGTAATCACAACAGCAATGGCCAATGGAGCTACGTCGGTTTTCGCCGCCGGAAGCATTGACGAAGCATGGGCAGAACACCGGAGAAACAACAGCGTGAGTCTGGTGTGCGGCGAAAAAGACGCTGTAAAAATAGAGGGATTTCATCTGGGCAATTCTCCTCTCGAATTTTCACCGGAAAAAGTAGGCGGAAAACCTCTGATTCTGCTCACTTCCAACGGCACACAAGCCATCAGGGCCAGCATGAAGGCCGACAGGGTTCTTATTCTTTCTTTCCTCAATCTGGAAGCTGTTTCAAGAGTACTGCGACGGACGAATGATCGTGTAGTTATAGTTTGCTCTGGCACGAATGGCAATTTCTCGCTGGATGATGCCTTGTGTGCGGGCATGCTCATCAACAGAATAGCTGCTGAAGATAGCCATTTGTGCGATCTGAGCCAGGCATTGGCAGGCTTTGCTGCTGCAGAAAAACGTCCGCCTGTTGATGTGCTTAACCGATGTTTTCACGTAAAGTATCTCAGAAACAAGGGATTTGCCGATGATGTAACCTATTGTTTAAGCACCGATGCCATTGATATAGTACCTTTTTGGAACCACGGCCTGATTGTTTCAGGCGATTTGCACGCAAATTATATCAAACCCTGAGCCAACTGTTTTTATCCGTATTTTTGACAACCTTAAATCCCGTTAATTATGAAATCCTATCGCTTGTTCATCTTCGCAGGTGCCACCCTTTTGCTCCTGATCTCTTTGTTCATTGCATTCAACACAAATCCGTCAGAAAACCAGGAAAAAAACCGTATTGCTTTTGAGGCATTCCTGCATCAGGAACTCAGCAAGCTGCCCGCACCGGAGGTAAACCTGAAGGACATTCCGAAGATGGACAGGCCCGATATGGCTGCACTGCAGAACTATTATCAAACCCTCGATCCGGCTTTGGGATATGTGCCGTTCGAAAGACAATATGCTTCTTATCTCCAAACACTTGCACAACAAAAGGATATTATTTCTGCTCGCGAAGCAGGCATCAGCTGGACAGGCACAAGGGCCGAGATGGGCGGCAGGGTACGTGCCATCATGTTCGACCCCAACGATCCGCAACACAAAAAAGTGTGGGCCGCCGGTGTCACCGGAGGATTGTGGTACACCAACGACATCACTAACCTATTTGTGGATTGGTATCCACTGGATGATTTCTGGCCTAACCTTGCCATCAGCAGCCTCACACACGACCCCACCGACCCATTGGTGTTCTATGCAGGCACCGGAGAAGCACAAACAGCACGGATTATCTACCGCGAATCAACAGGCTTAGGCATCGGCATTATGAAATCGACCGATGGAGGCGATACCTGGGAATTACTGCCTTCGACCTCCGGTTTCGCTTATGTGACAGACATTAAGGTGCGGGACGAAAATGGCGTTGGCGTGATCTATGCCGGTGTTGTATCGGGAGTGTATCAGGGAGAACAACACGACAGCGAACCAACGGACGGGCTGTACCGCTCAGCCGACGGCGGCGAAACCTGGACACAGGTGCTGCCTGCAATACCTGACGGGTTTGGGAAAATCTACGCTCCAGCACATATTGAAATTGCCTCCAACAACAGGATTTTTGTGGGAACCATGGAAAACCTTGACCTGAAAGGCGGTGCCACCATTCTTTACTCCGATGCCGGCACAGGCGGAAGCTGGACAGCCTTCAGGGATTACAACACATTGATCTCGGGTGAAAATTATTACAAAATTCCTGCCCGCACTCAGATCGCTGCCTCACCTTCGAATCCGGACATTGTTTATGCACAGTTCTCAGCAGGATACACCTCGGGATTCAATTACTACCGGGGACGCTATATGGCTCGTTCCACCGATGGAGGTCAAACCTGGAACAGCATGAACATTCCGGATGCAGAATGGTCAACCCTTGCATGGCATGCCTTTGTGCTGAAGGTTGACCCCGTAAATCCGCAATCAGTATATACAGGAGGCCTTGACCTCTGGAAATCAACCAACAGCGGACAAAGCTGGACACGCATTTCCGACTGGGTGCTGATGTATTACGGCGGCGGAGATGAGTATGTTCATGCTGATCAACACAACATCGCTTTCAGACCCGGATTCCCCAATCAGGCCATTTTTGCCAGCGACGGAGGAATTTTCTTCACTACCACAGCCCACCTTTCCATTCCTGTATTTCAGGAAAGAAACCAGAATTTCAACACACTGCAGTTTTACTCCTGTGCCATCAGTCCAACAGCCGGTGCCACCCAATACCTTGGCGGACTTCAGGACAACGGAACTTTGCGCTATACAGGCAACCCACTCACCATCAACAGCATGATCAGCGGTGGTGATGGTGCTTTCTGTTTCTGGGACCAGAATCAGGCAGGAATTTATCTTACATCCGTTTACTACAACAGTTACTACGTGTGGCTGAACAATTTCAACGTGAACACTTTTGGTGGCAACACAGGAACTTTTGTCTCCCCTGCTGACTACGATTATAAACTCAACACCCTTTATTCCAACGCAGTTTCCTTTTCAGGCCAAAACCCAGGAAGACTGCTTAAAGCGTCGGGAATCCCATCCAATATCAATGAAAGTATCATTAACCTGGGCACTGCCAACAGTGTACCCTTCTCCGCTGTAACCTATTCTCCTCACTCACCGGAAGGCAAAACCAATCTATTTGTCGGCACCCAGTCAGGCAGGTTGTACAAAGTGACAGAAGCGCAGAGTCTGCCACAGTCAACCGATATTGGCAGCCCGGATTTCCCGACCGGCAACATATCGAGCATTGCCATTGGTGGTTCGGAAGACACCTTGCTGGTTACTTTCTCTAATTATGGTGTGGCCTCGGTCTGGCTCACGCACGATGGCGGAGAAACCTGGCAGATGCGTGAAGGCAACCTGCCCGACATGCCCATCCGCTGGGGTATTTTCCACCCGCATAACGCCGGACAGGCTATGCTGGCCACCGAAAACGGTATTTGGGTAACCAACAAACTGAACAGCAGCGAATCGGAATGGGTACCTGCCAATGACGGTCTTGCCAATGTGCGTGTTGACATGTTGCGTATGCGCGAAAACGACCTTACGGTGCTGGCTGCCACCCACGGACGCGGGCTGTACACCTGCACCTGGGAAGCGGATTTTTATGTGGGTACTCCAGAATTCACCATAAAAACAGACTTAAGGGTATTTCCGAATCCGGCAAAAGAAAGCATCACCATCTATCTTACCGGAAATAAAAAAATCACCGGAATTGTCATTACAGATCTGAGTGGTAAAAGAATTCTGGAACAGCATACAAAATCCAACACGAAAAGCATCAACATTGATGTCAACCACCTACAGCAAGGCATTTATATAGTTCAATGCCTGTCCGGAAACCATCATGTTGCAACAACGAAAGTGGTGAAGAAATGAATGTAAGGTAATGTTTTATAAGAATGGCTTGTGCTAGCATTCAAAACCAAATAATTACACACATACAGCATCAATTGTATGGATTCCTGTTTTGGCTTTCTGAACCGTTTATCCCGAAGAAATGACCTGGCTCATCATATGGATTGTTATTTACCTGGCTGTCATCATTTGGTTTACGGCCCGGCATGTCCGTAAGAACGACCCCGAGCAATACCTTGTAAATAACCGCAATACGGCTCTGCTCCCACTCGTATTTACTACCCTGGCAACCTTTGTAGGTGGTGGCACCTCTATCGGACTGATTGCCATGGGTTATGAGTCGGGCTTTGCGGCCATTGGCATTGGGATGGCTTATGTGGCCGGGTTTATGATCCTGTACCGTTACGCTGGTCAAATCAGGGACTTTGGGGCTGCCCGACGCATCTACACTTTTCCGCAATACCTGCTCAGACAATACACTACCGGGCATTCTGCCTCGTTTACTCGATTGTTCTCCGGCTCGGTGAGCGGGGTTAACATCTTCATTTTCTTCTTCCTGCTGTCGGCACAATTTGTGGGCATGGCCAGTTTGCTCAAACATGGATTTGGCATGGGCTATCAGACTGCCGCAGTGGTTTCGGCACTCACCATCATCCTCTACACGGCACTTGCCGGACTTTCGGGAGTGATCTACACGGATATGATTCAGTTTGTGGTTATTGTAATCATGATTTTATTCATATTCATACCGGGCACCTGGTCAGATACTGAAGGTTTTGCGCGCCTGGCCGAACTTCCTGCCGAAATGCTGCACGGGACTTTTTACGGCTATACTTTTCTGATCGGTTTGCTGATATTCTTGTCTCCTTCTGTGTTGGTACGCATGGACATCTGGCAACGTATGCTTGCCGCTCGTGATGCAAGCACCGCCCGCAAAACCGCTTTTTGGTCTGGTATCGGCATGCTGCCGTTTTACATCATTTTTCCACTTGTTGGCATGAGTGTTCGGCTAACCATGGGTGGTGAAGTCAACCCAAACGAGGCAACCTATCTGTTCATTGACAAGCATGGCGGAGCCTTTATTGCTGCTTTTGCCATAACCGGACTGCTTGCCGCACTGATGTCGTCGGGCGACAGTTTCCTCAACATCATCTCCATATCTGCCATCAGGGATTTCAGCGGATGGGGAAAGAAAGAACGAAGCACTGCTGCCGATGGCCACAAATTGATCAGGATTGCGACCATCGTTTTCGGGTTGATTGCGCTTGCTCTCTCGCTCACTTTTCCTTACATAGTTGATTTGATGGTGGTTGGCATCGGAACCATTGTTATTTTTGTGCCTGTAACGTTGCTGGCTCTGAGCCATCCCAATCCCGGGCATTATGCACGGTGGGCATTGGTCAGTATCTTAAGCGGATTTATGGTCAATACGGTATTCTTTGTGCTCGGCATCAGCCAACCTGAAACATTCGAGCCAAAATCTTCCTTCATCCCTGCCTTCATCGTTAGTGCTCTTGTGCTTGGAGCGGGACTATTGATTCACACTAAAAAACCCAAAGATGCTGCACATACTTAGCGACAAATACTTCATGGAGGAGGCTCTCAGGGAAGCAGCCAAAGCAGCTGTGGAAGGCGAAGTTCCTGTAGGGGCGGTCATTGTGAGTCAGGGCAGAATCATTGCCCGTGCGCACAACCTCACTGAGAAGCTGCGCGATGTTACGGCACATGCCGAAATGCTTGTTCTTACGGCTGCTTCTGATTATCTGAACAGCAAGTATCTCGAAAACTGTACATTGTTTGTAAGCCTCGAACCCTGTGTGATGTGTGCCGGAGCCTTACACCATTCCCATATCGGGCGGATCGTTTGGGCTGCTGATGACCAGAAAAGAGGATTTGAAAGGTTTGGAAGGGAATTGCTTCATCCAAAAACACAGGTCGAAAAAGGATTGATGGCCGAAGAAAGCAGTGCTATGCTTAAAAAATTCTTCAACGAAAGGCGATAAAAAGTAATTTTAAAGATCCCTGAAATCCTTTTTCTTGTTCAGCTTCAGGTCTTGCAGCACCGAGGCTTTAACGTTGATCGTAAAGTTCCAGCTTTTTCTGAATCCCAGCGGAATCCAGCTGAAACGCATTTCCCAGCAATGAAGGTCGCGGTATATGTTCACTGATGTGTACGACAGGTTTTTGGCTTCAAAGTCCCAGCCTGTATTGAAGGTAAGTTTCCATTTGGGGGTCACGTTTACCTCGCCCGATAGGCCTAAGGTCTGCACAATTTTTTTGTCTACCGTTTTAACAAAGCCGAGGTAGCGCGGATTGTTTGAGTAGCGGAAATTATAGTTCACAGAAAGGTTCCATGGCACTGACCAGTCAACGTAATCATCGGGATTCTCATTAATTTCGGCCAGTTCTTCTTCGGTGCCGAATTTGGAGGTTCTGTTCTTCTGTTTCTCAAAGTCTTTCTGTCCGATACTCCAGTTCACACCAAAATCCCAGGTGGTTTGTTTGCGTCGGAGCAATCTGCGGTTCACATCCCACTCAAACTGATTGATCTGCCTGCCGGCGGAGTCGAGGGCATAGGCATCCCAACTTCCCGAGTATTGCACATTCAGGTTCTTCAGCAGTCGTGTGCGGCCCCGCATGGTGATGTCGGACAACCTCAATGAATCACGTGCCAGATCGTAACTTCCATTAATCGAAAGATCTTCGATAAGAACCACTTTACGTAAACCTGTGATAGTATCTTTACGTGATGGAATCTTTATTTCGAGGTTGTTGCTCAAACCAAAAGTGATGCGGCCCGACTTGTCCTTAGGTGGCGAACCGTAAATTGCCCCTTCGTATTTGCTGTAAAACTGCTCCAGACCTTCGCCATCGACATAGGAATCGTAATATCCCCAGAACGGATCGCTGAACTTAGGTGTATAGGTGAATCCCACACGCGGGGTTACTACATGTCGGATGGCCCGCAGCGGCCCTCTTTTAAAAGCAACCATGCCGTAAAACTTCGTAGAAAGATTGCTTGAAAAACTGAAATCAAAAACATTACTGATCCCTTGTATGGTATCCACAACTAATTGTCCGGGCAATGTATCGTTCGGGTCATCTACCCAGCTTTTTCTTCTGTAGTCAAAATAAACACGGTCGGTGATATTGACTGAATTGGCCAGGGTGAAGTGTTTAAAAAGCTTGATGGGTAAATTAACGGGCAAACTTTGCTGTATCCCGTTCTGCATTTTGCTTATCGCATCTGGTTGCAGCAGGAGGCTGTCGGGAAGGCTGAGGCTGTTTCGTGCATTGAGGGTATAATTTACGTTCAGTTCTTCATACCAACGGGGTTTCCCAAGCGTCTCTTTGCGTTTTAGCGGGTAAAAGCGGTTTACAGTAAAGGTTAGCTCTGGAAGATTCACTTCAACGATTTTTGTTTTGGTGTTTTGACGGTGGCTGCCGTTCAGGGTCAGAAAGTATTTATTATTCCAGTTGGTCTGATATGCCACACTCGACTTGAATTCGTTACTCAGGTAGTTCTCGGTAGTCACCGGATTGAACTTGTTAAAGTTGCTGCTCACGACAAACACATCGGCCGAAAACTTGCCGGCAGGTCGTGCCTTAGCATCCTGACGGTGTGTCCAGCGCACCCTGAAATCGCGGCTGCGCTGATAGTCGGGCGAACCTTCGCTTCCTGTAATATTGATGGCATATGACGTATTGAGAGAGCCATCATATTTATATCTCTTTTTATACCTGAATGTTGGTTTCACCGCCCAACTACCACGAGTATAAATATCGCCAAGCAGGTCGAGATCCATGTATTGATTGATAGCCCAGTAATAACCTCCGTTTTCGAAATAAAAGCCTCTGTTTGTACTTTCACCGTAAGTAGGAATCCTGATTCCTGAGCGCTGTCCTGATTTATTCGGAAAAAGTCCGAAAGGCACCGCCAGAGGTGTGGGAACTCCTTCAATGACCATAAAAGCAGGTCCGGTAATAATTTTATCGTCCGGGATTACTTTTGACTTCCTGAACCGGAACTCGAAATGCGGATGATGTTTGTGGTTGCATGTGGTGTAACTGCCTGATTTGATATTGACTTTGTTGTCGGGCATCTTTTTCACCATGGTTCCGTGCAGGTAGCCTTGCCCGTCCTGAGTAAACACCTTGTTTATGATGCCTTTTCGTGTATCAAAGTTATAAGTCATTTCTTCCGACTCGAAGGTTTGTCCACCTTCAGTAAACACAGGTGTTCCTGTGAGTCGCCCGGTGGAATCGGCAACACCACGCGCAAACACTTCGTTCTTGGCAAAGTCAACTGCTATATAGTCGGCTTTCAGTGTTATATTACCATAAACAATTTGAGCACCGCCATGAAGATATACCTTCCGGTTGGGCAGATCCTGAATGATTGAATCAATTGCCGTGCGCTCCACTTTTGTTTCAATGGCTTCAGTTTTATCCTGAACGACTTTCTTCACCAAATTTGTGTCGGCCCTCCTGACATCTTCAAGGGCAAGGGAATCGGGACGGCCAAACCGGAGAGAGTCAGCCATAGAAAGCCTCAAAGTATCTTGCTGTGAATTGATTACATCTACACCTTGTGCATCAGCATGTGAAAACAAAACACCGGTGGACAACCATAATACAACAACCAATGCAAGAAGCAGAAATGGCCGCGCAAAGATTTTTTGGTATTTGGTGCAGTAAAACAATCAGTTTTGGTGTTAATTTTGTTGGATCAGCAATGAAACTTTTCAAAGTGCAAATATACTGGCTAATGTCATTCGTCAAGCGGACGTGTGTTCAACGACTGTTGATGCTGTTTGTTGCATGTACATTATTAATTGCTTCGCCACTGGAACTATTTTCACAGAAAGGCAGCAAAATCAGAACAGTTGTTATTGATCCCGGCCATGGAGGCAAAGACCCCGGAGCTGTGGGAAAATATGCAAAAGAAAAAGACATCGTTCTTGCTGTTGCGCTGAAGACAGGAAACTACATACAGAAAAACCTGCCCGATGTGAAGGTCATTTATACGCGGAGCAGGGATGAATTTGTGGAACTGCACAGACGCGCGGCTATTGCCAACGAAAACAATGCAGATGTATTCATTTCCATCCATTGTAATGCCAGCAAGTCGAAACAAGCCTATGGAGCCGAAACATTTGTTATGGGCGAACACCGTAGCGAAGCCAACCTCGAAGTAGCCATGCTCGAAAACAAAGCCATCTTGTTTGAGGAAAATCAGGAAGAAGAGTATGGTGGCTTTGACCCAGCCAACACAGCAGCATATATTGCACTCAATCTGGTGCAGAGCGACCATAAAGCCCAAAGCATCAGTCTGGCACAAAAAGTACAGCAACAGTTTACCGAACGTGTCGGACGCAAAGATCGATCAGTTCAGCAGGCGGGATTTCTGGTACTATACCGAACCACAATGCCAAGCATACTCATCGAACTCGGTTTTATCACACATCCATCTGAAGAGGCCTTTCTACGCTCCGACGAAGGTCAGGTGTATATGGCATCGGCCATCTACAGAGCGTTTCGCGAATTCAAAACCGAATATGAACTCGAAAATGCCTCGCCGTTGCGGCAACAACTTGAGCAGGCAACACGCGAAGTGGAAGCACGTAACAATGTAAACAATCCAAAACCTCCCGCTCAAAGTGAAGTTATTAAGCCTGTTGTGACAAAAAAATCAAATGTGGTCTTCCGTGTTCAGATTGCTACATATCAAAACAAAATTGAACTGACCGACAAACGTTTCATAGGACTTGAATCACTCTGGTCGTATTTCCATAACGGTTTTTGGAAATATACAAGCGGCAGTTTCACGGATCATGAAGATGCACTGAAACATTTGGAAAAGCTGAAGAAAAACGGACATTCTGACGCATTTGTGGTCGCTTTTGAAGATGCGAAAAGGATCAGCATTGATGAGGCAACAAAAAAATGACTAAAGGCAACATGATCAGAACTGTGCTTCGTAAAAAATCACACCATTGAGGATATTAGTTATATCTTTGCCTTTGTAAAGGGTTTTTGGGGTCAAAATGTGAACATATAAATTTAATTCATTGAAAAACAAAACAGTATATATAGTAGCCCTCTCCTTTATCAGTGCATTGGCATTGTTTATCTGGGGATTTAATTTTCTAAAGGGGAAAGATATATTCAGCAAGGAAAGAATTTTTTATGCAACGTACAATGAGGTAGGCGGGCTTGTTAAGTCCAATCCTGTAATGATCAATGGCCTTAGAGTCGGGCAGGTGCGCGACCTTTATTTTCATCCGTCAAACAACCGCACCATTGTTGTCGAACTGGCTCTGGCTACTGACATACCTATCCCTGTAAACAGCACTGCACGCATTTTCAGCTGGGATTTGATGGGTTCGAAAGCCATTGACCTCAGACTTGGCGACGCTCAGTCAATGGCAGACAGCCACGATACACTGAACAGTTCTCTGGAACAAAGCCTCAAAGAGGAGGTTAATGCTCAGGTAGCACCCTTGAAAAAAAAGGCTGAAGACCTGCTTTCGTCGGTCGATTCGCTTGTGATGGTCATTCAAACTATTCTGAATGAAAACTCAAAACAGAACATCATGACCAGCCTGCAGAACATAAGCAATACGTTTAAGAATCTGGAGAGCACAACTGCAAACATCGATACCCTTGTGGTGAAAGAACGCAACCGTATTGCCTCAATACTGTATAATATTGAACTGATCACCAGAAACCTTGAATCTAACAGTACCGATTTCAATCGTATTATAGGCAATATGGCTGTCTTCAGCGATTCACTGGCTGCATCTGATCTTCCGGGAACCATACGCAGAGCCGACTCAACACTAAACCAACTCTCCATCATGCTGGCCGGCCTGAACGATGGCCAGGGTTCATTGGGGATGCTGCTGCACAACGACACTTTGTACATTGAACTCGAACGGACAGCAGCCGAGATGAACAAACTGCTCGAAGATATCCGACTGAATCCCAAACGCTATGTGAAATTCAGTGTTTTCTGAGAATTATCAATAGATTCCCTGAGTTTTACTTCAATCCTTTGACTTTCGGTAAGGCAGCAACGAAATCTTTCAGATAAAATGGCTCGAAATAGGCAGTGTCTGCGAAACTACCGCTGTTGTGTGCCTTCTCAGCCAATGAAGCCATATAGCCTGATGAGGGCAGAAAATCATCCAGAATTCTGATTTGTGGCTGATGGGTATAAAGACTGCGGCATTTTGCAGCACCATCTCCAACCACCCAGATGATCTGATCCTCAGGAAATCCGGAAAATGTATTCTGATCAAGCACAACGGCATCTGTTTCCTTCACTTTGCGGCCATCTGCATCAAAAAGAGCCATGTACACTTCCATCCTGCGTGCGTCGATCATCGGACAAATCAGGTGATTTTTCTTCAGTTGAACCTCTCCGGAATGTATCAAGCCATTGGCCAGCGATTCAAGTGTGCCAATGCCGATAAGTGGCTTGTCCATAGCATAGCAGATACCTTTCGCAGCCGAAATACCAATCCGTAGCCCGGTGTAGGATCCCGGCCCCATGCTTACAGCAACAGAATCGAGCTGACTGTAATGCAATCCGGCCTGTGCCATTACCTCCTCTATAAAAACAGTTAACTGGCCTGAATGTGACAGCTGCTCGCGACTCTCCTTAATCGCCAATACTTTGCCGCCATCAGAAACAGCAGCGGAACACACCTGTGTGGCAGTTTCAATCAACAGAATTCTTCCCACACGAATCTCCTATTTCTTCTTGTCTTCAAAAAGTTTGTCTTTATCCACAACCTTTATCTGATCGCCATTCTTCAAAGACTTTGAAACAGCGCGATAAGGACCGGTAACAACTTTTTCGCCCGCTTCCAATCCTTCTGATACCTGAATATAGGTATTATCCTGGATACCGGTTTTCACAAGCCTTAAGCGAACCCGATCTTTATCTACCACAAAAACATATTCATCGATTTCATCTTTCTTTTCCGTCGCCTCCGGATCAATGGGTTTATCTTTCTTTCGTGATGAAATTCTACCTGATGTGGTGTCGGATCGGGTAGTCACGGCCTGGATGGGAACTGAAAGAACTTTATCGAGTCTTTTGGTCTGAATCTCCACTGTGGCCGACATTCCTGGCCTGAAGGGAGAACTGATGCTGCCGGTTTCATCAATCAGGTCGAGGTAGGAGTCTTTGTCCATCATGATCCGTACATCGAAATTGGTAACCTGATCAGCACTCACACCCAAAGTATTGGCTGAGGTTGCAATTTCTGTTACAATGCCCCTGAATTTTCGGTTCAAATAGGCATCCACCTCGATCAGGCAACTGTCGTTGAGTTTCACGCGTGGAATGTCGTTCTCGCTCACTTCCACCTTCACCTCCATCTGATCGAGGTTGGCAACCCGCATGATTTCGGTTCCTGCCGAAAACTGAGAGGCTCCGGTTACACGCTCTCCCACCTCAACATTCAGCTTGGATACTGTTCCGTCGTTTGGCGCATAAATACTGGTCCGGTTCAGGTTTTCACGAGCTTCTTTCAGCGCTGCTTCGGCATTTTGCACCTGAAATTTTGTTGCCTTGAAACTTTCGCCGGCAGCCTCCAATTCAGCTGAACTTACTTTGTATGCTGATTTGGCAGCATCCCAGTCAGAGTCGGAAATAACCTGCTGTTTCCAAAGCTTTTCGCTGCGTTCATAATCCAGACGGGTTTTGGCAAACTGAGCCTCAGCCTGAGCTACCCGAGCCTTTGCATTGGCCATATTGGCCCTGGTTGAATTCACATTGGCCTCTACCTGCTCCAGGTTAGAAATGTAAATTGTGGGGTCAATTTTGGCGAGAATGTCACCTTTCTTTACAAAATTGCCTTCGCGCACAAACAAACTTACTACCTCGCCCGAGATATACGGACTTATTTTTACTTCGAGTGCAGGCTGAATCTTACCATTGGCAGCAACTGTTTCAATGATTGTGCGTTCGGCAACTTCCTCCTCAATCACCTCCGTGATGTTCCTGTTATTCCCGCGGGCAAAAACTAAAAGCAAAACGACCAGAACCAAAGCTGCTGCAGCAAACCAGATCCATTTTTTGTTGTTTTTCGGTTTCATATCAATTTATGTTTACTTATGGCCAGACAACAGCAAAGGTAATTCATTCGGCTGAATTATTCTCTTATTTACATCTGTTGTATCAGCAATAGCTCTCAATTATTCTCTGATGAAAGAAAAGGGGCCCAAACAGCCCCTAAAATTATTTTAATAATGCTTCAAATGTTTACGCAAAGACAAGTAATCATCCAAAATGACTTTGATCAGTTTTGTGTCAGATCCTGCAGACTGATTGTCCTGCCCAGATAAAAATCAAGTATCTTGAGTTTGAAGATATAATCGTATTTTCCCGACAAAAGGTCAGATTCAGCACGGCTCAGCTGGTTTTTGGCTACATTGTAATCGATGGCATTCACCATGCCTACGTTAAATTTTTCTTCGGTGTATTTGAACGATTCCCTGAGGCTGCTCAGGGATTTCTGACGCGCTGAATAGCTGGCATATGCTGCCAGGGCATCTGTGTATGCACTTTCGATGTTCTTGCGTAAAGTGTTTCTTGCCAGATCGAGGTTATAACTGGCATTTTCGAGGTTGATTTTCGATCGGTTGATGTACGAGTTAACCTGATATCCATTAAAAATAGGTATGCTTAGCCTGATGGCCAGTGTTGTGCTTTTATTGTCGCGCACCTGATCGTCAAATGGTTTGACATCGCCTGATGTAATGTCAAGGATCTGATCAGAATAATTGGTTCCAAAGCCGCCCTGTAATCCCAGACTCGGACTCCTGCTTCCTTTGGCTACGGCAAGTGCCCTGCGGCTGCTCTCGGTATAGTATTCAGCGCTTTTAATTTCAGGCATCAGTCCGAGCGCAGTGTTGTAAATACTTTGAACAGGAAGAAGTGATGGGGTTTCAGGAAGCCTGAGCGAAGGAACATCGATCCTGATTTCGTTGTCAGAACTGAGTTCGAGCAACTGCAGCAGATCAAGGTAGGATAGGTTTAGTTGGTTTTTTGCCTGAACCAAATTTACTTCTTCATTAGCCAGCTGAGCCTGAATTTCGAGCAGACTTCCCTTTGCCAGAGTGCCGGCCTCAACAAGTTTGCGGGTTCTTTCAACCTGTTGGGCTGTGATTTCGAGCTGGCTCTGACTGTTCGTCACCAGTTCCTGACTAAAGAGGATCTGTAAATAATAACCTGCAACGGCTAGGGCAATATCGTTGCTCACCTTGTCCGAATTATACCGGGCAGCAAGGTATTCGGCCCTACGCTGTTTCATCGTGTTCATTTTCTGAAACCCATTGAAAAGCGTTACATCCGAACTGATATTAAAATAACTCTGCTGTGTCTGCTGATCTACGTACTTATACGTTGCAAGGTCAATAGAACGCCCCCATCCGTAAGAATGTGAGGCAGATGCATTCAGAGAAGGTAACAGGTCGAGTTTGCTCTGCAGCATATTTACTTCTCCACTACTTACATCAAGTTTGCTCTGCTTGATGCGGATGTTGTTTTCAAGGGCCTGTTTGATGCAGTCTTCAAGCGTCCATACCTTCTGGGCATACAAACCGCCTGAAACAAACAACAATGTTAGCGAAACCAAAAGATATACGTTCCAGATTCCGGTTTGATGCTGATGGTTGTGTGTCTTCATAAATATTTGATTTGACGTAATCTTCCTGCGAAAATGATGCCAATTTTACATTCTGTTGTGTTCCTGCTCATTACAATCCTTAAATGAATCTGATTCAATGAATGTATGTACGCCCTGCTACAATGATTGTTCGATATTGGACACCTGGGTGTAAACCAATTCAAAGGTAGACCTTTTTTTAGGTACATCGGTCAATATGCGTTTCAGCTTTACAATGAATCGAAATATCACTTTACCTGAAACAGCCTTTACACTATTTCTGTCATTGATGCGATTTGGTTACTTTTACACCCTTAATTGATTGTTCATGTCAACTTTTATTAAATCTTTGGTCCTGTTGCTGTTTTTGTGCCTTCCGGTTATCATGGAAGCACAGCATACTTGCGGCCACAGGCACGGGTTTGAACGTTCTCCGGTTGCCGACAGCATTGATGCAATACACTACCGCATCCACATCACCAACATTGATTTCGGTGCCCAACAAATCCAGGCCATTACTCAGGTGACCCTCAGGCCTTTGTTTCCAATATCGGTTATTCCGTTGGAACTCAAACAACTACAGGTTGAACAGGCATTTATTAATGGGAATCTGCCGGTTGGGATCAGCCACAACGGAGACTTGCTGCGGATTTCAGCAGGGGAAACTTTCAGCCCGACCGACACATTAACAGTGGAAATTCATTACGGCGGTCAACCCTTTCACGAAAGCTGGGGCGGATTTCACTTTTCGGGTAATTACGCCTTCAACCTCGGTGTCGGGTTTGTCTCCGTTCCGCACAACCTTGGCAAAGCCTGGTTTCCGTGTGTCGACGACTTTCAGGACAGAGCCACCTACGAGGTGCTGATCACCCTGCCCGAACACATGAAAGGAATCGCCGGAGGGAGCCTGATCAATACCATTGACGAAGGAAACGGAACATTTACCTGGCATTGGAAACTTGCACAAAGTATCCCAACCTATCTTGCTTCCGTTGCAGCCGGCGAATACGAACTTTATGCAGATCAATATCCGGGAATGGAGCAGGAAATACCAATAACCATTTATACACGTCCGGCTGATACATCAAAAGTGGCGGGTTCGTTCCAGAACCTTCATGCAGTGATGAGTTTCTTCGAAAGTTCCTTCGATGCCTATCCCTGGGAAAGAATCGGATATACCGGAACTGCCATTGGTGCTATGGAGCATGTTACCAACATTGCTTATCCGCACCAGGCCATCAACGGAAACCTGGGAAGCGAATACCTCATGGCACATGAACTGTCGCATATGTGGTTTGGCAACAAAGTTACCTGTGCCACGGCGCAGGACATGTGGCTTAATGAAGGATGGGCCACCTTTTGTCATCATTTGTTCCGTATTCCTTTGTACGGATATGACAATTACCTCACTAATTTCAAAGAAAACCACAATGAAGTGCTGAGAAGTGCACACATCCACGATAACGGCTATTATGCACTCAACAACGTACCTGATGAATACACCTACGGAACAACCGTGTACAAAAAGGGAGCATCGGTCGTACACAGCCTGATGCACTATATGGGTGACAGTTTGTTTTTCGAAGCAGTAAAAAGCTATCTGAACACTCATGCCTATGCACATGCATCATCCTACGACCTCATGGAAGCGCTTTCGCAGGCAAGTGGTATTGATCTGGACGGTTTTTTCGACACCTGGGTATTCACACCCGGAACCCCCCACTATTCCATAGATTCTGTGACTGTGACACAGGCTTCTGAAGGCTATGAAGCGGGTATACACCTGAAAAAGAAACACAAAGGAGCTGTTCATGCCGGCTACGGCCATCAGATTGAGGTGAGTTTTATGGGTCCTGACTGGCAACTGCATACAGAAACTGTTCAGTTCGACGGAGCAACTGGCTATGCGGTTAAAACTATTCCCTTTGAGCCAAAACTCAGCATGCTCGACTTCTATGACAAAACCTTTGACGCCACTACCGATGAGCACAGGATTTTCAGAGAGCCCGGTGAATTTGTTTTCAGCAAATCCAATTTCAAGCTGTTCGTTGATGCACTTCCCGATTCGGCCTTTATCAGGATCACGCACCATTGGGCGCCACCTGACAGCCTCAGGGAAAACCAACCCGGCCTTCGCCTTTCACCCTACAGATATTGGCTGGTGGACGGCATCATTCCCGAAGGAACCGCACTTCGCGGCAGGTTCTTCTACAGCAACTCTAACGTTCTTGACCAAAGCCTGATCAGGTCGGAAAACGATTCGGTGGTGCTGCTCTATCGGCAAAGCCCCGCACACGATTGGGTATCCGTTGAC
Organism: Bacteroidales bacterium; assembly: GCA_024710405.1. Taxonomy (GTDB): domain Bacteria; phylum Bacteroidota; class Bacteroidia; order Bacteroidales; family F082; genus UBA6192. Next base: position 22,894 of record JANJUV010000012.1, read on the forward strand.
CAATACCGCGAGGGCCTGTGGTCTGTGGGCTATATTTTTGTGAACGAACTCAAAAAAGGTGAATATACCCTTGCTGCCTGGGACCTTACTGTTGTCGGCAAGGATGAAACCAAAGTTATTATACATAAACCTGCCATCCGTATCTCCCCCAATCCGGCCAATGATTCGGTAATCATCAGCTGGGAAACGCCGGTTGATGGGTTGCTCCACATAACTTCAACCTCGGGAATAAGAATACCTTCAATCAATATTACAGGCAAATCACTCCTGAGCTTAAGCCTGAAGAACTGGACAAAAGGCACTTATATTGTGCAGGTTACGGACATGAACGGTGTTGAAATAGCACAATCCAAAATGATGGTTCAATGATGCACAACACCTTGCTTCCATACCTTTTGCCGCTTAAGGAGGCTTTTCTGTTTCATGCTGATGAAGATATTGCAAGGGCAGTAGCAGCCTATATGAAGCATCAGTCGGTTTTTTTTGGAATTAAAGCTCCCGTGAGAAGATTGCTGCTCAAAGAATTCGTTGCAGATCACGGACTACCTGACCCCGTAGAACTGGCTGAAATTGTCCAAAGCGCCTGGCAACAACCCGAACGCGAGTTTCAGTATGCAGCCATGGAACTGGCTTTCAAATGCAGAAAGAAATCCCGACCAGAGATTATCAAGCTGTTTGAATTCATGATCACACATAAATCATGGTGGGACACCGTCGATTATATTGCCCCGAACCTTGTCGGGGATTGGTTCAGGATTTTCCCGGACCACCGTGACCGGTTGATCACCAACTGGATGCAGTCGGGCAACATCTGGCTGCAGCGGAGTTGTTTGCTTTTTCAGTTGAAATATAAAAATAATACCGACCGGCAACTTTTGTTTCAACTGGCCGGACAACTAGCCGTAGAGAAGGAATTCTTCATCCGAAAGGCCATAGGCTGGGCGCTGCGCGAATACGCAAAAACAAATCCGGAACAGGTAAGATCTTTTGTAGCGAATACCAACCTGTCCGGATTGAGCCGCCGCGAAGCACTGAAACACATCTCTTGAAACAAAATTGACCACAAAATTGTTATTCAAAAAAAATTCGCAATGAAATACTTTGTCAGTAAAACCATCGAAGGCGAGTATAACGCAACCATCGAAAAGGTAACGGCAGCACTCAAAGAGATCGGATTCGGGGTGCTCACAACTATTGATGTGCGCAAAACCTTAAAGGAAAAAATCGATTTTGATTTTAAACCATACATTATCCTCGGCGCCTGTAACCCGCACTTTGCCAGCAAGGCCCTTAGCATGGAGGACAAACTTGGTGTGCTTCTGCCCTGTAATGTTTTGGTCATCGATCAAGGTGATGGAAAGATCGAAGTGGCTGCCATGGAGCCTGCTGCCATGATTGAGAGCATCGGAAATCAGGAGCTTACTCAACTGGCAGCAGAGGTTAGCCAGAGGATAGAGCATATGGTCAACAATTTATAGTTCTACCTGCACTTCATCTTCAGGGTTAAACATGAAGATGCTGTTTGTAAACTGTTGTTCCTGAATCATTTTGTTTTTTACAAAAAAGTTTTCATCACCTCATTGTGCAAAATCCTAATTTTGCGCCCTGAAAATTATTGAAAGGTGCGTTCGTTTCTCGTAGTTCTGATTAGTCTGCTCGTCACCTCCTGCGGTTTTTTTGACGAAAAACCTCAGGGAAAAAACGACAATCCCAAACTCAGAAGGGTGATGGAAGCGGACAGTATCTACAAAGATCTCGACAAAGGCAGAATAGTCCGACAACAGCGCAAACTCGACAGTCTCTTTAAATCTCTCCAAAAGAAAAACGGATTCAACGGAACGGTTCTCTTCGCTGAAAAAGGCCGTGTTGTGTTCGAAAAAGCTTATGGCTACTCAGACTTAATTAAACGGAAAAACCCGCTGGAGACAGACAGCCGCTTTGAACTTGCATCAGTTTCCAAGATGTTCACAGCAATGGCCGTGATGATTCTGAGTGAAAAAGGCAAACTTTCGTACGACGACGATATCAGAAAATACATACCAGAGTGGCCCTACGAAGGGGTTACCATCAGGCATTTGCTCAACCACAGGTCAGGAATTCCGCGCTATGAGTCACTGGCCGATGAAAAATGGCCCGACAAAGAACGTGCAGTGACCAACGAAACGATGATCGACCTCTTTGTTCGTTACCGTCCTGCCGTTTATTTTAAACCTGACAACGGCTTCCACTACTGCAACACCAATTACGCCCTCCTGGCTACAATAGTCGAGCGTGTCAGCAACTTGGAGTTTACTGCCTTCATGCGCGATTACATCTTTCATCCGCTGGGCATGCGCAACTCATTCATCCTGCATGTACCTGATGATACCTTACTGACCACCTATATCGAAGATGCCGGAGTGCCGGGACACGATGTCAGAGGGCGGGGATTAATAAGGGTTAGAAACAACTTTCTGAATGGGGTAAAAGGCGACAAAATAATGTATTCGACTGTGGAAGACCTGTACCAGTTTGACAAAGCCCTGAAATACGAATGGCTGGTAAAAAATGAAACCCTCTCAGAAGCTTTTTCACCGGGAAGCCCATCACACAGAAGAAGAAAAGATAACTATGGGTTTGGGTGGCGCATTCGTGGCGAGGCCGACAGCACAGTGTATCATTATGGCTGGTGGAAAGGTTTCCGAACTTTTTTTCTGCGCGACATGAGCAACGAAAAAACACTGATTGTACTCACCAACAGGGATCGTGGCCCCGGTTCGGAACATTTCTGGAAAATACTTGAAGATAATTCTTTTTCCTTGTTTCCGGCTTCGGTCAACTTCAGGTACAGGGAAGACAATGGATTGCCTTACTGAGTTGTCTCAGTTGGTTCCTTCGTTGATCACCAGTTTAAAACCAATGCCGTGCACATTCATCAGCTCAACGTGCTCATCGCTTTTCAGGTATTTTCTGAGTTTGGTGATATACACATCCATCGAACGGGCATTGAAATAGCTGTCATCAAACCATATTTTGTTCAGGGCCACCGACCTGTCGAGCACCCGGTTCATGTTTTCGCAGAGCAAACGAAGCAGTTCGGCCTCCTTTGAGGTTAATTTATGCTCCTCCTTTTCGGAAGTGAGCAACTGACGGTTATAGTCGAAAACGAGGCTTCCTATTGTAAAGACTGTAGGTTTTACGCGGTCGTCGGCCGAGCGGCGCATAATGGCTTTCATGCGCATGAGCAACTCCTCCATGCTGAATGGCTTGGTCAGGTAATCATCGGCACCCAGTTCAAAACCGTGCAACTTATCCTCCTGCATGGATTTGGCTGTCAGGAACAACAACGGGACCTTCCGGTCGAGTTTCCTGATCTCTGTGGCCAACGTAAAGCCATCCATCACCGGCATCATGATGTCGAGAATGCAAAAACCAAAATCAGCCCGCTTGAACTTCTCCAAAGCTTCGCGGCCATCCGTACAGAGTTCGGTTTCGTAGCCCTTTGCCTCAAGATAGGCTTTCAGAATGGTTCCGAGGTTCTTGTCGTCCTCGGCCAGCAACACTTTAATAATGTTTTCCATCGTCCAAAGCTATAAAATTTGTCCATTCAAAGGCAACCTGATAAAAAAGGTTGTCCCCTTCTTAAGTTCACTTTCCAGATGAACCGTGCCCCCATGTTTTTCAACAAGAGCTTTCACATAACTCAATCCTAATCCAAAACCTTTAACATTGTGTATGTTGCCGGTGGGCACACGGTACAATTTCTCAAATATCTTCTTTTGATTGGTCTTGCTGATCCCGATACCCTGATCCTGAACACTTATTTCAATTGCATTGGGTATCGAACGACTCCTTACTGTTACCTGAGGTTTATCCAGAGAATACTTAATGGCATTATCGAGCAGATTAAGCAACACATTGGTCATGTGCACTTTATCAACCCAGAGTACTGGTCGTTCAGCAGTAAGTTCAACTGTGATCTCCCCGTTCTTTTTACGGGCCTGAAGACTTTTTGTCGCAACAGTTTCCTGAATCAGGATGTGCATGTCAACGTTTTCGGGATGCAGCATCAATTCCCCTTTTTCGAGCACTGCCGATTGCAGAATCTGTTCGGCCATCATACCCAAACGCTTATTCTCCTCATCGATCATGCTGATATAGCTTGTATAGAGCCCCTCGGTTTTTTGAATATCGGTGTCGCGAAGTGCTTCGCAGGCCAGCCCTATGGTCGAAATAGGCGTTTTAAACTCATGAGTCATGTTGTTGACAAAATCATTCTTGATTTCGGAGATTTTTTTCTGTCTGAAAATGGTGTAAATCGTTGTGCCAAACCCACCGATGATGATCAGAATCAGGAATCCCGAAATAAGCAGCAGATCCCAAAGCTGACTGACAAGAAAACGCTTTTCGTTGGGGAAATACAAAAGCAACTGATCGGCAAAACGCATAGGCCTGCCGCCGTGCTGCATCTCATAGGCAAAACTCTCGCTTAGCAACTGCTGCGGAAAACGGCCTGTTTTCTGGTACACCATAGCATTTTTTCTGGGATTGTAAATGCCAAATTCATAGGTAGTTCTGATGCCCTGACGCACCAGTTCACGATCAATAATGGAGTCGATCAGTGTGGGAGCAAAACCTTCGTCCTGCGTGGCAGCGCTCAAACCAAACAACATTTCCTGAAGCATCTCCTGAGCCGAAGTCCACTTCTGCAGCAACTGTATGTAACTCTCGTTGTTCATGGGCATGGATAACTCCTGCTGCATCCCTGAATTGATCGAATCCCATGAAGCCATCAGGTCGGCCTTACGATTGAGCAGGTTCACCTGCCGTTCAAATTCGCGCTGCATCCTGATCTTCTCCAGAGTGACCATCACATTGTTGACAGCCACATTCACATCGCGGATAAAATTGGCTTCCTTCACCTTAATCGCATCTCCGATCCAATACACCTGTATGCCCATCAGGCCCAACAAAGCGATGGTCATCACAATAATTATCCCGGTTATGTGGTTTCTGTTCACGAAGGCAAAATTAGATCATTCATTTGCATGGTTTACAGGTTTTTAACATCTATTAACAACTCTTAATCTTCGTTAACAGCCGAACCGGTTTTCCTGATATATTTTTGCAGCACGAAGATTCAAGGAACAGGATACCCCAATACATCCGTAAATTGATGTTCTTCAAATTGTGCGTTAAAGGTTTTCATAAATTTTGGTTTTTGGTTCGGTGAGGCAGCCCTGGTGGCGGCCTCGCTTTTTTTTGGGCAGTCGTGCAGGATTATTTGTAATTTTCGCCCACGAAAAGATGTTGTACCTTAACTTCATAACACCCTATGATTCAGCTAAAACTCGATATTGATCAGGTTTTTGGTTTTATTCCCAAAGAAAAAATATTTGACCTCAACCAGCAGGTCGTCACCAGTTACCGTAAGATTTACAACAAAACCGGAGCAGGAGCCGATTTCCTGGGCTGGGTTGATTTGCCCTCACAAACCACAGATGAGTTTATCCGTCATCTGAGCGATCATGCTGCTGAACTGCGCGAAAAATCAGAAGTATTTGTTGTTGTTGGTATTGGTGGTTCCTATCTTGGGGCACGTGCGGTTATTGAGTCCATGACACATCATTTCAGCGCTTTGATTAACAAACAAACGCCCCATATTGTGTATGCAGGACAAAACATCAGCGAAGAATACCTCGCCGACCTGCTCGACCTGCTCGACATCAAACATTATTCGATGGTGGTGATCTCCAAATCGGGCACCACTACTGAGCCGGCCATCGCATTTCGTGTGCTCAGGGCACACCTCGAGCGAAAATACGGTGTTGCTGAAGCCCGGAAAAGGATTGTGGCCATCACTGACAAAAGCCGCGGCGCGCTGAAACAGGTGGCCGACAGCGAAGGCTACCGCAGCTATGTGGTTCCTGATGATGTAGGTGGCCGTTACTCAGTACTCACTCCGGTTGGTTTGCTACCCATTGCCGTTGCCGGAATTGACATCCATGAACTCATCGGCGGAGCCCGGAAAATGGAAGCCGCCAGCCGCGCAGTAAACAAAATGTACGGAAACCCCATTGCCTTGTATGCCGCAACGAGACAAGCGCTTTACCATTCGGGCAAAACCACCGAAATTATGGTGAACTACGAACCCCGCTTGTTTTATCTCACCGAATGGTGGAAACAACTTTATGGCGAAAGCGAGGGAAAAGAACATAAAGGTATTTTCCCGGCCGGCGTAGGATTCACCACCGATTTGCATTCGATGGGACAGTATATTCAGGAAGGGCTGCGTAACATTTTTGAAACCGTGATTTCGGTCGAACATGCAACACGTGAACTGCGTGTGCCGGCTGCAGACACCGACCTTGACCAGCTTAATTACATCGCTTCCAAACGACTCTCCGAAGCCAACCTCATGGCCGAATTCGGCACAACCCTGGCCCATGTTGACGGTGGAGTACCCAACATCAGGATTCAACTGCCGGCCATCAATGCTGATGCCATCGGACAACTGATCTATTTCTTTGAGATGGGCTGTGCCCTCAGTGGTTATATGCTGGGTGTGAATCCCTTCGACCAGCCCGGCGTGGAAGCATACAAGAAGAATATGTTTGCCCTCCTCGGAAAAGCAGGCTTCGAAGACCAAACCGCAGCTCTGAAAGAACGCCTGAAGGGAAAAATCTGAACATTATGGGCAAACTGATCGGCATCGCCATCAAGAAAGAAAAATATGGTAACATGATCCCCCTGGAAACGTGCACTGTACGCGTTGAATCAGGCCTTGAAGGAGACTATCGGGGAAATCCGGGCAAAAGACAGGTAACTGTGCTTAGCCGCGAAGGTTTTGAGGCTGCCTGCATTGAAATACAAGCCACACTGCCCTGGACCACCCGAAGAGCCAATCTGTTTATTGATGGCATTGAACTTGCACACACTACCGGACAGCTTTTAAATATTGGAAACGTGTTGCTCGAAATCACCGGCGAAACCCAACCCTGCCACCGGATGGACGAACAGTGCGAGGGACTCACCAAAGCACTTGTACCCGATTGGCGCGGAGGGGTTTGCTGCCGTGTGCTGCGTGGCGGAACCATCAGCGTTTCGGATGAGGTGAGCCTGATAAACAACCAAACAACATGAAACCATCACCTGCCATTCTATTCATATACATATTTGTGTTTTTTCTTTCAGCCTGCACTGACACGGGCAAAACAGTTCGTAAGGACACACTAAGCCAAAAACTTACCGGCACATGGAAAACTACCGGAAACACTGTGTTTTATGAACAATGGAAAGCGGTTGCCGACTCAGGTCTGATCGGAAGGGCGTTCAGCCTCAGCCATGCCGGCGACACCATGTTTTCCGAAAGGTTAAGGATCGACAGCCAAGGCGACAGCCTGTACTATATGGCAAAGGTGTACAGACAAAACCAGGGAAAGATCATCCGCTTTGCACTGGTGGAGCAGAGCAGCAACCAATGGGTTTTTGAAAACCCCTGGCACGACTATCCCAACCGCATTGTGTATCGGTTTGAGGGCGACAGCATACTGCACACACGTGCCGAAACCATAGAAGGAAAAAAAGCCATTGTGTTCCAAATGAAGAAATTGTAAGATGAAGTTCCTCGACCTTGTAATGAAACGCCAGAGCGACAGGCGTTACAGCCCGGAGGAGGTAGCCGAATCAGACCTTTTGCAATGTATTGAAGCGGCAAGGCTGGCTCCTTCGGCCAGCAATTCGCAGCCCTGGACTTTTGTGGTGGTGCGTAGTGAACCTCTGCGTAAGGAGGTAGCTGAAGCCTGCTCTGGCCCCCTGAAAACCTTCAACCGTTTTGTTGCCGAAGCGCCCGTGCTGGTTGTGATGGTGATCGAAAAACCCAAAGCCATCACCGAACTTGGCGGACGTATCAAAAAGAAGGACTATCCCTTGTTCGATATTGGCATCGCTGCCGAACACTTCTGCCTGCAGGCAGCCGAACTCGGACTGGGAAGCTGTATGCTGGGTTGGTTTAGCGAGAAAAAAATCAAAAAACTGCTCCACATCCCATCGTCAAAGACCATCGGACTGGTAATCACCCTTGGCCACACCCCTCCTGATTATCCCCATCGCGAAAAAATCCGAAAACCGCTTGAAAAAGTGCTGCGGTTTGACAGGTATTGAGGACAAAACAGCACAAAAACCGCTCTTTCACGCCCACCTTGTTGAACAAAAATTAATCATTTCGGAACCTTTTTGCGCAAGAATCTGCGAAACCCCTGCTTCGTCCGAATTTCTCAGATTAAGGACATCTGTTTTTAAGTACAAATTGTATAAATCGTTCCGGAAATAAATACTTCAGTCCGGCGCAAGACGGTAAATGGTACTTTTGCAGCATGAAGCAGATCGAAATCATGTCGCCGGCAGGCTCTTACGAGTCGTTGATGGCTGCCATACAGGCGGGTGCCGGTTCGGTTTATTTTGGCATAGGCAAACTCAATATGCGGGCCAAATCATCACAGAACTTCACCCTCAACGACCTTTCGGAGATTGCATCCATCTGCCGCAACAACGAGGTAAAAAGCTATGTGACCCTCAACACTGTGGTGTTTGACAGCGAACTCGAAGAGATACGGCAGCTGGTGGATGCCATCAGACAGCACAAAATCACAGCAGTGATTGCTTCGGACCAGGCGGTAATCCAGTATGCCCGCGAAGCCGGAGTTGAAGTACATATGTCCACCCAGACGAACATCACCAATATTGCAGCCGTGCGCTATTATGCACGTTATGCCGATGTGATGGTCACCGCGCGTGAACTTTCGCTCGATCAGGTAGCTGCCATTACCCGCGCCATAAAAGAACAGGAAATCAAAGGCCCTTCAGGCGAACTCGTCCGCATAGAGGTTTTTGTACATGGTGCCTTATGCATGGCCGTTTCGGGCAAATGTTATCTTAGCCTCGACATGCTCAACTCTTCGGCCAACCGTGGGGCCTGCCTGCAGCCCTGCCGCCGCACCTATGCCGTACACGACTCCGACAATGAAGCCGAAATGCTGGTAGACAATGAATACATCATGTCGCCCAAAGATTTGAATACCTTGCCGTTTCTCGACAAAGTGCTGGCTGCCGGTGTCGAGGTGCTGAAGATCGAAGGCCGCGGGCGCTCGCCCGAGTATGTGAAAACAGTCACCAAAGTTTATCACGAAGCCGTTGAAGCCATTCAATCCGGAGAATTTACGCCTGATAAGGTTGATGCATGGGGCCTTCAGCTGGCTTCGGTCTATAACCGCGGGTTCTGGGATGGCTATTATCTGGGACGAAAAACAGGCGAATGGACCGAAAATTATGGCTCAAGAGCCACACAATATAAGGTGTATGTGGGAAAAATAAACAACTACTTCGCTAAAATCGGCGTGGCCGAAGTGCTGGTGGAGGCACAGGAGCTAAACAGGGGTGACGAACTGCTGATCATTGGCCCAACGACCGGCGTGGCAGAAGAAACGGCCTATGAGATCAGAGTAGAGCTACAACCGGTTGACACAGCCGGCAAAGGAAGCAATTGTTCCATAGCAGTGCAAAACAACGTAAGAAGAGGTGACAAAGTGTACAAAATCATGCACCGCAAAGAAGAATGAAACAACATCCCATTTTGTTTGCCATCAGAAAATAATTGTACTTTTGCTGTTAATAAATAAACAATAGATGGATCCGGTCATACGCATCATGCTTGTTGACGACCACGAGATTTTTCGCATCGGTCTGAAACAGATAATCAGCACATTGGGTTATGCAAGGGTGGTCGGAGAAGCCGAAAATGGCTTAGATTTCCTCAGGCTGATAGAAACCACCGAAACCGACATAGTTCTGATGGATATTCAGATGCCTGTGATGGACGGAATTGAAGCCACAAAGCGTGCCAGAGTACTGAAACCGGGAATCAAAATACTGGCATTGAGCACATTTAAAGAAGAACATTACATTCAACAAATGATTGCTCTGGGTGCAAAAGGCTTCCTGCTGAAGAACATACGCAGGGATGCACTTGACCGCGCATTGCAGGCTGTGTTTAACGGACGCACCTATTACAGCGAAGAGCTGTGGGACTATTTCACCCGAAGCATGGCACGTGAAGAAGACAACAAAGTACAGATCAGTCTGACCAAAAGGGAGCAGGAAATTTTGCAGCTGCTGTCCAAAGGTTTGAATAACAAGGAAATAGCTGATAAGCTATTTGTCAGCGAACGCACCATTGTAGGCCACAAGACAAATCTGCTGGCCAAGACCAACTGCAAAAACACGGTAGCACTCTTGTCGTTTGCCATCCGAAACGGTTGGGTGCAGATGAATGGCTGAAAATTTCATAATCAACTGATTTACTGATTATACTTCTCTTGCTTTCCTAAATTTTTGCGTAAAAGTACTGGTTAGCACTTCCTCAAACTACAGGTTTTTTCATTGTGAAATCAGTAACAATAAACCTATTCCAGTAAACTTTACTGGAGTAATTTTGCTTTATAATTGTTACATAAATAACAAACCCATCAAAAAAACTGAACAACATGAAAAAAGCTAAAATTCTGGTGGTTGACGACGACATGGACGTGATCACCATGCTGGAGCAGATCCTGAGCAAAGAAGGCTACGAAGTTATTTCGGCCTTTAACAAGAAAGAAGGAATTGAGTTGGCACTTGCCGAAAAACCTGATGTGGCAATCATCGACGTGATGATGACCACCCATTACGAAGGTTTTGAGATGGCCCGTGAGTTTGTGGACAATCCGTCTTTAAAAGGTATTCCCACCCTGATCGAGACATCCATCGAAGTGCTGATGACCACCAAACCGAGTGTGCAGGCTATGGCCAGGGAATTCCGCAACGACCCCAACTACAAAGAATTACAGGTAATCCTGATCCGCGACATCGTCACCGGCAATTCGGGTATTGACTACCGTGCCGAAGACGGACGGTCGGTTTGGGTTCCGGTAGATGGATTTGTGCGCAAACCCGTTGACCGCAGCCGTGTGCTCCCCGAAATTGAAAGACTCCTGGCCAAGAAACAGCCCATGAACGTGTGATTCGTTTTGCTTTCCCCGCGAAAGCACCTAATTATATAAACGCTAATAATACAACATCATGACAAGCTCAATTCAGGAAATTTTGAACAAGTACCCGAACGCCGGACACGATAGTCTGATTCCGATCCTGCAACAGGTTCAGGAACATATGGGTTACCTGTCGGAAGAATCCGTTGTTGAAGTGGGAAAGTACCTGAATATGCCCACCAGCAAAATCTTTGGTGTAGCCACTTTCTACAACCAGTTCAGGTTCAATGCACCCGGAAAATTTCACGTTCAGGTGTGTCGTGGTACAGCCTGCCACGTTCTGGGTTCGGCCACAGTGCTGAACGAAATCGAGAAAAACCTGAAGATCAAAGCCGGACAAACCACCAAGGACAAAATGTTCAGCCTCGAAGTAGTTGCCTGTATCGGTGCCTGCGGACTGGCTCCGGTAATCAGCATCAATGGCGAATTTCACGCCAAGGTTACTTCCGAAACCATTAAAACTATTTTCGATTCATACAGAAACAGGGAGGTTGTATCATGATGGCCGACAAAAATTATCTGATTGAGAATGTGCTCAGACGCACTGAAAAAGAAGAGCTTAAACCCGAGGTTCTGCGTCAGCTTAAAGTGCTGCGGGGTGATGAAAACACCAAACCCGTTGTATATGTCGGAGCCGGAACCTGCGGCCTTGGCGCCGGTGCTGCGCAAACCATGCAACACGCCCGTACCTGGCTCGCCGAAAAAGGCATTGACGCTGAGGTGATTCCAGTGGGATGTATCGGTTTGTGTTCTTCTGAACCTTTGCTCGATGTGAAACTCCCGGGACGCAAGCGCATTTCGTTCGAACATGTTTCAGCAGAGAAGGTTGCCCCCATTCTTGAGCAGGTTTTTGCAGGCAAACTGCCGCAGGCAGATATCCTCGGGCAGTTTGCTGAACAGGACACGCAGGAATCATGGGAACATGTTCCGGCACTTACTGATCATTTCTTCTTCAAACCACAGGTGCGCCTTGTGCTCGAAAACTGCGGAATCACCAACCCGGTCAGCATTGAGGAATATATCGCAAGGGGTGGTTATCGCGCTTACCTGAATTCATTGAAAGTGTTCAGCAGAGAAGAATTGTGCGATTTCGTTGAAAAGAGCGGACTCAGAGGACGTGGCGGCGGAGGTTTCCCCACAGGTAAAAAATGGAAGTTTGCCCTGGGCACCGAATCCGAACAAAAATATTTGATCTGCAACGCTGATGAAGGCGACCCGGGTGCATTTATGGATCGTGCCGTGATCGAAGGCGACCCACACAAGTTACTCGAAGGTATGGCCATTGCAGCTTATGCCATCGGTGCCTCCAAAGCATATGTTTACATCCGAGCCGAATATCCCCTGGCCATCGAAAGACTGGTAATCGCCATTGATCAGGCAAAACAATACGGCCTGATCGGCAAAAACATATTTGATTCAGGCGTTGATCTTGATATCGTGATTAAAAAAGGTGCGGGTGCATTTGTTTGCGGCGAAGAGACCGCCCTCATCCACAGCATCGAAGGCAAACGCGGGATGCCGCGGCCAAGGCCTCCATTCCCGGCCGTCAGTGGTTTGTTTGGCAAACCCACCATCATCAACAATGTGGAAACCCTCTCGAACCTGCCCACCATCATCAACAAAGGCGCAGACTGGTTCTCTTCCATGGGAACAGCCACCAGCAAAGGAACAAAAGTGTTTGCCCTATCGGGAAAAATCTCCCTCACCGGTTTGGTCGAAATCCCAATGGGTACCTCCATCCGCGAAATCATCTTTACAGTAGCCGGCGGTGTACCCAATGGTAAAAAATTCAAGGCGGTGCAGATGGGCGGTCCTTCGGGCGGCTGTGTCACCGATCAGAATCTCGACATACCCATTGACTACGAATCGCTGCTCAACGTTGGCGCCATGATGGGCTCGGGCGGCATGGTTGTGATGGACGAAGACACCTGTATGGTGGATGTTGCAAAATTCTTCATGGACTTCATCCAGCGCGAAAGCTGCGGCAAATGTATCCCTTGCCGCGAAGGAACAAGGCGTATGCTCGAGATTCTCGAGAGTATCACCACCAAACCCAAAAACAGGGAAACACATGAGCCGCTGGCACGTTTCAAAGGGGTGCTTCAGATCGAAAAACTGGGTAAAGTTATCCGCGACACCTCGCTGTGCGGCCTCGGACAATCAGCACCCAATCCCGTGCTCAGCACACTCAAATGGTTCAGGGAAGAATACGAAGAGCATGTGTTTGACAAGAAATGCCGGGCAGGAGTTTGTACCAACCTCAGGGTTTATACCATTGATGTGGAAAACTGTACAGGTTGCACCCTCTGCGCCAAAAAATGCCCCACCAACGCCATCATCGGCGGACGCAAGCAGCCCCATTTCATCATACCCGACAAATGTATCAGCTGCGGCGCCTGCGAAGAGGCATGTAACTTCAATGCAGTGAAAGTCAGCTAAACTACACAAACAAAAAAAACGTGAAATCATGAACCTCACTATAGAAGTCAACAACAACAAGCTGAGTGCCCAAAAAGGAGATACAATCCTTGATGTTCTATCCCGTAATGGAATGGGTGTGCCCACTCTTTGTCATATGAAAGGTTTGTTCCCAACGGGATCGTGCCGCATGTGCGTGGTGGAAGTCGAGGGCCGCAAAAACCTGGTTACAGCCTGCTCCGAACCGGTGAACGATGGCATGAAAATAATGACCCATTCCTCAAGGGTGATCGAATCCCGCAAAACCATTGTCGAACTGCTTCTTTCAAACCATCCTGACGATTGTCTCTACTGCGAAAGAAACGGAAACTGCGAACTTCAAAAACTGTCCGAAGACCTCAACATTCGTGAAAGACGAATCAGCGGACAGAAGAACAACTACCGCCTCGATGTTTCGAGTGCCAGTATCGTACGCGACCCTGCCAAATGTATTTTGTGCGGCCGCTGCGTCAGGGTATGCGACGAAATAGAAGGAGTTTCGGCCATCGAATTCGTTGGCAGAGGAAGCAAAACCTTCATTGACACCTCATTCAATCATGGCCTGAACCTTTCGAGTTGTGTCAACTGCGGTCAATGTATCATGGTTTGTCCCACCGGTGCCCTGAAAGAAAAATCACATATTGCCGAAACCAAGGACAACCTGAGTGATCCCAACAAAACCGTGATCATTCAATACGCTCCTTCAATTTCAGTAACTCTCGCCGAAGAATTCGGTTTCAAACCCGGACAAAACATTATCGGCATCATGAATGCTGCACTTCGCCGCATCGGATTCGACTATGTGTTCGACACTTCTTTCTCGGCCGACCTCACCATCATGGAGGAAGCCTCGGAACTGGTGCACAGGGTGAAAAACGGCGGCAAACTGCCAATGGTAACCAGCTGCTGCCCGGGATGGGTAAAATTTGCAGAAGAGTTTCATCAGGACATGATCGACAACCTCTCCACCTGTAAATCGCCGCAACAAATGATGGGTGCTATTATAAAAAGCTATTTTGCGCAGAGCGAAGGCATCGATCCCGAAAAGATCTATTCCGTTTCGGTGATGCCCTGCACCGCCAAAAAGTTTGAGCAGCAACGTGAAGAAATGACCCAAAATGGCATTTCGGACGTGGATGCAGTACTCACCACCCGCGAACTGGCCCGCCTGATCAGATTACATGGCATTGACATTCACAAACTTGAACCTGAAATCGCCGACTCGACGCTGGGAACCCGTTCATCGGCAGGAAAAATCTTCGGAGCATCCGGAGGGGTGATGGAAGCCGCCGTTCGCACTGCACACTACCTGATCACCGGCAAGGAAATGGTTAAATTTCAGGTGCGCGGCGTGCGTGGACTGGAAGGACGTAAAGAGGCCAAAGTGCAGATTGGTGAACTCGAAGTTGGTGTTGCCGTTGTGAGTGGACTCAAAAATGCGAGCATGCTGATGGATGAGATCCGCAATGGACGCGACGACATTCATTTCATCGAGGTGATGGCATGCCCGGGCGGTTGTATCAATGGTGGTGGTCAACCCATTGGCGCCGACGAAGAAGCAATCAAGGCGCGTATGACAACACTTTACGACATCGACGAAAAAGATGCCATCAAAGTTTCGCACAAAAACCCCTACATCGTTGAGCTGTACGACAAGTTCCTGGGCAAGCCTCTTGGCCACAAGAGCCACGAGCTGTTGCACACCCACTATCAGAAACGAGAAGTTAAATAGCATAAAAAAGTTGTATTTTGGCACACAACAGCAGACATAAGCAATTGGTTTTCACGGTAAAAGATCGTTGTCGGGTGTGTTTCACCTGTGTGCGTGAATGCCCCGTGAAAGCCATACGCATCATCAACGGCCAGGCCGAGGTGATCAGCGAAAGGTGCATTGGCTGCGGCAATTGTGTGCGTGTTTGTCGTCAGGATGCCAAAACATACCTCAGACAAACAACAGAAGTACTGGAACTACTTAAAGGAAATCAGCGCGTTGCTGCCTGCATAGCTCCCAGTTTTCCGGCCGAATTTACCGAGATAGCCGATTACAGGGTTTTTGTCGGAATGGTAAAAGCATTAGGATTCGATCTGGTGACAGAGGTTGCCTTCGGAGCCGATATGGTTGCCCTCGAATACCGAAAGCTGCATCAGGAAAATCCCGACAGAAGTATCATTACATCCGATTGTCCGGCCATTGTGTTTTATGTGGAACACTACCAACCCGAACTTGTCGAACACCTTGCTCCGGTGGTTTCGCCCATGGTGGCCGCTTCTCGGGTGCTGAAAGAAAAGTATGGCGACGACCTCAGAATTGTGTTCATGGGGCCATGCGTAGCCAAAAAAGCCGAGTCGGACGAAATCGAATACATGCTCACCTTTACTGAATTGAGGGAATTGTTCAAAGAAAAGAACATTGAACCCGATACAGACAGAGCTGCCGAATTCGATCCTCCCCATGCCGCCAAAGGAGCCATTTTCCCGGTAAGCCACGGTCTGTTGCAAAATATGGAGATTGAAGACGATATCACCAAAGGCGACGTGATTGTTGCTGAAGGACGTATCAACATCAAAGATGCACTGAACGAATTTGCACAGGGAGGGCTGACAACACGGCACCTTGAACTGCTGTGTTGCGAAGGATGCATCATGGGGCCAGGCATGTCGCAGGAAGGAAAAAAATATATGCGTCGCGCCTGCATTTCAAAATATGTGGCCGAAAAAACAGAAGGACTGGATGTTGAAAACTGGGAAAAAGAAGTTGAAGCCTTCAGAGGGCTCGACTATTCCACCTCTTTTCAGCCGATGGACCGGAGAAACCAGACACCTTCGACAACAAAAATTGCAGAAGTGCTGCATTCAATGGGGAAACACAGTGCTCTGGATTACCTCGACTGTGGTGCCTGCGGCTACGACAGCTGTATCGAGCATGCTATCGCTGTGGTGCAGGGACTGGCCGAAAACGAAATGTGCCTCCCCTACACCATCGAAAAACTTCATCAGTCGGTCGAAAACCTCAATATGTCGAACAGCGAGCTGGCCACCGCACGCGAAGCACTGAAACAGTCTGAAAAACTTGCCCACATGGGCCAGCTTTCGGCTGGAATAGCACACGAACTTAACAACCCACTGGGTGTGATTACAATGTACAGCAATCTGCTACTCGACGATGTGAAAGACGAAGTCATGCGTAATGACCTCAACCTGATAGTGGAGCAAGCCGACCGCTGCCGCAAAATCGTTGGCGGACTGCTGAATTTCGCCCGGAAAAATCAGGTCAGGCTCAGCGAAACAGACCTGGACAAGTTTATCAACAGAAGTGTGCAATCCATTGTTCTTCCCGAAAACGTTCAGGTTAGTATAAACGTTGACATGGACGATCCCTTTGTTTTTATGGATGCCGACCAGATGATGCAGGTGGTAACCAACCTCGAAAAAAACGCTGTGGAGGCCATGCCTGAGGGAGGATTGCTTACTGTCAGCATCAGAGAAGCAGGTAAGGAAGAGGTCGAAATACTCATCAGCGACACAGGAACAGGCATTTCTGAAGAAAACATGGATAAGATTTTTACCCCGTTTTTCACGACCAAAGAAGTGGGAAAAGGCACTGGACTTGGACTTCCGCTTTGTTACGGTATCGTGAAAATGCACAAAGGCAAAATAACACTCAACTCAAACGATAATCCCGGGAAAGGCCCCACAGGCACTACCTTTATCATTAGACTACCCCGTAACCCCCAATAAAAGAATCTCTTAAAATGAATTTAATATGAGCAACGAAAAGAAATTAGTACTGCTGGTGGATGATGATCCAGACTATCTGTTCCAATTGGAAATGATGGTAAAAAACCTGGGATTCAGGGTAAAAACCGCTGAAAGCCAGGCCGAAGGAGAATCAGTGCTGGACACTCTTAAACCCGATCTTGCCATCTTCGACCTGATGATGGAAAACGAAGACAGCGGCTTTATACTTTCGTACAAAGCAAAACGCAAATACCCCGATCTGCCCATCATTATTGCTACCGCAGCTACGGCCGAAACAGGATTCACCTTCGACCTCTACAACGAAAATGATAAGGCATGGATCAAAGCCGATCTTTACCTTGAAAAAGGTATCCGGCCCGACCAGCTACACCGTGAGATCAACAAGCTGTTGAAGCTTTAATCGTATCTTTGCAAGCCAATTAAACAACAATCCATGGCTACCCTTAACGTTTTGGTGGTTGATGATGAACCGGGCATCCGCTCGGGGATCAACAGAATACTTTCCAACTACAGTGTTGGTTATCCGTTTATGGATGAAGATTTCGATTTTCACCTGATCGATGCCGAAACCGGCGAAATAGCCATCGACATACTGAACAGTCAGGCAGTTGATGTGGTGCTGCTCGACAATAAATTGCCCGGAATGGACGGGATTGAGGTGCTTGAATACATCAACAAACAGCAAATTGATGTGGCAGTGATGATGATCACTTCGTTTGCCTCCCTCGATCTGGCCATTAAAGCCACCCGCAACGGAGCCTACAACTTCATGCCCAAGCCATTTACACCTCAGGAGTTGAGGGCTTCCATAGAAAATGTGGCCAAACACCTCTTCCTGAAGCGTATGACCCGAAAAATGCAGGAAGAAGGCAAACAAATACGCTTTCAGTTCCTTTCGGTACTGTCACATGAACTCAAATCGCCCCTGAATGCCGTTGAAGGTTATCTGAAAATGATTCAGGAAAGACAATTTGGCGACAAAGTGGAAGAGTACGATAAAATGATCGAACGATCACTTGCACGCCTCAAAGGCATGCGCAACCTGATCATGGACCTGCTCGACCTCACCAAAATTGAATCAGGTAAAAAACAGCGCAAACTCCGCGAAACCGACCTGTCTGAAGTAGCCAAAATGGCCATCGACACCATGGAACCATACTCCATCCAGCGCGCTGTTAAAGTGAAACTTATCACCGATGGTAACACAAGCCTGCTTGCTGATCCCGATGAGATGGAAATCATTTTCAATAACTTGGTTTCCAATGCAGTGAAATACAACAGAGACGGAGGAAAAGTGGAAGTGAAACTTCAGGGACAAGCCACTTCTGTGGTGATCAGAGTCACCGACACCGGAATTGGGATGAGCAAAGAAGACCTGGAAACCATTTTTCAGGATTTCGTAAGGATCAAAAGCAACAAAACCCGCGACATCACCGGCAGCGGACTCGGGTTGACCATCATGAAGAAAATGGTTGACCAATATAACGGACATATAGAAGTTGAAAGCGAACCCGACAAAGGATCAATATTTACGGTGACACTACCACGACTTTAAACGCTAATGAACAAACAACGTGAAATTTACACCGGAAACATACAAACTGCCCGATATCTCGATGCAGCCCTTCATCGACGATGAAGAAATAGATGATATACTTAAAAATGCCAAACCCAACCGGGAACAAGTGTTGGCTGTCATTGACAAATCTCTGAACAAAAACAGGCTGAGCCTGCACGATACCGCTCTGCTGCTCAATACCGAAGACCCTGAACTTGTTGAACTGATCAAAGACGGGGCCCGAAAACTGAAAGAAAAAGTGTATGGCAAGCGCATCGTGCTGTTCGCCCCCCTTTATGTCGGAAATTATTGCTCGAACAATTGCCGCTATTGCGGTTTTAAAGCGTCCAACAAAAACGCACTGCGTAAAACACTCACTAAAGAGGAATTGATCGAAAATGTGAAAGCGCTTGAGGAACACGGTCAGAAAAGGCTGATTCTTGTTTTTGGCGAGCACAGGGTTTATTCGGCTGACTTTATTGCCGATACCGTCAAAACTGTTTATGGCGTGAAGAAAGATCATGGCGAAATACGGAGGGTCAATATCAACGCAGCACCCTTCGACATTGAGGGATTCAAAATCGTGAAGGAATCCGGGATCGGCACTTATCAGGTTTTTCAGGAAACATACCACCACCCAACCTATACCACATGCCACACTTCAGGCCGTAAGTCAGATTACGACTACAGGCTCACTGCACTCGACAGAGCCATGGAAGCCGGAATAGATGATGTGGGTATCGGAGCTTTGTTTGGATTGTACGATTACAAATTTGAAGTAATGGGACTGATCAGGCATGTTAACCATCTGGAAGCATGCTATCAGATTGGACCACACACCATTTCCTTTCCGCGCATTCAGGATGCATCGGAATATGATCTCGATGACAAATATGCCGTAACCGATGAACAGTTTACCAAACTGGTTGCTATTCTGCGCCTGGCTGTTCCGTACACCGGACTGATCCTTACCGCAAGAGAATCACGACAGGTGCGCGACGAGGTGCTTGCCTTCGGCTGCTCGCAAATCGATGCCGGCACCAAACTCGAGATCGGTGCCTATGCCGAAAACCCGGGTGTGGATCAGAACCTGAACAAGGAACAATTCAAAATTAATGACGACCGCACACTGAACGAAGTTATAGACGAACTGCTGGACGGCGATTATCTTCCTTCCTTCTGCACCGCCTGCTACAGAAAGGGTCGCACAGGTCAGCATTTCATGGAATTCAGCGTCCCGGGCTTTATCAAAAAATTCTGCACACCTAACGCCCTCCTCACCCTCGCTGAATACATCGTGGATTACGCCAGTCCGGCCACAGCCGAAAAAGGTTGGAAAGTAATCGAACGAAACCTGAAACAAATGGATGAGGTTTATCACGACAAGGTGAAGGAACGTATTGAAAGAATCCAAGCCGGCGAACGCGACCTCTATTTCTGATCATACATAAACAACCTACCAAAATGACTGCCAAAGGAAGAGACCTGAAACCACATATAGGAATTTTTGGCCGACGTAACAACGGAAAAAGCTCCATCATAAACTTAATTGTAAATCAGGAAGTGGCCATCGTGTCCGATAAACCCGGCACTACCACCGACCCTGTTCGTAAATCCATCGAAATTTTCGGCATCGGCCCTGCCATTATAGTGGACACAGCAGGAATCGACGATTCGGGCGAACTGGGCGAAAAAAGAATAGCCAAAACTTACGAGGCACTCAAAACCATCGATTGTGCCATATTGGTCATCGTAAACAATGAGTTTGGTTTTTACGAAATTGAACTGATCAAAAAATTTGTGGAATTCAACATTCCCTATATCATACTGCACAACAAATCAGACCTGAAGCCGCTCAATCCGTTGACCACTGAAAAAATCAGGCAGTATTCAAAGGCAGCCCTGCTTGATTTCACCACGCAAAACAACAGCAACCTGCCCCAACTGATCGAATTGTTGCGCAAAACCATCCCCGAAACAACTTATCAAAAACCATCACTGCTCGGAGGCGTGGTCAGGCCCGATGAAGTAGTGCTGCTGGTTACCCCGATTGATTCGGAAGCACCCGACGGACGTATGATATTACCTCAGGTAATGGCCATCAGGGATGTGCTTGACAATGATTGTATATGTGTTGTGCTGAAAGAAACCCACCTGAAACAATATTTCGATCAGCAGATGCCCAAACCGCAGCTAGTGATCACTGACAGTCAGGCTTTTGCTTTTGTCAACAGCATCGTGCCTGCCGATGTTCCATTAACAAGTTTCAGCATCGTTTTTGCCCGTCTGCGCGGCGATTTCGAACACTACAAGGCCGGTACACCGGCCCTCAGCAGGCTGAATGACGGCGACAAGGTTCTAATCCTTGAATCATGTACACATCAGGTCAGTTGCGAAGACATTGGCAGGCATAAACTGCCCCGCTGGATCAGGGAATTCACTGGAAAAAACATTGAATTTGAAATTGTCGCAGGCCTGAGCGGCATCATCGACATGCACCAATACAGTCTGGTAATTCAATGCGGAGGTTGTGTGGTCACGCGCAAGCAACTCATTAACAGACTGAAACCTGCTGTTGATGCCGATATTCCCGTAAGCAACTATGGCATGGCCATAGCATGGATGAACGGCATTTTCGACCGGGTAATGGCACCATTTAACTCTTTGGAAAAATGACAGGAGCTTTATCTGATCTGCTGAACAACAAACCTCTTGCTAAAGAACATTTGGTTCAACTACTCGGAATCACCAATCAGGAAGAGCATGAAGCATTACTGCATCACGGCCTGAACACCAAAGCTGCCTCAGTAGGCAGAATTGTTTACCTGCGCGGACTCATTGAACTTACAAATAAATGCGCCAAAAACTGTTTTTATTGTGGCATCAGGGCCGGAAACGACACCATTGAACGGTATTTTCTGAGCGATGAAGATGTGTTGCAGGCCGCAGAATTTGCCTACAAAAATCAGTTTGGCTCTTTGGTTATCCAAACAGGTGAGCTTTCAGGACCCATCTTTGCAGCACAGATCGAGCGGCTGCTGAAATTGATTCACCGCCACACAAACAACGAACTCACGATCACCCTGTCGTGCGGCGAACAAAGCCAAGAGGTGTATCAACGATGGAAAGAAGCCGGTGCATCAAGGTACCTCCTCCGCATTGAGGCTTCAAACAGAAAACTTTACGAATTCATTCACCCGGCCGATGGCAACCATGACTACGACACACGAATCAAAGGGCTTGAAGACCTAAAAAAATGCGGATATCAGGTTGGCACAGGAGTAATGATCGGCTTGCCCGGACAAACACTCGAAGACCTGGCAGACGACCTGTTGTTTTTTTTCAAAATGGACATCGACATGGTGGGCATGGGGCCCTACCTGGAACATGCCGACACCCCGATGTTTGACCAAAGAAACCTCTTGCTGCCGGCGAGTGAAAGATTCCTGCTCAGCCTCCGCATGATTGCCCTGCTGCGGATCATGATGCCCTACATCAACATTGCGGCATCCACTGCCCTCGAAACCATCAACCCATTAGGCCGCCAAATGGGAATTCTGGCCGGAGCCAATGTCGTTATGCCCAACCTGACTCCGGTAACCGATAGAAAAAAATACCTGCTCTACAACAACAAACCCAATCTCGACAAAGACGCTTCACTGAGCACCGCCACCCTGAACGACGTGCTGAGCTCAATAGGTGAAACGATCGGATACGGCCGGGCGGGCGACTCAATCCACTTTTCTCACCGGCAGGCGTAATCCATATTTAGGCTATAACCAAGCGAGGATACAGGAATCTGCAGATCCGAAACAAGCACAGTCAATGCTTCATTGATTCTGTAATTTTTGCTGCAGTGCAACCTTGCTCATGCAGAGGTTGTCATACAACATAGCAGTTGTTTTAAGAAAAATTAACAGCGTTTAAAAAAATAGTATTTTTATCCAGTTTTTTCAATCAAACAACCGTCTGAATCAGAACCCAACATGAAAAGAAAACTTACCATTCTCCTCCTGGCATTGCTGGGAATTTCGTTTGCAGGAATCAACTGGCTGATCAGTGATGATGCCAAAACCGAACGTGAACGCCGTAACATGGTTGACACCCGTGTGGACAACAACGGCTATTACAAACGACTCGCCAAAAAAGGCCTCTACACTTTAAATCCTGAAGTAAAAGTCGAACCTGCAATTTATACAGGAAGTAAAATCCGCGCATTTTCGGTGACAACCGATGACTCACCCGATATTCCGGTTACAACGATAAACTCCACACAAAGTGAGAACTCTGTGTTTATCAATCCTAATGATCCGGACAATGTGGTGAATTCAAACAACTCCACCCAAAATCCGGTTGGAAACCTTTATGGTGCCAACGACCTGTATTCATTCGACGCTTCGCAGACCTGGCTGGGCAAGGTACAGGGTGCAGGTGGTTCCAATTCAGGCGACCCGGCAGTGGTCATCGGCTGGAACGGAAGATGGTATATCAACTATATTTCCAATCCAGGAGGTCAGGGTGTTGCATACTCTGACAATCAGGGAGAAACCTGGACACCGGTAACCATTTCTCCAAACCCCGGACAATTGGCCGACAAGAACCACTTTTGGATCGACAACAGTCAATCAAGTCCATACGAAGGACATCTGTACAATGCCTGGACAGACTTTGGTGGACCCAACGACATGGAAGTTGTCATTTCCCGATCAACGGACGATGGCCTCACCTGGTCGACTCGTCAGAGCATCAGCAATGCCATCAATGCCGGCAGCCACAACCAGGGCGTGCATATTCAAACAGGCCCGAACGGCGAAGTGTATGCCGCATGGGCAGTTTATGACGGCTGGCCGACTGATGAATCCGCCATCGGCTTTGCCAAATCACTTGATGGTGGCGCCACCTGGCAGCCCGCTACTCGTGTCATCACCAATATCAGAGGTATCCGGACAACCACTACCTCGAAAAATATGCGCGTGAATTCTTTCCCGGTAATGGCCGTCGATATTTCGGGCGGAGCCAATAACGGAACGATCTATATGGTCTGGACAAATATTGGAGTTCCAGGCATCAACATCAACGAAAGCATTGATGTGTACATGGTTAAATCAACAGATCAGGGAGCTACATGGTCAACACCTGTACGTGTGAATCAGGATCCATACGGTCAGGGCAAACAGCATTATTTCCCCTGGATTACCTGCGACCCCGAAAACGGTGTGCTCAGCGTAATTTTCTACGACGACCGGAATGTTTCTTCAGCCCAGTGTGAAGTATTTTGCGCCAACAGCGATGATGGCGGCGAAACATGGGAAGACTTTAAGGTCTCAGACGTAGCCTTCACACCAGCTCCTATCCCCGGACTTGCCGGCGGATATATGGGCGATTATCTGGGCATTGCCGCAAGAGGCGGAAAAGTGTATCCCGTATGGACAGACAACCGCAGTGGAGTTACCATGACCTATTGCTCTCCTTACGAAACAAATCCCCTCAATCGCCCACGCGACCTTGTTGCTGTGGTTGAATTTGAAACCGGTGCTACTGACCTCGACTGGACTTTTGAAACATCACCGGGTTTCCTCAATTTCAACATCTATCGCGATAATGTGCTGATTGCCACTACAACAGAAAACACTTACACCGATCAATTGCCCGATTACGGATATTTTGACTACAAGGTTACTGCTTACTATGAAGGCGAACTCGAAAGCGGTGCCTCTGCCGTAAGTGTGCAATGGGGCGATGCTCAGATCAGTTATGGCCCTCTAACTGTGAAACAGTACCTTATGCCGGATTCAACTGCCCAGCAATTTGTTCTGGTAAACAATGAAGGACAATTACCCATGGACTTTACCGTTGCTTCAGAAATCATACTGAACAAACAGGTAAATGATTATTGTGATGCCTCAGGCGGTGGTGATGAGTTTATATCCCGGGTTACATTCGGCAATGTTGATAATGCCTCAGGTAGCTCCGGCTATGCAGACTATACCACATTCAGCGAAGTGGTTATGCCCGGACAACCGCTTGAAGTAGTAATCCAGAACGGAAATCCTTACTCAGGCGATCAGGTAGGTGTTTGGGTGGATTGGAATCAGGACGGCGAATTCAACGATGAACCCGTCACTGTTGAAGGCACACCCGGCCTAGGACCCTACACTGCCATCATCAACCCGCCCTTTACTGCAGTACCCGGCCCAACCCGAATGCGTGTCCGGTTAACCTATACTGGCAGTGTTCAACCTTGTGGAACTACTCAATATGGTGAAGTTGAGGACTATTCGTTGTATGTGGTAAGTTGGCTTACCTACACACCAACTTCCGGAACTATTGCCCCAGGCGCTTCTGACACCCTCTTCCTCAATTTCAATGCAACCGACCTCGAAATGGGCGATTATTTTGCCAATATCTTCATCAACAGCAACGACCCTGATAATGGCTCTGTAACAATACCCGTTCATTTAAGGGTTACTGACCTGCAGATCACAGCCGTGGCTGATACCAATGCAGCTTGCTCAGGAAGTCCTGTTGCCCTCAATGCTGAGGTTTCGGGCGGCTCGGGTGAATATACTTTCTACTGGAAAAATATGGCCGGTGACATCATCTCCAACGAACAAAATTCAACCCTGTATCCAACATTGACAGATAGCTACACCGCATATGTTTCCGACGGAACTGACACCATGCCTTCAAATCCTGTCGAAGTTACCGTTTATGAGCTTCCGTTGGTTGATGTCGGCGCTGATATAGTTATTTGCGGAGGCGACAACCACACCTTTGATGCCGGAAACGAAGGAGCTGTATTCTTGTGGTCGAACGGTGCAACAACCCAGACCATAGCAGTGGATTCAACCGGACTGGGTTATGGGGTGCATACCTTCTGGGTAAATGTAACCAACGAAAACAATTGTGTTGCCACCGATACCGTGAAGATCGAATTCCTAGATTGCACCATTATTGATGAGCAAACTCAAGCGACGCTTAATGTATACCCGAATCCGGGCAACGGATTGTTCGATCTCGTAGTCAACAATGCCGGTAACCCTCAGATAAAGATCAGGGTTTACAACCAGGCAGGCACTGAGATACTAGCACAATCAGTTCAGGCCACCGGCAACCAGCTGAGGCACAAGCTCGACCTTACCCGTCAGCCTAAGGGTGTCTATACACTTATCATTGAATCCAATAGACGGATAACCAGAAAGCTAATTATCCAATAATAAATTCAATAATGTTTTCCAAAACCATCTAAAAAATGAAAAAAGTAATCCTCTCATTAGCCCTGGCATTCCTCAGTGTGTATGCCGTGGCCCAACAGATTCCGCGTGAAATGGTACTCCTTGAAATTGGTACCGGAACCTGGTGCGTGTATTGCCCCGGTGCCGCAATGGGTGCCGATGACCTGATAGCCAACGGACATCCGGTGGCTGTGGTCGAAAACCATAATGGCGACCCGTTTGCCAATGTTTATTCCAACGCAAGGAATTCATTCTATGGCATCTCGGGTTATCCGACAGCTTATTTCGACGGACAAAACCCGCATGTGGGCGGCAGCGCCAGTCAAAGTCTTTATCCGCAGTATCTTACAAAAGTAAATGCAAGACTGGCTGTTCCTACCTCCTTCAAAGTGGATATTTTTGGCACCAACAACGGCAATGTTTACGACATCACCCTGCGCATCGAAAAGGTTGCCGCTTATACCGGCAATCTGGTTGTACATCTGGCGCTTACAGAGTCAGAGATAGCTTACAACTGGCAGAACCAAAACCACCTGAACTTTGTTAACCGACTAATGGTTCCCAATCAAAACGGCACACCACTCACGATTGATGTCGGACAAACCGTTGACATCGACCTTTCATTCACCTTCAACAACACATGGGTGGATGAGCATTGCGAACTGGTAGCATGGGTTCAGAACAACAGCACCAAGGAAGTAGTTCACTCCAACAAAGTTGCCCTGCTCGACCTTGATCCGGGTGCCCCGACATTCCTTGCCGACTTTACCTCAAATAAAACAGACCTATGTGAACCCGGAACAGTGAAATTCTACGACAACTCTATTGGAAACCCGACAGTGTTTAACTGGCAGTTCCCCGGCGGTAACCCATCAAGTTCAAACCTTGAAAAACCCATTGTTTATTATGCTGACTATGGTGAGTATGATGTAACCCTGACCGTGTCGAACGGAAGCGACCAAAGCACGACCTCAAAAACGGCATACATCAAGGTTCATGAACCTCCGGTGGTTACTTTTGCCGAAGTTCCTGTTCAGTGTATCTTCTGGGATCCACACCAGCTTATGGAAGGCCAGCCTGAAGGTGGCGTTTATGAAGGTCCGGGCGTGGTTGACGGATATTTCCATCCTTCCGTTGCCGGAGTTGGCAACCACACCATTACATACACCTATACAGATCCGTATGGTTGCGTAAACTCAGCAACACAGGTTTTTGGTGTTGATGAGTGCACATCAATTAATGAACAGGTTGGCGGCGTGGCAGTAAACATCTTCCCCAACCCCACTACCGGCAAATTTGTGATTGAACTCGGAAGTCGTGAGAGTACCCAGATGAATATCAAGGTAATCAACAATCAGGGCAGAACAGTATTTGAAAGCAGCCCGCTGCGCATTGCAGGCGACTACCGTCAGGAAATTGACCTGAGCGGTCTGGCCGAAGGCGTTTATTTTGTAAAATTCGAAGCCAACGGAAACAGCATGAGCAAAAAAATCGTGCTCAGGCATTGATCCCCAGAAACCAATAATAAAAACCCGGCATCCCTGTTGATGTCGGGTTTTTTTAATGCTGGACAACTACTAACCCATAAGACAGTACAAATTTCAAAATGGACAGAACCCGAAATCAAAGGGTTTCCATTCGATATGTACGTTTTTAGCTACTTTTGCCAAAATTTTTTTTCCACATGAGCATGATATTGAGCGAACAGGAACAAGTGAGGCGTGCATCACTGCACGAAATGCAGCAACTCGGCATCAACCCCTATCCTCCCGAAGCATTTGAGGTAAACACAACTACCGAAACCATTCTGGCCAACTTCAAGGAGGGCAGCGAAACGTTTAGCCATGTTTCAATAGCTGGCCGCATTATGAGCCGTCGGATTATGGGAGCCGCATCGTTTTGTGAACTTCAGGATGCAACCGGGCGTATTCAACTGTATGTGAAACGCGATGACATCTGCCCGGGCGAGGATAAAACCCTCTATAATACTGTTTTTAAAAGATTACTGGATATTGGCGATATCATTGGCGTCACCGGTTTTGTATTCGTTACCCAGATGGGCGAAATTTCCATACATATCAACTCACTGAAAGTCCTCAGCAAATCACTGCGTCCGCTGCCAATAGTAAAAGAAAAAGACGGCCAGCTGTTCGATGCCTTCACCGACCCTGAGCAACGCTACCGTATGCGTTATGTAGATCTGATCGTGAACGATCAGGTGAAAAACACCTTCCTGAAAAGGACAAAGGTCATCAATGTGATGCGCGATTTTTTCAATTCAAAAGGATATCTTGAAGTAGAAACACCTATTCTGCAACCTATTCCGGGCGGTGCAGCCGCAAGGCCATTCATAACGCACCACAATGCCCTCGACATTCCGCTCTACCTGCGCATTGCCAACGAACTCTACCTTAAACGGCTGATTGTAGGCGGTTTTGATGGAGTGTATGAATTTGCGAAAGACTTCCGCAACGAAGGTATGGATCGCACCCACAATCCCGAGTTCACGGTATTGGAAATTTATGTAGCTTATAAAGACTACCTGTGGATGATGGACTTTACCGAAGATCTATTGGTGAATGTTGTGGAAACAGTTCAAGGGAATAATTCGGTTTTGATAGATGGCAAAGAAATAGTGTTCTCAAAACCTTTCCGAAGGGTTCCTATCCTTGAAGCCATTCGCGAACACACAGGTATTGATGTAGCCGGAATGGATGAAAAACAGTTAATCGCAGTGTGCAGGCAACTCGGTATCGAGGTTGACGACTCAATGGGCAAAGGCAAGCTGATTGATCAGATTTTCGGCGAAAAATGTGAGCACCACTATATCCAACCCACATTTATCACTGATTATCCCGTCGAAATGTCGCCATTGTGTAAACGCCACCGAAGCAATCCCGAACTCACCGAACGATTCGAACTGATGATCAATGGCAAAGAAATTGCCAACGCTTACACTGAGCTCAATGATCCCATTGACCAGCGAATGAGGTTCGAAGAGCAACTCAGGCTTTCAGAAAGAGGCGACAGCGAAGCCATGTTTATTGATCAGGATTTCCTTCGGGCCCTCGAATTTGGCATGCCACCGACCTCAGGCATGGGAATAGGAATCGACCGCCTGGTGATGCTCATTACCGGGCAGACCTCCATTCAGGAAGTGCTGTTTTTCCCGCAAATGCGGCCCGAAAAAATAAAAAAAGCAATGTCGCATGAGATGTTTACCGAAATAGGTGTGCCTGAAGAATGGGCCCGCCAGTTGATTCAGGCAGGCTACCAAACCATTGAAAGCTTTAAAAATGAGAAACCACAGGTTTTGCAACAAAAGCTCAATGGTTTGCGTAAAAAGAACAAGCTTGATATTCCGGCAGTTCAGCTGGAGGAAATCATGCTGTGGTTCGGAAATCTATAATAATGGACAGCTTTATTCGACAGTTTCTCATTAATAGAATAAGACTCAGGAAATGGATTCCAACATGTTTCCATCCAAAGTTTTAGTCATCATAAAGACCATGAAAAGATACCCTAATAAAGACACTTGATTTTTCTGTATAATTTCCTGTATATTTGCCCATATGTTTGCACGCTTCCACCGATATTCAATAACCTTACTTTTCGTGCTGTTTGTGGCATCATTCATTTCTTCCGGGCTTAAAGCGCAGGAAATGATTGAGTCATCACAGGGATATAGTGGCAGATGGAAAATTGGAACAGGCGGAGGCGTAAACCTGTTTTACGGCGATATCCGAAAAGACCCCTGGGGGCAGCATCTGGTGTATGAAAGTGATTTTCTGTGGAACAGCTATTTGTTTATCGAACACAACCTTAGTCCGGCATTTGGTTTAAGGGTCCAGGGGATGTATTCCCGGCTCACCGGAACAGCCAGGCCAAACAAATATGATTTTGAATCTGAATTGATTGAACTTGGCCTTGGAGCAACTATTAACCTGAACAATCTTTTTGGACCAAACCGCTACAACAGGTTTTTCAATGTCAATCTGTTGCTCGGCGGGGCAGCAGCAAATTTCCGTTCAGATTTCTACCAGACAGGAACCGGAAATAAGACCGGGACTTTGGGATATGGAGGAGGAAAAGGTTTGGGGGGACGCACACTTGATGGTGTACTCTACGCCGGGCTTGGATTCGACTTCAGGCTTTCAGACCACTGGCTGCTTCGCCTCGAAAGCAGCAACAAAGCCATCATGGATAATGCTCTGGTGATTTTTGAAAACAGCTTTCCTTTCGACCTCTATAACCAGACAACCCTTGGGGTTGCCTACCGTTTTGGCGCCGCCTCACCAAGAGTGTCTCGCATGGCACCTGACGATCCTTCTTTAAAAAAGAAGCAGGATTTGCAGGATATGCCAACAGAAAGCCCCTCTGATAAAAACGAAATACAAAGTCCGGAATTTGATTTCAGGGTCTTCCCCGCCCAGTCTGAACCGACAAAAGCAGACTCAACCATTGAGGTTGTATCAAAAGTTGCTGCAGATCAAACAGACTCCCTGTCTGATATTGAGTACCGCGTACAGATTCTGGCAAAATTCGGCACCAAGATTTCAATTGCACAGGTGGCAAAAAAATACAAGCTGCGTGCTGCCGACATCAGAGAAGATGCACACAATAGTTTCTTTATCTATACAACCGGTTCATTTACACAATATGAAGAAGCTGCTCAACTCAGAAATACCCTGAAAAATGAGCACGGCGTATTTGATGCCTTCGTAGTGGCCTTTAGGGATGGAAAACGTCTCGACCGGCTTCCTTAAATTTGATATACGATGAAAAGCGAATTCGACTACGACGAAACACGTGATGATATGCCCAGAAAAGTCACAACCTGGATTATCATCATTGCTTTGATTGCCGCGGCTTATCTTTCCCAAATCATGGTATAATCAGAGGGCTTTGGCCGATCCAGCTATTATCAAAGTTGCAATCGAAGCAGTCTTCCGGTAACAATAGTGTCTTTTCCTGACAACCTATAAATGTACAATCCATCAGGTACAATTTTGCCATCAGATGTTGAAAAGTCCCAAACCATCGACTGACGATCTCCTGTAGCAAAGCCTTCGTAAAGCACATTGATTAATTTACCCTGAACATCAAACACTTCAAGACGAAACTTCTTGTTTGTCAGGCCCTCAATTTCAAACGTAACTTCTCTAACAGACGGATTGGGATAAACGCCTACCCATATATCGCTGTTTGATCGTTCAATTGTCGAAACCAGATCGGGGTCAATCATGATAGTCTCAATATAATCGCCTGCATCGGTCATCACCCACACGTAATTCGTAATGAAATCACTTATATCCAGTGTAACCGGAATATTGAGTTCGACAATCACTTCAAGACTATCAGTTGGTGACAAATTATAAGGAAATTCAGGCAGGGAAGGCAAAACTACATAACCAGGAATGGAGGGTTCAATAGTTTGTATCTGAATATCTGCGTCAGAAACATTAAAAATCTTAAAACTATGAGTCAATTCGGTGATGTAATAAAGAGTATCGGGGACGAGAATTACAGGTTCTTCCGGTCCCTGACCAACGATAAAACTGAATGGATCAAGGCTTCCCATGTAAGGCAGCATAACAGATCGGTTTGACTCATCAGCAGCAGAAAGAAAGTAGCGTACCGTGTCGCCGGCAGCAAAGTTGTTGATCCAGCCCTGATAGTTGTCGCCCGACTGATAGAAAAGCGGGGATTGTTCATAATCGCTTCCATTGATACTGAAATGCAGCAAAAGTGAATCCGAGATCAGATTTTCGCCCGAATATGGCACTATAGTGGCCTGAATTTCGAGTGAGTCGGACCAATCAACGGTGCCATAAAGCGGTCGGTGGTCAACAAAAAGCATTTCCAGATCAGCGATACCTATAGTGCGGCAGTGTAACGCATCTGTGTTGTACCAACCATTATAGTTGATTCCGATTATCTCATATCCGGGCATGGCCTGCTGATACACCTGAATGGCCTGAGCATCATGCTGGCTGCCGGTAAGTGGAACAAACACCTTATTGTTCAGAATGAGTGAGTTAGTATATGGTGTATAAGGAAATGTTCCAGGTGTAAAAACTCTGTACACTTTATAAGGATACCCATAAGAACTGGGCGTTGTGGCAAAAAAATTAGCGATCGTCTCAAACATGCTGAACCTGTAATCGGAAATGGGGACCCTGCCAATCAGGATCTTATCTGGTGCCAAATACTTTCCCCAGCAGTCAATATGTTTGATATAATCATCCAAAGGGTCAATTGTAACATCATAACGGGTTATTCCCAGATAATCCTCAGCCTTTTGATGAATCTGCGCCTGTGTCAGATTAGTATTCTCCTCATACAGCAAATCCGTTGAGGCGGCAATCCCTAATCCATCCACCATCATATTGCCGCCGGTATGGGTTAGGTTCATGCCAAATAAATTAATATCCAGCATATTGGCCATATATTCAGGAACCATATTGTCCTGTGGGCGGTTGCGGTTGTATGGAAAATCGCAGATTCCGGGCTCTTTGTTTCCGTCAAAAACAAACCACGGGCCATAATCCCGCGTCCAGTATGAATCACTGTTGTGAAAAGGTGTGATCAGAAAAGAGCAGTTGTCAGTATTCACTCCGTTTGATGCGTATGTGGCGAGCACCTGATCGGCCATTGACTGGCTGGTTACCCGGGTGATTACCTCCACATCTTCCGACATCTCGGCAATAAGGTTATATGGAATCCCCAATGGATTACGAATCAGCACGCCCTGCATGGGTTCAAATTCGGCCACCATACGCACAGGCCCAGGAGGAGGTGGTGTTTCGGTAAAGTTGATACCGGTGAGCACCGGTTCATACATCTCTTCTTCCGAAAGATAGTGAAGCTTGCGCCAGTCAGGCTTATTTTCAGGCTTTTGCTGGGCAAACGAACCGGTTGCCGCTGATAGCAACCCTGTCAAAACGATGAAGAATACCAGGTACTTTTTCATGAAAGGAACGAATAAAATTTGAGACAATCTGATCAACAAAAATAGGTAAACTGTAATCATATTTCGCATTTTGCTGCTGCAAAGCGGTTGAAACATGAAAACATACATTTGCTTTAGAATGATCATTTCAATATATACTTTTGATGTGTTCCAATACGGCAAGTGTAAAGGCTGCAAAAACCAGTAAAATTGTATATCTTTGCTCCATAATATCTAAGCACAACAGATTATGACACTTTCAATATTGCTCGGTATGATAGGCGGATGGCAGATTTTTGTCATCGTCCTGGTGGTTTTGTTGCTTTTTGGTGGAAAAAAGATTCCGGAATTGATGAAAGGTATTGGCCGCGGCGTGAAAGAGTTTAAAGATGGTATGAGCGGCGAAGACCAAAAGCAGGGCAGCAACGAAAAGGATCAGACCAAATAGTTTTCTTCTATCCGTCTGACGGTTACCACTCAGCATTAATTTGTGTTTCGGCCTGAAAATAGCATTGGAACACACTAAGGTTTATTAACCAACGTTTGTTCATTGATTCTCATGGGGCAGATATTTTGGGATTCCAAACTCTTTATTTTTGTTTACAGGACTTATTCAGAATAATTTTATGAAATTGAAGATTTTAGTTATATTCCTGCTCTTAATATCATTTTCGGGGCTGAACATCAATGCCCAGTCAGAAGCTGACGAACTTTACAGCGATACTTTATATTTGGATCAGGACAGCCTGTCTCTGGCCGAACCAGATACTTCCCTGTTTATCAAACAATTGGGTATATTCTCAACAGATGACTCCCCTGTTGTGAAGATGCTCGACAGTCTTTACAAGATCAGATATTTTGACAACAATATTTGGATCACTGATTCAGTAAACTGGAATAAATATGGTTATGCACCTGATTATATTCCTACCTTTCCGGACTCGGTCTATGCCGAACGAATCGCAAAACTGAACCGCGAAACACCAATTGACCTTGTTTATAACAAACATGTACAGGCGTTTATAGATCTGTATGCCGTTCGCAAAAGAGGACTTACCAGCAGGGTAATGGGTCTGTCATATGTGTATTTTCCAATGTTTGAGGAGTTGCTCGACCGATATGATATTCCGCTTGAGATGAAATATCTGGCTGTTGTAGAATCAGCATTGAATCCGGTTGCAGGGTCACATATGGGAGCTAAAGGTTTGTGGCAGTTTATGTATGGTACTGGAAAAGTGTATAACCTGAAGGTTACCTCACTTGTTGACGACCGTTTCGACCCCTATAAATCGACCGTTGCAGCATGCGAACACATGCGCGACCTGTATAATATTTATCAGGATTGGTTTTTGGTGCTCGCTGCCTACAATTCAGGTGCCGGTAATGTGAACCGTGCCATCCGCCGTGCCAGAGGGGTAAAGGACTACTGGGCAATCTGGCCTTATCTGCCCAGGGAAACACGCGGTTATGTGCCGGCATTTATCGCTGTAACATACGTAATGAACCACCCCACAGAACATAACCTTTATCCTTTCCATCCGGGCATGATGATGAGCGGCACCGACACCGTCACCGTCAGGGATCTTGTTGCATTCGATCAGATAAGCGAAATGCTTGGCGTGCCAATAGAAGACCTCAGGTTCTTCAACCCACAGTTTAAAAAAGACATCATACCTGCCGGCCCCGAAAATCCTTATATCATCAGGATTCCCTCGGATTTCATCGGCCCTTTCCTGAACAATGAAAATGAACTATATGCTTATAAAACCAAAAAAGGGGTAGAAAAAGAAAAACTTGCCGAAGAAATCAAGAAAGTAAGCGACCAAAGCGTTCATATCGTCAGGAGTGGTGAAAATCTGGGGCTTATTGCGAAAAAATACAGGGTTAGTGTGAATCAGTTAAAAGCATGGAACAATATAAAACGAAACATGATCTATCCCGGCCAGCGACTAACTGTTTTCAGTTCCGGAACTCCGGCACCTATCACCGGAGAAACACCTGTCAAACGTTCGGGCACTTCAACACATCACACGGTAAAACGGGGTGAAACTTTAGGTAAGATCGCTTCAAAATACCAATGCACCGTAACTGACCTGCGCGAATGGAACAACCTTTCGGGTACAAATATCCAGATTGGTCAGAAATTGAGGGTGTATCCGGCCGAAAACCTGACGGAAAACAGGGAAGTGCCGAAAAATAACGGCAAGTTTATTTACCATACCGTAAAATCGGGTGATACACTTTGGGATATTGCCAGGCAATATGATGGCGTTACTGTGGAGCAGATCAAAAAACTGAACAATCTGAATAATAAATCAAGGATTATGCCTGGTCAGAAGCTGAAGATAGCTACTGTAAGCTGATCCTGCAAAACCCAAAGGTTATGAAAGTTTTTGTCGTTTCCATGCGTGGTTTGCACTGGTTGACCACTGTTGTTGTATTGTCTGGATTACTGCTGCTGTCATTCTCCTGCGAACAGAAAGGCCCCAGAAGTGCCCGGTCAGTCGGTGTTACTTCTGAGATACTTGTAGTCACGCAAAACAAAGAACAATGGAAGGGAATTGCTGGTGAAGCCATACGCGCCTACTTTGGGCAGTCACAGTATGGACTACCTCAGGAAGAACCCATCTACAACATTGCCAATATTGAACTGGAGAATATGTCGGATATGTTTCAGAAACACCGTAATATTCTACTTGTTGAAATGGGTAGCAAACAAGAAAAACCAATCGTTGAAACACGTGCTGATTTGTGGGCCAAACCGCAACGCGTGGTTAAGATAAGGGCAGCCAATCCTGATCAATGGGTGCAGACATTTGATGAACACAAGGAGAGTATCCGGCTGCTTTACGACCGCACAGAGAGAGAAAGGTTGATGAATATTTTCAGGCCAACCGCCAAAACAGATGTTGCTGAAGCCTTGTTCCGGCATCTGGGCGTTTCCATGATCATTCCAGAAGGTTTTTTCGTGGCCAAAACCGAAAATGACTTCATGTGGATCAGAAGAGAAACACCTGAGAACAGTCAAGGAATTATTGTGTACAGAATTCCATACAGGGATACCCTCCAGCTGAC
The DNA here is from genome assembly GCA_024710405.1 of Bacteroidales bacterium. Lineage (GTDB taxonomy): Bacteria > Bacteroidota > Bacteroidia > Bacteroidales > F082 > UBA6192. The sequence goes on from JANJUV010000012.1 coordinate 58,993, forward strand.
TGATAACAGACTTACCTACACACGCGACTCAATAGTAAGCCGGCACATTCCCGGCCCCTCACCCGGCTCATTTATGACAACAGACAAGGAATTTGTCCCGCCAATGAGCCAACGAATAAATTATTTCGTGGAAGATTTTGCCATCGAAAACAGAGGCATGTGGAAACTAATTGGTGATTTTATGGCAGGACCGTATCTTTCATATACGGTAATAGACCAATCCAAAGGCCATTTGATCACGGTCGAAGGTTACGTTTATGCCCCAAACAAAGACAAACGCGATTTGCTCCGTCAACTTGAAGCCGTATTGTTCAGCTTAAATTTGAATCCTTAGTTTCGGTTTACCCAACCCGTAATTAGCAACGCGCAACGCGCAACCCGCTACCCCTTTAGTCCTTCTGGTACGTCACAATAATCTTCCCCATCGCGGTTTCTGATTCGGCTACGATGGTACCATCAATCAATTTACCCAGCTCAGTCATGCGTGCCCCCATATCTTCAAACCGGTAATTGATAATACCGCTCTCCTGATCCAGCACCCAGAAAGCTTTGTAGGTTGTGTTGCCTGCAATGATACTCATAACTGAATCATTCTGAATTTCAAGTATGGTTTGCTTTTCACGCTCGGCAACCTGACGGAGCATTTCGGGAGTTGAAGATTGTTCATTGAATTCAACCTTCACATCGGCAACCTTCCAGATGCCTGTCAGGTCGGGTCCCTTTTTTGTGGAGCATGAAACAATGGCCACCAAGCCTGATATCAGTAAAATAATCAGAAATAAGCGCGATTTCATCTGTTCTTTTTTTTTGCAAAAATAAGGATATTTTGATCTGCTAAACGGCTAATTTCACTCTGTTCATCCCTCGCAACCATGCCATTCTGATCAAGTCCTCAGAGAAATCAATACTAATTTTTCATTCACAACTAATTCATTTTGTGTGCCCAAGAAACTTTCTTAAAAAAAACACTTGACAAAATAAATATTTCTTTTACTTTTGCCAAATGGTTTAACCATATAGTTAAACTAATTAGCAAAAAAATATGACAACAGAAGAAATCATTCTGCAGGCAGCACGGAAAGTGTTCAGGGAAAAAGGGCTCGAAGGAAGCAGGATGCAGGAAATCGCCGATGAGGCAGGTATCAACAAAGCACTGCTGCATTACTATTTCAGGTCAAAAGACAAACTTTTCATGAAGATCTTTTCTGAAGCCATACAAAGCATGTTGCCATCCGTGCGGATTTCGCTACAGGAAGTTGAAACGCTGAACCAGTTTCTGTCATTTTTTGTTCATGAATATTTAAAACTGCTGAATGAACTGCCCTGGCTACCCAGATTCATCCTGCAGGAAGTCAACCGCAATCCAAAGCTTATCAAAGACATTATGGGAAACCGCGAGCTGCCCATCAATGAAATTGACCGCCTGATACGTCGCGATACCGAAAAAGGACTTATCATGCCCATCTCTGCTGAACACCTCATGGTTAATGTAATCTCCATGATCATTTTTCCATTTGCAGCCCGACCTGTGATACAGACCTTGATTTTCAAGGATGATGAACATGCATATAAACAATTTCTGATTGATCGGAGTGAACAGATAACACAGTTTGTCCTGAGGTCAATTTCCATCCAATCAAAGCCCTGATGATGAAAACGCTGATGCTGACAATATTTTTAGTGTTTTCTTTGGCCATACAGGCACAGGAACCAAAAATTTTAACCCTCAATCAACTAACTGACAGTGCACTTGCAGCTTTTCCGCCAGGCAGGGGAAGGCAGATACTCGAGCAATCATTCGAGCTGAAAAAAAACATCGTCCGGGCGGGATTATATCCAAATGCGAATTTGAATGCACAGCTTTCCTATCAGTCGGATGTAACCAAAATCGAGATCCCCATGCCGGGCTTTAAGGCTCCGGAATTAGCCAAAGACTGGTATAGGGTGAATATTGACCTCTATCAAACCATGTATGATGGCGGAATGACAAAAGCAAGGCTAGAAACCGAGAATGCTGAATACCAATTGCAAATCAATAAAATTGAGCAGGCAGAAGAGCAATTGAAGAAAAAGGTAAATGATCTGTTTTACGGTGTTCTGATGGCCAACAACAGGATCAGGGTTTTAAACTTTGCAATAGCCACTACACAGGCAATGATCTCAGAAACAGACACGCGAGCAAAAAAAGGAATGGTTTTAAAATCAGAACTTGCCGCAGTTGAGAGCGGTTTGCTTCAGTACAAACAGCAGTTGGTGGAAGCATCAGCTGCCAGGAATGCTTCGCTTGAACTGCTTTCATCAGTGTGTAATGTTACAATTAGTGCTTCTGACAGCCTAAGCGTAAACACACCAGAAAACAACCGGCCATACACACTCAACCGAAAAGATGCCGATGAATTTGGATTGCTTACAGGTCGTGCAAACAGCCTTATGCTGATGGAAAAAAGCAAGAGAAGACCTGCACTTGGGCTGTTCGGACAGGCAGGTTATGGCAGGCCGGGTTACAATATGCTTGATGATTCATTTGATGAGTATTTTCTGATTGGCATCAGACTTAATTACAACATCTGGGACTGGAACACTCATAAGCGAAATATTCAGGTTATCAGACTGCAACAAAAACAGACCGAGCTTGCCGAAGAAAATTTCCGTATGCTTCACATGGGCAGGTGGAAAGCAATGATAAGAGAAGCAGAACAATTTGATTCGCTGCTTGCGCTTGATGATGAAATCATCAGGTTGCAGCAAACGGTGGTTGACGCAAGCCGTGCCCAGCTAAACAATGGTACCATAACAGGCGCTGCATTTGTGACTGAGCTCAACAAACTCCATCAATCAATCATTATGCGCGAAAACCACAAGATCCTCCGCTCAAAGACCTATCATGAAATCAACTTACTTACCGGTAATCAATAAAGAAAATGAAAACAATAAGATATTTCTCTCTTTGGGCAATGGGCTTTTTGGTCATACTTTCGTGCACGAGAACCGAAAAACCTTCAGACGCCTATGGCAATTTCGAGGCAGTCGAGATCATGGTATCGGCCATGGCTCCTGGGGCCTTGCTGTCATTGAATGTTGATCAGGGAGACCAGTTATATGAAGGGCAACTGGTTGGATTGATTGACACTACAGAAGCTTCGATCAGGGTGGAGCAGGCCAAAGCACAACAGCAGGCCATAATGGCACGATTGCTTAATGTTAAGGCGCAACGCGAGGTGCATGACCAGCAACTGGCCAACCTCAGCCGAGATTATGACCGGGTTGCAAGCCTTTATCGCGAGGGCGCTGCCACACTGAAGCAGAAAGAAGATCTTGAAGGGGCAATCGCACTCACCGCAAAACAATTACAGGCCACATTGGCACAGGCAACTTCCATTGAGGCCGAGGCAAGAGCAGTCGGACAGCAAGTCATGCAACTGGAAGAGGCCAAAAAGAAATGCTTTATTACAAACCCCTCTGGTGGAACTGTCCTTAGTACATATTCGCGTAAAGGAGAAACAGTTGTGTATGGTAAGCCACTATATAAAATTGCTGACCTGAGCAACATGGAACTTAAAGTGTATATTAGCGGCCGACAACTTGCCGGTTTCACGATCGGACAGCCAATTGAAGTGATCATTGACCAAACGGCAGAACAGGGCAACTCGTCCCTTAAAGGAGAGATAACCTGGATTTCGGCATCATCCGAATTCACCCCGAAAACCATACAAACCCGCGACGAGAGGGTTGATCTGGTTTATGCCATGAAAGTCCGTGTTCAGAACGATGGCAGGCTCAAGATCGGGATGCCCGGCGAAATACGGATTCTTCAACCTTAAAACACTTTAAAAACATGAAAATTAAATCTCTGGTTCTTTTTCTCGGAATTCTTGTTGCTTTCTCAGGCAATCAGGTTCAGGCACAAAAACTTAAAGCCGATGATGTACTGGGCATTTGGCTTAACGAAGATGGCGATGCCCATGTTGAAATGTTCAAACGCGATGGAAAAATTTATGGAAAGCTGGTTTGGCTGAAATTTCCCATCGACGACGAAACCAAAAAACCCAAACTGGACAAAAAAAATCCAGACAACAAACTCAAATCACGACCGGTTATGGGCCTTGAGATACTTACAGGCTTCACTTTCGACGGTTCATCAGAATGGTCGGGCGGGCAAATCTATGATCCCAAATCAGGTAAAACCTATAGTTGCTATATGGCTTTTGACGAAAACAAAAAGCTCAAAATCAGAGGGTACATAGGTATCTCGCTAATTGGCAGAACAACTTATTGGACCAGAATAAAATAGTATTCAATGAAACAGATTGCCGTTGACATCAGAGACATCCGGAAATCCTATACCGGCATAAAGGCCCTTCAAGGCATTAATATACAGATTAACAGCGGCGAACTCTTTGGATTTATCGGACCGGATGGAGCAGGCAAAACCAGCCTGTTCCATATCCTCACCAGCCTTGTAATACCTGATAGCGGGTCAGCAACGGTTGCCGGATACGATACCATACACGATTATCGCGAAATACGAAAAATTGTAGGTTATATGCCTGGAAAATTTTCGCTCTATCAGGATCTTACGGTTGATGAAAACCTGAAGTTCTTTGCAGGCATTTTCCGGACAACCATTCACGAACATTTTGAATTATACAAGGATATTTTTGCCCAGCTCGAACCGTTCAGAAAGCGAAAGGCAGGGCAGCTGTCAGGCGGAATGAAACAAAAACTGGCCCTTAGCTGTGCTCTTGTCCACAAACCTCAGCTGCTGTTTCTCGATGAACCAACAACTGGTGTAGATGCTGTGAGCCGTACTGAATTTTGGGAAATACTACAACGGATTAAATACATGGGCATCACAGTTATTGTTTCAACGCCTTATATGGATGAAGCTGCCCTGTGTGACAGGGTTGCGCTTATGAATAAGGGAAGCATTATGGCTGTCAACAGCCCCGAAAACATTGTTCGTTCTTTTGGCAAAAATTTATATGCCGTCAAATCGGAGCAAATGTTTCCTCTTCCCGGTCTCCTTGCCACTATCGAGCACACAAAAGCGGTGTATCGCTCAGGCGAATATATTCACTATTTAAACGAGAAAGACGATTTTGACCCTGTGCTCATCGAAATCTATTTGCGGGCATGTGGTCATGGGATGATACAGGTGCATCAGATTGCTCCTTCAATCGAAGATTGTTTCATGGTATTGATGCAGCAAAGCAAAGCTCAAAAAGCAGCGTGATTTCTCTCATAGGACAGAATGGATCAGATACAGGCTATAGAGGTACACAATCTGGTGAAAAAGTTTGGCAACTTTGTCGCCAATGATAACTTGAATTTTTCGGTCGGACAAGGTGAGATCTTTGGCTTTCTGGGTGCAAACGGTGCCGGCAAAACCACAGCGATGAAGATCCTTTGCGGATTGTCAAAACCTACTTCGGGAAAAATACGCGTGGCAGGATACGATGTAACCCGTCAACCCGATAAAGTGAAGAAAAACATTGGCTATATGAGCCAGCGTTTTTCACTGTATAACGATCTCACCTTGAAGGAAAACTTCAGATTCTTCGGTGGTATATACGGATTGTCAGCTTCTGAAATAAAAAACAGGACCGTACAATTGCTCGACCGGCTTGGGTTGGGGAATGATTCCGGCAAATTGCTCAGCAGTATACCCGCCGGATGGAAGCAAAAGCTTGCTTTTTCAGTAGCCATCATGCACCAGCCCCGTATTGTATTTCTGGACGAACCCACAGGAGGAGTCGATCCGATAACCCGCAGACAGTTCTGGGACCTGATCTATGAAGCTGCTGCAGAAGGAATCACTGTTTTTGTTACAACACACTATATGGACGAAGCCGAATATTGCCAACGTGTTTGTATCATGGTGGATGGACGGATTGATGCCCTTGACACACCGGGTAATTTGAAAACGAATCATCATGCTGCCAATATGCATGAAGTGTTTCTGAAACTCGCCCGAAAAAAAAGCACATGAAAGGATTCATTTATAAGGAGTTTCTGCACATATTCCGTGATCCCCGAACCATGCTCATCTTGTTCGGAATGCCGATTGTACAGGTGCTTTTGTTTGGGTTTGCCATCACCAACGAAATCAACAATGCCGGTATTGCTATTCTGGATGAGTCGAAGGACGAAATGAGCATTGCACTCACTGACAAACTGCTTGCTTCGGGATATTTTACCCTGAAAGAAAACCTGAGAAGCAGGGACGAAATAGAAGCTGTATTCCGCAAGGGAAACACTAGTCTGGTAGTGGTTTTTGAACCACAATTCTCGAGCCGTTTCATCCGCGAAGGTCAGGCTGCAGTGCAACTAATTGCCGATGCCTCTGATCCCAATACTGCACATCTGCTGTCGGTTTTCGCATCGGGTATCATACGTGATTTCTCAGGAGATATAAGCATAATCAACAAACCTCCGTTGACCATACGGATTCAGACCAATATGCTGTATAACCCCGAACTCAAAGGAGTTTTTATGTTTGTTCCCGGAACCATAACCGTTTTGCTCATGCTTATTTCGGCCATGATGACCTCCATCTCCATTGCTAAAGAGAAAGAAATGGGTACTATGGAAGTTTTGCTGGTTTCACCTCTGAAAACATGGCAGATTGTTTCCGGAAAAGTTGTGCCGTACATTCTGCTTTCGTTCATCAATGCCCTGATCATATTGCTGCTCGCCTACACTGTTTTTGCCATGCCCCTGCGCGGAAGTCTCCTGCTTCTGCTCGCCGAAAGCATTCTCTTCATCGTCATGGCACTTACAATGGGTATTTTCATTTCCACCATCAGCAACACCCAGCAGCAGGCCATGTTGCTTTCCATGTTTGCCCTGATGTTACCAACCATTTTGCTTTCGGGTTTTATTTTTCCGGTCGAAAACATGCCTGATGCCCTGCAATACCTCAGTCATGTGATGCCGAGTAAATGGTTCATCGTTATCATCAAACAAATCATGCTCAAAGGTTTGGGCATCACCTACTTCTGGAAGGAAACCCTGATACTCGCCCTAATGACTGCATTCTTTCTCATAATGAGCATTCGTAAATTTAATGTGAGACTTGCTTGAGATGACAAGGATACTTTACATACTACAGAAAGAGTTTATTCAGGTACTCCGCGACAAATCGATGTTGCCAATGATCCTGTTTATTCCTGTTTTGCAGTTGCTTATACTGTCCTATACAGCCACATTTGAAATCCGAAACATACGCCTTGTTGTGTGTGATCTTGATCACAGTTCAGAGTCACGAGAGCTGGCCGGTAAATTCAAAGGTTCATCCTTCTACAACATTGTAAATTATGTTCAGAGTTACGACGAAGGTGCCGAATGGCTCAAAAAGGGTACGGCCGAACAACTGCTGGTCATAGAACCGGGCTTTGCAAAGAATATTATCCATACGGGCGATGCCTCGGTATTGCTTACTACGGACGCAATCAACGGAAGTGCTGCCAGTTTGATGAATGCTTACGGCACATCAATCATAAACCAGTTTGGTCGTGAGATGGCAGTAACTGCCACAGGAAGCGCGCAGCTTCGCGAGGCACTCAGAATCGAACCCCAATTCTGGTATAACCCCGAACTTGACTATAAAACCTATATGGTACCGGGAATTCTGGTGCTGCTCGTTACCATTATCGGTATGTTTCTTTCGGCCATGAACGTTGTGCGTGAGAAAGAAACAGGAACTATCGAACAGATCAACGTTACACCCATTCGTAAATATCAGTTCATGACCGGGAAACTCCTCCCCTTCTGGATCATCGCACTGTTCGAACTGGCCTTCGGCTTGCTCATCGCACGTGTTGTGTTTGGCATAGCTGTTGCCGGAAGCATCCCCTTGCTTTTTGCCGTTGCCTCTGTTTATCTGCTGGTGGTTCTTGGCTTCGGGCTTCTGGTATCTACCATCACCGACACCATGCAGCAGGCCATGTTCATTTCATGGTTTTTTATGGTGATTTTTATTCTGATGAGCGGGCTGTTTACTCCGGTAGAAAGCATGCCCGACTGGGCACAATGGGTCAACAAAGCCAATCCTCTGGCTTATTTCATAAAGATAAACCGCATGATCATGCTCAAAGGTTCGGGTTTCAGCGATTTCTCGGGTTTATTCTTCGGGCTGGTCTTCTATGCGATACTTACACTTTCGTTGGCGGTATGGAGGTATCGTAAGACGACGTAATTATGCCTTTTGCCAATGATAAAGACTTAAGCGGCTTTGAAGAGCGGGTGAATCTCTTAGATTCTAAACAAAACCAATTACTGAAATCAATCCTTTATGCAACGAACTGAGGCCCCGTATGCCCGGCTACTGCTTGTTACAACAGCGCCAGCACTGAATGTCAGGCGTTGCGATCCTGTGCCATCTACGGTACTTGCCCAATAATGACCTTCTACGCCCACACCGCTAAGTGAACCACTGCTGTTAGTGCGTCGGCCTGCAACGGGCAACTTAAGTGGAGAGGCAAAAGCACCGGCAGCATTATTGCTGCTCCAACTTGCTCGTTCTGCATCCCATTCTGCTGCAGTGGGTAAACGGTAACCACTTGGGCAGGGGTTATTGGTTCCGTTTACACCCTGCCATAAGTTTACGTTTTGTGGGCTACGCCAATCGAAAGGACTCGTACCATTTATTATAAAATCGCCATGCCCTGGTGTATCACTATTGCTTAAGGTTGCAGTTGTAGCTGAAGATCTGCTTTCATGTCCATCGCCAGCCCGCCCCCATTGGTATAGATCGCCATAAGAATCGCTATCGGCACTGCTTGTTGCTACCTGAGAAGCACCAAGATTACGATCCTTCCAGACTCTTCCGGTAACAGGGTTTGTAATGTCTGGTGTTCCGCCGACCCAGGTAGGAATGCCTCCTGTAAAGGTTAAGATATTTCCTTCATAACCTGCTGCTACGATTACCCATGCCGTGCCATTCCAGTATTGCATTTCGCCCACTTGCGTACCAGTAGGTACGCTGGGGTCGGTTTCAGAATAACTGTCTAGTTTATTGTTCCAATAAGTAGTGTCACTTCCTGTGATCCCGCTTGCCACAGATGCAACAAAAACAGGATCGGTTTCTGTTATTGTACCGGTTACCGCCTCAGCTGTTTTGGCATGTAGCGCATAAGGAACACTCAATAATTGACTTGTACCGGAAATGGTGTACGCTGTTCCACCTGTCAGGTCGGTTTCAGTTTTTATGAAATAGGGCCCATTCTCCCAGTTAATAACTGAAAAGTCGCCACTTACAACCGCACCTGCACCAATCTCAATGCTTACCAAGCCGTTTGCATTTGTAGTGGGAGCTTGTGTTTCGACATAAACAGCCGTACCGCCTGCTGAGCCTTGTAAAATGCTTATTTGCATGCCTACCAACTGGTCACTGACCAATTCTTCGCTACTGCTACGAATTACTGCCTGATAGCTCATTTTTTCCGGTGATTGAGCATACACACTCGCAGTCATCAATAGTGCTGCCAAAATTGAACATAATTTATTCATGGTCTTTTTCTCCTTATTTTTTATTTATTTTAAACGATTTTACTTCTCGCTGGGAAGCAATGTCTTGTGTAATGATTAGTAATTTCAAAATATATGTTGCCGGAACTAGGTTGCTCATATCAATTCTTGTTTGGTTGCTGGTAACTTTTTCGTTTTGCAACAGTTTTCCATTTATCTCGTAGAGTTGATAGTGTAAGTTTGAAAGTCGGGAGCTCTTCATTTCCATTATAAGATAATCGTTAGTCGGGTTGGGATAGACCGAGACTTTATAGTTTTTGTCATAAGCTACTTCAAGGGTTGTTATTACCGAAATTTCAAATGGTTGTTGTGCGCCATGTGTTAGGGAACCATTTATAGCTGTGTTGGTTGTATAAACAACCTGTCCGATGGAATAACTCGACGATCCTCCGCTTCCTGAAGCATTACCGCCTGTGGCGTTAATACTTTCTTGTGCCTGCAGTAGTCCTGCAAATCCAAGTCCTAACAAGAGTATGGCGCTTAATAATAATCGATTGTGTAGCATATTTGACATCCCTTTTTTATTGTACATAAATATTTTCCATGTCTGTTTTGTCAATCATCAGGGTTCTGCCTAAAACCAATGATGAAAGAAGATAATAATTCATAGTGACAGCAAATTCTGATTACTCTTATCAGTTTTTCTCGCCCGTTTAGTTCATCATTAACAATTAGGGCATTGAGCTTATTTGCAAGTCGGAGAGGGGAAATAATTGTCATCATACTGTTTCATTTGGTTGCAATTTTTTGAAATTAACAGAAATACGATGATCATTAAACACCAAAAGTAATCTATTTAAGTAATGAAGTAAACAAATAGTGAAATATTTTTTCATACCCACAAATCTTTTATAGGTCAGATTAATTGCTCAACTTTGTACTAATAGTGTTTCTAGCCTTTGGTATCCGCTATGTTAGAACCCATGCGGCATGCCATGTTTATTTCATGGTTTTTTATGATGATTTTTATTCTGATGAGCGGTTTGTTTACGCCTGTAGAAAGCATGCCCGACTGGGCACAATGGGTCAACAAAGCCAATCCTCTGGCATATTTCATAAAGATAAACCGCATGATCATGCTCAAAGGTTCGGGTTTCAGCGATTTCTCGGGTTTATTCTTCGGGCTGGTCTTCTATGCGATGCTGACTCTGTCTCTGGCGGTTTTCAGATACAGGAAAACCAGCTGATTAACTCATGCGGAATACGGCAACATACACCGGTTTGTTATCTGATGTCCGGATGCCCTTTACTGTATATGGTTCCTGATTCATTGCTCCCTTCAGTTGGATCTCATCTCCGAGTTTGCATTCTGACAAGAAGGTTATGCTGATGCTTTTCACTTCTTTATGTCCGTTAACGATTTGTGGCACATGGTTCAGTGTCCAGTCAAGATAAGAACTTGTGTTGGCATGTTGGTTCATGTCAATCTCAGCATATTCAACCTTGTGATTGCCAAGCAACACTTCTTCGGAGCCAATAGGGGCTACTAGCCTGTCAACTTCTGCTGCTTTTCCCGGAAGAGTGTGTGGCAAAAACGGCAGCAGCATATCGCTCTTCATTGGTTTCCGGTCTTCGCGACCCAGTACCAGCCATTCGGAAGCGGCGGCTGCAAGCAACTCATGATCTGTGTTTCTGAACTCGAAATCGCGTTGGGCAAAAATACCTTTCAGCCCTCTGGGCCAGGTTATCAGCCGAATGGTGTCGTCCCAACGCGGATACCTGAACATACTGATGCATAACCTGAACATTACCCAGATACCATGATTTTGCTGCATGAAATCGTTTCCGTAGCCCAATAGTGCGGCATGTTTCCAGGATACTTCCTGAATCCATAAGGTAAGTGCCTTCATTTTCAGTTTTCCCTCAGGGTCAACATCCTGCCATCCTACCTGAAATTCTTCAGTATATATTCGTTTATCTTCTGACATAAAATATCATAAATCACTTCAGAAAGCGAATTGAGTATTCTGCATACTGCTTTCCTGCCTTCATTTCAGGCGTTTTAGAGTTAAACAGGTAATAAGTTGAAATTATTCCAAAGGGAATAAATCAGGCTGGCAGGGACACACAGAAAACGCTTCCCCTTTCGGTCGACAAAGGGTCGTCGTTACTCTCAACATGGATTGTACCACCAAGCAAATCCACATACTCTTTAACCAGTATGAGTCCAAGCCCTGTTCCCAGTTCCTGTTCTGTTCCCACACGGTTTATGTCTGAGTCGAGCCGGAACAGACTGGAAATCTGATCGGCAGGTATTCCGATGCCGTTGTCGCGGACACAGATTGTTAACATTTGCTGTTCCTTGCTGCAATGTAGCGAAATGGTACCTCCGGCCGGGGTAAACTTAATTGAGTTGTTTACTAAGTTAATCAGTATATTGGATAGCAGTTGACGATCGGTTTCAACCTGGCAATCGTTAAAACCAGGCGATATCAGGCTGTGGTTTTTTGCATGTGCTCTGGCCTGCACAAATTCAAAAACCTCGGTCACCACATCTGAAAGCCGAAAAACCTCTTTCTGTGCTTTGATTCGTCCTTGCTGCGAGCGCGACCAGTCAAGCAGATTAACCAACAGGTTATAGGTGTTTTCACTGCTTTTGCTTATTGCTTTGAGCATTTTGAGCTTCTCTTCTTCCGAAATCATATGATAATCATCGATAATGGCATTGAGCAGAGGCAGCAAGGAGTTGAACGGTCCGCGCAGGTCGTGGGAGATGATGCTGAAAAACTTGTCTTTGGTCGAGATCAAATCGGTCAGCTGCTTGTTTTTTGCCTCGATCTCTGCCTGATGCTGTATGATTTCCCTATTCTTCTTCAGCACCTTCCGTTTCGAGTTGTATTGCGTGAATAAAAACAAACCAAAAAACACAAAAGCAACCAAAGTGATCCAGTTGAGCCTTTTCTGGTTCCTGATGACTTCGCTCTTCAATTCATTTTGTTCACGCAGGTATTGGTTTTCGGCCTCTTTCTTTTCAGTTTCATAGATGAAATCAAGTTCTGACAAACGTTTTATATGTTCAGAACTTAAAATACTGTCGTTGATCTGCGAGGCTTTTTGATAATGTTTCAGCGATAAAAGATAATTTCCTAGTGCACTGTCAATTTTTGACAACATCTTCAGGTTTAAATCCCTCATTTTAAGCGATTGAACCTCAACTGCCTTTTCCATCGACTTTCCTGTGTAGTAACGTGCCGAATCCATATTGCCAGTTGCAAAGAAATAATTGGCCAGCGAAAAATACTGTCGTGAATGAATCAAAGGCTTTTTGTTTTCTGAGAACCTTTCCATCGATTTTCTGTGATATTTATAAGCCAAATCCGGCATATTGAGCTGCAGATAGGCCTCCCCCATATTGTTATGCAGGCTGATATAATTGTCAATGCTCCGCTCCGTAAGGTGCTCAAGTCCTCTTTCGCAATAATAAATGGTGCTGTCAGGATTCCCAAATCCATCCAGATATACAACCGAAATGTTGTTATTCGTCTGGGCAAGCACATCTACTTGCTGGGATGCGAGATCCATCTCCAGCGCCCTGCGGTACACAACAAGTGCTTTATCATAGCGGTTCATCAGTGTGTACAGGTTTCCTATAGCATTCAGGGAATGAACCAGCCGAAAAGTGTCTTTATCCTTCTCCTGATAATCCAGTGCTTTTAAATAGTACCCCAAAGAAACCTCGTACATATCGAGTCGCTTGTATAAAACGCCCAGATCGTAATAATTCTTGGTAATACCGCGCATGTTTTCCAGTTGCTGGTCGATGGACAATGATATTTCCAGATATTTTCTGCTTGAATCGTATTCGCCATACATGCTGTACAAGGTGCCGATATTGTTTGCCGACCTTGATTTAAAGGGTTTTACATCATCCAGGTCGGGCATTTCCATAACCTTACGATAGAAGTGGATTGCACTGTCATATTTTGCGCTGTACCAAAAGATGAGTGCTTCCACAGTATGAAACTCGGCCACATATTTCAGTTCATGTTCCGAAAACAGTTTTGCTGCTTCGTGCAATACCAATTTGGCCGAATCAGAATTCTTCATGGCCAGGGTTTCAGACAACCTGAACATTTTGACGATGGGATCAGTTTCAGTTTCTTCGGATGTTGCCGCATTACCCTCTTTTGATGCTACATCAGAATCGTTATACCCGCAAGCGGAAAGCAGCAGGATAACAGCTAAATAACAGTATAGTCTTTGCATACATTTATTATTTCCCGCGTATCACCATACAGGTATGAGCAGCTGATGATTACCGGGTATTGCTCAATGCTTTAGTAATTACGCACATATGAGCTACATACCGAATACTTCATCACACACCTCGGCCGGTAATTCAAAACCTACATACTCGTAATTTGCTTCAGTCACCGTAAACGGTTCATAATAATAGTTTCCGTCGTAGTAGGCAAAAAAGTAATACGTTTCGCCCAGCTCAACACCGCAAATTTCGGCAAAACCGTTTACCATTTCAGCATAACGCCAGTTATTAATGTCACCCGATTTGTGGTACCAGACACCAAAATTCGGCCGGATGATAAAATCAGGGTCACTTGGGCAATACACTTCGACTTCTGCAGTAACAGTAGTACCATAAGGTATTGCAGTAAGATAAACAGTAACCGTAATGTCCTCACACAAATCTTCAATGTAAGTGGGCTGATATTGGGCATCAACTGATATGGTCGGGTTCAGGTTGTCGAGCCATTCGATGTACACTGGCATATTTGCAGGGGCAAAGAAAGTATGTACCGGTTCGCCCTGACACACCCACATTTCAACCCAGGCAATAAATGCATTGTCCGATTGTCGCCTCATGATTCCCTGAAGCGGGAAACAATCACAAATTTCCCCTTGAACAACAAACTCGAAATCAACTCCGTAATAGCAAAACTCTGTCCAGAACCAGTCGAAATTAAAGTAGGAAAGATGGCTAATTTCGGCAGAAAGTTCGAAGACACCTGCGTTGTTTGTTACCGTGTAATTTCCTTCTTCCGTCCAACTTCCGGTGTTTTCGTCATAACTCCAGAAGGGCACTTCATCGCCGGCAGCTACATTGCGTTGTGCGAAGGGATTATAAGTTTCGGGGCTGACTTCGGCAAGTAGTCCGAGCGTACCTCCTTCAAAGGTTTTTGCCTGACGGTCGTTGGCATCTTTTATTTCGATGGCAACAAAACCGGCAGAAAAGAACATACCATCGGTGCTGTTACCATCGAGTGTGGTGGCATTGGTCATCAATCCGCCCGGAAAAGCAGCAAGAGCTTCCTCAACGGCGTTGTCGAAATGCACCAGAAGCACATCCAGATTGCCTTGAAGAAGGGTTCCATCGGCATCCTTCATCAACACACCTGCAGGGATGGTAAGTTCGGCTTTGCCTCCGGGAGTAACGATCAGCAGTGGTTCTTCGAGCTGACCACCCACAAGAGTACCAACGTTCTCCTCACGCACCACAGTAACCCCTTCCGGTGGGTTATCGAGGGCTACCATATTGATGCGCACAAAGTTCTTGCCTGTTGCAGAGATAGAAACATGCTGGCTTGTTGAAAGGTACCCGTCGGCATGAGCCACAATGTTGAAGCAAACACGCCTCATTTGCGATGGTGTATATTCTGATGCAGGATTAAGTCCCAGTCCGAGCATACCTTTCTGCGTTGTATATTGCTGGTTTTCGGGTTGAAGACCGGTGGCATCCACTACACCATCCTTGTCAGCACCCGTGATTCTGATGCTAACATTACCATCACCGTCCTGACCAATCAGGTTGCCTGTTTTTGCGTCAAAAACCCTTACCTCTATACTTGTTTCGATGAGGCTGAAATCGACGATAAGCTTTGTGCCTTCGGTGATATCACTGAATTTTTTGCACGACATGCCGGCAAATACAATACCGACAAGCAATACGGCTATTACTGAATAAATCGAAAACAATCGTTTTTTCATGATACGTAGTTTTAAAAGATTCTGAAAGTTAGTTGTGCACTAAGCATAGGATAGAATTTGACATCTGCCACGTTATCCTCAAGGATTTGTCTTTGTTGCTCACTGGCAGTGGGGCTTATCATTCCGGTTCCGATCAGATTTACTTTTGGGCTGCCCTGATAAACAACACCGCCTTCAATTGCGAATCCAACAACTCCATCTTTTGTAATGTTTCGTCCAAGCCCGAAGCCTAGATAGGGCGAAACCGGCATATCAGCTTTGATGTCGTAGGTGAGCGAACCGACCTTTTCGGGATCAACAGTGATGGCACCTATAGTGAAGGTTCGGGTGGATACCCCAGTAAGGGTCAGGGAGTTCATGCTGTGCAGCACACCTGCACTCAGATAGGCGTTCTTGTGGAACTGCCAGTCGGCTATCAACGAAACCGATCCCAGCAGGATTTTGTTGTCACCGTCGAGTGCAAATCCTTCATCCTGATAGGCAAAAGCAAGGCGCATATAGGTTGCACCCAATCTTAGGTTGATTCTGGGTGATACGGCAGCGACAATCTCTCCTCCAAATCCAAAGGAACTGCTTTTGAGGCCAATGGCCATGCCAAAGCTACTTTCTTTTGTTGGCGTTGAAGTTTCACTGCTAAACTCCTGGGCATGCATCTGCAAACCGCAGAACAGCATCATAACACCCGCAATAAAAACAGGGTAAATTTGTTTCATTGGGCAATTGGGTTGGTGGTTAACAAGAACAAAGCTACTGAAATTTAAACCATATGTCAATTAAAGAAATGGATAAAAAATTGTTAGCCCTGCCTTTAAGCCATCAGACTATAGTCTCTAAAACCTTTTTTCAGAAACAAATCAAATGAATTGTTTATGATTATAAGACGTAATGCTATGTTTATGAAGCGTTTATATTCCCATAAGCAAAGAATGTTTGCTCACCGCTTCATAACTTTATAACCGGAAGAATGAAATTGCTGTACACATTTCTGTTCATTTTTTGTTATTTTTACTTTTCAATACAACATACGATCAGATGTCGCTGAGATTATTGTCCCTTGTTTCAGTTTTGTTCTCAGCCCTTGCTGTCACAGTTACCTTGAGCTATTGCAGTTCAGGGAGGCATAAGGAAAGCATGTCTCAGGACACGACAAAAGCAGCGACTTCCCTTGACCGTGTGCTGGCCAAAGGAAGGCTTGATGTGATCACGGACTACAACTCGATGAATTATTTCATCTACCGCGGCCAGCCTATGGGATTTCAATACGAGATGCTGGAAAAGTTTGCGGCTAACATTGGTGTTAAACTGAAAATCAGGATAGAAGAGGATCTTGAGAAAGCCTTTGAGAAATTAGACAATCAGGAAACCGATCTGGTGGCCATGGGACTGACGGTAACAGGACCGCGACGCAAAAGATTTGATTTCACAGAACCCCTTTTGATAACCAGACAGGTGCTTGTTCAGTCCCTTCCTGAAAACTGGCGTAGGCTGGCCACACGCGATGAACTTGAAACAAAACTGCTACGATCAAGTCTTGAACTTGGCGGAAAAACCATCCATGTGCAGGAAGGAAGTGTTTTTAAAAAACGACTGGAAGTGCTTGCAGAGGAGATCGGTGACTCAATCATTATCATCGAAGACAAAAGAGATGTGGAAGAACTGGTTGAAGCTGTTTCGAAAAGACAGATAGAATACACTGTTGCCGATGAGCATATGGCCATGCTCTTTGCCAAAATATACCCTGATATTGACGTGCGTAAACCATTAAGTTTTGAACAGAAACTGGCATGGGCAGTTAATAAGGAGCAAGATAACGAGTTACTCCGGGAAATCAATAATTGGCTGACAACATTTACTTCATCAAAAGAAGGTCGCATATTATACCGTAAATACTTTGAAGGATCAGGTATCAGCTCTTCGCGTCGAAGCGAGTTTCATTCCATGACGGGTGGAAAACTCTCTCCCTATGATGCTTCCATCCGTGATGTAGCCAAAGAAATTGGCTGGGACTGGCGCTTGCTGGCCTCGCTCATTTATCAGGAATCGGAATTCAAACCCGATGTGGTCAGCTGGGCCGGTGCCTTCGGGCTCATGCAACTCATGCCTGCCGCCATGGAACAGTTTGGCATCGACACAAGTGCAACACCTGAAGAGCAGATACTGGTGGGTGGTAAATACCTTCAATACCTTGATGTCCAGGTTCCGGAAACAGTAACAAATCCCGAAGAGCGCATTAAGTTTGTGCTGGCTGCTTATAACGCCGGAATCGGCCATGTGCTCGATGCCAGACGGCTGGCGGTTAAATACCGCAAAGACCCTGACATCTGGACCGACAATGTTGATTTTTTTCTCAAAAACAAATCAAAACCGTCCTTTTACCGCGATGAAGTTGTGTATTATGGTTATGCCAGAGGCGAAGAAACCTACCGTTTTGTGGTTGAGGTGACAGAACGATTCGAGCACTACAAAAACCTGCTGCCCGAATAGATTCAGAACTCTGATTTGATCTGCGCCACCCAGCGGTTAATGCGCTCAGGAGTAAGGTCGGCCTGATGGTCTTCATCAAGTGCCAAACCAAAAAAGTAACCGCCCGAAACACCTTCGGAGTCGTAAAACCTGTATCCTGTAACAGGCCAGCGGCCTACAATGCTGCCTCCCCTTCTCTCAATTTCTTCCTTGAGATATCCTAATGAATCGACAAAATTTTCCGTATATTTCACCTGATCGCCAAGGCCAAACAAGGCAAACTTTTTGCCGGCAAAACTCATCCCTTCCGTTTTCACGAAAAATTCATTCCACTTGTTATCTGCACGTGCATCCATCCACACTTCGGCTCCAATGGTGGCACAACCAAAGATAAACTGGTCGTAGTCACTGATGCGTGCGGTGTCGAAACCGGCCACTGTGAACATATCCACCTGGTCTGAGTTGAGTTTGTCGAATATTTCACGGGCTGCTTTTTCAACGTTTCCGCCCGGTGCCCAGTATAGTAACGCGGTCTTTTTCATAGCAAACTGGATTATTTTATTGAATCTGATTCAGCATGTAAAATTAAAATTAATTGCATCGGCACTGCCAGACCCAGTTCACTTTAGAATCGTTTTAAATTGCAACAGGTTCTTTGATTGCCAATACGATTTAAAAAACTTATCTGTTGAAAAAGGTTTTCCCTGTAAAACTACCCTAATGTGTATGGGTTTGTTCTGGCAACTTCCCTTCTTTTTCTTTGAGGAAAATAGCGCAAATGTCATTGATGCTTTGTTCCACCGGCCTGAATTTGAACCCTGTTGCCTGAATCAATTTCTCCGAACTATAGTAATGTTTTCGGTTAGAGCTTCGGGCGGTTTCGCGTGTGATGGCCGGTTTTGTTCGTGAAAGCAATCCACCGAGAGCGATCAGCCGCCAGGCAATCTCGGCCATCCATGGTTTGATTCCGATAAAAGGCTCTTTGCGTCCCAATCCGGTGGCTATTTGCCCGAACAGATCCCGAAAAGGAACATTTTGTGCCGATACCACAAACCGCTGACCAAACTGCCTCTGCTGCATCAGCTGCAACATGACTGCCGACACATCCCGAACATCTACATAGCCGTTGGTTCCGAAAGAATAATACTTCAATCCCTTCCACACCAACGTAAACAACTCGGGGCTGCCCTTGCTCCAATCCCCGGGCCCCAGTATGATCGAAGGGTTTACGATAACAGCTTGTAAGCCTTCGGCTATTCCTCGCCATACTTCTCTTTCGGCACCGTATTTCGAAACCGAATACACCGAATTGGACGATGAACTTTTCCAGGTGTTTGCCTCGGTAATCACCTTTTGCTTGTCGGCCCTGCCCAGTGCTGCTGTCGAACTCACGTGGCACAGGCGCACATTTCCCTTGTCGAGGCAGGCATTCACCAGGTTGGCGGTTCCTTCCACATTGACTTTCAGCAACTGCTTTCGGGTGGATGGGTGAAACGAAACAATGGCGGCACAATGATACACTTCATCAATTCCTTCTAAGGCATCTGCAAGGCTGAAATAATCAAGCAGGTCGGCATCCATCCATTCAATATCGGATAGCAGTGAAAGATCGCCGGCCGTGTAGCACGAAAAAGTTCTTTTAATGACGCTCATGTCGGCATTCGGCCTTTTGATGGCACGCACCTTTTCGCCACCCCTGCACAGGTCGCGCAACACATGCGATCCAAGAAGCCCGGTTGCCCCGGTTACCAGTTTCATCAGGCAAATGTACGGGAAAAAGATCATGAACAAAGCCACAAACAATCCAATAACTCTATTCAGGAGCCGACATTCAACTACAACTGGTGATTACCCGAAAACAGCAACATTGCCTGAAATTTCAGCGCAAAGCTTGTATCTTTGCCGCGAAACAAATCAATAAAATGAAAGTAGATTTTGTTGCAGAGCTTCGTTGGCGCGGCATGATACACGATGTTTCGCCCGGCACCGGCGAGCAACTGCAAAAAGAAATGACAACAGCCTATGTTGGCATTGACCCCACTGCCGACTCGCTTCATATTGGCCACTTAGTGAGCATCATGATGCTGAAACATTTTCAGCTGGCCGGCCACAAACCCATCGCATTGGTGGGCGGAGCCACAGGCATGATCGGCGACCCTTCAGGCAAGTCGCAGGAACGCAACCTGCTCGACGAAGCGGCACTGCGCCACAATCAGGAATGTCTGAAAAACCAATTGGCGCGTTTCCTCGATTTTGACAGCGGTCAACCCAACCAGGCCGAGATGGTCAACAACTACGACTGGATGAAGGAAATGAGTTTTCTTGCCTTTATCCGCGACATTGGCAAACACATCACCGTCAATTACATGATGTCGAAAGACTCGGTGAAGAAACGGCTGAGCAGCGACAGCGGCACGGGAATGTCGTTTACCGAATTCACCTACCAACTGGTGCAGGGTTATGATTTTCTGCATTTGTTTCAGCACAAAAACTGCCGCCTTCAGATGGGCGGATCAGACCAATGGGGCAACATCACCACAGGCACCGAACTGATACGCCGCAAATTAGGCCACGAAGCTGAGGCTTTTGCCATAACCTGTCCTTTGATTACCAAGGCCGATGGTGGTAAGTTTGGCAAAACAGAAACCGGAAATATATGGCTCGACCCGAAGAAAACCTCCGCTTATGCTTTTTACCAGTTTTGGCTCAACTGCAGCGATGAGGACGCTGCGAAGTACATCAAAATATTTACCTTGCTCGATCAGGAAACCATTGAGAATCTCATAGAAACACACCGCAGTCAGCCCCACCTGAGAAACCTGCAACGCACCTTGGCTGCCGAAGTCACTCAAATGGTGCACTCTGCCGATGCCCTCAGAATGGCAGAGGATGCCTCGCAAATCCTTTTCGGTAAAGCAACCACAGAAATGTTACATGATTTAGATGAACAGACTTTTCTGGATATCTTCGAGGGAGTACCCCGCTTTAGTATCAGCAGAAGTCTGCTCCATGAGGAAGTTGATCTGGTAGAACTGCTGTCCACACACACTCAGATATTTTCGTCAAAGGGAGAAACCCGCAGAAGCCTCAAAGAAAATGCGGTGTCGGTAAACAAACAGAAAGTTGCCGAAAACGACAGGGTTGGCACCGATATCCTGCTGAATGAAAAGTATATCCTGATTCAGAAAGGAAAGAAAAACTACTACCTGATCATTGCAGAATAAAAGCTCAGATACTTGTTTTAGCTTGCGTTGAAAAGTTCACTGAGCTGAAACTAATTTGAATTTTTAGACTGATCGTAACTGGAATCGGGTTTGATCGCTGTTTGTTTTTAACCACGAAGAACGCAGAGTTTGTCACGAAGACCGCAAAGTAGCCTGGTTGAAGTATAGGTTGAAAATATTTCATTTTAAGATTCTTGTGCCCTTTGCGGTAAATTCCTTTGCGTCATTCGCGCCTCCTTTGTGCCCTTTGCGGTTAAACCCTGAATAACTTATCCGAGACATTTGTTTCACTCAATCCTGAAACCGAATCCTGTCCACAATGCGGACTTATTGCAGCGCATGGATGGAAATGCCCGCACAAAAAGTATTGAAATCAAGCATTATTAATTGATATTGATACGCATAAGTATTTTTCACCTGACCCTGTTTATGGTACTGAAGAAATATGGGAATTTGTTAGATTTGCATGGACAAACCAATTATGCCCCTAACGTAAAACCATGCTTGATCCTGTTTACGGCCAGCTTGTTTTACCCTTTGTGATCGCCCTGTTTCTGGCCATCAACATGGGCGGCAGCGGCACATCCCCTTCTTTTTCTGCAGCCTACGGAGCCAACCTAATTCCCCGCGGATTGATTCCCGGATTGTTTGGCATCATGGTTTTTGTCGGAGCCATAGTAGCCGGCAAAGGTGTAGCCGTCACTGTTGGCAAAGGCATCATCAGTGCCGACCTGCTCACCATCACCCTTACTTCGATCATCCTTTTGTCAGTGGCTTTGTCGCTTCTGATGGCTAATCTGCTGGGTATCCCGCAATCAACAAGCCAGTCCACCGTGTTTGCACTGGCCGGACCGGCCGTTTACTTTGATCAGTTGCAGACACAAAAGCTGTTTGTTGAAATCATCCCAACATGGTTTGTGCTGCCCATCATTGCGTTTATACTAACCTACGCAGCCGGCAAATACATCTACACCCCCATGCGGAAGCGGTCGAAATACGAATTTGAGCACATCAACAACAACCCTGTGCTTCAGGTCGTGGTCATCATATCCTCGCTTTATGTTGCCTTCGCCATCGGATCGAACAATGTGGCCAATGCCAGCGGCCCCATTGCCTCGATGGTCATCAACGAACTTAACATCACCGACGAGCACAAAAACTTCAACCTGATTGTGGTGTTGTCCACACTGGTGATTGCACCGGCTTTTGGCATGGGAAGCTCGTTTTTCGGCCATAAGGTGGTGCGCACCACAGGGAAGGAAATCGTGGAGTTTGGCCCGCTCTCGGCCACAGTGATTGCTTTTATCACTGCAAGCCTTTTGCTCGCTGTTTCGGTGTTTAAAGGCATTCCGGCCTCGCTCGTTCAGCTCAACACAGGTGCCATACTCGCGATCGGATGCGCCAAACTGGGATGGAAAGAGATCTTTAGCCGCAACAGCGTGAAGAAATTCTGGGTGGTATGGATAGCAGCCCCGATCCTCGCCTTTATCCTATCGCTTGTCATGACCTGGATAGCGGATAAAATGGATATCCTGTAACTCCTTCCTGCGGCTGAACTAAAACTGCTTCCTGTCCGGACTATTTCGCTTCTTCCTGATCAACATTATTCTCTTCCATGATATACAGCGGCCGGTTGCGGACTGAATTGTTGATCCGGCCGATGTATTCTCCGATAATGCCGATGGCAAACAATTGTATTCCGCCGATAAACATTGAGCTCACAATGAGTGATGTCCAGCCGGTAATGGTATGGTTGAGCACAAAATGACTGAACAGCGCATAGAAAATCACCAGCAAGGCAATGGCCGAAACAAGAAATCCGGCAGCAGTAGCGAATTTCAACGGAAGGTCGGAAAAAGCAGTGATGCCATCGAGGGCAAAACGCATCATTTTCTTTAATGGATAACCCGTTTTACCATACTTACGGGCATCACGGTCAAATTCGACAAAAGTCTGCCTGAAACCCATCCAGGCAATCTGACCGCGCAAAAATTTATTGGGCTCAGGCATCAGCCGGAGCTGTTCTACAATCTGACGGTCAATCAGACGGAAATCGCCGGTGTCGATAGGAATGTGCACATGGGTGAGTCTTTTGAGCAGCCTGTAAAACAGCCTTGCCGTGCTTTTCTTGAACCACGATTCGCCAGCCCGTGATTTTCTTCTGGCATAGACCACCTTAAACCCTTTGCAGTATTCTTCATACAAGGCAGGGATAAGCTCGGGCGGATCCTGCAGGTCGCCGTCGATGATCACCACAGCTTTTCCCCGGCTGTGTTCCAAACCGGCAGTTACGGCAATCTGATGGCCAAAATTCCGGCTGAAACTGATATAGCGGACACGTTTGTCGGTTTCGGCCAATTGCCTGATCAGCTCCAGAGAACCATCTTTGCTTGCATCGTTCACGAAAATGAATTCGGCATCGCGGCTGACTTTCTCCACAGCCGTCCTGAGACGCTCAAAAAGTTCCGGCAATCCTTTCTCTTCATTATACACCGGCACAACAACGGAAATATCATGCAGTTTCATTGCTTCTCGATTAATTGGTATGTGGTTGTTTCTTTGTATTCGCTGACTACTTCGGCATCAAAATGCTCCAGCAGGTATTCCTTGATCTGCGGTTGATACGTCACCACCCTGTCGCCGGGCTTCAGTGTTTTGAAGTACCGGTATTCGGTATTGACGCCCTGATCCCTTAGCTGGTGCAGATAAACCATCATCATCGTATTGTAGCCCTCATAAAGCACATAGGTGTCCTGTAAGTCATGTTTACCCCTGAGGGCATTCCTCAGATAATGCGACATGATGTAGGTGTCGCGCTCCCAATAGGCATCCTTCGGTTTGTATGCCCTTTTGATGGCCTTTTCGTACGGCTTGTAGCAAAACAATGTAAGTATCAGCACCGGCAATGCCAGAATGAGCCATGAAGGCTTCACAAAACGCGACAAAACTTCCGTTACCAGCTGTATGATGGCCAGAATGCCCAGCGCAGCCAGCAGAGCCATGAAGGGAAGCATGGGCAGGTCGTACCAGAACAGCTTGGTTTTTCCGGCAGTGATCACCGCAAAATAGGTGATTGTTAGCAATGTAGCAAAAACCGTCAGGTTTCGGATGCCCTGCTGCTGCGACCATATTCCGGCAACAAAACCGGGCAGCATGAGCAGCAAATAGGGCTTAAAGCGTTCGTTGACAAGGTTGTGGTAATAGAACCATCTAGGTTGGTCATGAAATTCGATTACGGTCAGGTATCTCCCTAAAAGTTCGTTTTCGACCACGGCGTTTAGGTAGCCCGGAGCGGCCCATTCGCGGGACAGGTAAAATCCGGCAACGGGAACCAGAAAAATGACGAAACCCATCAGGAAGGTACGCGACCACAGCAACGCCAGCAGTTTTCTCCTGTACAGGGCATATATTGCCAGTCCGGGAAGAAACAGCAAAGCCTGCACACTTTTGGTGAGCACGCCTAGTGCCAGGGCAAGGCAACAGATCAAAAACCATTTTTTGTTTCCTTTTTCCAGGAATACCCAAAAGGTAAGAGCCGATAAGGTGGTAAAGAACACCATAGTTGCATCATAGTCGCCGGCACGTGCGGCATGGTTGGCGGTGAGTGCCGGAGCGGTAAGCAGCACCAGCGCCGCTGCGAAAGCCAGCCAGAGGTTTTGGGTAAAGCGGGCTGCAAACACATAAAGCATGAGGATTGTAAATACCGCAGCCACAGCCGATGGGATACGCAGTGCCAGTTCGGGCTGCAAACCACCTGCCAACAAAAGAGCCTGCAGCCATATGAGCAGCGGGGGCTTGGTGTTCCACAGGTCGGGTTCGCCGTTGTAGGTGGTTACCAATATGTTGCCGCTTTTCATCATCTCCCAGGCGTTCACTGACAGCCGTGCCTCGTCCCATTGACGGATCACCAGGCCGCCCAGATGCGCAAACAGCGTTATGGCCATCAGCAGGAGCAGCAGAATCATGCCGCCATAATAAGCACGCCGGGTGAACACAGATGGAGGAAAAGCCGCAAACATCCTTAGTGGTTGTGTTAGAACAGCAAAGGTACGCAAACAAGCCATTCAGGAAAGCCGAACAAAGCGGTGAATGTTGTATGTGAAAACTATATGTTCTTTGGGCAGGGATGATCCTTCCATGCAGAAAAACAAAATACTATGCACAATTTATTTCAAATAATCTGTGTCCGAATGTGCAGATATACAGGATTTGGTAACTTTACGGCAACCAAACAGACAGCATGAAGCGTTACAGAAGTTTGTTCAAATTAGTAACAGAAACATGTGATGGGCCGGACACCGCATAAACACAACAACTTTTTTACTAAAGAAGTACGGTTATACATCCATTTTTGGTTGTATAACCCAAGTTTTGGGAGGTGATGGACTTGGGTTATGAAAGTGTTATGGGTCAGGCAGTTGACAATTGAGAAGGGTAAAAATGAAGATGCTAAAAACTAAATGAGGTATTTGCACATGGCCACCAGTGGTGGAGTTATCCGCTACCGGTGGTTTTGTCCGCCTTAAGTGGATTTATCCGACATAATTGGAAAGGTTGTATTTAAGATCAAAAGAGATTGGTACATACCGACCCACAAAGAAAACCTTAATAGAATTCCGGTGGCGGACACAATTTCGGTCCTAAGGCTTTCGGGATTAAAAGTTTGTTTTTTGCAATCGCACAAAGAAATCGTAGTAATATTTTGAGAATAGTTAATTAATTTGATACTTTTGTAGAATATTTACTAGACATGAATGCTAAAGAGTATATAAAACATCTGTTATCAATAGAAAACTACTCGTTTTCATTGGATGAGATTGCACAGGCAACATCAGGTAGCAGTAATTCTTTAAAATTCGAGCTCCTTAGATTGTCAGGTAAAGGAGAAATAGTAAATCTCCGTAAAGGTTACTATCTAATTATTACACCTCGATACTCTTCAGCAAAAAAGCTACCGTTACAGCTTTATTGTGAAAAACTATTTATTCATCTTAAAAGAAATTACTATGTAGGACTATTCTCCGCCGCAAAATTTCATGGAGCAAGTCACCAACAAATTCAACGAGATTACTTAATAACCGAAAAGCCTAAACTTACTGATATATCAAAAAACACTATTGACATTCGATTCTTCACAACAACTCACTGGCCTGAGAAGAATATTCAGCAAAAGAAATCAGATGCAGGAATTTTTAAAATTTCCAGTCCTGCTTTGACAATTGTTGATTTAATACATCACCAAACAAAATTGGGCGGAATAAACAGAATGCTAGCGACAATTGAGGAACTGACAGAAGAGTTAACAGAATCCGATTTGGCTGAACTTTTAAACTGGTATCCGAATAAAAGTACTTTGCAAAGATTCGGATTTTTGCTTGAAGAAATTGGTGTAGCTGAAAAGTATCAAGAAATGATTTACACAGAACTAAAAGCAAAAAACTTCTTCCCGGTTTTTTTAAGCCCAAAATCGAACGAAAGACCAGGTGCGGTTAATAATAGATGGAAAGTAGATGTTAATGTGAAGTTAGAAAGCGATTTATGATACCTAGACCATATATAGCAAAGTGGCAGGTACACGCACCATGGAAGGAGTTTTCTCAGGTTGAGCAGGATTTGGTTATTTCCAGAGCTTTGGTGGTAATTTTCTCTGATGAGTTCTTGAGAGAGAACCTTGCTTTCAGAGGTGGAACGGCTTTGCATAAACTTTATCTTAATCCGGCACCCCGATATTCAGAGGATATTGATTTGGTGCAAATTAAAGAAGGCCCAATAAAACCAATAATGGAGAGGTTAAACGAGGTAATTACCTTTTTTGAAGAACCAAGATCAACACAAGTTCGTGGACATGGGACCAAAGCGTTGTATCGTTTTACTTCGGAATATGAAGAAATACGAATGCGATTGAAACTCGAAATTAACTGCAAGGAGCACTTTAATGTACTTGATTGGGTTGATTTCCCTTTAGAAGTTAAAAGTGAATGGTTTTCAGGGAAAGCAGAAATAAGAACATACAATATAAATGAACTTTTAGGAACAAAACTCAGGGCATTATATCAAAGAAGCAAAGGAAGAGATTTGTTTGATATAGATTATGCACGACGAAATATGGATCTGGACTATGAACAAATCATAGCTTGTTTTAAGGAATACACATCGTTTGCAACAGGTAAAAGACCACCAAGTAAAAAAGAGTTCTTACTTAACATTGAGGAGAAAGAGCATAGCGCTGAGTTTATTGGTGATATGGAAGCATTGCTAAGGCCAGATATTAAATACAATCAAAGTGATGCTTTTGAATGGTTGAAAAATGAATTGATTGAAAAAATGTAGAAAAATTGGATATAATGGATGAAACTAAAATAAGGGAAGAGTTGGCAGAAACAGCAACAAATGACCCCATCTGGCGCGCATTTGCAACTTAACAAAGCGATCTCATTTGGCGAAGCCGAATAATCCGTGCCCATAGTAAATTGAGGCTAAGTCCACCTTCATTTTATCTGCCATGTCCATGAAGCTTTGCAACAAAACTCCTTCTTTGTTGCTCAAAATTACTGACTTGTCGTTATATTTGCAGGGAAACGGCAGATGAAATGCTTAATGTTACCTCCCCTACCTCAGCTCCTTAAAGGCATCCTTGATGGCATCTTCGAGACGCTGGTTGACATCTTCGGGCGAGCCCTCACCATCCACTTCGAAGAATACGCTTTGTTTCTTGTAATAATCAATGACGGGTTTGGTTTTTTTCTCGTACTCTTCCAAACGGTTAATTATTAATTCCGTTGAAGTGTCGTAGGTTCTGCTTCGTTCGGTTTTGGAGCGGTTGTGCAGTCGTTTGATGGCTTCAATGGTGGGGAGTTTCAGGTTCAGCATGCAACTCACACGGCTGTCGAGCCTGCGCAGCAGGCCGTCGAGGATATATGCCTGAACGATGGTTCGCGGAAAACCTTTGAAAATGAATCCCTGAGCAGAAGGATTGCGTTCTATTTTGCGCTCAATGAGCTTGATGGCGATTTCATCCGGCACAATTTCGCCACGTTCCATGAAGGGCTTTGCTATCCGGCCAATCTCGGTGTCGTTGGCAATTTCCTGCCGAAGCATTTTCCCGGTTGAAATATAAACGAGGTTGTTACGTCGTGCCAGAATTTCGCCCTGAGTGCCTTTGCCCGAACCCGGCTTGCCCAGCAACACAATGTTGATGTAATGCTGCGGAATGGTTTTTTCGATGGTCTGGCATAGTTCCCTGAAGATATCATCCAGGGAGCCAACGCCTTTAACCGGAAAATACTTGCCTTTTTCGCTGTAAAAGTCAATGACGGGTTTGGTTTTGTTTTCGTATTCCTGCAGCCGCACCTTGATCACTTCGAGGGTATCGTCGGCCCTGCCGCTGGTGGTGGCACGTTGCAGCATACGCTCGATCAGTTCATCTTCGGGCACCTCGAGGCTGAGCATACAGCTCAGGCTGGTGTTGAGTTTCAGCAAAAGTCCGTCGAGGATATAGGCCTGAACGATGGTTCGTGGAAAACCGTCGAACAAAAAACCCCTGCTTTCGAGGTTCATGGTTACCTTGGTCTCAATGATCTGCACGATCATCTCATCCGGAACAAGACCTCCCTTGTCAATAATGGTCTTGGCCTCGCGACCGATGGGGGTGTTGTTTGAAATTTCCTCACGGAGCATGTCCCCGGTGGAAATGTAGGTGAGGTTGTACTTCTCGAGCAGCATTTTCGACTGGGTTCCTTTTCCCGCGCCGGGAGGGCCAAATAGGGCAATGTTCAGCATAGCTTCAGTTTGGTTTGGTTAGTTGTCAGGAAACGATTTTGTAAATATCGGGATAATTCCTTGCGTGCTCGTTATAATCGAGACCGTAGCCTACAATAAAATCATTGGGAATTTCGAGGCCGATATAATCTATGTGGAAGTTTTCCCTGAAGGCTTTGGGTTTAAAGAGCATGGTGGCAACCCTGACCGAACCGGCCTCCAGTTTTTTCAGGTTGTTGATGGTGTAGTTCATTGTTAGTCCGGTGTCGATGATGTCCTCCACCAGCACGATGTTGCGGCCCGAAACGGCATGGTCGAGGCCGATCAGTTCACGCACAACATTGGTGGATGCTGTTCCTGAATAGGACGAGAGTTTCACAAAGCTGATCTCACATTCAATATTGAGGTGTTTAAACAGTTCGGCGGCAAACATAAAGGCCCCG
Source organism: Bacteroidales bacterium (assembly GCA_024710405.1). Classification (GTDB taxonomy): domain Bacteria; phylum Bacteroidota; class Bacteroidia; order Bacteroidales; family F082; genus UBA6192. The sequence goes on from JANJUV010000012.1 coordinate 88,352, forward strand.
TTCAACACGATCAGGAACAAAGGATTTTTGCCTGCCATCTCAAAACTAATTTCATCCGCAACTTTCTTTATAGCTCTTTCGATCTGATCCTGTGGAATATACAATTCAAACTCCTTATCATGCACCTTTATCCTGCTCATAATAATTGATAAATAATAAATTGGTTTTTAACGATAAACCAACAAAAATAGTGAATCCATATGAACCATCCGTTCTTTAATGCTTATTTTTGCCCTGAAAACCCAATTCTGATGAAGCCTTTAGTAAGTATTATCATGGGCAGCACTACCGACATGCCCGTTATGGAAAAAGCAGCCCAGTTTTTTGACGAGATGGAGATTCCATTCGAGATCAATGCACTGAGTGCCCACCGAACACCCGATATGGTAGAAGCATTTGCCCGTGGTGCCAAAGACCGCGGCATAAAGGTTATTATAGCCGCTGCGGGAATGGCCGCGCATCTTCCCGGAGTAGTAGCCGCCATGACCCCACTGCCTGTGATCGGTGTTCCGGTGAAGGCCGGCCTCGAAGGGCTTGATGCCCTGCTGGCCATAGTGCAGATGCCTCCGGGAATACCCGTGGCCACCGTAGCCATCAACGGCTCACTGAATGCAGCCATCCTGGCCGCACAGATCATTGCTTCGGGTGATGAGCAGATGGCCGGCAAAGTTGTTCGCTACAAGGAAAACCTGAAGTCGAAAATCATCAAGGCAAACGAAGAGTTGAAAGAAATAAAGTTTAAGTACAAAACTAACTGATAACAATCTGTTGGCAGAAACCACTGAGTGAGGGTCAATGTATTAATTGATAATTTATTAGTGAAAAACCTGGTAGTTTTTGCGTCCGGAAGCGGTTCGAATATGGAAGTGCTGGCACGTTACTTTGCTGACAGCCTCCTGGCAACCGTATCTGCTGTGGTGTGCAACAAGCCTGGAGCCGGAGTGATCGAAAGAGCCGGAAAACTTGGCATTCCGGTGGTTATGGTCAACAGGCAGCAATTGTATGTGGACAGTAAACTACCCGAAATCCTTCATCCATTAAGGCCAGACCTCATCATTCTTGCGGGGTTTTTATGGTTGATACCGGAAAACGTAATCAAAGACTATTCGGGACGCATCATCAACATCCATCCTGCCCTGCTGCCTTCCTACGGTGGCAAAGGCATGTTTGGCATGAATGTGCACAAGGCTGTTATTGAAGCTGGTGAACAATATTCAGGAATCAGCATCCATCAGGTGAATGAGCATTATGACGAAGGCGAACTCCTTTTTCAGCAAGCCCTCAGGCTGCATCCGGGTGAAACCCCCGAATCCCTTGCCGAACGCATTCACGAACTGGAACATTACTATTTTCCGCGCGTGGTCGAAGCCTTCCTGAATGGCAAACGATTGAGTCCAACACCGGCCAAATAATCCAACATACGATTAGTTATTTTTTTACCAACTAGGAACTGTTTCCGGTCACAAAAAAAGGCCGGACATCAATGCTGCCCGACCCTCTGTTTTGTTGGTTTATACGGTTACTAACTGGGGTCGTAAGCCCATTTCAGCCAGATGGATCCCCAGGTGAAGCCGCCACCAAAGGCAGCCAGAATGATGTTATCGCCCTTGCGGAGTTGTTTTTCCCATTCCCACACACAGAGGGGCAGGGTACCGCTGGTGGTGTTGCCAAAGCGTTCGATGTTGATCATTACCTGATCTTTGCTGATGCCCATGCGGCGGGCGGTGGCTTCGATGATGCGCATATTGGCCTGATGGGGCACAAGCCATGCAACATCTTCTGATTTCAGGTTGTTCTTATCCATGATGGCCACGGCAACATCGGCCATATTGGTCACTGCGAATTTAAACACAGCCTGACCTTCCTGATAAATATAATGCTCGCGTGCATCAATAGTTTCGTGTGTAGGCGGACGCATCGAACCACCGGCTTTCTGGTGCAGGTGTATCATGCCCGATCCATCGGTGTGCATCATTGAGTCCATAATGCCAAACTCTTCGGTAGTGGGTTCGAGCAGGAAGGCTCCGCCACCGTCGCCGAAAATCACACAGGTGGCCCTGTCGGTGTAATCCACGATGGACGACATTTTGTCGGCTCCAACGACAATCACTTTTTTATGAGTGCCGCTTTCAACGAATTTTGAACCTGTCACCAGTGCATAAAGCAGTCCGGAGCAGGCGGCATTCATATCAAAGCTAAAGGCGTTTTTGATGCCGCAGTTGTGGCTGATGATGTTGGCGGTTGCCGGAAAGAGCATGTCGGGGGTTACAGTAGCACAAATAAGCATGTCCACCTCTTCGGGTTTGGTGCCGGTTTTTTCGAGAAGCCCCAACACAGCTTGTGTACCGATAACCGAAGTTCCCTGGTCTTTTCCTTTCAGGATATGACGTTCTTTGATTCCTGTGCGGGTCATGATCCACTCGTCGGTGGTGTCCACCATTTTTTCAAGTTCCTGGTTCGAAAGCACATAGTCGGGCACCCAGCCGTGGATTCCGGTAATTGCAGCTCTGATCATGTTTTTGATTTTGCTTTAAAAAGCCCCAAAATTAATTTTTTTTATGATTGGCCGTAGTTGGAAACAGCCGTACGGATTTTTTCATGAAGCCTTGCATGGGCAATGTCGCGCGACAGAAGCATCATGTTTTTAATGGCAGTCGGGCTGCTGATGCCGTGTCCGATCACCACTGTGCTGTTGATGCCGATGATCGGGCTTCCGCCGTAAAGTTCATAATTAAACCTGCTGAAATAGTCGTCGAGCAGGTTTCGTTTGCGCATCAGCCAGTACATTCCTTCGATCTGCTTGATGACAATATTGCCCGAAAACCCGTCGCAAACCACCACATCGGCTTTGTCGCCAAACAAATCGCGGCCTTCGATATTGCCCACAAAGTTAAAATCGGCAGAATCCTTCATCAGCTGGTAGGCCGATTGCACAATCAGATTGCCTTTTTTTTCCTCTTCGCCAATGTTCAGCAGTCCGACCTTAGGTTGTTCGATTCCGAGTACAAAGCGGGCATAAGTCGAACCGAGCGTCCCATACTGATAGAGCACATCGGATTTGGCATCCGGATTGGTGCCCACATCAAGCAGCACTGTGTTTCCCCCGTTTACTTTCGGGATGAGCACCACACTTGCCGGCCTGATCACCCCCGGTATGGTGTTGATGGCATAGACCGATCCCACCATCATGGCACCGCTGTTTCCGGCACTGGCAAAAGAATCGATGAGGTTGCGCCTGAGGTATTCAAACCCGCGGGTGATGGATGAATTCACTTTCTTCTGAAAAGCCTTGCTGGGCTGCTCGCCCATTTCGATCACTTCAGGGGCATGCACTATGTCCACTTTGCCCTGATCGAGCCATGAATGATCAATACCTTCGAGGATGGTTGCACGGTCGCCAAACAGCACGATGCATTCGCCGTTGGTTATTTCGGGAATAAGCTGTTCGAGGGCACCGAGCGTAGCCCGTGGTGCGTGATCGCCACCGGATACATCAAGACCTAAGCGCATAGCTGCTGGTTAACGGATGGTAGGGAAAAGCATCAGGCTTTGGCTCCCTGCATCACCAGCTTGCCCTTGTAGTAAAGGTCGCCGTCAACGTAATAAGCCCTGTGGTACACATGGATGGTGCCGGTTACCGGGCATTTGGCCAAATTAGGCATCTCAGCCTTGTCGTGGGTTCTTCTTTTATCTCTCCTTGTACTGGAATGTCTGCGTTTTGGATGTGGCATGATACATTAATTTTATAAAAATGATTGCGTATTACTCTGTTTTAAGATTTTTCAATATGTCCCAACGGGGATCCGGTTCCGAAGGAGCTGCATGTTCCTTCAGTTTATTGATTACATCGGGATTACAGTCAGGCTCGCCGGTTTCGTTGTCGGGATGCACTTTTTTCATCGGAAGCAACAATACCATGTATTCATACAGCAGGGTACTGATATCGAACTGATGCTGGTCGAGCGGCAGTATGATCACCTCGTCCGACTCTTCTTCAAAATGATCGCCATATTTCAGAATCAGGCGATAACTTCCTTCAATCGGTTCGAAATATTCATCAAGGCAACGGTCGCAGGGTACAAAAAGCATCCCTTTGATGTCGAATTCGAGCTGCACCATCCCTTCCTGCTTGTGCAGGGTTAGGTTGACGCGCACCTTGCCGTCGCTGACTTCTGAATCCGGTGTGTGGGCAAAAAACTCCCGTCCTATCTCGAAAGTATAGGTGTGCGTGCCGGCGCCAAGTCCGCTCAGAGGCAACAAAAATTCACGAAAGTAGTTCACCGTTACGCGTTTAAAAATCGGGCGGCAAAGATAGAAATTAATCCCGTGACGAACAAATATTTGTTTGTTGCGGGATGCTCATTGCATTGATTGCTGATGGAAAGCATTTACCGAACCAGGACTTTAAAGCTTGCCCGGCTGCGTCCGTCAGTTATCACCCTTCCCAAATACAAACCCGGCGCAAGCCCGCTGATATCGGCTTCTGACTGACCGGGAGTTAGTTCAACAGTTTGTTGCAGCCGTCCAAAGCCATCAAACAGTTGAAGTGTTTTTGGCAAGTGAAGTTCATCCGGCCCAAAATCCAGCTGTATTCTGTCTTTTGCCGGGTTGGGATGCACACGCAGCATGGCCGTTTTGTTTTGCGGTAGCGGCAGTTCTTTCTCACCCACCCAACAATCATCAAAGTTGATGCAGCCCATGCTGTCTACTTTGATTATCCAGATGTCCTGACCAACGGGATCTGGGTGCATTCCGTAGATTTCTCCGACAGCAGCGAAACCACCGTCAGAAGAAAATGTGACACCTTGCAGCCAATTATAAGAGGATACAGTTGTTGAAGGATGTCTGTATTGTCTGTACCAAATTGTTTCACCATTATTGGTTACTTTAAGCAAAGTGCCATCGTAGGAAAAACTTGCATCATGGAAAACTACTACATAGCCTGAGACAGTAAAACCTCCATCAACTGAAGAAGATATAGAGGTAACTCTCCTGTTAATTATACTTTCACCATGAATCTTCTCGTAAATCAAATCTCCCTGAAGATTGTACTTCACAACGGCGATCCTGTTGTAACTATTTGACGATGGAGGGGGTGAGCTGTAGTCTGAATAGGCATAAGCCCCTACAATAGTGCTATCGGGCGAGTTGGCGAGATATAAAGGATAATCTTTATAAAGACCCCCAATGAAGCGGCGCCATTGTTCATTGCCCAGGCTGTCAGTTTTGATCAGGTAATTGTGGGATGTGTTGTTTTGCGGAACCCATTTGTAGCACGAAAGGGCAAATCCTCCGTCAGGGGTGGGGATAACATTTATGCCCCTGTTATAAGGCCCACTTTCGTAATATCGGCGCCATTGCTCATTTCCTGAACTGTCAACCAACATCAGCAAAGCTTTATAGTTTGTTGAGTTTATTCGTGTATCTCCTGCAATGATTAAATCATCATTGGAAATTAAACTCATGTGATAAAATACATGATCACTATCGTTTGGTTTTTGAATATCCATATATGTTTTTGTCCATAGCGTATCAAATTCAGAATTAATCTTATATATTAATCCGGTATAATAATTTTTGTTAGTTAAAAAATACTTGCTATAACCTACATTATAGTACTCTTCATTGTAATTGCTTTTACGCAAACTTCCGTGATAATAACTTAATACTTGGCTGATTATGCTATTAACATAACATTTACTGTTTATGATATCGCCTTTCAGATCAAGTTTTATAAAGCAATTTGACCATGTATTATCACTTAAACTATCAGCATAGTTTGCAGGAATTATGTAACCATCATCTAATGCTAATATATCATTACATACATCATATGAATTTGAATTATTTACATCTATACGTAAATTAAAATATTCTTGTGAATACAAAATATGATTGATGAAAAAAGAAGCGGATAATATTAAATTTAATATATATTTATTTGAATTCATAATTATTTGAATTAGTATTGATTAGTTTAATTATATATTAACCTAAAAAAATCAACAGGAGTCAATTCAACTCCTGTTGATACCCTATGTGCTGATTATTTGTTAACTACAACCTTAATTGAGCCAATAACCTT
>JANJUV010000022.1 GCA_024710405.1 Bacteroidales bacterium
GACCCGAGTGCGGGCGGCGGCCCCATTGGCGGCGGCGCACCCATCGGCACCGGCATCGGCATACTGCTCACCCTTGGAGCCGCCTATGGCGCCAAAAAGGTGTACACTGCCTGGAAGAAGCGGGAAGACCTCGAGGAGTAGGTTCTAGTTACTGGTTACTGGTTGCTGGTTGCTGGTTACTGGTTACTGGTTGCTGGTTGCTGGATACTGGTTACTATTTGTTGAAACTATGTTTTGGATTCAGAGTTTCGGGTTGAGTTTCAGCCCGGGGCTCTGAATTCTTTTATTCTTGTTTCTTGTTCCTTGTTTCTTGTTTCTTGTTTCTTGTTTCTTGTTTCTTGTTTCTTGTTTCTTGTTACTTGTTACTTATTCGTGAACAGGAATGTGAAGTGTGAACCTGGTTCCCTGGCCGGGATTACTGGATATTTCAAGACTTATGTTGTTCTTTTCTGCAAACTCCTTGACAATCAGCAAACCGAGTCCGGTACCTTTCTCATCCTTAGTGCCTTTGGAAGTATAAAATGTGTTGTTATTAATCACCATATCAACTTCTTCTCCTGTCATTCCCCTGCCGTTGTCGGTGATACTGACAGCAGTGAAGTCAGGTTGTTTGTCAGCTGTAAGAACAATTCGGCCGTTTTCTTCGGTAAATTTAATTGCATTGTTGATCAGGTTGCGGAAAATGACCCGGGCCATATCTTTATCAACGTATCCTGTAAGATCGTTGGCAATTTCATTCTGAACGGTAATCGATTTATTATCTGCACGTGACGCCAGAAATGCGATCTCCTCTGCGGCGATATCTTTCAAATCATAATATCCCGGTCTGTATTGAAGCTGCCCCCGTTGGTCCATGGCCCATGTCATCAGATTTTCGATCAGGCTGTAAGTGTTTGAGCTTTGTTTGTACAAACCTTCAAGAATCCGCTTCTTTTCATCATCAGGAGTTGCATCAAAATCTTCAGCAAGCAATTGCAGAAATCCCAGCATGCTGCTAAACGGGCTTCTTAAATCATGAGCAATGAGTGAAAATAATTTGTCCTTGGTGCTGATGGTTTCCTCCAGCTCTGCATTCTGTATCTGGAACTTTTCGTTCAGAAGCACCAGACGTTCATTGCTCTTCCTGAATCTTGTCCTGCTCTTGAGCACTATAACAACCAATAATATCAGAAGTAATATGGCCAGACCGCTAAACATACCAAGATAAAACTGAAGCCTGATCGTTTTGGATTTATTCTCGTTTTCTTTCTTTAAACTTATGTTCTCAAGTTCTTTACGCTCAGTTTCATAGCGTGTTTGTATATCCATCACATATTGTCTGTGATTAAACTCGTTAATTGAGTCGTTCATGTGCATGAGTTTACGGCTAAACTCCAGCGCTTTCAAGGGTTTCCCTAATTTCTCATAAACCAGTGAAAGATCTCGGTAAGTATCAAGCAAGGTAATTTGGTGGCCCGATTGCAAGGCAATATTAAGTGCATTGACCAACTGTGGCTCTGCCTTGGCATATTGCTGATTATCTGTATACAGTGAACCCAGTGCGTAGTAGTTTAGCATTACTCCGAACAAGATATTATTTTCCACACATATTTTCATGGATTCCTTGTAGGACAATTCTGCCATTTCCATATTGCCTCTTTTCTTGAAAATATTACCCAGATTCAGGTGGATTCTTGCCTGGTCGCGCGAAAGGTTGTTTTCAACGGCAATGTTCAACGAGGCTTTATACATTTCGAGGGCCTCATCGAGTCTGTTAAGGTCTTTGTATATGGTGCCCAGATTGTTATAGTTCATACTTAAGTCAACCAAAGCATTCAACTCTTTGTTAATAATTATCGCTCTTTCAAAATATTCAATTGATTTTTCCAGTTCGCCAAGGTTCTGGTTTATGATGCCAAGGTTATTCAGCACAATGGCAGCATTCTTCAGGTTCTTGCTCATTTCATAAAGTTTCAGAGCTTCAGAGTAATGGTCAAATGCCTTCCGAAGATCCCCTTTACTGTCAAACACCATCCCCAGATTGTTATGTGTGGCTGCCTCCCAGTCCTTTGAACCTTTCTTTTCGCCTTTCAACAGATTGGTTTCAAAAAAATATATAGCGCTGTCGAAGGATTGAAACTCATGATGGAGCCTGCCCAACAAATTATTGACGAGAAATCGGGTGTGTTCACCCTTGTTTAAGGATAAGGCCATCCGTGCATAATACATGGAAGAATCATTATTGCCGATGTTAATGTAGCAATTGCCTAAAACATAGTAAGCTTCAGCAAGCAATGTATCATTGTCAAGCATCCTGCATTGTTCAGCTGCTCTGATGGCAAATATTTTTCCTTGTTGCGGATTGCTTATGCTCAAATCCGACGCTTTATCAATCATTTGAACCAGCTCCGACAACCCCATAACCTGTGGATCAGCCGATAGCCACTTCACATTCAAGAGTAAAGAAATCAGCAGAAATGTTTTGATTATCAGCGTTCTATGCAATAATAATCGTCTTGCTACCGTGGTTGATGTCATGTTCATAAACTCCGTCTTTGTTACCCGACCTGTAACAAATATACGAAGAAATTCTTCTTTTGCTGCGCACTTTCAAAACTTTCACCATCAGATTAACCGTAATCAGTGGCTTTATTCACATGACCCCTTAATTGGATGTTCATACCGGAGGTATTGATCTTAAAATAAAACTATGAATATTTTGACTATGTGACACTTAACTTATTTGCTGAGGGTGGCTTGTATGAATATTACATTACTTTTTTACCTGAATTTGCGTTTTGATCGCGAATACTATAATTTTGATCAAAAATAACAACAGGCCAACCCAACATTTCCATGAAAAATATCGTCACAGTTTTATTTGCATTCGTGTGTTTTTCGGGCTATGCGCAAAAACAGGATGCTACCCGTAAAGAGGATCTGCTGCGTTTTGCAGCTGAAAAAAAACAGGTTGAAGAACGACTTAAAGCTGAAGCAATGCGTATAGCTGATTCGTTAGGTCTTGTTAAATGGTTTGAAGATGCAGGCGGAAAAACCATGGAACTGATGAAGTTTCAGGAAGGCATGCCTTTTTACTATGTAACTGACAACCTCAACTCGGCCAAAACTATGTCATCTGATGATGTCTGGCCCGGAGGCTCGGCAGGTCTGAGTCTTACAGGAGCCGGGATGACACTGGGTGTTTGGGATGGCGGTTCAACGCGTATAACCCATCAGGAATTTGGCGGCAGGGCTGTGCAGTCTGATGCTGCAGCCTCGCCCAGCAACCATGCCACACACGTGGGCGGCACCATGATTGCCGCCGGTGTGGATGCAGCCGCTAAGGGAATGTCGTATATGGCCAACCTGAACGCATATGACTGGACTTCTGATGCATCCGAGATGGCTACTGCCGCCGCCGGAGGTCTAAGGGTCTCTAACCACTCATATGGCTCTATCAGGGGATGGTATTCCTTTGGAGGCAGTTGGTATTGGTATGGAAATGTAGACTACAGCCCCGTTGAAGACTGGGGTTTTGGCTTTTATGGCACAGAAGCTGTCAGCTGGGACCAGATTATGGTGAATGCACCTTATTATCTGATTGTGAAATCAGCCGGAAACGACCGGGGTGAAGGCCCCGGAGATGGCGGCGCTTCGGGTCATTATGTATGGAACGGAGTGCAGTGGATATGGTCAACTGACGTGCGGCAAATAGACGGTGGGCCGACAGGATATGATTGTCTGCCTTTTACCAGTTCCGCCAAAAACATCATTACTGTGGGAGCTGTAAATGATATACCGGGTGGATATACACAAGCCTCCGATGTGGTCATGAGTTCGTTCAGCGGATGGGGCCCCACCGACGACGGACGCATCAAACCCGACCTTGTCGCCAACGGAATCAGTCTATATTCGACTTATAACTCTGCTGACAATGCTTATGGGAGCATGAGCGGTACCTCTATGGCAAGTCCGAGTATTTCAGGCTCGGTTGGCTTGTTGCTGCAACATTACAACAACCTGAACGGAAACACAATGATCAGGTCGTCAACCATGAAAGCATTGCTGATACACACTGCTGATGAAGCAGGTGCTGCCGCCGGACCCGACTACAGATTTGGCTGGGGGCTGGTAAACACCCGGAAAGCTGCTGAGCTGATGACAGATGATGATAATGCAGGCAGTGATGTCTTTATACGTGAACTTACCATCAACCAGGGACAGGAGATCGTGATTCCCGTTACAGCCGAAGGAAACGCTCCCCTCCGGGCAACCATTGTATGGACTGATCTTCCCGGAACACCTCCCGCATTTGCACTCGATCCGGCCAATCTGATGCTGGTAAACGATCTGGACCTGCGCATCCAAAAACCGGACAATAGCCTTGAACAACCTTATATCCTTGATCCCGCAAACCCCGCCAACGCTGCAACAACCGGTGACAATTTCCGCGACAACGTTGAGATGGTGCACATCGCTTCGCCAACAGCTCAAGCGGTATATCAGATAAAAATAACCCACAAAGGCACATTAACAGGCGGCAGTCAGAATTTTTCGCTGATCATAAGCGGAAACATGGCCGATGCCAACGACCCGGTTAATTTTGCCGCAACCGCGCCGGATGCAAGTACAGTTAACCTTAGCTGGGGACTTAATGCCAATAGCGACGATGTTATACTATTGTGGTCGTCCACACCGACATTTGGTGCATTGACGGACGGCAATACTTACCATATAGGACAATATATTACCGGTGGTGGAACAGTACTCTATCAGGGAGGTCTTACAAGCTTCTCACATACCGAAAGGGTTGGCAATACAGCCTATTACTACAAAATCTTCTCCAATGATGGAATCAACAACTACTCTTTAGGCAGGCAAATCCAGGAAACCACACCCGGAGAGGGTCCCTATCACCGGCCAAGGCAATTACAGGCAGCCTCAGGAAACAACACCGATGTTCAGCTGAACTGGTTGTCGCCCCCCATGGAAGATGGTTTTGAGACCTATACCAATTTCAACCTCACTTTCGGTAACTGGACACAGGTGGATGGTGACGGCAGTCCCACATATACTATTAATGCACATACTTTTCCAAACCAGGGATATACAGGCTCATTCATTATCTTCAATCCTTCACAGGTGACGCCACCCATGACCGGTGATAATGCCATCCAGCCTTATTCCGGTAGTAAATTCGCCGCCTGCTTTTCTGCAACCATACCTCCGAACAACGATTGGCTGATTACACCAAAACTTAAAATAGTAAGCGGCGATATGCTCAAATTCAGAGCAAAAAGCTATACCGCCACCTATGGCCTCGAACGCTTTAAGGTTGGGGTTTCTACAACCGGTACACTGCCGGCCAACTTCACCATAATTTCAGCAGGACCCTATCTTGAAGCCCCAACTTCGTGGACGGAATACACCTATGATCTTACTGCCTACGACGGTATGGAAGTGTACCTTGCCATTCAATGCGTCTCCAATGATGCATTTATTTTCATGCTGGATAATTTTTACGTCACCGATGGTCTGGGCAACATAATCTTCTCCATGTTTGAGGATGACACAGAAAACGACCAATCTGACCCTGCTTATCGCAATGCAGCTAAAGCAATATCCTCCAAACCCGGCCCTGTAGCATCATCAGAAAACCGTTCATTTTCCACCTATAAAGTTTTCCGTGACGGTGTCGAAATAGCAGATGTGAATGCGTTCAGCTACACAGATATTAATCCCGGCAACGGAACACATGAATACACTGTTCAGGCTGTGTTTACGAATCCTTCAGCTACTTCGGAAGAAACAGAAACAGAAGAAGCGCAAACCGGGTTAATCATTTGGACCGGTACAGCCAACAATTCATGGATTAACTCAGCAAACTGGAACACCAACAATGTGCCTGCCGCAACCAATCCCGTTAAGATTCCTGTCACAGCCAATAATCCGGTACTTTCCACGGCCGAAACAATCCAAAGCCTGACCATCGAAAGCGGAGCAGCGTTTACGATAGCTCCGGCAGGCAGGCTAACCGTGGGCGAGTTTATCAATAACCAGGCAGGCAACGACGGCCTGATCATTCAGTCTGATGCCACAGGCAGCGGCTCACTCATACACCAGACCGATTATGTGCAGGGTACTGTTCAGCGTTACATAGCCGGAAGCGACAACCCCTCAGTGACACGCTACCACCAGGTGGTCGTTCCGCAAACACCATCGTCTAACCCCTTGTCCGGGATATTTACCGGCTCCTACCTGTATCGGTTTGACGGAAACCAAAGCCCGGGCAGCGAATGGATTGGTTTTGGCCCTGCCACATCCACCCCGCTTACAGTAGATCAGGGTTATCTTCTTTGGTACACAGGCAACCAGACAACTTACAATTACCTAGGTTTTCTGAACAATGGAAGCTTCACGGCCAGCACTCCCACAACAGCTACCGACCGTTTCAGCTTAGCACCTAACCCCTACCCTTCGGCCATTGACTGGGATGCAGCCTCAGGATGGACACGATCGGGCCTGCTCGATGCCATCTGGATATGGAACCGGAATGCAAACAACTATGCCTCCTACATCAGTCAGGCCGGAACCAACGGAGGAAGCCGCTATATCGCTTCCGGACAGTCGTTTTTCGTCAGATCGAATGCAGCGAGCGCTTCTCTGAGCATGAACAATAATGTCCGCACCCATAGCAATCAGGTGTTTTTCTCTACCGATGACCAAAGCAATCAGTTGAGACTATCTGTTTCTGCTTCAACTGGTTCTGATGAAATATTATTAAGGTTTATGCCTGAAACAGGGCTCAACTTTGATCCGGAAGCTGATGTGCAGAAACTCAGAGGAGGCCAGACTGCTCCGCAACTGTTTACGCTTTCAACTGATCATGAGGAACTTTCAATACAGTCGTTTGCATACACAGGACCACTGATGCAGATCCCTGTTTCATTCGAAATGCCTCTTGCTGAAATTGTACAGATGCAAATAACTGGTGCCGAAAGTTTTAACGGACAATTTGCTTTCCTTCTGGAAGACAAAATAACCGGTCAGCTTATTGATCTTTCAAAAACGAACCCTGTTGTATTTGCGCACAATCCCGACAATGATGTCAACAGATTTATAGTGTACATCCACGACCTGACAGGAATAGCTGATGCAGGGGATAAGGAGACGCCTGTCATTTTGGTGCATAATGGTTTTATCTACATCCATCTTCCCGCTCATGTTTCGGGTCAGGTCACTGTCCAAATCACAGATGCCACCGGTAAGCTTGTCCATCAGTCTGAGGCACGTGCTGAAAAAACGATCAGGCTGGCTCCGGATGTCAACGCAGGAATGTATCTGGTGCGGCTTGTTTATTCTGAAAATGTTTATAGTCAGAAAGTTATCATAAACTAATGATTATTTGCGTGAAGGATTAACCTGAGGATTGTTTACAATTAGTTCATATTTTATGAACTCTGCATCAATGTTTCCGTATTAATTTTGCAACTCTTAAAACTGCATTAATCCGGACATAAACGGTTGCTCTTACTCAAACTGAAAGCATGATTTCCATATGCCGTCAAACTGGCTTTTCATTCTGAACTTTGTAACGCGTTATGCTCGTTTATTCCTGATTTTTTCACTTTTTCTGTCTGCTTCAGTTGTCCTGAAGTCCCAGCAGATTGTGGTCAGCAGCTATTTCAATGCTGCAAGTCCGAACGATGAATGGTCTGAATTATTGGTCATTGAAGACAACCTCGACATCAGAAACTGGACCTTTCGTGATAATAATTCCAACCAAAACGGATGGCAACCAGAAATAACCTTCACAAACATAGACTTCTGGAATAATCTCCGCTCGGGAACAGTTATAATTATCTGGCACAGAGTTCTGAACGCTAATGTGCCTCCTGTCCCTAATCCTGTGGATGTCAACAAGTCAGATGGATATATTCAAGTGTCCGCCAATGATGGAACATATTTTTCGGGAGGTAGTTTTGGAGACAACAGGACGCTCAATATTGCCGCACCCGGCGACCTGCTTCAGATCAGAAATGCTTCAGGTACACATATCCATGCATTGGGACATATTGCAACAGTGCCTGTTATTGGCAGCTTTAATGAAATACCTGCTTCATTACCAAAATTAAATCTCAGCCAGACTATTGTAAACCTTGAAGCTGTAATGGTTTTCCCAGGAACCTCCATTGCTGAATACGGAACCAATAGTCCCCAAAGTGGAACCACCTGGGCTACCAAAAGTACAACCACAACTTTCGGATTGCCGAACAATAACCCATCTGCTCCGTCAGAGTCAAACAGCAACTACTGGAGGTCGTTGAGGCAACCACAATGGGCAAGTCCGACCCTGACAGGTGTGCTTAACGCCGGAAACACTTCAGTGACACTTAACTGGAACACATTAACCGATCCCTTTCCTTCAGACCTTACACAAGGTTATATCATACTTCGCAACACAACTAATTCCTTTGCGGATCCATCAGACGGCACCACCTACACCGTGGGCAACACCATTGGTGGAGCAACCGTTATTGCGGTAATTTCAGGCTCAAACGAGAATAGTTTTACAGACAACAACAATGTTGGTTGTAATGAAATAGTTTATTACCGTATCTATGGTTATCGTTACGCGACCGACAACCTCCAGGGCAATGGTTTTCATGTTGCACGCGGAAGGGCATACAACGAAAATTTCGCATCAACCAGTGTCTCCGGGCCACAGGACCAGTTTATTACCGCTTCTGTCAATCCAACTGTGGCCTCCATTTGTTTGGGCGAAAATGCAAGTTTTATGTGCAGCCACAATGGTGTGGGCGTTTTGCAATTTCAATGGCAGGTGGATCAGGGTAGTGGATGGAATGACGTGACTGATGGAGCACTGTATAATGGATCCAGTACCGAAACACTGCAAATCACCAATCCCGGCATTGGCATGAATGGTTATCTCTACCGCTGCAGGATAAGTCCTGAGTGCGGGCCACTTGCGTTTACTCCTCCTGCCACGCTCAGCATAACTGCAGCACCGGTTGCACCGACTTCCGCAACTGTCACTCCACAGATTATTTGCGAATCCGATGGAGGTAATATTACCCTGACGGCAATTGGCGGATCAGGAACTGAATTAAGATGGTACACAGGAGGTTGCCAGGTGATTCTGGTTGGCACAGGAAACAATTTGGTTTTAGCCTCCCCAACTGTTACTACAACATATTATGCGCTTTGGGCAACTGATAATTGCGGCATTTCATCATGTGTGTCAGTAACTGTTGATGTTGACCTGCTGCCTACCCAGGCCAACGCCGGAAGTGATGCCACACATTGCGGAAACACAGCCAACCTCTCGGGCAACAACCCGGCAGTCGGAACCGGGCTCTGGACTCAGGTTTCGGGACCGGGAACCACAACCTTCGGCGACCCGACTTTGTATAATTCGTCTGTATCGGTTTCTGCTCAAGGAACTTATGTTTATCGCTGGACAATCAGCACTTCGGGTCTGTGCCCGGATTCGGAAGATGAGGTAACACATGATTTTTTTAACCAGCCCACAACGAGCCAGGCAGGTCCCGACCAGGCACTTTGTGCCGTTTTAAGCACTAATTTACAGGCAAATACTCCGGTTTTTGGAAGCGGAGTCTGGACACAGATAAGCGGCGGCACTTTGAATATTGCTGATCCTTCCAACCCGCTTACCCAAATTAATGCCGGCACTTACGGAGCCTTTACACTAAGATGGACAATCACCAACGGCAACTGCAGCCCCAGTCAGGATGACGTTACTATTGTGTTCAGCAATGCAATCACCGTAAATCCGACAAGTAACAGTCCGGTTTGCGAAACAGGAGTGATTGAACTTTATTGTGATATTGGCAACGCCACGTACCTCTGGAACGGTCCGGACGGATTTGTTTCTGCCGATCAGAATCCCGTCATCACAAATGCAGGTCTGAACAATGCCGGAAGCTATACCGTAACAGTGTCGGGCATACCCGGAGGTTGCCCCACCACAAGCAACAGCACCGTTGTTGCAGTTGCCCCAACCCCCACAACAGGGCCTGTTACTCCTGCGGATGGAACCAACTGCACGGGCTCGCTGGTAACATACAGTGTAAATGGACTTGATGGATCAACCTACCTCTGGACGGTCACCGGGGGAACTGTCCAGCCTCCGGGTAATACGGCAGTGGTTGATATTCTTTGGGGCAACACCCCCGGAATTTACAATATAACCGTAACACAAACCTCAGCAGCCGGGTGTGTTGCAGAAACAGTTGGTACTTCAGCAGAACTCATTGAAGCTCCCACAGCTTTTGCAGGGACGGATGACGGCATTTGTCAGGGCGAAGATTACTTGTTGGATGAAGCAACCGCAAGTAATTACACTTTTGTTATCTGGACAAGTAGTGGCGACGGTTCATTCAGCGATGCAGCTGCGCTCAACACAACTTACATTCCCGGACCAAATGACAATAATAATGGCGGTGCAACATTAACACTAACAGCCGGCAATACAGCTACAGGATGCCAGTCTGCGTCCTCTTCCCTCTACCTTACCATCAGCAATAGCCTGCAGCTTGCTGCCGAAATAATTGGCCCCTCCGAAACGATCTGCGCAGGAGAAGAGGTTACCCTCAGCCTGAATCTGACCAATGCAGGAAACGATCCTTCATTTCAATGGCTTCTGAACGGGAATCCTGTCACTACCGGCCCGACTTTTACTTTCACTCCTCAACCGACTGATGTTGTGAGTTGTGTCATTACTTCATCCCTGAGTTGTGTTACTAACAGTCCTTATACTGCAACTCTGGACAATTTCAACATTTCTCCAGCGATCAGTATCGGTCAGATTTCAGTCTCTGATGCAGAGTGTGGAATTCCGAACGGCAGTATCCAGATATCTGCTTCGGGCGGTACTCCTCCATTGGCATACAGCATCAATGATGGCATTGATTTTGAGTTACCTTCGTTTTTCGATGGCCTTTCATCCGGGTCATATGCCGTTGTTGTCCGCGACGCAGTGAATTGTCAGATCAGTGCCGGTGATGTCATCGTCGGATCTATAGGAGGCTCTATAATAAGCAGCGTTGAGACATTTCCGTCAAGCTGCGGGCTTAATAACGGGTCATTAACAGTAAACGCACAAGGTGGAACACCTCCTTTATCCTATAGTATCAACAGCGGTGTAAGTTGGAGCAACAGCCCTGTGTTTGTTAACCTTTTGGCAGCCAGCTATCCGGTATGGGTACGTGATGCCAATGACTGCCTCAGCACTTATCCTGTGCAGGTATTGGTTTCTGATACACCCGGGCCTGTTCTCGTTTCGATTGATATTACTGATGCAACAGACGGTGGCTTCAATGGCTCTGCGGTGATCAATGTTTCGGGTAATGGTCCTTTTCAATTTAGTCTTGATGGATCTAACTGGCAAACATCAAACATATTTCAAAACCTGCAGCCGGGCACCTATGGCGTTTTCATCAGGGATATAAATGATTGTGTACTCAGCGAATCATTTGTTATTGGCAACAGTAGCTCTGTGCAGATTCTTGTTTCAACAGATAACATGAGTGCATGTGTTGGCGATACAATCCTGATACCCGTTAACATTTCCGGATTCAATCAGATAATTGCTTTTGGTCTCACCCTTCAGTTTCCTGATAATTTGCTCGGGTATATTGACTTTGTCCAGTTGAACCCGGCACTTGCTGCAGGCAGTTTCAGCTGCACGAATCCACAACCCGGAGTAGTATTTATGCAGTGGCAACACAGCGAACCGGTTAATCTTGAAGACGAAAGTATTATTGTATTGATCAGGCTGGTTAGCGAACAGGACGGAATAG
Source organism: Bacteroidales bacterium (assembly GCA_024710405.1). Classification (GTDB taxonomy): domain Bacteria; phylum Bacteroidota; class Bacteroidia; order Bacteroidales; family F082; genus UBA6192. Next base: position 11,823 of record JANJUV010000022.1, read on the forward strand.
GCGATTTAAACTGGCTGCCTGAAACAAGCAGTTTTACTTCAATTGGCGGACAGTTAATGAATACCGGTTTTTCGGCTGCAACAGTCAATATTTACGCTCCCTCTGTTTTATCGGCCACGGGAGCCGGAATGTATTGTGTATCGGATGATGTTGTGTTGTTTGTTTCGGCTCAGGGAAGCCCCGTTACCTCCTGGCAGTGGCAGACACCCGATGGAAGCAATTTATTTGGCCAGACTATTACGCTCACATCAATTACGCCCGCAGAAGGCGGACTGTATCTGGCTACCGGAGTGAATGAAAACGGATGTAGTTCATCAGTTGCGGTTGAAGTTTTGGTTGAGCCACTTCCAAGGCCGATAATTGCACAAAAAGATACAATCTGTTCAGGAACCCCGACATTGCTTGATGCCGGAGCCGGATTCCATTCTTACCTCTGGAACGATGGGAGTTCAGAACAAACCCTTCTGGCCTCTGAAAGAGGAACATACTTCGTGTGGGTTGAATCTGACCTGGGATGCCGGGGCTCCGATACTGTTTGGATTGTACCTTGCAATATACGTGTTTTCTTACCAAATGCCTTTAGTCCGGATGGAGACGGCAGCAACGAAGTGTTTCAGCCCGTTTGGGACGACATCTTCCCTGTTGAATATCAATTGAGTGTATTTAACCGCTGGGGGCAGATTATCTTTCAGACCAATGATTACCTGAAAGGCTGGGACGGCACTTTTGACGGTGATAATGCTCCTGATGGGGTTTATGTTTATACCGTTGCTGCACGATTCTCAAGCTATACTGAAACGAATCAGATGCAAGAGACACGCGGCACGTTTATGCTGATCAGAAAGCAATAAAAAAACAGAGCTGTTGTTCTGACCTGAACCGCTCAGATGCCAAACTTATCCCATATTGGTGTACACAGCCTGCACATCATCATCCTCCTCAACTTTATCCAGGAATTTTTCGATGTCGGCAACTTGTTCATCTGTAAACTGCAATGGTGAATTCGGGAATCGCTGTAGGTTTGATTTTACCAGTTCTATACCTTTTTCTTCCAGTGCTTCATGCAGGCTTCCGAAATTGGTGTAATCGGCATAGGCGAAAGCAGTTTCTTCATGTACATCAATCTCTTCCAAACCAGCGTCAATCAATTCAAATTCAAGTTCTTCGATGTTGATTCCCGGCTTCAATTTAAATTCAAAGACAGCCTTACGGGTGAACATAAAATCAAGTGAACCACTGGGCACAAACGAACCGCCCGACTTGTTGAAGTACGATTTTACGTTGGCAACTGTTCTTGTGGTGTTGTCCGTGGCACATTCGACCACTACGAGCACGCCATGAGGGCCTTTGCCTTCGTAAACAACCTCAACCATAGTATCAGCATCTTTGCCGGCTGCCCTTTTAATAGCTGCCTCAATATTTTCCTTGGGCATGTTCTCAGCCTTTGCGTTCTGGATGGCGTTGCGCAGTCTGGGATTCATCTCAGGATCCTGCCCGCCCTCTTTTGCTGCAATCGTAATGAGTTTTCCCAGCTTCGGGAACACCTTTGACATCTTGTCCCAACGTTTCTCTTTCGCCGCGCGACGGTATTCAAATGCTCTGCCCATAAATTCAATATGTTATTTCAGGCGGCAAAAATAACAAGATAAGGCCAAAAATGAAAACCTTTGGTCCTACTTATGTTAAATATTACTTTCTACGATCAAATCCGGATACCAAAATTCTCCAGTTGAATTATTTGTCAACGTGCCACCTTTTGTGCATCTTTGTAAACAAGCTAACACACAAAAACATGTTGTCATTAAGCGCTATCTTACTGATCCTTGCACTGGTCATCATCCTTCTATTCCTCTTGTTCCGTCTGATCAGAAACCAGAACAATAATTCTGTTCAACCTGAAATGAATGCGAAGATCGAGTATCTCGAAAAAAGCCTTCAACGCATCGAGGGAAACGTAAAGGATGATTTCAGACAAAACCGTGAAGAACTGGGCAATAACTTCAACAAATTTCAACAGAGTTTTCTGGATACCCTGAAAGAAATCTCGCGGCAGCAGATGGAACAACTCAAAAACATGCAGGAACAAAACCAACAGGTGATCACCGGGCTTAACAAAACCCTGGAAGAAAAACTCAGCCAGTTGGCCGACCGCTTTCAGGGCAATGCCCAGCAGAACAGAGAAAGTTTAGACAAATCTCTTAAGGCTTTTCAGGATTCGTTCAGTGCCAATGTGAAAGAATTTAATGAGTTGCAACAGCAGAAATTTGCAGGACTGGAAAAAAAACAAGGTGAACTGATTACCTCCACCGAGCTGAAGCTGGAAAAAATGAGGGAGACTGTTGATGAGAAACTCCAGAAAACACTTGAAGCCCGGCTGGGGCAATCGTTCGAACTGGTGAGCAAACAACTGGAAAGTGTACAAAAGGGATTGGGCGAAATGCAAAGCCTTGCCACCGATGTGGGCGGATTGAAAAAGGTACTGTCGAACGTAAAAACACGCGGAGTGCTGGGCGAAATCCAATTGTCGAACATTCTGGAACAAATTCTGGCACCCGAACAGTACGAAGCCAATGTCAAAACTAAATCATCCAGTGGGGATCATGTGGAGTTTGCCATCAGACTGCCCGGAAAAGATGACGGACACGGTTTTGTTTATCTGCCCATTGACGCCAAATTTCCCCAGGAAAGTTACTATATGTTGCAACAGGCATACGACAACGCACATCCGCAGTTGATTGAGGAAGCCACAAAAGCGCTTGCTTCGTCTATTACCAAATTTGCAAAAGACATCAGCGAAAAATACCTCGACCCGCCCAATACCACTGATTTCGGCATCATGTTCCTTCCTGTCGAAGGCCTTTATGCCGAGGTGGTGCGCAATACTGACCTTATTGAACAACTGCAGCGCAGATATAAAATCATTGTAACAGGACCTACTACCTTAGCTGCCATTCTCAACAGCCTTCAGATGGGCTTCAAAACCTTAGCCATCCAGAAAAGAAGCAGCGAAGTATGGCAAATACTGGGTGCAGTGAAAACCGAGTTTGGAAAATTCGGTGGAATACTCGAAAAAGCACGGAAAAAGATCGATGAAGCTGGAAATGAAATTGATAACCTTGTAGGCACCCGCACAAAGGCAATCGAACGAAAACTCAGGCAGGTACAGGAATTACCCGCTGCTGAAACTAAACTACTGCTCGATGATCAAACAGTCGTTGACCATGAGGAAGAGGACATCTAAGCTCTTTACTAAGTTCATTTGACATTCATTGTGATAATCAATAATATTCCTTTAATTTTATTTAGAACAATTCTAAATTTGTCTTTGGGTTAAATCATGACCAACCAATCTTATTGACTTAATAAATTAGTATTTACTTTTGTTTCGTATTTTTACGAAATACGTACTACATGGAAGATATCATTGCTTATACTGAACAACAAACCCGGTTGGCGCGAATTGCAAAAGCTATGGGACATCCTGCCCGGATTATGATTCTGGAGTTGCTGTCGGAACAAAACTGCTGTTACAGTGGCGATATGGCCGAAGAATTACCCATAGCACGCTCAACCTTGTCGCAGCACTTAAAAGAACTCAAAGATGCCGGCCTAATTCAGGGAGAGCTTAATCCACCAAGGATTAAATACTGCATAAATTTAGAAAACTGGGAATTGGCACGTTCTCTTTACAATGACCTGTTTAAAAGAAAACTATGTTCTAAATGTTAACATCATGACAATGAAGAAAGAAATAAAAATTTTGGGCACGGGTTGCCCGAAGTGCAAGCAACTGGAAGAATTGGTCAGAAAATCTGTTACTGACAACGCTGTTGATGCTAACATCAGCAAGGTTGAAGATATTGTTGATATTATGGCTTACGGCATCATGCGCACACCCGGACTTGTTGTGGACGGAAAGGTCGTGATGAGCGGCAGACTACCTTCGGCTCATGAAGTCAAAGAATTGATCACCAAATAAATATCCGAAATCATGAAAAGTTTATTATCAGTCATTGGATTAGTCCTCATCTTCTTCCTTTGTTCCATCAACATGCTGAGCGCCCAAAAGGCAGACACAAAAAAAGTGCTGAATATATATTACACCCACAGCACCAACCGTTGTGCGGGATGTAAAGCCATCGAGACGCAAACCAAAGCAACACTCGAAAAGGAATTCGAAAAGGAGGTATCGGACGGGAAGATCGTGTTTCATGAAGTCAATATTGACCTCAAAGAGAATAAGGCATTTGTAGAAAAGTACGAAGTGTGGGGATCGAGCCTTTTTATGATCAATAGTGCTACTTCAAAGAACACCGATCTTACAAAGGAAGGATTTGCAAAGGCACGCAGCAAACCAGAAGAGTTTAGGGCTTTGTTGGCCAAAACGATCAGGGAAAATCTCTGAAGAAACTACCTGATTTTTAACAAGCCGCTTTTTGTGCTTTCGTTAGGTAACTGAAAGTTCCAATGAGGCCCAGCCAGGTCAGGACATCTTCACAACATTTTGCTTAACAAAAGTATCCATGGATTTTTTACAAAGTATCCTCGACAATACCTCAGCACCTGTGATGATGGCCTTGCTTCTTGGTCTTATGACAGCCATCAGTCCATGTCCGTTAGCCACCAACATAACGGCGATTGCCTATATAAGCAAGGATATTGAAAGCAGGAGGCGCGTATTCATTAACGGGCTTATCTATACCCTGGGAAGGGCCATATCCTATACTGCTCTGGGGGTTATCCTCTACTTTGGAGCCAGCACTTTCCATATCGCCGGATTTTTTCAAACCTGGGGTGAGCGTTTGCTTGGACCATTACTCCTGCTCATTGGAATTTTTATGCTTGGAGTGATTCGTTTGAATTTTCCTGAATTGGCCTCATTAACAGGCAAGATGGAACAAAGCCAGAAGAAAGGGTTTTGGCACGTCCTGTTGTTGGGCATTGTTTTTGCCCTGGCCTTTTGCCCCTATAGCGGAGTGCTGTATTTCGGCATGTTGATTCCCATAACTGTGGCCAGTCCAACCGGCTTGTTGCTCCCACCGGTTTTTGCATTAGCAACAGGATTACCGGTTATCGTACTTGCTTATGTTCTTGCCTTTATGATGTCGGAGGTTGGCAGTTTTTACAACAAAATGAAAAACTTTGAAATGTGGTTCAGGAAAGTCGTGGCTGTTATATTTATCCTCGTCGGAATCTATTACTCCATCATTTTTTTCTTTTAACAAATAAATGCCTTTATTCATGGACTGGAAAAAGGAAAGTCGTTTTTTGCTCTGGATGATTGTTATTTTTGTGGCAGCATTTTATTTGCCGCTTGAAAGCGAACGATTTAACAATGCTATATGGGCCACACTAGACCTTACCAAGTGGTACGCCCGTGAGCATGTGATCCTCTGTTTGCTTCCCGCTTTTTTCATTGCCGGTGTGATTTCCGTATTTGTGAGCCAGGGGGCTGTGATGAAGTATTTTGGAGCCAAAGCAAAAAAATGGGCTGCTTACACAGTGGCATCCGTTTCGGGAACCATTCTTGCCGTTTGCAGTTGCACTATCTTACCGCTTTTTTCAAGTATTCACAGGAGAGGGGCAGGTTTGGGTCCGGCGATTGCATTTTTGTACTCTGGTCCTGCAATTAACATTCTGGCCATTATCCTGACTGCACGGATTCTGGGAATTGAGATGGGAGTTGCGCGTATTATTGGCGCAGTGGTGTTCGCCATCGTCATCGGTTCGGCTATGGCACTCATTTATCGCAAGGAAGAAAAGGCGAAGCGCGAGGAGCAATTAAACTTTCCTGAAATTCCTGAAAAAAGACCCTTTTGGAAGACCTCGTTTCATTTTTTTGTTTTGGTCTTGATTTTGGTTTTCGCCAATTGGGGCAAGCCTTCTGATGATATTACCTCCGGGAATTGGTATTGGATATGGGTTAATAAATGGTACATCACTGGGTTTTTAAGTCTTTTATTAGCCTATTCCCTCATTTTTATCCTTGGCCTGAAATGGTGGCATGTTGGCTTGGTAGCAGCAGCCACTGCATTGTCGGGATTGCTTGTTGCCTCACCCCTGCTTCCGGTAGTCATTGCCCTTGCCGGCCTTAGCATCATCACCCTGCTCGACCGGAACGACCCTGATAATGCCGAATGGACACGTTCGAGCTGGGATTTTGCCAAACAAATCATGCCTTTGCTTGCCATTGGTGTGGTAACTGCCGGTTTTTTGCTTGGATCAACACATGATGACACGGCTATTGCAGGGATTATTCCCAATGAATGGATATCGGAACTTGTGGGCGGCAATTCGCTCTTCTCAAATTTGTTCGCTTCGATAATTGGTGCTTTTATGTATTTTGCGACACTAACCGAAGTGCCCATCCTGCAAGGCCTTATGGCAGCAGGAATGGGTAAAGGACCTGCACTTGCGCTTTTGCTTGCCGGCCCATCCCTGTCCCTGCCCAATATGTTGGTGATCAGAAGAGTTATGGGAACTCAGAAAACATTGGTTTATGTTGGTCTAGTAATCATAATGGCTACAATTACAGGCCTTATTTATGGTGCAATGTTCTAAAGAAACTGATTTATGGACAGCCAAACCTTTTTCGCATTTAGCTTTGAGTCAGGTGGCCTTCGCTTTATCAGTCCCCGCCATGCATATCCCCTTTGTATGCAAGGTGCAGTAATGGTTGACCTGAGGCCCGATTGGGAAGGCGCTTTCAAACGCCCTGATGTCCCCGAACTTTTGCTCCTGCCCTACACCGAAATGGATCAAAGCATAGGCTTTCTGCCTCAAAACCGCTTTTTGATTCTGGGCGATTGTGTGGGTCTGCGAAGCAAAGAAGTGATGATAAAACTTATTCAACTTGGTTTCACCAACGTTGTCTCTTTGGCCGGGGGCTTCGTGGATTGGGAACGCGACGGATTTCCTATTCTGGTGGACATGCAGGAAAGGCTCACCGGAAGCTGCATGTGTCAGCTCAAACCAAGAGATGCTAAAAAACAGCCTCGAACAGACAAAGATGCAATACGATAGATTGGTTTTAACCTGCTCTGTTTAATTATTCAGGATTTGATATGCACATCCCTTTGCGGGAAGGGTATTTCGATGTTGTGCTCTTTGAATTTTTCAAAAACAGCGTAATACAACTGGCTCTTCAATACCCTTGGTGTGTTGCTGTACTCAGTGGTCCAAACCCTGAGAATAAAGTTCAGACTGCTGTCGCCAAACTCATCAAACAACACATCGGGTTCAGGTTCATGCAGCACACCTGCATTGGCTTTTGCCACTTCTATCAAAAGCTTTCTGACAGATTCAGGATCCTCTTTGTAGGAAACCCCGACAGGAAAATTTAAACGCACATTCTTTGTATTGTGTGTCCAGTTGATGACACGCTGACTGACCAGATCGGAATTAGGAACAATCACCGAAATATTATCATTCGTAAGTACAGTTGTTGCACGAGCCGATATATCCACGATATTGCCCTGAAGGTTGTCAATTTCAATACGGTCACCGACCTTCACAGGCCGCTCAAAGAGAATAATTATCCCGCTGATAAAATTGTTGGCAACATTCTGAAGCCCAAAACCGATCCCGATACCTAAAGCACCCATCATGATCCCAAGTGTACTTAGGTCAATACCGGAAGTTTGAAAAACGACAATTGTACCAACCAACATCAGACCATACCTTATGATGGTGGCCATCGACTGCCCAACTCCTGCATCAATTCCGTAACGGGGGAAAATCCGGCGGGACAAAAAACGCTTCACCCATCCCGTGAAAACAAACAAAAGGTAAAGAGCCAGAACCAACAGCACTACCGATTTAGTGGTGATCATTGTTTTTCCCAATTGAAATAAATGATAGTGCCAGATCTCAAAAAACCAATCGTATAAATCTTTCTCTGCAGAAACCATTTTGACGGGATATTGATGTGTGACAAACTTATTAAAAAAAAGCTTAACAGCCTGATGCATTCGTACTCTAAGGAAATGGAGATTCATGACGCCCAATAAAGCACCAATCCTGCCAATAATCACAAACTTTACAGCTTCAATAAAAAAGACATGTAATACAGTATGTGTAGAAAATGTGATCTGAACTGTTGCTGAAGGCCGGCGAGTGCTTTGACGTATCGAGAGTAAACGATTCTGTTGTAAGAAACATAAACCCAGCTTCCATTTTCTTCAAAAAACTTTACAAAGAATTAATTTTAGTAATACAGTAAATACAATATATGTCGTATGTTTGCGTCATAAAACAAAGATCGATGAGAAAGACCGAACAATTTACCCTACAGGAGCAGGAACTCGCCGTATTATCGCGGGTTTTGTCGCACCCTGCCCGGCTGGCCATCTTAAAATTTCTGGCTGAAACGGAGTGCTGCATCTCGGGCGACATCAGCAACGAAATACCGCTGAGCCGCACAACGGTATCGCAACACCTCAGCGAACTCAAGTATGCCGGTCTGATCAAAGGAGAAATTGAGGGCGTGAAAGTAAACTATTGTCTTGACCATGCAAAAATCAGGGCGGTATCCGAACAGTTTAACGAATTCTTTTCAAGTATTTTAAACCATAAAAACCCAAGCTGTAACTTATGAAAATTCTAATTCTGTGCACCGGCAATTCATGCCGCAGTCAGATGGCCGAGGGCTTCCTGAAATCATTTGATACCACGCTCGAGGTGCATTCAGCCGGCACCAGCCCCTCAACACGTGTTCATCCCAAGGCCATTCTTGCCATGCAGGAAGCCATGATAGACATCAGCGGCAACTATCCAAAAACGGTTGATGAATTCATTGATCAGCCCTTCGATTTCGTGGTCACCGTTTGTGGCGGAGCCAATGAGAGTTGCCCCGCATTTACCGGCAAAGTGGGCAAGCGCCTTCATATTGGTTTCGATGATCCGGCCGAAGCAACAGGAACCGAAGAAGAAGTCATGGCCGTGTTTCGCCGCGTTCGTGACGAAATCAAAAACGATTTTTTTAAATTCTATAAGGAATACATTAAAGCCTAAGTTATGAAACCCGAAGATCTGAAACTTCTTGTAAAAGAAAAATACAGCGAAATAGCACTGCAGAGCAAAGAACAGAATGAATCCTCATGCTGTGGTGCCACCGGCTGCTGCAGCACTGTGGATTACAGCATTTTCAGTGACAGCTACTCCCATTTGGAAGGCTATGTGGCCGATGCCGATCTTGGCCTTGGCTGCGGACTGCCAACCGAATTTGCCCTGATCAAAGAAGGCGACACCGTGATTGACCTCGGTTCGGGTGCCGGAAACGACTGCTTTGTGGCTCGTTCCCTTACTGGTGAAAGCGGCGAAGTTATCGGCATTGACATGACCGAAGCCATGATCGCAAAAGCACGCGAAAATGCACGTAAACTCGGCTTTACCAATGTGAGCTTCAGGCTGGGCGATATAGAAAAAATGCCCGTGACCGCCAACAAAGCCGATGTGATCATCAGCAATTGTGTATTGAACTTAGTACCCGACAAACAAAAGGCTTTCAGTGAAATCTACCGCGTACTCAAACACGGCGGACATCTTTCGGTTTCGGACGTAGTGGTAAAAGGCCAACTGCCTGTAAAGATCAGACAAGCAGCAGAACTTTATGCCGGCTGCGTTTCAGGTGCCATTGAAATGGACGAATACCTGAGCATTATGTCCTCAGCATGCCTCACCAATATCAAAGTGCAAAAAACTAAACAAGTGAATGTACCGGATGAGATTCTCTCTGAATACCTTAGCCCACAGGACCTGGAAGCCTTCAAAAACAGCGGCACAGGCATCTTCAGCATTACTGTTTATGCCGAAAAGCCATTAACTGACTGTGGTTGTTCAAGTTGTTAAATAACCCACAAAATACTTAGTATGAAAACCAAAAAACAAATCGGGTTTTTCGAGAAATACCTGAGCCTGTGGGTAGCCCTGTGTATTGGCGGAGGCATCCTCATCGGCCATTTTGCCGGCGACAACATGCAGTGGCTCAGTTCGCTTGAATTATACAAAGTGAATATTCCCATTGCCATATTGATCTGGGCCATGATTTATCCCATGATGCTGCAGGTAGATTTCTCGAGCATCAAAAATGTGGGCAAAACCCCAAAAGGATTGGTACTGACATTGATAGTAAACTGGCTGATCAAACCCTTCACCATGGCGTTTTTTGCCTGGATCTTTTTCACCAAAATCTACGCTGCCTTTATCACTCCCGAAATGGCGGGCGAGTACATTGCAGGCGCCATACTGCTCGGGGCTGCGCCCTGCACGGCAATGGTGTTTGTGTGGTCGTACCTTACCGATGGCGACCCCAACTACACACTTGTGCAGGTTTCGGTCAACGACTTGATCATTTTGGTGGCTTTTGTACCTATTGTCGGTCTGCTCCTCGGAATTACCGACATCAGCATACCTTACGACACCCTGGCTGCGAGTATCGTGATTTTTGTTGTTATCCCGCTGATTGCCGGCTACATCACCAACCGCATCCTCATCCGCTCACATGGTGAAGAATGGTTCAAGAAAGTTTTTCTACCCAAGCTTAAGCCTGTGAGTATTCTGGCACTTCTCGTGACACTCTTGCTGCTTTTCGCTTTTCAGGGCATCAACATACTTAACAATCCGCTGATTATCCTGTTTATCGCTATTCCGCTGATCCTTCAAACTTACCTCATTTTTTTCATCACCTGGATTGCCGGCAGAAAACTCAAACTGCCTCATGCCATCTGCTCGCCTTCAGCCATGATCGGCGCCAGTAACTTCTTTGAACTTGCTGTTGCTGTGGCTATTGCGATGTTTGGGCTGCAAAGTCCCGCCGCATTGGTCACTGTGGTTGGCGTCCTTGTTGAAGTGCCTGTGATGCTGTCGCTGGTTTGGCTTGCCAATAAGTGGAGGTATTGAGAATCGAAGAAAAATAGCTTAATCAAACTGCCGCAAATCCCCCGTCAAGATTCAGCACATCCTCCCTGCCCTGCTGCAGAAACCAGGCAGTAACCTGAATGCTCCTGATGCCGTGGGCGCACATAAATATCAGTGTTCCCTTCTCGGGAAGTTGTTCTTTAAGCTGCATGAAGCGTGATAAGGGACTGTGAATATATCCTGTTGTAAGTGTGGGTTTGCCTAGTGCAACTTCTTCATCTTCTCGGACATCCACCAGAAAAGCTTTTTCGTTCAACACCAGATTGAATGCATCTGATGCCCCTATATGCATCACCCCGGGAATGTGGTAATCCTGAACCACAGGTGTATCGTAAGTCATAGTGTTTTTGGAGGAAACATTAAGAAGCCTGAAATGTTCATATTAGGCCTTAGTCAGCAATGTCTTTTAAGCACCCTTTAGCCATGACTACTTGGGGTTGAGAATTTTGCGCAGATCTTCCCCTTTAAATGGCAATACTTTACCGTGTTCATCAGGGCAAACGCCCAGCAGTATGCCGTCTTCATCCAGTTCGTGCAACCATTGGTTAAACTCCTTCATGTCCATCGTAGTCGGCTGGTAACCTTCCCAATCGGCTTCAGCGGCGCTTCCCGATTTCTCCTGAGATTCCCAGACAGGAAGGTAGGATTGACCATTTTCGTCTTCAAGCATGGCAAACATACCTGAATCAGCCTGCAGCAACCAAACCTGCATATTGGCCTGCACTTCCGACACAAAGTGCTGGAGTCTTTCTTCTGATGATAGTAAAGAATTCATATCAATGGTATTTGAGGTTTATCCTATTTCGTCCAGTTCGAGCCACCGCAATGACTTTTCATCAATAATTGTGATCAGGCTTTCGATGCGGCGGGAGCAGAATTCAAGCCGCTGATAATCATCAGTGCCTGAATTCATTTCCTTTTCAAGTTGTTCCTTTTCTGCTTCGAGGGCTGCAATCTCGTGTTCCAGAGCATCATATTCCTTTTGCTCTTTGTATGTTCTTTTTCTGGGTGCTGTTTTTACCGTTTTTTCGGGCCTGACATTATTCCGGGCCTGGGATGCTGCTGATGACTTCTCCTGCTCGTCGAGCCAGTCTCGGTAATCGCTGTATGTGCCGACAAAGCCTTTGATCTTGCCATCTCCTTCAAAGACGAGCAATTGATCTACAACTTCATCCATGAAGTAACGATCGTGGGAAACAACAATCAGACAGCCCTTAAAGTCACGAATGAAATCCTCCAGCACCTCCAGTGTTTGGATGTCAAGGTCATTTGTTGGCTCATCAAGAATCAGGAAGTTAGGTTGTTGCAACAATACCATGAGCAGCATCAGCCTGCGTTTCTCACCTCCACTGAGGAGCGAAACGGGCTGGTGGTGCATGGGTGCAGGAAAATGAAACCGAAAAAGCATTTGCGAGGCAGTTGCCGTGCTTTGTCCTGGTTGAACATACACTTCAGCTACATCGCGCACCACATCAATCACCTTCCGGCTTTCATCGCCCAAGCGGGATTCCTGCGAAAAATAGCCATACACAACTGTATCACCGGTAACTATACGGCCTGTATCGGGCAAAATATTTCCGCTGATCAGGTTGAGAAATGTAGTTTTTCCTACTCCATTGCGACCAATGATCCCATACCGTTCACCTTTGTTGAACATCAGGTCGATGTCGGCTAAAATTCTTTTGTCACCGAATGACTTACTAACATTGTTAATCTCCAGAATCTTGCTGCCAAGCCTGCTCATCTGCATATTGAGGCTAATCTGCTTTTGATTTCGTTTTTGACCGGCCTTCTCTTTCAGATCGTAAAATGCATCTATACGGCTTTTTGATTTGGTGGTGCGTGCTTTAGGCATCCTGCGCATCCACTCTTGTTCTTTTTTCAGCAACTGTCCTGCTTTTTCACGTTCCACCCTCAGGGCTTCTTCACGCTCATTGCTTTTGCGCACATAAAACGTATAATTTCCACGATGTTCGTATAAAGTACCGAATGCCAGCTCATAAATACAGTTGCATACCCGGTCGAGAAAAAACCTGTCATGTGTGACCATCAGAAAGGTAACATCATTCTGTTTCAGGTATTTCTCCAGCCATTCTATCATTTCGATGTCGAGATGGTTGGTAGGTTCATCAAGCAGGAGCATATCGGGTTCGTCGAGCAGGGCTATGGCCAGCGCGAGCCTTTTGCGCTGACCTCCAGAAAAGCTGCCAATAGGTGAATCAAGCTCGCGTATCAGGAAACGGTCGAGCAATTGTCTGAGTCTTCGTTCGTAGTCCCAGGCACCAAATTTATCCATGAGCGCGGTGGCTTCCGAGAGCATCTTTTCGTGTCCGGGGCCTTGTGGCTGATACACTACTTCCTCATACCGTCTGATGGCAGCAAGAACTTCGGTATGAGAACTGTTGAGCAACTCATTAACTGTGAGTTGGTCGTTAAAAACAGGGTGTTGCTCCAGATAAGCAATCCGTAATCCGGAAGCATAACTTACCAGTCCTGTATCCGGATCTTCTCGCCCTGCCAACATCCGCATCAGTGTAGTTTTTCCGGCTCCATTGGGAGCTATCAGTGCGGCTTTGTCACCTTTTGACAATCCAATGGTAATTTGCTCAAATAGTGCTTCGTCACCATAATGCTTCGAAAGATTATCTGCCGAAAGGTAATTCATCTGTTGGTCTCCGTTTCCCTGATCAGGACGACAAAGCTAACATTTATTAATGATTCGTACCCGAGAACATGACGTCTAAGTCCGGCTGATTATCCATCGTTCTGATAACCTTATGGCTACGCTAGGTTAAAATAAATCTCACTTTGTAAAAACCACTCAAAAAAAAACGTCCCGGCAAAAACCGGGACGCCACATCAGGTTTGGTTTGGGCCTGAATTATTCAAAATTGCGTTTCATGTACTGAATACGCTCAAACGCTGCAGTGTTTTCGGGATGTTTGTTCACCAGACCTCTGAAATCTGCAATTGACTTAAATCCATGCTTACGCATCCAATCTTCGAGTCCTTTCCTGATTTCGGTGATGTACGGAATACCGTTCTGATAAAGAGTAGTGCATAACTGCACAGCAGTTGCTCCTGCAAGAAGTTGCTTGGCAACGCCAATTGAATAATGAATGCCGGTGTTGGCAGCGAGGTCACAGGGAATGTTCTCGGCGCTCAGCAGGGCAATCCAACGCATGGGTATAGATTTTTCATCGGGACTGGAAAATACATTATCCGCAACTACTTTCATTGTAGCGATGTCCACATCCGGATTGTAGAACCTGTTAAAAAGCACAAGCGCATCTGCACCTGCTTCAGCAAGACGCCATGTCATGGCCACCGTATTGGTAAAATAAGGACCGATTTTAACTGCAACAGGTATGTTCACTTCTTTCTTAACAGCCTGGAGTATTTCGATATATGTGTCTTCAATTTTCTGGCTGTTCAGATTTTTGTCGAAAGGAAAGATTGCGATATTCAATTCTATGCCATCTGCTCCAGCGGCTTCCATCTTTTTGGCAAATGCAGGCCATTCAACCGGGCTTACACAATTGATGCTGGCAAAAACGGGTATGTCGGTCTCCTTCTTTGATTGTTCGATCAGTTTCAGGTACTCTTTAACTCCGCTTCCTTTGGAAATATTCAACACATAATCCGAAGCTTCCGGATACCAGAAGTACATTTCGTTACGTTTTAGTCCGGCTTCCGTTTTGGCAATAATTTGCTCTTCAAACAGTGATTTGAGTACCACAGCACCAGCTCCGGCTTTGGCACAGGAGCGGATGTTGTCGATGTTGCCGGTAAGTTTGGAACTACTGACGATGATGGGGTTTTTTAGTTCAACCCCCATATACTTTGTACTTAAATTCATGTTAAAGTTTTTTAATGTGTTACATCTTGTTTGGTAATAATGGCATTGTCAAAGGACTTTTTATTCCGTATGATTTCGGTAAGAAAGTCAAAAGCAGCTTCGAGATTTCTGGTTGCGGCATCGCTCAATTGTTCTGCAAAGTCCCATTCATAGCCTTTGATATGAAGCAGATAGGCATCCGGGGCCCGGTGAAACATTTTGCGACACAGGTCAACGACAAATGCAGGTGACACAGCATGCATGGTGAATTCGACCCGGGCATCATTCGGATTGATGGCTGTGAACGTGTAATCTTCAATATCCTCCTGTGAAGCATCTACGAACACAACCAGATCTTTGTGTGCAATGTGTTCAGCGTCTTCGATGTTCAGCTGATAATTGCAATCAAGATTAATTCCGGGCACGGGATTTTGTCTGAGCCAGTCTTCCATCTTCGCAATGAAGGCTGCACCCAAACCGTCATCCTGACGCCCGGGATTTCCATACCCGTAAATCAATATTCGTTGATGCCGGGTCATATCGTTTAGCTTCTTTTTCTGTCGATGAGGTTGTTATCCTCGTCATAGAGTGAGATTTCGAGTGGCATTTTGCCCAGAGCATGGGTTGCGCAACTCAAACAGGGATCGTAGGCACGGATGGCAACTTCCACCGAGTTCATCATGCCTTCTGTGATGATTTCTTTGCCGGTCATAATCGCCTTGGCTACATAATTCACCGAGCGGTTCATGGGTTCATTGTTATTTGTGGTAGAAACAATGAGGTTGGCCATTTCAATCTGGTCGTTGTCATTGATGCGGTAGTGGTGGAACAGGGTGCCGCGGGGTGCTTCAATAAGTCCTACACCTTCTTTTTGTTTGGTTCCTTTGACCACCAGATCATTACCCAAAAGATCGGGATCGTTAAGCAGGTCGCGGATTACCTCTGCAGCATGGAGTGTTTCGATCAGACGGGCATAATGCATATGGAGGCAATAGTTGTTCGGCTTGCCGTTAGTAAGTGCTTTGTATATCTCAAACTCCTTTTGCGCCAGAGGGGTTGGGATAAATTCGGCGGTATTCAGTCGCGCCAGCGGCCCAACCCGGTACCAGCCATTCTCCTTCCCTATTGATTTCAGATAGGGGAATTTCATATAGCTCCAACTGCGGACTTCCTCTTCGATATAGTTTGTGTATTCTTGATAATCAATATCATGAAGGATTTTTTTGCCATCAGTATCTACTGCCCTGAGCACACCATGATACAGATCAAGTGCACCGTCTTTACGAACCAGACTCAGGTGGTTGCTGGGGAAATGTGCAAAGCCGTCTATCATTTCCTTGTTTGACGAATAGAAATACTTGAAGAAATCAAGGGCTTCCTGTGCCCAGCTGACCATTTTATCGGCATTGAGCGGGTCTGCTCCCTTAAGGAATTCGTCTCGTTCTTCGATGCTGAGGTTTTTGTTGATTCCGCCCGGAATAGCGCCGGTGCCGTGGATTTTTTTACCGGCTGTGGCTCTGATGATCTCCTGACCGAACTTACGCATCATCACGCCCTGAACAGCAAGTTCAGGCTTGGTAAGTGCAATGCCGATGATGTTTCTGATGGCCGGATCACCATCAAAACCAAACAGGAAGTCCGGTGCACTCAGGTGGAAGAAATGCAGTGCATGTGATTGGAAGAATTGTCCGTAATGCATCAGACGACGCATTTTTTCGCCGGTTGGTGTCAGTCCTTCACCTGTTCCGGCACCAACAATAACGTCAAGTGCTTTGGCTGCTGCAAGATGATGACTCACCGGACAGATGCCGCACAAACGCTGCACCAGAACTGGTGCTTCCCAGTATGGACGGCCCTGAACAAAACGTTCAAAACCTCTGAATTCAACAATATGCAGTCGTGTCTGTTGTATATTGCCCTGATGATCCATGTGTATGGTCACCTTGCCGTGGCCTTCAACGCGGGTTACGGGTTCTATGGTAATTTTCTTTGTCATGGCTTCTGGTATGGAATTGGATTAGTCAAATTTTACAACTTCATATGGCAGCTTCATAGGGTCACCGGTAATTAGAGCCACCAGAGCATCCCATATCAGGTCAGCTCTGGGCGGACAACCGGGCAGGAAGTAATCAATCTTTACAATTTCGTGGCAGGGATATACCTTGTCGAGGAGCATAGGCAGCTCATCATCGTTTGGCATGATACCCATTTTATTCAGACCAACGGTTGGACCGCCAATATAAGCTTCGTGCAGGCATTCCTCTATCGGAATTCCGTTGCGCAGTGCCGGCAATCCGCCCATAATGGCACACTCACCAAGTGAGATCAGAATCTTGCAGTTTTTACGGAAGGACTTAAGGACTTCGACATTCTCGCTGTTGCAGCATCCACCTTCAATAATACCGATGTCAACGGGTTTGGTGAAGGTTTTGATGTCATCAACAGGCGACTTGTTGAACTCAACCAACTCAATAAGCTGAAGTATTCTTTCGTCAATGTCGAGAATTGACATATGGCAGCCGAAACAGCCTGCCAGTGATGTTGTTGCTATAACTGGTTTACTCATGGTGTTTTTCTCCTCCTTTAAAGTTTTACATCGCTGCCGATGGCTGTTTTGTCAAATTTACGTTTTCCGATTGGTTCAACGAACCCTTTTTCCTTGACAAGAATACTGCCTACCGGACAGTTCTTCATCGCAAGTTCGGCAAGTTCAGGTGTCATCTCTGCTGCCAACTCCTTATCCAGAACAACCTCGAGTCTGTGCCCCCTGTCGCGGAAGGCAAACAGAGATCTTCCCTGTTCGTCTTTTATGGTTTTTATGCACCTTTTACAAAGGATGCACCTATTCTGATCTTTTATGATATAAGGAGAATCAGCATCAACCTCGCGCAACGGGAACTCATATGGGTAGCGTGGCACCATCATCTGATAGAGGTATCCAAGCGCCTGAAGCTCACAGTTGCCGCTTTTTTCGCAAGCCGGACAGAAATGGTTACCGCTTACGAAAAGCAGCTCAACGATAGACTTGCGTAACTCATTAATTTCCGTTGAGTTACTTTCGACTTCCATACCATCGGCAACAGGTGTGGTACAGGAGGTCATTAAACGACCATTAATCTTCACGGTGCAAATACGGCACGAACCTTTAGGCTTCACGCCGGGCATATTGCACAACGTTGGGATAAAAATGCCGTTTTCGAGTGCAGCTTCAACAATAAATTTTCCACGTTCGGTCATGCACTCAACCCCATCGATTTTGAATTTAATCAGGTTGCTCATATTCAATGATTTTTCTGTTATTGTAATGAATTAATGATGGTGAAAATTAGGCACTCTGCCCACATACTTGCATGAATCCTGCACCGCAGCCACCAGATCAAAGCCTTCGTCAAAATCCTTTTCTTTTTGGATAAACTCTTCATAGAGATGGCGGAAATTCTTCAAGCTGCTTATAATCGGGTTACCTGCTGTCTGTCCCAGACCACAGCGACTTGCCTGCAGCACCTTGCTCCAGGAGCGCAGATCTTCGAGGTCTTTAACAACTCCCTTACCCTTGAGGATTTTCTTCAGCTTATTAGCCATAACCTGTGTCATATTACGACAGGTGCTGCACGACCCGCAGGATTCTTCGATAAAGAACTCCATAAAATTAAGTACCACATCACTGAGCAGGTTACGCTGTTTGCCAAAAACGATCATCGAACCGCCTGTTGAAAGATCTGAATAGCCCAATGTGCGGTTGAATTCATCAGGACCGATCAGGGTTCCGGATGGGCCACCAACCTGAACTGCCTGCACATCATAGGCACCTACCATATTCAACATGTCGTTGACATTGAATCCCCAATTCACCTCATACACGCCAGGGAACATGCAATCGCCTGAAATACTTAATATTTTAGTACCTGTTGAATCCTCAGTACCGAACTGGGTAAACCATTCGCCTCCGTTTTGCACAATTCTGACTGCGGTAGCAAAAGTTTCCACATTGTTGATGATGGTGGGTTGGTTAAGATAGCCTTTCTCAACGGGGAATGGAGGCTTATCCCTTGGTTCACCTCTTTTTCCCTCAAGTGACTCAAGCAAGGCTGATTCCTCTCCGCACACGTAAGCTCCGGCACCGAATTGGATCCTGATGTCAAAGTCGAATCCTTCAATACCTGCAATATTCTTGCCGAGGAGATTCTTATTGCGCATTTCGTCGAGCACCTGCTCGAGATATTCTTTCATGTATCGGTATTCATAACGCAGGTACAAGATACCTTCATCACCTCCGATAGCATATCCGGCTATTGCCATGCCTTCAAAAACAAGTTCCGGCTTTTCGGTTAGTATCACCCTGTCCTTGAATGTACCAGGTTCGCCTTCGTCGGCGTTGCAGATCACATAATGCTTTTCTCCTTTTGAACGTCTGCAGAATTCCCACTTCAATCCGGTGGGGAAGCCTGCGCCACCACGTCCGCGAATATGACTGTGCTTAATCTCTGCAATGACTGCTTCAGGTGACATTTTGGGTAATACTTCCGAAGTAACTGTTCCATAAACATAGTCATCCGATAATATCATACCCTTGCGACGGATATTACTGGAAACCATCGCTCTCAGGCTGGGCAACTGGTTTTTCCCGTCACCGTAACTCTCATTAATAAGTTCATCTACCTTGCAGCCACTACGGATGCAGCGGATAATCTCCCCGACTCTGTATGGTGTCAGCCTGGTAAACACCTTGTTATTGATGATCGCTGCAGGCTCCTGGTCATTCATACCAATGCAAGCGGTATTGAACAATCCGATTTTTCCATCCGGTGTTACTTCACCAAACCGAATGCCGGTTTCTTTTTCAAAAGCCTCTTTCACTGCCTGACGGCCGAACATGTGGGCTACTGCACTGTCATTTAAATAAATAGCATATTCACCCCTGGGCTTGGTGCTGAAAAAATGATAAAAACTGATGGTTTGCTCCACATCAACTTTCGACATATTCAACATCACAGACATAACCTCAATGGCTTCGGATGAAATGAAACCAAAAGCTTCCTGAGTTTCGATCAGGATGTCCATTAAACGGGTCTTGTCCTTGCTGTACTTCTCGACGATTTGTTTAACAGTGTCTTTCATGAATAATGAAGGTATTTAATGTTTCAAGTTCAGGATACAACGTCTTGTTGTGAATTAATTAACAGCAAAATTAGGTGGTTTTTCGCCACAAACGACACGAGAATAAAATTTAGAATCGTTATAAATTATAAAAATCCAGAAGCAGTATTTAAAATGTAAATATCTATATACACTTATTTATCAACTGTTCTCATCTTAAATCGCGTCATCGCAATAAAGATTCCGGCCAGTCACCTTCAACACAGCGATACAATCGATCACACAAAAAGCAGGTAAGATAACCATGTCATCGCAATACACAAAATCAAAGCCCAACAACATCATTATATTTATCTGTAAGTTGTAATCCAATTAATTAGAATGAATCATCTTAAATTGTTCAGAAGTTAACAGAGAAAAACCCAGCACAACCTTACAAACTCCGGAATACTGAACCAGCCTTTTCTGATTCGTGCAGAAAATCGGCAGATCCTGGCAGGGAAAATGGATGCGCACATCAATATGATTGCTATATTTGAACCTCAATTTAATTTTTTGAAACCGGCATTTAAAAGCTGTAATGTACATCATCCGAAAAATACTGTATCTAGCACTGGTTATTTTCAACCTTTCGGTTGAAGCATCTGAAATTAAAAAGACCGGTATTCCTTTGATTCACAGTTATCCCCGTACTGTGTATCAGGCAGGTACTCAGAACTGGAATATGACCCAAAACAGCAAAGGATATCTGTATGTGGCCAACAATGACGGTTTACTCGAGTTTGACGGTCAGCACTGGAATCTCTACCCTGTTCCTAACAATACTATTATACGATCAGTTTTAGCTGTGGGTGACACCATTTACGTGGGTGCTTTTGAACAGTTTGGCTATTTTCTCCCGGGATCTGACGGAAAACTCATATACAAATCGTTAATTCAGGTTGTTGACAGTGCTTATCGCAGTTGTGATGAAATATGGAAAATTCACAAAACAGGTGATGGCATTGTATTTCAATCATTTAAATATCTCTTTGTTTACGATAACCGTCAATTGCATGTGGTCAGACCCTTTTCCATGTTTGGCCATTCCTATAGTGCATCGGGCAAACTTTTTATCTCGGATGTCGATCACGGGCTATTTCATCTGCAGCAAAACAAGCTTATCTCAGTAATTTCTGACCCATTACTACAGCAAAACGAAATTAGATTCGTGCTGCCCATTTACGAGAATAAGCTTCTGATCGGTCTTATCAATGACGGCTTGTTTGTTTTTGATGGCAAAACGCTTCGTCCTTGGGATACAAAAGTGAATCAACTGTTATGCGAAAACACTGTATTCTCCGGAATTCGTCTGACAAATGGCTATTACGCCTTTGGTTCGATACAAAATGGTGTTTACCTGACAAATGACCAAGGCGAAGTATTACAACATATCAACAGATACAAAGGCCTGCTCAACAATACCATTCTCAACCTGTACGAGGATACACAAGGTAATCTGTGGCTCGGACTCGACAATGGGATTGATTATCTGGAAATTAATTCACCAATAACCATTTATGACTACAACTACCACATCGAAAGCACCTATAGTTCTGTTGTGCATGACAATTTCCTTTATGTCGGCACCAATCAGGGTTTGTTTTGTGCACCGATGAGTTCACTGGATCACACCAAAAACGACAAGGCAGATTTTGGTCTGATTAACGGCACCGAAGGACAGGTCTGGAACTTACATGTAATTGACGGACAACTGCTTTGCGGTCATAATTTTGGATGTTTCCATATTCAGGGGACTCAGGCCAGAAAGATTGCCGACGACAGAGGATACTGGTCCTTTGCGGCCCATAACAACAACCCCGATACGATCATTGCAGGAACATATGCCGGTTTCTCGATACTTGTCAGAGATGGCTTGTCGTGGCAGAAGCTATGGAAGACTGAAGCTTTTGAAGAATCAGCGCGCAGTTTTGCTCAGGAGTCTAAAAACACTTTCTGGATTGCGCATGGCTACAGAGGTCTTTTCAGGGTTCAGCTTTCATCCGACCTCAGAAAAGCAATGAGCGTAGAATTGTTTAACCACAATCATGGTTTGCCTGAGGAGCTTCCCTACAACGTAATGAATATCAACAAAGAAATTGTTTTTAGTTCAAAAAACGGGTTTTACATATTCGATGCTGAAAACAAAAATTTCATTCCATCTGACCGCCTGAATTCAATTTTCAGCGGACAAAATGCTGTTGACAACATGTTCTCTGATGCCTCAGGTAACCTTTGGTATTTTTCATTCGGCAGTATGGGATTGATGCGCATCCTAGAGGATGGCAAATACACCCGAATAACCGCTCCTTTTAAAAGGATTAATCCGCTTTTGATAGAGTCGTACGAAAGCATCCATGTTTTCGATAACCGAAATGTTTATATCGGTTCCCAAAAAGGTTTGCTGCATTATGATCCGCATTTTAAAAAAGACTACAACAAAGAAGTTCCGGTATTTTTCCGCGACATCAGCTTTTATGGCAAGGACAGCACTCTCAGAATCGCTGAAGCAACCTCCACCAATGACAATCGCAAAATAATCCGCATTCCATTCAGCCTGAACTCAGTATCCTTCAAATTTGCCAGCCCTGCATTCAATGCGTCAGGACACACAACTTTTTCTTTCAGAATGAAGGGTTTTGAAGAGAACTGGTCCGACTGGGACAATACTACGTATAAAGAGTATACTAACCTCAATGAGGGACAGTATTCATTTGAAGTTAGGGTTAACAATCTGAACAACAGTGATGATAAGACTTATAACTATTCCTTCATTATCGACCCTCCGTTTTACAGATCAAAACTGGCATATGGATTCTATTCTTTTATATTTATTCTGGTTTTAGGAGGCAACCTGCTCTTTGTTCAACGCAGGATATTGAAAACCAGAATAAGGGAGCAACAAAAGCACAAAAAAGAACTTAAAGAAAAAGAAACTGCATACAAAGAAAAGGCCCTGGAAGCTGAGAAAGAAATCATTCATCTTCGCAATGAAAGTCTTCAGAATGAAATCAATCACAAAAACAAGGAACTTGCCAATACAGCATTACACCTTATTCACAAGAACAAAATTCTCAACAGCATCAAAGTTCAGTTGAACAGCATTTTAGATAAGCAATCCGCGCAAACTAACAAACCTGAGATAGAATTAGTTATATCCAGAATTAATAAGGAATTAAAGAATGAGAAGTTTCAGGAACTGTTTGAAGACTATTTTGACAATGTTCATCAGGACTTTATCAGCAGGATGAAAGAGAAACATCCGGAGCTTTCACCACGTGAACTCAGGCTATGCGCATACCTGAAAATGAACCTTTCCACCAAAGAAATAGCCCCGCTGATGAATATCTCCATTCGTGGTGTTGAAATAGGGCGCTACAGGTTGCGTAAAAAGTTAAACCTCGAACGCGAAGAGAACCTGATCAGCTATCTGATGAATTTCTGACAAAGATCATTTTCGAAAAATTTACTTCCGAGCAAACGCAAGATTCAATCGATTGCATTTTTCCCGCACTTAAATAATTTTGATTGATCAGGTAGATTAATTCTGTTGTAGGACAATTTGTCTATTTATGTCTCTTTATTTCAGTATTTTAAACTTGTATTGATGTAGTAATGATGTAAAGAAAATGTTAAATCGATGTAAAGGTGATGTAAAGAAATTCTTGCAATTGTATTCACTTAGGCTGTAATATTGATCTGCAAATTGCAAATTTTAATCAAGGAAAAACCAAAAACACCCTATATGAAAGGACAAATACGTCTTATTTTGCTGTTTTCCTGCTTGTTATCTATTAACCTCTATGGACAGCAATCGATTGTTACCGGAATTATCACCGATAAGGCAACCAAAGAGCCGCTACCCGGGGCCAATGTAATCATTTCGGGCACACAGACAGGCACTGTTTCAGGTATCGATGGTGACTACAGCCTTCAGTTAGATCCGGGTAACTATCTGCTTGAAGCAAGTTTCATCGGCTACGAGCCATTGAAACAAACCGTGCAACTGTCAGCTGGTCTGAATATTACAGTAAATTTTGCATTGAGTCCCTCCGCATTACAACTCGAAGAGTATGTTGTGGTTGGCTACGGTGTTCAACAGAAAAGTGTTGTCACGGGAGCAATATCAAGTGTAAAAGGCAGTGATTTAAAAAACATGCCTATCACACGCATCGAACAGGCATTGCAGGGCCGCACTTCTGGTATAACGATTGCTGCCAGTTCGGGTCAACCCGGAGCAGGCTCCACAGTAAGGGTTCGTGGCACAACCTCAATCAATGTGAGCGACCCTTTATACGTGATCGATGGTGTACCTATAGATATAGGTGGACTTGATTACCTGAACACAGCAGATATCGAGTCCATGGAAGTACTCAAGGATGCTGCATCGGCTGCCATCTACGGAACAAGGGCTGCCAACGGAGTTATTATTATAACGACTAAGAAAGGAAAAGGCGGAACCACACCCGGAATGAGCCTGAGCTACAATGCCTATGCCGGTACTCAGGCACCTGCGAAAAAACTTGATTTATTAGGAGCAAAGGACTATGCCATGCTAAGAAACGAAGCAGCGCGCAATGCCGGTTTACCGGAAATCTTCCCTGACCCGTCGATATTAGGCGAAGGCACTGACTGGCAGGCTACAATCTTTAATGAGAACGCCCGAATCCAAAATCATGAACTGAGTTTATCCGGTGGAAATCAAACATCATCCTACTATACTTCAATAGGTTATTTTGATCAGGAAGGAATCGTAGCTACTTCCATTTCGCATTACAACAGACTTTCAATCCGGTTGAACACCAGTCATCAGGTGAATGATTATTTCAGATTTGGTAACAACTTCGGCTATTCTCATATCAAAAGTAAAGGCTCGCTGAATGTAAACAGCGAGTATGGCGGACCGCTTTCATCTGCCATCAACCTTGACCCGGTTACACCTGTTATCATTACAGATCCCGATGTTGCCAATGAAGCACCATACACAACCAACCCTGTAGTCAGGGACGAAAATGGAAATCCATATGCCATCAGTCAATATGTTGTTCAGGAGATGACCAATCCGCTCGCTTACATAGCTACCAGACAAGGAAACTACGGCTGGTCTGACAATTTTGTCGGCAATTTGTTTGCCGAGCTTGAACCGATTAAAGGTCTTATTTTCAGGTCAGACCTCGGTACAAAACTGGCTTTTTGGGGAGATGAAAGTTTTACCCCTGTATATTACCTTAATGCAGCCAACCTGATCAGTAAAAACAACTTCTTCAGGTCGAGCAATCGCGGGCTGATGTGGAATTGGGAAAACACAGCCGCATATACTAAAAATATTGGAAAACATAACTTCACTGCTCTGGCCGGACTGAGTGCATTTGTTGAAAGTTCAAAAGGAACCAACGCGAGATACTATGGTTTGCCTGTAAATACCTTCGATGAGGCTTCGATGAACTTCAGCATCATTGACTCTGAAAAACTCGGAGGTGGATGGGAAAGCCCGGAACACAAAATCAGCTCTGTATTTGCCAGGGTTAATTATGACTATGCTCAGAAATATTTGTTTACGGGTATCATCAGACGTGACGGTTCGTCACGATTTGGAAAGAACAACCGATATGGCACTTTCCCCTCTGCATCAATTGGCTGGGTTGTGAGCCGTGAAGATTTCTGGAAAGCCAATGACTATGTAACTTTCTTGAAAATCAGAGGATCTTATGGTGTAAACGGGAACGATAATATTGCAGATTTTCTGTATCTTGCCACTGTAGGCGGAGGCAGAAACTACACTTTCGATTATGACAATTACCAGATTGGATACAGCCCGAATGCCCCCTCAAATCCGGATCTGAAATGGGAAGAAACCAGCCAGTCAAACATCGGTTTTGAGGCTACTTTATTCTCTGATTTCAGGTTAGTAGTGGATTTGTACAGTAAAAACACCACAGGCATGCTGGATAAGTTCGTATTGCCGGCTTATGTGGGTGCTATTGAAGACCCGATAGCAAATATCGCTTCGATGACCAACAAAGGTGTCGAAGTTGAGTTAGGTTACAGAAGAAAAGTCGGTCAGGTTGAGTTGAACCTTCAGGGAAACGCCAGCTATCTGAAAAACGAAATTACTGATCTGGGAAGTGTAGATTTCAGGACCGGCGCCAATTTCCAGTCGAGCAGCTATGAAATAAGCAGGCTTATGGTTGGTCATCCTATCGGTGCTTTTTACGGATTCGAAATATTGGGCGTATTTCAGTCTTTAGGTGAAATACAGAAACACGTCAATGAAAATGGCGAGTTATTACAACCCAACGCTCGTCCGGGCGATTTTAAATATGCCGACCTCAACGCTGATGGTAAGATTGATGCTGATGACCGAACATTTATCGGAGACCCTACCCCTACGTTCTCGTATGGTTTTACTGTTTCGGCTGCATGGAAGCAGTTCGATGCCATGATATTTGTTCAGGGAGTGTCAGGAAACGACATTTTCAATGGGTTGAGAAGATTGGACATTCCCTCTTCCAACTGGACAACAGATGCTCTTGATCGCTGGACAGGTGTAGGCACTTCAAACACCTATCCCAGATTAGTTAACGGAGATCCTAATAAAAACTTCAGTAATCCCTCTACTTTCCATCTGAACAATGGTTCTTACCTGAGGATTAAAACCATTCAGATTGGATATACGGTTCCTGCAACTCTGTCGAAGCGAATAGGAATGAAATTGTTGCGCGCCTATGTTGGTGCCAACAACCTCTTCACCTTTACCAAGTATAAAGGATTTGACCCCGAAATCGGAGGCACGAGTTACGGAATTGACCGCGGGTTCTATCCACAGGCAAGGTCATTTATGGTTGGTGTTAATGTAACGATTTAAAGAACGTAAAGTCATGAAAAAGAGATCCATTAATATTTTTTTGATTTTTGTGGTCATGATCACGGTTTCCTGCACCAAAGACTGGCTGGAGGTGAAACCTAAAGGAACCACACTCGAGGATAATTATTACCAGAACGCTGATGAGGCATTTGCCGGTTTGATTTCGGTTTATGATCCCCTGGGCACTGAATGGGTAAACACCTATGCCAGCAAGGTCGGATTGTTAAACAGTGCATCGGATGATTGTTATGCCGGTGGCGCGGCTTATGGCGACCAGATCTCCTGGGAGGCATGGAACAGCTACACCCTTGAGCCTGCTGTCGGTCCTCAGGAGAGTTTCTGGGGACGCAATTTTACCGGAGTCAACCGAGCCAATACTTTGCTATCGAAACTCGACGATGTACCCATGAATGAAACTCTCAAAGCGCGTTTCAGAGCCGAAGCCAAGTTTCTCAGAGCATATTATTACTTCGACCTTGTCCGGTTGTTCAGAAATGTACCGCTCTTCACCAGCCTTTTGTCGCCTTCTGAATTCTTTTCAGCCGAGCAGGCAAGTCCCGAAGATGTTTACACCCAGATTGAAAAAGACCTGAACGAAGCCATTCCGGATCTCCCGTTAAGTGTGCCTCCCTCAGAGAACGGCAGGGTAACGACATATGCTGCAAAAGCCTTACTGGGCAAGGTTATTCTTTTTCAAAACAATGAAAGCAGGATGGCCGAGGCAGCTGCATTGTTTGAAGAAGTAAACACGGCTCCGTACTATGAACTGCTCGAGAATTATGCTGATATCTTCAGACCCGACAACAAATTTAACAAAGAGTCCATCTTTGAGATAACACACACTTCGGTTGCAATAGGTTACTGGGATTTCCCCCGCCCCCCTGCCGGAGAAGGAAACTTGCTTGTGCAGCTTTGCGGACCAAGAGCCTATGCCGGCCCGACATACTCAGCCGGATGGGGTTTCAACCCGATTATTCCTGATCTTGTCGAACTCTTAAAAGGAAGCAACAGATATGTTGGAACGGTTGCAAACATAGACAGTCTCGAAGAAGCCGGATTAGCCGTTTATGAAAAAGGTTATCAAAACACAGGTTATTTCATGCAAAAGTTTGCTCCGCTGAAGGACTTTCAAAATTCCGGCGGTGGTGATGCAGTGCTTGAATGGCCTAACAACTATATCGAAATTCGTCTGGCAGATGTTTACCTGATGCACGCTGAGGCTTTGGTTCGGTCTGGTAATGCCTCTGAAGCCCAGCAATGGCTTGATAAAGTGCGTGAAAGAGCAGGATTACCTTTGGTACCTGCCACACTTGAAAATATCTATCACGAAAGGCGGTTAGAACTGGCTACTGAAGGTCATCGGTTTTTCGACCTAGTGCGCACCGGAAAAGCAGCAGAAGCTTTGGCATTCAAAGGATTCGTGGCAAATAAACACGAGATACTGCCCATTCCGCTTACCGAACTGGGAAATACCAAACTGAAACAAAATCCGAATTATTGAAATTATCATATTGTGTATTAGTGATTTAGGTTAGTAATTCAGGTCGGTCACCTTCGGGTGGCCGGCCCTTACTGAAAAAGAAAATGAAATGTAAAATATCGCTCATCAGTGTTTTGGTCGTCCTGTTTACAGGGTGCAGCAGCGGACAGAAAGACCGTTCCGTCATCATTATACCCGGACCACCACAGGATTTGGGTTGGGAATTTGAAACTACGCCATTCTGGTATGATGAGTTTGATTACACCGGATTGCCCGACCCTGTTAAATGGGATTATGACCTCGGAGGAAGCGGTTGGGGAAACAATGAATTGCAATACTATACAAACAGGATTGAGAACGCAAAAGTTGAAAACGGCATTCTGACCATCACAGCCAGAAAAGAAAACTTTGAAGAAAAATCTTACACCTCTACAAGACTTGTCAGCCGTAAGAAAGGTGATTTGCTTTATGGAAGAGTTGAGGCAAGGGCAAAGGTTCCGGCCGGCAGGGGTACCTGGCCGGCTATTTGGATGCTCCCAACTGATTGGGAGTATGGCGGATGGCCGAAATCAGGTGAGATCGACATCATGGAACACGTGGGATATGATCCTGAGGTGATACACATGAGCACCCACTGCGAAGCTTATTATTGGGTGCTGAATAACCAAAAAACAGCAACAAGGAAAGTGCCCGGAGCCATTACTGATTTTCAGCTGTACCGAATCGACTGGACACCTTTCGCCATTAAAGGATACATAAACGACCAACATATATTTACCAGTTACAATGAAGGCACCGGACCAGCCGTGTGGCCATTCGACAAACGATTCCACATTATCCTTAATGTTGCTGTCGGCGGCAGCTGGGGCGGTGCCCAGGGTGTTGATGATAACATATTCCCGGCTAGCATGGAGATTGACTATGTACGTTTCTACAAAATGATTCCGAAATAACCCACTTATGACCACCAGATTAAAAATTCTTTTGCTTTTGTTCTCCATATTTGCAGGCGCAAACCTGTCATGCAGCAAAACCGATGATGTTACGGTTAGCCTGAATATACCCACAAGCTTGTCTATTGACGAAAAAGATGAAGGCCAGCAATTGGTTTCGTTCACATTTACTCTTGACCAAAACGCACCAAAGGATGTCATCATTACATGGTCATTAACTGAAGGAACAGCAAAAGCAAATGAGGATTTTGAACCAAAGTCAGATGTTATTACTGTGATAAAAAAAGGCACAAAAAGCCAATTAGTTGAGTTTACCATATTTGGGAATCAAACGTATCAATCAGACAGATACTTTAATCTCATTGTAACCAATGTAAAGAATGCAGTACTCACTAATCCCATTTGCAGGATCGAAATACAGGACAACGATCCTTTCATACCAGAACTCACCCTACCCTCACGGTTGATAGTCCCTGAAGGAAACAACGGAAACCAGACTGTGGGCATATTAGTGAAGCTTTCCGGCACATCGGAAGCCCCGGTAACTTTTAGCTGGTCAACTGTGGATGGCTGGGCCAAAGCAGGGACTGACTTTCTTTCGGTCAACGGGCAGAATATTCAGATAAATCCGGGTGAGACAGAAAAAACGCTTGAGGTTGAAGTTGTTGGCGACAACATCTTTGAAATGGATGACTATTTCGATGTTGTTCTTGAAAATATCACTGGTGCTGTCGCTGAAATAAATACGGTTAGGGTATATCTGAAGAATGATGATACTTTTCAGCTTGATCAGGCCGAAGACGGCACTATAACACCGCTCGAGTATCCCGGAATGACATTGGTGTGGAGCGATGAGTTCAGCGGAAGTTCGGTCAACCCCGATAACTGGGGCTATGATCTCGGAGGAGGCGGATGGGGAAACAATGAGTTGCAGGTTTATACCAGTTCCTCAGAAAACTCTTTTATACTCAATGACAAGTTGAATATAAAAGCCACAAAACTATACTCTTCATATAACTCAGCAAGGCTTCTTTCCAAAGGCAAAAAAGAATTCACCTACGGAAGGATTGATATCCGCGCCAGAATGCCCTACGGTCAAGGTATCTGGCCTGCTCTCTGGATGCTTGGAGGCAACATTTCACAAGTTGGCTGGCCACGTTGCGGTGAAATTGACATAATGGAATATCTGGGTCATGAGCAATCAAAAACCCATGGTACAGTTCATTATTACGAAGGCGGACACAGGTACAAAGGCAGCAGCTATACACTGCCAGGAAACCAGAGTTTTCACGATGCGTTCCATGTCTTTTCCATTGTGTGGGGCGAAAACTCTATCCGCTGGTATGTTGACTACAACTTGTTCTATGAAGTGGACGACGCCATGGTTGTTTTCGATTCATTCAGAAAACCACAGTTTTTCATCATGAATATAGCTGTTGGCGGCAATTGGCCGGGTTATCCTGACGAAACTACAGTATTCCCGCAGATCATGGAAGTCGACTATGTAAGGGTATTTCAAAACGATTAAGGAGTTTTATACAAACCAGAAAAACACAAAAGATAATGAAACAGTTGATGTGTAAAAGCCTTTTATTTCTGTCGGTAGTTTTCTTCTTCTCATGCACCAATGAACAGAAAACAATTGTCAGACAAGACCTGGATCCTGAAGTGGAGCAGAGAATCTCGGATATAATGGCAAAAATGACCCTAAGTGAAAAAGTCGGACAGATGACTCAGGTTACTCTGGATGTGCTTACCAAAGGCGAAAACCCATTCTCAAGCTTTGAACCGGTTCAGCTCGACTCGAACCAGTTACATAAAGCATTTGTGGAATACAGAATTGGCTCGGTGCTGAATACGGCCAACAACCGTGCAAGAACACCTGAAGTTTGGAACGGACTCATCACTCAGTTGTTGGATTACGCCCTTGAGGCCTCTCCCAATAAAATTCCTGTAATTTATGGTCTCGACATGATTCATGGTGCCAGCTATGTGGATGGTGCCACCTTTTTTCCGCAACAGATTGGCATGGCTGCAACCTGGAACCCCGAACTGGTAAATGAAGCCGGAAGAATTACAGCTTACGAAACACGCGCAGCAGGTGTGGCATGGACCTTTTCGCCTGTGCTCGACCTGGGTGTGGATCCCCGATGGCCACGTCAATGGGAAACTTTTGGTGAAGACCCGTATTTGTGTGCCATTATGGGACATCACCTCATTAAAGGATATGAAGGAGAAAACAACGAAATTTCACATCCCAACCAGATAGCATCCTGCCTGAAGCATTATATGGGCTATTCGCACACCCTCAGCGGAAAAGACAGAACCCCGGCATGGATGCCCGACAACAAGCTTTTTGAATATCATGCCCCAGTATTCAAAGCCGGGATTGATGCCGGAGCACTTACAGTCATGGTCAACTCAGGCGAAATCAACGGGGTGCCGACACATGTCAACAAAAAACTGCTTACAGATGTGCTCAAAGACCAATGGGGCTTTAAAGGTTTTGTGGTTACCGACTGGGCCGACATAGAATACCTGCATACCCGCCACAAAATCGCGCCAGACCACAAAGAGGCTGTGAAATTGGCCATCAATGCCGGTATCGACATGTCGATGGTGCCATATAATTTCGATTTTGCCGATCATCTGATTCAACTGGTCGAAGAAGGATCAGTAAGCATGGCCCGCATAGATGATGCCGTCAGAAGAATACTCAGAGTCAAGATTATGCTCGGTTTGTTTGAACAGCCTTATACCCTTGCTGAAAACTATCCTGATTTTGCCTCGCAAAAGCATGCCGACGCTGCCAGAAAAACTGCCCTTGAGTCCATCACCTTGCTCAAAAATGAACAAAGTCTGTTGCCTCTTTCCAAAAATACACGCATCCTGGTAGGTGGTCCGGCCGCAAACATAATGAGACCACTGAACGGAGGCTGGAGCTACTCATGGTTAGGCAATCTTGTAGATGAATTTGCAGGTGAGTATCATACTGTTTATGAAGCTTTGAAATCTGCAGCCGCAAACCCTGATTTTGTAACTTTGTATGAGGGTGTTACATACAAGAACACAATGGAGTACAAAGATGAAGAAGTGGGCGACCTGGCTCAGTTTGCCAAAAAGGCTTCCCAATCGGATGTTATTGTATTGTGCATCGGAGAAAACTCCTACACCGAAAAACCTGGTGACCTCGAGGACTTGTATCTTTCAGATAATCAGCAACAACTTGTTAAAACTGCTGCAGCTACCAACAAACCGGTTGTACTTGTCATGGTTCAGGGGCGTCCAAGACTGATCAGCAAGGTCGAACCGATGGTAAAAGCGGTAATAAACGCTTATCTGCCCGGAAATTACGGAGGAGAGGCACTGGCATCAATCATATATGGCGACCACAATCCTTCAGGAAAACTTCCCTACACCTATCCTCGTTATCCAAACAGCCTTGAGCCTTATTATCACAAACACGCTGAGCAACTCGAACTCCTTGGCTCACCCACAGGAACGCACTTCAACCCTCAATACCCCTTCGGATTCGGACTTAGTTATTCAAGTTTTACATATTCTGAACTTACTACGGACAAGGTGGAATATCTTGCCTCAGACACGATCAATGTAGCAGTGAAAATCACCAATACATCAAATGTAGCAGGCAAAGAAGTAGCTCAGGTATTCAGCAGCGATCATTTTGCCTCACTTACCCCATCTGTGAAGAGGTTACGTGCTTTTAGCAAAATAAACCTTGGCCCCGGCGAAAGCAATGTTGTCCGTTTCAGCATTCCGGTAAGCCAACTTGCATTTGTTAATGAACAAATCCAATGGATTGTCGAGGAGGGAGATTTCACCTTAAGCTGCGGCTCTGAAAACAAAATTATTCGCGTTAAAGAAACCCGTCAAATCAATCAATAACCTTAAAAACAAAGGATTATGAAATCAATTACATCAACATTCAACTCATTAAATGATTCGTCATGATGAAGAAAGGATCAATAACCGTATCTCATATATTATAACCATTTTAACCATTAGTAATCATTAAATTTAAATGCCATGAAAAAAACCATGTTTCTGAGTGCCGCCCTTATGGTGATGGCACTGTTCACCCTCATGACATCCTGTAAGAAGGATGATCCGGATCCGGAAGTCATTGCAAGTTTCACATTTGCTATTGATGCCCAGGATTTCAAAAAAGTAACTTTTACAAACGAATCACAGAATTTCTCGGCTTTGTCGTGGAACTTCGGTGACAATTCAGCCGTGTCGACCGAAACCAATCCGGTTCATACCTATGCAGCTGACGGAACCTATACTGTTACCCTCACCGCAACTTCAACCAACGGCAAGGAAACAGATGTGTTCACCGCACAGGTAATCATTGCTGATCCTAATGTTATGCTGACCAAACTGGTAGGCGAAACTTCCAAAACCTGGAAGCTGCTCCGCGATGTCAGCACAGGCGAATATCCGCTGGAAGTTGGTCCGTTCGACCGCTCACAGATATGGTGGGCCATGGGTTACAATAATGACGAACTGGCACTGAGGCCTTGTATGCTGAATGACGAGTGGACATTTACCCGCGATGGTAAAATGATCTTCGACGACAAAGGCGATTATTGGGCTGAAGGTTCGGTTTATCCTGACGGAGCAAACAACACCTGCGCCTCTTCCGCTGAGCCTATGCTCAACAAAGACGGTGTTGATGTATCTGCCTGGTCAAACGGCGAACACGCCTTTGAACTGATCACCGGCGACAATCCTCAACTGAAACTCGTTGGCACAGGTGCTTACCTTGGTCTGTCGAAAGTTGGAACTGATCTTGAGTACAATGTTCCTCAGGAAAGTATTACCTACAACCTTGTTTCGCTGCATGATGGCACAACCGATACCCTGATCGTGGAAGTAAATTACAAGTTTGCTCCAGGTGATGCAACTCCGGGTGGCTACTGGAGGTTTGTGCTTGTTCATTACGACAATCCAAATGATGAACCGCCAATTCCGGCCAACCAGCCTTCAGCTAATTTTACACTGGCAATCAACGGAAACACCGTTACCCTGACCAACACTTCCTCATTTGCTGATTCCTATTTGTGGGATTTCGGTGACGGAAATACTTCAACCGAAGCAAGTCCGGTTTACACCTACGGCACTGACGGATTGTACACCATCACCCTCACGGCTACCAACACCATCGGAACCAGCTCAACCTCACAAAGCGCATTCATCTCATCTGTGCCATTGTCTGACGAACTGCTTCAGGGTGGTCCATGGCGTATCAGGGTAGAAGAAAAATCAGTATTCGTTGGCCCCGGCCTCGGAAATTCTTCCTGGTGGTCATTGCCCAAAGCCTTCCTCGATGGCTCTTCAACAGGTGGCGATGACTGGTCATGTATGCCTGATGATGAGTTTACTTTCAGCGCTGGCGGTGTATTCACATACGACACCAAAGGTTCTGCCCGTAACGACGGCTACTTCGGAGGCGAAAACGGATGTATCTCCGATGCAGAAATTGCTGCCAGCGGCAATGGCGCATTCTTCGGAAGCGGAACTCATTCATACACCTTCACCCCTGCCAGCGGAACCGACAGGCCAATCATTATCCTGACCAACGGTCCCGACAGGGCTGCGTTCATAGGCTTCTACAAAGGCTACTATGGCGGTGAAAACACCAATAACGCCAATCCGCCAAACGGTGGCAACCCAACCAACAGATATGAAGTTATGGGTTATGCCAAAGGTGCCACTATGGAATACCTGTTTGTGTCAGTTGATATTTCAGCCGACATGAGCGGTGGCGCTGCCTGGTCCATGATACTTGAAAGACCTTCAAGATAATTGTCTGCACATTCCGGAAAAGGGTGGTCAAACACCCTTTTCCTTTTTTTTTATATAAAACCTTTATTAGCGTGGTTATTATGAGATACTACTACCTACTAATGTTGTTATCTTTATTCGGCACAGCCTTTGCCCAGGAGGCACGAACTGTGCGCGGACGGGTAACAGATTCCGGCAACAGTCCCCTGCCCGGAGTAACTATTCAGATTGCCGGAACCCAATCTGGCACAACGACAGATCTTGAAGGCCTGTTTGCCATCAGGATAACAACCGGCGAATTGATCTTTACTTATGTCGGTTTCAAAGAAACTAAAGTAATGGTGAACGAAACAACCAATGATCTGGTTGTTGTTATGCAGGAAGATGTTTTATTCCTCGAAGAAACAGTGGTTATCGGATACGGGGTTCAGAAGAAAAAAGACCTGACAACGGCTGTTGCTGTCGTAGATGAAAAGGAATTCAAAAACAAACCCATTACTTCTGCCGCCCAGGCCCTGCAAGGAAAAGCTGCCGGTGTACAGGTAATTCAACCTTCGGGAAAACCCGGGGGCGAACTTGCCGTGCGGGTCAGGGGAGCGACCTCGGTGCTGGCCGGAAACGAACCTCTTTACGTGGTTGACGGTATACCTACCGACAACATCCGCGGACTTAGTCCCAACGACATTGTATCCATGAGCGTGCTGAAAGATGCCTCATCAGCAGCAATTTATGGCGCCAGAGCAGCTAACGGAGTTGTGCTTATCAGCACACGACGAGGAGAAAAGAACACTGCACCACGTCTTCAATTCGCTACCTATTATGGCATCTCGAACCTGAGAAAGAACATTGAAGTTCTCAACACCAAACGCTATCGCGAACTGATGGAGGAAATTATACCCGGGGGCCTCGACCCCAGCCAGACAGACTTCAACAGCTGGCCCGACATCGTCTTTGGCACTGGTAATACACAATCATATCAGCTGTCTTTCACACAAGGAAATGACCGCTCCAGTCAATATGTTTCCATTGGTTACCTGAATGATCAGGGCATGGTAAAACCCGCCCGTTTCGACAGATACAGCATGAGGATCAATCTCGATAATCAACTGATGGATTGGCTCAAGCTCGGGACTAACCTGAATCTGATCTCCATGAAAACCAAAGATACTCCCGACAACGCCAGCTCTGGCCGCGGAGGTGTCATCATGAGCACACTCAACACCCCTCCCTTCCTGAATATTTACAAAGACGACGGCAGTGGCCAGTTCGACCCCAATCCGTTCCAACCCTCATGGGAGAATCCGGTGGCTTATATGGAAGGCCCTGATCAGGAATCAATTGACAATCAGCTATCGGGGTCTTTATTTGCTGAAGCCACAATCATCGACGAACTTAAATACGTCAGCCGCTTTGGTTTGGAGTATGCCAATCACCAGTGGGATTATTACCTCGACCCCTTCAGGACAAACTTTGGCCGGAACAATAATGGGATCGGACGTGCTGACAAATCAAACGCATATACTGTTTTGTGGGAAAACCTCCTTACATACAGTCTTAAACACGAAAAGCATAAACTCGATCTGCTTGCCGGAAGCAGTATCCAAAGACACAAATGGAATCAATCCTATGTTGAAGGTTCCGACTTCCCGGAAAACACTTCGGTAAGGACATTGAATGCTGCAAATATCATTACGGCAAGCACAAGGATTGAAGAATGGGCCGTTGCTTCATTCTTTACACGAATGGCTTATGATTTCGATAACCGTTATTATGCCACTTTCAGCATGCGACGCGACGGCTCATCAAAACTGGCCAACCACTGGGGAACAAATCCCTCATTTTCATTAGGATGGCGCGTTTCGTCAGAGGAATTCATGAAGTCCCTCACTGTAGTGGATGATTTAAAAATCAGAGGTGGATGGGGAAAAGCCGGCAATCAGGACGGAATACCCAACTATAGTGCATACGGGCTGATCAATTATTATCGTCGGCCACCAACCAATCCGCTTTCAGGCCCGGCACAGGTTCAGGTTACCTATGGCAATCCTGATCTGAGGTGGGAAACCACAACCCAGACAAATGTCGGCATCGACTTGTCCATGCTCAACACAAGGCTTAATATCACTGCCGACCTATATTTGAAACAAAGTGAAGATGTTATCCTGAATGTTCAGCTCGACAACTCACTCCCGATAACCACCATTCAAACCAATAACGGAAGCATCGAAAACAAAGGTTTTGAATTCAATATCAATGCAGTGCCTGTTGCAAACAAATCTATCCGGTGGTCATCAGATTTCAATATGTCGTTCAACAAAAACAAGGTTATTTCCCTCGAATATACCGATGTTCACTTTTTCGGACGCATTTACAGCAACAATCAGGATGTTGCCATTGTGAAGGCGGGTCTTCCTCTTGGATCCTTCTATGGTTATGTTTCGGAAGGTGTAGATCCCGAAACAGGCATGATCAAATACAAAGACGTGAACAACAACGGTATATTTGATACCGGTGACCGCACAGTGATCGGCAATGCACAACCCGACTTCATCTTTGGCTTTACCAATACACTTTCATACAAAAAGTTCGACCTGAATGTATTTTTCCAGGGTTCGTATGGAAACGATATATTCAATGCAACCAGAATTGACCTCGAAGGAATGTTCGACAGCAAAAACCAATCCACTGTAGTGCTCGACAGATGGAAAAATCCCGGTGACATTACAGATATTCCCAGAGCCATCGGCAATGGTAATGTGGATAATGTGCGTAATTCTTCAAGATTCATCGAAGATGGTTCGTACATAAGGCTTAAATCCATTACACTAAACTATAGAATTCTGGAGAAGAGAAAGTGGAATACCATCAACCAATTGTCTGTTTATGTAACAGGATACAATCTGCTTACATTCACCAAATACAGTGGTTTTGATCCGGAAGTGAATGCCTATGGTAACAGTGCCACTGAAATGGGAATCGACTACGGAACCTATCCGCAATCACGCACGATCATTGTGGGTTTGAATGTTGAATTTTAATGCATAAGACAATGAAAGCAATATTTTTATACGTGTTACTTTTTCTGATGGTCTTTATGGTTTCATGCAAGGATTACCTTGACATTAAACCCAGTTCTCAGGGCATCCAGGTTTCAAATACTTCAGCGGATTCAATTCTATACAAGTCACCCTCGGAAGTTGAAGCCGCCCTCGCAGGTGCTTATGCCGATTTCAGGAATGAGTATTTCTCACTCGACTATTTTGTTAACGGCGATGCACAGTCAGACGATGCATATGCCGGCGCTGACAATCCGGCAAATTTCCAGATTGATGAGTACAACATTGATGCTACTAATACAAACGTGAGCCGCGACTGGGCCTACCTGTATTCCACCATCGGTAAAGTAAATGCTGTCTTTAACAACGTAGATGCAGTTCCAGGAATTGATGCAGAACGCGCAAAACAGATCAAGGGTGAAGCCGCGTTTATCAGGGCATTCATGTATTTCCAACTGGTGCAGCTCTGGGGTGATGTTCCATTGCAGTTAAAGGAAGTTACTACCATAAGTTATGACCAGCTCGACGAACTTTTCCCGATCATGTTTCCGGCAAGGACGCCTCAATCTGAGGTTTTTGCGCAAATCATCAGCGATCTTGAACTGGCTGCTGAAAACGTAAAATCCGTGCAACCCGACAAAGGCTTTGCAACCAAAGGAGCCGCAAATGCCATGCTTGCCAAAGTGTACGCAACCATACAACCACCTCAGTGGGACAAAGTGCTGCAATATTGTGATGCTGTGATGGCAGGAGGATACAGCCTGCTGCCTGATTACGATATGCTGTGGGACAACCTCAACGAAAACAGCGTAGAATCCATTTTCGAAATCAATTATGCAGGCACAAGCGAAAGCGGAAACTGGGGTGCAAGCATGTTCCGCGGACTCGACTGGAAAAAATTCAACACCCCGAGCAACGATCTTGTCAAAGCTTTCGATGACGAACAGGACGTAATTCGCAAAAACGCCTCAATCATCTGGATGGATGTTTCCGGCAAATGGTCCGACCCCTACTGGCCTCAGACCAACTTCCCCTTCGTCAACAAGTATCGGATTTTCACCAGCAACAGTCCGCAAAACTACATTTTCATCCGTCTGGCTGATATCATTTTACTGAAGGCAGAGGCCTTGAATGAGACCGGAGATCTGGGTGGTGCTGAATCATTGGTAAATCAGATAAGGACAAGAGTAGATCTTCCTGATGTAGTAGCCACTTCGCAGGATGCCATGCGTCTGGCCATCGAAAAGGAGCGTCGGCTCGAACTGGCATTTGAAGGACACCGCTGGTACGACCTCAAAAGAACCGGTAGAGCTATTTTCGTTATCAACAATACCATCGGCCCTCAGGGAACACCCTTTGGCTACAACCTGACGCAAAACAGGCTGTTGTGGCCTATTCCTCAGGCCGAACTTGATAAAAATACCAAATTGGTGCAAAATCCGGGATATTGATGTGACGGTAACTGAGTAACAACATGAATTTTCATCTGATCAGCTATAGAATACTGCTTTTCCTTCTGATGTGCTTGTTGCTGACTACAGCAAGTTGCAGGGGAAAGGACAATCCTGTCGATAAAGATACTGACCCTGACCCGGCCGGGCCGTCAGCTTCGGTCTGGCTCACACGAGGCGATAAAACTGCCTTACTCAGTCCACAGGGCACATTACGAATTATAACTGCAGGCAACTCCGTGTGGCCTGTGATTAAAATAGACAGCACGGTCAGGTTTCAATCAGTGGATGGCTATGGTGCAGCTCTGACAG
This sequence comes from Bacteroidales bacterium, assembly GCA_024710405.1. Classification (GTDB taxonomy): domain Bacteria; phylum Bacteroidota; class Bacteroidia; order Bacteroidales; family F082; genus UBA6192. The sequence continues at coordinate 51,639 of JANJUV010000022.1, forward strand.
GTTCGTCAGCATGGTTGCTCCATAAGAAAATGAATTCCGCCGACAGACAAAAACTGCTCGTGAGTCTTTTTGACCCAATTAATGGAATCGGCATCTCCTACCTCAGGCTGACTATGGGCGCATCGGATTTCTCGCTCAGCGATTTTACCTACAGTGATCTGCCGCAGGGCGAAACAGATGAGGAGCTTAATGGATTCAGCCTGAGCCGCGACCTGGAAGAAGTGGTTCCTGTGCTTTCAGAAATACTTGCCGTCAATAATGAATTGGAAATTATGGGTTCGCCATGGAGTGCTCCTGCTTGGATGAAAACAAACGGAAGCCTCAAGGGCGGCAAACTCAAACCTGAACATTATGGTGTTTATGCTCAGTATTTCGTTAAATATGTTGAAGCAATGCAATCGCAAGGAGTGACCATTAACGCGGTTACACCCCAGAATGAACCTTTGTACTTCACTGCCGGATATCCCTGTATGGAAATGCAGCCACAGGAGCAGCTCGAATTCATCAAGAATCATTTGGGGCCGGCTTTTGAGCAGGCAGGAATCAGCACAAAGATCATTGTTTATGACCACAACTGGGACAATACAGATTATGCCATCAGCATACTGAACGACCCAATGGCACGCCATTACATAGCAGGATCAGCCTTTCATGCATACGGAGGGAACGTATCGGCAATGACAACCGTCAGGAATGCACATCCTGATAAAGGATTGTATTTCACAGAAATTTCGGGTGGACAATGGGCGGTCGACTTTGCTGCAAACCTGATGTGGTATATGAGTAATATCTTCATAGGCACAGCACAAAACTGGTCAAAATCGGCCTTGATGTGGAATCTTGTGCTGGACCAGAATCATGGCCCGCGCAACAACGGATGCCAGGATTGCCGGGGTGTTGTCACCCTCAATACGGTTACAGGTGAAGTCACATTTAACGAAGAATACTACGCCATCGGGCATTTTTCGAAATTCATCAGACCCGGAGCCGAACGCATCAGCCTGATGCAACCACAAGCGCTGCCCGATTTAGGTGCTGTGTGCTTTGAAAATACAGATGGCTCAAAAGTGCTTGTTGTAGCCAATTACGGAAACGACATGCGCACGTTCAGTGTTCAGCAGGGCAACAAACAGTTTTCATATTCAATAACAGCAAAATCAGTAGCAACAATACAATGGAATTGACGAAACTGCTTATCATAGTGGTGTTTAGTTAGTGATTCAGTGGTGTGAAATCCGGGGAAGGTATCCGAAACAGGTTAGTTTTTACCAGAATTGCCGGTTTGGGTTAAAAAGGATACCGCTCCCCGGAATTTCATTTTTAGCATTAACCCCCTTTGGGATAGTGTTTTTTTATTCTGACAGTCAGCTATAATCTGAATTTTTAATTCAGTCTGCAACCAAAAGAGAAGAGCATTGCATCTATGCAACATACCCTCAAATAACCCCCTGGCCATGAAAAACATTATTCCGGTATTGTTGTCTCTGATCATCCTCACAAGCTTCACTTCATGCAAAAAACAAGGCCCGGATCCTGAAGGACAACCTGCAAAAATCGACCTTCCTCTCAAGGCAGCTTCTGTGATTAAACATAGCAACGACTTTGGTATCGGCTTGTTTACAAGGATTGCCGGTCAGGAAGAAGGTAACCTGATGATCTCCCCCCTGAGCGCCAGCATCAATCTCACTATGCTGCTCAACGGTTGCCAAAACAATACCTATGAAGAGATAAAACAAATGCTCGGCTATCCTGCCGACATGACCATCGACGAAATTAATGACTCCTACAAATCACTTGTTGAACAATTGCTTCTGGTTGATAATCAGGTTCAGCTAAACATTGCAAATGCTATGTTTTACCGCAATGGATTTGAAGTAAAACCGGCTTTTGTATCTGCATTGCAGGAACAATTCAGCGCCGAAGTTGCAGGTCTTGACTTTGCTTCACCCGATGCGGTAACAACCATCAACAAATGGGCTGCGGACAATACCGCCGGCCGAATCAACAAGGTAATTGACCAAATCTCAGATGAAACCGTTATGTTCCTGATGAACGCACTGTATTTCAAAGGTGAATGGACGAAAAAATTCGACAAGGCATTCACAGCCGACAGAGATTTCAGGCTCGATAACGGACAATTGATACAGGCTCCTGCGATGTTTGAAGACAAGATGAAAGCCTTGTACCAGAATCACCAAAACTTTGATGCGCTTGAAATCCCTTATGGCAGAAAGAACTTCTCGATGATCATTCTGCTTCCCAAAGACGGTTTAGCAGCTTTTTATGAGCAACTAAACCCCGGTCTTTGGCAAAACATTACTGAAGCCTTTGATGCAACAGGTGGCAACTGGAGTGAGGTCATGGTAACCCTGCCAAAATTCAGTTACGACTATGAAAAATACATGAACAACGAACTGCGCGATATGGGTATGATCGATGCTTTCGACCCATATGCAGCTGACCTTAGCAACATATCTGATGCCGATCTGGTTGTGAGTTTTGTGAAGCAGAACACCTTTGTGGCCGTCAATGAAGAAGGAACAGAGGCCGCTGCTGTGACGACAACCGGTATTGATGCAGTGAGCATAGGACCAATTTTTACAGTTGACAAACCATTTGTGTTTGCCATCCGCGAGCGTACAACGAACACATTGTTGTTTATTGGATCGGTCGCCAATCCGAAGGAATCATGATGCTTTCAGATAGCAGCTGCCCCACACAGTTGAAAGAGCACTCTGGAGCCAACGTTTCCATCCCATTCATCTGCTCCGGGCGACACTTCACAAAGGTCGAACCCAACAACTGTTTTGCCGCTTTCCTTTACCCTGTTGATCAGATACATTAACTCTTCAAACTGCAGGCCACCGGGCACAGGTGTTCCGGTATTCGGGCAAAGCCTGGGATCGAGACCATCGATGTCGACAGAAAGATACACCTGATCCGGAAGAAAATCCAATATACTGTCAACCTGATTCTTCCAATTCATCCCCTCAAATTGTTGCCGGCGCAGGTCGCGGTCAAAGAAAACCTTTATCCGGTCAGGTCTGGATGAAGCAAACACAGCTTCTTCGTGACAATAATCCCTGATACCCACCTGAACCATTTTTTCTACATGCTTCATTTGTAGAACATTGTAGAAAATACTCGCATGTGAGTACTGGAAGCCTTCATAAGCGTTTCTGAGGTCCATATGAGCATCAACCATCAGAATACCATAACGGATACCTTCCTCTTCAAAAAACTGATGATAGGCCAATGGAATGCTGTGGTCGCCGCCGAGCAACCCAACAATTTTTCCTTTCGCTTTCCAAAATTTAATCCGTTCTTTCAGCCACAGGTTTTTCTGTTGTGTTGCCTGAGCAATAACTTCATACAAACGAGCAAACTTTTTCGGATGTTCATCAAGTTCACCTGTTTCAGCAGCACTGATGATGGTATCAGCCAATGGTACCATCTTGTCGTGCAGGTCGCGGAGGTGTAGTGGCCACTCATCCATCCAGATACCTGCTTTCCATAATTCCGGAAAATCGTGGTTGTTCAGATCCATCTGCATGGATGCTTCCCTTACAGCCTGCGGCCCACCGGCAGTTCCTTTGCCATAGCTCACTGTCAATTCCCATTCAACCGGGATGATGATGATTTGTGATTGGTTGGCATCAAAGGGCAGGCCAAATAATCCGGCATCCTGCCTGGCCGCGGAATTGGGGTTGAACTGTTGCTCGGTCATGTGTATGAGTTTTTGGCAAAAATCCGAAAAATGCAGGATATACAGTATTTTTGCGGCAATTTGATTGGCATTCATGGATCTTTTTTCTGCGCAGTACCCTTTTGTGTTTTGCAGTCTGGCCAGCGGCAGCAACGGAAATTGCTATTATATCGGAAACGGTGAAGAAGGAATACTTGTGGATGTAGGTATCAGCCTGAGGAGCATCAGGAAAAGACTTTCGGAAATCGGTGTTGGCATCAGCCGGATCAAAGCTGTGTTTGTCACCCACGACCACACCGACCACATCAAAGGTCTGGCTGCACTCACTATGCAGCAAACAATTCAGGTATTCGCCAGCTCCGAAACTATTATGGCCATCCAAAAAAACCCGGATTGCCATGGCATTTCGGCTGATTGCCTTTTCCATCTTAATGACCGTGAAACTGTGAAACTTGCCGGACTTGGCATTGAAAACTTCAGCGTTTCGCATGATGCTCCCGGTGCTTCAGGTTACTATATCCGCAACAGCCACAACAGCATCACCATTGCCACCGATCTGGGATACATCAGCGAAAAGGTGGCCGGATATCTGAAGAAGTCCACCATTGTTGTAATAGAATCCAACTATGACGAAGAAATGCTGCAAAAAAGCCGCTACCCCCGCTACCTTCGCGAACGTATCAGCGGTGGCATCGGCCATCTGAGCAACAGGCAGACCTCGGATTTTCTTGCTGATCATATTGCACCGCATATGAGCCATATTTTTCTGTGTCACCTGAGCAAGGAGAATAACCACCCCGAGCTTGCCCTGAAAACCCTTGAACATACTCTTCGACAACGGGGAAAATCAACTGATACCACACTGATCCGGGCACTCCCAAGGGGTGCTCGAACCGAACCTTTTTATTTCTCCTGACATGCAAACTGAAGCACAAGCGTTTATAATACATATCAAAGGGTTGGTGCAGGGTGTCGGATTCAGACCGTTTGTGTACAGAATGGCACTGAAAAACAACATCAAAGGATGGGTAGAGAACAACAACGAAGGTGTCACTGTTCACGCCGAATGTAACTCTGAGGAGATGAATCGTTTCCTGAATGATGTGCGAAAGCTGGCTCCTCAGGCTTCCAACATTACTACTGTAGCAACCTATCCGGCTCAGTGGGCGGGCTTCACTGATTTTTCTATCCAAAAAAGCGGCAACCTTTCGGATGCCGTTACGGAAGTTAGTCCGGATATTGCGGTGTGTAACGATTGTCTGGAAGACATGGAAAAACAACCGCATCGTCTCGGTTATCCTTTTATCAACTGCACCCATTGCGGACCGAGGTTTTCGATCATCAGGGAACTGCCCTACGACAGACAAAGCACCACCATGGCACCTTTCGTTATGTGTGCTGCATGCAAAGCAGAATACGCTGATATCCTCGACAGACGGTTTCATGCCCAACCCATTGCCTGTCGGAATTGCGGACCAAAATACTTCATAAACGAACATGGCAAAAACGAATTAACAGATAAGGCTTCTGATATTCTTGCCGATTGGATCAATTCAGGCAATATTGTGGCAATGAAAGGGATGGGCGGTTATCATCTGGTGTGTGATGCACTGGATGAGGCTGTGGTTTCAAGGCTGCGAAACCGAAAAAAACGCGAGGGAAAACCAGTTGCGGTCATGATTCCGGACATTGAAACTGCATACAACTACTTTGAAGTCTCTGAAGCCGAAGCCGATCTGTTGCGTTCGTGGCGACGTCCAATCGTTTTGTTGCGCAACAAATTTGATCTGGCACATTCGGTCAGCCTGGGGCTCAACACAACCGGTGTGATGTTGCCTTATATGCCGGTTCACACACTGCTGTTCAAAAAATTGAAAACCAATGTGTTGGTTGTTACAAGCGGCAACCTGAGTGATGAACCTGTAGCCATTGATGATGATGTTGCCTACGAAAGGCTTTACGGTATTGCAGACCATATCATGGGCTACAATCGCGAGATAAATAACCGTGCCGACGACTCAGTCAGTTTGGTAGTCAACGAGAAGGAAAGAATTATCCGTCGTTCGCGGGGATATGTTCCGTCACCAATATCATTAAGTCTTGACTGCGAAGGTATTTTTGCTGCCGGAGCCGAATTGGTCAACACTTTTGCCATAGGCAAAGGGACACAGGCTATGCTGAGCCAGCACATAGGCGACTTGAAAAACGCTGAAACTCTTTCGTTTTATGAGGAAGCATTTGAAAGGTTTTCCAATTTGTTCCGCTTCAGGCCCTCATTGATTGCCTGCGACAGCCACCCGGATTACCTTTCGTCGCAGTTTGCGCGTAATCTGGGCATTCAAACCATCGAAGTACAGCACCACCATGCCCATATAGCCGCCTGTATGGCCGAATATGGCCTCGACGAACCCGTTATCGGCATTGCACTTGATGGTACAGGATATGGCAGTGATGGCACCATCTGGGGCGGCGAGTTCATGATAGCCGATCTGTTGGGTTTTGAACGCAAATATTTTTTCGATCCTGTCCCCCTGCCCGGTGGTGACAGAGTCACCGAAGAACCCTGGAGAACGGCATTAAGCTATCTCTACAAATACTTTGGGCCTGATTTTTCGGGCAAAGACCCGATGTTTCTGAAGCTGACAGATCCCCTAAAGCAAGAACTTATTCTTCAGATGCTCCGTTCAAACATGAATTGCCCTCTGAGTTCAGGCGCAGGAAGACTGTTTGATGCAGTAGCCGCGCTCACCGGAATCTGCCCTGTCAGCCTCTTCCATGCCGAAGCCCCCATGAGGCTCGAAGCAGCCATCAAACCCGGCTGCAAGGGAAAGTATCATGTTGATTATATCGGAAAACACATAGTCTTTCAGGCTATGTTTCATCAGATTTTATCCGACATGGAACACCATGTCAGTACCGCTGAGATCAGCGCCAAATTTCACAATACCATTGCTTCTGTAATACTTGCTGTTTCAAAGAAACTAAGAGAAGAAACCGGTATCACAAAAGTTGTTTTATCCGGTGGTAGCTTCCAGAACCGCTATTTGCTGGGTCTGGCAGAAGTTATCCTAAGGGAACAGAAATTTTCGGTGTTTGCACATAGCAAGATCCCTTCAAACGACGGAGGTATCTCATTGGGTCAGATGGCCATAGCTGCCAAAAGAAGATCGTCTGGTTTGATTTATAAACCATTCTGAGTCTAAGGACCTTATTGGGAAACAAGTATTTGAGTAATTTCAACATCCACGGTTTTAACAGATTCAGCGACATAACCGCTTTAAGCGTATCTTTGCCCATATTTATAAGCAAAAACCATCATCCTTGACTTTCGAATCGTTCAATCTACATCCAGGCATCAATGAGGGCATTGAAGCTGTAGGGTTTAAAGAACCAAGCCCCATACAACAACTGGCCATTCCTGTAGTGATGGAAGGCGCCGACCTCATTGCCTGCGCACAGACCGGAACCGGCAAAACGGCAGCCTACCTCCTGCCTGTAATGCATCGGATGCTGCAAGAGAATAACCAAACGCATAAAGTTCAGGCGCTTATCATAGCTCCCACACGCGAACTGGCGGTTCAAATTGACCAGCAACTTGAAGGATTCGGATATTTCTCAGGATTAAGTTCCATTGCTATCTATGGCGGTGGCACAGGCGCTGACTTCGAAGCCGAAAAAAAGGCCCTGATTTCAGGTGCTGAATTTGTTGTCGCCACACCCGGCCGGTTGATCTCGCACCTAAATCTGGGTTATGTGGATTTCAGCGGCCTCAAATTTCTTATTCTGGACGAAGCCGACCGGATGCTCGATATGGGCTTCCTGCCCGATATTCAAAAGATCATTCGAACACTGCCTGAAAACCGGCAAACGCTCATGTTTTCGGCCACTATGCCACCTGAAATACGAAAACTGGCAGCGACCATCCTACGCAACCACCGCGAAATTAATATTGCTATCTCCAAACCTGCTGCCAACATTCTGCAAGGCGCCTACTTTGTGTATGACAATCAGAAAATTGCACTTATCGAGAACCTGATCACCGGTCGTGACTTGCCACTGATCCTGATATTTTCGTCCACAAAAGCTGCCGTCAAAGAACTTGAGTTGGCCCTCAAGAAAAGAAAACTCAATGTAAAAGCCATTCATTCTGATCTGGAGCAAGATCAGCGTAAGGTAGTCCTGAACCAATTCCGAAACCGCGAAATCCAGATTCTGGTTGCCACCGACATTGTTTCGCGTGGCATTGATATTGATGATATAAGTCTGGTAATCAACTACAACGTACCCTCAGATGCCGAAGACTATGTGCACCGTGTGGGACGAACGGCCAGAGCTGAAAAATCAGGGCTTGCAATTACCTTTATCAACGAACAGGAGATCGGTAAGTTTTCACGAATAGAAAAACTCATCGAAACCAGTGTGATGAAACTGCCCCTGCCCACCGAACTGGGCGAAGGCCCTGACCCGAAACGACACCGGAAACCTGCCGGCAACAAAAGACATCCGGGCGGAAAGACACGAAAATTCCACCGGAAAGGATAAAAATTCAGTATCTGAAGTACGCTATTTTGATTCCGATCCGAAATACCTGGCCATCACTGCCATAAACTGCTGATGCACGAGGGTATTGCTGGCAATGATTTCCCTGCCGAAAATTACTTCCTGCCCACCATTGAAATCACTTAGCTGTCCACCTGCTCTTTCTACAATAAATGCTCCGGCAGCCACATCCCAGGGATTAAGGCCGTATTCATAAAACACCTCGAATCGTCCGCAGGCAACATAGGCCAGATCAACAGCCGCAGAACCCAGCCTCCGGATGCCACGCGTAGTGCGCATCAATTCGTCAAACACTCCCATATAAGGCGTCATCCTCGAGAAATCTGAATAAGGAAAACCGGTGGCCACCAAACTCTTTTGTAATACCTGTGTGCGGCTTACCGCTATAATCTGACTATTGAGCATGGCCGGACCGTCTTTCCATGCATAAAAACATTCGTCGCGGCCCACCTCATATACAACACCCAATACAGTTTCATTTTCATTCTGCAAGGCAATACTGATGGAATACAGGGGTAAGCCATGCACGAAATTTGTTGTGCCATCAAGCGGATCAATTATCCATCTGAACGAATCCCCATGCCTGTTGCCGCTTTCTTCGGCCAGAAAGCCTGAACCGGGAAGCAATTCAGAAAGCCTCTCCATCAAACGTGTCTCAGCCTCACGATCCACAAAAGAAACCAGATCATGAAGCCCCTTTTCCTCCACATAGGCTTCTCCAAATCCCGCCTGAGCCTCTTTCATAAACCTTCCGACCTCACGGCAAACATCGGAAACCTCAAGGGTAACATATTTATAATCAATCATGCGTTTCTTTTATTTCCGGGTTTTTCCGAAACCACCAGATCAGCGCCAGTCCTGTCGCCAACAGCAACACCGAAATCAACTGTGCTTGTGTGACGTTCATCCCCAAAAACTCAAAAGTATTGTTAATGCGTATCTGTTCAATAGCAAATCGTTCTATTCCGTTGGCAATCAAATATAAAGCAAACAACATTCCCGGTATCGTGATTTTCTTACGGAGATGCCACAGCCCTCCGAAAATGATCAGGCAAAGTGCGGTTTCGTAAACAGGTGTAGGAAAAACAGGCTCTTCTAGTCTGAAACAATATGGCCCGGTACAGTCGGGAATGGGAATTCCTTCGCCGAGTATATTGTTCGGATAATCGTAGGCCCAGAGCCAATCAGGAAGAAAAAACAGCCATTGGGGTTTCTCCATCAGGTTCACAATTCCCCAGTCACCGTCGCCGGCCACATGACAGCCCATCCTGCCGATACCATAAGCAAGGATCAAGGCTGGTGCAACCGAGTCGCCCAGTATGCGCCAGTGTATTTTATTACGGTTTCCGTACCAGACCACTGCTGCTGCTGCAACAATAAGACCTCCGTAAAACGTCAGCCCGTCGAATGAAAGCAAAGAACCCAGCGGATCTTTCGTAAACTCATCCGGATTCTCAAGCAGGTGAAAGATCTTTGCCCCAATGATACCTGCAACAGCGGCAATCAGAATAATCACCGGAGTGTGCTGACGGGGCCTGATCCAATCGTCTTTTACCTTAGAGGCTGAAACTCTTTTTTCGTACCAAATGCTCAACCCCATGAACAATAACCCACCAAATAGCCCCCACCAGAAGTTTCCCCGCAGCGACAATAAACCCGATTGCGGATCAGCGGCAAAGGATGCATAATCATCAAACAGCAGATAGGCCTTGAATCCCAGTATGAAACCCGTGAAGAAAGTAACCAGCCTGTCGGTCCAGCCCGAGGCAGTGGTTTCAGGAAGGGCTTTTCGGGCTTTCAGCAAGCCCTCCTTCTCTTTGCGGCCCAACTCGAGCCAGACTACATAGCCCCCGGCCAGAAACGCAAGTGCCAGAAAAAAACCATAGCTCTGCACCGGCCAGGTGAACTGCGTCCCGAAAACATCATTGATAAAGTCACTAATCCTTGGATACATAAATAAAGGTATTTAACTTTTACTTGCACGGACCACAGCAAACAGCCACGAAAAGAACACCTTACCAAACTGTTGCAACATGATTCCTGATATGATCAGGAGCAGTCCGACAACCGTGGACGGCAGAATTTTTTCACCGACAAAAATGCTGATAAAAAACAAGGCCATGAAAGGCGAAAGAAAAATCAGGTTGCTCACATGGGCTGTGTTCGCAGCATATTGAAGCGCCAACAACCAAAACACAAAAGTGATCCCCATCTCAAAAAAACCAATGTAAGCAGCCCCTAACATCCCTTCGACAGACGGAACCTGAATTCCTTCAAATATAATCCCGTAGAGCAATAGATAGACAAATCCGAACAACATATTCACCAGAATTTTACTGACTGCTTCACGCTTATCCTTCATATTCAAAATCCAGTAGAGTGCCCACAAAAAAGCACTGCCAATGGCAAGCGCAACACCAAAAGGTTCATCAAAACGCATGTCGAGCAAATTACCTCCCGAACTGATGACCAGAATACCCAAAAAACTGACGAATACCGCGAGTAAACTCAGGAATCCGATTCGCTGTTTCAGAAAAACCACCGATAACAAAACCAATACTATTGGCCAGGTGTAGTTGAGCATGCCGGCTTCCTGTGCACGAAGCAAACTATAGGCCTTGAACAACACCAGATAATACAGAAATGGGTTCACAAAACCCATAACTGCCGACCGCATCACATCCATTCGGTTCAGTTCCGTCAAAAAACGAAATTTCCGCTGCACCAACATTACAATAAAAAGCGAAAGCAAGGCGAAAAGTACCGACCAGAACAACAAACCAAATGGACTCAGATAATTCAGGCTGACCTTAAAGGCCGAACTCATCGTTGACCAGAACAAAACTGCCAGAAGTGCAAAAATGATAGACTTACGCGGATTCGTCATGGGAGCAAAGGTAAGCAAGCATAAGCAACATTTACACCTTCCAGAAAAATTCTGAACACAACTTCAGGAATACATAAAGCCTTGAAAGTCCATTAATGAAAAATCCCCGATTGACAAATCAACCGGGGACTGCATGATGCATGCAAACACGCACATCATTATCTTTTCATGGCTTCGTCATACCTGCGGCCCACTTCTTCCCAGTTGACCACATTCCAGAAAGCATTCAGGTAACTGCCTCTTTTGTTTTGATATTTAAGGTAATAAGCATGTTCCCAAACATCAATTCCCAGTATGGGCATACCACGTTCTTCGACTACACTCATCAATGGGTTGTCCTGATTGGCTGTCGAAGATATGAACAGTTTTCCTTCTTCCGAAACACTCAACCATGCCCATCCGCTTCCAAATCTTGTTGCTCCGGCAGCTTCCATCTGGCTTTTGAAGGTATCAAACGAACCAAATGTTGCATTAATGGCTTCAGCCAGTGATCCGGTCGGTTCTCCTCCTCCTTCAGGCGACATCACAGCCCAAAACAATTCGTGGTTGAAATAACCGCCGCCATTGTTACGCACCGACACAGAAAATGCCTCCATCTTCGCGAATATGTCAACCAATGACATCCCATTAGACTCATGTCCGTTCATGGCCTTGACGAAATTGTTGTAATAAGCACGGGAATGCCTGTCGTAGTGAATCTCCATCGTTTGAGCGTCGATGTGCGGCTCAAGTGCATCATAGGCATACGGAAGAGCTGCAAATGTATATGGAGAAACGTCTTTGCTCACTGCAACTGCCGTTGCAGACTGTGCACTAAGCTGATGGTGCAGCCCAAAAGTAATGGCTGCTACAATGATCAAAAGTGATTTATTCATGATTTCGTTTTTTTTTTAATGAAACATCTGAAACTGCGAAATGTTGGTCGTCGGCCCAACATTTCAATCCATTTGCGAAAATAAACAATTCGGCCAGGAAAGGAAAACATTATTATTGTCACGGTTTGAAGCTACTGAGCTTCCCAGCCGTAATCAACATACTTCGCATCAACAAGTCCATGTTCACCCAATTCGAGCAGCATAAACCCTTCCTCTAGTTTGCCGTTCGGCCCCCTCCACCAGCGTGCCGACAAAGCTCCGCCTGTGATAAAAACTGTGTTGTTCACCTTGATTTCTTCGAGAATATGGAGATGACCCTGCAGCACCAGACTCAGGTTGTGCCGTTCAAACAGTTTCAGCAGTGTGTCGGCATTCGTTACCACAATACCCGGACTGTTGGCAGCTGTCGGGCCATTCCACAACTGCCCCGAGACAGTCATCAGCGGAATGTGTGTAACAATTGCAATGGGTGATAATGTGTCGATCTCGTTAAGCTGGCCTTCGATCCAGGCCATCTGGCTGTCATCAATCCTGCCGTAATATTTGTTTTCTTCATTCAGCATCAGGCCATCAAGCATGAAGAATTGCCAGTTCTTGTGCGTAAATGTCCTGTATCTTGGTGCTAACAGGCGTTCATACATGGCTTTTCCGTAGTCAGGATGATTCCTTAAAGTAGTGTCGCTAAGGTACCATGCCCAGATGTCGTGGTTGCCAAGGACTTCATAAACAGGAGGCTGGATGAATTTTTTCAGAGAATCATAAATGGCAAATTGCCGCAGCGACCGTTCGTGGTCATATGCCAGGGCATCCATAATAATGTCGCCCCCATGCAGCACCAGATCAGGGTTGAGTTTGTTGATGCTGTCCACTGCAAGCGCAAAGGCTTCCGGAGCCCTGAGTTCGTCCTGAAGGTGGCTATCGGTAATGAATACTACTTTAAAAGTATCAGCCTTTTGGGGTTCGGTTGGCCGGCAGGCTGCCAGCACGAGCAACAGTATAAGTGTGAAAAACGTGTACTTCATTGTTTTTTGATTGCTATAATATTCCGCTCCTGTAAACACCGCATTATTAAAACATCATCACCTTGTTAACTTTCATTTTATATTAGTGCATCCTATCAGAATATTCAGAAATGCACTGTCCGATTGCTTTTACCTTGCTGCTAAACAACTATGTGCGGTTACGGCGGTCCATCCAAAAAGGAATTTTACTACTGATTTCCAGCTATTTTCCTTGATTTTTCTTCCACTTCGGTTCTGAGCTGTGCTTTGTAGCTGATAATCCTCTCGCGCAACGATGAATCTGCAACCGACAACATCTGTGCAGCCAGAATACCGGCATTCTTTGCCCCGTTCAGGGCTACGGTAGCCACAGGCACACCTCCGGGCATCTGGAGTATGGACAGGACCGAGTCCCAACCGTCAATAGAGTTGCTTGATTTAATGGGAACACCGATTACAGGCAGAGGCGAAATGGCGGCCACCATTCCGGGCAGATGGGCTGCTCCGCCTGCACCGGCAATAATCACCTGAACACCCCTCAAATGAGCCTTTGAGGCAAAATCGAACAGGCGTTCCGGGGTGCGGTGGGCCGAAACGATATCTATCTCATATCCTACCCCGAATTGTCCGAGGATATCAGCCGCCTGTCGCATCACCGGCAGATCGGAATCTGAACCCATAACGATACTTACTATTCTTTTTTCCATGAGGTTACTTTGATTAGATTTTTAACTTGTCCGGCTTTCTTCAGGGCGCACTCAAGGGTAGCCGAAAGCACCGTAACATGCCCCATTTTGCGGTAGGGCTTGGTTATCTGTTTGCCATAAAGGTGTATTTTCACCCCGTCGAGTGCCATGCTTTCTGTCAAACCCTCATACATCACCGGGCCTTCGTGTCCTTCAGCGCCCAGCACATTGATCATCACCGAAGGCAGCTTCATCTTTACACTTCCCAGCGGAAGGTTGAGGATGGCGCGCAGGTGCTGCTCAAACTGCGAAGTGATCATACTTTCGATGGTGTGGTGGCCGCTGTTGTGCGGACGTGGAGCCATCTCATTCACCAGCACTTCTCCCCTGCCGTCGGTGAAGAACTCCACTGCCAGCAATCCCTGCATGTCGAGCAACTCAATGATCTCAGCTGCAATACTCATGGCCTTCTCCGACTGGGCGGCTGTAATGTTCGACGGGCAAATCAGTTTATCAACAAGGTTGGCTGCCGGGTCGAAGACCATTTCGGCAACAGGATAACATTTCACCTCGCCTTTCTTGTTGCGGGCAACGATCACCGAGATTTCCTTCTCAATGTCCACTTTTTGCTCCACGACGGATGGCCCGGGAAGCAGTTTATGAAGTTCAGTCATATCGTTGATCACGGCTACCCCACGCCCGTCGTAGCCGCCACGACGGAGCTTCTGCACAAACGGAAGGCTTACTGTTCCCGCTTCAAGTTCCTGCTTAAGAGCTTCTGCATCATCAAAAAGAATAAAAGGTGCCGTTGGTATTCCGTTTCGCTGATAGAACTGCTTTTGCTGTCCCTTATCCTGTATCATCGCCAGCACTTCAGGGTCGGGAACAATGCGGCATCCTTCTGCTTTCAGCTGCCTCAGTGCATCAATATTGACACTCTCAATCTCAAACGTGAGTATATCTACCATTTTACCAAAGGCATACACAGCTTCGTAATCCAGATGGCTTCCCTGAATAAAATGTGAAGCAATGCTGCGGGCCGGACAATGCTCATCGCTGTCGAGGATATAGGTGATGATGTTCCATTTGCTTGCTTCCTGAATCAGCATCTTGCCTAATTGTCCTCCGGCAATGATCCCAAGCCTGAGGTTAGAGGTTACCAATCGTTCCATTAAAGATTATTGTATTAGTTTTTTGAACGGAGGCAGTGATGCACATGCGTCAGAACTCTGTTCCCGGCAAAAATAATGCTTAATGACTGTTTTGCTCGGCTTTTTTGAAAAAGTTGCCCGCCACGGTCAGAAACTCCTTCGGTTTTTCCAGATGGTGTTCGTGCGAAGCATCTTCAAAAACGTGCAGTTCGGCACCGGGCACAAGAATTTGGAAATAGCGGCATGTTTCAGGACGGGCTTCATCGTATTGGCCACAGCTAAGGAGTACAGGCATCGTTAACTCCCCGAGGTGTTCAGCGCGTTCAAATGATTTCAGTGTTCCGGTAACCGTGAATTCGCTGGGCCCCCACATATGCACATACTGCTTCAGGTTCAGCTTCTCAAAAGTGCGGTTGATGCAATCGGGCCACTGTTCGAGGCGACAAACGTGCCGACGATAAAACGCCATCATGGCTTCCTGATATTCCGGAGCGGAAAAATCACCCGATTCTTCTGCTTTTTCAATTGTCATCCTGAGATCAGATGGCATTTCTTCCACCCATTTTCGCTGATCTGCTATCCATCGCGAAGCACTCAGCAAGGGACCGGAAAGCAGCAGACTGACAACACCTGTTGGTTTCCTTGTCAATATATATTCTGCCACCAATGATGCTCCCCACGACTGGCCCAGCAGATGCACCTTTTCAAGACCCAATTCTTCACGTAGCTGATGCAACTCATGGACAAAACGCTCAATAACCCAAAGTGACGAATCGTCGGGATGTTCTGAATTTCCACATCCCAGCTGATCGTAAAAAACTACAGGTCGTTCATCAGACAATGCTTCAAGCGGCTCCAGATAATCATGTGTCGCCCCGGGGCCACCATGAACAAGCAACAGCGGAACTCCTTTTTTCTCCCGGCCGACAATACGATACCAGGTTTTACCACCGGCAAAACCAATATACCCTTCTTCTTTTTGCATACTTTTTTTTATTTACCACTATGGTCTATGTTTATTAGCAATCTTTCGAAAAATGACGAATCCAATTTTTTGCTGCAATGAGTGTGATCAATCCAAAGCATGTACTTCAAATCTTATTTAATGATGGTTACTTTGGAATTCCGGAAATGGTAACATAGCCTGTCCGCATGATCAACAAGACTTCTATAATTCGGATAACAAGGTTTCTGTTACTCTCCTGACATGGAACAGAGCATTGCGAACACATCATTTATCCCGTCCGGAAATCAATGATTGATTCTGAAATCAATCAGCTTCTTCTCAAACAGGGTATCCTGACTGGTGGTATCAACGATAACTTCATATATCAATCCAATCCCCTTTGCGTATTTCTGGTAACTCTTTTTATTGATTTCAGGCCCGTAAACCCAACGTCCTTCGAGTACCAAAACTGAGTCCTGTCCGTCAAAAAATTTATTGGCAACGCGCACTTTCTCGCTGAAATCCCCATAACGCTTGTCGGACCAATACCGCTCAAACGAAAATCCAACCGTTTCTGACAATATCGGCCATTGTGTGTAAAAATCACCAAATGGTGGTCTGATATGCTCAATACGCATGTAACCATAGATAGGCCGTCCATTCAAGAAAGGTACATAAACCGTATCTGAATACGAATCAACAACGTTTCCGGCGCTGTCGTAGGTAAACTGATTGTTCTTGTAGAAATGCATCTGGTACTTCGCTCCCACATTATCTGTGTTAATCTGCGCACCATTAACCATATATTTCCACCACGAACCGGGATATGCCGGATAGTATGCCATCGGCTTTATTGTGTCGTAAGTTTGCGGCAGTGGTTTCTCAACTTCTGTTATGTTTTTTTTGCAGGCTGTGAACAGAATAATCAGCAGCAGCATTTTGATGATCCGTTTCATATCTGAACAAACATCATGTGATTCTATAAAAATTAACGACTAATACATAATTGTCTCATGCCCTGATTCCCTTTTAGCCATTCAATTGTGCTATTTCAACTGCTTTTTGAATGTAATAATTACTTCCACATCTTTCAGTTGTTCCCCTTGCCCGACGGCAATTACCAAAGGAATAAGTTTTCCGATGGGTTTTGCTTTCTGAAACTGCTGTTTGATTGTCGGGTCAATTTCGAGCTGCATCAACTCGTGCCGGTTTTTTTCCGTGAAGAAAAAACTCAGCTGAAACATCTGTGGAAAAACCGACAACCAGCAAATCGTCTTTTTGCCACTGCTAATCCTGCACAGCCATGCTTTTCCGTCATTATAATACTTCCATGTTGCCTCCAGTTGAAAGATTTCGGAGCTTGTGTGCGAAAACTGCTGATAGACCCCGAAAAGCGCCGGGCCAAGAGCATCTTCAATTACCAAAGCGGTTGGTTCTGTGTCTTTATCGCGCAGGAGCATCGTTCTTTGCTTTTGTTCCATATAACTGATTTAATGATTTATCATACGTCTGATTAATAATATTGTTTGCGGCAGATGCGCTCCTATTACACTTAATGAGTTATCTTCAAACCGACAATCCCGACTACTATGAGCAGCGCCGACAACATCCTCCATATCCCTGCCGAATCGCCGAAAAACACAATGCCGACCAGCAGTGTACGTACCGCCCCTATTCCAGTCCAGACGCTATAGGACGTACTGACGATTTGGCTCTTGGCACAGTGGCTGATTACGGAGCACAAAACTTCAATATATCACAAAATTTGATTCTAGATAAAACCTTGATTTAAAATCTGAACCAGCCATTGAGCCATACGCCTGTTGGCGGTTCGTTGCTTTTTGTATGTTTTATTTCAATTTCTTTATCGCGTTACTTTCAAGCAATGATTTCATTTGTGTAATGGCAACTCTATTGAGCTGGATAAGTCTTTCGTTTTGAGTCAATCCTTGTCTGAGAAGTAATGCGTTGATACTTTCCATATTACTCAATACAACCAACTGTTCCAATGTCGCATTATCTCTGATATTACCGCTTTTATCAGGATGGCTGTCCCGCCATTCTTTGGATGTAATTCCGAAAAGTGCCACGTTCAATAAGTCTGCTTCGTTGGCGTAAACAAAACTTGCCTGTTGTTTAGTAATTTTATTGAGGTATCAGGTTTTCTTTGATTGCGTCTGTGTGTATGTGGTAATTTACTTTGGCTAAAGTTCGTTGCAAATTCCATTCTAATTTCAAGCGGTCGTTTTCTTCGCTTTTTAAACGTTGAAACTCTTTGATTAGATAAACTTTAAATTGCGGACTAATCCACATTCCAAATTCAAATGCAATATCCGGATGTGCATAAGTTCCACCATACCTGCCTGCTGTGGCTTTCAATCCGATTGCGTTCGTTTTCTCAACCCACTCTTTTACACTTAGTTTGTATCTATTCAAACCTGCCTGACTTTTAATTATGGCAAATTCGCCATAATTAAAATCCGGATTGTAAACCGATTCCCAAATTCCAAGATATTCAACTGTGTTCCTGTTGCGTAACCAATCGGAAATGAAAAAATCTCCGTCCTTAGCTTTCAGCATATCCGTCAATGAAATATACTCCTTTTCGTTGTCAAAAAGTATGGTTATTTCTTTGCCTTCAACTTGTATCTTTTTATTCTTTGCCATATTATTCTTGTAAGTGACAAATTTACACATAGAAATTCAGCGGAAATCTATGTCAAACTTTCGCAAAGTTTTTCACTTTCGGACAGCAATTATCATCATAATTGCTCATCTGTTTTTCTGAAAATCAATGCATATTACATTTTATAGGCTTCCCACCACAAAACAACAACACTTGGCGCTGATTAAATTTAGTCCGTATTCACTTCGTTCCGCGAATCAAAACTCGCGGTTTGTAATCTTTGACAGTTCAAAAGAGCTTGTATGCGTGTAAAACTTTGTCGCGCCTGTCCTTTTTTAACCAGTATAATTGATTGGGCACCGATAGCTAATCGGCGCTAGCAGGAGCACCTGGCTCTATGCTTTTTTCGCGCAGGAGCATCGTTCTTTGCTTTTGTTCCATCTAACTGATTTAATGATTTATCATACGTCTGATTAATAATATTGTTTGCGGCAGATGCGCTCATTAAGCACTCAGTGTGCTATCTTTAAACCGACAATCCCGACTACGATGAGCAGCGCCGACAACATCCTCCATATCCCTGCCGAATCGCCGAAAAACACAATGCCGACCAGCAGTGTTCCTACCGCCCCTATTCCGGTCCACACGGCATAGGCCGTCCCAATGGGGATGCTCTTCTGTGCCAGCCACAAAAACAAACCGCTCAAACTCATCGACACAACCGCCAGCGCAATGCCCGTGTAACGCTCAGTCATGGTTTGTGATAGTTTCAACCCCAGCGGCCAGCCTATTTCAAACAGGCCTGCAATAATCAGATATATCCAACTCATAACAAAAGATTCAATTGTACTTTAATTAATTTCTTTTCTCAGCATCTGCAAACGGCAGACTTCTATCTATTAACGAGCCGGTGAGCCACTCTACAAAATTAAAAACTACCGTCTTTCATCCTCTCCTATTCTGAATTATTCTCAATCCTAAACATCGCCCGTGATAGCTGATTTAACTTTAATCTATTTCGTTGTTTTCAAGCCCATTTCCGTAAAAACACGGTCAACAGGTTCCCACAATTCTATCTTGTTGCCATCGGCGTCCATAATATGCACAAACTTCCCGTAGTCGTAGGTTTCAATGGCATCCAGAATGGTCACACCATTGTTTCTGAGTTTGTCCACCAGTCCTTCTATGTTCTGAACCCGGTAATTGATCATGAATTCTTTTTTTGATGGGGCAAAATAAGCACTCCCCTGTTCGAACGGACTCCATTGCAGGTAGTTAATTTCGTCAGGCCGGTTCGCATTTCTGAATTCAAAACTGGAGCCCCATTGATTTACCTCAAGCCCCAATTGAGCAGCATACCATTCTTTTGTCTTTTCGGGGTTTTCGGAGAAAAAGAAAATGCCCCCGATTCCGGTCACTTTTGGTGTTGCGTCTGGCTGAGCAACCGATTCGTCAGCATGTTTGTTGTGTTCATTCATAGATCTGATTTATTGATTTGAAAATAAAAAGGATGTCGTGTCGACTTATCCCTAACCTGCCAAGCTATTCCCTCAAATTTTTTGATAGATAAATCATATCAACCAACTGTATATCGCCATCAAACATTGGGTGGTCGTAATTGTCGGTAAAAAAATTCTTCACCCTGTGCGATTGTTCGAATCCGCAACTTTCGTAAAAGGACAAGATTGCCAGCGTTTCGCCCGTGCCAACAAGCATTGTTTTGTAGTGGTCTTTGTAAAAATCCGAGATGTAACGAATTAATCTCCTGCCGTAACCTTTGCCCTGATAGTTCGGATAAGTCGCAATGTTTTTCAACTCGCAGGTTTCATCGTTTATTTGCACAACAACGCAAACACTTTTCAAATCATCGTCATACAAAGC
Organism: Bacteroidales bacterium; assembly: GCA_024710405.1. Lineage (GTDB taxonomy): Bacteria > Bacteroidota > Bacteroidia > Bacteroidales > F082 > UBA6192. The sequence goes on from JANJUV010000022.1 coordinate 71,958, forward strand.
AAACAAGTCTCCATCAGGCAAATACCTGTCAATCATATTTTCCTGCTCATCTGCCAGCAACAATAAGCCGAGGAACTGTTTCTTGTTATTGGTGATTTTTTCGATATGCACCATAATGATGTTTACTTTTTTGTCATATAATTTATGCTGCTGTAATGATCAGGTGTAATAGACAGTAGTATTTGCGCATGGCTCCCGATTCACCAATGGTAACTTATGGCCGGCTTCTTTGGTTGATGACCCTCTGAAACCCTTTTGGGATATAGATTAGCTATTAGTTGCTGTCAGTTCTGCCCGTTCAACAGTCCTTCAACTTCAGTTTTTAGTTTTTGCAAATGATTGATCACAATACTCCATATCATGTCGTCAGATACCCTGTCATATCCATGAACAATCCGGTTTCGGGTTCCCACAATCTGTTTTGCGTTATTAAGCTCAAAATTCTTATCCATTTTCAGAATCCGGTTGACAGCCTCTCCAATAATCTCAATATTACGTTCGATTGCCCGCTTTGTTCTGATGTCCTTTTGATATTCAGCGAAAATTTTAGGTCTGTCCGCATAATAGCTTTCAATTTCATCTATCGATTGAAGAATATCAAAGAGCCAGGTTTTGATTTAAGGATTCATACAGTAGTAGTTTTGAAGAATTAATTGACTGTCGCAGATAAGGATTTCTGATAGCATTGTTTTCCAATAAATCAACCTGCCGTTTGAATATCTCTTCAAGCGCTTGTTTCAGGCTGAAATAATTGTCGGCATAGTCTCGCAGGTCAATGTCGGAGAAGTCAACCAGGAAGTCAACATCGCTATTATTGTCAAATCTATCCGTCAAAACCGATCCAAAAACAAATAGCTGCGAAACATAATGCTGCTTGCATAACTGATGAATTTTTTCCAAATTTTGATCAATGATACCCATACCCCAAAAATACAATTTTTCTACTTCACACAATTATTGCTACTATCTGGTTGCTCTTTAGCATTTTGAATCCTGCTTCGCTTACAAATCCCGCCGCATTTTTTATTGCGAATCAACCGGCGTCGGAAATACAACGGGAACACTTTTCTAGCCATCATAATCTCAAGCAAACAAATCCCCTTCAGGCAAATACCTGTCAATCATATTTTCCTGCTCATCTGCCAACAACAATAGTCAAGGTACTGCTTTTTGTTTTCGAGGATCTGAACGATTTTCACAGCTTAAGTTTACGTTACTGTGCTCCATACTATCACTTGACCGACTGAGGAGACCTGAAAAGTGGTCAATGTCAATATGAACCAGCAACTGTACAAAGTAGCACACTAAATCGAAGCTAAAAGTGTAATGCCATCATGCACTTGAGTACTAAATCTGCATAGTTGCTCAGGCTAACCGGCAATACTTTCTTATGACTCTTTGGCTATATAAAACCATGAAATCAGCTCAAAGAAATAGTTCCCGACTGTTTAAGGTGTGTTGGTGAGGTAATTCCCAACGTAAGCTACTACGGCAACAAACAGGCCTACTATTATGTTGCCCCACAATAGGCTTACTTCAACGGAGCACAAGTAGTACTGCCAAAGATCCGATAATCATGTGTTTACAACAAAGTTACAAAAACCATGTTTGAGGATCACGCAGATTCTTTTTCGAATTGAAGATCTAAGGTCCTTTGATACAGTGTAATAAGCAGTCAGTATCAATAACACGGGAAGTGAAGTGGCCAGATGCACACCCATTCCCAACACAGTAACAACATCATTGTTGATGCAATCAACCTAAACGGGAAGTACATCATATTTCCTGAATGTAAATAATTTATACCCCAGTTAATGGCGACACTGATCACACCATTGACAGTTGCTCCAAGAAGATTCTTGTCTATATATAACATTCAAGAGTTTGGACACCGTCGCCTCCTGCCTTATTCACCAAAATCTCAATGCTTCCAAATTTCTTCTCTGCGATATGCACCAGGTTCACAAGATCTTCATCCTTATTTACTATACAAACAGCAGCCATGGCGTTGCCTCCATATTTGTATGTCGGGGAACCCACATATTCAGCCGCCTCCTGATTAAGGTCTGCATCAACAACCTTAGCTCCGAAGGCAGCGAGTATTTCAGAGGAACATTTTCCCATTCCGGCACCTACTCCTGCGACATTTGTTGTTTTGTTCGATAAACAAATTAATTCTTCTTGTCTATTTTCTTTTCGATTGTTGACATGATTCCCGTAGCGAAAAAAGTACATGGTTTGCGAAAAATTGCAACACATCATACTGACTTACAGTTTCATCATTCAATGTACACAGTAAAAGCTATACTCATTGTAATGTTTCAAAAGAACTTCCTTGAAACAGTCAATTTCCTTAAAACAATTATTCGCTTAACATTCCGGTAGCTTTCATGAAGTCAACCATGGCTATTTTATTCATAAGATTACTGTTAATCAAATTAGTATAGGCCTGCAACCAGGTCAGCTGCGACGAAAGCACATCAATAATCGGCAACCGGCCTTCATTATAGCTTAGTGTGTTCAGCTCCAGATTTTCATGTGCAATACCCAGACTGTTTTTCACAATGAGAAGCTGTTTGGCTGTTTCGTTTAGATTTGTAACTGCATGATTGTATTCAAGATTTACCTGATCTTTGATTTTAGATTTTTCATACGAGCTGATTAATTCATTTACTCTTGCCTGTTCTATTTCATATTTTCGGTTATTCCAGTTAAATACAGGAACGTAAAGATTGGCAAAAGCAATGGTGTTAAAGCTTGTGGAGTTGTCAACGTTTAAAAAAGATGTCCCCCAGCTTTCCTGAACACCGACATTGATCTGAGGCAGATATTCTGATTTGACAAGCTTTGTCTGATAGGCCGCAATTTGAGTCTGAATATCTGCCAGACGATATACAGGCCTTGATTCAAGTGCCTGATCTATTGTTTTCCTAACCGGAAGTGGCAATTCAGAATCAATTGGGAGCAATTGCATCACAGAATCAGCATTAAGTCCGATAAACTGATTTAGCTGCTGATTGGCAATGAGATATGCGTTTTCGGCATTTGAAAGCTGTAGTTCAGCCTCTGCTATACGGGTTTCAAGCATCAGTAAATCTGTGCGCGCGATGTAACCATCGTTGAAACGGTCTTCAACTACTGCATGCAACTGCTTAACCAAATCGAGGAATTGCTCTGATACGGTTTGCATTTCGAAATGTGCTGAAGTGTTCCAGTAGCGCATAAATGCAGTGTATGCCACATTTTCTTTAGTAGCCTCTTCGGCAACAGACAATCTGATTTGGCTCAGGCGGGTGATGGTAAGCTGATTGAGCACACTGCTGCCACTGTATATATTCTGAAGCAACGTTAAATTGGCATTCCACGATTCATTTTTCAGTTGCTGCGCACCAAAAGCAGACGGTTCGAACTGATATTGTGCAGACGCATCCATGTTCAGGCGCGGCAACCGGAATGTCTGAACAGATTTTACAGCCCATGAAGCCGCTCTGCTATTTTCTACCGATATTCTGACATCCTGATTGTAGCCGAATACCTGCTGTAAATATGCTTCCGGCATTAAAACCTGCGCATGAACCGAAAATCCAAACACAAAGATGTTGATAAATAAAAAAAGTCTAAGTCTCATTATTGCTGGGATTTTGTGACAGAAATACTATACATCAAACTATAGGTAACCGGAAGAACAAAAATGGTCAACAAGGTAGCAACGAGCAATCCACCCATAATACTGGCAGCCATTCCGCCAAACATGGCATCAAAAAGTAGCGGCAACATACCAAGGATGGTTGTACCCGAAGCCATAGTAACAGGAATAATACGTGATTTAGTAGCCTGAATGATTGCGTCAAGAGGCTTTCTGCCCTCGTTGATCTCGATACCAATCTGATCCACAAGCACAATAGCGTTTTTAATATTCATACCAACCAAACCAAGCACACCCAGGATGGCAAAGAAATCGAGAGATTTGCCGGTAACAACGAGTCCAAATACGACTCCAATGAAAATAAGCGGTACCATCAGCATAATCATTACAGGCTTGCGATAGGCACGAAACAGAAACAACAGCACTAGAAACATTAGCAAAAAAGTGAGTGGCATATTGGCTGCCAGTGCTGCATTGGATTCGGCTGAACTTTCAGCCTCTCCAAAAACTTTGAATTTGTATCCTTCGGGCACCTCAATCTGCTCCATTGCCTCAAACACTTTTGAAGCCATAGCGGCAGTATTCTCTCCCCTCACAGGAGTGCATTGCGCCATCATTACCCGTTGGCGGTTATAGCGTTTAATTACACTGTAATCGTAGGAAACTGCTGCGGATTCTGTAACCTGTTCAAGTGCTACAGTATTGCCTTTTGCATTGAATACAGGCAAAGTCATCAGATTTGACAGGTCAAACTCCTCAATATTCTCATCTTTTATTAATATGGGCATGAAAAGATCACCTTCACGATATTCTCCCATAGCTATTCCATTAGTTGCCAGTTTGATAGAATATGCCATAGACTGTCGGGTTATACCAAGCCGTTGTCCTTTTTCCTGCGAATATTCAGGAATCCAAACCGGGATTTTGTTTCCCCAACTCTGACGAACATCTGTTACACCGTCAATCTGACGCATAAGCGACAAAGCTTGTTGTGTCAGATGTTCAAGCGTATCTATATTGTCGCCTATAAATCCAACCTCAATCGGGGTTTCAACAGCCGGTGCCAGGTTAAACAGTGTTGACCGCACCCATGCATTGGGATAATTTTCGCGAAGATAGCGATCAAACCTTTCTTCATAAATTTTGGTCGAATCATCACTGTTCAGTTCAATCAGAAAGTTGGCATAGTTAGGTTTTGGCCCAAAAGAAGCCGATGCCAGATAATAACGCAACGGTGATACTCCGATGGTAACCGAAATTTGTTTCACATCGGATTGTTCCACAAGATATTGCTCAATCTTTTTAACTTCTTTCTCGGCATTCCTGATAGTGTACCCTTCAGGGAAAAAGACATCGACCCTGAAATAAGGTTTATCCAGATTAGGGATAAAATTAGTAGGCATCAGCCCCATAACAACCAATGAACCAACAAACAAGCTTATCACAATCACTATTGTAATAACTTTATGTTTTATCAATTTTGTCAAAAGGTGTTCAAATTTGTTATAAAAGGGTTTATCGTAAGGATCTTTGACTGAGGTTCCGTCAGCTTCTTTTAACATGAAGCTTCCAAAGGTTGTCGTTTGGGTTAATGCAAGAACCCAGCTTAATCCGAGAGAAATTGCCAAAACAACAAACAAAGGCTTCACAATTTCGGCAACCGATGAAGGTGCCAGATATAGAGGCAGAAATGAAATGATGGCTATCAGCGTAGCTCCGAACAGTCCCCACTGCGGAATGGATGCCCCGTCAATGAGTGCTTTCCGTCGGCTAAGCCCTTTCTTAATGCCAATTTGTGCGTTATCAGTAACTACAATGGCGTTGTCTACCAGCATTCCCATTGCAATTATAAAGCCTGCAAGCGAAGTGCGGTTCAATCCCGTCCCGGTAAGCTCCATGATCAGCAATGAACCTCCTATGGAAAACACCAGAGAACTTCCGATCAAAATTCCGGCACGCCAACCCATCGCAAAAAGTATAATAACAACGACGATTCCAACCGATTCGAGCAAATTGACTATGAAGCCCATATTTGCCTCTGAGGCAATTACATCTTCGGGATACAACGAAACCACCTCAATGCCAAGCGGTATCTGAGATTGCAACAACAATAATTCTTTTCTTACAAGTTCGCCCGTGAGCGCCACATCTTCGCCTTTGGCCGTTGAAACGCCAAAACCAATTGCCCTTTTACCATTCACGCGCATCAAATTTGCAGGCGGTTCCTGATATCCTTTCTCAACACGTGCAAAATCTCCAAACCTCACTTGCTGCCCTGTTTTGGATGTCATCAACAAATTCCGGATATCATCCAGGTCTTTATATGTTCCATCTGCGATTACTTTAATCTGTAAATCTCCGGCAATTTTTTCGCCTGTACCCACCAATACATTCTGGGTTTTTAGTGTTTGAGCAATAGTGTTGAGGTCGACGGCAAGATTGGCCAGTTTCTCTGCTGAAATGAAAACATTAACCACTTCCTTCTGCTCGCCCATAAGTGATATTTTCTGCACTCCTTCAATAGTTACTAATTCCGTTTTCAGGAAATTAGCCCACTTACGCAGTTCATCATAACCGAATCCGTTGTCTGCCGTTATTGCATAGTATATTCCAAAAACATCTCCAAAATCATCAGCTACATTGATAGGCGAAACACCGGCCGGTAGCGTATGCTGAACATCCAGCACCTTGCGCCGAAGCTCATCCCACATTTGCGGTATTTCATCCGGCGGGGTAGTGGCTAAGAGCTCTACATCAATTTTTGAAAGACCAAACGACGATTCTGATTTTATCTTCCGAATCCTACGCATGGATTGAATAGTACGCTCAATAGGCTCTGTGACAAGCTGTTCTACCTCCAGTGGTGTAGCACCGGGATAAGAAGTAACAACACTAACCTGCTTAATTACAAATGGTGCATCCTCTTTTTTTTCAAGCGAGCCAAATGAAATAATACCGCCAATGAGTAATATTGTCAGCAGAAAGTAAATAACCTTCGGGTTTTGAAGGGAATAACTCGGTATATTCATGTGTTTGCTTTTTATTTAGTTTTCAAGTATGGTTACCGGTTGTCCTTCATAGATATTGTTTACGCCAGCAGCAACAATTAAATCACCTTCTGCCAATCCGGCAAGCACTTCTACCTTGTCGTTGCTTACCAACTGACCCACTTCTACGTTTCGCCTGACAATGGTTCCTGTCCCTTTATCAAAAAGCCATACCGACTGTCCTTCGGCTTGTATGTTTCCAAACATTGAAGCTACCGGAATAACAAGAACAGGCTTTTCACCTGCTTTTCCCGGCCTCGTGATTGTAACAGAACAGGAAAATCCGGCTGAAACAAGATTTTTGTGTTCCTCAAATTTTTCATCATCAATAACCAGAGTTACCGGAATACCGGATCCATCCGGAGAAGCACCAACAACCTCCTTAATTCTCGCATTAAACTTTTTGCCTTTGACGGCTTCAAAAGCTACCTCAATTGTGTTCTCGTTTCTGATTTGATCAACTCCGGTTTCGGGCAAGGTAAAACGAACATTTATCAGTTCAGGATTTACTAACTTAACTACAGGCTCTCCTGCCTGAACTTTTTGATAGTTCTCCACAAATTTCTTTTCAATGAAACCAGAAAAAGGAGCAGTAAGACGTGTATCTGAAAGCATATTCTTTGCGTTCTCAAACTTTGCTTTTGAATTAGTAAACTCGGCTTTGGCTATTTCAAACTCCTGCATCGAGATTGCCTTCTTTTCCAGCAACCGTTCATTACGCTCCAGTATCGACTTTGAGGTCATGTAAGCAACACGGGCAGCTTCAAGCTGCAACGCAAAATCGCGTATGTCCAATTCGGCAATAACCTCACCTTTCTTCATGTTTCTTCCTTCTGAAACATGCATTGCGTTAATGGTTCCGCCTACCTTAAAAGTGAGATTACTGTACTGGTCTGCTGTCACTAAACCGGAATAGGTTTTCGACAAAGCCGAAACAGCTTCTACTTTGGCAATTTTAACAGGCCTTTTTACTTGCTGAGGTGTTTGCTGCTTACCAGAACACCCATACAGAAGCACAAAACAAACAGACAAAGCTGGCAATAAAACTCTCATATTGTGTTGATTTAAGTTGAAACTATACTTTCAGAACATAATTTTGTGAAATCCTGATTGGCAAAAGTAATAATGTAAACAAATTAACAAACATTTTGTTTGTTTTTTTCATTAAATCAGGAACAAATATGAAGTCTTCTGCCGAGTCAGATTACTTGATCAGATAGGGATCAAACAGCCTTAAGATTCCCTGTAAAAAGAATGGCTTCATTGACGAATAAGACTGATCAGGGAAATACACTACTTTGCTGATAACCCACGTGGTAAACAGATTTACGAGCTGAAACTCAAAAACAGGATAATTAGCTTCAGATAAGATTGTTGGACTCAGGCTGTTATTCTGAACCATGACCTCAACCATTTGTCGTATTCTTAATTTATCATTTTTGTAAGAATTGCCGAGATGCTTACTCATCTCATTCTTGCTGCTACCGACACCGGATATATATAAAACTGCACAACGATATTTGTACTGATTATCCATTATCCTCTCAAACAGCACCTGCAAATCCTCGAAGCGAATTTCTTGTTTCTCTTTAGAGAAGTTTGTTACGATCTGCAACACCTTTAACTGGTAAACTTCACCAATAGCAACAAAAATGGAATCTCGTGTTGCAAAAAAATGACTGATTCTGCCTCTGCTTATCTTTAAAAGCTTAGCCAGCTGGTTCAGCGTAATGTCAATACCATGTTTGTTAAATACCTTAACACTGTTGTCAATGATCCACTGTCTCGACCTTTCTCCTTTTTTCTCCATCTTTTATTTCAATAGATTGAACAGGGCTTCTTTTCTTCAACACTAAATGAACCTCAAAACTAACAAATAGTCTATTCCCTTCGCTTAATGAATGCTAAAATGTCTCTGAAAGACCAAACCAGATACCTGTTGAACCGTCACTTCCTGCTCCAAGGTCTATGCAAATATTGGTACGTGTTTCCTTTGTCATTTTGATCCTGAGGCCAGTTCCATATCCAATGGCAAAACGATCGCCCAATGATTGATCTGTAAACTTATTGTCAGTTGACGTGGTGTTGAGGTAAACTACCCCCCCGAGCAATCCTGATTCTGAAAGAGAAAACCTCCATTCAGCCTCCCCGTAAACCATATTTCGTCCTCTAAACCTGCCCTGCACAAATCCTCTTCCGCTTCGGTTATATGTGTCCCAACCTATTGATGGAAGTGCCAGATAAGGCAAATTGCCCTCCAGAATAAAATTTCCAATAAACCAAAAGGCTAACTGCTGCTTGTCGGAAACAACAGTAAAATACTTGCGGGCCTCAAGATATAGCAGGGAACTGCTTTGGTCACTCCCAAGCCAAAGAGTGTTGCGCCTGTATGCCATATCCAGATAAGCACCAGAATAAGCATGTACAGAATTATCCCTGGTATCATATACAGCCCGCAACAATATACCGTTGGCCGAATATTTTTGAGCAGAATAGTTCTCTAGCTCACTATAAGCATAATGAGAAGTGATGAAAGCAGTAGCGCTGTCCAGTTGCAGCATTTCGTCTCTGATGTTCCAATGATAATCCAAAGCAATACCCGCTCCGAGGTAAAACCGTTTGGTGACCTTTCGGAGAATGGTTTCATAAACCCTGAGATAATTAAACCGCATGGGCTGTGCTCCATTGTTGTCATCAGCAGATAGCCCCAGCAAGGAAAAAACCGGTGGATAATCATAGATCCCAAGTCCATAGGTTGGCTGCGAGAAAAACAACAGCCTCCAATCGCCCTGAAATATAAACCTGTCTCTACTGGTGTAAATATTATGCCTTAAATGAATGTTTTTTTGATTCCGGGAAGTAAACTGAAGGTTAGTCTGCAGGGTTGACAGATGTGTGTGTTGAATACTATCAAGCAATATAGCCGGAGCCAATCCCACGCCAACCACAAATCCATTGGCAGGTGCATATCCGATAATCGGCAGTACCGGAATATACAACTTACGGATCTGAAGTGTGCCGGAAACATCATCAGAAGCCGGAACAAATATATCGCCTATGTCCTTCTGCCGGGCCAAACTGCCGCTTCCTGACTGTGAATGTACAGTGTGAAAAACTATCAATAAATGCAAGGATAACAATGATATACGCATAATATACAAATAAAAAACAAAACTCTTAATAAAAACAAACATTATGTTTTTATTTTTGCGCAAATCTAAGGACAAAAGTACATGATAAGGTTTTCATTTAGTCAAAATGTAATTGCTTTGATTTTTATTCTCTGCATAATGGCAACATTAAAAATGAAAGCACAGGAAATGAATGATAAATTCCGTTCCCTTGAGTTGAAACTTCATTCCGGTTTTCACATCTATTCAGGGAAGAGCTTAAATGACGCTCTCGACAATGGTTATGGGGCTGTTGAAATAAGGCTGGGTTGGGCTGTTCCTAAAAACGAGAAATGGACTCATTATTATAATAATCCCACTTACGGATTTGGTGTATATTCTGGAGCCCTGGGCAATCCTGATCTATTGGGCTCCCCTAATGCCATATTTGGCTTTGTTTCTTTTCCTATCGGCAAACCCGATAAACATGTTTTCGTGATTGAACCTTCTTTAGGCATCACCTACGATTTAAAACCACACGACCCGGAAACTAACCCTTTGAATGATGCCATTGGCTCTCGCGCCGGTGTATATTTCGACCTCAATCTGGGTGGGGTGCTGTGGGTAAACCGGGAAGTTGACTTTACCTACGGTTTCGACCTTTCACACTTTAGCAATGGCCGGACATTTACTCCAAATTATGGCCTGAATATGGCCGGTTTTAATGTGGGGCTCAGATATCATTTCAACCGTAACCAAAACAAAATTGACAACAGCTTTGTGCCGAAAACGATTCTTCCTTCAAGGCCTCAGGGGCTGCCTGTTTTGAAAGACACTCTGGTCAGGAGGCATCTTTACAGCGTTTATGCAGCCATCGGCACGACACAGTTGAATAATCGTGACGACAGATTCTTCAATTCGACCATTACACTTGAATACGCCTATAAAAGATCGGTTAAACATAGTTACAGCCTTGGTATTGACCTGATGTATGACGGCAGTTTGATTGTGGATTATCCTGAAAGAAGTAAACAATACCTTGCAGGTATTCATCCGGGATATAGTTTCAGTTTCTGGCGATTTGACATGAAAGCACAACTTGGCTTCTACCTGACTGATAACAGAGGTAAAGGTGTCTTCTACATGCGCCCCGCCTTACGATACCATATAAACAAAAACATTTTTGCCCAGGTAGGTCTCAAAACCCTTGATGGCGGAGCGGCTGACTGGGTTGAATATGGACTTGGCATCTCATTTCAACGTTAGCTCTTTGTGCTCAGCATGAGCCTGTTCATTATTCTGCCAGCATTAAAGCAGATTCACTGCCCGCTACCCGGATTTCTTTTTGCAATCCCTCTTTTATTGTCTTGCTTGTCCTTTCCATCTGACAATTGATTTTAATTTTTATCATGCAGCTAGGTGTCAATATTGTCTTCAGTATGGATCGTACACATAAAAATATACCACAGTTTTTTTAATCATACTGTTTCTGTCGGCCACATAATTTGTTGCAAAACTAAGGTCCGACTTGTGTACACTGAAATTAACCTTTCGAAGTCGTGTAACCGCAGGCTGTCGGCTCCCCGATAAAAAAGTATTGGGTCGGCCTCTGAATGTAATGGTAACCATACTGCCGGCTCTCCCGGTACCCGGGCCAATAACCACAGTTATCGGCATCAGTTAAGAATGTAATAAGCTGCATTGAGTATTGCTGCAAATGAAACCCACAACAGATAAGGTATGTTGATGTAAGCAGCTATTGGCTTAACCTTTTTAAACAAAACCAGCATCAGGATAATTGCACACCATAACAAAACAATTTCAACCAATGCAAGTCCAATCAATTTGAAATAGAAAAAGATAAAGCTCCAGGCAAAATTAAGCAGCAATTGAACCGAATAAATCAAAATGGCCAGATTGCGCAATTTGTCTTTCTCCTGCTTCCATACCATAAAAAAGGAAATGCCCATCAGCAGGTAAAGTAATGTCCACACAGGCCCGAATATCCAGCCGGGAGGGTTGAATGCCGGTTTGTTTAATGCAGCATACCAGTCGGGGACCGACTGTGATGTAAACATGCCTGCAACTGAACCCAAAACCAAAGGCAAAGCAATGGATATGATTAACTTGGCAATATTCTTTTTACTCATGTGCCATCACTTTTAATGTATACTGTTTCCGAAACTATATGTCAGGCCAACAGCTGCATAATGAAACAGCGAAAAGGTGTACACAGCATCATTGTCAGCACCACCTTCAAGAATACGGTATCCGGCGCGGATGGTAAATCTTTCTGTCAATGTATAGGTAGCAGCCAGCTGAACATCCTCTGCTCTACCCTGTGGTGCCGCAAGCGCATCACCTTCAAATAAAAGTCCGAAAGTGTCATCAATGTTCCACAACAGCCTGAAGTTAATGATGGGGACAAATCCTACATTAACTTTCTCCTCAGTTAAATCCCCTGAAGAGAGCGCTATCCGTGCATCCCTGATTTTAGCGGTAAAGCCTAACCCAAACTCAATCCGCGGTCTTTTCACTAAATCATAACGGTAGGTCAACCTGTAAGAGTTAAATTTATAGTCGCCTGTTACATCCGTATTGGCTTTAAAATCAACTGTCTGAAATATAATATCAAACGGCACACGGCCCTTCGATCGGGTTTCAAGAGGGGCATACAACAATGAAAATGTATGCCGGGAGCCAACAGTGTAGTTCAATCTGATCCGGTAAAACAATCCGGTTTTGGATACTAAATCGTTTTTTAATGAAAACAAGGTTCCGTTATTGCCCGGAATGCGCACATCATTATAGCCTGTAGAAACAGCACCTGTTTCAAAATCTATTAAAGCCTGAGCTTTAGCAGTATTTACTCCTATGCAGAAAAGCCACACAAACGTTGCTGAGAAGAATGTCTTTGTCATTACTTTTTCTTTATTTAATGCGTTCAATACCTCTTTACGTTTGCCTGAGAAGTCAATGTTCGTGGTATAAGGAGGATTGCGTACAACGGTCACATGTATGAAACGTTGGGGATTGCGGGCTTCGTCCCTGTCTGACGTTGCAAAAGCTGATGCGGGCAAAATGCATCACGCAACCACATAGACACCAATGTTTTATACCTGATGCTAACACCCGGCATTATATATCTTTCATATTTAGTAATTCATTCCAAAAGCCCATAATGGTATTACGTTTCGATACCCAAATTCTATATCATCTTTCACCAAAAATGATTTTCCGTCATGATCAATTTGGGATTGCTGTTTATTCTTTCCGCCAATCTCAAACGTATAATTATCAATTATGAAATCAGCTTTGGCAGATGAAATAACTTCATTATTTAGTCGCATTTGATTGAAAAAGAAGGTTTCCCGGATGTTTCCAATATTTGAATTTTCTCCAACCAAATTAAAAATGATATTAGTATTATCCAGATAAACTTTATCAACTTTTCCTAATCCACGAATACCGCTTGTTTCATGACGCAACTGACCAATAAGCCCAGCTTTCTCCATATATGAAAAATAGTCGTCTAAGGAATTCCGGCTTACGCCTATTATTTCAGAAATTTTTGTGAAATTTGGCTTAAAAGGTACACTTTCAGCTATAATCGAAAGTAAACGCTTTAATTTTCGGCTTGTACCGACATTGAGATTTGCATATTGCGGAATATCTGTTTCCAATGTTTGCACAATTATTTGGCCTAAACGTAAATCCAATTCATTTTCAAGTCCAAAAGGATAATATCCTCGTTTTAAATAGTCTTTAAACAGCGGCAAAGGATGCATAATGTCACTTAGCTTGACTTCGTTATTAACTATTTGCTCCAACGAATATACTTCTATGCCATAATTATGAAACAACTTTAAATATTCGCGAAATGAGAGTCCATGTAATTTATAGATTATTGCACGACGGCTTAAATCTGCTGACCCTGCAAGGATATCAAGCACAGAAGAACCGGTGAAAATAATTTTTAAGGAAGGAAACGAATCATAGATGTTCTTCAATTCCCGCGACCAGTCTGAATACTTATGAATTTCATCAATAAACAGATACTCACCTGCATTTTTGTAAAAGTCATCAGCTAAATCAAACAGGTTGTTTTCACCAAAATAAATGTCGTCTGCTGAAACGTATAAGGCTTTTTTACTGTCTAAATTCTCTTTGATGTATTGTAGAATCATAGTAGTTTTACCAACTCCACGTGCTCCAACTATCCCAATCATCCGACTGTTCCATGCAACTTTATCATATAAATATCGCTTATAGTCTGAAGTCGTATTCTGTAAAAGCGTCTCAAATTTCTGGTAAAGTTTATTCATTTCTTTAATGTGCTATTTTTGCAAAGATACATAAAGCACAACAAAATAAACAATAAATTCCATAATTGCTCATTAAGTTGTGCGGACGTCTGTTTTTATGCTGGGCGTTAACGTTTTGCCGCTTGCCGCAGTGGGGGATTTCGGAGCACAAAACTGTCATATCGATACAAAATCTGAAGCGATTTACCATTTGTGAATACGCTATCTAATCGGCAATTTATAACAGAGCGAATGAGCAGATGATATTCTGTCATCCGCTACTCAGTGTCTTGTTTAAAACTCCAATTTATCAAAGGCAATTTTCGTTTCTGGTTTATATTCCACAATCCGATTTGAATTCCTTTGAGTTTCATTGATCTGTTGAATAGTCCCGCCTGAACTCCTTTAACATAATAGGCCTCATTCAATAGCGCTATCATAATTCCGTTATGTTTTTGAGAAAAGTTCCCCAGAAACGAGGTCGATATACCGTTAACCTGAAAATTGATATTTCCAATCAGTCCTATATTAAATCCATTTGTTATACAGTCACAAACTGTCCCGGATGCAGAAATGCTCAAACCGTTAATCACTTCCGAAATGGGTTCTTCAGACAATTTTATAAATTCACTTTCATCCTGAGCAACCGGGCTTTGCGGAATTAATGGTATGGCAATGCCTGCCCCAATTATTTCAACTTTAATACCGTTTGTATTTGTAAATCTTGGCGCTGCTTTAACAGTACCTATTCCGACCGATACTCCGTGAATGTTAATATTCTTCTGGTGATATGTCCAGATCGGGAAATAGTTCTTTCTCTTTTCAACCTGTCCGTATGAACTGATTGTCAAAATCAAAAAAAGAATGGTCATTATAGTTATTATGTGTCTCATTACAATACCTGCCATCGTTTGATTGTATGATTAGTGGCATATTGCGCGGCACTTTCCCTGCCATTACTCATACAAAAGGTTAACCGAGGTAATTTACTTCTCTAAGAATTTATTTGTTCTGTTTTCAGCATTTTCCCTCAGATTAAAGTAATAAAAAGGGAAATCGAAGCCATGGTAAATACCTAACATACCACCGTATGATTGATAAATAGCGCTGTCATTCACACTGCTGCAAATTAAAACCCCTTGTGCTAAATCAATCCGGGCATCTGCAAAATTGAGCACCTGTTCATAGTCTTGTGTATTGTTAACTGGCATATAGGAACCCAGACTTTCGCTGGCCGTAGCCAATGTCTCGTCCCTTTTCCAGTTTATCGGATTTATCACCAGACCAATATTATTTCCAACCACGATGTTAGTCCCGGGGGCTATATTGGGAGACTGTGTATTGTAGGAAATTATCACGCCCGTATCATCGGGACCTTCAGGGAAGTTTCTCCAAATGATAATGTGGTGCATTTTGTCCCATATTCGTTTAATTTGTCCCAAAAATACAAATTATGGTACAATTATTCATGTTTCGGAGGTCATTTTTTTGGATGAAGCCTGACAACGTGAAGCATTTTATCTGCCGATTGCCTGCAAATATAGCGACAAGTCAGTTTCTTAGGATTATCCATCTGTTATTTAGGATACCCCTAAACAGGTCTCTGTTCTTTGAACAAGTTCAATATAAGTGTGAATCGCTCGGGGACTGTGGTTGCAAACGCGTAACTCACGCTCAAGCAAATAAGAAATTGATAAGTTTTTCTTTTCCATGATGGTAGATTCTAAGTTTGGCACCTCAAAATTACCATCAAATTGCCGCCTCCGCATGGGGGCAGCTTAGTTCAATGGTTAGCATATGCGTAGCGCGACCGTTTAGGGAGCATTATCGCATATACACTGTTCTGCGTTCGTATTTTTTACCAAGGTCCATTCTTTGTAATGTTCAGAAATTTGCCGTTTTCCAATCGGTATGCACCGCCAAAGCCTAAAAACCATAGTCTATCATTTTGGTCTCTGTAGATTTGATAAACTACAGGTCCCTTATTATCTTCGGTCTTTTCGAATTCGATTATCTCTTTGCCATCATAGATAAGCAGATAATGCTGATTGAAAACAAAGTATAACTTACCATTTTTGTCTTCTGCAATACTCCCTATCCCTTTGCCGATTTCCGATACTTGTTCTGTAATATTTTCTAACTGATTTCCTGACAATTTGTATAATGCCTCTTTAGTTGAAATCCAGTAACCTCCTTTTTCGCTTTCAATGATTTCGTTTATAAAGTTGGTTTTAATTCCAAATTTTTCAGAGGCATTATGAAGAATGTTGTCTTTTAATCTAAAAAGTCCTGCATTGGTACAAAACCAGATATTTCCTTTACTGTCCTCCATAATGCAATGCACCATCTTAGTGCTTGAAACACCAAGTGTTGTGTCACGAATTCCTTCAGGTAATTCGAAGTTTGTAAATTCATCTCCATTAAATTTGCATAAACCTCCTATTGTCCCAATCCAAATAGTACCATTGGCATCCGATTCAATATTCCAAACATCATTATTCAATAATCCATCTGATTCATAATAATTCTTCACTATTTCTCCATCATAACTACTGAGACCATCGGTATGCCCGAACCAAATTTTTCCATCCTTACCTTCTGTAATATCGTGTATTGTAACACGTCCTCCTGTTTCACTTTTTATACTATCAATTTTACTCAAAGTGTTATTGGAAAGTTTAAAAGCCCCACTCTGCGCTCCAAACCAAATATTTCCTTTGCTATCCTGAAACATCATTCTTACAACTTCGCTTATCTGCTCATCAGTTGGATTATTTCCAAAAAACAAACTTTGAGTTGCATCTGCATGCACTTGTAATAAATCACCCCTTGTTTTGTTCCAATTTTCTTGTCCGGTAGATGAAAAGACCAGAACGGAAAGAGATGTAATAATTAATGATTTTACTCCAAAAAATGATATTCTTTCTTTATTCATAGTTTTTTACTTTTTTTATGACACAGAACGTTGTGCGACTTGGCGAAGTGCCTGTGTTGCGTCTGCGGCAGGCATTTTGTGTAACCGCTGTTGTGCGACGTTACTTGTCTCTTCTGAATTTTTTTCGATGTTCCTTATCCATTTTTTCTGTTGCATATTGAATTATTTTCCTTCCACAAGAATCTTTCCATTCTAGAAGAAATTCCTCTGTAATTGCAGGGCGTATCTTCCAGGACTCTCTTAAAAAGGTGCCAAGTCCCTTCTGAACATCCTCCTCCTCATCAAGCATAATAGATTCAATAATTGTAAAATATTGTGCCGGATCTTCTCCTGCTTTTACCGCCTCAAAAAAAGTAACAGGAACTGCACGTCTGGTCCATTTTGATTGCGAATTTGTCCATTCAATAAAACTTTCAGGCTGAACTATTTTTTTATTTATAAAACAGGAAAGAACCAACATACATAAAACATCAGTACTTGCCCAATTTGTGTAACTTTCCAGCCATTTTTTCATATGGTTGAACACATCAATTGAGTAGTGTTCCTTTTTAAGGGAAATAAATGCTGTAGCAATAGAAACCTCTTCAAATTTTCCAGATAGAATAAGCTGGTCACCCAAGTTCAGGAAGTCATCAATTGAAAAAGAGTTCCATTCTCTGAACCATAAATCTCTTTGGTTTTCAAATACTTTCTGATCTATGCCATATCCAACATATCCTTCCTTAAAATACCGGGAATATTTGGCAACAATTGCTGGATCAGCATAACTTTCAAAAAACAATCTAATTTCTTTTAATTTTTGTTCAATAAGCATGTCAGATTTAGTAGTCATATAAACCTCCAATTAAACGGAAGACCAGTTTTAATTCGGCACAACGGTTCTCAGCTATACGCATTCAGGGATTCTTACCACTGAAACCGCCTCTGGCGGAAACTGAACTTTAAACTTAGCACTTTCCTGTCCTACGAAGCACAAAACCCCTGCTTGCGGATAGGTGATGTTATCCGTTCGGTTTTCATTAAAGTTTACTGAATTTTGCAGTTTTCAAATTTCCATTTTCATTTAATATAATAATGTAAGTTCCGTTTGATAAATTAGAAATGTCTATTACGTAATCCTTTGAATTAATTTGTTTAGTTAAAAGTTTTTGACCAAGTGTATTGTAAAGCGTTACGTCTGATTCATTATTTAATTTGAAATTAATAAAATCTTTTGCTGGATTTGGATAAAAATTTATACTTTGATTTGTTGCAATTTGTTCAGAAATACTTATAACAGTAGAAGAATTCCAATATACATTTGTTTTATCTACAAATCCTTGTATAATAATATCTTTTAGTCCATCTCCATTAAAATCATCTATTATACAATCTGCAATATATTCACCACCCAAAATTTGGGTTT
Source organism: Bacteroidales bacterium (assembly GCA_024710405.1). Taxonomy (GTDB): domain Bacteria; phylum Bacteroidota; class Bacteroidia; order Bacteroidales; family F082; genus UBA6192. The sequence continues at coordinate 90,405 of JANJUV010000022.1, forward strand.
GGACAAATGTATTATTCCCGTCATTTCTATAAACAATATTGAAAATATTCGGCAAACCACCAGCTTGACTGCCCACTATTAGTAAGTCTTGGTCTCCATCGTTATCCAAATCAGCAAAGGCATTTTGCCCTGCAAAAGTTTGTTGAATATTAGTAGCAATTTGTGTAAAAACTCCTGTTCCATTATTGATATATAATAAATTTTGTGTATTACCATTGATAAGTAAATCTAAATCTCCATCGTTATCTGTGTCAGCCACTTCAATACCTTCAGCAGTAATTGCCGGGAATGTTGTATTTGTGTTTAAAGTATATACACCAGAACCATTATTTTGATATAATTTAATGGTATTTGAACCAGAAATAATAACATCTTGATCTCCATCGTTTTCTATATCAATAATTTGTACAATTCCATCTACTGGAGTAAAAACGGAGTTTCCTTGTGGCGTGAAAACCGCGTTTCCATTATTAAGATAAATTCCTGCAACAGTAGAAGTAGTAATAACCAAGTCTTGGTCACCATCATTGTCCACGTCTGCAATTGCAGCTCCTTTAATAAATACAGGTAAATTATTAGGTACTTGAGTAAAATTACCCGTGCCATCATTTCTATAAATATTTGCAAATTTTTGGGCAAGTTCATCCTGTCCAGAGAAAAACAAGTCTAAATCTCCATCACCATCTAAATCTTTAAAAAATGCTTGGCCATTTCCTGAACGAGGAAAATTATGAGTTACCTCTGTGAAATTTCCAGTTCCATCGTTTTTATAAAGTTTTGTCCATATTTGGGGAGTCAATCCAGTCATGAACAAGTCTAAATCGCCATCTCCATCTATATCACCACTTGCAAATGTCCCGCCATAAGCTTCCATTATGTTAGGCTGTGGATTTGCTAAAGTGAAATTTAATGTTTGAGTGAAGCCATTTGTACAAATTAGTATAATGGTCTGAATTAATAAAATTTGTCTCATGTTTTTTGTGTTAAATTGTTATTTTAGTTTATTGAATTCTCACACGTTTCGCCAAACTGACGGCTAAGGGTTTGCAGTGGAATTTCTTTCAGTCATAGTTGTCAATTTAAACTGTCAATACACGGGTTTAATATTTTATAGAACAAACAGTGTATACTTTATTCTTTATTTTTAATTTGTAAAATTCTTGGTCCCTTTAGTTTTAAAATTTAAATACTTTTCCATTTTCTAATAGTTTTTTTGCTTCATCCCAGGATGGTAGAGTATCAGTATCTATAGTGATTGTTCTTATTTCTTTTGCAATGTCTTTGCTTTTTTTCATTGCATCTAAATGTGCACCACTTTTAGCAAAATCTTTTAGTTCACTCTCATTATTCCAAAGAGTCATTGTATAATGTGTAGTCCACACACCCCTTTTTTTAAAGTCTTTATAGCTAGTCGCTTTAAGTTGCCTTATAATTTTTAACGCATTTGCTGATAAAGCAAAAAACTTAAGAGGACCTTTTAGTTCAATTGATGTAATTGTCGCTTTCATATTTATTTGTCAGTTTTATATTATTGTTTACTGTGTCGTCAAATCATTGCAAGTAACGTTTCGCATATGCCCCGTAGCCGTATCTGCGGAGCTACAAATCTAACCACAATTGCCGCCGCCTGCGCGGGCTACAAACGCCTAAATACTTGCGAAACGGCTATGGGGTATGATGCGGTGTTATCGGCTGGCATTCTATTTTATAATTCTTTCTGTTTTTTATATGATTAAAATAGTTTTTCGCCGTTTAAAATATTAATTCCAATTTCTTTTGCCATACTACTTTGCTTGAATGGATTGATTTTTTGAACTGTGCCGTTATATTTAAAAAGCGAGCCTGTGTTTTTAAACCAAAATGTTATTCCTGCTTTAACACATTGTTCTCGAATATCTAAAACCCAATCATAATTACAGATACGAGCTTCTCGTCCTGTTTCACCACCTACGGTAACATGCTTAATTCCGCCAAGATAAGCCAATATATCAATAGCGCCCAAAAGTGGTGCAGCTGCTATAAATCTCCTTTTAATTGGGTAAGACAGAAACAAGGGCAGTCGATAATCCGCCGATTCCTGATTTTCAATAGTGCATCCTATATTCACATTATCATATCCATCGCCCCAATCGTTTGGTAGAGAAACATTAAAACGGTCAATGCGCTTAGTTAATATCAAAAAGTCAAGGTCTGGTCGTTTCTTTATCATTGCCCAAGCTTCAGTACGCCATTCGTCAGCTTCTGCAATAAAAAAATCGCTTGCGAAACAAGTAGCAACAATCTTTCCGCTTTGAATTTTATCTGTGCCTTTTCTCGTTTTAGCTATCGGTTTATCAAACTCGTCCGTTTTAAGCACGTTGCTTTGTCCGCAACGTTTTGAGAAAGGCCCATAGAAATAGCAGTAAGTGCAACCATCACTTATTTTATAACAACCTGTCCACGGCTCCCAATTCATATTATTGCGCAGCCAAAGGTGTAAAAAACTCAATTAAATTTTCTTCCGGGTCTCTTAAGTGAACAACTCTCATTCCCCAGTCAGGCATACCAGTTGGCTCATTAATAAAGCAAATTCCTTTTTCTAATAATGCTTGATAAGTATCATCTACATTTGATACTTCAAACACAACCACTGATTTTTCCCTATAACCAATCGGTTGTGTTTTTTCATCATTTCCAATAGCCGAAGCCATTAAATCAGAAGAAAAAATCGCAAATCCTTCAATCCCGTCTGCGACTTTAAATGCAGCATAACATCCGTTTTCATCTCCCCAAATGGGTTCTAATCCTAATTGTTCTGTGTAAAATTTAAAACATTGAATGTAGTCTTTGACTAATAATCTTACGTTACTGAATTTCATAAGTATTCAATTTGAATTTATTTCTATTATTCTGATTAATGTTCCTTGTTTCACTTCATTATCCAGTTGTGAAACTTCTGCTTGCCGACGTTCGGTTTGGCGCTTGGCGCAATGGCGGATTTCGGAGCACAAAACTGTCAATACACCACAAAAGTTGATGCGAGGTAGAATGTTCAATTAACCACTTCACCCGCCATTGAGCCAAACGCCTGTTAGCGGTAGTTTTTTGTTTCAATAAGCTTTCCATCTGAATATATTTCTTCCGTTTCTAAATTACCTGCATCGTCCCAATATTTCCACGTTCCGTTTTTTTGCCCTAATCTATAGATTCCTGTTGCATATAGTTGACCGTTTCTATGCCAATAACTAGCCTCTCCATCCATTTTACCTTCATTGCGGAATTCAACTTGTCTTGTTGTTCCATTTTCATACCAATCTTCCCACTTATTTACCTGTTTATCATTAATATATAATCCTCTTGTGCGAATTTGTCCGTTTATGAAGTAAAATGTATGTTCTCCTTCTTTTTTACCATCAACATAATGAAATTCTGATTGTAAACTTCCATCGCGATAATACCATAACCATTTCCCATTTCTTTCTCCATTTAGGTATGTACCTTGAACTTGTAATATACCATTATCGTAATACGAAAGATAAACACCTGTTCCATTTATGATAAGTTGCTTATCATCAGGTGTCCAATAATTAATTATAGAACATTTGGAAGAAAACAATCTAATATTTTCAATCTCACATTTACTTTCTGATTCTTTTACTCCATTTTCATACCACTTCTCATTTAGTCCTACTAAACATCCATCTTGATAAAATCCTCTCTGTTGAATATTCCCATTTGGCCAATATGAAATTGTCTCTCCATTTCTTTTTCCATCTCTATAATGCAATTTCAATCCAATTTGTTCTGGATTAGTCTCGCAATAGGCAATCCAAATCCCATCGGGCAATGAATCTGGTCTAATAAATAGTCCACTCTTTGGAAATAATTGGTTAAAATAATAAGTGGTTTCACTATTTATCTGACCTTGTAAAAACAAAGAAGTCAATATGCTAAATTTTAAAAGTAGTACTATTCTCATTTTCCTTAAAATTACCGCTAACGCTTTGGCGCTTGGCGCAGTGGCGGATTACGAAGCACAAAACTGTCTACCAGCACTGAACTTGATACGAAGCACAAAGCTCCAAGTTTGCACGTCACCCCGCCTGACGCAAAACCGGTGTTAGCGGTCGCTGTTTATTCATTTATTATGTTTTAGTTCTCAGGTTTTCTCAATATTATTTCTACAATGTGGTAATATCTTTCAGGATAATAAAAATGTATTTCTCCGTCAAATTTTTCGGAAAGCTGTTCGTCATTCCTGCCAATATTCTCTTTCGTTTTCACCTTCCACGGAATTCTTTCAGACTCTGTGAGTTTAACTAAATCTTTGTTTCTACTGTCTGAGAATTTGAAATATACAGCGTAACCACTTGCCCAAACGTTTGGCCAATTAGCGACCACTAATTTTGAAAAATTATTTGTGACTCGTCCTAATGTATCGTATTTTAAAATGTCTGAAAGTGAGAAGTTAGTGTTGTCAGTTTGACGCATATATTCTCTTATCAGATACGAAAGAGCTACCACGTCTCTGTTGTCTTCACCAATTACCTTCATTTGGGCAGTCTTTGAAGTAGTTCTGCAACTAACACTAACACATAAAATAATAATCAAAGGAATCAATCGTAAAATCATATATGTCACTTTATTTAAATGCTTAGTCTTTTCGTTATTACAGTGCCGCCTAACGTTTTCGGGCTTTGCGTTCGGGCGGGTTTCGAAGCGCAAAACTGTCAACCAGCACTTCACTTGAATAGAAGCACAAAGCTCCATTTTGCACGTCAGCCCGCCTGACGCAAAACCGGTGTTATCGGTTCGGTTTTTGTTGTTAAATCTATGTTTCTCAATTAAATTGTGTCTCTAATCTCAAGTTCAAAACTTATTTTTCTTCAAATCCTTTTTGTAGTTCTTAATCAGCTTTCCAAACTCTTTATCTTTTCTTCGTCTTTCTTCAATCGTTGAATCAAAATGTGCTTTTTCCCGCTCCATTTTCAGATAGTTTTCATAGGATTTCTTGTCTATATCCCCTTTTTCAACTGCTTCAATTACCGAACAACCGATTTCATTTGTATGTGTACAATCTTTAAATTTACAATTTAGCGAAAGGTGGACAATCCTGTCAAAGGTAGTTTCTAATCCGCTTGAAGCATCAGTAATCCCTACTTCTCTCATTCCCGGATTGTCAATAAGAATGCCACCACTTTCAAGAACAATCAATTCCCTATGACTTGTTATGTGCCTTCCTTTATTTGTACTTTGGCTTATTGAATCCGTTTTCATTAAAGCTTTCCCTGAGAGATTGTTCAATAATGTTGACTTTCCCACTCCTGAAGAACCAAGCAAACAATAGGTTTTACCTTTTTCAATAGTCATTTTTAGTGCTTCGTATCCTTCCTGAGTTTCGTTACTAATTGCGAAAACCACAATGTCTTTTATTCGTTGTTTAATAGTGTCAGTAATTTCAGCAATCTTTTGTTCATTTATTAAATCGGTTTTAGTCAACACAATTATTGGTTTTACTTTTGATGAATAACAAATTGTCAGGTATCTTTCAAGTCTGTTGATATTAAAGTCCCTGTCAACGGCTTGTATCAGAAATGCATAATCAATATTTGTTGCAATTATTTGTATCTCTCCAAATTGACCAACGGCTTGTCTTGTAATCATTGATAGTCTAGGCAATACTTTATGGATTACCGAAAATTCAGCATCATATGTTGTCAATGCAACCCAATCGCCAACCGCAGGAAAATCTATACGGCTTTTTGCTGAAAATCGTAGATGCCCTGTTATTTCGGCTTCATATTCACCGTTTTCGGTTTTTACAATATATCTTTCCTTATGTTCTGCAATGACCCTCCCAATCTCAAAGTCTGCAAGATTAATCTCAACACTTAATTTTTGGAGTTTGTCGTTGTATCCAAAATCTTCTAATTTCATAACTTCTGTAGTGTTTTTGTCTTTTTACAATGACCGACAACGTTCCGCGTATATGACTTGTGGCGGTTTTCGAAGCACTTTCTTGTCGGCTTGCACCAAACTTACTTAAATGCTTAAAGCTTGAATTTAACACTTTCCCCGCCATAAGTTATATACGCTGTTACCAGCTGCCTTTCTTTCTGTCGTCATAGTTCACATAGTAAGGTTACTGGATATTTTTGTTCTCCAAATACTTTCATATGATTGTCAAGGTCACTGTAAATACTTTCAAATCTGTCAAATGACGATTCGTAACCATAACCACCGTCTTTTTTGAAACTCTCTTTTATTTTGAGTTTCCCAACAATTTCAAACTTGTCTTTGAATGATATAATGTCTCTGTGTGTTACCAAATGATATGGTAGTCCAAAAATAAAATTGTCTTGCTTTGCATAACGCCAAATTTCGTCAACATTTGGTTGATGTGACAAAGTCGTTTTAATGTCATAACCTGAGCCGATTTTACGACCAGCTATAAAGCAATTTTTTAAATCATCTATTGTCGGCTTTGTTTTGCCTTTATAAGTTGTTGCCACAAGGTCATAAGTGCATTGTCCACGCTGTTGAGTTACTTTGGCACAAATTACAGCGTAATAATTTTTGTCAGAAAGTTGAAAAGTCAACACATCGTCAGGTTGAAAATAAAAGTTCTTTATTTGCTTATATTTTTTTCGTTTTCTGATTTTTTGATTTGGTTCGGAAATTTTCTTTAAAAGCTTATCAAGTTCTTTTTGTCTTTTCTTGCCTTCATTTTCATCGCATTCTTCTGTCCAAACTTTAACCCCAACTTTTAATTCAATAACTCGTTTTACTTCATTAAGAATTTCGTCTGTCATTTCTCCGATTTCCCAAAAAGCCAAGGCATAAGATGTTACAAATATTTCGTGGTAAAAGTCGGTGTCTGGTCCATAGTCGTCTTTAACAAATGGAACTTCTTTTCTTATGGTTTCAATGTTTGCGTCACTGTCATACAAGTCCATAATTTGGTCGTAAGTATCCCTTGCTAAATCTCCGTCAATTATTTTAGTTCCGTCTGTTGCCATTGTTTACTGTGTCGTTCTTTAAGGTTGCTGGTAACGGTCACGCATATGGCCAGTGGCGGTTTGCGGGCTACATCTCTGTCCACCGACACGGATGCTGACGCGGGCCACAAAGCTTCGAATACACACTTCACCCGCCATTGGCTATATGCGATGTTACCAGCCGTAATTATTTCTTCAGTCTTACTTTCCATGCAAAATCTATGCTTATTAAATGTTCATATAAAAATTTGTCTGTCATTTTTGGTCTGTAAAAAGTCGGCCTGTAAACAACTCCGATATAAAAATGCTCTCCCAACTGAAAATAGGTTGGAAAAATTAAACCTAATGCGTTATTACTTTTTTTAACCGGGTCTCTTGTAGGTGGCGGTGGGTCAAATCTGTCATAATATCTAAAGTCCCAAGTGTTTTTTGCGTAGGATAGTCCGTATCCTAGTGAAAAGCGTCCAAGTCTATGATTATTAGAGATACTTGCATATCTTGAACTCATCAATTCGTATTCACCACTAATGTCAACTGCTGCTGGGAATGGAACAAAAAAGTCTGACACCCCTGAAATTCCAACATTTAAGAATTGGTTCTTCGAATGATAATAGTCAAGTCCTACTGTTAAGCCCCAAAATCCAGTATTTGTTTTAGTTCCTTCATTTTCAGGATTCAGATTAAATGAGTTTATGTGAGGCAATGATATGTGCAAGTGTAATTCTCCTTTGTTGTTTGCTTGTCCATATCTGTAATACCTGTTGATTGTGTCTGTAGAGTTTATATAAATTCTTTGTGGGTACGAATAGCGTTTGGAATTTTTTCTGTCAACAAGCATTCCAATACCACAATTGCAAAAAATATTGCTCCAATACATAAAAGAGTTCTTTGGCTCAACTTCAAATTCTTTGGTAAGACTATCTGTAGAAGCAGTAATTTTTATCGGTTCTTTTTTTCTCTCAACCTTCAAATTTGCTTTGTTGCCAATCGTGTTAATTGTGTCACGGTTTAAAATAATCTTGCTCGGTTCAGTTGTGTAAATAGTAACATTCTTATGCGACGGGTTCATAATTGTCGCACAAGAAGTCAAAAGAATAGAAACTGTCAATATGTATAGTGTCTGTCTCATATTATGGCTGGTAACGTTGGATGGAATGGTGTCGTGCGGGATTACGAGGCGATTTCCTATCAGTTTACACCGACCTTTTTTACGAGCCACAAACACTCGAAAACCACTGAAACCCGCATGCACTATACCATGTGTTAGCGAGCGTAAATCATTCATCCTGTTTCATTTAGGTATTTTTTGAAAGGAAAATATATCAACCCAATTACAAATCCACTTACTAACCCGCCAAGGTGAGCAGAATTATCCGAAGGTGTAACTAATCCCATCAATAATGTAGAACCAACAATTACAAAAAGTCCTATTGAAAAAATTGCTCTCGAATCTCCAGAACCAATTTTTAATATTATCATTGAAATCCCTAGGCCATACATACCCATTATAGCTCCTGATGCTCCAGCACTAATAGTTTTATCATGGAAAAATAAACTTGTCAAACTTGCAATGATTCCTGTTAAAATATAAAAAATTAGATACTCCTTAACTGATAATTCTTTATCCATTTGAAAACCCACGAGTGCAAACCCAATAATATTAAACATTAAATGAAAAATTCCAATATGTATAAAAATGGATGTAAATACTCTCCACCATTCTCCTTCAAGGACAAGTGGCTTAAAATTAGCTCCCCAGTTTAATAAATCTCTTGAACTGGGTGATACAGCATCAGCCCCTGAAATAATCATTAGAAGTATAATGATAATGTTAATATCTAATATTATTGAAGTAACTAATCTTTCTTTTGTAGGAATCAAATAAATCAATAAACCCAATGATTCCTTTAGCTTTTTAATCGTATCAAGTTTTTCAAATTTGCTAATAGCTGTTGTTTTTATTGCTCTCCTAAAAATTAAAAGAAAAAACACAATCTGACCTAATATCAAGGTGCAAATAAACCATATAAATTTATGACCTGTCCTAGTTTCATAACTTCCTTTCTCAGGAACTAAAATAATTGCATTTTTGGCAATCTCTTTTCCATAAGGGACTCTCTCAATAGCAAAAAGAAAATTATCCTTATCATCTGAATTTCCGATGCGCTGAAAATAATTCTGTGGATGGAAATCAAAAACTTTAAATTCTTCAATACATTTATCTACAAACTTTTGAATTTTTTCGGGCTGCTCACCCATGTCCCATTTGCGATTGCTAAATTTTTCGCTATACTCTTTGCCAATCCAAATATTAAAATCTTGAGGTGACTTATAATATGCGAATGTATCCACCATTGGACAGGTAAAATAAGCAGTTACAGTTATTTCTGTCCCATGCTTGTTAGATGTTCGACGTGATGTCCAAAAACTTCCAAATCCTTTATATGCAAAATATTTATCAACTTCATAATATTTCGTTTCCGGTAATTTTGTAATTTCAATTGTGCTTTCAAGTTTAGTTAATTTTCCATTTTTTACATCAATGTAATGCTGTGAAATTATAAGAGGAACAGCAAGTATTATAGCACTAAAAAAAGTCAAGAATTCGCCAGTATTATCCCGAATTGCCAAAAACTTCATTTTAGGTCTAACAAATAGGTATGCGAAAAGTCCAGATAGACCGAAAGGAATAAAGAAGTTCAATAACATTTCCTTAGGTTCAATCAGATGGTAGCGAATAATTAAGAAATAATTCAATAGAGTATATATCCCAATTATCAACAGAATCCCAATTAGTATAGGGAAATATATGTGCTTTAATATTTTCTTAAAATCTTTCATTCGTTATCTATGATGTCGGCTGTCTGTTTTTATGCTCGCTAACGGTTGAGGCTATGTGCAGTAAGGGATTGCGGGCTACTTTTTTGTCCACCGATACCGAAGTTTAAGCGGGGCAGTTGGCTTGAATTACCAATGAAACCCTTATTGCATATAGCCTTTGTTACCACCATGTTATTGTTTTTCTGTCTTGTAAATTGAAGTTGAACGTCCACTGTCAGAGCCTCCCGCAAAAAGTGCAAATCCCCACATTTTTATGGTATGGTCAACAACTATGTCATTTTCAACTTTTCCAATTCTCACTCGTTCAAAATTATGAACATAGAAAACAGGAAAAAACGGAATTAAAAAAACTTTCGGTTTTACATAAAAATACCCATTCTTAAATTTTCCTCTAATTTTTTTGGAAAGGAAAATCTGTCCATTTTGATAAGCACTTACATTTGCTTGTCTCTTGGAAATAAATTCAAATTTAACAGTAACATCATTTTCATATGCTTTGTCAGGAAAAAAGATAAATAGTCTGTCTAATAAATTTCTATTATTCTCATTTATACCCCGGTATGGCATATGTACAATTTGTCCAAATACAGTGTCTTGAGAATTTTTATAAATCCCATTAAGTTTTACAAAATCGCTTTTTTGTAGGTTGTCAATTAGATAATCATTTGAACTCATATTTTTCAAAGGTTGACATCCTATTGTCGAGTTTAAGATTATGAAAATCAGCAATCCTTTAATAAAGAGGCTTTTAAATTCAAATATATTTCTCGTTTTAATCATTCTCTGTATTGTCTTTATAATTGGTGGTAACGGTAGTGTATATGGTTTGTGGCGGTTTTCATAGCAATAATTTTCAATTTAAGATAAATTTATTTTAATACAAAGTCTTTCATATACTACACTTTACCCGCAATAAACTATATACGATGTTATGCACTTTATTTTTTTATTATCTTTTCAATCTTGTGAATTCTTTGATTTAAGTCGGTAATTTTCAATAGGTAAATACCATTTTTGTAATTGTTGCAATCTACTTTGTATGTTTTATCTGATATCGTTTTTTTATCCATCAATTTTCCTTCACAATTGAATATTTCCAGATAATAAAAGTCTTTGAGATTTCCGTCATAACAAATTGAAAAACTTCTGCTGAATGGATTGGGATGTATATTTATTTCAGGTTCTTTTGGTATGTCTTCAATTGTGGTAGGCAAAACAACAGTAATATCAGAGTAGAGAATATCTGTTAAAAATCCAATATCATAATTTTTAATCGTAATAATGCAAGGGAAAAAACCAGTTGTACTAGGCAAACCTGTAAGTATGCCTGTTGTTTCATCAAATTCAAAATCTTCTGGGATCACATCTCCAATCAGAGCAAATGAGTCAACATTATTTGTGTCAGATATTTGCAACTGAAATTCATAAGATTCATTTAAATAGGCGGTGTCATAATATTCAGAGGATATTTTCGGATAAAACTCTTGGATAAAGCAGGAATTGTAAATCGTGTCATAGTATAAAAGGGTGTCATTTTTGGAACAACAAAGTAAATCCATGCCACCGCCAGCAGTGGGAGCACCACCAAAACCACTATAAAGTAAGCCATATTTGCTACCTATTCCTTCAATCCAGATATCAGAAATACCATACATATCTGGAGTCGAAAAGTAGAATTGGTTTCTTGAAATACCATTGATGATAACAGGATTAACACTGTCACAAATTAACAGTACATCTTCAAAATCGGCATAATAATTATCAATTACAACACTATCACCTACCGCTAAATCAAAATCGTAAATTAGACCTATTTCCTCTGGATCCCATGCTGAGAAGTATATTTTTTTATTAATCGTATCTTCTCTTAAGTAACCGACTTGATCCCAGTCTTGTTGAAGCGAATCTTGTGCTTCATAAACCTTGAAAAATGTGCTGTCATTAAATATAACTTCTCCTACAATTTTATTTGACTTGGTGCCACCACAGTGTGCAATACTTCATGACCAGAAACCATAATAAACAGTGTTCCATTTTTTCGTTGAGTCGGCAATTTGGTATTGACTTTGGCTAAAAGTCAGAAAAGAAATTACAAGTAAGATTGTTGTTAACAGTGTTCTCATTTTTTCTCAATATTGTGCATAACGGTCGGCTATACCTGCAGTTGCGGATTACGGGCTGCTAAACTATCCCCCGATACGAAAGATAACGCGATGCAGAAACCCCGAAACCTGCACTGCACCCGCAATTGTCAGGTATAGCATGTTGGCAACTGTGTTTCTTTCATTTTATTCGTTTTTTTTCTTGTCCCATGAATTTCTTTCGTAAACACCCGGAATTGCATGATCTCCTTCTTCAAAGTCAAATGATAAATGTTTTATTCCAGTTAATTCAGTAAAGTAAAATGTTGTTGAAATCATAAAACTCTCTGCTCCCGTTGTACCCATTTGTTGTGTCAATACTCCACTGTTTGGAATGGATATGAACGCTGTATCATTTGAAGTTCGAATAAATTTGATCTGCACTCTCGGCCAAGACTTATTTATTATTTTCTCTAAGGTCTCTCCTGTTAATGTGTCTCTGTCAACTGGTCTTAATTGTGTTACCTTAATTTCTTCTATCTGTTGGTCATAGTCGTATTCCCAAATTGCTCCTGATGGGTCATAAACCAATGAACTCTCTGTTTCGAATTCACTCTTCTCAACTGTGTCATCTGTCACGGTATCTTCCTGTCGTGTCGGATTACAGCTAATTAACAAAAAAGTCAGTCCAAAGGAAATCAGTATAGTTCTCATAAATTGTTAGTATCTGGCGATTTAACATAGTTGCCAACGGTTTCGGGCTTTGCGTTCGGGCGGAAAGTCCCCTGGCACATCAGGTTTGCACTTCACCCCGCCTGACGCAAAACCCGTGTTGGCAGCATGTGCTATTATTTGACCGAAGTCGTAAAGTCTGAAATTTGTCGTTATTGTTCCCATTGAGGTGAGCTTCCCAATTTTTTATCTGTCTTAATTATCTCAATTACAATTTTATCTTTTAGCTTGTCCTGGACAGTAGGGAAATAAATCAACTGTTCTTTAGCCATGATGTCCAAGTTCTGCATTATCCAGTTCATACAGAATTGAAAATGTTTGTCGTTACTCTTAGGTATATTTAAAACAACTTTACTAGTTGGAACATCTAAAATCTTTAAGAAGATTGAAATGTCTATCCGAAATGCTCCATGACTTTCAAAGTTAAATTCAAATTTTGCTTCATTCTTCGGTGCTTTGGTTTCTTGAAATTCTATGAAGTCAGGTTTAATTGTATTGATAAACTCTTTTACAGCATTTACAAAAGGAGTGAGATTAATATTTACCAATTCATCAAACACTTTATGAAAGTGTTGCTGGTTTTTTGTTTTTGTTGAACGCAAATGAATTATGTCGTTCCGCAATGAGTTTAGGTTGAGCAATTTGTCGTAAACCTTTTGATGTGATTTCTGAAAATCAATCTTGGTAAGTTGTGGAACAACGCCACTTAGCTTTTCTTTAAATAATATATATCGCTCTGTTTGTTCCTTATTATACTCCTTTGTTTGTTTTAAAAACTTGTCGGACTTTTCTCCTTCGTATTCTTGTTTGTAAACAAATTCTTCTGGCATTAAGTAGTTAATGAATGCTTCAACAGTTGAATGAAGAAATATTATTGTGCTTATTTTGTATTGTAGGTGCCAGTTGTATAAATAACCATTTACAAAATTTAAAACTCTGTCTTGACCTTTCTGAAATGTTATGTTATGTCTTGTCTTTTTAGCAAACTGATAGTTAGCAAACGCAAGCGAAAAATATAGTTGAATTGGGTCAGGGAATTGTGATGCAAAAAATTGGTCATTCTCAATTATTGGAATGAATGTAAAAAGTTCTTTCTTGTCAGGGACAACTGCAAGAAAATGTCCAGAACCACTTTGCTTAATATTTTTTATGACATCTTTAATTGTTTTCTGAGGGTCAGTTTCAGGATGAGTATTTTTCTCAACCGAATCAATCACTTGGTCTGTCACTTTGAAAACTCCAAAAGGTTTGACTTTAACTATTTTCATTTTATGTGGTCAGTTTCAAGTTAGCACTGTCGTTCAAAGCATTGCTGCCAACGGTTGGCGGTATGAAACGTTGGGGAGTTCGGAGCTACTTTACTATCAAGGTACAACGGACTTTGATGCGAGAACCGAGGCTCGAATAACCACTTCGCCCCCAATGTTTTATGACCGCGTGTTAGCAAAAGTTATTTTTTGAAAATCATTGAATTTATTGATTCTAAAAGAATTTCCTTTTGTTCATCTGAAATATATGATATTATTACATTGAAACTAAATCCTTTTAAAACAGTCGAATAATAAATCTGCTTAATTTCAAGTCCCATGTAGTTCAAACGAGCATCCATTTTATAAAAATCAGACTCATTTATCTTTTCTTTGTCAAATTTTTCTGATAAATAATCATATTTAAATTGTCCTTGCTGAATCATTCTTCTGGCTTGAAATAAATAATCACTTCCATTTTTTATCCCAGGTGCATTTTTTACACTCTCAGCAACAATCATGATATTTGGATTATACTCAACTGCAGAACCTAACTCATATTGGAATACTGCTAATAAATTCGCCGTATTTATCTCTGATGCTTTAATTACTGCTTGCATATTTTCGTCATCTCCCGCTACCAATTTTTTTCCAGTATTTGCAAGATTTTCAGTTTGTTCTTTTGATTGCACAATCCAATCAATTGGTAATTTAATCTTAAAGTCAAAATAATCATTTTGATAGTTCCCATTTTCTACGTGTCCATAATCAAAATTATCAGGTTGCCCTTTACTATTACAACTTGATGACATAATGACTATGAGAATAAGGCCGAAAGTTTTAATTGAAATTTTCATATTCTAAATTTTTATTGATTTGTTTCTTGATTTTGCAATGTCGTCAATAATTTTTGCTAACGGTCACATATATGAAATGTTGGGGATTGCGGGCGTCGTCATTGTCTGCCGTTACAAAAGCTGATGCGGGGCAGAAAGTTTCGAGTAACCACCTAACCCCCAATATTTTATATATGATGTTGGGGTGCGTAATTTTTCATCTTGCATATTTAAAATTGTCTAATAATTGACTAATCTTATATTCGTTAGATTTGTAAATCTCACCAATAGTCGTTGAAGTAATCACTTGAATTGTAGCATCTTTATCAATTGCAATTACTTTGTCGTAAATCTCTCTTGATGTTGCTCTTATTTGGTATCCTTCGCTAACAACTTCACCATATTCTAATTTCTTAGGAAATGGCACTTTGTTAATTGTGTCAGTCATAGCAAACGTGTCTAAATTCCCTTCGAATGGAACAGACAGTTTAAAAAATGGAGCGTTAAAAAATCTATTTTCTTTAGTCAGGTTAGTGATTGTTACACCAAAACTGATTCCTGTCACAGCACCAGGAGCTATTAGAAAATTTAAACTCAAATAAACGTTTGCACCTGAATCAATTTGAATTTCGTTTGTGTTTTTGTTTTCCATAAGTTCTAAAATTGTCTTTGGTAATGAACTTAGATTTTGTTGAAAGTCAATAAAAAACTTTCGTATTTCTTCTGGATTATTCATGTTTATAGTAATCTCAGAATTATCAGAATCCTGAATCACAACATTGCCATTTCCGTCAATTTCAGCCTTATTAATCATTTTGCAAAGAAGTTTAAAATGTTATCCCAACCAATTATTATAGTAGCAATCAATCCCAAAACTGCAACAATTATCCCAATCCATGTATAAATCTGTCTATCTCCTAAATTCTTATTTCTATTCTGGATGTCAACTTTTGAATTCTTAATTCCTTGAACAACAATATTCTTGTCTCCTTTTATTCTAGTCTCATTTTTCATGGGTTCTCGGTTTTTATTATGCACCCCAACGTTTGACAATATGGCCAGTAAGGGATTGCGGGCGATTTCCTATCACGGTACACGAAAAGTTGAAGCGGGCTACAAACCTTCGCATACCACTGAAACCCTTATTGGCTATATTGTGTGTTGTGCCCAGTATTGCATTCATAATCTGTAGTTTAATCCAATTCCAAGATTCAAATAGCTATAAGGTAAATTTTTGTCCGTATTAGTAAATTTATATATTAAAGTTCCGCCAAGTTTCACACTCATTCTTAATCTATGTCCTCCAAATCGTATAAATCCAACTGGCTCAAACAAAATACTTTCGTCATGATAAATCTTAAATGGTCCCGTTTCTGAAGTCCAGTCATAATAGTTCTTGTCTGTTAGATTTGAATGAAGGTAACCGGCCTTTATTCCAAATCCAGTCTCAAAGTTTGAAGAATTACTTGAAATTTTTCCGAAATTTGCTTGTCCAAAATATAGTTGATAATCACCTAATAGATTTCCTGGATTCGCATCTTTGTAAGCGTTTCCATATCCATAGCCAAATCCGCCATAAAGTTCAAAAATCTTGTTGTCTCCCTTATTCTTATATAATCCAGTCGCTGCTTGAAAATAATACCTATTATCTGCTCCAATACTCCCAAATCCTTGAATTGCAATCTTATCAGTCAGTCCGTATGAAACGGTCGCATTTGCAGAAGGAACAATCGAAATACCTGCATCAATTCTCAAATCGTTTTTTTCGCTAATCAACGGAATATCTGTTGTCATAGGATGATAAACTATACAACTTGACATCATCAACGAAATCAAGAATCCAAATATTATTAATCTATTTTTCATAGTTTGTAGGGTTTTTCTCATATTGGGCACAACGGTTGGCAATAAGAAACGTAGGGCATTTCGAAGCTCCTACCTATCAAGTTACCGAGCCGTTTATTAAATGTTATATCGTTCAAATTTAGTACTTTCTGCCCTATGTTTTTTATTGCGTGTTGGCAAACGTTATTCTTTCATAAGTTTATTTTTAAATTGATGAAATCCTGATGAAAGTCCAATTAACATGATTTGATCAGTATTAGGATAGTCTTTAATTCCTGGAACAACAACGACAGTTGCCCCGAAAGTCGTATTGAACTTACTATGAAATACAAGTTTGCCTGTCTTGGTGGAGACAAGTTTGTACTCAACTTTGCAATCCCTTGTTTGATTCATTACTTTTAGTAATTCAATTTTTGCAGTCAAAACGTAGTCAGCATTTATATCATGTGCAACTGCATTTTTCATTTCATTCTCGATGATGTTAAATTCTGGAAGTTTGTCCTCAGATTTTTCAATTATGAAGTTGAAATCTTTTAATTCCTGCTGGGCAACAAGTGTCAATATTTCTTGAACTTCATTTTCCGCCTGATTAACGCTTATCAATGTCGGTTGAGACACTATTATTTTCGTATTTTCTATCAGTTTAGTATTCTCATCAAGATAAAGTGTCTTACTGCCTAAGGATGCACAAGAATATATTCCGGCTATCATTATTGCAAAAAGAAGTGTCTTCCGTTTCATATATTGTTATTTTTTTAATGTTTGCCAACGTTTTGCCGCTTGCCGCAGTGGGGGATTTCGGAGCACAAAACTGTCAACCAAGCACAAACTTTGATAGAAGCACTGCACTTGATTTAACCACGTCAGCCCCCATTGCGGCAAACGGCTGTTGGTGGCAGTTATTCTTATCATTTTGTCACTCTTTTTAGTCTGAATGCAACATCTGTTGGTTTTCCACCTGCAAAGTCTCCATCTTCATATATTTCTTCAACATTTCTTAATACTAGGTCGTCATTATCAAAAGTCCAATTGTAGTAGATAGCATCTCCGTTTTTGTCGTAAAAATAAATCAAGTCCATTTGCGGAATCATTTCCCAAAAATCAACTGCAATTGAATAAGTCTGAAATCCATTAACTCCCTTTAAATCGTAAAAGTCAGTAAAGTCGTCTTTCTTTATTAGGTTAGCTGTCAACTCAATTTGTAACGTGTCATTTTTATAAACACCTTTCAAAATATTTGAAACAAAATGCTTGCTGGGGCTTAATATCTTATTTTCTGTCAAGCTGAAATGGTAAGTTCTTGGGTCTGCTTTATGAGCATACGTTGGGTCCATATATTCTTTAAAAGTCAATTTGGAAAAGTCGTCACTAAATTTTAACTCCCAATGTTGAATCTCATCACCTGCCCAATATGTTTTTTCATCCTTTTTGATTAACGGCAAAATTGTCTGCTCATGATAGCCGATAAAATGAATGCTGTCAGGCTTATTTGTGTCGAAAGTTATTTGGTAGGCAAAACTTGCACATGTGTACGAATATTTGAAAACTGACTTGTGAAAAATTGTCGAGTCTATATATGCAGAGTAATACCAATTCCCACGTGGTATTTTAGAGCTTATTATTTCAGTGGTTTCTGTAGAAGTCTGTTCGTCATTTTGTTTTTTGTTCGCTTGATTGGAACAGGAAAACAAAGCGAGTATTAATATGCAAATTGCTATCTGTTTCATGTCGTCTGTTATAATTGCCACCAACGGTTCGCAGCTACCCGAAGGTGGCGATTTCGAAGCACTTCACTGTCAACCAAACACAAACTTTGATAGAAGCACAAAGCTTGATTTAACCACTGAACCGCCACTTTTGGGTAGGTGCTGTTGTGCCTAGTTTTTTTCATTTTTCACTTCTAATTTCATTGTCTTTATTGGTTCTGATTGGTTTCTATAATAGCCAATTACTTCGTTTTTCTCTGGTCTGTCAACTGAATATTCAATCAAAATTTTGTCTCCGATTTTTTGAAGTCCTTCTCTTTGTCCTGCTTTGAATTTGTCAGTATAAATACTGTCTTTGGCTGCAAATTTATAAGTCACTAATTGAAGTCGATATCCTTTTACGCCATAAGTCCACTCTGTATTCGTAACTGTCCCTTTTATTTTTTCTGTCTTTTCGAAAAGGAAAAATGACGGTAACTCAAAGTGGTTGAAGCCCAAATAGAAAACTAACCCAATGAAAAGTAGAGCAAATATGTACGGTGTAGTTTTCACTTAATATATGGTCCCTATCATTCTTTGTTTCAATCCATTTTTGTCAAACACCCATACCAATTGATAATAGCCTGCTCCGTCACTATTTGCCTGGTACACAATAAATGAGTCTCCGTTTTGATAAATTGATAATACATTTTCACATTCGTAAATGTCAGAGTAAAATACTTCGTGAATTTCAATTTCTTTTCCGACAATTAAAACTTTGATATCGTCAACTTGGGTCTTCGGAAAATTGCCGTCAGTTCCCCATACAGGTCGGCCGTCAATAGCCGTGATCCATTTTCCGTCTTGTTTGTCGATTATTCGATTGGTGGAATCGAAGTCACTTAGTTCATATTCAAAAGTGAAGTCATTACCTGTATATACCTGAAGTATTTCCAATGGAAGAAGTCGCGACTTATGAATGAATCCAACTATGTAGCTCGGTTCGCTCTTTTCAAGGCTATAGTCGTTTTTCGGAAGGTAAATTGAAATCCATTCTTGTTCTTGGTCGGCTTCTTCATAGTCATACCAAAACACTTCATTTTCATAAACCCTTTGAATTATCTCTGATTTTCCGTCAGGCGATTTTCTCACGTTTGTCCAACCGTCAGTGTCTTGGATAGTCGCGACTTGTCCAAATGAGATTTGGATAGTCAAAACGGTCAATATAATTGTTAGGACGATTTTCATTTTTTCAAATTAGGCACAACGTTTTGGCGGTATGTTTTTGTTGCCGATTTCGAAGCAATTCACTGTCAATTTACACGAAAGTTTATTAGTTGCAGAAGCACTGAAAACCGCACTATCTCGGCAATAAAATATACCGCATGTTATAGCTATTTGATTTTTAATAATTTAGATGTTCTCTTGTTTCATATGGAAGTATTTTATGCTTCAAGAACCTGATTTTGATCAACAAAAGTTAATCTAACTATGGCTCCTTTACTCTCATTATTGTTAATTTCAATTTGTCCATTATGAACATCCATAATGTATTTAATCAGTAAAAGATTCAATCCGGTGCTTTTATCTAAATGCTCAGCTGTATTTGAAAATGGGCGGAATGGATCTTCAATAATATCCTGATTAAATCCTGAACCCTGGTCAACAAAATCAAGCAAAATAGAATCATCCACTGAAGTAACAATTAATGACACCTCACTATCTCTGGGTGAGTATTTCACCGAATTATCAAGCAGGCAATCAAAACAGAGCTGTATCAGTTCACGGTCACCATATAAGAAGTTATTACCTGAATTATTATGCAACCGAATCGAAATACCTTCACTTTGAAGTTTTTCCTGTAATACTAAACTTGAAAGGGACATTATATTATTTATATCAAGTTTTTCACATTTAGTTATGAATTTGCCGACTCGTAATTCCGTGATGAGCAAGGCCTGATAAGTAAACTTTTCCAGCCTTTTGGCAGATAAATCAACATAGTTAATGTATTCAAGCACTTCAGGTGAGTTGACTACATCTTTCAAAATCCCGGTAAAACCTAGGATTCCATTTAGGGGAGTCCTGAGTTCATGGCTAATCAAATTCAGAAATCCGTTTTTTGCCTGATCCAACATTGAGAGTTCCCTGTTTGCCAATTCAATTTTATGATAAGCTTTTTCCAGTTCATAAGTTCGCTCTCTGACCTTCTCCTCAAGTATAAGGTTTTGATCTTTTAGCAACAGATGAAGATAACGGGTTTCGAGAAGGTTCTTTATGCGGGCTTGTACCTCGTGCATATTAAACGGTTTCGACAGAAAGTCCTTTGCTCCTCCGGTAAGCGCCCTATGTCTGGCTTCAATGGTAATGTCAGCTGTTAGCACCAATATGGGCAGAAAGGAATCAACAGGAATCACCTCCTTTAGCTGATCCATGACTTCAAAGCCATCTAAATGTGGCATCATCAGATCAAGAAGGATAAGGTCGGGATGAAATGAATGCACTATATCAACCACGACCCGAGAGTCGGTTGTAGACTGAAGATTTGAATAACCTGCCAATTCGAGCAGGTCACATAGAACTTCGATATTGGAAACATTATCGTCCACAATAAGAATTCTGGCTTCTTTTAAAACTGTTTCTTCCATGGTTTAATCGGTATTATTATTTAAAAAAGTTTTGCGTTTGTATAAATGTCTATTACTTGTAAAAACTTGATTAAATCCAGCGGCTTCGTCAGGTAGTCTTTTGCCCCTGCATGAATCAGTTTTTCTATCTGATGTGGCATTGCATCGGCACTGACAACTATTATCGGGATTGATTTTGTGCTGACATCATTCAATAATTGTTCTAAAACCTCAATTCCTTGTATATCAGGCAGGTCAAGATCAAGCAGGATTAGTGCAGGCTGGTGTTTTCTGGCCAGGTCAGTTGCCTCAAAGCCCAAACTGGTTGTAAAAAGATTTATTCCCGGACGATGCTCTGATAGAATATCATTAACGAGTTCAATATTTGAAAGATTATCTTCCACGTACAGAATGGATGATGAGTATTCATTGTGCTCAAATTCAGGGTGTTTCGATTCTATAATTTTTACACTTGCCTGGTTGGATTCTTTGCCGGCGGGTAGTTCAACCCAAAAGATACTTCCTTTACCAAGCGTACTCTCAACCCCCACTGTCCCTCCCATGGCTTCGGTCAGTCGCTTCACAACCATCAGACCCAGCCCGGTTCCTTCAATATTTGTTTTATCGGCTCCGATGCGTTCAAATGGCTGGAAAAGCTTACTAATATCTTCGGCTTTAATTCCGGTTCCGGTATCTGTAACTTTAATTTTCACATGCCTGTTGCAATTATCATTGCCCGCATCAATTTCCGTGAGAACGGAGACCGTCCCGCCTTCAACATTGTATTTGATGGCGTTTCCGATTAGATTTATCAGGATTTGACGCAAACGGACCCTGTCGGCCAATACAGTGACTTTTTCTGAGGATGAACCTTCGAAAATAATGGATACCATTTTCTTACCTGCTAAACCCTGTAAGCTGTCTATAACTTCATTGATCAGGAGAGGCAAGGCGATGGGTTCTTTTAGCAAGGTCTGTCTTCCTGCCTCAATCCCGCTTATGTCGAGAACTTCGTTGATCAGGTCGAGGAGATGTTTCCCGTTGTTTAGTATATGTGTCACTCCTTTTTTCTGTTTCTGGTTCAGCTCACCCATCTCCAGCAGTTGTGCAAATCCAAGGATCGAATTCATAGGCGTACGCAGTTCGTGACTCATTCGCGACAGAAACATACTTTTTGC
>JANJUV010000005.1 GCA_024710405.1 Bacteroidales bacterium
GCGAGAAAAAGAGAAAGGTTCACGCAAAGCCCGCTGCGAGAAAAACCGTTGCGCCCGTTGCGAGAAACAAAGAAAAGTTCACGCAAAGTCCTCCACGAGAATTATAACTTTGCGCCCGTTGCGAGAAAAAGAGAAAGTTTCACGCAACCCCCTCTGGTACAAAAACGGTGGCCCCCGGTGCGATAAAATTTTTTGTTTTAAACATAAATAATGTACCATGCTTAAAAAAAAAAAAACGAAACTTATGAACACCAAACCAGAAAACCAAATCGCTGCTGCCATACTTGATCAGGCCTTTAAAATCCATACCGAACTGGGACCTGGATTGTTAGAGTCGGTTTATGAACGTTGTCTTCAGCACGAACTTATCGAAGCAGGTTATGAAGTATTGGCACAAGTGCCCGTACCTATGAATTATAAATCCATCCGGTTTGAGGCTGGGTTCCGTATCGATTTGCTGGTAAACGACAAAGTATTGGTTGAGATAAAGTCGGTGGAAGCATTAGCTCCTGTTCATTACTCACAAACGTTAACCTATTTGAAAATGAAAAACCTGAAATTGGGGTTATTGATTAATTTCAACGTTAAATATTTAAAAGACGGAATCCACCGTGTGGTGAATAACTTATAAAATAAAGTAAAGATTCACAGTTTGAAATAGATTAGGGTTCACAGTTGAGATAATTACCGTTGCGCCCGTTGCGAGAAACAGAGAAAGGTTCACGCAAAGTCCGCCACGAGATATATAACTTCGCGCCCTTTGCGAGAAAAAAAAGAGGTTCACGCCACGTTCGCTGCGAGAAAAAACCGTTGCGCCCGTTGCGAGAAAAGAAAAGAGTCTCACGCCGCGCCCGCCGCGAGAAAAAAAAAGAAATCACCAAACCTTGATTGCAGCCTTAACCCTACTTCCTGATCTTAGCTATAATAATACCCTGCAGCTGATCTATGGCCACCCTTTCCTGCAACATGCTGTCGCGGTCGCGGATGGTGACGGTGTTGTCTTCCAGCGACTGATGGTCAACGGTAACGCAATAGGGAGTTCCGATAGCGTCGTGACGGCGGTACCGCTTGCCGATGGCGTCTTTCTCCTCGTAGTGGCACATGAAATCCTGCTTCAGTATATCCATAATCTCGCGGGCTTTCTCGGGCAGTCCGTCCTTTTTCATCAGCGGAAGCACCGCCACCTTGTAAGGCGCCAGCACAGCCGGCAACTTCAGCACCACACGCTCGGAGCCGTCTTCTAACTTTTCCTCGGCATAGGCATGGCTCAGCACGGCCAGAAACATCCTGTCGAGGCCGATGGAGGTTTCCACCACATAGGGCACATAGTTTTCGTTCAGCTCGGGATCGAAATACTGCAGTTTCTTGCCGGAATATTTCTGGTGCGCGCCCAGGTCGAAGTCGGTGCGTGAATGGATGCCCTCAAGTTCCTTGAAACCAAAGGGAAACTCAAACTCGATGTCGGCAGCTGCATTGGCATAGTGGGCCAACTTGTCGTGGTCGTGGAAACGGTATTTGGCGGAGGGGATGCCCAGCGACAGATGCCAGCGGAGCCGTTCCTGTTTCCAGTATTCGAACCATTCGAGTTCTTCACCGGGTTTCACAAAAAACTGCATCTCCATCTGTTCAAACTCGCGCATACGGAAGATGAACTGCCGTGCCACGATCTCGTTGCGGAAGGCTTTGCCTGTTTGTGCAATCCCAAACGGAATTTTCATGCGGCCGGTTTTCTGCACGTTGAGGTAGTTCACGAAGATGCCCTGTGCGGTCTCGGGCCTGAGGAATATTTCGCTGGCGCCTTCAACTGTGGAGCCCATCTGGGTGCTGAACATCAGGTTGAACTGCCGCACCTCGGTCCAGTTGCGTGAGCCGGAGACGGGACACACGATGCCCAGTTCCTCGATGAGTTTTTTGATGTCGTCCAGGTCGTTCTTTTCGAGAGAGCCAAAGAAACGGCTGCGGATGCTGTCCACCTGCTGCCTGTACTCGAGCACACGTGCGTTGGTGGCCACAAACTGCTGCTCGTCGAAGGCTTCCCCGAAGCGTTTGGCGGCTTTTTCGACCTCTTTGGCGATCTTGTCTTCTATCTTCGCCATATGGTCTTCCACCAGCACATCGGCACGGTAGCGTTTTTTGGAGTCTTTATTGTCGATGAGCGGGTCGTTGAAGGCATCCACATGGCCCGAGGCCTTCCAGATGGTGGGATGCATGAAGATGGCCGAATCGAGGCCCACGATGTTCTCGTGCTGCTGCACCATAGCCTTCCACCAGTAGGCGCGGATGTTGTTCTTGAGCTCTACACCATTCTGCCCGTAGTCGTACACGGCGCTGAGGCCGTCATATATCTCACTCGACTGAAACACAAACCCATACTCCTTGGCATGGGAGGTGATCTTCTTGAAAAATTCTTCCTGGTTTATCATGCCGCAAAATTAGACAAATTAGCGTGTTGGCAAAGGGGAAGGAAGGGGATTTTTGGGAAGACAGAGGGGGCTGCGCCTTACCCGGAATCCTCGTTAAATCATATTTCTAAAACTATCAATTGTGTCCACTAAAAACCAAGTACAACCCTCTGAAAGCACCGTCAACAAAAGCTTTCGACGCATTTTTGTGCGGTGACGATTTGAAATTGGTTGCCATGTACCGGTCAGTTTTGCTGAATTCTAAGCCGGAATTAGCCTGAATACTTTGGTTTAATCAGCCGGTGCCAGACTCATCTTGAACAGCAATTCGCCACCCTGGGCAAGGTCGTGGTGCGACAGCACCCATCCGTGCACCGGTTTGCCATTCCACAGAACTTCTGCGAGATAAACATTTTCGGCGCTTTGGTTTTCCGTGTTTATGGTGAGTTTCTTTCCGTTCTCCAGATGAACAACCGCTTTCTTTACCAATGGAGATCCAATGGAATAATCAGGCGAGCCGGGATTAACCGGATAAAAACCCAAACTACTGAAAATGTACCACGCACTCATTTGCCCGGCATCATCGTTGCCACACTGTCCGTCAACCGATGCACCGTACATGGTTTCCATAATCATCCGCACACGTTCCTGGGTTTTGTGGGGCTTATCCGACCAGTTGTACAGGTAAGGGATGTGGTGGCCGGGTTCGTTTCCGTGAACATAGCTTCCAATAATGCCATCGCGTGTGATGTCTTCGTGCTTTTCAATGTATTTGTCATCGAGTTCCATGCTAAACAGTTGATCCAAATGAGCACTCAGCCATTCAGGGCCTCCCATCATATCCACCATTTTTTCGGTCTGGTGCGGCACATAAAGCCCGTAATTCCACGCATTGCCTTCTATAAAGCCTTGTCCGTAGGTGTCGAGCGGGTCAAAATCATCCCTGAAACGACCATCTGACAAGCGCGGCCGCATAAAACCCGAAACACTGTCATATACATGCCTGAAATTCATGGAACGTTGTAAAAACTCCGTTTCGGTCTTCGTGTCGCCGTTCACAGCTGCTATCTGAGCGATACACCAATCGTTGTAGGCCAGCTCGAGTGTTTTCGACACAGACGAATGGCTTTTGTCGTCGGGAACATATCCATATTGAAGATAATACCCCAAACCGTCAAAATAAGGAACATTGGCTGTGCTGACTGCCGCTTCCAGGGCGTGTTTGCGGTCAAAACCACCGGGATTCTTCACCAGTGCATCAGCAATCACTGAGCTGGCATGATAGCCGATCATACACCAGTTTTCGTTGGCATAATGGCTCCAGACGGGAAGCATATTGTGCACACTTTGGTCGTAATGTGCCAGCATACTTTTGATCATATCGTTGTTTCTGGTGGGCTGAACAAGGTTGAAGAGCGGATGCAGTGCCCTGTAGGTATCCCACAGTGAAAAAATGGTGTAATTGGTAAAGCCGTCTGATGCATAAATATTCTGATCCAGGCCCCTGTAGCTGCCGTCAACATCTTCAAAAACCACCGGACTCAGAAAACTATGGTACAATGCCGTGTAAAAAACCACCTTTTGATCATCGGTAAGGGTTTCGGCTTCAATTTTCGATAATTCCCTGTTCCACTTTTGCCGGGTTTCGTGGTGAACCCGATCGAAATCCCAATGAGGAATCTCCGTCTTCAGGTTGTTGAGTGCTCCTTGGGTACTCACGCCCGAAATAGCCATTTTGATCATCACTGCTTCACCTGCATCGGTATCAAAATTGAAATAAGCGCGCAGGTTTCGTCCTGCCATTTCAGGAAAATTCTCTTCCTGATTGAACCGGCGGTAAAAACCCTTGTAGGTTTCACGATCGTACTTACGATGCCCATATGACTTGAATGGTTTTGAAAAACTCAGCGCAAAATACACAGTACGCGTCCGCGCCCATCCGTGTGTTTGGCGGTATCCGGTTACCAAAGTATCATTTTCGACGCGGATAAACGTCCACACGTTTTTATCGTCATGGTGATACACATTGTACACCAGATCGAGTATGATATGCGCTTCTTCACTCTCCGGAAAATGATACCGGTGAAACCCCACCCGTTCGGTGGAAGTCATTTCTGCTTGTATGTCGTAGTCCTGCAGTTCCACCTGATAATAGCCCGGTGAGGCGTGTTCGCTTTCCTTGCTGAATGTTGAATAAAAACCCTTACTGCCATCTTCGTTGTGCAGCGGATCGAGTATGAGTTTGCCTGTTGTTGGCATCACCAGAAAATCGCCCAGATCGCTGTGTCCCGTCCCGCTGAAGTTGGTGTGTGCAAAGCCAAGTATGATGCTGTCAGCGTATTGATAGCCTGCACAATACTCATAGGTTTGTGCATTATATGAACCGTCGGGATGGAACATCGGGACAAAATTGGTTTGCGGACTCAATTGCACCATTCCAAACGGTGCCATAGCCCCCGGGAAAACATGCCCCATTTTGCTGGTTCCGATAAAGGGATTGACGAATGCTGCATAATCCTTTGGTTCGGTGACAGTTTCGTTTTTCTGACAGCTCAGCAGAAGAACCACGCATAAGGGAAACACGAAGCGAATCATTTTCATATCAGGAGATGTTGTTGTGGTTGATAACAAACAACAAAGCGGCAACCACCACTTTGATACGCAAAGATAGTGTAGCAAGTATGAATTCTATTCCTTCGTATTCGTTTAAATCCACTGTTTGCTCTGCCGGAACATTCTATGAGTAAAACAGAAACTTGCCACTTCTGTTGCGGAACCTAAAACCATCATGCGGAGTAAAATAGGTGTTTTCTCCGCAAATTATGCGGAGAATAAATTCAAAACAGTCTTGTTGAATACCACAAAATGGGCAAAAATTGGTACATGTTCCCTGGAAACAGCCTTGCGCGACATTCAGGATTTAATCGGAAAAGGAATTCTGACGAAAACAGAACAAGGCGGTCGAAGCACAAATTATGTGCTGAAATTTAGTGAGTGATTGTCGTTAACTCTTGACACGAATTCCTGTCCGTGTATATTAAAAACGAAGCAGTAAGATTTTTCTTTAAAAGAATACTCAAACTTTCCTGCACGAAAAAACCCCGCAATGATACAGTCCATTCAAATACAAATGGATATATTTGCATGACTGGTGTGGGTTTTGGTTTAGTCATATCGGCAAATGAATGATTTATTCATTAAACATAGAAAGGAGGCATTTGGTAAAAGACAGTGATTTTTTCTGCCCGTTTTTTTCGACTAAATAATCATGCAAAAATGAAAAGCTTAAAATTTGAGTATAAATTATCCCTTTTGTACCTGCTCCTTGGAGGTTTGTGGATAGTATTTTCCGACAAAGTGGTAAACTCGATAAGCAATGATATCGATTTTTTAACGGAAATACAGATGTACAAAGGATGGTTTTATGTAATTGTCACCACAATTTTGTTTTTTCTGTTCACCAGAAACCATTTGACGAAGCTGCGTGACACTGAATCAGAGCTTGAACACCACAAAAATCATCTGGAACAAATGATACACGAAAAAACGATTGATTTAGCATCGAAAAATGAGGAGCTGTTCAGAAAAAACGAAATCATCAATCAAAAAAACAGTGAACTACAGAATACTCTTATACGACTTCAGGATACACAAAGCCATCTGCTTCAATCAGAGAAAATGGCTTCGTTAGGTGTTTTAACCGCTGGTGTAGCACACGAACTAAACAATCCGTTAAATTACATAATGGGGGCATATGTCGGTCTTCACAGGCATTATGAAGACAAAACATTTTCAGAGCATGATGAACAGGTTGGAATTCTAATAGATGCATTAAAAGTTGGCGTAGAAAGGTCAGTGTCTATCGTTGACGGATTGAATCAATTTACACGAAACAGTAATTCATATAATGAAGATTGTAAGCTGCATGATATTATCAATAACTCCATTAATATATTGCAAAATCAATTATCGGACAATATAATAATTGATAAACAATATGCAGATTATGATTTAATTATAAAAGGAAATGTCGGAAATTTACATCAGGTTTTTGTAAATATATTGAATAATTCCATTCAGGCAATATCAAATAGTGGTACAATTACCATTAAAACTTCGCCCGATGATGATCATGTCTGCATCGAAATCACCGACACAGGAGAGGGTATCGAAGCGGAAAATTTAGCAAAAGTAGCTGATCCGTTTTTTACAACAAAAGAGCCGGGAAAAGGAACGGGTTTAGGATTAGCCATTACTTATAATATTATTAAGAAACATAACGGAACTCTTGAATTTCAATCAGAATATGGCAAAGGCACAAGCACAAAAATCACATTACCAATATAATATGTCTATGCTAAACAAAAAGAAGATTTTATATATCGACGACGAAAAAATCAATGTGCAGCTTTTTCAGATTAATTTTTCCAGAAATTTTGAGGTTTTTATTGGTTGTAGTGGCAAAGATGGTCTGCTTCTGCTGGATAATAACCTTGACATCGAAGTTGTGGTCAGTGATATGAAAATGCCCGAGATGAACGGACTTGAGTTTATTGAACTGGCCAAAGAAAAATATCCGGACAAAAGATACTACATGCTGACGGGTTTTGATATTACAGACGAAATTCAGGATGCGCTGAATAATAATTTAATTCTCAAATGTTTGAAAAAGCCTTTTAACTTAAACGAGATTGAGAAAATACTAAATGAATAAGCTGAACACATAAACAGGAGGTTCTTTCAACCTGTCATAAACTTTGGCTGATCTAAATGCACTTATGGTTTCATGTGGGGTGTCAGGCGACTATATGTACATGAAGTTAACGCCCGGTGTGGATATGAATCGCTACTGCACGAAAGATATCCCGATAAGATTCGCCCCTTTTATCAGCAGGGAGCAACATGCACGCGTAGTACCAAAACCAAAATAATAGCTTATCTTTACATATTATTGTCAGAAACAGCTGCCAATTCAATGAATACCGGGAAGAATACGCTGAACAAACCTCCTAAAAACCAACATCATGAGCATGACCGACGATAAGCTTGCCGTTTTGATTGATGCAGACAATGTGCCTTATGCAAACGTCAAGGAAATGATGGAGGAAATCTCGAAAAACGGAACACCGACCATCAAACGAATCTATGCTGACTGGACGAAACCAACCGTTTCGGGATGGAAAAACGTATTGCTTGAAAACGCCATCACCCCGATTCAGCAGTATAGCTACACCACCGGGAAAAACTCCAGCGACAGCGCATTGATCATTGATGCCATGGACATCCTCTATTCCGGAAAAGTAAACGGATTCTGCATTGTTTCGAGCGACAGCGATTTCACCCGATTGGCCACCCGACTCAGGGAAGCCGGAATGACAGTGATCGGTTTTGGCGAAAAGAAAACCCCTCAGCCCTTTATTTCGGCCTGTGATAAGTTCATTTATCTCGAAATCCTCAAAACCAGCAAGCCCACCAGTATAAGCATTCCGAAACAAACTTCAAAAGCGAAACAACAGGAGACGTCTATCAGCAAAGTAGATACAAAAACAATCAGCCTGATCGCCGAAAGTGTCAACGATCTGGCTGATGAAAGCGGATGGACTTTTCTGGGCGCTCTGGGTAATTTTATCCTGAAGAAGAAACCAGATTTCGATCCCAGAAATTATGGCTTCCCAAAACTGTTACCACTTATCAGAAGCATCAATGTTTTTGATATTGATGAAAGGGAAACGGGCAACCCCAATGTAAAACACATCTACCTGAAGCATAAATAGTTTATTCAAGCCCCAATGCAATACGGATCACGGCTCAGATAATCAGCATGGCATCACCATAAGTGAAGAATCTGTATTTGTTTGCAATGGCCTCCTTGTAGGCTTTCATCAGGAAATCGTAACCTGCGAATGCTGCTGCCTGCATCATCATGGGCGATTTGGGCAGGTGGAAATTGGTTACCATCGCATCGGCCAGAGTGAAGTCATAAGGTGGGAAGATGAATTTATTGGTCCATCCCTTATAGGGCTTCACCTTACCTGTGATGATAGCAGCTGTTTCGAGTGCCTTCATCGTGGTTGTGCCAACTGCAACTACACTGTTGCGGCGCATTTTGGCTGCGTTGATGATGCCGGCGTTGTTTTCGTCGATCAGCATCTCTTCAGAGTCCATCTTGTGTTTGGTAAGGTCTTCTACTTCAATCGGCCTGAAATTGCCCATGCCGGTGTGCAGGGTTACCTCAGCAAACGACACACCGATCAGTTCGAGGCGCTTCATGATCTCACGACTGAAGTGGAGACCTGCAGTTGGGGCTGCGATAGCGCCTTCGTGTTTGGCATAAATGGTCTGATACCGCTCTTCGTCTTCTGGTTCAACCTCGCGCTCGTGAATTTTGGGAAGAGGGGTTTTTCCCAAAGCCTGTATGGTTTGCTTAAACTCCTCGTAAGGCCCGTCGAACAGGAACCTGAGCGTTCGTCCACGGGAGGTGGTGTTGTCGATTACCTCGGCAACAAGAGACTCATCATCGCCAAAATATAGTTTGTTGCCTATCCTGATTTTACGTGCCGGGTCAACAAGCACATCCCACAAGCGGCTTTCGCGGTTAAGTTCCCTGAGCAGGAACACTTCGATTTTGGCACCTGTCTTTTCTTTTTCGCCATAGAGCCTGGCCGGAAACACCTTGGTGTTGTTGAGCACAAAAACATCACCGTCCCTGAAATATTCAAGGATATCTTTAAAAATTCTGTGTTCAATGGTCTGATCCTTCCTGTTTATGACCATCATACGCGATTCGTCACGGTTTTTTGGGGGATGGCTGGCAATAAGGTTTGGGGGTAGGTTAAAGCGGAATTGTGATAATTTCATTAGCTTAATTAATTAATATCCAACTACATTTAAGAAAATCTTCACCTGAATTTAAGCTCTGTTTAAAGCACGGGTGTGCAAAGGTAATTCAAGAACGAGGCGTTGTCAAGACCGGCAACAATATATTTATGCTGAATTGTACATATTTGTAAATATCGTGGAATAAAAAGTATCCGACAAAACAGATTTCATGTTTCCGACGAACCGTTATTCCCGATGATTGCGGCTTTTAGGTCATCGAGGTTCCACGCGTCTGCAATATTGTAATCACCTATTGCCGTACGTCTCAATGCAGTGAGTACGGCTCCGTTGCCAAGCGCAATGCCGAAGTCGTGCACCAGACTTCGTATGTATGTCCCTTTGCTGCAATGCACTTCAAAATCAAGTTCCGGAAAACGGTTTTCCGTAATTCTAAAGGAATGAACCTGTACACTTCGGGCTTCGAGTTTCACTTCTTTGTTCTTTCTTGCGTAGTTAAAGGCGCGTTTTCCATTGATCTTCACAGCTGAATAAACTGGCGGCAACTGCTGTAGGTTGCCTTCGAGGGTACGCAACGCTGCTTCAACCATCTCAGGGGTTATATCACCGGTCGGAAAAGTGGCATCAGGTTCTGTTTCAAGATCGTAGGACGGTGTACTAAGCCCAAGTTTTAAGGTTCCTGTGTACACCTTATCCATGTCCTGAAGAAATTGTATCTGGCGGGTCATCTTTCCCGTGCACAGCAAAAGCAGTCCGGTTGCCAAAGGGTCGAGTGTTCCGGCATGTCCCACCTTGATTCCTTCGGGATGCCTGAAACGCCTGATGAGTGCCCGGATATAGTTAACCACATCGAAAGAAGTCCATGTGAGGGGTTTGTCAACCAACAGCAGTTCGCCGGTGTCAAATGCAAATTCACGTTCGGGCTGTTTCATGCGATGATTGGTTAAAGGAATATAAAAAAGACGGGTGCGTCAGAAGCTCAGCACAATTGCCACAGCACCCACAATAAAACAATAAATGGCAAAATAAATCAGACGGCCCTTTTGAACCAGACTGATCATCCATTTGCAGGCAAAAAGCCCCGAAACAAAGGCAGCCACAAAACCGATGATCATACTCAGGGCAGGTACTCCGCCTGTTTCGGTAGTCTCGCCTTTCAACAGATCAAGCAGGTTGGCACCCAGTATGGGGATGAGCACCATCAGAAACGAAAATTTAGCCACAAGTTCGCGTTTGTTGCCCAGCATGAGGCCGGTGCTGATGGTGGCACCCGAACGCGAAATACCCGGCAACACCGCCACAGCCTGAGCCAGCCCGATAATAAAGGAATCGGCAAAACCAACAGGCCTGTCATTGGATTTCTTTAGATATGTAAATGTAAGCAACATTGCTGTAATCAGCAACATAAAACCAACAAACCTGATGTTGCCATCAAAAAAGGATTCAACATAGTCGGCAAAAAACAAGCCGACAACAAGCACCGGGATCATAGAAAGAAGTATAAGTGCAGCGAACTTCCAGGATTCATTCCACCTGAATTCTGTCAGCCCCCTGAACAGTACGGCAAGATCTTTACGAAACACAATGATGGTGCTCAGTACTGTTGCTCCATGCACTACAACTGTGAAGGCCAGACTTTTTCCGGGGGCTACACCCAGCAGATGCTTGCCAAGCTCCAGATGTCCGCTGCTGCTCACAGGTAAAAACTCAGTAAGGCCTTGTATGAGGCCAAGAATCAAGGCTTCGATCCAGGTCATGACAAATTGTTGACTAAAAACTACTTATCTGATTTCTTCATGATGGCATATATCTCAATCCCATAGCCTGCCAGCACAAGCAGGGGAGCAAGAGTCATGCGCTGAAAACTGAAAATACCTTCGCTGAACACATCAGGATCGGAAGAGCCTCCGCCAATCATGAGCAGAAAGCCGGCAAAAATGAATCCCAAACCGATGATTACCAGGCGATAATTCTCTCGTGTGAAGGCAAAGGCATCAGTGCTTTTCTTTTCGTCAACAACCGGTTTCGGATTAGTTTTCATGTTTCAGCGGTTTAATTTCGAACGTCAAAAATAGTTTTTTTTGATGAGCTGTTCAGGCAAATAATTTATCCGTCTTAGCCTTAAGATATTTCCCAATGGCTAAGTATGTGGAAATAGCTGTGATGAGCATGCCGGCAAGCAAAATAGCGGCATAGAAGACCAATACTGTTTCAACATCTTGAAGCAGAGCCAGCTCGGGAATGTTATTCAATGCTGCATACAATATTCCGGTAAGCATCAGCAATGCTAGTATTCCTCCGATGAAACCCTGCAGTATTCCTTTGAGGATAAATGGTGTACGAATGAAATTCTCGGTTGCGCCCACCAGCTGCATACTTCTGATAAGGAAACGCTTTGAATACACGGCCAATCGGATTGTATTGTTTATCAACGCTACGGCTATGATCATGAGTAATGCCGTAAATGTTAATATAATCAGACCTACCCTTTTCAGGTTTTGGTTGATCAGGTGCACCAACGATTCCTGATAGAAAAGTTCTTTTACATACTGGTTTTCAAGTATGTATTTCTCGATCAACTCAAGGCTGTCGCTGTTGGCCCATGCCGCTTTGAAACGCACATCAATCGAAGGCAACAATGGGTTTTGGGCATCACCCAGCCATTTGATGAAATCTTCGCCGAGGTCTTCAGTAAGGCGACGGGTAGCTTCTTCGCGGGTGATGTATTCGGTAGATTTCACGAAAGGACTCGCATCGAGGGTTTTCTGCAACTGGAGTATGTTGGCTTCTTTAACCCCATCTTTCATAATAATCTCGAAACCAATATTCTCCCTGATGTACTCCGAAAGGCTTTGCGCATGAATCACCAAAAGGCCAAGCAAGCCCAGGGTGAACAGCACCAAAGTGATGCTCACCACCGAGGTGATGTAAGAACCCTGCAACTTA
Organism: Bacteroidales bacterium; assembly: GCA_024710405.1. Taxonomy (GTDB): domain Bacteria; phylum Bacteroidota; class Bacteroidia; order Bacteroidales; family F082; genus UBA6192. The sequence goes on from JANJUV010000005.1 coordinate 12,186, forward strand.
CGCTGGGTGTATATATCTTCGTCGTGCTTTGCCATCTAACAGAGTGCTAAATTAAATAAAAAATGAGTGATTGCTGCTGTTGTTGTCCATGCTTAAGGGAATGGCACAGAATCTTTGGTGAATTTTGGAAACTTTAACATTTTACACAACAAAATGCTTAGTTTAGCGGTCTGACAATTTCGCGATGAAACAGCTTTTATTGATCTTTCTGCTGATTATTTCCTCAGGAACTTATGCTCAGAAAACTGAAAACCCATATGGTCTGGATATTATGTCCGACCCTGAAGAATACCGAAAAGCTATTGTTCAGGACGAAAACCAACTGATGGTCGATCTAGCTGTTTTCATTCCCGGAGTTGTACTCGACATCCGATATGCAACCGATAACAATTTCACGGGCAAGCAGGTATATACCACAGCAGCGGCTTTTGTCCGCAAACCTGTGGCCGAAGCTTTGCTGCGCGTCCAGCTAGAACTCCGAACAATGGGCTTGGGAATCAAGGTGTTCGATGCATATCGCCCCTACAGGGCTACCCTGAAGTTTTATGAGGTCTATCCCGACAAATCCTTTGTTGCTGCACCCTGGCTGGGGTCGCGTCACAACAGGGGTGCTGCCGTTGATATAACCCTGATCGAAATCGAAACCGGTGAGGAACTGGCAATGCCAACACCGTTTGATGACTTCAGCGAACGCGCTTCACCGTCTTACATGGACCTGCCTGATGAGATTATTCGCAACCGCGAAAAACTGATCAGCATCATGAGCAAACACGGATTCAGTGTCTTCCACACCGAGTGGTGGCATTTCGACTTTCGCGGATGGGAACAGTTCGGCCTGATGGATGTTGACTTCAGTGAGCTTTAGGGACCACCGTGTTATATACCAAAACAACACCATACTTATAATCAACATACTCCTCTTTCATAGGGGTTTCATCATCATTGCCAACAGTTTCGTAATTTCGCCCCCTGAACGGTAGGCAAATCTGTAAAGCTCATGGATTATAATTTTAAGGAATCGGAAAAAAAATGGCAGGACTATTGGCGTGCCAGCAAAGTATATGAGGTTGGTATTGACCACACAAAACCCAAATATTATGTGCTCGATATGTTCCCCTATCCCTCGGGTGCCGGGTTACATGTGGGCCATCCGCTGGGATACATTGCATCCGACATATATTCGCGATACAAAAGGATGAAAGGCTTCAATGTGCTGCATCCGATGGGCTACGATGCTTATGGGCTTCCTGCAGAACAATATGCCATTCAAACCGGCACCCATCCTGCAGTGACTACAGCCAAAAATATTGAACGCTACCGCGAGCAACTGGATAAAATCGGTTTTTCCTATGACTGGTCACGTGAGGTACGCACCAGCGAACCTGAGTATTACAAATGGACTCAATGGACATTTATCAAGCTGTTTCACTCCTGGTATAACCTTGACAGTAACAAAGCCGAAAGCATCCAAAAACTGCAGGAGATCTTCGCCAGCAATGGTAATACTGCGGTTAAAGCCTCCTGCTCTGGCACAGAGCTATTTTCTGCTGAGCAATGGAACAATATGACAGAAAATCAGCAACAGGAAATCCTGATGCACTACAGGCTTGCCTATCTGGCTGATACAATGGTCAACTGGTGTCCGGCACTGGGCACTGTGCTGGCTAACGACGAAGTGAGCGAAGGTTACTCCGTACGTGGCGGCCATCCCGTTGAACGCAAATCAATGAAACAATGGCTGTTGCGCATCACCGCCTATGCCGAAAGACTGCTTACAGGCCTCGATCAGCTCGATTGGAGCGAATCGCTCAAGGACATACAACGCAACTGGATCGGAAGATCGGAAGGCGGCAGTCTGATTTTTAATGTGCACGACAGCTCCCATAGAATCGAGGTGTTCACCACCCGGCCCGACACAGTCTTTGGAGCCACATTTATGGTTCTGGCGCCCGAGCACGAGCTTGTAGCATCGCTTACGACTGCTGCACAGGCAGCAGAGGTGGATCAATACATACAGCGCACCAAAAACCGTTCGGAACGTGAACGCATGGCCGAAGTCAAGAAAGTGAGCGGTGTATTCACGGGCAGTTTTGCTATTAATCCGTTCACGGGCAATAAAATACCTGTGTGGATTGCCGACTATGTTTTGATGGGTTATGGGACAGGTGCCATCATGGCTGTGCCGGCACACGACAGCCGCGATTTTGCCTTTGCGCGGCATTTTAACCTTCCTGTCATTCAGGTTGTGAACCGAAAAGGCGAACAACCAACCAACCCTGATGAATGGGAAGATTCATACGACAGCAAGGAGGGAGTAATGATTCAGTCGGGTTTCATCACCGGACTCGAAGTCAAAGCTGCCATTTCAGCTGTTGTGGCTGAAGCCGAACAAAGAAATATCGGTAAGGGAAGAGTTAATTACCGACTGCGTGATGCCATCTTCAGCCGTCAGCGATATTGGGGCGAGCCCTTCCCGGTGTATTACCGCGACAACATGCCTTTCACCCTGCCCGAATCAGACCTGCCGCTCGAGCTTCCGCCTGTGGATGCCTACCTGCCTACCCAAAGTGGCGAACCTCCTTTGGCAAGGGCCAAAAACTGGAAAAACACCGAAGGTTATCCGCTCGAAACCAATACCATGCCCGGATTTGCAGGTTCAAGCGGTTACTACCTCAGATACATGGATCCGCGCAACACCGAAGCCTATTTCAGCAAAGAAGCCAATGATTACTGGCAACAGGTTGACCTCTATGTCGGAGGTGCCGAACATGCCACCGGACACCTGATCTATGCGCGTTTCTGGAATATGTTCCTCTACGACATCGGACTGGCCTGCAAAGAAGAGCCCTTCAAAAAACTCATCAATCAGGGAATGATACAGGGCAGGTCAAGCATGGTATACCGCGTCAACCCCGAAAAAGCAGCCGAGTATATGTTGTGGGAAGAACTTCGCGACAAAAGAATGGGTGTGGCTTTTGAAAAAGAATACCGCGACGGACACCGTAAATTCGACTTCTTCAGTCCCGATGCCGGCCTTATTATTGAAGTGAAACGTCAGCAAGCCCTCGAAAAACTTGCCACTTCATACGAAGAATATGCAAAAGCCCATGGATACAGACTTTTACTCATCCCGCTGATCGACTTCGTGGTAGATATGGACGGCATCAGAGCGCGCATCAGAAAAGCCATAGCAGGCGAAGAAGTGCCTGCTTTTGTCGACAAGCCGGGTTTGGGTAGTTTTCCGGTCTTTGCCTCTAAAAACCTGCCCGGTCGCGAGTATTATTCTGATGCATTGCACGTAGATATAAGTCTGGTTCACAACGATATACTGGATATAGAGGCGTTTAAAAAGTGGCAGCCCCATTTGGCGAATGCACAATTCCTGCTCGAAGACGGCAAATATGTGTGCGGCTGGGAAGTGGAAAAAATGTCGAAATCCAAATATAATGTGCAGAATCCGGATGAACTCATCGAGCGCTACGGAGCCGACACCCTGCGTATGTATGAAATGTTTCTCGGGCCCATCGAACAATCGAAACCCTGGGATACACAGGGTATCGAAGGAGTTTTCAGGTTCATACGCCGGTTCTGGAAGCTGTTCCACAACGAAAACAACGAATGGATCGTGAATGATGAAGAACCTGCTGCTTCGGAACTGAAAGTGCTGCATCGGACGATCAGAAAAATAGAGGAAGACACAGAGCGGTTCTCGTTCAATACGGCAATTTCGGCCTTTATGATCTGCGTGAACGAGCTGCACGAACTAAAATGTGCCAAAAAAGCCATACTCGAACCGCTTATTCTGCTTATAGCACCATTTGCACCACATCTGGCCGAAGAACTGTGGAATCTGTCCGGACATCAACGCTCCGTAGTTTATGAATCTTTCCCCCAATGGAACAAAGATTACATCACTGAAAGTACTTTTTCGTATCCGGTTTCGTTTAACGGAAAAACACGTTTCAAACTCGAACTGCCGGTCAACTTCGATGCCAAAGCTGTGGAAAAAGCTGTTCTGGCTTCAGACGAATGCCGTAAATGGCTCGAAGGCAAAACAGTGCGAAAAGTTGTTGTTGTACCCAACCGAATAATAAACATTGTCCACTGATGACCATAACTCAGCTCTTGAAAACAGGCCCTGCACCAAATGCTTTCTTTTCGTTGGCCCGTTGTGGCTTGAAAATGTGTCATCCAGACAAAACAAAAGTGAGATTTTCGCTGTTGAAGTTTTCCGGTAGCCTGTTGTTTCTGTATTTTATTTCAGGCATGGTCTCTGCCCAGCCACTGAGACAACATCCAAATTATGCCTTTGGTGATAAGGAACACCTTACCTATAGAGTGTATTATAATTCGGTACTCACCGGGAATGTAACTGCCGGTGAAGCAACCATTACAGTGAATGATTCCAAAAAACAGATGTTCGGCAGGAAGGTCTGGCATATTGTGGGTGAAGGCCGAAGTAAGGGCGCTTTTAACTGGTTTTATAAAGTCCGCGATCGATTTGAATCATATGTAGACAAAGAAGCCCTGATTCCGTATCTTTTTGTCCGGCGCACCCGTGAAGGCAATTACCGCAAAGATGATGATGTTTATTTTTTTCACGACCAGAAACTGGCCGTCAGCCGAACAGCACGCAAACCCGTGCCTGAAAACATTCAGGATTTTGTTTCGGCACTTTTTTTCATGCGCACACTCCGGCTCGAAGACTTCAGGTCCGACAGTACCTACCATCTGAACTTCTTTCTGGATGACTCGGTATATGTATCGAAGATACTTTACAAAGGAACAGAAGTGATCAAAACAAGCCTCGGAAAGATACGCTGCCTCAGATTTGCACCGATGATGGCAACAGGCGAAGTGTTTGCCAATGCCTACCCGCTCGATGTCTGGGTCACGGACGACAAAAACCACCTCCCCGTGCTTGCTGAGGCCAAAGTGATTGTAGGCAGTGTGAAAATGGAACTGATCGAATACAAGCACCTGCGAAATCCCTTCACTGCACGGTTGGAGTAAGAGGACAAGTACCGGAATAATCATTACGGCAAAAACCTTCCCGATCCTTCAATCCACAGATTTGCCTATTTTTGCACCCGATACGTAAACATTATGTACGCACTGTTCAGAAAAGAAATCAGTAGTTTTCTCAGTTCACTTACCGGATATCTGGTGATTGCCGTGTTTTTGCTCATCAACGGACTTTTTCTCTGGGTTTTCGCTACTGAATTCAACGTTTTTGATTTCGGATATGCCAATATTGATGGCCTTTTTATTATTGCACCTTATGTTTTTTTGTTCCTTGTTCCGGCTGTCACCATGCGTTCATTTGCCGATGAACGAAAAACCGGAACCATTGAACTGCTGCTCACCAAACCAATCACCGACAGCCAGATCATCATGGCAAAATATTTTGCAGGTCTTGCTTTGGTGGTGTTTTCGTTGATTCCTACTCTGGTCTATTACATCACTGTTTACCGGCTCGGACTTCCTTCAGGCAACATTGATTCAGGAGCTGTCTGGGGGTCCTATATCGGATTGCTGTTTCTCGGTGCCTCTTTTGTGGCGATTGGCCTGTTCAGCAGCTCCATTACCGACAATCAGATACTTTCGTTTGTGCTGGCTGTTGTACTGAGTGGCTTTTTATATATTGGTTTCGAGTTTATTTATTCACTCGCCCTGTTTGGTCCTTTCGACCTGTTTATCAGGCAACTGGGCATTGCTTCTCACTACAACTCCATGAGCCGTGGGGTTATCGACACCCGCGATGTAATCTATTATATCAGCCTGATAGCCCTGTTTATCGGATTTACCAAATTAAGTCTCGGAAGCAGAAAATGGTAGCTAAGAATGTACAATCACCTGTAAACAGGAAGAAACATATCCAAAGATCGGATCTGACCTGGTTTGCCATTCTCCTTATGCTCATCGCAGCAGCCAATCTGGCAAGTAGTCTGATATTCACACGTTTTGATCTTACTTCTGAAAAACGCTATACCCTTTCACCCGCCACCCGCGATATGCTTCGCCAACTGGATGACTACGTATATTTCAGGGTTTACCTGGATGGTGATTTCCCTGCAGGATTTAAAAAACTGCGTCGCGAAACCAAGGAAATGCTCGACGAATTCAGGGCCTACAGTAAATTCATTGGCTATGAGTTTATTAATCCGTCAGAAAGCGAAAACAAACAAGAACGCGAAGAAACTTATAAAATACTAATCGAAAGAGGGCTCTCGCCCACCGACCTGCAGGTGCGCACCAAACAAGGCATGCAGCAGCAGATCATTTTTCCGGGTGCTCTGGTGTTTTACCGCGACCGTGAGTTTCCGGTCGAACTGCTCGACAATCAGCTGAATGCTCCTCCCGAAGCTGTGTTGAACAGCTCAGCACAAAATCTCGAATTCAAATTTGCTGAAGTGATTAAGAAACTTTCCCGTCTCCAGAAACCGGCCATAGCGTTTATTGAAGGCAATGGCGAACTCGACAACAATGAAGTGTTCGACATTACAGCCGAACTCGACGATCAGTTCAGGGTGGAACGCATCCATATTAACGGCCAGATTAACAGCCTTATCCGGCGATCTGAACCGGATGAAGAAGGAAATGTAAGAATGCAGCGGAACTTTGAAGCCATCATCATCGCAAGGCCATTGTCAGCAGTGAGCGAAAAGGACAAATTCATCATCGATCAGTTTATCATGCATGGCGGTAAGGTTTTATGGCTTATCGACCCGGTGCTTACCAGCATGGACAGCATTCAGTTTTCTGAATCAACCGTTGGCATTGACCTAAAGCACAACCTTGATGACCAGTTGTTTAAATACGGAGTCAGACCCAACAGAAACCTGGTGCTTGATGTGAACTCGGCTGCCATCCCCATGCGCACCGGACAGGTTGGCAATCAACCCCAGATCGAGTTTTTCCGCTGGCACTACTTTCCGCTTCTCAACCCAGCTTCGAACCATCCGCTGGTGCGAAACCTCAACAGCATCAAGTCAGAATTCGTCAGTTCAATCGATACTGTAATGGTGGAAGGAATCAAGAAAACACCATTGCTCAAAACCTCCGACTATTCGCGAACCGTGAGCACACCGGCATTGATCACACTTGCGATGCTCCGTGAACAACCGGATGAAAGGCTGTATAACCGCCCGGGACAAATAACTGCCTGGCTGCTCGAAGGAAGCTTCCCTTCTCTGTTCGCCAATCGTATTGCTCCCGAAATAGCCGATAGTAAAGAAATTGGTTTTATTGCTCAAAGTGAACCTACTGCTATGATCGTGGTCGCCGATGGCGATATCATCCGAAATCAATTTCATATCCCGAATGGATATCCCCTACCCCTTGGATTCGATCAGTTTACCCGGCAAACTTTCGGCAACAAAGACTTCATCATGAATGCGGTAAGTTATCTGGTGGATGGTCCCGGTTTGGTAGGAATACGTTCACGCGAATTGAAAATCAGGCTGCTCGATATGACGCGCATTCAGGATTCTCGGACTTTTTGGCAAATAGTAAATGTAGCCATACCGGTATTGCTTGTGCTTGCATTCGGAATCGTTCTTGCCTGGCTCAGAAAAAGAAAGTACGCGCGACAATAGAAAAACCCGACACATGAAAAAGAACAGATTAGCCTTGATACTGACTCTGGTGCTACTGGCCCTGACGACTGCACTGGTATTAACAAACCGTACATCAACACTTGATAAAAAGGAATCTACCTTTGCCATAGTCGACACAGCCGCAGTCACCAGAATTTTCATTGCCGACATGGATACCAATCAAGTGCTGCTGGAGCGACAGGGCAGTAAATGGTTGCTTAACGGACAACACCCGGCACAATCCCGAAAAATAGACCTCCTGCTGAATACCATGATGAAAATCAGGGTTAAAGCCCCTGTTTCTCAGGCCGGACACAATACTGTAATCAGCCGAATGTCGGGCATTTCGGTCAAAGTTGAAATTTACCAGACTAAGCCCGCTTTCACTGTGTTTGGACTGAATATGTTTACCCGCGAAAGAAAAACAAAAACCTATTATGTAGGCGATGCCACCAAAGACAATATGGGCACTTTTATGCTTATGGAAGGTGCAAAAACAGCCTACATAGTTTATATACCCGGTTTCAGGGGATTTGTGTCTTCGCGCTACACTGCCTTCGCTGACGACTGGCGCGACCATATCGTGTTCAGGCACAGCCTTGCTGACATTCGCTCCATCAGAATGGAGTTCAACCGCGAACAGGATCAAAGCTTTCTGATCGAAACTTCTGATAAAAATAATTACAGCCTCACAAGGCTTTCCGATATGCAACCTGCCGGCTCTTACGATACCCTCAGGGTACTCAACTACCTGACATCATTCTCTGATCTGCGTTTCGAAGCTTTGCTGAACAATAAAATACCACCTTCCCGCAAAGACTCCATTCTTGCGTCGCCTTATCTGCACAGAATCACACTGACCGACATGTCGGGCACACAAACCACTTTGACTACCTATGAAAAACGCGAATTCCATGACCACCTGGATGTAGAATATGAGTTTGTCCCCGTTGATCTCGACCGGCTGTACGGACTTGTAAACAATGATCAGGATTTTGTGCTGCTGCAATACTACACCTTTGACAAAGTGCTTAAACCATTAGATTACCTACGCGGATACTGACCCCTCAGTCAATAACTGTCAAGTCCCTACTTAAAAATTTCTTCAAACCCGGGTTTTCAATTATGATGGTGTAGGTGCCCGCTTCATTTATCGGAAGACTCAGACTCCTGCCGGCAAGTGTCACCGTATCTGCCAGGCATACACTATCAACAGGAAAAATACGCTCACCTATAGTGTTTATCTTATATCCCGTGATATTCTTTTCTACAATAAATCTTTTAAAATGATAGCACTGATTTTCTCCTATCGTGCCATAAAACTGAAGCTCTAATACTTCTCCAACCACGAGCGTGTCGGGCATGTTAACGCTGTCAACACTGATCATGAACTCTTCGGGCTGTCGCACTGACGAACCCTCATTGCATGATGTAAAAACAAGCATAACCGACAATGCCAACAGTATGATGAAATGATGCACAACACTACGTTTCATGGAAAATTCGTATTAATTAGCGTTTTATTCAGGAACATATATTATAACGCAAAAGTAAGCAGGGACATTGTTATATGCAATGTGATTGCTTCTTTATCTTTGTGCCTCCGGAAACATAAGTTATGCAACACATTTTACTAATCGACAATTTTGATTCGTTCACCTATAATCTTGTGCAGTTATTGACTGAGAGCGGTGTTTCTCACCAACTTCATCTGGTAAAAAACACTGCCACACCGGACGAACTTCCGGTTGAAATAAACAAGGTTCTGATTTCCCCCGGACCGGGCTTACCGTCCGAATCGGGCAACCTGATGAATCTGGTTGACTATTATGTCCGACGCTGCCCTTTGTTGGGTATTTGTCTGGGCCATCAGGCCATTGCACTTTATTTCGGTGCCCGGCTCATCAACCTAACCCATAGTGCACACGGTATGAAATCATCATGTTACGCCACCATGGATGGCGATCCCATTTTTAATGACATCAGAATGCCCACTGATTGTGGCAGGTACCATTCGTGGGCGGTTGACAGGAACACGCTTCCGGATGAATTGATGGTAACTTCAACCGATGCTTCCGGAATCATAATGTCGCTTCGTCACAAGTCACTGCCCCTGACAGGTCTTCAGTTCCACCCCGAATCCTATATGACCACCGTAGGAAAAAAGATGATGGTCAACTGGCTCACCAGTAACTGACAAATTATACTACCGTTTTACGGCGATGGTTTCTATTTCGATCAGCGCGTTCAGTGGTAGCCCTTTTACGGCAAAGGCTGCGCGTGCCGGTGGTTCTGACTGATAATAACGTCCATAAACAGCATTCATGGCTGCAAAGTCGGACATATCACTCAGCAGGCAGGTTGACTTGACCACATCCTGAAAACTGTATCCCGCCGCTTCAAGAATAGCACCTATATTTTTCATTACCTGTTCGGTCTGAGCAGTGATATCACCTTCAACTATTTTTCCGGCAGATGGATCAATTGGCACCTGGCCCGAGATAAACAACATACCGTTTACTTCAACTGCCTGACTGTATGGGCCTATTGCCCCAGGCGCTTTGTCTGTGGAAATGATCTTCTTCATGTTTCTATTTGATTTAAGACACAAAGGTACACCATAAATCATCAGGAGTGGCGTTCAGGTCAGTCTTGGCAAAAGATTAATGGCTCCGAGAAATCTTTGAATAAATTGAAACTATCAGGTAATAAATAACCATACCGGACAAAAAAACCTCCCCGAATGAGGAGGTTTGGGTGGTACCACTCGGGATCGAACCAAGGACACACGGATTTTCAGTCCGTTGCTCTACCAGCTGAGCTATGGTACCATTGTGCAAAAGAACTTGGGAGTGCAAAAGTAATACTATTTTTTGTATTCGCTAAAAATCTTGATCCTTTTTTCTTTCACCCCATCCGAAAACCCTATTTTTACCGCCTCAAAATGATTCACCGTCCATGCAACTTCTGCTCGATCTGGGAAATACGCTCCTGAAGGCAGCCCTTTGGGAAGGTTCGAAATTGCTGACTGAGACATCCATGGATGCCGAAGATACCGAAACACTGAAGCAGCTTACCGAATCGTACGGGACGCCCAAGCTGTGTTTTATTGCAACTGTTAGAGAAATCCCTGAAAAACTGCACGTTTTTCTGAACGCATTTAACGTGCAACAACTGAGTCACAACACCAACCTTCCATTTGGCATAGCATACCGAACACCTGCGACCCTTGGGGCCGATCGGATAGCTGCAGTGGCTGCAGCCTGGAAAAGGTTTCCAGACACGAACGTGCTTGTAATCGACATGGGAAGTTGCATCACCTTCGATTTGCTCACAGCAGATGGAATTTACCAGGGAGGCAGTATCAGCCCCGGAATCAGGATGCGGCTGAAAGCTATGCATGCCTTTACCGGAAGGCTGCCCCTTCTTGAGCCGTTACCCGATACTCCGATGACAGGGAAAACCACATCAGAAAGCATGCTGTCGGGTGCCGTTAACGGCACAAGGTTCGAAATGCAGCAATACATTCATCAATACTACAAAATTTACGAAGATTTAACGGTAATTGTTAGTGGTGGCGACAATAAATATTTTGATTATCAGTTTAAAAATAGCATCTTTGCAGCCTCAAACTTGGTATTGGAGGGCTTGAAAGTAATTTTGGATTTTAATGAGAATCAAAAGCTTGAGTAAGTATATTTTATTAATCCTGCTGATCTTTATTGGTTCGGGTATGTTGGCGCAAATCGGTGTCGATTCGCCCTATTCCCGTTTCGGCATCGGACAAATTGAAAACAACAACAATATTGCGCGATTTAAGGCCATGGGAGGTGTTTCCACAGCCCTATCAGGCAATCGTTTCATCAATCCGGCCAATCCGGCCAGTTATGCAGCATTCGACTCATTGTCGTTTCTGTTCAATGCAGGTCTTAATGCCTCGTCGGTAACATACCGAACTACCACTCAAACAGAGCAAGGCAGCCACGCAACGCTGAGCTACATCACCATGGGTTTTCCGGTAACACGCATCTGGAGGTCGAGCATCGGATTATTGCCCTACAGCCAGGTGGGTTACAGCATTCAGGTTCCATTCCAAAACCAGCAGATAGGCAGGTATTACAAAATTTTTGAAGGTGACGGCGGTTTGAACCAGTTGTATTTCGGAAATGCCTTTAAAATCCACAAAAACTTTTCCGCTGGTTTCAACATCGGATATATTTTCGGACGAAGCATCAACAGCATGCTGATCTACTCGCCTGATTCGGCCTATTTTGCCAATACAAAAATTGAAAACCGAATTCAGGCAAATGATTTTGTGCTCGACTACGGACTTATTTACCATAAGGATTTGGGCAACAAGCTGAACCTGAAACTGGGATTGACCTATAATCAGGAAATGAACCTCGGGGTCAAAAGGGAATATCTGGTAAGAAGTATTTTTGGAGGTGTGAACGGTGGCGTTGAATATACACTCGATACCATCGACTACAGACCATCCGAAAAAGGCACGGTTGCACTCCCGGCCGGAGTGGGTTTTGGCTTTGCCCTGGAAAAACAAAACAGCTGGCTGGTTGCTATGGATGTAAACTGGCGAAACTGGAAAAACTTTGAGGCTTTCGGCAGAAGCGATTCACTCGTAAATAGCTTAAATGTAGCCCTGGGCGGTCAATTCACCCCAAACCATACTTCTATATCAGGCTACTGGAAAAGAGTGTCTTACCGTATGGGTGCACGTTACGAACAAACCTATCTGCAACTCTTCGGACAGCAGATAAATGAGTTTGGCATCAGTTTTGGATTAGGACTACCATTACCACGTACTTTGACAACCATAGACATAAGTGCCGAAGTCGGACGGAGGGGAACAATACAGAATAACCTCATTCAGGAGACTTTCGTGAACCTGACACTCGGCGTCTCGATCTATGAACGATGGTTCGAAAAAAGAAGATATAACTAATTGTTAATATAAATTCTATCAACTATGATAGCAAGAAGCACAAAACGCAAATTAATACTTCCGGCACTGTTAGTGATGCTGGCGCTTCCTGTTGTTGCCGTAAATCCGGTTGACTTCTCCAATCACCTCAGGCAGGATACCCTGAAGAAATATGGTGAAGACAGTGTCACATGTGTAATCAACTTGTCACTCTACCGTGAATTTTTTAAGCAATGGAGGGCCTCCGACTACACAAACACAACAACCTTTGACGAAATAGTTAAACCATGGCGTTGGGTTTTCCTGAATTGCCCTATTGGGAGTGAGAACATATATGTTGATGGTGCCAGACTGATGCAATACCGAATCGAAAATGAAAAAAATGCAGCCAAAAGAGGCAAACTCATCGACACCTTAATGATGGTTTATGACCAGCGAATCAAATATTTTCCCAATCACTTCAGCAAAGGCACTCCTCAGGAAGGCAGTATTCTTGGAAGAAAAGGAATCGATCTGTACACTTATGATCAGGACAGATATGAAGAAACCTATAATATACTCAAAAGGTCAGTTGAGCTCGAAGGCGACAACACCGATGGAACAGTACTCGTATATTATTTCAGATCGGTGATCAAAATGGCACGCCAGGGCCTGGTCGACAGCACCATGATCGTGGATGTATATGATCAGGTGATTGACATACTCGACCACAACATCGAGGCCCTCAACAAAAAAGGCGACACGAAATGGGTCGAGAATTATAAAAACTTCAAAGGAAACATTGATGCCACTTTTGAACCCTTTGCCACCTGCGAAGACCTTGTGCGGATATATGAAAGCAAGTTGAAAAAGAATCCTGAAGATGTTGCCCTGCTGAAAAAAATCACCAATATGCTTGACAAAAGGAGTTGTCAGGACAGTCCGCTTTATCTGACTGCCAGCAAGAAACTCCATGCATTGGAACCAAGTCCCGAGTCTGCCTACCTCATCGGAAGGTTACTCATCAAAGAGGAGAAGTACTCTGAGGCTGTCGCTTATATGGAAGAAGCACAGAAAATGACTGATACAGATAAACTGAGTGTTGCATACAAAATCTATGCGTCTGCCTTAACTGCACTCCGAAACTATCCGAAAGCCCGCCTGATGGCACTCAAAGCACTTGATATCAATGCAAATGATGGCAACGCGCTCATTATTATCGGCGATTTGTATGCCGCCAGTGCAAAGGATTGCGGCGACAATGACTTCACTTCAAAAGTTGCTTATTGGGCAGCCGTTGACAAGTACAACCGTGCACGTAATGTTGACTCCACCGTGGCAGAAGCCGCAAGCAAGAGAATATCAACCTATTCGGCATATTTTCCGGATATGGCAACCATTTTCTTCCACGATTACAAAGAAGGCGACTCCTACACCGTAGGTTGCTGGATCAACGAAACAACCACGATCAGAGCAGCCAAATAACACCTTTAAGATAATCCAGGGTTATGAAATTTGTCAAAAGCATCATGGCTGTCAGTGCAATCATGATGCTTTTTTCGTGCGAAAACTCCTTGTCTGTGGTTCAGGAACTTACACGTGAAGATACCATTGCCGACATTACCGCACGCGACATAACCTATGTCAGAAGTGATTCAGGACTGGTGCAGATGACCCTTATGGCAACGCGGATGAATCGCTATGCAGTCGATGATCCTGCAATGGAGTTTCCCGAAGGTTTTACTGCCTTTTTCTACGATTCAACCCAGGCAATTACTTCAAGGATTGAAGCTAAATACGGAATTAGCTACGAAAAAACCAGACTGATCATTGCCCGCGACAGCGTTGAAGTAGAAAACTTTGTAACTCAAGAAAAACTCAATACCAGCTCGCTATACTGGGACCAGCAAAAAAGAATCATCTACACCAGCGCCCCCGTTAAAATAACCTCACCCGATAAGGTTGTTTATGGCGACAGTCTTATAGCAACAGAAGGCTTTGACAGGCGAACCATTCACAATGTCCGAGCTACCATCGAAGTTGAAGAAGATGAATAAACCTTACCTGCTACATTATCTTTCTCATGATATTGCAGGCTGTTCGGGAATTGCCTGTATATTTGCTTTGTCATATTCAATGATTTAAGCATTGGACAACATATTTATTTTAGCAACATCACTCCTGCTGTCGGGCTTTTTCTCCGGCATGGAGATTGCGTTTGTCACTGCCAACAGGCTCCGCATCGAACTTGACTTGAAAAAAGGAAAGTTCACGGCACGTCTGCTCAATGTGTTTTATCACGACCCCTCAAAGTTTATCGGCGCCATGCTGCTGGGAAACTATATCTCAATGGTAATTTTTGGAATAACATTATCCGGCATGCTCAGCCCCTTGCTGGCATCACTACTACCACAGCCAACTTCCGGCATACTTTTGCTTGTATCACTTACATTAATTGCTGCACTGATTTTTCTTTTGTTTGCCGAATTCATTCCCCGCTTACTCTTCCGGTTCAACCCGAATGCAATGGTCAACATATTTGGTGTTCCCGCATGGTTATTCTATTTCCTGTTGTATCCCCTTAATATGCTGTTTATGGGCGTCAGCAATTTTATCCTGAATAAACTGCTTCGCCTCGACCTTGCACATACTGATTACAAATTCAGCGCTATTGACCTCAACGAATATCTGCAGGATTATACTCCTGATGAAAACAACGAGGAAGAAGTAAATGCAGATATACAATTGTTTCAGAATGCCATTGAATTCCGGCATGTTAAACTTCGTGATTGTATGGTGCCCCGAACCGAAATTGAAGCACTCAAAGCCGGTTCGGGTCTAGATGAATTGCTGAAAAAGTTTACCGAAACAAAACACTCCAAAATACTAATCTATCAGGATACCATTGATAACATTATTGGTTACGTGCATTCCTTCGATATGTTCAAAAAACCTGGTGACATCAGCGAAGTGCTCCGAACGGTTCATGTATATCCCGAAACATATGCTGCAAACACCCTGCTTTCGAAGTTTATTCAAACCCGCCAGGGTATTGCGGTGGTGGTTGATGAGTTCGGAGGCACATCGGGCATCGTATCCATGGAAGACATTATTGAGGAAATTTTTGGGGAAATTGATGATGAATTCGATGAAGAAGTAACCATTGAAAAAGATTTGGGAAACGGAGCTTATTTGTTTTCGGCAAGGCTCGAGATCGATTACCTCAATGAGGCTTATGATTTGGAGATTCCTGAATCCGATGATTACGAAACTCTGGCCGGCTTTATTCTTCATTATCACGAGAGTATTCCCCGTCCTGAAGAAGAAATTCTCATCCCCCCATACCGAATCAGGGTAACAAAAGCAACCGCCACACGACTCGACGAAGTGCACTTCAGCATCAGCCACTGAACATAGCCCTTTGACCAAAACCGTTAAAATTTTGCGTTTTCGCTGCTTGATTAACAGCTTTTAACCCAAAAAAACTTTCATACTATACAATTCTATTGTACATTTGCAGCCACTTTTAAAAAACCGTATTTTACTATGGCAGTTATTGGAAAAATCAGAAAACACTCTGTGTTGTTGATCGTTGTGATTGGTGTGGCTTTGGCAGCATTTGTACTTGGTGATTTTGCCACCGGAACCGGACGTCAGCAAACCTTTTATGTCGGAAACATAGCCGGGCAGGATATCACCATAACCGATTTCAACCGCCTGTTTGAAGAGAACCTGGAAGCTACCCGTCGTCAATCACAAAACGACCGTATCCCTCAGGAAGAAATCACCAGGATACGCGAAAACACCTGGAATCAGCTGATGCAGGAAATGATCATGAATAAGGAATACGAAAATCTGGGAATCGTTGTCACACCCGAAGAACTCTTCGACATGGTGCAAGGCCCCAATCCTCATTTTGCCATCATCCAGAATTTTACCAACCCCGAAACCGGACAATACGACCGCGAACTTGTGGTTCGTTACCTGCAAAATCTTGATCAAATGCCTCAGGCAAACAAGGATCAGTGGATGATCTTCGAAAAATTTCTGAAAGAAGACAGGCTGAGGAATAAGTATCAAAACCTGATCATTAAAGGGTATTATATCCCGAATGCATTTGCCAAACTGAGCTACGAAGAAAAAAACGATAAAGTTTCCGGTGAACTTGTTGGTGTGCGTTTCAGCACAGTTGCTGATTCATTGATCAAACCTACCGACAAAGATTACAAAGCTTACTATGAAAGAAACAAAGTAAGTTTTGAACGTCAGGAGAGTCGTGATATTGAATACGTTGTGTTCGATGTAGTTCCATCCGAAAGGGATATGAGTGCTGCTGAAGAATTGGTGAAAGGTATGATGCAGGAATTTGCAGCAACCGACAACATCGCCGGATTTGTAAATGCCAACAGCGAAAGCCGTTATGACAGCACCTGGTTTGGCCGTACCGACCTGCCGGTGATCATGGAAAACGATCTTTTTGAAGCCGAAACAGGAAGCATTCACGGTCCCTACTTCGATAACGGAGCATATAAAATTGCACGTCTGGTCGACATCACTTCAAGGCCTGATTCGATGCGCGCCTCACACATTCTTATCGCCTATGACGGTGCCATGAGGAGCGAACAAAAAAGAACTAAGGATGAGGCCAAAGCAAAAGCAGACAGCATTTTTAATGTTGTTAAACGCAGCCCCTCAAAAATGGCTGATCTGGCAAAAACCTTGTCCGACGACCCAAGCGCAGCCCAGAACAACGGCGACCTCGACTGGTTCCGCGATGGACAGATGGTGCCCCAGTTTAATCAATATGTATTGGATAACAAAGTTGGCTCTCTCGGACTGGTAGAAACTGATTTTGGCTTCCATATCATTGAAGTTACGGGGAAAAAGGATCCGGCAAAAAAAATCCGCGTCGCGATCATCACACATCAGGTAACTCCAAGTACACTTACATATCAGGAAGTTTTTGCACAGGCCAGCAGATTTGCAACACAAAGCAAAACACGCGAACAGTTTGAAGCCTCTATCGAGAACCTTGGACTCAACAAACGGATCGGTAATGCACTGCGTTCTACAACCTATACCATCGCAGGTATGCAAAATGCCAGACAGGTGGTTCGCTGGGCATTCGACAGCAACACCGGTATCGACGATGTGTCCACCATTTTCGACCTCGATAATATGTATGTGATCGCCACGCTTACCAAGATCCAGGAAAAAGGAATTCCTCCACTGGAAGAAGTGAAAGATATGATGGAACCACAGGTCAAAAACCTGAAGAAAGGAGAATATCTCGTCGAACGCATGAAACCATTCGCGAGCGACTTGTCTCAACTGGCTACTGCTTTTAATACCGAAGTTTCTGAATTAACATCTGTGACATTTGAAACACGCAACCTGGCCGGATTTGGCAATGAACCCATTGCATTGGGCGAATTGTTTGCACTAAGACCAGCTGCAATTTCACAACCCTTTGCAGGAAACAATGCAGCATTTGTTCTTAAGATGAATGATATAACCAAATCGTCCGAAAGAAGTAACTACGATGCTACCCGCAACGAGCTGTCCTCTGCGTTTGAACAGCAAATCAGAAACAATACAGCTTACAGAGCTATCGAAAAAGCATCAAAAATTGAAGATAACCGCTTATTATTCTTCTAGCGGTTCATCGCGACTCTTTTAAGATTCAGAAAAGCTGTCCCGTTAGATGGACAGCTTTTTTTTTAACCGTACTATTTCTATATTAACTTGTTATCTAACTATTGATGATCATAAATCAGTAATAGTACATCGCCCAAGGTGTATTGTTACATGATATGAAAGAAAAGGGTTGAACACTCACTTTTTCTGATGCTGATCTTATGACAAATTA
This sequence comes from Bacteroidales bacterium, assembly GCA_024710405.1. GTDB lineage: Bacteria > Bacteroidota > Bacteroidia > Bacteroidales > F082 > UBA6192. The sequence goes on from JANJUV010000005.1 coordinate 30,571, forward strand.
GATCAGAGAATATTCAGCCGGTTAGCATCCTGACGGATAAACACAAAAAGCATCAGTGTAAATGCCCAAAGACTTGAGCCTCCGTAACTGAAATACGGTAGTGGTATTCCAATAACCGGAGCCAGCCCGATTGTCATTCCGACATTAATGGCAAAGTGAAAAAACATTATCGAGGCGATTCCATAACCATAAATGCGCGCAAATGGGGAGCGCTGTCGTTCAGCAACCACTATGATCCGCCACAGAAATCCAATAAAAAGTGCAATGACTACCGTCGAACCTAAAAAGCCCCATTCCTCGCCAACTGTACAAAAAATAAAATCGGTGCTTTGCTCCGGTACAAAGTTATATTTGGTTTGTGTGCCACTCAGGTAGCCTTTGCCAAAAAAACCACCCGATCCAATGGCAATCTTCGACTGATTGACATTGTAGCCTGCACCGGACAAGTCAACATCCTTGCCAAGCAACACCATAATGCGGTTTTTCTGATGCGGCTCAAGTACCTTTTCAAATACGTATTCAACGCTTAAAACAAAAAGCACAGAAACTGCAACAGCTGCAATTAAGGACATTATGTTGGATAGATTTCTTTTTACCAGCAAGACAGAAATCACAAAAGCCAGCAAAATAATACCAAAGACTAACCAATGACCGGCATAAAGTGTCACCAGAAAAAGTACAATCAGAATCAGGGCCAGTATCATCAGACGCCCTGTCATTCCTTCACGGAACAAGACAAAATAAAATGACATAAAAACCAAAGCGGAGCCTGTGTCGTTCTGGGCAAGAATTAACAGAGCTGGAAAAGCAATGATCACACCGGCAATAAGCTGGTCTTTGATTTTTGTTATGTCGGCACTTCTTCTGTTAAGCAAGGCTGCCAGTGCCAGTGCCGCGCCAAATTTGGCAAACTCGGCAGGTTGCAGTGCGAACCCGCCAATCTGAAACCATGATTTGGAACCAGCAATCGTAACTCCGAACAAAAGCACAAAGATCAGAAGCAGATTGATCAGTCCGTAAATTGGAAAAGCAAACACGACAAAAAATTTTGCATCGACAAGTAAAACCAAAATGCCGATGAACAAACCAAGGGCAATCCAAAGCATTTGCTTCCCATATCTTTGAGATAGATCAAATATGCTGCTGTGTGCCTCGTCGAAAACAGCAGAGTAGATATTGAGCCAACCCAACAAAACAAGTATCAGGTAAAGAATAACCAGAGGGCGGTCGATATTGGCCAACAATCTGTTTTCGTTCCTCATGATCAATCAGTTAATAGTACCTTCTAAAATTCTTTGCTCCAATTCCGGTCTTGTAATTGTGTCGGTCAGAAACTGCTCCATGAGGAGACTGGCAATCGGAGCAGCCCATACAGAACCGTATCCGGCATTTTCCACGATTACGGAAAGTGCAATCTGCGGGTTATCGTAAGGAGCAAATGCAATAAACATGGAATGATCTTCTCCGTGAGGGTTCTGAACAGTGCCTGTTTTCCCGGCAGCCTTTACCTGTGGAAGATAATAGCGCCTGGCTGTACCATGATCCCCTTCAAAAACATCGAGCATAGCTTCCCTTACTACCTCAAAATGACGCGCCTCAATACCAGATTCAATCCTGCGCCGGAGTTTGGCAGCATGAACAGTGTCGTCTTCAATCTCCCGCATCAGATGAGGCACGTAATAATAACCGCGATTACCAACCATAGCAGCAAGATTGGCCAGTTGCAACGGCGTCACCAGAATCTCGCCCTGACCAATACTCAACGAACGAACAGTAAGCGCATTCCAGCTTTTACGGTACAATTTGTCAAAATAGTCCACCGATGGAATATTACCCGGAGTTTCAAAAGGAATGTCAGTATCGAACTTATGGCCCAATCCAAACCGGATCATAGTTTGATACCAATTCTCATAAGCCCGTTTTTGGTTGACATATTTAGGATTGGTCAGGGTGTTGCGGAAAGTGTTCCAGAAATAAGGATTGCAGGAATGTTCAATAGCTTCTTTAAGTGCAAGCGGACTTGAATGGCTGTGTGTACATTTAATAGGCAAACTGCCTTTACCCTGACAACTGAAATAGCTATTCTCAGTAATAGCACCTTCCTGCAAGGCAACTAAAGCATTGAACATCTTAAATGTGGAACCTGGCGGATAGGTTCCTGCTATCGCCCTATTAATCAGAGGCTTCAAGCTGTCATTCATGAGTTTATTGTAGTTGTTGCCGCGAATCCTTCCCACCAATAAATTGGGATCGTATGATGGACTTGTAACCAATGCCAGAATCTCGCCTGAAATGGGATCAATGGCAACAATACTTCCTGTTTTTCCCTGCATAAGTTTCTCCCCATACTCCTGCAAGTCACCATCAATGCCCAAAGTCAGGCTTTTGCCATTCTGGGGCATTGTATCATAAATTCCTTCCTGAAAACTCCCTTTCTCACGGTTATAAACATCTACCATGATCACCTTCAAACCTTTGCGTCCGCGAAGCTCTTCTTCGTAGAACTTCTCGATACCCGATTTTCCAATGTAGTCGCCTGAACGATAATATGGATTCCGGTCAATATCGGCCTGATTTACTTCACCGATGTCGCCCAGAATATGAGCTGCTATCGGTCTGGGATATTTGCGCAAGGTTCGGGGTTGAAAATAAAACCCCTCGAAACGATACATCTTTTCAATGATAACGTTGTAGTCCTCGCGGGCCACCTGTTCCAGAAAAACGGAAGGCCTGAAGCGCGAATGGCGGCGTGCCTTTATCATCCGCTCCCTGAATTGATCCCTGCTGATTCCAAGTAAACCGGCCAGTTCGAGCGTATCAAGATCGACTACCTGACCCGGAATTACCATCAGATCGTAAGCGGCTTCGTTGTAAACCAATAATGCACCATTGCGATCATAAACCATACCACGGGCAGGATATTGTGTTACATAGCGCAATACATTGTTCTGGGAAGAGAGTTTATAAGAACTGTCGACAATCTGCAAATAAAATAGTTTAATGAGAAAAATCAGCCCTATGGTTATGAATATACCAAGGATAACGTTCCTGCGTGCCGAATAATTCTTGATAATCATATATTAAAGCCTGTTTTCCTGCCCTGAACAAAAGTACACCTATTTTTTTCAAACCTATTGGTGTTTGGCAAGGAGATAAGATAATATGTAAAAAAAACACGAACAAATTGTCCGTGCTTAATTCCTTCTGAGTAAACATGTGCTTAATGCTCTTTTTCCTCGAGCAGTTTGCCGTTTTCATCCCACATATACCATGTGCCGGATTTTTCTCCCTGATTATATTGCATCTCATACCTGAGCACCTGATTATCATCCCAGATAAACCATTTGCCGTGTTTCTTGTCGTTCTCGTAGCCGGCTTCAGCCGTTTTCAGGCCTTTATCGTTCCATGTTGTCCATGTTCCGTGCTTTTTACCATTGCTCCATGCACGTTCTTCCTTTAACATGCCATTTTCAAAATAATACTTCGAAATCCCATCTTCCTGTCCACGGATAAATACCCTGATTAATTTCAGATTACCGTTTTCATAAAATACTTCATGTGTGCCGGTGAAAATTTGTCCGTTACGGTAATACCCATCCGCACGCTTTTCAACTTCTTGTGCCTGAATAAACCCACCGGTAACAATCAATAGAAGTATGATTAAATGTTTCATGACGATTTACACTTAGGTTAATAAGTAACAACCTGCAATAGTCAGTTTGTTGGTTACAGTTTAACTCTTCAAAGATACGATTAAACAACAGATTGTGCTTTTGAAATAAGAAAAAAAAGACAAGCTTATTGCTTGTCTTTTAATATTCTCAGGACACATGCTAGTTTTAGTTCTCACTAAGACTCAGGCGGATTTCAAGACCCTCGGCCTTGTTGTCTGCCTTAACATTGCTAAGCATTGTTTCCTTGTACGAAATGTAATCAACCTTAAGATTGTAGCTGCTGTTTGGATTCAGTGTGAGCGTAAAACGGCCCTCAAGGTCGGTATAGGTTTTTGTACTTGTGCCTTCTATACAAACAGTGGCTCCTGCAAGTGCTTCTCCTGTAACCTGATCAACAACCACTCCACTGAGTGTTGCCTGTGCAGGAGCATTGGGCATCTGTCCGTCATTTTCGGCATTCAGATTAACCGATAGAAAGATCATAGCTGCAAAAACCAAAGAAATTATTTTACTCATCATTATTTAATTTTTAGATGGTGCAAAAATAAGATGGCCAGATGGTTCGGGTCAATTAAAACCAGTTAAGTTTACGTTAGTCTTATATTAACAAAATGTTAACTTAATCGTGACTATTGTATATCTTTAATAATCATGGTTTTACAATAATGATTGGAGGAGTAAACACCTCATTACTCAGATTCAGCGACCTGTCGACTACCTGAACACTTAACAGAATCGTGTCGAAATCAGAAAGTGGATTATATACAAACAACTCGTAGTCAATAATACCCTGAATGGATTTTTTCTGATTTTTCGGAAGCAACAGGGGCATACGTGCACTTAAAGTAAGGGTGTCGTATTGCTGGGTTGCATTATTCCAACTTACAAGTGGAACAGCGGTTTGAACACCATTCTGAATTTCAAAATAATTGATTATGAGATTATAATAATAATTTCCTGATGCCTCAAAAGGTGGTAAGGTATCTCCCTGTTCCAGACCAAGGTCGCCATCTCCATCCCTGTAATAGATCCGCAATACACCTTTTTCTGGCACTCCTGTTTGCTGATTCACCATCAATGCAAAATCACGGAACTCAATATACGGTTCAGGCGGATACTCTTCGAACTTGCGACATGATGCTGTTGCCAGGAGTACCAGTGCCATCACCAGCTTGAGAAGCCATAAAGCAGAAAACTTCATTGAAGGAATAATTTGGGTAAAATTACTACTTTTAACACTGTATTTGTTTCAAAAGATGACGGAAAACTGGCTTGATAATCTGTTTTGCCTTAAAGATCAGCATGGATTTGAAGAGATGGCACTGGAAATATTCAGGTTTCAGGCTGAACAGGTACCTGTTTATAAATCCTTTATACAACATTTGGGATGCGCTGTTGAAAAAGTGAGCAGGCTTTGGGAGATCCCTTTTATGCCCATCAGTTTTTTCACAAAACACAGGGTGGCAGCATACAGAACAGAAGCTCCGCTTGTTTTCCTGAGTTCAGGTACAACTTCTGCAATACGCAGCAGGCACGAAGTACTCAGACCCGACCTGTATATCCGTAGTTTTTCGAATGGATTTGAGCTCTTCTATGGTAAGCCCGAAAACTACTGCATTATCGGACTGCTTCCCTCCTATCTGGAGCAAGGAAACTCATCGCTGGTATATATGGTTGATCACCTGATCAAAGCAGGAAACAACCCATTAAGCGGATTCTATCTGAATCAGTATGAATCATTGTCAAAAACCTTGAATGTACTGAGCAAAAATCATCAGCCGGTTATTCTGATCGGGGTGAGTTATGCTCTGCTCGATATGGCCGAGAAATTTCCTGCTGATGTTCCCGGCCTTATCGTGATCGAAACAGGAGGAATGAAAGGTCGTCGTCGCGAGTTGATCAGAGAAGAGCTGCACCAAAGGCTTTGCAGAGGATTTGGTGTGCAGCAGATACACTCTGAATATGGCATGACAGAACTTCTTTCACAGGCTTATTCAAGCCACAACGGATTGTTTCGGACACCTCCCTGGATGAAGGTAATGATTCGTGAAATGGACGACCCGTTATCCCAGGCAGGGCACGGTCGCACCGGCGGCATCAATGTGATCGATCTGGCAAATGTGTTCAGCTGTAGCTTCATAGCCACCCAGGATCTGGGCCGAATGCACCCTGACGGAAGCTTTGAGGTACTTGGCAGGTTTGACAATAGTGATGCACGTGGTTGTAACCTCATGATTGCATAATTCAGGCATTACTCGGTAAGACTGAACAAATCACCCGGAAATATATCTACCTGTTTAATAAGGCTTTCGTCATCATTGCGGGTGTTATTGACTCTGGAACTAACAGGGTATTTCCTGAGTTTGAATATTTCAACCGGCTTCAGCAGGTCAATCAGGTTTGGTGCATCCTTTTCTGTCAACCAGCGTTCTTCATCCTTCGGTTCAAGGATCACCGGCATACGGTTGTGTACGTCGCGCATCAGGTCATTGGCAGCGGTCGTCAAAATTGAGAATGAACAAATTTGTTCCTGATCTGGCCCTTTTCCCTCCTGCCATATTCCTGCCATGGAAAAAAAAGAATCATCCTCGAAATGAAATCGATAAGGTATTTTATTTATGCCTTTCTTCCATTCGTAAAATCCATTGGCCGGAACCAGACACCGTCTCTTGCGAAATGCATCACTGAAAACAGGTTTTTCAAGAATTGTTTCCGAACGGCTGTTGATCAGAGGTGCTACAGGTTTGCCTGAACCTGCTGTCCAGAAGGGAATCAATCCCCAGCGCATGAGCTCAACTTTCATTGGTCCGTTTTTGGTGATTACCAAAAGATTTTGTGTGGGGGCGCAATTGTAGCTGGGTTTATACATGTTATCGAACACTTCCACATTGAAGCGCTCCGAAATCACCTTGCCCTTGACCGAAAGTTGAAATCTGCCACACATCACAACACAATTTTTTCGTTTTCAACAACATCACTAATTATCTCCGCATGATCAAAAGCAAGTTCCGGAAGCAAGTTCAGACTGAACCAACAAACTTCGGAGGCATCATCTCCTGCTGATGGCTCTTGATTTTCTTCAATCCACCCAATGAATACAACTGTAATTGTATGGTGTCTCGGATCGCGTTTCGGGTGCCCATAGGTTCTGAATTGCCTTAGGTTGTCTGTTGAAAGTCCGGTTTCCTCAGCAAGCTCTCTGTGGATGGCATCCAAAAGGTCTTCGTCTTCGTTTATAAAACCTCCGGGGAGGGCCCACAATCCGGCAAATGGCGAAAACCTGCGCCTGATCAGCAAAATTTCAGGAGCAGATACTGCCTTTCGCAACAAAACAGCATCAACGGTGACTGCCGGGCGGGGATAATCGTATGTAAATTTCATGACGGGTCTAACTCCACAACAAAATTAGTAAGCTCGCCGGACATTCAGGAAGAAACGGCATGTTTTTGTGCTGATATTCATGTCTGTCAGCAAAGATCAATCTATCAGTCCCTTCGTTGATCATCAGATGCCGTGTATTGCTTTTCAGGCATTAGTCCTTTGTGAATCAAATAATTCAGAACATAACGCAGCGAATAATAACTGATTTCCTCTCCCAAGACTTCCTTTGCCGATCCGAGCGATGGGTCAGCAGTTTCGATGAAATATTCTGAAATCAATGCCGCTTCTTTCGGTTCGACGAGTTGAGCAATATCCAACTCACCCCTGCGCACAGACTGAGCCAGATGTCCGTGAACAGTGCTTATGGCTAGACTGCGTTCCGATGCAATCTTTTCCGGGCTTGATCCCTTAAGAAACAATTGCATGCTCAACTCCCTGCTGTTCGTCTTTTTGATTTCATGATCGTCTTCTGCGTTTTCCCCTTCCGGTATGGTGTGTTCATGTTCTTTAACTGGTACTCCGTTGATAATTTCGATCAATTGGGCACCATATCTGGAAACAGTTGTTTTTCCGATGCCTTTTATGGCAAGTAGCGAAGGAATATCCGCAGGCATTTCACGAACAAGCAGTTTAATGGTTTTCACCGGCAAAATACGGTAAGGCTCCATACCTTTTTCTTCAGCAACAGCATCGCGCCAGTTTCTGAGTTTTTGCTGCAGTGCTGAACCTTTTTGCTTCCTTTTGGTTTTTGCCCGGGGTTGATTAAATTTTGGTTCTTCAATAGCTGACAATGCCCTGACCTGTAAATATGAAGAAAGAACAAAACCTTTCAAACATGTATTCAGGCAGGAAAGCTTTTCCCAGGCTTCGCGGTACATTCTTTCGGAAAGTTCAGCAAACTGCTTTGCAATCTGTTTGTTGTCCGTTTCGGGGCTGAGGCACTGATCAAAAAAGAGGTTGCGGAGTAAAGGGGAAAAATACGCTGAGGCTTTAGCAATTCTTTCCTGGAGCAATGGATTATTCTCTGCCTCAATCCTGTTTGAAAGCATTCGGTCCAGTTGGTTTGTGAACTTTTTTGCGACCTGAAGAATGCTGCTGTTAAATGTTTTTATCATCGCTGCAACGGCACTCAGCGAATCTTCATCCAGGTTGGATTGGTTATCGCTTGCAAATCGCTCAAGTCGATTCAGATGGCGTTGTAGTAATTCAAAATCAAACAGCCCTATAATGCACGAAATCTGGTAGTTAATCATCTCCTGTTTAAGTTTTTCCTCATCAGGTTGCTGTTCTTCGATGGTGCCAATAAAACTGCCAACAGTGTTGTCATTTTTTATGGCTGACGGTCGTATCGGGGAACTGAGTACAAGTCCCTCAAGTGTCCGGCAGCGGCTCAGTGCCACATAAACCTGTCCGTGAGCGAAAGCCAATTCGGCATCAATAACAGCCTTGTCGAATGTTAGTCCCTGACTTTTATGGATAGTAATTGCCCAGGCAAGTCGCAGCGGATATTGAATAAATGTTCCAACAATGGTTTCGGTAATTTCCTTCGTCTGTTCATTCATTGAATAACGGCAATTTTGCCACTCCAGCGGTTCCACCTCAAGTTCCTCTTCATCGGCACACTTCACGGTCAGTGTTTTGTTTTCGACACTGATAAGCGTACCAATTTTTCCATTAAAGAATCTTTTTGCCGGATCAGGATCATTCTTCACAAACATCACCTGTGCTCCGGGTTTAAGCTCAAGCTCCTGTGCTGTGGGAAAGGAATACTCAGGAAAATCACCTTCAACCCGAGCCGAAAACTTATGTGTTTTCCCGGGTAATGCAATAAGCTTGTTTCTGTTGATTGCATCTGCTTGTGCATTATGGGTTGTTAAGGTGATGAATCCCTGATTGTCTGGAACTTCAAATCCTTTAACAAAACGTTTGTTAAGCATTTCCAATGCTTCACCATCCAGATTGTTGTCACGGATCTTGTTGAGCAGATTGATAAATTTCTCATCCGATTGTCTGTACACATGGGTGAGTTCGATACTCAGGTAGTTGCATTGCTGCAAGGCTCTGCTGCTGAAAAAATATACGCTGTCGTAATAAGGGCGTAGCATCTGCCATTCTTCTTCTTTTGCAACCGGAGCTAATTGCCTGAGATCGCCAATCATCAGCAGTTGAACTCCTCCAAAGGGAACATTTCTCGAACGGTAACGCCTGAGCACACTATCTACAGCATCGAGGAGGTCGGCCCTCACCATGCTGATCTCGTCAATGACCAACAAATCGAGGCTTCGGATAATATCAATCTTTGTCCGGTTAAGTTTTTGAAACCGGGCAGCTGAAGTTTTAGGATCTTCTTGCCGGCCGGGCCACTGTGGTTTTGCTGTTTCGGGCAGTTGCGGGCCAAAAGGAAGTTGAAAAAAAGAATGAATGGTAACCCCACCTGCATTGATGGCAGCAACTCCAGTTGGGGCAACCACAACAAATCTTTTCGTTGTGATGTCTCTTAGCCTGCGCAGAAAAGTAGTTTTTCCGGTTCCGGCCTTGCCGGTCAGAAAAATATGGGCTTCAGTACTGCTGACAAAACCAGAAGCCAGTGCAAGGGCATTGTTTTCCTCCATAATTGCTTAACAGTAATGGTTGGGATGGGACGAATTTAACACAAAATCATGTGTTCAGGGATAACTATCCTGAAATCAGCAACCTGTTTGTCACCAGTTGAAATAGTGAATCCGGTATCCATCAGAGGTGTATGACTCGATTATACCGTTTCGTGCTTCTTCGGCTTCACTTCTGGTCAGAAAAGCATTTGAAGTACGGTGGCTTCTGTCGGCTGGCCCCCAGTTTGGGAAACGTGAGATCAGAATTTCGTTGTATTTGTAATTGAGGTCGAAATCACGCTCCTCGCGATGAATATTGCTGACAAACATGTGGTACTGCTTGGTGCCGGTGTTTTCGGGATCACAAAAACATGATGAAAACAGAAAATAGTAATAAGGGCCTTTGCTGTAATCCACGATGGGAGATTCAATAAAAATACCCGCGGGTTCATCACGTTCCACATCCGGATTAGTATTATTCCTGTAAATCTGTCCGATCAGGTTGTAACAAACGTCAATACCCGAAACATACAGATCGGGGTCGCCGTCACCGTCATAATCGCCCCATAGTGCATGTCCGTTAGCTACTCCCGGGATTCCGGCCATGATGTCTTTAAACCTGAATTGACCCATATTCTGATAAACTGAAGTATATGGCCTTTCAAGACTTTCTCCGGTGATCACAAAGTCGGCCAGTCCATCGGCATTGAAATCGGCCACATCAATCCGGCAGTTCATCAACGGTCTGATTGAAGCAGTGTTAACCTCTGAGAAAATGTTATTCTGAAGGTTTTTATAGATAACAAGCGTAGGTCTTCCTGAACGGTTTTCGCCACTGATAATGATATCACTCCAGCCGTCGTTATCGAAATCGGCTATTGCTGCCGCACTGTTTCTTAAGGCTGTAAACAGATTAGGCATGGAAGCATAACTACCCTGATTATTAATATACAGGCGGGTCAACGGACCGGAGGCTGACTGTCCGCAAAGGAGTATGTCGGGCAATCCATCTTTATTGATATCTCCAAAAACCGCTTTTCCTTTCATAATACCCGGCAAAACAGTATTAACTTCAGAAAATCTTCCGTTGTCGTTGCGATACAGCTTTGTCACCGGCCGTGCATTTTCGTCCCTGCCACTGATCAAAATATCAGGAAAACCATCACGATTGAAGTCGGCAATATCTATTGAACCGTCAATAAGGGCATCGAGTGAAGTTTCGGCACGTCGGTAACTTCCGTCTGCCTGTGCCAGATAGATTCCGGAGACAAAGCGACCGGAAGCGTTCTGACCCATGAGCACCACATCACTTCTTCCGTTGCGGTTCAAATCGGCCACGTTAACGGCTCCTAATGTAATATCCGGTAACCCGCTAGCTGAAATGCTGAAGCGTTCGGTGCCGGTTTGCTTCATATAAATGGTTCTCACAGTGGTTTTCGATCCGGTTGTCAGATCTCCGGTTGTTATCAGATTTAGTCGGCCATTACCATCAACTACCCAGTCAGCTGCGGTGTGTATCAGTCCCGGAGGTTGATCCTTGAGTGGTGTGAAAACCTGAGATTCAGCTATTATCCACGAAAAAAGAAAAAAAACCAATGTAAAATGCCACTTCATATGAGCCAATAATTGCGTAAATATACATATGCTCACCATAATATTTTTCAAATCAGGAAAATTTTGATGGTTTCAATAAGTTTCTCCTGACTGAGGGGTTTGCTTAAGTAAGCATCGAATCCAATTTCGGTAAAATACTTGCCTTCTCCCTGCAATGCAAATGCAGTAATGGCAACGATCGGAACATTCCGGCCCTGAAGCCTGATTTTTTTCATGGCCTCAACACCGTCCATATGAGGCATCTGAATATCCATTAGGATCAAATCCGGTAGCGGATCGCTGGAAGCCATATCCAATGCAATCAAACCATCAGGGGCATGCAGCAGTCTGGCATTGGTTGAACGAAGCATGGTGCGGATCAACTGAAAATTGGTATCAATATCTTCGGCTATCAGTATGGTTTTATCTGAAAAATCAGGCACAATACGTGCTTCGTGAACCTTTTGAGGATCTGATTTAGTGTTTTTATACTCAGGAGGTGTTGATACAGGAAGAGTAAAATAAAACGCTGTACCTTTTCCTTCGACTGAATCCACCCAAATACGTCCTCCCAGCAGAGATACAAGATTTTTTACAATCGCCAGCCCAAGTCCGGTTCCTCCATAAAGCCTGGTGTGTGACTCGTCAGCCTGACGGAATCTGTCGAAAACCACTTCGAGTTTTGATGGTGGAATACCTATTCCGGTATCCTTCACATAAAACTCAAAGTTATCTTCAAAATGTATGGCCCCCATTATAATCTGCCCTTTTGAAGTAAACTTGATTGCATTGCTGAGCAGATTGGTGAGTATCTGTTGCACACGCAGTTTGTCGGTATATAAAAAAACCTTTTCAAATTCCGGCGGATATTCAACGATCAGTTTTACGTCTTGTTTGGCCTGGCTGTCGAGCTGCGACCTGAAGGTGAGCTGAAGCTCATTCATGAGGGATGCCGGCGCAAAACTGATGGGTTGAATTTTTAATTCGCCAGCTTCAATTTTCGATATGTCAATGATGTCATTGATCAGGTTAAGCAATAACTTGCCACTGAATTTGATCATCTCGAGAAATTCAGTTTTTTCAGCCATTTCATACTCATCGGAAGCCAACAGGTCGGTGAAGCCAAGAATGGCATTCATGGGCGTCCTGATTTCGTGTGACATATTCGCTAAAAAAGCTGATTTGAGCTTGTCGGATTCTTCTGCTTTGTTTTTAGCCTTAATCAGTTCTTCTTCTGATCGTTTTCTGTCGCTTATATCTTCTATCATCGACACCATACCGACAAACTGATGGTTGAGCATCATTGATGCCGAACGGAGGTGTATCCAGCGAAGTTCGTTTTTCTCTGTTCTGACCCTGAACTCAATTTCGAATCCTTCAAGACGTTTTTCATGCCCGTTCATCCAGGTATATTCAACCAGACGTCTGTCATCCACAAAAACTGATTTTAACCAGGTGCCAAGGATAAACTGATCACCGGATATTCCGGTTATATGTGTCAGCTTTGCATTTGTAAACACACACAAACCTTTTGTATCACTCACGGCAATACCCATAGGAGAAGCCTCGCTGATTGCCCTGAACCTTTCCTCACTTTTTGCGAGGGAATTGACCACTATTTCCTTATTGTGAATTTCTTCTTTCAGAGCTGAAGTGCGCTCTGCCACACGGTCTTCCAACTCTTCGTTTATCCTGGCCAGCTTGCGGTTGATATTACGGTTTTTAAAAAAACGAAGGACCAGAAAAATACTCGACAGTATCAATACTACACCAATAAAAATCATTACCATGTAACGCAACCTGAGATTTTGCTCGCTGAGTTTAAGCCTTAAGATCTCATTCTCCGAATCGATTCTTTTTGTTTCGTAGCGAACCCTTATTTCAGTCATTTCGCGTGAACGCTGCTCGCCAAACAACGAGTCCTTAGCTGAAATACTGTTTTGCGCATAATGGTAGGCCTGATCAAAGTCCTTCAAACTCGCATAAATTGATGCCTGAAGATTATAATTATATAACAGAATGCTCAGGTTGGCAATTTTTTTTGCGAGGGATTCAGCCTTTTTGAGATAATCAAGTGCCTTTTCAGGTTGCTTATTTCGTACATACAAATCAGCTATTTCATTCAATACGAGTGCATTTCCGTAATCAGCCTGTTCACGTTCGTATATTTCCCTGGCCATATTGAAATAGTTCTCTGCATCATCATATCTGTTGAGTTTTACAAAAACTTTTCCAATATTAGCATATATGTTCGCCAGCTCAAAGTTGTTATTCAGTCTTTTTCTGATAGCCATTGCGCTGAGATAATAATCCAGTGCCCGTGCATAATCCCCTAGTTCGACCAAAACCATACCAATACTGTTTTGGGAATAGGCTATCTGGCCCTCGTCTTTAAGATATTCTTTGATGAGTAATGAGCGGTAATGATAATCAAGGGCGCTTTGGTAATCACGAAAGAAATAGTACACCATGCCTATGTTCGCAAACGTAAAGGCTGTGCCCATGCTGTCATTCAACTGGTCGAATATTCTGAGCGCATCAAAATGCAGCCTCAGTGCTTCTTCGTATATGTTCAGCTTACGGAAACAAACACCCTGTTCATTTAAAATATATCCTCTGGCGTTCAAATCCTGAAGGCTGTCGGCAAGCCGCAACGCTGAACGGGAATATTCAATTCCTTTTTCCGGATTAAGATTTCTGAAATTCTTGATTAATTCCGCATAGATCATCAGCTTCTCACGGCCTTCAGCATTTTCCATACGTAGAATAAGGCTGTCGACGATCTGCTGTGTCTCGGCCTTTACAGGCAAAACCAAACTGCAACACACTACAAGCAGGACTATTAGATTACGAAAGAGAGACGATGCCATGAATCAAAGAATTTCCAGATACCCGTAACCCGACAAAGGTAAATAATCCCGTTCATTCTGACGAATGCTTCGTCTATTTCATCACTGAATCAAGTTTTAAAATAAGTTCATTCCACAAAATCGGCTTCGATAGGTAATCATCGAAAGGTGCACTATCCCGTTTAAAATCTTCATTGTCAGTGAAAGTGCTTTGTGAAAGAACGGGTAACCCCGGATTGATAAGTTTGATTCTTTCTGTAGTTTCGAGACCATCCATTTGAGGCATATTGTAGTCCATCAAAACAGCATCAATCTTTCTTCCTGATTCTACCATTTCGATGGCTTTGAATCCGTCCGGAGCCCATAGGGCAGTTGCCTTTACTCTTAACAACATTGCCTTTATCAACAGATAATTAACCTGAATATCGTCAACTACAAGAATCACCTTATCACTCCAGTCTTTTGCAGGTATCCCGACCGAATTGACTGAGGCAGCATTCGTTTGCGCTCTGTTTTCTTGAGGCTTTTCCATACCTGTGGTATGCCAAAAAACAGACCAAAGACTTTATGATTTGATTTACAGTAAGTTAAAAATTTATTAAATCAATAATTTTTCTCATAATTAGACTATTTTCCAAAATTAAGAATGATTTCCATCATTTCAAATGATCATTGAAATAGTCTGATATTTTGCGGATCAAATGGGCCCTGTGACGTCCGCGTATGTTGTGCTCATGGCCGGGATACACAAAGAAATCAATTTGTTTACCAAGCTCAACGGCTTTTTGCAGCAGGTCCATGCTGTGCTGCATCACCACAACCGGATCATTGTCGCCATGGATGATGAGCACCTTGCCGTCGAGTTTATCCAGTTGACCCAACAGACTTGCTGTATGATAACCTTCGGGGTTTTCTTCCGGAGTATCCATATAACGCTCTCCATACATTACCTCATAATACTTCCAGTCGGTTACCGGGCCTCCTGCAACGGCGACTCGAAAAACTTCGGGATGGCGCAGTTTCAGCGTCAGCGACATAAAACCACCATAACTCCATCCATCGACTCCAATACGAGTTGAATCAACAAAATCAAGCGATTTGAGGTAGGCAATGCCAGTCATCTGGTCTTCTGCTTCCACATCGCCCAATCTGCGGTGAATGATTTGCTCAAAATCTGCCCCGCGGTTGGCCGAACCCCTGTTGTCGAGCGTAAACACCACAAATCCTTGCTGGGCCATATAATGAAGGTAGAAACTAGCCCCTCCCATCCATGTATCGTTAATAAGCTGTGCGTGAGGACCTCCATAGACATAAACAAGAACAGGATACTTTTTATCAGCGTCAAAATCTGCAGGTTTGATCAAGCGACAATATAAAGGTGTATTGTCAGATGCAGTCAGGGAAAATATTGTAGTTTCTCCCAGACTGTACTCCTGAAGTGGATCGGGTGATTGGTGTAACAAATCATTTACTTTATTTCTTGTGCCGAGGCATCTGATTTCGCGTGCTACTTCTGTGCTTGAATGCTGATCAATAAAATACCTCCCTGAACTGCTCAGTTTAACACTATGTGTACCTTTTGCATGGGTAAGTTTTATTCGTTTTCCATTGTTGAGTTCAACCCTGTATAAATGTCGTTCCAGCGGACTTACTTCTGTGGATGTTATAAAAACAAACTTTCCATCAGTATCCATTGCCTCAATGTCTGTCACCATCCAGGAGCCGGATGTAAGCTGCCTGATCAAGCTGCCGTCTGTTCTATAAAGATACAAATGATTAAACCCATCTCGCTGGCTGTTCCATATAAACTGATCCTGTTTGCCCGGCACAAAATACAAGGGATGGAGCGGCTCCACATACTCCTCGTCGGTTTCTTCAAAAAGCGTTGCAGCAAACGAGCCGTCAGCAACATTATAGCGGTTCAGTTTTAAGTGGTTTTGGGCACGGTTTAAAACTCCCAGATAGATACTTTCGCCACCGGGACTCCATGTGAGGGAGGTGAGGTATTGATCTGCCGGCAGACCTGTATGAAGGGTTACAGATGTCATTGCTTCAAGATCGTACACAACCACAGTTACATGGTGGCTGGCCATTCCGGCCATCGGATACCGGATGTTATTAAGCGTTGCAACCCTTTCACTCATGTCAATCTGGGGGTATTCACTTACCATGCTTTCGTCCATACGGTAATAAGCCAGTTTTTTTCCGTCCGGCGACCAAAAAGTTCCCTTATTGATGCCAAATTCGTTGCGGTGCACCGATTGGCCATTAACAATATAATCCGGATCATTGGTAAGTTGCACATGCTTTTCCGGATTTCCGACATATAAATTGTTATCAAGGCAGTATGCCACATTCCCGGAAGCAGGATGGTAATCAGCGAATGCTGCATTCACGGGGAGTTCACATCCCCTGTTGATTGACTTGTTCTTTAAGTTATAGGTATAATAAACATACTCATGCCTGAACCATGCAGTTTCGGATGTGGTCCAATTGAAAAACGGAAGATCGGTAACTGCTTTATAACCTGCTGCTTTCATTGCACCAATTAATTCATTAACCCTGATCATGGTGTCGCGTTCCGAAGAACCGGGTTTTCCTGAAAGGAAGACATTATTGACTTTATATACATAAGTTTCGGACTCAGGGAGCCAGTTCAATTGCTGCAGTCCGGTCGGGTAGAGTTTGGGATTAAGTCCTGCTGCCTCGTTGATTGTGAAGGTTTTTTTCTGGGCAAAAACAGGTTGAACCAATAGAAAACCCATCAATAATGCTAATATCATTCGTTTCATGAACAGTAAGTTTAAATCGGGATGTAAGGTTATTGAACAAAATAAATCAGGATTGATAAGTGCCGGAATAATGATCATCATGCTTCATGGACTGCCTGCGCAAAGTCGCCAAGAAGTTCAGGGGCTGATTCGAGTGTGTTGCCGACAACGATGATGCTGGCACCGGCTCTGGCACTATTTGCAGCGGACTTCGGATTGCGCAAACCTCCACCTACAATCAGCGGAACCGAAACCGATGCGCTGACCATTGATATCATCTCCAGTGGCACGGGATTCATTGCTCCTGAGCCTGCATCCATAAATATAAGTTTCATGCCCAGCATTTCACCTGCCATGGCTGTACAAACTGCAATATCATTCTTGTCGTTGGGAATAGGGATGCTGCTGCTCATATATGAAACTGTGGTTGGTCTTCCGCTGTCGATGAGCATATATCCAGTTGAAAGCACTTCGATACCGCTGAGTTTCAGATAAGGTGCAGCGATAACATGACGACCAATGAGCATCTCGGCATTACGGCCAGATATCAGGGAAAGAAAAAGAAACCCGTCGGCTTTATTGCTGAATTGATAGGTGTTGCCCGGAAAAAGCACTACCGGAATGTCGGCATGAGCTTTGAGGAGTTTGACACAACTGTCGAGATTGTTGTTGGTTAGCAGGCTGCCGCCCACGAAAAAGAAATCCACCCCGCATTGCATGGACTGCTCTGCCAATGTGACAATCTGACTGTCGGTGGGTTTATCGGGATCTACAAGCACAGCAAGCTTTTTCCCTGTTGCGCAAAATCGTTCGTACAGATTCATAAGCTTTATAAAAAGCCAAAATTAGGCATTTGGGCCTAATTGAGTCCATCAGAATATTGCTTCGGCGATTTTTTTAACATTATCTGACCGGCCCATGGTGTAAAAATGAATCACGGGCACCCCATGCTGAATCAGTTCGCGGCTTTGCTGTATGGCCCATTCAACACCCACCTGACGCACCTGCCTGTTGTCGGTGCATGCCTGTGCAGCTTTTACAAGCTCATCAGGAAGATCAATGTTGAACGTTTGCGGCAAAGTGGTTACCTGACCAAGTGATGAAAGCGGCTTTAAACCGGGTATAATGGGTGCGGTAATACCTGCTTCGCGGCATCTGCGCACAAAATTGAAAAAATGTCTGTTGTCGAAAAACATCTGTGTAACAACGTATTCCGCTCCGGCCTCGAGTTTCATTTTCAAATATTTCAGATCACTTTCCAGGTTGGGTGCTTCGATATGTTTCTCGGGATAACCTGCCACCCCTACACAAAAATCAGTTGCTGTAACATTCAATAAATCGTCCTCGAGGTAAGTTCCATTGTTAAGTGCTACTATTTGCTTAACCAGATCGATAGCATGGGCATGTCCGCCGGGTTCAGGCATGAAATACTTCATGGAAGGTTGAGGATCGCCTCTGACAACCAACAAATTACGCACACCCAAAAAATGCAGGTCGATCAAGGCATTTTCGGTTTCTTCACGCGTAAAACCGCCACAGATGATATGCGGAACTACGTTTACCTGATAGCGGTACATCAAAGCTGCAGCAATTCCGACTGTTCCGGGGCGTTTTCTGATGGTCTTTTTCTCCATGTAACCGTTTGGCAACGGCTTATACACCGATTCCTCCTGATGATAGGTAACATTCACAAAAGCAGGCCTGAACTCCATCAGGGGCTCAACAGCCTGTTGCACATGCTCAAAATGTTGTCCCTTGAGCGGTGGCAGTAACTCAAACGAGAACAGGGTTTTGTCTGACGCTGAGATGCGATCGGTTACTTTGGGGAAGCTATTCATAGATTTTTTCTTTATTTGTAGTTCAGGTTGGCGTTCAGGAGTCTTTCCGCTTCCGCTTCAGAGATGTTTTTCCGGCAGGCATAATCAGCCAGTTGATCAGGGCTTATCTTACCCACATTGAAATAGCGGGCATCGGGATGGGCGAAGTAAAAACCACTGACTGCTGCAGGAGGATACATGGCGTAGTTTTCGGTTAGACAGACTCCAGTATTTTTTTCTGCTTCTAGGAGCCGGAACAGGACTTGTTTTTCGGAGTGTTCCGGACAAGCCGGATAGCCGGGTGCAGGCCTGATTCCCTGATACTCCTCTGATAACAAAGCCGCAATATCCGGTTTTTCGTCTGTTGCATAAGCCCAGATTTCGGTGCGCACCTTATAGTGCAGAAACTCAGCAAATGCCTCAGCAAGGCGGTCGGCCAATATTTTAACCATGATGGCATTGTAGTCATCATGCAGGCCCTCAAAATACTTCACCAGTTCTTCTGAGCCATGTCCGGCAGTAACTACAAATCCCCCAATGAAATCTTCCGGACAATTTTTCAAAGGCGCAATGAAATCGGCAAGCGACAGGTTGGGTATTCCATTACTCTTTTCCTGTTGGTTTCGTAAAAACTCAAATGTCGCCAGTTTTTCGTTGCTGCGTTCATGATGGAACACATCAACTGAATCACCGCGGCTGCCTGCATTGAAGATACCAACCACTCCCCTGGCTGTCAGTAGTTTTTCACCTACAATACGGTCAAGGAGTTGGCGGGCGTCAGTAAAGAGTTTTCGTGCTTCGGTGCCTTTTTCGGGATCATCAAAAATCTGCGGATATTTTCCGTTGAGTCTCCATGAGTGAAAAAAGAAGGTCCAGTCAATAAACGGAACAAGGTCTTCAAGGGGCTGGTCTGAGATGACCGTTATTCCGGGTTTTCGCGGCAAAAAAATATTACCCGGTCCAAAATCAGCCTTAAAAGCGTTTTCGCGGGCCTGCTGCAGACTGATGTAATTGTCTTCGCTTTTGCTGTTGCTGTATTTCACCCGCAGCGACTCATAACGTGCAGCAAGCTGTTCAATATATTCTGCAGTTTTTTCAGCCCCTGCAAGCAGGGAAGAGAGCACCTGTGTAACTTTTGATGCATCGCGCACATGAACAACGGGTGCTTTTCGTGAAGGTTCGATCTTTACGGCAGTATGTATCTCACTGGTTGTAGCTCCGCCGATCAGGAGGGGCAACTCAATGCCCTGACGTTCCATTTCGGAGGCCACATGCACCATTTCTTCCAATGAAGGGGTTATCAGTCCGCTCAGGCCGATTACATCAACTTTTTCATCCAGTGCTGTCTGCAGAATCTTTTCGGCCGGAACCATCACCCCAAGATCGATCACCTCGTAATTGTTACAGGCCAGCACAACGCCCACAATGTTTTTCCCGATGTCGTGCACATCGCCTTTTACGGTGGCCAGCAGGACTTTGCCGGCTGAAGATGATGCTGTTGTTTTTTCGGCTTCGATGTAGGGAAGCAATACGGCCACGGCTTTCTTCATCACGCGGGCGCTTTTTACTACCTGCGGCAGAAACATTTTGCCCGAACCAAACAGGTCGCCAACCACACCCATGCCGTCCATCAGCGGACCTTCAATCACATCGAGGGCGCGGGGAAACAAAAGCCTGGCCTCGAGCACATCATCTTCGATAAAATCAGTAATTCCTTTGATCAGTGCATGTTTCAGGCGCGATTGAACCTCCTCTGCGCGCCACGCCTGTGTTTGCTCCTGTTTTTGCTCTTTTTCGCTGTGTTTGGCAGCATAAGCAAGCAGACGTTCGGTGGCATCCGCCCTGCGGTTAAGCACCAGATCTTCGGCAAGGGTAAGCAGTTCGGGTGCTATCTCGTCATAAATCTGCAGCATCCCGGGATTTACAATGCCCATATCCATTCCGGCACGGATGGCATGATACAAAAACACCGAATGAATGGCTTCGCGCACGGAATCGTTGCCCCTGAAGGAAAATGACAAATTACTTACCCCTCCACTCACTTTTGCATGGGGCAGGTTGTTTTTGATCCACCGGACTGCCTCAATATAGTCAACCGCATAGTTGTTGTGTTCTTCCATTCCGGTGCCTATGGCCAGAATGTTGGGATCGAAGATGATGTCTTCTGGGGGGAAACCGAGCTCTTCGGTGAGTATGCGGTAGGCCCGTTGGCAGATACCAATTTTGCGTTCGAATGATGCTGCCTGACCTTCTTCGTCAAAAGCCATCACAATGACTGCTGCACCATACTTGAGAATCAGTCTGGCCTGTTCTTTAAAAACGGTTTCGCCTTCTTTGAGGCTGATCGAATTAACCACAGCTTTACCCTGAAGACACTTCAGTCCGGCTTCAATAACCTCCCATTTACTCGAATCTATCATCACGGGAAGCCTGGCAATTTCGGGATCCGACATCATCATATTCAGAAAAGTGACCATTTCATGCTTTGCATCGAGCATGCCGTCGTCGAGGTTCACATCAATCACCTGTGCGCCGCCTTCAACCTGCTGGCGCGCAATCCCGAGTGCTTCCTCATATTTCTTTTCCCTGATAAGTCGGGCAAACTTCAAAGAACCACTTACATTAGTGCGTTCGCCTACATTCACAAAATTTTTCTCGTGGTTCACCCTCAGGGTCTCAAGTCCGGTGAAAACAGTCTCTGCTTTGCGTGCTGGAGCCTTGCGCAAAGGTGCCGCAACTGCAAGTTTTGCGAATTCCCTGATGTGGTCAGGTGTTGTGCCACAGCAGCCGCCCACAATATTCACAAACCTGTGTTGCAGAAAATCGTGGATATGATTTCCCATAATTTGCGGGCTTTCGTCGTATTCGCCAAGCTGGTTGGGCAGGCCTGCATTGGGATATGCACTTACGGCAAAGGGAGCCAGATGGGAAAGTTCTTCGATATAGGGCCTCATTTCGTGCGCACCTAATGCGCAGTTAAGCCCTACGCTCAACAGGTCGAGGTGTGCTACCGAATGCAGAAAAGCATCCACCGTTTGTCCCGACAGTGTGCGCCCACTGGCATCAGTAATGGTGCCAGATACCATTACCGGAATCTTTATACCTTTCTCGTCCTGCAGTTTGCTGATGGCAAACAGGGCAGCTTTGGCATTAAGTGTGTCGAAAACCGTTTCCACAAGCAGGATATCTGCCCCTCCCTCAAACAGGGCAGCGGCCTGCTCAAAATAGTTTTCCACCAGATCGTCGTAACTGACAGCCCTGTAACCCGGGTCGTTCACATCAGGCGACATGGAGGCAGTTTTGTTGGTCGGGCCGATGGCTCCGGCTACAAAACGGGGTTTGTGCGGATCTTTTGATGTGAATTCATCTGCTGCCTTTCGGGCCAGCTGTGCAGCAGCCAGATTGATTTGTGGAACATATTCCTCCAGCGCATAATCCGACTGAGAAATGCGGGTTCCGTTGAAGGTGTTGGTTTCGATGATGTCGGCTCCGGCATCGAGATATTGCCTGTGGATATCAAGTATAATGTCGGGCCGGGTGAGGCACAACAAATCATTGTTTCCTTTCAGGGGTTTGGGGTGGGCGGCAAACTGTGTGCCCCGGTAGTCTTGCTCCTGGAGGCGGTAACGCTGTATCATGGTTCCCATAGCACCATCGAGGACAAGCACGCGGCTTTCTAACAGTTTCCTGAGTGTTTCCAGTGTAGTGTTCATGTGAGGCCTTTCTCCTGCAAATGTGGCAGATTTCCTAAACAAACAACAACCTGTTACGGTTCAGTCGGTTTTTCGGTTCATTCTTGTTTAACAATCGTTTTATTTATAAACTCCGGAAGCCTTTCGATCCCCGGATTAGGTATTAGCACCACTCCCGCCCTGACGGGAAGGTTGCTAGGGCTTCGCCGAGCCTAATCTCTCCACCCTTCTTTATAAATCAAAACGCCTTGTTTTGAGGAAGGTCATTTTGAAATACTCCGCGCAAAGATAGGGCAAATTCCGCATACCGGTGCAATTATTTGGAATCAGTCTTGATAATTTAGGTTAAAGAGTTCCCGGAACTCTATGTTATGTCTGTTTAAGATTTACAGCCAAACAGCTTCAGTAAGATACTTTGCCTAAACAACCATACATTTCAGGCAGGTGTGGTTATCGCAGCAGGAGCGCAATGTCATCAGGTAATTGTAAGTAGAATTCGATATGAGTTTCAAATCACTTAATAATCAATAACATATTAGAGATGGCGTGTTGCAACAACAAAATTTGCTTCTAACACAAAAATAGAATCATTCTAAACTCATTCAAATTTCCTTGTATTTACGGCAAAATTAGCATCAAAGAATGTCGGCCGTATATTTCTACAATGTTAATTTTTAGTGGAAAATTTGAAATGGACTTAGATATTGCCTACTTTAGTCATCAAAACCATTTCTCAATAAGACTATTACGTTATGAATATAATGATTAACAGCAACAGGGGTCAATTCCTTCCCGAGCCAGGATTGAAACAAAACAAAGTTAGACCAAGGAAAGCTGAAAGCAGAATAGGACTTCCTGCCTTAAAAGTTTTCCCTAATCCGGCAAAGGAGTATATGATCATTGAATGTGTTACTGAGTCTATATCAAGCACAAAAGTGTTACAGTTGTTAGACAGCAACGGTAAATTGGTGCTGGAACAGAACCTTGACCGTCGATCAGGTTTTAGTGTGATTGACCTAAGACAACTGCCAGCGGGTGTTTATATGGGAAGTGTAGTTGTGGATGGTAAGCAACATGGTACTATTAAAGTTGTATTAAACAGATAAGAAATCCTTGTCAATGACAGGTGTGGCTATGGGACACCTGTCATTGATATTTTAGTATCCTTTTTTCTATTTTTAACCTATTTAATTCTGAGATTATGGCAAAGCTGAAAAACATATATATCTTTCTTATTATTTTCTTTTTTTATTTAAACATTGGAGCTTTGAAATCACAAGTATATTTCAATATCAGGGAAAGTTTTGATGGATCTAATACTTTGGAGTTTTGTAAAGATATTATGACCGTTCCAGATGGGTATGTTATTATGGGAGGATTTGCAGGTGCATCCAATTTTCAGTATCATTTCGGCGTTTTAAAATTAGATAATGAAGGGAACACTGTTTTAAGAAAGATATTTTATTCTGATAGTTTAAGAAATGTTGGATTAGGACGGAGGAATGGTTGTCTGAACAAGAATAGTGCCAGTAATTCCTACTACAATGTTGGTTTAAGCCGAAGATTTATTGATGAAGGATTAGGCGTATTGGATGAAGGGATTATTGCCAAATTCGACACGGCCTTCAATCTTATCTGGATGAAATACTTCAGGGATAAGTCAGATCCGGTTGACAGCAGTTTTTTCTTTGAACATGCTAAAATTTTAGAGAATGACGACCTGATTATTGCAGGAACCTTATACAAAGGAAATTCCAGTACATCATTATTGTTAAAAGCCGATAGTTCGGGTAATGAACTTTGGAGAAAATACTTTGAGAGTGGCTCTCTGAACCAGGGTCTGAATGTGATCCCCACCCCTGACGGAGGATTTGCCCTTTCGTGCTACAAATGGGTTCCGCAAAACAATACGTCCCACAATTACCTGATCAAAACCGACAGCCTGGGCAATGAGCAATGGCGTCGCTTTATAGGGGGGCTTTATAAAGATGATCCTTTATATCTCGCCAACTCGCCCGACAGCACTATAGTAGGGGCTTATGCTTATTCAGACTACAGCCCTCCCCCACCATCTTCAAATAGTTACAACAGGATCGCTGTTGTGAAGTATAGTCTTCAGGGAGATTTGATTTACGAGAAGATTTATGGTGAAAGTATTTTGCATAGGAGAGTCTCATCCATCACACCGGATAACCAGGGGAGTTTTGTAGTGTCGGGATATAATAAATTTTATCCGCCAGAAGGAGGCAACCAGTATGAAGGTTCATTGCTCAAGGTGGACAACAATGGCGACTTTGTCTGGTACAGGCAATACCGACATCCAACTGTTTCCGTTTCCGATAATTATCTGGAGGGTGTCATCCATGCGCCTGACGGTGGTTTCGCTGCTGTCGGAGAAATCTATGGAAAGCATCCTGATCCTGTTGGACAGGATATATGGGTTATCAAAGTGGACAGCATGGGCTGCATCAATTTTGATGATTGCTGGGTGGGTGAGAAAGAACTGCCGCTACCGCAAAACAAAACGGCCATGCTGCGGGTGCATCCCAACCCGGCAAAGGACAGGATACAGCTCGATTTCGGGCCGGATGAACTGCACTTGTCAAAAACACTCATGCTATACAACAGCTTTGGGCAGCTGCGCCAAACCCTTAAACTGGAACCTGGCTTGTCAGAAGCCAATATCAGCGGCCTGCCGCCGGGCATGTATGTGGGGGTGGTTTGGTGCAATGAACAGCAATTAGGCACATTCAAATTTGTTGCTTTTTAAAATAAATTCGTATTTGGCGAAATGAATGGGTAATAAATCAAAAAAAGTGAAACCATGAAATC
This sequence comes from Bacteroidales bacterium, assembly GCA_024710405.1. Classification (GTDB taxonomy): domain Bacteria; phylum Bacteroidota; class Bacteroidia; order Bacteroidales; family F082; genus UBA6192. The sequence continues at coordinate 55,771 of JANJUV010000005.1, forward strand.
AAAAATAATTTTGTTAACCATCTTTCTTGCAACCTGTCTGGTGCCTGTTCAGGTTAATGGGCAGCAAGAGTATATTAAGCAGGATTCAATGACATTCACTTTACTTTCGTTCAGTTATTATGGATATGAGTTTCTGGGTGGACATGTGTCATATCATCCACTTTGCGATAATTATTGTGAGTGGAATGAAATACCAATTCAATACCAATATGTTACCTGGGGAGATTTCTTTGAAGAAAATTTCTTTACAAATTCAATAATGATTTATTGTTTCGGGCACCTTACGGTTGGATGAATGGTGGTTGGACAGATCCCTATCCGGAATCGTTCTGGCCAGTTGATTCATTCCCAGATGATTTAAATAATGTACCTGTTTCCTTTCCGATATATGTAAAATATTACTATAATTATATGATTCCTGCCGAAGAGTTCCGTCTTAGGGCCGATTCGGTATGGAAGACAGCATCAACACTAGAAATAGTCAGGGAGTATGCCCAATATGCCCACTGGGTTGGGTTCTTTTGTTGGCCGTATAATGTTCAGATTTATCCAAATATAGATCCAGCCACTCGCTGGGTGATCATGTTGTATTATGGCAATGATTTTGTAACCGGCTTACAATCCGATCAAGGCAATCAGGGCTTTGTCAAAGTTTATCCAAACCCGGCAAAGGACAGGTTAAGGCTCGATTTCGGAGAAGAAAAGATTTACCTGCCAAAAACCCTCCACCTCTATGATAGTTTCGGGCGGTTGCACCAAAGTATCGAACTGGCACCCGGCATTGTAGAAGTGGACATCAATAAACTAACACAAGGTATCTACACAGGCGTTGCCATGAGTCAGGAAAAGCAATTGGGAGTGTTTAAATTCACTGTTTATTAAATTGCTCCATTTTTCAAATATACACTATCATTTGTTTGTTTAAAAACAAGATAGTCTATCCGTTAATAAGTCATATGAAGGCTGTTACATTTTCCCGCAAACGGAAATGTAGTCAATTGTTTTCAATAAGATTACGGTCAAAAATCAAGACTCTTAAAACATTCCTTCATCTGTTTTGTTTCTTTTCGACATAATGCTGTACTTTTGCAGCCCGAAATAATATCCGATATTAAATTCAAACTGATGAACTCCGCAATAACAGAAACCGACCTACAGTATAAAGTTGCCGACATGAAACTTGCAGCCTGGGGCCGCAAAGAGATTGAAATAGCCGAAAAGGAAATGCCCGGCCTGATGGCCTTAAGGGCCAAATTCGGACAGGAAAAACCGCTGAAAGGCGCCAGGATTTCCGGTTCGCTCCATATGACCATACAAACAGCCGTGCTGATAGAAACGCTGGCCGAACTGGGTGCCGAAGTGCGCTGGGCCAGCTGCAACATATTCTCCACCCAGGACCATGCCGCCGCTGCCATAGCCGCAGCAGGAATCCCGGTATTTGCCTGGAAGGGCGAAACACTTGAAGAATACTGGTGGTGCACCAAACAGGCACTCACCTTCCCCGATGGCGGTGGTCCCGACCTGATCGTGGACGACGGTGGCGATGCTACCCTGATGATCCATAAAGGTTTTGATATCGAAAAAAATCCATCTCTTCTTGCCACTGCGGTTTCCAATGCCGAGGAACAAGCCCTGATGGCCATCCTTCAGGAAACCTACACCGAGAACCCGCGCCACTGGCACCGCACCGTTGAAACCTGGGCCGGTGTGTCAGAAGAAACCACCACGGGCGTCCACCGCCTCTACCAGATGAAAGAAGCCGGCAAACTGCTTGTTCCGGCCATCAACGTAAATGACTCTGTTACCAAATCCAAATTTGACAATCTGTATGGTTGCCGCGAATCCCTCGCCGATGGCATCAAAAGAGCCACTGATGTGATGCTTGCCGGTAAAGTGTGCGTGGTGCTTGGATACGGCGATGTGGGCAAAGGTTCGGCAAAATCTTTACGCGCTTACGGCGCCAGGGTTCTGGTCACCGAAATAGACCCCATCTGCGCCCTTCAGGCTGCCATGGAAGGTTTTGAGGTAACCACCATCGAAGATGCACTACCCATCGGAAACATCTATGTTACAGCCACCGGAAACAAGGATGTGATCACTCTGGAGCACATGAAGCAAATGAAAGATCAAAGTATTGTATGCAATATAGGCCATTTCGACAACGAAATCCAGGTGAGCCGCCTCGATACTGATCCTTCGGTGCGCAAAACAAACATCAAACCACAGGTGGATAAATATGAATTCGCACATGGAAACGCCATCTACCTGCTTGCCGAAGGCCGTCTGGTCAACCTTGGCTGTGCCACCGGACACCCCAGCTTTGTCATGAGTAATTCATTTACAAACCAGACGCTTGCCCAGATAGACCTTTGGAAAAACAAGGGGAAATACGAAATTGACGTTTATCGCCTTCCAAAACACCTCGATGAAGAAGTAGCCCGACTACACCTTGATCAGATCGGCGTTAAGCTGACCAAACTGACCAAAGAACAATCCGAATACATCGGTATCCCTGCAGAAGGCCCTTATAAGCCAGAGCATTACAGATATTAGACTGGTTGCGGGTTGCGGGTTACGGGTTGCGGGTTGCGGGTTACAGGTAGGGCTTGACTTACGCCTAACACCTTATGCCTGATGACTGATGCCTGTCGACTTACGCCTGATCCCTTACGCCTTTCTTGCAGATTCAATTAATTGAAAATACGCAACATTTGTCCGTTGTAAACAGTATTGTATTGAATGAGGGGGTAGCGTCCGGTCCCTTCAAAACGAGCGCCGTTGAGGATTTGATAGGAAGTGTTTGTGCAGGTGTCCATCACAAAAGGGAAATAATCATCTACCAGTAACCGGGTGCAAATTCCATTGGATGTGCAGCATTCGTTGGGATTATTGGGCGGAAAACGATCATAGGCAACAAACTCATCAAGGCTTAATCTGTAAACTATCAGGCCACGACTTGGCGGCTCTGCAGTAAGATACAACCAACCGCCAACCGTATTGAGTTCCTGATAAAAAGTTGAATTGGGATCAATGGTTATGTTGATGTACACTGAGGGTATATTTGGGTTTTGCTCCTCTTTTGCACAGGAATATAGCAACAACACAGCAATTGCTGTTGAAATAAGTATCCATGAGGGCCGAATAAGTTGCTTGATCAAGTGCATATAATAATAGGTGAAACGTACATTGACTTGCAAAATTGCACCGTTTTCTGATTCGGGCAGGGATTTCGTTAAAATTCAGTTACATTTGCACATACACCGAACAACTTTTAGCAGTTTCAATATGGTCAACCGGCAGAAAATCAGGGCAGTTGCAATATTAATCATTCTGACTGGAATAATCCTTACTTTGGCTTCCTGCAAAACCAATGAGGCAACCCGTTCGCGGAAAGAGGCTGAAAAAAAAGAAGCTACCGAGCTTAAGGAGATTGATAAGGAGTACGAAAAAGGGGTAGAAGCGCATTTTAAAATGCAATCGAAGGAAACCCAAAAGATGATCAGACAAGCCAAAAAAAGAAACGAAAAACTGAACAGACATAGGAAAAAATCGTGGTTCAGGAGGGTGTTCGACAGTGATTAATCAGTGTGGCCCATGAAAGCAGCACGTATTCGTTTTATTGTCCTTTCTTTATCAGCACTGCTGTGGATCAACAGCTTTGCGCAGCAAACACAACGCACTCAGCAACAATTTGTATTTAAACATCTGCTTTCGGAAAATGTCACCCTCCAAAAGGGATTAAGTCAAAACTCTGTTTATTCAATCGAAGAAGACCGTGATGGATTAATCTGGATTGGCACCTGGGACGGCCTTAATGTTTATGACGGATATAGTTATACTATTTTTGGCAAAGAACAAGGCTTGTCAAACGAAACCATCAGGGCCTTACACTATTCGGGAGGATACCTTTGGATAGGTACCGAAAACGGTCTTAACCGGATGGATATGGAAAATCGTGAAGTTGAAGTGTTTTATGCACGCGAAAATGACACAACCAGCCTTACCAACAATTGGGTTAACCATATTTATGAGGATCTGAATGGCAGGATTTGGATCAGTACCCAAAGTGGATTAAGCGAATATCTGCCAGGTTCTAATACATTCAGGCAGGTGTTCAGCCGCGAAAACAGCAATCCTTTGAGAAGCAACCACTTCAATATGGTATGTCAGGACAGCCTCAAGAACTACTGGGTTGCAACGAACTATGGTCTTGTTCACTATGAAAACAGCAGTGGAATTATCAGTCGCTATTTTCACAAACCGGGCGACAAAAACAGTCTTCCTGACAATCAGGTGAACAGAATTGCTGCTGATGAATATGGAAACCTGTGGGCCGGAACAAAGAAAGGCCTTGTTGTTTATAATAAGAGAAATGACCGGATACAGCACATGTTTCAGGGCATTGACCTCAGCGAAGCAATTGGTTCGGTGGAAATCCGCAGTCTTCTTTATGAACCAAATGTTGGGTTGTGGGTAGGCACATTAGGATATGGCCTCTACTTTCTGGATTACAATACATTCACCATTAGCTCGTTCAGGCACGACAACAGCAAGCTCTACAGCCTGACTGACAATCGAATACAACATCTGATGATTGATGCACAGGGAATCATTTGGGCCGGCACATTCAATGGGCTTAACATGATCGACCGAAAAGCACCCGGCTTCAGGCTCTACAGAAATAAACCCGGAGAAAAAAACACATTATCGAGCAATGCCGTTTGGGATTTTCTGGAAACTACCGACGGAAAAATTTGGATAGCAAACGATCAGGGAATATCTGTTATGGACAGATCCGAAGACGTTTACCGTCATTTGAAGCCGGAAACCGACAGCAGAAGCAGTTTGCCGGGCAATCTTATACGTTCCTTGTATCAGGACACAAAAGGCATCATTTGGATAGGCACACGCGACAAAGGTTTAAGTCGCTATGACCCCACCGGCAAGGTTTTTGAGAATTATTTCAACATTCCTTCCGATACTGCCTCACTAAGCAATGACTATGTTTTGAGTATAACAGAGGACCAAAAGGGGCAGGTATGGGTAGCCACCGAAAACGGCCTGAACCGCTTCAACGGGGAGACCCGAACGTTCAGGAGGTATTTCAATGACCAAACCATTGGCTCACTTGCCCACAACCATATTTATGACCTGCTCATTGACCGTATCGGACAACTATGGGTGGCATCGGCTGACGGTCTGATGAAGTATGACCCGCTCACTGACCGTTTTTTGACCTTCAGGCTCATTGGAGATAACAAAAGCAGCAATCCGCAAAATGTAAACAAGTTTCTGTCCGTAATGGAAGACAGCCGGGGTAGATTCTGGTTGGGCACACGAGGCGGAGGCCTTGTTGGGTTTAATCCAGCTACCAAAGAGTTCATCCAGTTTGACGAAAGTGACGGTCTTGCTGATAATCTTGTTTATGGCCTTGTTGAAGACCATCAGGGTCATCTCTGGATCACAACCAATCGCGGGTTGTCGCGGTTTAACCCCGTAGATTATACCTTTACAAATTATGATGTCAATGATGGCCTGCAAAGCAACGAGTTTAACCTGAATGCCCTGCTCGTGGCATCGGACGGCGAGATATTTGTTGGCGGAATGAATGGCTTTAACTGTTTTTACCCGGATGAAATTCACCAAAATCCCAATCCTCCGCGCATCCTGATTACGGCATTCAGAAAATTCAATATTGTTCAACCCTTCAGACCAAAAAACGGTGATGAGATCCGGCTTCGTTACGACGATAATTTTTTCTCATTTGAGTTTGCGGCTCTCGACTTCCGAAGCCCGCTAAAAAACAAATACCGTTATAAACTTGAAAATTACGATCAGACTTGGATCGAAAGAAGTGCCGACAAACGTTATGCTGAGTATTCAAAAGTAAAACCTGGCCGGTATGTATTCAGGATTACCGGAACCAACAGCGACGGATACTGGAACGAAGAAGGAGCAAATATTACAATCATCATTCAGCCACCGTGGTGGTCAAGCTGGTGGTTCAGAATATCGGCCCTGCTCATTTTCATCAGTTTGGTGTATCTGGTCATCCAATTGCGTCTAATGGCTTTGCACCGCAAGCATGAACGGGAGAAAGAATGGCTTTCGCTGGAGAAAAAAATGTTCGAACTGGAACAAAAAGCGCTACAGCTTCAGATGAACCCACACTTCCTGTTCAACTCGCTCAACAGTATCCAGAGTTTCGTTGTGAACAACGACATCAATAATGCCATACATTACCTCTCAAAATTTTCGCAACTCATGCGAAAAATCCTCAGCAATTCGGCCGAAAGCATGATCACGCTGCGCGATGAGGTGCAGGCCCTTGAACTTTATCTCGATATTGAAAAACTCAGATTCATGGATAAATTTGAGTATGAAATCAACATGGATCCGGAAATCGATGACGAGTTTCTAGAATTGCCTCCAATGATTCTACAACCCTATGTGGAGAATGCCATTATTCATGGTTTGATGCACAGCCCTAAAAAAGGTAAACTGACCATTTCGATCAGTCTCCGGGGAAATGATGTGTTGTGTGTTGTTCAGGACGATGGCATTGGACGAGATAAAGCAGGTGAAATCCGAAGACAGTCAGACATCAGGCGCCGCTCACGTGGCATGTTGATTACCGGAGAGCGTCTGGCAATACTGAACCAGTATTCAGAACAACGATATGAAGTTAAGGTCATTGATCTGAAGGACGATAACGGTCAGGCAACCGGTACCCGTGTCGAAATTACCCTACATTATAAAGATTAAAATGATTTGAAATTTTCAGAGTTGATTTAATAAAACATGAATCATGATCAGATGTATTATTGTCGAAGATGAACCTAAATCAAGAGACACCCTCAGGGGACTTCTTTCACGTTTTTGCACCGATGTTATGATTTGTGCCGAAGCACCCGGAGTGGTTTCAGGTGTTGAAGCTATCAAGCAACACAAACCTGATCTTGTTTTTCTGGATATAGAAATGCCCGATGGCAGTGGATTCAAACTGTTGGAAAGACTGCATCCTGTTGATTTTGATGTCGTGTTTACCACCGCATTCGAACAATTTGCCATCAAGGCCATCCGCTTTGCAGCCCTGGATTACTTACTCAAACCTATTTCGCCCGACGAATTGGTGGCAGCCGTTGAAAAGGTGAAACAATCAAAGGAAAAACGAACCAATCAGAAAAACATCGAAGTATTAATCAGTAACCTGAAGCCCAGCCTGACAGAACCAAAAAAAATTGTGCTGTCAACACTCGAAAAAATTCATGTTGTAGAAGTTGATGATATAATCCGTTGCGAGTCGGATAATTATTATACCCATTTTTATTTCGTCAATGGCGGACATCTGCTTATCAGCAAAACGCTCAAGGAAGTTGAGGGTCTGCTTGAGGGCCATAACTTCATCAGACCACACAAATCTCACCTTGTCAACATACGTTTAATCCGAAATTTTTCGCGTGACGAGGGCGGCTTCATAACCCTCAACGACAACACCAAAGTGCCGGTTTCGAGGCGCAAACGGGAAAAAATTATCGAGATTATCAATAATATCTGAACCGTAACGAAAATGGTAATCACAGCTTTATAGTTCCGCTAACTTGTCAGGATCAGCCGTTTTCTTTTTTTTTCCTTTGGGCTTCCGATTAATTATTATTTTTAACCTCCCAAATCACACAAGGTCACAACTGCAATGGAAGACTATTTCTATATTTTGATCGGTATCTTATGGGTTGTGTTTTCGGTTATTAAAGCCAGCCGAAAAAACAATCAACCACAGCCTCATGAGGGGTCGGAAGAAACCGGCAGACGTACGACCCTGGAGGATATTCTTGGTGAACTTCTTGAAAAAGAAGAATATACTGAACCAGACACCGTCACACGCAAAACATCTGAGGCAACCGTTACCTCTTCCGAAATCAACCAACCCGTTTACGAAAGTCTGGAAGCAGAATACACCCAGCCATCATTGTACAGCCAATATACGGGAGAAATTACCGATGACAATCTCCTGAAAGGAATTTACGAATCATTGGAGGATGATACAGAAGTTAAATCAATGACAATTAATAACTTGTCCGATTCAGATAATACGATAACCGAAACCCGAACCGAAACCCAAAACCACAGCTTCGATCTGAGAAAAGCTGTGATATATTCAGTAATCCTTGAACGACCTTATGCCTGACTGATGTGAGGTATCGGGAACTTTTTTGGAGGCACTGAGCCGTTTTTCTTGTCGGGTAAAACGAATTGTTTTTATCTTTACCGGCCTTTAACGCACACAGAGTAGTAGAACATAAATTTACACGGTATGTTAAAAAATGTACTTTTAACAGGAGTCATGGTGTTGATTTCGTGCACCCTGACATTAGCCCAACAAGGAAGACTTCAGGGAACAATTTTGGAGAAAGAATCACGTGAACCTATTCCTTTTGCCAATGTTGTCCTTGAAAATGGCGGTACGGTAGTCGGAGGAGCCACTTCCGACATGGATGGTAAATATATTATCAACCCCATTCCACCCGGAAGGTATGACCTTAGGGCAACTTTTGTCGGTTATAATCCGGTGCTGATTAAGGGCATACAAATCAGCGGAAATCAAATTACCTTCTATGATATTCAAATGGTCAGCACCTCAATTGACCTGCAAACTGTAGAAGTTATTGATTATAAGGTACCGCTCATTTCCAAAGACCAGACAACTTCAGGAGCCTCAATCACATCCGAAGAAATAGCCAAAATGCCTAACCGTTCGGCAGATGCCGTTGCAGCTACGGTTGGCGGAGTTTTTTCGGCTGACGGTGAACGTGGTAACGTGCGTGGTGCACGCTCTGATGCAACCGCATTGTTTATCGACGGTGTCAGGGTAATCGGCTCTTCCAGCGTTCCTCAATCCGCCATCGAGCAGGTTGACGTTATCCTTGGCGGAACGCCGGCACAATATGGCGATGCAACCGGTGGTATTATCAGTGTTACAACCAGAGGACCATCTCGTACATTCGGTGCAGGGGTTGAGTTCGAAACATCTGAATTCCTTGACGCCTTCGGTCACAACAGGCTTGGTTTCAATGTTCAGGGACCACTGATCAAGAGCAAAAAGAAAAATATGGCTCTATTAGGATTTTTCGTGGCCGGTGACATCAATTATGACCGCGACGGCGCCATTTCCCACAGCGGTTACTGGAAAGCTAAGGACAACGTGCTTGCCAGCCTCGAGCAGAACCCGCTCAGGCCAACAGGCCGCGGAGCAGGTACGTACCTGAATGCAGAATTTCTCAGAACAAACGACCTTGAAAGGGTAAAACGTTCACTAAACACTGAAAATTATAATGTTAACCTCTCGGGTAATATCAATATCCGGACAACCGAAACTGTTAACCTGACCTTCGGAGGTACTTTCAATAAATCCGCCGGTAGCGCTTTCAGCTACAGCGGATCGCTTCTCAATTACGACAAAAACACCCAATACGACAACAACACATGGCGCGTATTCGGACGTTTTACCCAACGTTTCCCTGCAAGCAGCGAAAGCACCTCGCTCATCAAAAACATTTACTATTCAATATCTGCCGACTACACCAGAATTAATAACTCTTTTGGCGATCCCAACCATAAGGATGACCTGTTCAAATATGGCTATATCGGAAAATTCTCCACATTTAAAACACCCACTTTTGAATTTGGCAGCGACTCTGTCAATGGCAAGTTATACACGGATGTTTGGTTGCTTAACTCATGGGATTTTGACACCCTGGTCACCTGGACTCCATTCGACATCAATCCGCTTGTTGCCAACTACACCACAAGCTACTACAATACATACGACGGACAACCTGATGACCATTACCGTAACCTCGACCAGATACTTCTGGGAGGTGCACTGGTAAACGGTTTCAACCCTCAGGCAGTTTATGGATTCTACCAGTCGCCGGGCACAAATCAAAGTGGATTCGGACGCTCCGACAGCGACCAGTTTAGCATCAATGTGGCAGGTTCAATGGACATTGGCAACCACGAAATCAAACTCGGCTTCCAGTACGAACAACGTAATTCACGTTCAGTAAACTATGCCGCAACCGGTTTGTGGAACCTGATGCGCGGTTTGTCGAACTTCCACCTCATTGAGCTTGACAAGGACAACCCATTTGTTATCGCTTACGACGGATTCGTAGACACCATAATGTATTACCGTCGCTATGACGAAAACTCCCAACGCATATTTGACCAGAACCTCCGCCAGCGTCTCGGACTTCCCGTTGCCGGACTCGATTTTATCAACATTGACTCGTATGACTTCAACAACCATACTATCGAGTATTATGACAAAGAAGGCAAGATGCACACAATTGGGGTAGGCGAAAATTTATTTGACATCAGCATGTTCAGTGCAGATGAGCTTTTGAACGATGGCAATTCTTATGTAAATTACTTTGGATTCGACTATAAAGGAAACAAGCTGAAAAGCCAACCAAGCTTCGAAGACTTCTTCAATGCCACAGATGAAAACGGACAGTTTACCAGACCAATCGGATCATATCAACCTATTTATATGGCCGGTTATCTTCAGGATAAATTTGCCTTCCGCGACCTTATATTCAACATTGGTGTGCGAGTTGACCGATTCGATGCCAACCAGAAAGTTCTGAAAGATCCATACCTGTTATTTAATGCTTACACTGCAGGCGAGGTAAACAGTATTGGCGGAGTTCCTGTTACTCATCCTACCAGTATTGGCGATGACTTTACAGTGTATATTGACAAAATCGGAGACGAATCTGCGATCAAGGGATATCGTTTCGAAAACACATGGTACAATGCTGAGGGTGCTGTGATTCAGGATCCAGCAGTTCTGGATGCAGGCTCGGGAATTTCACCTTTTATTATCAATCCTGATCAACAAAGGGTCGACATCAATTCATTCAAGGACTACGAACCCCAGTGGAGTGTGATGCCGCGTATTTCGTTCTCCTTCCCCATCTCCGATGAAGCATTGTTTTTTGCACACTACGATGTTCTTACACAACGTCCAACCAGCAATGTGTTTTCAAACCCCGCGACTTATTACTTCTTTGAGAGCATTGGAACGATCGTAAACAATCCTTCACTGAAACCGACACAAACCATTGACTATGAACTTGGTTTCACACAAAAACTCACCAATAGCTCCTCATTGACCTTTACGAGCTATTATCGTGAGATGAGAAATATGATCCAGATCTTCAGGTTTAATGGCGCGTATCCGAAAGCATACAACTCCTTCAACAATCTGGACTTTGGAACTGTCAAAGGCTTAACTGTTGAATATGACCTCCGCCGGACAAACAATGCCCGTATCCGTGCCGGTTACACCCTGCAGTTTGCCAATGCCACCGGTGCCAGCACCACAACAGCAGCTGCGCTGGTTGCCGCCGGATTGCCCAACCTAAGGTCAACTATTCCAATGCCCTGGGACCGCAGGCATCAGTTCAACCTTTTGTTCGACTATCGTTATGGTTCCGGCAAAGAATATAACGGACCGGTGATCAACCGCGAGAAAAAAGACAAAGCTCCTGTACAGTTGCTCAAAAATGCCGGTTTTTCGCTTACACTTAATGGTGGTTCGGGAACCCCTTATACGGCGTCACGTAATGTTACCTCACCGGTCTCAGGAGGAAGTAACCTTCTCAAAGGAAGTTACTTTGGATCACGCCTGCCCTGGCAATTCCGCCTTGACCTTCGTGTTGACAAAGACTTTGATTTCAAAATCGGAGGAAAAAGTGAAGATGGAAAACGCAATGCATATATGAACGTTTACCTTCAGGTGCTTAACCTGTTGAACACCAAAAATGTACTAAACGTGTATCCGGCTACCGGAAACCCAAATGATGACGGATATCTGGCCGCTCCTGAATGGCAAAGGCAGATCATTTCTCAAACTAATCCTCAGTCATTCAGAGAGTTGTATTCGCTTTTCGTTGACTTCCCGGGCAATTACAGCTCGCCCAGACAAATCAGGATTGGTTTAATCTTTAATTTCTAAATTTCTGATCCGGCCAAAAATATTATTGTAATGAAAAAAAATTCTGCGACAATGAATAATACATTCCGAATGCTGACCACAGCAGTTATCAGTTTACTGCTGATCTCCTCTTCTCTGGCAGAGGAATATAAATATGGCAGTCCGACTAACAATTTTCCCCTCAAAGGAACCACTGCCGGATGCTCACCTTCTTCAGCTTTTGAATGGCTCGATATAAACAATGTACGGGCTCGTATCAACGCTGGTGGTGATATGTGGTGGGATCTGCCCGGTGGAACAGGAGCAAAATATTACATCCCAAAAGGTGGTTCAGCTACATCAATGTTCTCCGGGTCATTATGGATTGGAGGTTTGGACATCAACAATCAGCTGAAACTTGCTGCACAGCGATACAGACAGGTTGGGATTGATTATTGGACCGGGCCTCTAACCATCGATGGAACCGCAGCAACTGACAATACCATTTGTGCTGCATACGACAGACAATGGAAAATAACCCGTGCCGAGGTGGATGAGTTTCTTGCAAATGTTGACCCGGAAACCGGCGCATTTATCCCCAGTGATTCCTATGTAATTCCAACTTCAATACTCGATTGGCCAGCACATGGTGATGTTTCCAAAAAGCAAAGTTTCTATCTGGCACCATTCTACGATGTGGATGGTGACGGCGAATACAACCCATTAGCCGGTGACTATCCTTATTATGATATTGACAACAGCCTGTGCCGCACAAAAACTCCAACCCTTGATGAATCTGTAGAAGGGTCAATATTTGGATCGGTGCTTGCCGATCAGGTAATCAAAGGCGACCAGACAATCTGGTGGGTATTCAACGACAAAGGAAATTTCCACACAGAAACTCAGGGTGCTGCCATTGGCATGGAAATCAGGGCACAAGCTTTTGCGTTCGCGACCAACGATGAAGTCAACAACATGTCGTTCTACAGTTATGAAATCATCAACCGCTCTACTTTTGAGCTCACACAAACTTACTTCTCCCTGTGGGTTGACCCCGATTTAGGATATGCATTCGATGACTTCACCGGTTGCGATGTCGGACGTGGTTTGGGTTATGTGTATAACGGAAAAGCCGTAGACGGAAGCAACGAACCCGAATCTTACGGAAACCAACCCCCTGCAATTGGTGTCGACTTCTTCCAGGGTCCATATATGGATCCTGATGGCCTTGATAACCCAAAGTTTGACGCCAATGGTGTGCAGCTTTGCGACGTCAGCATCAACGGTATCAATTTTGGAAATGGCATCATTGATGATGAGCGTTTTGGTATGAGAAGGTTTATCTACCATAATAATTCGAGCGGAGATTTGGGTGACCCACAAATTGCTTCTCAATATTATAATTACCTGCGCGGTAAGTGGAAGCAAGGACAGGATATGGAATACGGCGGAAACGCATTTCCTGGTGGCCCTGGAACAGTTGGCCCTGTTACTGATTTCATGTTCCCGGCCGATACTGACCCCTGCAACTGGGGAACCGGCGGTATTCCGCCAAATGGTGGCTACAACACCAACGGTTTTTACTGGACAGAAGAAACCGGTAACAATGGCTCACCAAACGATCCGGGTGACAGGCGTTTCATGCAGTCAGCCGGTCCCTTCACGCTCAAACCGGGTGCTGTAAATTATATTACCGTAGGTATTCCATGGGCACGCGCCGTATCTGGAGGACCTTTTGCATCAGTTGAACTACTGAGGGTTGTTGACGATAAAGCTCAGGCCTTGTTCGACAACTGCTTCAAAGTCATCGACGGCCCAAGCGCACCGGACCTCACCTTCCAGGAACTCGACCGTGAACTGATCGTGTATATTTCAAACTCGCCCACAAGCAATAACTACAAAGAAGAATATGTTGAACATGATCCAAATATCATCCAGCCTTATCCACTTGATCCTACCAAAAGAAGCGACTCATTGTTCCGCTTCGAAGGATACCAGATCTTCCAGTTGAAGGATGCTACCGTAAGCGTTGAAAGTTTGAACGATCCGGCTAAAGTCAGGCTTGTCGCTCAATTCGACAAACAAAATGGTGTGGGAAAATTAGTCAATTTCTATTATGATGATATTATCGGAGCAAACGTGCCCAGAGTTGAAGTGTTTGGAGGTGACAACGGAATAAAGCACTCCTTCAGGCTCACACAGGATGCTTTTGCAACCGGTGACGTCAGACTGGTAAACCATAAGCAGTATTATTATATTGCCATCGCTTATGCCTATAATGAATACATGCCTTACTCGCAGGAGCCAGGAGTTCTGGATGGCTTGCTTGGACAGAAAACACCTTATCTTGCCGGACGTAAGAATATTGGTGACAGACGTAATGGCGGGCAAGCCTATGTGGCCATCCCTCATAAAACCGTTAACGGAATGCTACCGCTTGCACAATATGGTGAAGGACCGGAAATAACCAGGCTTTCAGGTCATGGCAATGGTGGTATGAATCTTGAGCTCAAAAAAGAAGTGGTTGAAGAAATTCTCAGCAGGCCTCCTGCCAGCGCAACAAACCGCTTCGGGGATGATACCTATCCAATGGTCTACAACCCAACCTACGAAAAAGGAAGAGGTCCGGTTAACATTAAGGTTATCGACCCGCTAAATGTTGTTGACGCCGACTATGAACTGAGCCTAGACTCCCTGAAACTGGTCCGTCTGTTCAACGTAACAGGCGAAGCTGAAATCAGAGGTGATACTGCCAGCAAATTTTCTACCACATGGTCATTGAAGGATCTGAAAACAGGAGAAGTGATCAAATCAGACACCTCCATTCTTGCCAATGATGAACAACTGTTCCTCGACAGAGGTATATCAATCCAAATCAATCAGCCATATTACCCCGGACCTATAAGAGTTGGTCAAAACGCTAATAATCAGGTTATGTTCAGGATTCTTGCGCCAAACAACGGCTTTATTGAGTCGAGCATTTCTTACGCCGATAGTTCACGTCAGTGGCTTGACGGTTTGCGTGATGAAGATATTCCGGGCTTCGCGCTGAACTGGATCCGCTCAGGAACATATAAAGATCAGGAGAACAGTAGTTTTGACGATTGGAATATGTCATCCGACCCCGACAGGCCCTGGGACCCCACCGAAGCTTACGAAAAAATTGCTTTAGGAACATGGGCGCCTTACTCTCTGGTGACTTTTGGAAACAACATCGGACAGGGTGCCACACAAAGTAGTGTTGGGCCGGCTTTCTCACAAGACTCAAAAAATGCCAGTAGGTTCGAAAACATTGCAAGTGTTGACATTGTGCTGACACCAGATAAATCGAAGTGGACACGCAGCCCTGTACTCGAGATGCAGTTCGATCAGGCACTTGCCGAAGGGAATGCCCCAAGGTTCTCGCTGAGAAGATCGCCTTCTGTGAACAAAGATGGTGTTCCGGCGGCTTCAATGACCGAAGAACCCAGCGACAATCCAAACGATGCTCATTACATTGGTTCCTATGGCATGGGCTGGTTCCCGGGTTATGCCATCAATGTTGAAACAGGCGAGCGTCTCAACATCATGTTCGGAGAAGACTCCTACCTTTCGGCACAGAATGGTCGTGATATGCTGTTTAACCCACCACAGAAAGACCTTACTTTGCCACAGGTGCTTGACCCGAACATTTTCAGCCAGGTCAATTTCAATCCGCTGCTTGGAGGTAAACACTATGTGTACATCATGCGTCATGATTACTACAAATTTGCACAACAAACCCTGTCATTCGAGTTCAGTTCACCAGCTTACGATGCCGGACGTTATGCCCACAGTGTGCTGGATACGATCTTCAACACCCAATTCCCATTCATAACTAACTACCTGTTTTCACAGATTATGTATGTTGGTATGCCTATGGGTGTTAAGGGTCAGGATTGGCTATCAAATGAGGTAACCATCCGTATCAGGGTAGCAAAGCCCTATCAGATGCATTATTCAACCGTGCCTTTGGATACTGTTCCACCAGCATTGGATGTTAATGGATTTATGCCCAAATATGCCTTCTCAACCGCTGGTATAGCAACACAATTCAGGG
This sequence comes from Bacteroidales bacterium, assembly GCA_024710405.1. Taxonomy (GTDB): domain Bacteria; phylum Bacteroidota; class Bacteroidia; order Bacteroidales; family F082; genus UBA6192. The sequence continues at coordinate 71,829 of JANJUV010000005.1, forward strand.
ATACTGAAAAGTTACAGACCGATCTTGATCTTGTGAATGTTGTACCGAATCCTTATTACGCCTACTCTGATTATGAGCGAAACGCCCTCGACAACAGAATTAAAATCACAAATCTGCCCGAGAAATGCGTGGTAACTATTTATAATATGAGTGGTACAAAGATCAGGCAATTCAAAAAAGATGAAGATAAAACCTCTATTGACTGGGATTTGAAAAACTTTGCCGGTGTGCCAATCTCCAGTGGGGTTTACCTGATCCACATCAAAAATGAAGATGGCGAACGCATCATAAAGTGGTTTGGTACTATGCGACCAATTGACCTGAACACTTTCTAATATTCAATGAATCGAGAATTTGAAATACCAATGAATATGAAGACTTTATACAGATATCTGATCGTGGCCGCGCTGATGGTAGCCGTTTCTGCCCCCCAACATATACTGGCAGGTAACAAAGACAGGTCGGGTCAGGCCGGTGCTTCCGAATTGCTGATCAACCCATGGGCACGAAGCACCGGATGGGGAAATGCAGGAATGTCAAGGATCAGAGGCCTCGAAGCAATATGGGGCAACGTGGCAGGAACTGCCTTTACTAAAAAAACTGAAGCAATCTTTGCACATACCAACTGGCTTAAAGGCTCTGATGTGAACATTTTTGCTTTCGGCTTTACTCAAAAAGTAGGTGAAAGTGGAGCACTCGGGCTGGGTATCATGTCGATGAATTTTGGCGAAATCCCAATTACTACACCAAGCTATCCTGATGGAGGTCTTGGAACCTTTTCGCCGAACCTGCTCAACATCAACATGTCATATGCCAAAGCATTCAGTAATAGTATCTATGCCGGATTCGTACTGAAGCTGATCTCCGAAAGTATTTCAGACGTCAGTGCTCAGGGTGTTGCCATCGATGCAGGTATTCAATACCTTACAGGTGCTGATGAAAACATCCATTTTGGTATCACCCTCAAGAATATCGGACCAACCATGAAATTCTCAGGCGACGGTCTATCGCTCAGGGCGTTCATTCCTGGCCAGGAAACACAATTCACCATAGAACAACGTTCTGAAGCATTCGAGTTGCCAACTCAGCTGGTAATTGGAACAGCTTATGATTTTCTGTTTCCGGCTGATTATCGATTCACGCTTGCCGGAAGTTTTATCTCCAACTCCTTCACCAATGACCAGATTACCGTCGGAGGCGAATTCAGCCTGAAGGACTATGTGATGCTTCGTGCCGGATATACCTATGAAGAAGGAATCTGGAGCGAAATCGAAGAAGCTGATAAAATTAACGTGTCGAAAGGACTCAGTGCCGGTCTGTCGGTACAGGTACCTCTGAACAAGGCCAACGGATCAAGTTTTGCCATCGATTATTCCTATCGCGACACAGATCATTTCAGCGGAAACCACACAATAGGGGCGCGCATTAGTTTCTAATGCTCTTGCTTTTATAAAAAATTCATATCTTTGTCAACCGAAAAGGCCCTTAATCTCTTAAGGGTCTTTTTATCTTATGTTTTTAAACCCGACACATCATGTCCGAAACAAAGTATTTTACCGAAGAAGGCCTGCAAAAACTCAAGGATGAGCTGGATGAACTTATTGCAAAAGAAAGGCCACGGATTTCTCAGATGATTGCTGAAGCTCGTGATAAAGGCGACCTGTCGGAAAACGCCGAGTATGATGCCGCCAAAGACGCTCAGGCCATGCTCGAGCTTAAAATTGCCCAATTGCAGGAGCTACTGATCAACGCGCGCATTCTCGATGAGTCGAAAATGGATCTGTCGAAAGTGCTGCTGTTATCAAAAGTCACCATCAAAAACCTGAAAAATGGTTCTTCGATGACTTATACGCTCGTTCCGGAAAAAGAAGCCGACCTGAAAAGTGGCAAAATCTCTGTTAACTCCCCTATTGCAAAAGGATTACTCGGAAAATCCGTCGGCGACCAGGTGGAAATTATCGTCCCCGCCGGAAAAATGACTTTTGAAATCGTACAGATCGGGCGTTAATTACCAACATTATAAATCTATTATCATGGCAACTATATTTTCAAAAATTGTTGCAGGCGAAATACCCTGCTACCGTATTGCCGAAGACGACCGATTTCTTGCTTTTCTCGATATAAATCCCTTAGCCAAGGGACATACACTGGTGATTCCAAAAAAAGAAACTGATTACATCTTTGATATCGAAGATGAAGAACTGGCATCAATGATAATTTTTGCTAAAAGAATCGGTAAAGCCATTGGAACAGCCATACCCTGCAAAAAAGTAGGACTTACTGTTATCGGCCTCGAAGTACCCCACGCTCATATCCACCTCATTCCAATCAACAGCATCTACGACATGGACTTCAAGCAACCAAAGCTTAAATTGGATAGCGCAGAGTTCATCGAAATCAGCAACAACATCAAATCCTTGTTGTAGTTATATGTTCCATTGTTGAGCTGGTTAAAACTGCATATTAATTAACTAATATGCCCGTTCGTCCCTGCCTTCAATAAAGTTAATAAATGAACGGTTAACAACTTTGTTGCCGCCCGGAGTAGGATAATTCCCGGTAAAATACCAATCACCGGTGTGGTTAGGTATTGCCTGATGCAGGTTTTCAATTGATTGGTAAACGATGCTGACCTTAGCTTTTACTTCGGGGGATGTCACCATACGAGCGATTTTCTCGGATATCTGCCTGGCCGTAAAAGGTTTATAGATTTCCTTCACATGGTTAACCATAGTTTCTTTTGGCAGGTTCTCCTGGGCCTTACATTTTCTGTAAACCTCATTGATAATATGATCCTGACGGGTTTCCTTCAGCAAATCCATGGTAGCCCTGAAAGCAACAAAGTCGCTTAGTTTTGCCATATCAATGCCATAACAATCAGGATAGCGTATCTGGGGAGCTGATGAAGCAATCACAATATGTTTGGGAGAGAGGCGGTCGAGAATACGGATAATACTGTTTCGCAGAGTAGTTCCACGCACAATGGAATCATCGACAACAACAAGTGTATCAATTCCTTTTCGGATAACTCCATAAGTAACATCATAAATATGTGCTACAAGGTCGTCGCGCTGACTATCCTGAGTAATAAAGGTGCGCAGTTTCATGTCCTTGACGGCAATATCCTCAGCCCTGAGGCGTATATCGAATATTTCTGTCAGTTTCTCCTCTGTAATATCTGAGCCAAGAGCCATTATACGCTCTTTCTTTACCTGGAGACAATAACGGTTTAACTCCTGAACCAGCCCTCGAAAAGCAACCGATGCAGTATTTGGGATATAGGAAAAAACCGTATCGCGCAGATTGTGTTCAATTTCGTCAAGAATCTGAGGTGCAAGCAGACGACCCAGATTTTTCCGCTCATGATAAATTTCAGAATCAGTGCCCCTGGAGAAATATATACGCTCAAACGAACAGGACTTCTTCTCCATCGGCGTTTTGCATTGCATCTCTTTCCAGCTACCGTCCTTTTTGATTATAAGCGCGTAACCAGGTTTAATCTCTTTAATCAGATGAGTATCTACACCTAAGGCTGTTTGGATAGGGGGCCTTTCACTGGTGGCAACAACCAACTCATCATCTGCATAATAATATACAGGCCTAATGCCGGAAGGGTCGCGCAACACAAATGCATCGCCATGACCCAGCAATCCGGTGATCACATACCCGCCATCCCAGTTCTGTGAGCTTTCTTCAAGAATCCGCTGAACGTCCATTTCACGTGCAATCTGAAGACTAATTTCCCTTTTGCTCATTCCACGGGCACGATAACGCTGATAAATCCGTTCGTTTTCCTCATCGAGGAAATGGCCGATTTTTTCCAAAACTGTTATGGTGTCAGAAGTTTCAACAGGATATTGTCCCAGTTCAACAAGTTTATTGAACAACTCATCCACATTGGTCATGTTGAAGTTTCCCGCCAGTACAAGGTTACGTGTCATCCAGTTGTTTGCCCTGACGAACGGATGAAGGCTGCTAATGTCATTCTTTCCAAAGGTGCCATAACGTAAATGGCCAATGAATAATTCCCCTGTAAATGGCAGATTCTCTTTAAGCCAGTTCACATCGTTCAACCTGGCCGGATTTCTTTCAATAAGCTCATGAAAAGGCTCATATGCGCTGTTGAAGATGTCCTTAATAGGTGTAGTTGAGTTGGACCGGGTGAGATCAATATATTTGCTTCCTGGTTTCAGATCAAACTTGATTCCGGCAATACCTGCCCCGTCCTGTCCCCTGTTATGCTGTTTCTGCATCATCAGGTGCAGCTTTTGCAAACCGTAGATTGAACTGCCATATTTGGCCAGATAATACTCGAGCGGTTTTAACAACCGAACCAGAACAATTCCGCATTCGTGTTTCACCTGATCGCTCATGACACTTGGCTTTATTTTACTAATTGGTAAATTTGCCTGCCGACAAGGCGCAAAAGTAACTAAAATATCAGGATGATCACAATCAGAAAAGCCTATCCGGAAGAATGGGAAACGCTGGCAAATTTTCAGATGAAAATGGCGTTGGAAACCGAAAATATTTCACTCGACCTGTATATTTTAAGTCAGGGGGTCAAACAGGTATTTGCACAGCCTGCATCAGGTTTTTATCTTGTAGCACAACTCAATGATCAAATCGTCGGTTCACTAATGGTTACTTATGAATGGAGCGATTGGCGGAACCGTCAGATTTACTGGATTCAGTCAGTATATATAATACCCGAATATAGAAGAAGAGGCATTTACAGGTCACTCTATAATCATGTTGTTTCGCTGGCAAAACAATCGGATGATGTAGGTGGCATCAGGCTATATGTTGACCGGACGAATACAAACGCACAACAGGTTTATTCCAAACTAGGCATGAATGGTGATCATTATCAGGTGTTTGAATGGATGAAATAATACACCTGCTGCATTTATTTTCATGATCATATTGGACATAACCGACATCTGATCTCGCATTAAGAAATAGGAAGGAAAAGGGCTAATCTGACCAGCTTTAAAGGACAAATACATTATTTTTGCTCACATACATTGCTTCATGATCAAGAAAACCAAAGTTCCGCATACTTATGTAATCGTTTTTTTTATCATCCTTCTTGCAGCGGTTCTCACGTGGATTGTCCCTCCGGGTAAATACGTCCGAATCTCCAAAGAGGATGATGGTAAAAATGCTACCGAACTACAGTTTTTCTTTAAAGACCAGTTACCCGAACACTACCGAAACGAATTCAGATCCGCACCCCAGACCTGGCAGGTTTTTTCGGCACTTTTTAAGGGTTTTGTCAAACAAAGCAACATTATCATTTTTATTTTGATGATCGGTGGAGCGTTTTGGATCATGAACCAAAGCAGAGCCATTGATGCGGGGATTTTTGCTTTTTTAAAGTTTACCCGAAAAATTGGACGAAACAGAGTGCTTGAATACCTCGGCGTGGACAATGTAGTTATCGTGCTTATTATGACAATGTTCAGTGCGTTCGGTGCCATCTTTGGCATGAGTGAGGAAACCATAGCATTTGCCATAATCCTGGTTCCATTGGCTATTTCTATGGGATACGATTCAATTGTTGGCGTCTGTTTGGTTTATGTTGCTGCGCATCTGGGTTTTGCAGGAGCCATACTAAACCCTTTTACAATTGGAATAGCACAGGGTCTCTCAGATATTCCCCTATTCTCAGGGATTGAATACCGCATATTTGCATGGGTGATAATTAATCTGGTTGGTTTTTATTATGTGTTGCGGTATGTTCGTAAAATCAAACGAAATCCGCTAAGCTCGTCCGTATGGGAAGAGGATGCTTATTGGCGAAACCATGCTGCGGCAGGAATTGCTGATATTCAATATTACACTCCGAGAGTGGCCTGGATAGTATATGGAGCTATTCTTTCTGCTCTTATCGTTTTCTCGGTGCTTTATCCTGTTTCCGAGCTAACCATTGGAAACAGTTCCATGCGTTTAGCCATTATTCCCTTGAGCACCCTGATTTTTGCCATCACAGGTTTTATTTCGCTTCGTCAGACAGTTCATTATTTTATCCTTCTCCTGCTTGGTTTTACAATACTTTATCTCATAATCGGTGTGATGGCCTATGGCTGGTATGTGATGGAGATAGCAACTCTGTTTCTGGTTATGGGCATCAGCAGTGGATTAGCTATCAGCAAATCAGCAGATGAAATAGCAAAGTTGTTTCTCGAAGGTGTTAACGACATTATGTCGGCAGCAGTAATTGTTGGACTGGCCGGCGGTATTATCGTAATCCTTGAAGACGGTGGAACCATCGATCCCATCTTATTCTATCTTTCCCAGGCCCTTGGAAATTTTGGCGATGTAGCATCTGTTGGCATCATGTATGGAATACAAACCGTTTTAAATATAGTTATTCCTTCAGGATCGGCTAAGGCTGCCATAACGATGCCTATCATGGCACCATTCAGCGACCTGATTGGTGTTTCGCGGCAGGCAACTGTTGTTGCATTCCAGTTTGGTGACGGATTCACCAATATGATTACACCAACTTCCGGAGTCCTGATCGCAGTATTAGGGGTTGCCCGTGTGCCTTATCACAAATGGGTTAAATGGGTATGGCCGCTGATCCTGATATTGATTGTTCTGGGCTTTCTCCTGCTGATTCCGACAGTAACCATGAAACTGAATGGTTTCTGAGAATTAAAAATGCTGATATCAAGTCTTTATATTCATTGTTTATTGTTGTACATTTGACAAAAGAACAAGTGAACAATGAATCCATCATTACATAAGACCAGGCCTGTTTCTGTTGTTCAGATGCTGTCTGTTTTATACCTGATGATGCTTGTTCAACCGGTGATATCATCTGAGGATATTAAATTCCAGTCAATAGGAACTGCTGAGGGACTTTCGCGAGGGCTGGTAAAAGCATTTGCCATGGACGATTTCGGTATGTTGTGGGTCGCCACAGAAAACGGACTGAATCGTTACGACGGTTATCATTTCGAAGTGTATCGCAATCAGCCAGAATACTCAGGCTCTTTGCCTGACAACCACGTATTATCGCTCCTGTATTCACGAAAACATGGAATACTGGCGGGAATGAGAAGCGGAAAGCTGGCAAAATATGATTATCGCAACGAAATATTTGTACCCATTTACATACCGGAAGCCTTGACACAGGCATTTTCAAATTCTGAACCTGATTTTCTGTTTGAAGATCCAAATGGAATTATCTGGGTAGCATCGACTAATGGTCTTTTCGCAATTGATATAACCAATCAGGCTGCCTGGCACTTTCATCCGGGCAACAGCGGACTGAAAACACAATACATCAAACACATTTTTGTGGATTCTGAAAAAAGGTTGTGGCTTGCAACAGATGCAGGCTTGGCACAGGTTACTAACTGTGAACACCCTTCAATGGTTTCCATAAAAAGCTTCGACCCCGGCTTGCTGCCTAATCCTTATATGAAAAGAATAACTGAGGACAAAAAAGGGCAGCTCTGGCTGGGTACCGATGGAGGGATGACAAGGTTTGATCCGGAAACTGCTGTTTTTTACGAAACCATTAGTCACAATCAGTCGAATAACAATGGCTTGCCGAACAATTACATAAAGGCAATGATCACGGACAGAAATGGGAAACTTTGGATTGGTCACGATCTTGGTGTTTCGGTGTTTGATCCTGACTTAAAATCCTTTGTTAATTACAGTGCAGATTTCGATGATAAAAACGGACTTACGAACAACTATGTGAAATGCCTTCTCGAAGATGAGGACGGGATTATCTGGGTGGGAACCGATAACGGGATCAGCATGTATGATCATGAAAAAGAACCATTTCATAGTCTTGTTCATCGGCCTGGCGAGGGAATTGTGTTGCAGGGAAACATAGTGTATGAGATCTACGAAGATAGTCCTGAAAGAATTTGGATTGCCACCAACAACGGACTACACAAGTGGAACCGGCTCAAAAAACAAATGATCATTCTCAGGCACGATCCCCTTAAGAGAAACAGCATCAGCAGCAATATTGTGCGTTCGGTGACCCGTGATGCTCTGGGTCGTCTCTGGATTGGCACTGATGCCGGGCTGAATTATCAGATTGATGAAAAACGCGGGTTTTCTTTTGGCCACATTGATGCAGGAGCTCAGGATGGAAAACACCTCAGTGATCCGTTTGTGGTTGCCATGCAATCGCTTTCCGACAACAGGCTTTGGGTAGGAACCTGGGGAGGCGGACTAAATATTGTTGAACCTGAGAATCTATGGATTGAATATCTGAATGAACAGCCCAATTCGTCAGGACAGCGTTTAAGAAACAACAAAACAGCCAATATCTTTCAAGACAGTAAGGGGAATATTTGGTTAAGAAGCAATGATATCGTTGATCCGGTAACCAGAACTGTTAAACCATTTCCATTTGATCAAATACTCGAAAACATTAATTTCTTCTTTGAAGACAACCGGGGCAGGGTTTGGATCGGGACAACCTCAACCGGTTTGTTCTATTGGGATCCCGGGCAAAACAAACTCAACCTGATGCAAACACCCCCGTTTGATGGCCTGGGAGTTGTTGCAGGCATGCTTCAGGACAGTGCTGAGCATCTGTGGATTGCAGCAGATAAAACCATCATAAGACTAAGCCCTCAACTTGATCAATTACAAACATTTGACGCTTCTGAGGGATTGCATGGGGGCGATTTCAATATTAAAGCTGCACGCAAGGGGTCGGATGGAATACTCTATTTTGGAGGTAACGATGGAATAACTTATTTCAAACCAGATGAAATTAAGTTAAACACCAAACCGGTAAAGGTCTGTTTTACGGATTTATGGTTGAACAACGAACTATTGAAACCCCAGCCAAACACACTGCTCGACAGTTCAATGTTCATGAAAAGATCTATTGTGCTTCCTTACAATCATCGGGAGCTGGCCATTGGATTTACTGGAATCAATTTTACCAATCCACACAAAAATATCTTTGCATTCAGAATCGAAGGCCTTCAGTATGAGTGGGTTTATGCCAAACCTGATCAAAGGACAGCAAATTATTTCAGACTTCCTCCGGGTGAATATCGTTTTCAGGTAAAGGCCGCAAACAGCAGCGGTATTTGGAACGAGGAACCGGCAGAACTCATTGTGATAGTGCTGGCTCCCTGGTACCAACTTTGGTGGGTCAGGGTGCTTTTCGTACTTACTGCCGGTTTATTGGTTTATGCCACCATTATCTGGAGGACAAAAAAACTGCAGCATCAAAAGCTGTATCTTGAACAAAAAGTAGCTGAACGTACCGCACAATTGGAGCATCAAAAAGAAGAAATTGAGTTGAAAAACAAACAACTTCAGGAAGCCAGCAAAGCCAAATCAGAGTTTCTGGCCAATATGAGCCACGAAATACGCACCCCACTCAATGGTGTAATTGGGTTTACCGACCTGGTTCTAAAAACAGACTTATCCTCCACACAAAAAGAATATTTGAATATTGTCGGCCAATCAGCTGAAAGTTTGCTAAATATTATCAATGACATACTTGACTTTTCAAAAATCGAAGCCGGTAAACTTGAATTATTCGTCGAAAAAACCGATATATATGAACTGAGCAACCAATCTGTTGACATCATTACCTACCACGCTCAGAACAAGGGTTTAGAGCTGCTGCTCAATATCCCTGCCAATTTGCCCAGATTTATCTTTACTGACACGATCAGACTGAAACAAGTAATAGTAAACCTATTGAGTAATGCCGTAAAATTTACACAATCAGGTGAAATTGAACTTAAAATCAGTTTGCTTTCGGCATTAGAAAACGGCAGTGCTGTATTCAGGATAAGTGTGCGTGATACCGGAATTGGGATTCAATCAGAAAAGCTTTCACTCATTTTTGAAGCATTTACACAAGAAGACAGCTCGACTACCAAACGTTTTGGTGGAACAGGACTAGGACTGACGATTTCGAACAGAATTCTGGAATTAATGGGAAGCAGGTTGCAGGTTGAAAGCGTACCAAACGAAGGCAGCAACTTTTTCTTCGACATCAGGTTTTCTTGCGACAATTCACCATTTGATCACCCGATCGCTATTCAGTGGCTAAAAAAAGCACTTATAGTTGATGATAACCAGAACAACCGGACAATCCTGCGTAAAATGCTGGAATATTTCGGAATCGACTCTGATGAAGCAAACAGCGGAACTCATGCACTCCAGCAACTTAAATCGGGCGGGCCCTACGATGTGATTTTCATGGATTATCATATGCCTGTTCATGATGGTATCGAATCGGTGCGCATGATCAGAGAACAAACCGATCCCACCATCAAAAACATACGTATCGTCTTATGGCACAGTTCGTCTGATGATGAAAGCCTTGCCTTGCAATGCAAAGAACTGGGGATTGACAAACAGCTAACCAAACCAGTCAAAATCAGGGTCCTGATTCAGGCTCTCACCGAACTGGGTATGCCTGACGCCCGAATTGAAAAAACTTCGTCTGATTCATATGTGTTTGAAGGCAAATATAATGTTCTGCTTGTTGAAGATAATCCGGTGAATATGCTTCTTTCAAAAACAATTGTACATAAATTACTTCCGGAGGCAGTCATAAACGAGGCAATTAATGGCTCAGAAGCTTTTGAGATATGCAGGAATGATATACCAGATATTATTTTTATGGACCTGCAGATGCCGGTTACCAACGGCTATGAAGCCACGCAATTGATCAGGTCATTGCCAAACGGAGAAAGCGTGCCGATTATTGCACTTACAGCCGGGAACATCAAAGGCGAAAAGGAAAAATGTTTCTCGGTCGGAATGAATGACTTCCTAACTAAACCTGTGATTGAAAAAACTATTTCGGATACAATTATCAGATGGTTAAATCCAACAGTAATGTCATTTCATGAGCATAAAAATGAAAACGACAATTCCGTTGAATTCAGCATCGAAAAACTGAAATCCATATTAGGCAATGATCCTTTGTTTTTACAAGAATTCATGAACATTCTTCATGAAAACCTCATCAGCATATCTGCTAACTTCGATAAATATCTGGTTGAAAAAAACCTCGTTGCATTGCGCGATGAATCACATAAACTCCGCGGAACCGCTTTGTCGATACAATTAGAACACCTGGCAAACCTGGCATACGATCTTGAAAAAGTTCAATCAATCGAAGAGAAAAACACTACATCTTTGGTACACGAGATTCAGAAACACATTAAAACCCTGTTGATAAGCTTAAATGAGAAAAAACTGAACAAGTGACTCAACCAGAAATGGAGCAGTCTTTTGGATTTTTGCTATACCACAAACCAACATGAACGGAGATCCGATCGAATTCCTTAAGTTGGCATTCGCATTAATTTAGTTTGTTAACAGTTATCATTGATTTGCATGTGTATGGAAAAAAGAATATTTTTGGTCATACCAACAAACAAACCAACATGAGAACAAAGAGTTACTTTGTTTTAATTCTTCTGACCTTTCCCATTTTTACCATGAATGCGCAGGAACCTTTTGTGCGCAGCCTCACCTACAGCAGAATAACTTCCGGATTGACACAGCCACAGTTTAAATCGGGCCGTACTGATTTTGCCATGGCAGATATGAATCTCGATGGGCACGTCGATATACTGACCATTGGAGATCACGGCTCACCGGGTACGGATCAAAACGGCATTATGATCTGGCTTGGAGACGGTAAGGGTAATTTCACCTTGCACAAGAACGGAAACTTCGGCTACGGAGGAATTGCCACCGGTGATGTAAACAACGACGGATTGCCGGATGTCGCCTATGGGATGCATCATAACTATTCTGGAATTCCTTTTGGTGATCAACTGATAGAAGTAGCATTAGGCGATGGCACAGGAACAAACTGGACACCTTGGGATTTCGGACTGGCTTCGGCTGGAGAAGACTGGGGAATGTTTGGCACTGCTTTGGCCGATTTTAATAATGATGGACTGCTTGACCTAGTCAGCGTTTCGTTTGGATGCTGTAATGGTGTGCAGGTGTACCTGAACCAGGGTGATGGAAGCTGGGTGCACAGTTTCGGTATTACAGGCGGAAATTCTGATTTAAACACCGAAACCGGAGATTTCAACAAAGATGGTTACATGGATTTCGTTGCAACCATCGAAAACGGACTTGTATATTTCGGTGATGGAACCGGCGATTTCATACTTCACGATACCGGACTGCCCGTGCCATCAGGCTGGATGCTCAGCGGTGTTTCGGTTGGTGATGTTGACAAAGATGGTGCCGATGATATTTCTTTTGTCAATTCTGAAGGTGGATTAGATGTATATCATTGGTCAGCAGGTCAATCCGCATGGCTGTCACTTTCTGGCAACCTTCCAACCACAGGTGATTTTCAATTTACACAACTTGCCGATATGAATACTGACGGTAAGGTTGACCTGCTTGCTTACGGTAAAAAACTCATGCAGATCTGGCTCAGCAATAGTAATGGCGACTGGATGCTGGCTACAAGCTTTGAAACCCCGGGACAAATGGGTAACGGAAGAGCCCTGAGGTCATATGCTGATTTGGATCACAACGGCTATCCCGATATAGTACTTCTTACACAGGAAGGAACCTGGATAACCAACAAAAACAACCTCTATGTGTATGCTGAAAATTCTCCAGCTGTGGAATTGTGGTTGCTGCCTCAATTTCCTGCTGGAGGAGAACGTTTTTATGCTCAGTCCGTGCGGATGATCCGGTGGTCAGCGCAGGTACCCCTCGATATATATGCAACAGTAACTATATATTTTTCACAAAATGGCCCTGATGGCCCCTGGGTCACTATTGCTGAACAATTGCCAAATAATGGACTCTATCAATGGAATATTCCCGAAGCTGCATCTGACAACTGCTATCTGAAATATGATTTAATCACAGAAAATGAAACATATAGTTTTGTTCAGGTCAATCCATTCAGCATTTTGGGTCCGGTTACTCTCAACGATCAACATACACCGTTAATTAATAACTCATCAGATTTCTTTTGGCCCAATCCTGCCCATGATTTTATTTATTGGCCCAAAGAATTAAAGGTGCACCGTTTAATGCTCTTTGACCCTACCGGCCGGATGATACTTGAACTAAAATCACCTGATCAAAACATTAAGTTAAGTGGTCTAGTGAACGGAACATACTATTATCAGGCTGAAACAAATCAAAGTTTATTCACAGGAAAACTGATTAAACTTTAGTTTAACAAATTATAGCAGTACTAAACTCAGCAGAAACATCAGCCAGGCCATAGGAACCAAAACGTTTTTATCGAAGCGTGCAAACCTGCCCTGATGCTCAGTCCTGAACAGACCCATCACCTTGAATTCGCCTACAGCCCTGACCAGCAGAAGGCCTGAGACTGCATACATCAGATTCTCCATGACATTGTCATAATGATTTTGTTCTACCTGCAATGTCCTTACAAACACGACTACTGAAGCAAACAATAATCCTACTGATTGCAGAAGGAACCATTTTTTTCCTTTTCCGGGTGTATCACCCTCGTGTGAGGGCATAATCCACCATGTTTTGAACCCCCCGAGCAAAACAACCACCCATGATAACATTGCCATAGCAAGCATGGAGAATGACAGGGTGAATCCACAAAACTGAACAAGTGACATAATAAACTAATTATCAAAATTTAAACATCACACACATCTCCCATGCAGATATCAAGTGAACGTGCTTTGTTGATCAGTGAGTGATCGGTTGGAACAAGGCGTGTTTTGCCGGCAACATCTTTTAACGGAATGCTGGAAGTAAGTCCGCCAACATTTACTACCATACGTCCAAAATTGCCTGATGCAATAAGGTCAACTGCGTGCGAGCCAAAACGCGTGGCCAGAATCCGATCCATTGGCGAAGGACTGCCCCCTCTCTGGATATAGCCCAGAATGGTTTTTCTGGTTTCTATTTTTGTTCCGCTCTCGATCATTGCTGCAATATAGTCGGCGGCTGACAGATAATCTTTGGGCTTCTCAATGCCTTCAGCAACCACCACAATAGAATATGGTTTCTTTTTGTATGCCCTGTCGAGCAGATAACGATTGACCGCTTTTATGTCTAAACCCAACTCGGGCAATAAAATGACATCGCCGCCACCGGCCAAACCGGCATATAGTGTTAACCATCCGGCATTATGTCCCATAACTTCAATCACCATAATCCTTTTGTGCGAGTTTGCCGTGGTGTGCAATCTGTCGATAGCGTCGGTTGCTATGGTGAGTGCTGAGTCAAACCCAAAAGTGAAGTCTGTTCCAAAAACATCGTTATCAATGGTTTTTGGAATACCTACCACATTTAATCCTTCTTCAGCAAGCAGATTTGCAGTTTTTTGGGTTCCGTTTCCACCAATACAGACCAAACAATCGAGACCAAGCTCCCTGTAGTTTTTCTTGATGATTTTTGGTTTGTCGACACCGAGGTTTCCGCTTTTCTTAAAAGGTTTCTCTCTCGAAGTTCCCAAAATCGTTCCACCAAGTGTTAAAATACCCGATAAAGCCGATTCGGTTAACGGGTGCACATCAAGGTTGATCAAACCTGAAAAACCTGATGAAATCCCAATTACTTCCATTCCGTGACGCACAATTGCTGTTTTGCCGACACCTCTGATAGCTGCATTTATGCCCGGACAATCACCACCTGCGGTCAGAATGCCAATACGTTGCGGTTTTCCCATACTATTTCATAATTATTCCATCGCAAATTACATCATTATATGTGGGTTGTGTGTTTCATCTCCAATAGTTTTTTGGTTATTTTTGAACAGATTCTTCACAATTCCAAAATTGAAGTATTTCATGCGGAAAACATTATTTGCAGCCGGCAAAATTCCCCTTCACTGGAAAATTCTCATGGGAATGGCTGCCGGAGTAGGATTTGGCCTATTGGCAATTCAGTTTGGTTGGTCAGCGTTCACAACCGACTGGGTCAAACCCTTCGGCACAATTTTCATCAACCTGCTGAAGCTAATTGCCATACCCTTAATCATTGTATCGCTTATCAGCGGTGTTTCGGGTCTCAATGACGTTTCGAAATTGTCGAAAATGGGATTGAAAACGATTGGCTTATACTTGTTTACTACGGTTGTTGCCATTTCCACCGGACTTATTATGGTCAACATGATCAGGCCGGGCAAAATACTTCCGGCAGATAAAGCTCTTGAGTTTCAGCATAAATTCGCCTCCGGTATTGAGTCCCAAAATCTTGAGGAACCACTGACAAAAGGGCCACTTCAATTCCTGGTCGATATTGTTCCGTCAAACATTTTTGAAGCCCTGACCAACAATGCAAGCATGCTTCAGGTTATTTTCTTCGCATTGATTTTCGGAATAGCTCTTATCATGCTTCCGTCTGAAAAAACAAGAGCCACCAAAGACCTCATCGACTCACTGAATGAGATTGTGATGAAAATGATTCATTTGGTTATGTTGTTGGCCCCATACGGTGTTTTTGCGCTAATTGCAGCATTAATGTCCGACGTTGCCGGAACAAATCCCGGTGACACAATTGCCCTTTTCGGATCCTTAGGATTATATGCCCTCACCGTTATTATTGGTTTGATTGTAGTTGTTTTTTTAATTTATCCCGTTTTAATCAGCTTGCTTACACGGATTTCGTTCAGGCAGTTCCTTCGTGGTATGGCCCCCGCTCAGTTACTGGCTTTCTCTACCAGTTCGAGTGCAGCCACACTGCCCATGACAATGGAATGCGTGGAGGAGAACCTTGGCGTAAAAAAAGAAGTGAGCAGTTTTGTACTACCGCTTGGTGCTACTATTAATATGGATGGAACATCTCTATATCAGGCTGTTGCGGCTGTATTTATTGCTCAGATTTATGGTATGGATCTTACTTTCGGACAGCAACTTACCATTATCCTCACGGCTACTATGGCCTCCATCGGTTCAGCAGCTGTGCCGGGAGCCGGAATGATTATGCTGGTGATTGTGCTCACCAGTGTTGGCATACCTACCGAAGGAATAGCCCTTATTTTTGCCGTTGACAGACCGCTTGACATGCTGCGAACCGTGGTAAACATAACCGGTGATGCCATGATTTCGTGTCTGGTTGCCACTTCAGCAAACGCCATCGAAACACCCGAACCAAAACCTGACTTATGAAATCTGTATCCTTAATTGCAATGCTTATGTTGATCGCATCGGCATTGGTTGCGCAATATCAAAACGTGCGAATAAGCCCATATGGCTCTGCAAACGAACCCAGTATTTGTATCAACCCAAAAAATCCACTGGAAATCATGGCGGGATCAAATTTGAATTTCGTGTATTATTCGCAGGACGGTGGTTATAACTGGACAACCTCAACCCTTCAATCGCCCGAGTATGGAGTGTGGGGCGACCCAGTCATTATTACCGATACAGCCGGTGATTTTTACTATTTTCATCTGTCGAATCCGCAGGTGGGCAATTGGATTGACCGTATCGTTTGTCAGAAATACGATCGGCAAACCGGATCATGGTCATCAGGAACCTATATGGGGCTCAATGGTGAAAAAGCACAGGACAAGGAATGGGCTGTTGTTGACCAGCAAACAAACACAATCTATGTAACATGGACTCAATTTGATTCTTACGGCAGCATTGATCCGGCATGCCAAAGCAACATCATGTTCAGTAAGTCGACTGACGCTGGTCTGAGCTGGTCTCCGGCCATGGTTATCAGCAGTTTTTATGGTGATTGTATCGACAGCGACAACACCACCGAGGGCGCCGTGCCGGCCGTTGGTGCCAACGGCGAAGTTTATGTTGTTTGGTCGGGGCCTCAGGGTCTGGTGTTTAACCGTTCGCTCGACGGGGGAGATACCTGGCTTGAACAGGAACTCATCATCAGACCCCATATCAGCGGATGGGACATCAGCATTCCGGGAATATACAGATGCAATGGCATGCCCGTGACGTTGGTTGACCTGAGCGGCGGCCCAAATCACGGGACCATCTACGTGAACTATGCCGATCAGCCGGAAAGTGAAGACGATACTGATATTTTTCTGATTAAATCAACCGATGGCGGCAACAACTGGACTGAACCTGTAAGGGTGAATGATGATCCGACCAATAGGCACCAGTTCTTTACCTGGATGGCCATTGATCAGACCAACGGCTATCTATATTGTGTGTTTTACGATCGCCGAAACTATCCTGATAACCGGACCGATGTGTACCTCGCCGTTTCCAGTAATGGTGGCGAAAGTTTCGAAAACCTGCTGATCAGCGAATCGCCTTTCATCCCCTCAGAGGGTGTGTTCTTTGGCGATTACAACAACATATCGGCAGTCAATAATGTGGTTAGACCCATATGGACACGCATGGACAATGTAACACGAAGCATCTGGACAGCCATCATTGACATGTCAGTAGGTATTCCACAGGTTGACCTCATCCCATTCAGCCTCGAGCAAAATTATCCAAACCCCTTCAGGCTTTCAACTATTTTCTCATTTAAACTTACCGAGCCACAGGTAATTTATCTGGCTGTTTATGATGAGTTTGGCCGTGAAGTAGCCACGCTCATCAACAATAAACACACTGCCAGAGGGAAATATGAGATCCCATTTGATTTAACCAGTTATCCGCTCGCTCCCGGTGTTTATACATTTGGCCTGCGTACACCAGAACATTTGATCAAACGGAAAATGATCATATCAAACAATTGATATACTGTTTATTATAGTGTTACTTGTTCGGTCTTGTTTTTTTTCTACCTTTGTCGCCACTAAAAAAAACGACCCGAACCATCATGATTCAGGAAGGCCTACGACCCATACTCGAACAAATCCGCCAGAAAGCGCTCCAACATGGTATTGCAAGCTTAAGTCTCGAACGGATCAGAGCATACGAAGAAATTCCTGTTGATGAACTGCTGAAATATGTTCAATCTAACGAGGAACTGGTAGAAAAAACATTAGAACTTGAGCGAGAAAAATTCATGGAAATTTTCCTTGAATATGATTTCGAAGGAATGAATGCCATTGATATCCTGATGATCGTTTCAAAAGAGGTTTCGAATAAATTTACTGAGGTCTCCCCTTCTATAACGCACCAGCTCAAAGAGTGGTTTCCGGAAATTTATCACGACCATTTCGAAAAGAGAATACAATTTATCTCCGATAAGATTCGCATCAACCTCACGAAAGGAATCAATCAGGGCATGTATCGCAGCGATCTGAGTATTGAGCTGATTGCACGCTTATACATCAGCAGGCTTATCGATATCCACAATCCCGACTTCTTTCCTCCTGAGGAATTTTCATTCAAGACACTTTTTGATCAAATGTTCGAAAGTTTTGTGCGTAGTGTTGCTACACCGGTTGGGCTTGAATATTTTGAAAAGCAAAAAAAATCCCTCCTTTTTTAAACCCTTTTGTTTTTTCCTTGTCTTTTGCCTTCATAAAACACTTTTGGAAACAAAAGAAATGTTTTTCGTTTCGGAAACAAAAAACACTTTTAAATCAAAAAATCTTTTAAACTAATTTACTGAAATCAGTATAATGTTCATTTAACGGGATGTTTTACAAAAATTAACATAAAAAATATGGAAACTTATAAAACATTAATAGTTTCCGTGTGTTAGATAGTTTACTTTTGCAACCTGATTATTTTAAGATATGATTAAGTTAATGAATTTAGGGAAAACATTTGTTATTGGATTGGCACTGATGACTATTCCGGCAGGAATAAAAGCACAGGATGCCCTGCAGTTAAATTTGGAAACAGCACGAAAACTGGCCCTGGAAAACAATTTTGAACTGAGAAACAGTCTGAACGACATCGAAACAGCCCGCTACAAAGTAAAGGAAACCATTGCAACAGGATTGCCACAGGCTGATGCAACCATAAACTATATGGACAACATCGGTCTTCCTGTTCAATTGGTGCCCGGTGATTTCTTTGGCCAGCCGGGGACCGACATTGAGGTGCAGTTTGGCACTAAATACAGCAGCAGCGCAAGTGCTTCGGTCAACCAGCTTATTTTCAGCGGCAGTTACATTGTGGGACTTCAGGCTGCAAAAGCATTTCTGGAGCAAAGCAAAAAAACACATGAAAAAACACGTATAAATGTTGTACGTCAGGTGTCCGAAGCATATTTTATGGTACTTGCAAGTCAGGAAGCCATTGCCGTAGTCGACTCAACTCTTGCCATTACAAGAAAACTTGCCAACCAAACAGCAATTATCGTGGCCAATGGTTTTCAGGAAGAAACGGATGCCGATCAGCTTGATTTATTGGTTTCGCAGCTTGAAATGGATCGAAACAATACAATCGAACAATTGGGAATTGCACGGGCACTGCTTCGGTTTCATTTAGGCATGAAGGAGGAGCAAAACCTGATACTGGATGAAGACATTGATCGGATGGTTGTTATGGCTGCTCCTGAAAGTGTTCTTTCAAAACCGTTTAGCATCAACAACAACATTGATTTTCGCATATTGAAAAATCAACAAGACCTCGCCCTGCTTCAGGTAAAACTAGAGAAAAGCTCCTATCTGCCTAATGTTTCGGCTTTCCTCAACTACCAGACACAGGCCCAGCGCCAGGCATGGGACTTCTTCGACAACAAGGGAAAATGGTACTCCAGTTCTATGTTTGGTGTCACTATGAACATACCCCTGTTTAGCAGTGGAGAGCGGCTTTCCAGGGTGAGACAGGCACAGTATCAGTTCGAGAAAACCAGGGTTGCTGAAGAACAGGTGAGTACTCAGTTAAAACTCCAGTACGAAACCGGATTGAGCGAGCTGAAAAACGCTTTGGAAACCTATCAGAATACAATAAAAAACAAATCAATAGCCGAAAAAATCTATAAGCGCACAGGAGTCAAATACACCGAAGGTATTGCCGGCAGCCTCGACTTTCTGAACGCACACAGGCAGTACCTCGAGGCCCAATCGAGATACATCAACGCTTCACTAAATCTGCTCAACAAAACTGCATCACTCGAAAGTTTACTCTCAGCTACCTATGAATAGTATCGTCGAAAAAGAATCGGATATCATCACACAATCAGCCGAATTGTTTCTGCGCTATGGGGTGAAAAGCATCACCATGGACGAACTTTCGCGTCATCTGGCAATTTCCAAAAAAACGCTTTATCAGTTTTTTACTGATAAAACCGACCTGATCAACAAAACAATCAGGCATATCATTGAAAACAAAAGTTGCGAGATCAGCAGTATCTGTACTCTTAACCTGAATGCCATTGAAGAACTGTTTCGCGTGTATCAGCACGCAAATGAGATGATCCGGAACCATAATCCCATGCTTGAGTTCGACCTTCAACGATTTTATCCGGCCATATACCGCGATACAAAAGAGGTAAAACGTAAAGTCATTTACGATTCCACCCTGAACAATCTGGTCAAAGGAAAACAGGAAGGCTACTACAGGGCCGACCTGAACGAGATAGTCATCACCAAACTCCATGTTCTGCGTATCGAAAACTTCACACACAGTGATTTTCTTACAGCTGACGAGTTTCGTTCCAACGATTTTCTAAACGAAGTTTTCAAATACCATCTTTATGGAATCGTCTCAGCCAAAGGAATTAAATACATCAAAAATCATTACCCTGAATTTATTCACCCCTGAACATTAATACAATGAAAAGAATTCAAACCCTTATGCTGCTTGCAGTTACTGTATCTATAATCTCTTGCAGCCAGCCTGATGATGCGCAAAAACTTCTGAAGGATCTCGAAAAATACCAGAAAGAGATCAGAGACCTCGAAGGAAAAATCGAAGCAACCCGCAAACAAATTGACGGGCTTGATAATGGCAGTGATGCCCGCTACCGCGAACCTGTTGTTGTTGAGTCGCTCAGCCCGATAACCTTCAGGCATTTCTTCGAAGCCAACGGCGCAATTGTTCCGGTTGACGAGGCCTTTATCAGCCCCGAGATCAGCGGCCAGATTGTCGAAATTGCCGTTCAGGAAGGACAAAGAGTGCGTAAAGGACAATTACTGGTCAAACTAAACACCGAAGTAACCGAAAAGAGTATTGCTGAGATAAAAACATCCCTTCAACTGGCGAATGATGTGTTTGAGCGTCAACAAAGGCTATGGGAACAGAAGATCGGTTCAGAGATGCAGTATCTTGAAGCCAAAAACAACAAAGCCAGCCTTGAAAACAGGCTTGAAACCACCATGGCTCAATTAAGGATGGCAACAATATATTCACCGGTTTCGGGTGTTGTTGAAAGAATAAACCAGAAAAAAGGCGAACTGGCTCAGCCCGGAGTTCAGTTGATGAGGGTTGTGAGTCTTGATGAAGTATTTGTACGCGCCGATGTTTCCGAAAGATTTTTGCCTGCCATCAGCAAAGGAGATGAAGTCGAACTTCTCGTACCCTCCTATCCCGACTTCCGGATCAAAACCACAATCCACCGCACGGGAAATGTAGTCAATATGAACAACCGAACATTCGAAGTAGAACTAAAGGTGAAAAATAACGATGAATTACTTAAACCGAACATGATCGCAGTGATTGTTATGAACGACTTCACCGCCGACTCTGCTGTGGTAGTGCCCACCCGCATCATTAAGGAAGACCTTAAAGGCAAATATGTATATGTGGCCGTAAATCAGCAAAACGACATGATTGCCCGAAAAAAATACATCACACCCGGAATCAGTCATCAAAACAAAACCCTGGTAACTGAAGGATTGTCGTTCGGCGAACAAGTTATCACCGATGGATACAACAGGGTGAACGACGGAATGCTGATTAATATGAGCAAATAATAACACACCCGTTAAAATACGCTGATTGTTATGAATGAAGAAATTAAAAAGAAAAAGGTCATCAGGGATTTCTTCCTGACTACCTGGGCATTAGGAAACCGGAATACCATATTTCTGCTGACGGTAATTCTGGTTGCCTTTGGGATGTATTCCTACAAGTCGCTGCCTAAGGAACTATTTCCCGACATCGTTATTCCAACGGTGATGGTGCAAACCCTGTATCCGGGTAATCCTCCGATTGACATCGAAAACCTGATTACTAGGGAACTGGAAAAAGAGATTGAGTCAGTGGATGGAATCAAAAAAATGACCTCCCTGTCGAGCCAGGACGTCTCGAATATTTTTGTGGAGTTCAATACCGATGTTGACATTAAAAAAGCGCTTCAGGATGTAAAGGATGCAGTAGACAAGGCCAAGAGCGATCTGCCCGACGACCTCCTCAATGATCCAATGGTGATGGATATCGATTTCAGCGAGTTTCCGATCATCAACATCAACCTTTCCGGTGACTACAGCATCAACGAATTGAATGATTTTGCCGAATATCTTCAGGAAGAAATAGAATCATTTACTCAGATATCGAAAGTAGAAATCACAGGAATTACAGACCGGGAGATCAGGGTACATGTTGATCAGCACAAGCTTGATGCGTTCAACCTGGGTTTCGGGGATATTGAAGGTGCCATCAAAAATGAAAATCTTTCCATGTCGGGCGGCGACATCAAATCGCTTGGCGACATGAGGTCGGTTCGTGTAACGGGCGAATTTAAAAATGTGGATGAAATCCGCGGAATCATTGTCAAGCATGAAGACAACAACATTGTTTACCTGCGTGATGTTGCCGATGTGCAATTTACTTTTAAGGAACCGGAAAGTTTTGCCCGCCTCAACCACAAACCGGTGGTATCTCTACAGGTAGTCAAAAAAGGAGGAGAAAACCTGCTGACGGCTACCGACCAAATCTTTGCACTGATCAAGAATTCGCGTGCGGACAAGATTCTGCCGGATGATCTGACGATTACCCTTACCAATGATCAGTCGGAAATGATCAAAATGCAGCTGAGCAACCTCGAAAACAGCATGATCATGGGTATCATTCTGGTTGTTTTCATCCTCTATTTCTTTCTCGGAACCCGAAATGCCCTTTTCGTTGGTATAGCCATACCATTGTCGATGTTCATTTCATTCATGGTAATGGGTATGATGGATTTCAGAATCAACATGATCGTGTTGTTTTCTCTGATTCTGGCGCTTGGTATGCTGGTTGATAATGCTATTGTTGTTGTCGAGAATATCTATCGGTTTATTGACAAAGGATATGGTGTTTTTGAGGCTGCACGGCAGGCAGTCGGTGAAATTGCCATGCCCATCATTTCCTCAACGGCAACCACATTGGCTGCATTTTTCCCACTGGTGTTCTGGGATTCGATCATGGGCGAATTCATGAAGTTCCTTCCAATGACCCTGATTATTGTGCTCACAGCTTCATTGTTTACGGCTTTGGTTATCATTCCGGTCGTTGCCGGGACCTTTTATAAAAGAGAAGATCCTGATGGACGACCCAATGTGAAAAGAACCTTGATTATCGCAGGTATAATGGTGTTGTTTGCCGTTTTGTTCTTCATTTCCGGCAATAATACTCCCGGAAGTCTTTTGGTGATATTTGCTTTAATCGGATTGGCCAATATTGCTTTTCTGGACAGGTTTTCTCGTTGGTTTCAGAACTATTTTCTGGTATGGCTCGAAAAGGTTTATCTCCAGGTGCTCACCTATGCACTGAAAAAGCGTAATGCGCTGTATCTGGTCATTGGTACATTTTTGCTGATGGTTGTAACTATTATTTTCTATTTCGGTTCCAAACCCAAAGTGGAGTTTTTCCCGTCAGGCGATCCGACATTTATCAATATTCTGGCCGAACTACCGCTTGGAACGAGCATCGAGACCACCGATTCGACCATGTATGTAATGGAAGATCATGTGTATCGGCTGATTGAGCCTGAAATGGGAATTGTTAAATCAGTACTTACCAACGTTGGTTCAGGCGCTTTCGGCGAGAATGAAGGCTTTACGGGGCGTGGCGGCGGACCAAACAGGGGATTGATCACAGTTACATTCCTGGACTTTCAGGATCGGGAAGGGATCAACACAGCAGAAATCCTGAAAAGACTTTCCGACAGCCTTCTTGGAGTTTATCCCGGCGTCAGACTGACGATCGAAAAACAAAGCGAAGGACCTCCGGTTGGCAAACCTATCAACATTGAAGTGAGTGGAAAAGACTATGATAAACTTCTATACCTCACTGATACCATCATGACCGTGATCAATAACAGTATGATTCAGGGAATTGAAGGTTTATCGATTGACCTTGATGTTGGGAAACCAGAACTGGCCGTAAGCATCGACCGCGAAAAAGCCCGCAGGTTCGGGCTATCGACAGGTCAGATCGCATCAACCATGAGGACAGCTTTGTTTGGTTCGGAAATATCTAATTTCAAAGTAGGTGAAGATGAATATCCTATCCAGCTCCGAATGAAGGATGAGTACAGATACAACCTTGCTGCACTTATGAATCAGCGGATTACATTCCGCGATCAGGCCTCGGGCAAGATAGTTCAGGTGCCCATTTCGGCAGTGGCAGATGTATCGCTTTCGTCAACCTATGGTGCTGTTACACGCAAAGACCGTAACAGAATGATAACCATAAGCTCAAATGTTATCGAAGGATACAATGCCACCGAAATTAACGAGCAACTGAAACCCATACTTGCTTCCTTTGATTTTCCTGAAGGTTACCGCTACAAATTCACTGGAGAACAGCAGGAGCAGGAGGAGTCAATGGCTTTCCTGATGACCGCTATGCTGATTGCTGTTTCGCTGATTACACTTATCCTTGTCGGACAGTTCAATTCTGTTGTGAAACCCCTGATTATTATGGCAACCGTATTATTCAGCACCATTGGGGTTTTTGGTGGACTTGCCACTTTCAGGATGGATTTTATTGTGATTATGACCGGGATTGGTATTGTTTCGCTTGCCGGTGTTGTGGTAAACAACGGAATTGTGCTCATTGATTTTATCACTCTGCTCAAAGCCAGACGCAAAAACGAAATGGGACTTGAAAGCAGTGCCGACCTGCCCATGAAAGAATCCATCGAATGTGTGATAGAGGCAGGCAAAACAAGGCTTCGTCCGGTGTTGCTTACAGCAATAACAACCATTCTCGGGTTGATTCCATTGGCTGCCGGACTCAATATTGACTTCCTTGGGCTTTTTGAGCGATTTGATCCGGATATTTACTTTGGTGGCGACAACGCCATGTTCTGGGGACCCATGTCATGGACAATCATTTTTGGTCTCAGTTTTGCCACCTTCCTTACCCTTGTTGTTGTTCCGGCAATGTATCATGTGCTTTATGTAGCCAAATTGAAATCCAAAAGATTTACGATAAAAGCATAGAGACTTTTTCTTATATAACTTTTTACCCGTCCTGACAGACGGGTTTTTTTATTTATACTTTTTTATCTTTCTTATTCATTTTCTGTCCATTATAAATCTATTTATACTCATTTCAAATAGCATTGAATATTTTGATATATAGCTTTTCGGTCATAAATTTGTCCGATTATGAAAAGTAAAGTCCACAATAAATTCTCATTGAGCAAATTATACTTCATTTTCATTGGGTTATTACTTTCAGCAACTGCTAATTCCAAGGAGTTTCATGTCCGAAATATTCCTGATTCCTTAAAAACAAATGCTAATTCAGTAGTCCGCTATTATCGTCATAGTATCAACATAACTCCGCAACATGAAATGCACATAACTCTTGAGTGGGCCATTACTGTTTTTAATGTGTCCGGAAATTCACATCTTGATCCTGTTGTTGTATATGGGCCAACAGATAAGATTTCTGTAATTGAGGCAAGCATATTTGATGGAGCTGGAACACTCATCAAAAAATTCAGAAACAGTGAAATTCAGGATGTTCATGCCGTTATGCAGGGAGCTCTGTTTATCGATTACCGGGTTAAGCATATCAATTACACGCCAATTCAATACCCATATACATTTGTGTTTAAACTGGTCAAAAAAATCAAAAACACTGCATTTATTCCAACATGGGTGCCGATTACCTATTATTACCAATCCGTTGAACAAAGTTCGTTTCACCTTAACTATCCTGAAGAATGGACATTAAGGTCTTCTGAAAAGAATTTTCAAGATTTCTTAGTCGTTAAAAAAGATACAATAGGCTCTTACTATGCTGAAATCAAGAATAATCCGGCTGTATCGCCGGAATACCTCAGTCCATCAGCAATGCACTTTTTGCCAATGAGCCGACTTTCTCTGAATCATATTTCACTGGAAGGAGTGCAAGGAAAGGTTGATAACTGGTCAGACTTTGGCAACTGGTACCGCGAAAATATGCTGTCCGACCAAAGTCAGCTTTCGGATAAAACTAAACAGGAACTTATAATCCTTACTTCAGGGATATCTGAACCTTTGCGAAAAGCAAGACTCGTTTATGAATATATGCAATCGAGGACCAGATATGTTAACGTGGCCATAGGTATTGGTGGCTGGAGACCAATGACGGTGGCAGATGTTGACCGACTGGGATATGGTGATTGTAAAGCACTTTCGTTCTACACCATAGCCCTGCTTGAAGAGGTTGGAATTCCTGCAGCTTATTCTATAGTGTATGCCGGAACAAGCACCCGGAAAATCGACACGACACTTTTTTCTGTTCAGGGAAATCATGTAATTGTGCATATCACCTTGCCCGACACAACGGTATGGCTTGAAACCACCAACCAGCAGATTCCGTTCGGATATCTGGGCAGTTTTACCGACAACCGTAATGCAATCTGTTTGTCAAAAGACGGAACACAATTAGTTAATACAATAACCTATCATGACTCCATAAACAGCCAGCGCTCAAAGTCAAATATTATTATTGATGAAAACGGAAGCCTTTATTCTTCAGTAACTATCAGTTCAGAAGGATTGATGTACGATAATCGTTCATATTTACTGTTATCGAAACAGGATGAACGGGAAGATTATTATAGAAAAGAATATGGCCATCTTCACTCCATTAACTTCAAAAATATACTGCTTGAAGCGGATAAGTCGACCATCACTTTTTCTGAACAGATAGATTTGTCCGCAATGGCATATGGCACAATCTCGGGCAACAGAATGTTTGTGACACCTAATGTGTTTCACCGGATAACAACTATCCCTCCAAGATATGCCCAAAGAAAACATCCGTTTGAAATCCAACGCGGTCAAATGATTAAAGATGCCATACAAATAAATCTTCCCGAGGGATACACCATAGAATCATTGCCTCAGGACAGATTAATTAACAGTCCTTTCGGGTATTATAAAACTTCAACACTTCAGATATCGGACCAATTGATACAGTATGAGCGAACACTTATACTGAACAGCGGCTGGTATTTGCCCGAGCAATATGAGCAATATTATCAGTTTATTCGCGAAGTGTCCAAACACGATGCAGCATCAATTGTACTCAAATACATAATCTAATGAATAACTTTGTCATTCTCCTTCTATTGGCATTTATGCCTTTGCAATCCCTTATTGCACAAAAAGTTAAGTTTCGTTCTGTTAGCAAAAACGAATTATCCGAAGAAAGCCATCCCTTAGAGGCTGATGCTAAAGCAGCAATCCTGCATCATGAGGGTCGTAGGTTCTATGAGTTTCATACTGCCGAAAACTGGTTTAAACTTCACACACAGATTCACCTTCGAATTAAGGTGTACCACCAGGAAGGTTCATCATATGCCGATCTGGAGATCCCTTTCCACCCCGAAGGCAAATTCACAAAATTCAGGGCATCAGCATTCAATCTGGTTGATGGTAAAATAGTCGAAACCAAATTGGAAAACACAGCAATATTTACTGAAGACATTCATAAATATTTGAAAAAGAGAAAAATTGCCATGCCTAACGTAGTTAAAGGCACTGTTGTAGATATTGAATACGAATTGGTCGAACCGGCCAGTATCTCACTAAGACCTTTCTATTTGCAGCAGAACATTCCTGTAAACTTTGTGGATTATCAGGTTGAATATCCTGAGTACTTCCGTTTCAACCGCTCAATAAAGGGCTTGCCACTTAAAATTGAAATCAAAAATAGCTCCAGGTCAGAAACAATTATGGGAATGGTCTATGGTGGATCTAACGCATCAAGAACAACTGATAACATAAACTACAGGGTAGATATAGAAACCTTCAGGGCTTCTTCATTGCCCTCAATAAAAGACGAGCCCTTTGTCACAAATATGTACAACTACTATCCTGCTGTTCAACACGAGCTTTCATTTATTCAGTTCGTAGGTTCCCGTACCTATAACTATTCAACAACCTGGGACAATATAGCCGACTTACTCATGGGAAGCGATGATTTCGGTCAGCAAATCAACGCGAGGCTTAACGAACTTGAACCCATTATTGAAGAAACAATATCGCTAGATCCAAAAGAAAAATACAAGAAGATATTTTATTGGGTGCGCGACAATTTCCAGTGGAACGAGTATCTGGGCGAACAGTGCCAGTATGGCCTCAGAAAATTACTGAAGGACAAAACTGGTAACATTGCTGATATCAATCTTTTACTCATCAACATGCTGAAAAAAGCAAATCTGGATGTGAGACCGGTTGTTATGAGTTCCAGATCAAATGGATTCTTAAATATTACCCATCCAAGTTTTGCCCAACTAAACTATGTGATCGCTATGGTCGTAATCGACAGCAACAAAGTGTTTCTGGATGCAAGCAGTAAAAACCTGCTTGCCGGTCAACTTCCTGACAGGGCACTTAATATGGATGGTATTCTGATCGACAACAACCGCAAGGGTTATCGCATTGCCATTGAAAACCCAAACATGGGCACTACATCTATCATGGCAATGGTCGGTCTTCATGAAGACATGTCGTTTCAGGGAAAGACAAGAATCCAGTTAATTGATTACCATGCTTCAGAATTCAGGGAAAGATATAAGCAAAGTGAACGTGAAAAAGGATATCTGAATGATTTGCATGATATGTATCCCGACCTTGAAGTTTCCAATCTGAATGTTGACGGAATCACCGGAACATCTGACAAGGTGACGGAACAATATGATTTCGTACTTAACGGCTGTGCTACTGAAACAGGTGATTTTATTTATCTGGAGCCTATGATGATCTGGAAAGAAAGCGAAAATGTGTTTAAATCTGAAACCCGCGAATTACCTGTTTTCTTCAACAACAAAGAATCCAAAAGAATAATCATAACCATAAAACTGCCTGAATCGTTTGTGGTGGAATCATTGCCTAAAGCTGTCAGGTTTTCACTTCCTGAAAATATGGGTTCGTTCCTCTATTCTGTTGCTCATGGTGCAGGTAGCCTGACCGTTCAATACCAATATGCCATGAACACCGATCTGATCAGCCCTGTCCATTATGAGGCTCTTAGGAATTTTTACACACTCATCCGAGACAAAACTGCTGAAAAGGTCGTGTTGAAGAGAGTGAATTAAATACCAATTTTGAATATAAAGAGACTATTACTTTAATTCATGTCGGACTTTAGCAGACCAGCGTTTATCCAAACAATCGTTCGGCTAATTCCTGTACTGAGGAAATGGATTCAATCCGGATTCGGTAAGCTTTGCTGTCCAGTGATTTGGCGTTGAACTTTGAAATGAATATTCTGTTGAATCCCAATTTATCGGCTTCACTGATCCGTGCTTCTACACGGTTCACTGCCCTTATTTCGCCCGAGAGGCCAACTTCAGCAGCAAACGCAATTTTGTCGTCAATAGGTATGTCGCCCGATGAAGATAAGACAGCGGCAATCACTGCAAGGTCGGTAGCCGGGTCATCAACCCTGAGCCCGCCGGCAATGTTCAGGAATACGTCTTTGGCACTGAGTCTGAAACCGGCTCTCTTTTCCAGCACTGCAAGCAACATGTTCAACCGGCGAAGATCGAAACCGGTGACCGATCTTTGTGGTGTACCGTAAGCAGCTGTGCTCACAAGAGCCTGTGTTTCGATCAGCATGGGGCGCAGCCCTTCAATCATAGCTGATATGGCAACACCGCTTACCGCAGTATCGCGCTGCGACAGGAGCACTTCACTCGGATTACTCACTTCTCGAAGCCCTTTGGCATGCATCTCAAAGATGCCCAACTCTGAGGCAGAGCCAAAGCGGTTTTTAACAGCCCTCAGTATCCTAAAACCGTAATGTCGGTCGCCCTCAAACTGAATTACCGTGTCAACCATATGCTCCAGCACCTTAGGCCCTGCGATGCTCCCGTCCTTGGTGATATGCCCAATCAGAAATACAGGCACATTTGAAACTTTTGCCAATTTGTTCAGTTCGGCGGCACATTCACGAATTTGCGTGATGCTTCCGGCCGAGGCTTCAACCCTTGAGGTTTGCAAGGTCTGTATTGAATCAACAACCACCAGATCGGGCTCAAGCCGGGCAAAATGTTGCATGATGGCGGAGGTGTCGGTTTCGGTCAATATATAGCACTGTTCGTTTCCAATCCCAATCCTGTCAGCCCTCATCCTGATTTGTTGACGACTTTCCTCGCCGGAGACATAAAGCACCTTCATCCGGTTGAGCGACAAAGCCACCTGCAACATCAGGGTTGATTTTCCTATTCCGGGCTCTCCTCCGATCAGGATAAGCGATCCGGGCACCAGACCTCCACCCAGCACACGGTTCAGTTCGGCATAGTGCATATCCATGCGTTGTTCCTTTCCGGCTTCAATCTCCTGCACAGGAACCGGTGGCTGTGATGACCCCTGCTGAAGCAACATTTGCGCCGATCCGGATTTGCCGGTAACGATGGTCTCTTCGGCAAAGGTGTTCCATTCACCGCAGGCCGGACATTTTCCTATCCATTTGGCAGCTTCGTGCCCGCAGTTGCGGCAAAAAAACACAGTTTTGGATTTAGCCATAACTCAAACTATTGTTCTTCAAAAATAAACGATATTACCCGATGAAATGTACAACACGGGTGAAAAGGTACTGTTAAAACAAAAAAAAACAGGCAGTTTGCCTGTTTTCATATTATTATATCAGGGATGACACTTCTATACGGCCGGAATAGGGGCTGCTGCAGCGGTCATCGCATCCAGTTCCTTGTCGATGTGGAACATACCAGCTTTGTCGGTACCCACCAGACTGATTTTGTCGAGTATCGTACGCATGGTACTTTCTTCTTCAATTTGTTCGGTTATATACCACTGAAGAAAATTTCCGGTAGTATAGTCTTTTTCTTCCAGTGTTACGCCATAGAGGTCGTTGATGGAAGAAGTGATATACTCTTCATGGTGCATCACTTTCTGAAACACATCGAGCAATGAGTTATAGGTACCTTCGGGTTGTTCTAGGGCCATCAGTACAGCCTTTCCACCCCTGTCGTTAACATAGTGAACCAATTTCAACTGATGCATCCTTTCTTCATCCGACTGTCTGTAGAGGAAAGCCGCTGCACCCGGAAAACCATTGCATTCGCACCAGATGGCCATGGACAGGTATAAGCGTGATGAAAACTCCTCACGTCGGATTTGTTCGTTAATTGCTGATTCAACTTTACTTTTCATGATTGTAATTCTTTTAATTATTAAACAATCTGTCTTGTCAAAAGTTCATTGCTTCTGGCAGCCACAGGCTATCCGTTCAAGGCATTGGCACCACCGACAATTTCGAGTATTTCTTTGGTAATGGCTGCCTGTCTGGCTTTATTATAGCTCAATTTCAGTTCTTTGAGCAACTCTGATGCATTATCGGTAGCTTTGTTCATGGCCACCATTCTGGCACCATGTTCTGAAGCAAAGCTATCGAGCAGCACCTTATAAAACTGAATTTTAAGGGTCTTGGGAATCAACTCTTCCAGAATTTGTTGCTTTCCCGGCTCATAGATATAATCAGTTTCTGAGGTAATTTTGTTTTCATCGGATTCCGGAAGTTCGACCGGTAAAAACTGTTCAACCGTCAGATACTGGGTTCCTGCATTTTTAAACCTGTTGTAAATAAACACAACTTTATCGTATCGTCCTGAAACAAAATCATTCATTATAGATTCAGCAACAGGCACAACCTCCTGAAAACTCAGATTATCGAAAAGGTGATTTGCCGACCCAACCAGTGCAAACTTACGGCTACGGAAAAACTCTTCGCCTTTCTTACCGATACAATACAGAGACAAATTACCGTTGCTTTGCTGCTGTTGGTATTGTTCGCTGATCAGTTTTCCGGCCGATCTGATCACATTGGCGTTGAAAGCACCACACAAGCCCCTGTTTGAAGTAACAGGAATAACAAGCACTTTTTCGCTTTCTGTGGTTGTCCGGGAAAAAGACCCTTCGGCAACACTGGTCTCTGCACTGAGGTTTTTCATTAAATCGTGCAGTTTAGCAGCATAAGGTCTCATGGTGATGATGGCATTCTGTGCTTTACGCAACTTTGAAGCGGCCACCATCTTCATGGCACTTGTGATCTGCTTGGTCGAATTGACCGATTCGATCCTGGTTCTTACTTCTTTTAGGTTTGGCATGATATGATAAAATTTGCCTGCAATGTGCTTTTATTCGTAACGTGCTGCTATTGCTCTGGCAACGGTAGTAAGCTCTGCTACAATCTCATCTGTGTATTTTCCGGCCTTGAGCGAAGAAAGCAATGGTGCATGTTTTTCCTCGAGAGTATGCAGAAATTCGATCTGAAAATCATTCACTTTGCTGACCGGTACTTTGCGCAGAAGGTTGTTTGTGCCGCAGAAGATTATGGCAATCTGTTGCTCCACTTTCATGGGCGAATACTGGGGCTGTTTGAGGATTTCAACGTTACGCTTTCCTTTGTCGAGCACCGCCATAGTGGCTGCATCAAGGTCGGAGCCGAATTTACTGAATGCTTCCAGTTCGCGGTATTGAGCCTGGTCGAGTTTCAGTGTCCCGGCAACTTTCTTCATGGATTTGATCTGTGCATTTCCACCCACACGCGAAACCGAGATTCCTACGTTGATTGCAGGTCTGATCCC
This sequence comes from Bacteroidales bacterium, assembly GCA_024710405.1. Taxonomy (GTDB): domain Bacteria; phylum Bacteroidota; class Bacteroidia; order Bacteroidales; family F082; genus UBA6192. The sequence goes on from JANJUV010000005.1 coordinate 104,640, forward strand.
TGAGTTGAATAAGTTTGTTTCGAGGAATATCTGCCCGTCGGTGATCGAGATTACGTTGGTTGGGATATAAGCTGAAACGTCACCGGCCTGTGTTTCGATGATGGGGAGTGCAGTAAGCGAACCGCCACCTTTCACGAGGGCCCGAAGACTTTCGGGCAGGTCGTTCATGTTCTTTGCAATTTCATCAGAGTTGATGATTTTTGCAGCCCTTTCGAGCAGGCGCGAATGGAGGTAAAATACATCGCCCGGGTACGCTTCCCTTCCCGGTGGCCGGCGCAGCAACAGAGAAACCTCCCTATAAGCAACAGCCTGTTTCGAAAGGTCATCGTAGATTACCAGTGCAGGTCGGCCTGTGTCGCGGAAAAATTCGCCAATTGCAGCGCCTGCAAATGGAGCGTAAAACTGCATGGCGGCCGGGTCGGAAGCTGTGGCTGAAATGACTATGGTGTAAGGCATTGCGCCATTATCTTCAAGGATTTTTACAATGTTGGCAACTGTGGATCCTTTTTGGCCAACGGCAACATAAATACAATACACCGTTTCACCACGATCGTAAAACTCCTTTTGATTGATGATGGTATCAATGGCAATTGCCGTTTTCCCTGTTTGGCGGTCGCCGATGATCAATTCACGCTGACCACGTCCGATAGGGATCATGGCATCAACGGCCTTGATACCGGTTTGCAAGGGTTCATTCACCGGTTGTCTGAATATTACTCCGGGAGCCTTTCGCTCGAGAGGCATCTCGTACGTCTCGCCTTTGATCTCACCTTTTCCATCGATTGGCTGTCCAAGCGTGTTGATAACACGGCCAAGCATACCTTCTCCCACTTTCAAAGAGGCGATCCTGCCTGTACGTTTCACTGCATCACCTTCGTTGATTCCGGCAATGTCTCCGAGCAATACAACTCCCACATTGTCCTCCTCAAGGTTGAGCACAATGCCAATTAGCCCGTTTTTCTCAAATTCAACCAATTCGCCCGACTCAGCATTACCCATTCCATATACACGGGCAATTCCGTCACCGATTTGTAACACTGATCCAACTTCTTCCAGAACGGCATCAGTCTTAAATCCAGCAAGTTCCTTTCGCAGGATCGCTGATACTTCTGCAGGTTTAATAGCTGCCATATTTGCTTATTGCTTAAACGTTAAAATTCCTTTATAAATAAATTCTTATCAAAATCATCATGCAATCTTTTGATTACACGCCTGATACTTGCATCATACTGATAATCACCCATGCGGAGAACGAATCCACCGATAAGTTCCTTGTCAACAGATCCGCTGATGTTGATTTTTTTGTTGGTTTGTGCACTGATCAATCCCGAAATCTTCTGTTCGAGCGCTTCAGGCAATGGCGTTGCCGTTTCAAGCTCAACTACTGCTATATTGTTGTAATCAAGATACATCTGACCGAAATGCTCTGCGATCATGGCAATTTCCTGTTCGCGGCCTTTACGGATCAGAATATCCATGAAAGCAAGCGTAAGGGGTTGAACATGATTTTCAAAAATACTTCTGATGACTGTTTTTTTCTTTGATGGCGGCACAACCGGGTTTGTCATCAATTTGCGCAGTTCCCTGTTTTCAGCAAGGGTTGCTGCAACCAACTTCATATCAGCATGTACCTGATCAAGCTGTTTACCACTGATTGACAGATCGAACAAAGCTGTGGCATACCTTTTTGAAAGCAGGATATTCTTCATGGCCGAATCAATTTAATCTTGATTCATCAATAATCCTTTCAATGAAATCGGTCTGTGCCTTGTCTGATTTCATTTTTTCGCGCAGGATCATTTCGGCAATATCAATGGATACTTTTGCGATCTGATTCTTCATCTCAACCATTGCTGCCATCTTTTCGTTTTCGATACGTTCTCGGGCACTTTCCACAATCCTGTCGGCTTCTTCATTAGCCCTGATTCTGGCTTCATCAATCATTTTATCACGGATTTTGCGTGCATCGTTGAGTATGGCATCCCGTTCGTCTTTAGCTTCCTTGAGCAACTTTTCGTTGTCAATCTTAAGCTTCTTCATTTCTTCCTTGGTGATATCAGCGGCCTGGAGTGCCTCTTCTATGTGCTGCTCACGCTCTTTCAATGCCCTGAGAATGGATGGCCAGGCAAACTTCGACAGCACAAAAAACACTGTTCCAAACGCGAGGGTCATCCAAAAAATCAATCCTATACCCGGGTTAACTAATTCCATAGCTTTAATTTTAACGGTTCAAATCAAACCCAGCCACGCAACCAACCGTTGCGCAGCCGGATTCTTCATAAGCTGTTAGAGGAACACAATCAACAGACACACAACAATCGCAAAGAAAGCAACTCCTTCGATGAGCGCTGCCGATACGATCATGTTGGAACGGATGTCACCAGCAGCCTCGGGCTGACGGGCAATCGATTCCAGTGCGCTGCGTCCGATCTGGCCGATACCATAACTGGCACCAATAGTAGCAATGCTGGCACCGAGGCCGGCAGCCATCTTGGCAATAGGGGTCAGGTCCATTACAGCCTGCAATAAAATGGTTAATAATTCCATGGTTTAGATGTATTTAAGTTAATAATGGGTTATCTTGATAATGTTGAATCCATTAATGGTGTCCCTCCTCATGATGATGCTCCTCAACAGCCATTCCAAAATAAATAGCCGAAAGAAGCGTAAAAACATACGCCTGAATGAAGGCAACAAGCAGTTCGAGAAAGAAAATAAATATGGCCAGTGTTATAGATATTACCGAAATACCATAGCCGGCAAAAATGCTTGTTTGCCCGAATACAAAAATGAGGCTGATAAAGCCCAGGATAATGATGTGACCGGCGGTGATATTGGCAAAGAGACGCACCATCAACACAAAGGGCTTGGTAAATACGCCTACCAGTTCAATTATGGGCATCAACGGCACAGGAAATTTCAACCACCAGGGCACACCCGGGGTATTGAAAATGTGCATCCAGTAATTCTTGTTGGCTCTGATAGCCGTAATGAAGAATGTGAATAAGGCAAGAACTCCGGTTACGGCAATATTTCCGGTGACATTGGCTCCACCCGGAAAAATCGGAACAATACCCAGCAGGTTATTAAAGAAAATAAAGAAAAACACCGTCAGCAGATAGGGAAGAAACTTCTCATATTTATTGCGTCCGATGGAGGTTATGGCGATTTCGTCGCGTATAAACATAATCAGTGGCTCAAGAACCGATTGTATCCCTTTCGGAGCATGTTTACGTGTTCTCTTGTACGCTTTGGATATGCTCATAAACAAAAAAATGATCAATCCAGAAGCGAAAAATATGGAAAAAACGTTTTTGGTAATGGAAAGATCAAGCGGCCTTATTTCGGTACCATCTTCAGCTTTTCTGATCACTTTTCCCTTCAGATTTCCTTCCTTAGCTATTTCATAGCCTTTGTAAGAAGCATATCCGTGCTTAAATTTCGATGACATGAAAACATGCCAGTTTCCTTCATCATACAAAATAACCGGAAAAGGCACTGATAAATGGAAATCACCAATATCCAGAATATGCCATTCGTAAGCATCAACGATATGGTCTATGATCTTCTGTCCGGCGTTGAATTCCTTTTTATGATGCCCTTCATCATGTTTGTCCTCTGCTTTAAGTTGTTGAGGTGCGATAAAAAACAGACCTGCAACAAACATCCAAAATGCTACTAATCCGCTCATCCGGAAGCCTTTGATATAAGCCATGTATAGAGTTGATTCTTCGTTAGAAATTGGCTGCAATTTTACGAAAATTTCCCCAAACGTGAAAGCCTTTTTTTAACTGATTCAGCATTTTGTGTAAAAACAGCCTCCAATACTTCAAATTATTCTTTAGAATGATTCTAAATAGCTCTGACTTTGTCGAAACCGGAATTATTGGTTGTAATTTCATACTATGAAATTTTTCACTGTTAACCCGCAAACAAATTAAAAACCAAGATGAAATCTGTAACAAAATTTATCATCGTGCTTCTGACTGTTTGTATTTCCTGCACCGGACCACAAGATCCGGCACCGAATATGGCTGATGATCGCATTCAGATCGAAAACCTCATCGAGCGCTACCAGATGGCTTCAGAAAATGAAGACTTTATCATGCTGGAAAACACATGGTCTGTAGATGGTCAGATAACGCTCATCGGTACCGACAGCCACGAGAAACTCATGGGATGGCAGGCCATCAAAAACGCATTCAGCAAACAATTCAGTCTTGTTAGCGATATGTTTATAGCCGCCGAAGACCTTCAGCTGAATATTAGTCAAAGTGGTACAACTGCATGGTTTTCGCAAAAGATGAAATACAATTTCATTTACGGTGACACTGCTTACGAGTATGAAGGCCTGAGGCTTTCAGGTGTTGCGGACAAACAGGATGGTGAATGGAAATTGGTTCAGATACATCTCTCGGTTCCTGCCCAGATCAATATTGGCAAACAAATGAGTACACCTTGATTCTGACACAACGATGTCAGCATAAACAGATTGCTCGTACCTTTGTAAAAAATAGTTCTATGCGCTTAATATTTCTGTTTACTGTTTTGTCCGTTTTTCTGGCCTGTCAATCCTGTAGTAGTCCAGATGTGTCAAGCAATAGTGAGGCAACAAAAAACAGCTCAGCGGTTTCAGGCACACAACCAAAGTCTGAACATGAGCATGAAGAGAATAACAGGGGCAAAGCCTACCAGTTATTTCAACAGGGGACTAAGGAGATGAAAGAGCAACGATATCAGGAAGCAACACAGACCTTCCTTTCTGCTGCCGAATTTGATCCAACAAATCCGCTCATTTACTACAATCTTGGATCCTGTTATTATTCGCTGAAGGAGTATTCGCTGGCACTTTCCTATTTTAGTGATGCAATTAAGTTTAATCCGTCAGACACTTCGGCACTTATCTACTCAGGCATGATACATTACCTTGAGAACCGAATTCAAGAATCTATAAAATATTACACACAGGCACTTGAAATAAACGACAAATTATATATGGCCTTTTACAACAGGGGGACATCTTATGGCAGAATAGAAGACTATGAAAAAGCCATTGCAGATTTTTCACGAGCCATAGTGATTAACCCTTCTCATGGCAATTCATATATGAACCGAGGTCTTGCCTATTATTACAGCGGCAAAACAGAGCTGGCATGCAATGACTGGAAGAAAGCATCAGGTCTGGGAATCGGGATGGCTGATGAGGCACTGAGGCAGTATTGCCAGTGACAATTTCGGCTTTATACTGGTTGGCAAGTAAGTCTTTCAACGAAAAACGGGGACAATATGTCCCCGTTTGCATTTTCTGTGGAGTAAAAGAGTGTTTATTCGGCCAGCACCAGCACTTTATTGTGCAACACTTCAATAACGCCTCCGTTGATCGGAAAAAACATCTCATTCTTTTCCTGATCATGCACTTTAACCCTGCCTTTTCCTAAGGCAGCAATCATTGGGGCGTGGTTATTCAATATTTCGAACAGACCATCGAGGCCGGGCAGTTGCACAAGCACTACCTCTCCCTGATAAATGGTTTTGTCCGGTGTGATGATTTCCAGATTCATGGTTTTTTCAGTTAAGCACGTGACTCTGCCAGCATTCTTTTGCCTTTTTCAATTGCTTCTTCAATGGTTCCGACAAGGTTGAAGGCTGCTTCGGGATATTCGTCCACTTCACCGTCCATGATCATGTTGAAACCCTTGATGGTATCTTCAATGGAAACGATGGTTCCGGGTATACCGGTAAACTGTTCGGCAACGTGGAATGGTTGCGAAAGGAACCTCTGCACGCGACGTGCCCTGTTCACGATCAGCTTATCTTCTTCACTTAATTCGTCCATACCCAGAATGGCAATGATATCCTGCAATTCCTTGTAACGTTGCAGAATGTTTTTCACGCGTTGGGCGGTTTTGTAATGAGCTTCGCCGACTACTTCAGGTGACAGGATCCGGGAGGTTGAATCCAATGGGTCAACTGCTGGGTAAATACCTAGTTCTGCAATTTTACGGTTGAGTACTGTTGTAGCATCAAGGTGGGCAAAAGTTGTTGCAGGTGCCGGGTCGGTAAGGTCATCAGCAGGCACATATACTGCCTGTACAGAAGTAATTGAACCGCGCTTGGTAGATGTAATCCTTTCCTGCATAATACCCATTTCGGTTGCCAGAGTTGGTTGATACCCTACGGCTGAGGGCATACGGCCAAGCAATGCCGAAACCTCACTTCCTGCCTGTGTAAAGCGGAAAATATTGTCGATGAAAAACAGAATGTCCCTACCGCCTGATTCTTCGTCTCCATCGCGGAAATATTCGGCCATGGTCAAGCCACTAAGGGCTACACGTGCACGTGCTCCCGGAGGCTCATTCATTTGTCCGAACACCAAAGTTGCCTGTGATTGTTCGAGCATGTCGTAGTCAACCTTCGATAGGTCCCAGCCGCCATGTTCGAGGCTTTCGGTAAACTCTTTTCCGTATTTGATAACGCCTGACTCGATCATTTCACGAAGAAGGTCATTTCCTTCGCGGGTGCGTTCTCCAACACCGGCAAACACCGACATACCGGAATAAGATTTGGCAATGTTATTGATCAATTCCATGATGATAACCGTTTTGCCTACACCTGCCCCTCCAAACAAACCAATTTTTCCACCTTTGGCATAAGGTTCGATCAGGTCGATAACCTTGATACCGGTGTACAACACTTCTTTCTGTGTGGTAAGGTTTTCAAACAACGGCGGGTCGCGGTGTATTGGATAAGATCCGGTAGCCTTCACTTCTTTCAAACCATCAATAGGATCTCCGATCACATTAAACAATCGGCCTTTTACCATATCGCCAGTGGGCATAGATATGGGTTTACCAAGAGAAATCACAGGCATTCCTCTTCTTAATCCGTCTGTCGAATCCATGGCTATGGCGCGAATAGTGTTTTCTCCGATGGCCTGTTGTGCTTCGAGGATAAGTTTTTCTCCATTTTCACGGGTAATTTCCAGAGCATCCAGAAGGTTGGGAAGTTGTCCTTCCTGTTCAAAAGCAATATCAATTACCGGTCCGATAATCTGCGCAATGTGTCCTGTGATGGGTTTGTTCATTTTGAAAAGGCGAATTGGTTAAAGTATTGGAATTCGGGCGCAAATATACAATTTAGTCTCTTTCGTCCGACCTGGTCTTTAGTTTTTTTAGCCTGTATGTCAACTTGGCGGGCGTAGGGATAAGCTACATTTTCTTCAGGAAGTTGCGCTGAAACAGCAACATCCACAGTACGCCGGTTGTTATGGACGCATCGGCAATATTGAAAACCGGCCTGAAAAAGATAAAGTAGCCATCACTGCCAAATATAAAATCCGGGATCCAGGCAGGCACCTGCTCCTGGGCAATTGTAATCAGCGGAAAATAAAACATATCAACAACCTTACCGTGCAGGAAGGTTTCATAACCCCCGCCTTCGGGCATGAATGTGGCAACGGTATGATAGCTGCTCGAACTGAAAATCATTCCGTAAAAAGCGCTGTCAATAATGTTTCCAAGTGCACCTGCAAGGATCATTGTGATACCGAATATAGGGCCAAATTTGGTCTTGTGGCGGGTAAGGTATGCCAAATAGAAAAACAATGCCCCAACTGCCAGTATCCTAAATATGCTCAGGGACAATTTTCCCCATTCGCCGGCAAACTCAAAACCGAATGCCATACCGTTGTTTTCGGTGAAATGGATGATAAACCAGTTTCCGGCAACAGGAATCTCCTGACCGATGGTCATGGTGAGTTTAATGTAGAATTTCAGCAACTGGTCGAACAAAAGGACCAGAAATATGATTAAAAGAGGTTTTTTCAACGGATTCTTGGATTAAACAGGATGGATTGTATTCCGATTATATGCACAAAATTTATTGCATCATAAAACATATCGTCCTGAGTTAAAACAGAACGATGACATTAAGAAAACACTCACAGGAGCACTCCGTAAGCCTGCAACAATCAGGTTCATTTACTTTGCTGCAGTTTGGCTTCAATGCTCAGGGTAGCGTGCGGCACTATTCTAAGCCTTTCTTTGGCTATCAACTTGCCTGTTGCGCGGCAAATACCGTAGCTTTTGTTCTCAATACGGATAAGTGCATTTTCCAGATTATTGATGAATTTCTGCTGCCGGGCGGCAAGGCGTCCGTTCTCTTCCTTCGAAAGCACCTGATAACCTTCTTCCAAAACCTTAAAGGTAGGCGAAGTGTCGTCAGTACCATGCTCATCAACATTAGATAAAGCCTCAGAGAGTATTTTCAGGTCAGCTCTGGCTTTTTCGAGTTTCTGCATAATGATGGCCCTGAATTCTTCCAGCTCCTCATCCGAATACCGGGTTTTCTTCAGATCGGTATCCTGCGATTTTTCTTCCTCTTTCATAATTCCATGTGTTTTAAGTGACCATGAACCGGTTGATTCCGATTCCGCAATAAATATACTACAAATTAGATTAAGTATTGTTCTTGTAGATGAAATTTTCGATAGTGGTCATAACCGACTGATTCTGATACGGGCATAATTTTCATCAATCAACTCATAATTAGACACTTCATCTGAACCAAAGTCGTTAATCAATTTCATTTCTGCAAGTGTTTCGGAACAAATGTAATCCCTGAACAAGTCAAAAGCCTGAGCAAGGTCAGGTTCGGTGTTTACTTCAAGAAATATTCTGTCGGTGACTTCGAGGCCTGTGTCTTTTCTGAGATTCTGTACTCTGTTGACCAGTTCGCGCGCCAGACCTTCCTTACGCAAATCCTCAGTAATGGTCATGTCAAGGGCCACGGTTAACTTGTCCTGTGTGGTTACAGTCCAACCCGGAATATCTTCGGTAGTGATTTCAGCGTCCTCGATATTCAACTGAATGGTTTCCCCCTCCACAATCATGGAAAGTGCACCATCATGCTCCAGCCTGCGGATATCACTCTGACTTAATAATGCGAATGCCTGGCCGATCTGTTTCATCAGTTTTCCAAAGCGCGGACCAAGGGTTTTGAAATTAGGTCTTATGCGTTTGACCAAAATACCGGAATCTTCAGTAAGGTATTCAATGGTTTTTACGTTAACTTCTGAGAGTATCAAATTTTCAACCTCTTTTAGTTGACTCAACATGTCAGCACCCGAAACCGGAATCATGATTTTGTTGAGTGGCTGACGAACCCTGATATTCGCTTTTTTGCGCAGCGAAAGCACCATGGATGAAAACTGCTGTGCCATTTCCATACGTTGTTCCAGTGATTTGTCGATCAGTTCTGGTTTTGCAACCGGAAAGTCGCTCAGGTGAACTGATTCGTATGGAAGTTTTTTACTCACTGAATTGAGGTCGAGGAACAACTGTTCGCTGAAGAATGGAGCAACGGGGGATGACAGCCGGGCAATTACTTCTAGGCAGGTATACAGTGTCTGGTAAGCACTGATCTTGTCGTTTGAATAATTACCTTTCCAGAAACGTCTGCGCGACAAACGCACATACCAGTTGCTCAGATGCTCATCCACAAAATCCTGAATTGCCCTTCCGGCGCGCGTTGGTTCGTAGTTTTCATAGGCTTCATCCACTATCATGATGAGCGAGTTCAGTTCAGACAAAATCCAGCGGTCAATTTCTGGCCTGTCGTTATGCGGAATATCAGGTTCAGCATAATTGAATCCGTCGATATTGGCGTAAAGGGCAAAAAAAGCATATGTGTTGTAAAGCGTGCCAAAGAATTTTCTTCTGACCTCGTCAACACCATTGAGGTCAAATTTAAGGTTGTCCCAGGGTTGTGAGTTGGTGATCATATACCAGCGCGTGGCATCAGGGCCATATTTTTCGATGGTTTCGAACGGATCAACGGCGTTACCCAGTCTTTTCGACATTTTATTTCCGTTCTTGTCGAGCACCAGTCCATTGCTAACTACTGTCCTGAAGGCCACTGAATCAAACAACATAACCGCAATGGCATGCAATGTAAAGAACCAACCCCGTGTTTGGTCCACGCCTTCTGCAATAAAATCAGCCGGAAAATTTTGCCTGAAATAATTCACATCCTCGAAGGGATAATGAGACTGGGCATACGGCATCGCTCCTGAATCAAACCAGACATCGATGAGGTCTGGTTCTCTGTACATGGGTTTTCCGCTGTTTGAAACAAGGACAATTCGGTCAGCATAAGGCCTGTGGAGGTCGAAGCCCTGATAGTTTAGCTCCGAAGTGTTACCGGGCTGGTAGGTTTCAAATGGATTGCTTTCCATCAGTCCGGCAGCAACGGACTCATCTATTGCTTTTTTAAGTTCTGCAACCGAACCAAAGCAACGCTGCTCCGATTTGTCTTCGGTTGTCCATACCGGAAGCGGCACGCCCCAGAATCGTGAGCGTGAAAGATTCCAGTCAACAAGATTTTCAAGCCAGTTACCAAACCTGCCTTCCCCTGTTGCTTTTGGTTTCCAGTTGATTGTGCGGTTAAGTTCGAGCATCCGTTCGCGATAGGCAGTTGTGCGGATAAACCAGCTGTCCATGGGATAATAAAGCACCGGTTTGTCGGTTCGCCAGCAATGGGGATAATTGTGCACATATTTTTCGATCCTGAATGCTTTGTTCTCTTTCTTAAGCATCACAGAGATATCAACATCGAGGGTTGCGGCATCAGCAGGCAGGTTTTCGTCATATTCATTTTTCACAAACCGGCCGGAATACTCTGTGTAGGTATCAAGATCTACAAATTGAGCTACGAATTCAGGATCAAGTTCGTCAACAGGAAAAAATCTGCCGCGTAAATCAACCATAGGTCTTTTGCTACCGTCTTTATCGATCAGCAGAAGCGGCACTATCCCTGATTGACGGGCCACCCTGTCGTCGTCGGCACCGAAAGTAGGTGCAATATGTACGATGCCTGTACCATCGCTGGTGGTAACAAAATCTCCTTCAATAACCCTGAAGGCGTCTCCCATTGGTTTAATCCAAGGAATCAGTTGTTTGTATCTTATTCCGGCCAGTTGGCTGCCCGTGCATTCATCCAGAATCCGAAAGGGTACTTTCTTATCACCGGTCTTGTAATCTTCCAAAGGGGCATCCTGCACTGAAGGATCAAAGAATGATGGCAAAAGATCTTTGGCCAGAATCAGCTGCACAGGCGATCCTGTGTAGGGATTGAATGATCTGAGCAATACATAATTGATGTTTGGGCCAACAGCAAGTGCCGTATTTGATGGCAATGTCCAGGGGGTAGTAGTCCAGGCAAGTATGTAAACCGGCACATCAGGTTCAGTGTGTTTGAAGATGGCCTTTTCCGTGCGGATTAATTCAAACTGAGCAGTGGCAGAAGTGTCTTTAACATCTCTGTAACAGCCCGGCTGATTAAGTTCGTGGGTACTCAGACCTGTACCCGCTGCCGGAGAATAGGGCTGGATGGTATAGCCTTTGTATAGAAGTCCTTTTTCGTATAGCTTCGACAGCAGAAACCAGACGGACTCAATATATTTATTATCAAAAGTGATGTAAGGATGCTCCAGATCGACCCAATACCCCATTTTTCGGGTTAATTCGTCCCATAAATCCTTGTACTTCATCACCTCGCGGCGGCATGCCTGATTGTATTCTTCGACTGTGATTTTCTTGCCAATGTCTTCTTTGGTAATACCAAGTGTTTTCTCCACACTTATCTCAACGGGCAGCCCGTGGGTGTCCCAACCGGCTTTTCGCTGCACGTACTTACCCTTAAGCGTTTGATAGCGGCAGAAGATGTCTTTGATCGCCCGAGCCATAACATGATGGATACCCGGAACTCCGTTGGCTGAAGGAGGCCCTTCGTAAAAAACAAAGTGTTCGCCATCCTTTCGTGTTTCGAGGCTTTTCTTGAAAATGTCGTTGGCTTCCCAAAACCGGCGGATGTGCTCGCCGGTAGTGGTAAGATTTAAGTTATGGTATTCTTTGTATCTGCCGCTCATTGTCTGTTCGGAATCGTGCTTGCGCATTAAAAAATCGGGTGCAAAGCTATTAAAAAAAGGACGTTTCTGAGGGAAATATCCTAAAAATGGTAAACAATCAGCCAGTAAATGAAAATAATAGAGAAATTAATTCCTTTCAAAAGGGGCTGTAATCTGGTGAAACAGATAGTCTGATGAAGGCTATTCCGTAACTTAGTAAACAGGCTGAGTAACAACAACTGCTTCTTCCATAATCAGGTCATAAGTATATCCTGATCCAAAATCCTTATCAACTGCTATAATACCTTCAAAAACCACAACATCGCCAACCCTCACCACATCCTGAGTGGTTATAGTGAGGTCATAATTTTGCTGGTCACCTGTGCCATCCTGAAGATGCACCCAGTTTTTGCCCATGATGGCAGCATTCACTTTGACCACTTCGCCTGCCACCTTGATCTTTTGTTGGTTATAACTGGCTTTTGAGGCGAATAAATCACCTATCGATACAGCTCCTTCGGGTGTTTTGACGCTAATCTCCTTTTTACCGGTAACTGATTTCATGCTGCCGGGTGGTATACTTTGAGTGGCATGCCCTTTCATGGGAATAGGATTGCTGCTGATATCATCCACAAAATGCAGTTTTTCAAAAGTTCGGTTCAGGTCGCGTGAGTGGAAATCTGTCATTTCCATCGACTGGCTGAAATGAAGCACATCGCCCTTTTTTGCTTCCATGAGGTTTACGGCAATCCAGAATTTCTCACCTTTTTCACTCACTTCGAGGTAGGTATAGGCACTGGCCTGAACCACATCAACTACCTTTACTTCGCGATTATTCGGGTCAACGGCATAATCAACCCGGGCTGCCTTTTGCTGACATGAACTTAAAAGAATGGCTACAAAAAGAATTAGTGTATGGTAGTATTTCATGGTTATAATTTTTATTGAAATGAGTGCACAAAAATAACAATTTGGCCATTACAGCCATATTCAAGATAAAAATGACAATCGTGCTGTAACAGCAAATGACAGCATCAATGCCAGCCGGTCATAATGCTTTTGAAATTCCTGGAGATAGGTTTACCGGTAGTGCTGATATACACATGTATGATCAGAAATAAGGATATTCCAAAACCAACCGCAGAATGCAACAGAGCCGTCAGATGTATGCCGCTGAATCCAAAAACACGGGGGACAATGGTTTCGGGAAACAGTAATGCAATTCCGGAAATGATCACCAATGGCATAAACACATACATGACAACAATATATGCTACCTTCTGAAGAGGATTAAACTTACGGTCGGCGGTTACCGGATAGGGAGAAGATTCGCCTTTAAACATACCCGACAGGTAGTACATCGACTGACGAATGAGTTGTTGGAAAAGGCCTTTCAAAGAAATCCGGTAAAAACGAATATTGCCTGAGATGAAGTTTGCAATGAAGAAGAGGAGGTAATTCACTGAAACAATAATTCCAGAAATATTGTGATAGCTTACCGACAGGTCAAACGGAATGATCATGAACTGAGTATTGGAATACTGCAGGCTGATACCTGTGACAATAAGTGCAATGATGAGCAGTGCATTAATCCCGTGCCATACTCTGAGCCATAACGGGTATAGATATAGTTTTTCGGCCATATGTTTATTTCATTAAGCGGAAGATGGTGTGAATAATGATGCCGGCGAGGGTGAGCCCAAAAAGAATAATGCTGATCAGATTAAGGTATTCGTTTCTGTTTGCGCCAATAACATAAGCCTCATTGAGGATTACTGCATTAAGAAAACCGCGTTCTTTACGACCCTCAATATTTTGATACTTATACAGGGACGCCATCAAAATCGTGCTGGTTGAGTGGCATTCGATGCAATTTTTGACTGCGTTTTCCTTAGGTAAAATATTGTGATTTACCCAGAGTGTGTCGGCACTTGAGGTGTGGCATTCGATACATCTGACAGCAGAAAAGTGCAATTTAAAATTGGGCAGAAAATGGTGAATTTTTTCAAGACCGGGTTTAATATCATCAGAAAAAAGCTGGTAATGGTCATTGTTGGAATGACAATTCATACAGGTGCTGTTGTGATAGCTGACGATTTCAGAAATCCTGAACTCGCCAGTTGTCATTCGTTTATATGAGTGCGGGTCGTGACATTTCCAGCAGGTAAAAGCATCGCCGATTCTTTCTGCATGTACACTTTTCAGAAACTCTTCTTCCAGAAGTTCAAAATGAAGGTGTTCATAAGTAGGATCACCTCCATGACAATCGAGGCAAGTGTACATTGGTTCGAGGCGCAATTCAGCCTGATGCGGCCATGTTTCATATTCAGGAGAATGACAGTCGGTGCAGGCAAAATTTTTGTGAACACCTCGGTAGTAAGCATCCTGACTATATACGTAATTCGGGTTCATGGCTTTACGTTCGATAAGACCGGTGTTTTGGTTTTCAAACGAATAAAACCGTTGTCCGTGGCAGTCAAAACATTGTTTGTTTGCCTCAAAGCCATCGGAAACTATGGCATTATCTTCTGTGGCCATAAGCATCGGCGAAGCGATGATTAACATAGCCAACCATAAATACGTGAATCTCATATGAGTCATTGAAATAGGTAAAATACAAGTACTTTCGGCCCGAAAAGCAGTGAGCAGCCGGGCCGAAAGGTTCTGGTGGTTCTGGTTAAAAAAGTGCTTGACAAAGTCTATTTCTTCAGTGACCGGATATAGCTGATAATAGCCCAGCGCTCTTCCTCATCAGGAATTTTCTTTTCATAGTTGGGCATTTCATCGCGTCCGACAAAAGACATGTAGTAAAGATCACCATCACCATAAGCCTGAAACTTGGCACTTGAAAAATCGCCAGGGAATGTTTCGAGGTTCTTGGCTTTTGGACCATCGCCCAAACCTGTGTTTCCATGACATGAACGGCAATGTTTGGCATAGGCGGTTTTTCCCAGGGCAATCGCATCAGCATCCCCTGCTTTATTGGGATTCTTCATGGCTTTGTAATTGGCAGGAACATCCCAGGGCGCACCTTTTTTCTGCTCTTGGGGGGTTACGAATGCTGTCAACAGCCATGCAGCTGAAAAAAGCAATGCTACGGCAAGAAGGGTTTTTTTCATGGTTTTTAAAATTTAGTTATACAATTGTACATTTTCTGTTCAGAGCTGTGTTTGTATTTGACACAAGACACTTGACAAAGATAAGCATACAAAGCTTATGCCACATCAGTTTCATCCACTAAAAACTCCACAGTCTTGTCATGGTGAAACCCAACATCAGTCCTCCGTCAGTGAAGTCATTCGTGTTGAACATCATGCTCTGCTGAGGGACCAAACCATCTGATGAAGCCACGTAAATGTGGAAAGCGTGTGTGCTCGTGCAGATTTCCCAGCCGATTCCCAGATTTGGTTTCGAAGGATGATAGAATCCGCGTTGTTCGGAAATTGCTTTTATCTTCAGCGGCACGTCATATTGAAAAATGATCGATGATTGGGGTGAAAACTGAGCCCTTCCATTGAGACCAACGGCAATCACATCATGATCATAATCAGCATCAACGCTGTTGTAATGTGTGAAACTCGCGTTGAACTGCAATGAGAGCCAGTCGTTGAATTTGCGCCCGATAATCAATTGCGAAAAATATGATAATCTGTTAGCGGCATTGTAATCTTCTCCAAAAATATCCTTATTGCTTCCATCAATGGCTATGTTTCCATAAAAGGCCACAGCAACCGGAATGGTATTCTTGCGGGTTTGCTCAAGTATGGTATATTTCAGGTTGAAATCACTGTGCATTTTCTGGCGCGTGAGACCATATCCTATCTGCAGGTTCTTGATTGGCACATAATTGAAAGCCAGTCTGATGTTGGCTCCCGGAGCATACATACCAAAAAGATCGCTGAAACCATTCTCCATAGTTCCAAATTTATGTTGAATCACATATTCCAATGTTCCTTCGGATGGAATGAAGGTTGTTTGGTTGTCAATAAGATAGCCGCTTTGAAAAGGAGGCCTAACCGGCTTATCTTTTTCTTTTGCGGGTGCAGCTTCATCGTCCTGTGCAAACGAGGAAAGGATGAAAGCAAATGATAACATGAGTAACAGTGTATTCTTTTTCATCTTCGTCTGTTTTAATTGTTTTTGGCTCCTTGTTTGATCCAGGCAAGAATAAGTTCAGCGTCAGCCTTTTTATACTTCTTGAAGTTGTGGGTAGAAGCATCGGGATGCGGGTACCAGTAGATCAGGCTTGTCTCGGGATCAGCACTATTAATCAATGCAGGTACGATAGAAGCATAGGCCTTGTCAGCTGTGAGATCGGGTGCAGTACCACCGGTTTTGTGACAGGCCAGGCATTGGTTCGATTCGAACAATGGAGCAATTTCGGTAGCAAATTTGATATCAACCGTAGGATCGATGGGTGGTAATTCGGGTTCAACCACGAATTCATACTGACATGAGCTTAGCAGTATCGCTACCGAGGTTACCAATAAGATGAATAATTGTTTCGTTCTCATTATTTTATAAATTAATTCGTTTGCTGTTTTTAATCATTAAAGGAGCAGGCTTTGTGTGAAAACCTGCTCCTTCAACAAAGTCAACGGAAACCTTACGGAAGTGCAGCAATTGTATTTTGCAGCAACCTTACGGTGTAAGTCGGGTTGTGTACTCCAAGACTCTTGTCTTCTTTTACGGCTCTGTAGTTTATTGCGGCTCCGCCTACAACGGCAGGATATGTTCCGGCAATGGTATTATCTGATCCGGCAGCAGTGATACCGGCAGCATCAAGCTTTAGTTTAAGCTCATCAAGCAACGCGGATACTTCAGCCTGAAGTTCGTTTACACTGGCAATAAGTGCTGCATTATCGCTGTGACAATCAACGCAACCTGCTGTATTCAGAGTGCCGGCTGCGTTGCGAAGGTACATGGCATGACCGCCTGATTCATATCCGTAAGCGGTGGTCATGTGGCAGGTAACACATTGATCGGGAATAAGTGCAGTGTGGAGGCTGTTGTTGAGCCCTTCGCCAATGTTAAACATTGCATTACCAGTAATAAGGTTGGCCTGTGTACCATAGTGCATGTGATAACGAATAGAAGTAACAGTAATGTCAGGACCACCGACTGTCGGGAAGTTGCTGACAGCCCTGCCCTGATGGCAACTGGCACAAACACTTCCTTTACCGAAATCAAAAGTTTCTTCGGTATTGTTCATCGCAATGGCACCGCTTACCGTAAGCGCCCAATCGCTCTCGGTGTAGGTGGAATGGATACTGTGGCATGTGTAACAGTTTGGCGGATTCGGATTGTTGATAATGGCTCCGGTTGCTGTGTAGTCATAAGTACCATTGATATGGCCAAGGAAACCCTGGCTGGTGTGGCAGATGGCGCATTCGCCGTTGTTGCGGACAAAGTGACCGCCCGTTGCATGCAGGGAGGCTTCCCATTGACGAGAGGCGGTGAACAGACTTTCAGAGTTATCGTGGCATACTGCACAGGTGGCTGTTCCATCCTGGCCATTGATACCGTTCTCACCATCTTTTCCGTCAGCCCCGTCTTTACCGGGTAAGCCGGCCGGCCCTTCCTTGGTACACGAAATAAACAACATTGATGCAAGCAACACCGTTGCAAACATCCACATAAAAGATTTCAGATTTTTCATAGTTTTTGGTTTTAGGTTTATGTATTTCTTCCTGCTATATTAAGGCATTTGATTGCAATGCAATGTTAACACCCTTTTGTTAATCCTGCAACAGTAAATAAATGAGGTTTTACTGTACTAAAGAAGACATATTTCTATTTTTAGGATGATATAAATCACTATTTGAGATGTTTCACGTCACCTTTACAAATATAAGATGTTACATATTAGATTTTTATATGTGTTACATGATGAAATATTCAGCAAGGTACGAAAACCAGAAGCAGTTGTCAAGTGATGCAAAATTTCTTAAAAATTCATAAAAAAATGAAACTGATTACTCTTTCAGCAGACTGCTTGACGGTTGTTCTTCGGGAGAAACCGGTACATCATGAACGAAGGCTTAACTCAGACCTGATCTCTTCAAGGAAATAAACTAATTCATTCATATCATGCTTATTAACATCAATGACAAGCAGTGGGTCTATGTCTAGCTGGCAACAGATTTCGTCAACCATACCTTTCCTGATGACCCAGCATTGAATACACTGTGTATTTATTAACAAAGATGGCAAAACATCAGCCCAACCGGAACCCTCCTTTTCCATCGGTCCTATTTCATCTAGAAAGATCAGATCGGTATTTTCGCGAATGGCAGTCAAGAGACACTCTTTCCCCTTTTGAAAAGCCCTTGGATTAAACCAGTACTTCCTTAATTTAAACCAACCCCCGACAGCATTTATTGAGGCGAGGGGCAATGACTCCTGACCAGGCAAACAAATAAGGTTATAGGAGTTTCGGGCATTATCTTCAAATGTCCCTGTTGCGATAAACCCTCCTGTTTTCCATCCCCTTTGGGCAAGTTCCTGATGAAGCCTTCCGGCATATGTTGATTTTCCACTGTGAACCTCTCCTGTCAAAATCACTATGGTAGTTGAAGTTGTTGAAATCCTGAAACGTGCATACAAAAACCTGGATGCCTGCATGAGGGCCGAGATAAATCCGGCCGGATGTTTAAGCACGATCCGGGGATTCGGTAAAAGACTGATTAAAGCGGGCAGGGCTGAAAATGCCATTTCCGTGGAATGATAGAGTCCGTAAAAGCCTTTTCGCAACAAGACTTCCTTAATAAATGGGTTTCGCAACTCAGTGCTGATCGCTGAAAAACCAAAAATCACAATGACAGCTCTGAAGTTCATTTCCAAACCAATACGTAACCCATCCATGGTTAACATGCCTTTACCGGAAGCAAAATCCCATAATAAGGATGCTATGAGTGTGATGAGTAAGAATTGTATCCATATTCCGGGTTTGCGCATTCTTCTTAATGAGGTTCGATAAAAATAAATGATGAAGAAAACGAAAAGTGAACCGGCAATGACTGAGACGATGATGAAGTCCTTATTCAATAAATACATAATAGCTACTGCGCCCAGGATCAGAACAAACAGGCGGATCAGCGATGCTTTGCTGTAGTTTTGAACAACTATGTGCTGCTGAAACTCATTCTGTCTTAAGAACGGTAAAAATACGGAAGGGCTGGCGCTGACAAGTGAATGGGCTGATAAGAAGTAACCAAGCATGGCAGCTGTTATCCCGAATATTGCATAAACAATACTGACGGCCATTACCAGAACGAAAGGATCTGGATTAAGCCATCCTGTAAGCTTTACCAGGTATTGATAAAAACTGTCGGCAATAAGGATCAGATCGAATCCATACAAAATCAGAAGGTTTAACACTTTCTGAAACAGCGTCCACAAAACAGCAAGGGCTCCCGCCACTGAATAAGTTACCATATTCCTTCCTGCCAGAAGCGACAGTTCAATAATCAGGGCTTCCATGATGATGCCTATCATTGGACCCAGAATGATCGCACTCGGGGAAAGTGATTTCATTACCGCACAAACTAATCCCGCTCTGATCAAAACCCACCGCTCATTCCATATCCTGCTGAAAGCTATCAGGAGCAATACACTAAATGAAGAAAGCATCATTCCAGCTAAAGGAATCCGTAGGTTGTGGAGAAAACTACCAACAATAATTTCGAATGCAGCCCAAACGCTGCCAACAACTGCTGCCTTCACCCACTTATCGGGAAGTGTATTCCTGCCTGAGTTTGTCATAGGCTAAATCCCTGCAGTAACTTATAGTCCTCATCATTATTTACATTGAAGAACCGATTCTCAAGACCCAACAGATCGAAATCAACAAACTGTACCTTAAGTCCCTTCAGGATACCCTTCATTTTCAGTCTGCCTTCAGCTACTTCTGTTGACAGAAATGCCAGTGCTGATTTATGATACACACCGCAAACCGGTATCAAAAGACCATTGACTTTTGCAACTACTGCATCACATTCCTTTGATTCCAAAAGAAAGTGCATCATCACTGAATGGGTTATCAGGGGCAAATCGCAAGGCAATACCATTAAGGAATCAGGACGAACAGCAGATAAACAGCTCAGCAGTGCACCGGCCGGCCCGTAACCAGGAATCATATCAGGGATTTGTTCCAATCCCAATATGCTGTATGATGAATCATTTGAGCTGATAAAAAGCTGGCTGCAATGAGGAGACAAAGCGTCTATGGCATGTTGAATAAAGGGCTTGCCCTGATATAACAACCATGCTTTATCTTTTCCCATTCGGGATGAATTGCCCCCGGCAAGGACAACACCAGCAAAATCATGTTTCATCGAACAAAGATAGAATAGTTCTTTTTCGTTGTTGTTCTCCATGAATGCGAACCCTTCCACATCAATATCCATGGTGTAACCCGAAATCCTGAATTTCGTATAAATAGTACTAATCCAATACATCTTGTGTTCCCAATTTAGGAAACGTGCCCCAATTTTGGACATTTATTTTTTACGCATATTACTTATATTACTGATTTATAACTCGTTGAGACAATCATGTTATATGGCATTATTCTTGAAAGACGGAAACCTATTAAGCGAATCACCGAAAAATCGAAAAACATGAAAAGAATCTTACCCTTTGTAATATTGTTGTCTGTATTGCTGTTCCTGAACTCATGTAACAAGGAGAACAGCGGGCCTGACAAATTAAAGGTTGAAAACCTCAACATACCTGATGGATTCAGGTTTGAAACAACCAGGGATGTTGATGTTTCCGTAGTACTGCCATCAAGTGTGGACTACAGTGAATTCAGATCCCGGGTGGATTTTTATAGTGACGACCCGGCTGGCAGTGGTTATCTGTTGCAATCAGCTGCAGCAGACGCATCGGGAAAGGTTAGTGTTACCCTAAGGGTGCCATCCTATCTCAAGCAGGTATTTGTGCAAAGTTTTGCAGGCACTGCCTTAGTGGATCTGCCGCAATCAGGCACGAAAGAAGGCGGGATTGTCATTGATTTCGATGAACCTGTTTTGTTCGACCCGCCAAATGAAAACCCCGGTGAATCAAAATCAGCGGTAGTTTCTCCTGCTAATGACAACAGTAATTATGTATTCAAATCCGGGAAGGCAACAATTGTAAACCTGGTTTCAAATGGTGACTTCTCGTTGAATGAGTTCGGTTTAATCTCTGATTGGTCATCTCCCATGACAGCTGATGAAAAATGGCATGTTACCTCAACCCTCGGACTGAACCATGCCCGTCAACACACTCAGGGAGCTGAAAAAATGCTTCGCAAAACTTCCAGTCCGGCAAGGTATGGAGGTGTTGCACAGCTGATTCCGGTTTCACCAGGCGACTTAATTACATTTTCGGCTGACATACGCGGCACAGGCAACCAGAATAATATTACCTGGCTGTTCCTGATTGCACGTAATGCCAGTGGAAACTCTTTTTCTTTCTACAGTATTATACATACTCCGACAAATAGCTGGACAAGAAAAACGATTGCTGCAACCATGCCGGCCGGAACCGTTTCTGTTCAGGTCTTGCTTTGGAGTCATATATTCGGTGGAACCATTGATTTTGACAATGTTGTCGTCACCGGACCGGTTACCGATTCGGACGGAGATGGAGTTGACGATGAATTGGATGAATATCCTGACGACCCGTTGCGCGCATTCAATGTATTTTATCCCAACATCAACGACTTCGGCACTATTGCGTTTGAAGACCTCTGGCCAGGCAAGGGTGATTATGATTTCAACGACCTGATGGTAGATTATCGCTTCAAACAAGTGCTCAACGCGTCCAACAGGCTGGTAGAATTCTACACCCAGCTTTCGGTGCGGGCTATAGGTGCAAGTTTGGAAAATGGTTTCGGTTTTGAAATTGCCAATACCTCACCATCTGATATATTACAGATAACAGGTAATTACATTGAGGATAATTATTTGAACCTGAATCCGAATGGAACAGAACAAGGTCAGGAAAATGCCGTAATTTTTGCTTTTGACAATGCATTCAACCGATTGGCAGATCCGGGAGGTGGATTTGGCATCAACACCAATCCACAGGCACCCTATTCAGTTCCAGACACTTTTGAACTTTATGTTCGTTTAGCCAATCCTGTTAACTTCCAGGCTAGCGGCATGGCTCCGTTTAACCCTTTCATTGTGGTGAACAAAGAAAGAGGACGCGAAGTTCATCTGCCGGGCAAACGGGCCACTTCGTTGGCTAATTCCGCATTGTTTGGCACTGATTTCGATGACACTGATCCTCTTACTGGAAAATACTATCAGTCGAACACCAACCTTCCGTGGGCTATAGATATTCCGGTGAGTTTTGAGTATCCCGCCGAGAAAATCCAAATTACTGATGCTTATCTGAAGTTTGCGGCATGGGCCGAAAGCGGTGGCATTCTTTTCCCTGATTGGTATATTGAGGCTTCTGGATACCGTAATAGCGGTAATATTTATCCCAGGCCCTGACGAAACAGAAATTTATTGGGGCTTCAGCGTGCTGAGGCCCTTTTTTTGAACCATTCCATAAGCTGAACAGTCATCATCAGCATCAGGAGGTTATAAATTGAATCCTCAATAGGAATGGTAAATATTCTGATGTTAAGGTTGTGGTCAGGATTGTAGCTGACTACCTGATCATCGATGTAACTTCCGGTGAGAATGCCGTTAATCAGCAGAAAAGGTATCCATGCAACAAAATAGGAAAGAAGGAACATGCTGAGCCAGGGTTGACGGGTGGCAACATTATACACCAAAAGAACGGCAGTTATAAAGAAAACAATTGAAGTGTACAGCCTGTCGTAAAACATAATTGCCACAACAAACAATACCGCACTCAAAATGAGCAGGAATGGCCTGTGA
The DNA here is from genome assembly GCA_024710405.1 of Bacteroidales bacterium. GTDB lineage: Bacteria > Bacteroidota > Bacteroidia > Bacteroidales > F082 > UBA6192. Next base: position 127,428 of record JANJUV010000005.1, read on the forward strand.
AAATTCTTCAGCAGATCAGTTTTGAGGTAAGCGACAAGGCAGGCATAGATGAAGACACAGGCATATGGAACCACAACAAAAAACATCCATTCCTCGACCGGTAATCCCAGTAAACGGTATCCGATCAAATAAGCATCATTAAAGGCCCAAATGTCGTATGCCGTAAACGCAATGTCTTTTCCGATGAAAAAGACTGCCATGATCAGGATTGCGGGGAAAAGATACTTCCATTCACGATAAAAAGCCACCTTGCGGTCGAAACTCAGGATAAGCGGGAAAAAGATAGTAAACAGATTCAGTGAAAGATATAGGTAGTTCATAAGAAACATAGTTAAAAAAGTCTTAATTCTTCGGTGAGCAGCAAAAGGACAAAAAACAGCATCTGAATGATGATAACCGGTAAGGCTAGTCTGTTCTGAAGATTGTTAACCTTAGCCATAACACCGAAGTGCATGACAAAGGAAATAATCCACCAGGCCAGATAATTCTGCAAGGGAACCTGATTGCCCTCCCATGACCAAAAATCGAAACGCATGGCCACAGGTTCGAGCAAAACATCATAGCCCACCATCACCGTTGCACCAAGAGCAGCCCTGAGCCAAAGAGACATCCTTATCTTATGAATAAGCGCGCCGGTGGCAAAAACAAGCAATGCCCAGTTAACTCCGATCATGAGTGGTACATCTGCCACTTTAATTCCAAGTCCTTCGCCATAGGAATAAGTGCCGAAAACAAGGCCGGTAAGTATACCAAGCAACTCGACCAGATATCCGCTGATTCCGATAATGAGCAACCATAAAGCATAAGTTTTGTTGACCTCCGATGCATTGTACAAAAACAAAAAAGCCACAAAAAGAAGGTTATAGGAAGTCAACTTCATGAGCTGGTCGGGATATCCGGCCAGGACTGTCGCAGTTCCAACGAGATATACGATCACCAACAATGCCAGACTAAGCTTGAATTTATCTTTTAACCAGTTCATAACATCACTTAATTAAATCAGAAACAATTTTGGCCGACAGCAAACACAGGGGTATGCCTCCACCCGGGTGCACACTTCCTCCGCAGAAAAAGAGACCGTTTGTTTTGCTGCTTTCATTGGCATGCCTCATAAAGGCTGCAAACCGGCTGTTGGAGCTGGTTCCGTAGAGTGCCCCGCCGAGAGATGATGTCGCCGTTTCAATTCCTTTGGGTGTTAGCACCCTTTCGGTTGCGATGAAAGGCTCCGGATCAACTCCTAGAACCCGGCTTAATTTATGTAAAATGTTGATTCTGTATTTGGAAATGAGTGATTCCCAATCCTGTCCAGAGTGTGCCGGCACATTCACCATCACAAACCAGTTTTCGCAGTTTTCAGGGGCATCAGCAGGCACATCCTTTGAGGTTATATTAACGTAGATAGTAGGATCTTCTGCCGGAACCTTTCCGGCAAAAATACTCTCAAATTCCTGCCCGTAATCATTGCTGAAAAAGATGTTGTGTAGTCCGAGTTCATGAAATTGCCTGTTGATACCCCAGTAAAAGATCAATGCTGAACTGGAGCGTTCCTGCATCAGAATTCGTTCGGGAGCTTTTCGTCCGGGCATGAGTTTACGATAGGTAAGCGCCACATCCATATTAGAAACAACCAGCGGTGCATTCAGTGTTCTTTGGGTAGTTTCAACACCGGTGACTTTGTTTTCCGTGATGTTGATTTGTGTCACCTGTTCATTAAAGAAAAACACTACTCCAAGCGAGCGCGCCAGATCGTAAATGCTTTCTGTAATCTGGTGCATTCCGCGTTCGGGCAAAAAAGTACCAATTCCATGTTCGAGATGCGGTATCATATTGAGCACGGCAGGTGCACGATAAGGATCTGAACCATTGTAGGTTGCATAACGATCGAACAATTGAACCAGTTTGGGATGCTTCAGGTACTTTTCGTTTTCCTGATGCATGGAACTGAACACACCAAGCTTGTTAATCTGCATCATTGCCCTGAACACTGATGGGGTAATCCAGGTTTGGAGTTTGTGCAACGGTTTCTCCATAAAGGTATGGCCTGCCAGTTCATATTTCTGTTGGCTATGTCGCAGCCGGTTTAAAACCATGTTTTCATCGACCGAGAGGACAACTGCTGCCTCACGGGCAAAAGCGTAGGGATCGGCATGGGCTGTCAATCTTGTTCTGTCGTCCCAGAAGTACCTGCAAGATTCATCTTTACGTTTGTAGGTGAATTTTTCTTCCGGATTTAGTCCAGCCAGTTCGAACAAGTCTGTTACATATTGCGGCATGGTAAACAGCGAAGGGCCTGCATCAAAACGATAGCCGTCCTGTTCAAAAACTGTCAGTTTTCCACCTGGATAAGGATTGGCTTCGATGACCTGCACTTCGAAACCTTTCAGCCTTAGTCTGACGGATGCAGCCATTCCGGCAATACCTGCACCTATAATGATAGCTGCACCCGGTCTCATTGCGGTTTTGTTTGTGAATCGTTGGGTGTTTTCCAGGCGTGTTTCACCAGTTCATTCAGGCTGATTATTTCAAGGGCGCGTTCGTGGGTAGCTTCGAGCACTATGAGGGGTGCGCAGTTATCAAGAGAAGCCTGAAGCCAGCGCAAAGAACATAGGCACCAATGATCACCGGGCTTAAGGCCCGGAAAGGAAAATTCGGGACGCGGTGTCGAAAGATCGTTTCCCCGTGCACGCGAATATTCAAGGAATCCGGCCGTCATCACTGCACAAACGGTATGCATTCCCATATCATCGGCTTCACTGCGGCAGCTTCCATCGCGGTAATAACCAGTTAAAGGCTTGAAACTACATGGTTTCAGTGGTTCGCCGAAAACGTTATTCTCATTAGTTCTCATAATCTGCAAACAAAGATAGTGCAGAATGGTTCTGTTCGCACACAACAATCTGTATCAATTTACTTTGTGTGGTTTTGGCTACCCAGATATTCCAATGATTTTTCACAACAAACCAAGTTCCTTTCTGATATAGTTTGCTTTTCGTGCAAAAAGCATGGCCGATCCAAGGCATAGCATGGCTGCGAAAAAGATTGTGTATGGCACACCGGCGGGGCCTGCAATCAGTCCGAGCAGGAGGCTTCCGAGCGGAGTAAATCCCATGAACGACATGCTATAGAACGACATTACCCTGCCTCTCTTGTCTTCAGCCACAACGGTTTGCAGCATGGTGTTGGTGGCGGCAAACTGAACGATCATTCCGAAACCGGTAAAATAGAGGAGCAGTAACGAAAGCCAGGCAACATCCGAAAAAGTAAAAGCCATAAGGCCTATGGCAAAAAGCACAGCGGTGAACCTGATGAGTTGCGGCAATCCGGCAACGGTGCGGCGTGTGGCCAGATAAAAGGCACCTGTTAACGCTCCGGCGCCGATACTTCCGGTAAGAAGACCCAGCATCTGTGAATTTCCGTTGAGCACATCGCGCGCAAACACAGGAAGAAACGCCTGAAAAGGAAGCCCGAAAATACTGGTAGTGATCACAAGCAGAATCATATAGCGTACCGGTCTGAAATTGTAAGCATAGTGAACTCCTTCGCGGAGCTGCTCCAGTATGCTTCCTTCGGGCTTGTTGCGTTTGGCAAGTTTAACACGCATCGATAAAAGTGCAGCTACCACGCCGATAAAGCTGATGCCGTTAATCAGAAAACACACACCCTCCCCTGCCCAGGCAATCAGGAATCCACCGATGGTAGGTCCCAGAAATCTGGCTGTGTTTACCAAAGTTGAACTAAGGGCCACCGCATTGGAAAGGTATTTGCGATCACCAATCATATCCGGCACAAATGCATGCCTGAAGGGAGTATCAAATGAGAGCGAAATCCCATTAACCACAACAATGGCCATGAGCAACCCGATATGAATCTGATCTGAAAAAACCAGATAAGACAGCAAAAAAGCCAGCAACATGGGCACCAGCTGGGTGATGATCAAAACTTTCCTGCGGTTAAGCCTGTCGGCATACACTCCGGCAATAGGCGAAAGGAACAGAGCCGGAATCTGGCCTGCAAACCCGACAAGTCCAAGGTAAAAAGCGGAATCCGTGAGTCGGTAAACCAACCAGCCGATGGCCACATTCTGTATCCAGGTACCCATCAGCGACACCATTCCGCTAAAAAAGAACAACCTGAAATTACGGCTTTCCAATGCCCTGAAAGCAAAGCCCATTCCCTGAAAATAAGACCGGATATCGAGAAAACGATTCAACGAAAGGATGATTTATACCGTCACCGGCATTTGGTTAATCATGGAAAACTTATGGTATCACTGTTCAGGAAGTATGAACTACTGATCAGTATTGAGGCTGATAAGTTTGGCATCAACAGATTTCACCAGATTAAGCTTGTGTTCAATTTCTTTCATCTGGGCCACGTCGCCGGTAAGTTCGAGAAATATCAGTCCTGATTCACTGCAGTTTTCGAGCACATCGTCGTGCAGCCCAAGTCTGGTTTTGATAAAACAGCCCCATCCGGTAAGGATTTTCTGTACTTTGTCTGCGGCTTCTTTTCTTGATCCGACAAGGATCAGCATTACATGTCGTGTCATACTCATGAGTGTTATTTGGTTCGAGATCAAATATTTATTCTGCTTTTTTAAAGAAACTGCTCACGCCCTTACCGATTCTGTTCATGGTTTCGATACCTCTGGCAAGTGGTTCTCCATCTACATCCCTGTATCTTTCGTTCACATAATCAACTTTTTGCTGTTCGGGGAAGAATACAATCCGACTGTTGTTTTCGCAAACGCGTTCGATTCGCTCAGGCAGATTGTCGAGCATGTTGTGGTATGAAGCCGCCCCACGACGCGAACCAATAACTACCAGCAGATCGGACGGGGCAAATCTGCCTTCACTTTTAATGATGACATCCCAGGTATCAAGATTTTCAAAGCTGATTTTTGTTGACGCAGTCATCTTAAGATGACATTCTTCGAGGGCCTGGCGGGTAATCACATCGCAATAGTATGTAACAGGTGTACTTAGTTCCACTGCCAACTTGCCCGTCACCGAAACCCATTGCACGAACCCTATCTCCAGTTCGGCAAGTGGCGGAATCAGCACCCTGATTTGCTTGTGGTTGGAAAGAGGTTGAACAAAATAGCAGAATGCCGTGGATTTATGCGTATGCTGGATAATGGAGTCAAGACCCTCGCTGATGAGTTTGCTTATGATGCCTTGACGCTGGGGCCATCCCATAATGATCAGGTCGGCGCCTGTTTCCCTTGCTGTTCGGGCAATTCCTACCGGAATATTGTGATCGATGGTGGCAATCAGGTTCACTTTCTGTTCCGACGCCAGTGCTTCATCGGCCAGATTACGTAGGGTGTTTCTGGCTTTTTGCAGATTAATTTCTGCCTCTTCATTGTTTGGTACTACCGATAATACAGATATTGTTTCCGGTCTGTGTCCGTCCTGAATCAAAGCGCTGAACTCAAGTAACTTATTAAAGTTTTGCAGATTGGCCAATGGTAAAAGAATTTGTCTGGGTGCTGCGTTCACAAGTTTTACCGGCACAATATCGCTGTCTTTCGATCTGGCCAATGCTTTTCCGCTGCGCTCGGTAACGAAGGAAGCAACCACGCAGGTAACTAAAATAAGAATAATGGTTCCGTTGAGGATGTTTTCGTCGAGCAAGCCTTCTCTAAACCCGACAAGTATTACGGCAAGTGTGGCAGCGGCATGGCTGCTGCTGAGTCCGAATATCAGGTTGCCTTCGCTGGCCGAAAAACTATAAATAATCCTTGTCGCCATAGCAGCCAGCCATTTACCCAGCAATGCAACAATAGTAAGCACGGCTGCAATAACAACCGCAGCAGGACCGTTGAGCAGCACACCCAAATCGACCAGCATGCCCACACTGATCAGAAAAAAAGGAATAAACAGCGCATTGCCAATGAACTCAATACGGTTCATGAGTACTGAGGTATGTGGAATAAGTCTGTTAAGTACAAGCCCGGAAACAAATGCACCTATGATCGGCTCAATGCCAGCCAGTTCGGCCATAAAAGCTGCAAAAAAAACCACCAGCAGCACAAAAATATAGTGAGAATGCCGTTCGCTTTCGAGTTTTTTAAAAAACCAGGCTGCAATGCGGGGCATGACATAAAACATAATCACTGTAAATATCGCCAGTGAGCCTAGTAAATGTAACCAAAAAGCCGGTCCGATGCTGCCCTTGCTGCTCGACAAAATGATGGCCAGCAACAAAAGGACGGCTGTATCGGTAAGGATTGTCCCTCCAACTGTGATGGCAACGGCTCTGTTTTTAGAGATTCCCAATCGGCTCACGATCGGATAAGCAACAAGGGTGTGGGTGCTGAACATGCTTGCGGTGAGCAAACTGGCCCAGAAATCAAAACCCAGAAAATAGTAGCAGACAGGGAATCCTGCAAGCAATGGAAGGGCAAAGGTAAGGCTGCCAAAAACAAGGCTTTTGTTTCTGTTTTTCCTGAACTCGTTAAGGTCAAGTTCAAGACCGGCAATAAACATAATGTAGAGAAGACCGATGGTGGAAAAAAGGTCGACAGCAGAGTTCTTTTCGATCAGGTTCAATCCATGCGGACCAACAAGAAGTCCCGATAATATCAAACCGATGATCCCCGGAATCCTCAGCCTCTTCAGCAGCACGGGTGAGATTAGAATAATGGCCAGAATGACCGAAAATACCAGCACGGGATTACCGAATGGCCGCTCGAATTCGTGTTGGAGTATCTCAATCATGGCCTTGCAAAGGAGCTAACAGACAGCAAATGTAGTGGTTTTTTGACGTTCCGTTTTCTACCCGCTCGATCAAATTGAAGAAAAAGAATCAGATGTCATAACAAGTTGATATATGACCAATTGGATTATTTTCACGGATTAAAGAACAGTTATGCCCTTTTGGAATACAACAGACTATTGTTCCATTTTACCGTATTGCAAAATACTTTTTCAGAACTGGTGTGAGGTCATCCTTGTTGAAAGGTTTACTGATGTAGTCGTTGCAACCGGCCAGAAAAGCATGTCGTTTGTCATCGTCCATTGCGTAGGCAGTTATGGCTATGACTGGTATTTCAGGTTTCATCCTGCGGATATGTTGGGTTGCTTCGTATCCGCTCATCCCCGGCAGTTTGATGTCCATGAGTACCAGACCAATTGTAGCATCGTTCCGGCACATTTCAACTGCTTCGGCACCGTCTTTGGCCCGAATGGTGTTCCGAAGCGATAATGTTGAGAGTATTTTATTGATATATTGATAGTTAAGCTCTTCATCTTCTACTATGAGTATCCGTTCGGAAGGTTTCAGGCGTTTGTCGGGTTGTCCGTTTTCCAAAACATCGCCTGCGCCGTTATCGTACTTTAATCTAAAACTGAAAACCGAGCCCTGACCAGGCTCTGAAACCAAATAGATAGTGCTGCCCAATAATCCGGTGAGGCTGCTGACAATTGACAATCCGAGGCCCATCCCCTCATAAAATCGCTTGCTCGAGTCGTCAACCTGCCTGAACGACCTGAAAATAGTTTCCTGCATGTGTGATGGTATTCCGATTCCAGTGTCGGAAACAAAAAACACTATTGAGTCTTCTTCAAAGCGGTATCCAAAACGTATGTGGCCCGAATGTGTAAACTTTACTGCATTTGATAGCAATTCGGTCATGATTTTGGTGATGATATTGTGATCTGAAACCAATTGTCCGTCATCGGGCCCGGCCTCCATAAAAAGCATTAAATTTGCTGTACTACATTCATGTTGAAACTGTTCCCTGAGATAATTCATGCATTCAAAGAGGCTGAACGGGCTTTTGTTGACGATTCTGTTTCCCGAAACAATCATCGAAGCTTCCAGGATATTCTCGATTGTTCTCAGCAGTCTGTTGCTGCTTTTTTCGAGGTGATCCAGATAGCTTTGTTTATCCTCCATAGGTATGGCGGGGTCGATGAGCAGGGTCGAAAATCCGAGTACACCATTGAGAGGTGTGCGCACCTCGTGCGAGATATTGTTGATGAAGGTTGTTTTCAGTCTGTCGCTTTCCTCTGCCTTTTCCTTGGCTTTGGTGAGTTCGAGGTTCATTTGTCTGAGGGTTGACTGGTCTTCCTTGACAGCCAGATAGAAGATGGCTTTTCCCTCAGCATCATAAATCGGTGAAATGGAAACTGATTCCCACAGGAACTCGCCGTTCTTTTTACGGTTTTTAAACTCACCTCTCCAGGTTTTGCCATGGGTAATGGTTTCCCACAGTTCCTTGTATTGTTCGCTGCCGGTGTAGCCTGACTTCAGAATTGAGGTTGATTTGCCCTTTACCTCATCAGGACTATAACCTGTGCGCAGGGTAAAAGTTGCATTGACATATTCAATGTTTCCCTGCAGGTCGGTAATCACAATGGATGCAGGACTCTGTTCAAGAGCACGCGACAGTTTGAGCAGTTCGAGTTCTGTTGCTTTGCGCCGGGTGATGTCACGTGTGGTGATCAGACCAACAAGTTCGTCCTCCTTGCGATAATACGCCTTGCCAACCGATTCGAGCCAGATATATCCTTTTCCGGGATGCAGATACCTGTATTCCACCTGATATTCCATACCGGTTTCTTTACCTTTTCTGACAAAGCTCTTTACCCTTTCAAGGTCATCAGGATGCACAAATTCGAAAATATTCTTCCCGATAACTTCGTTTCCGCGACCTGTAATCCTGCTGTGTGAAGGAGAGACATAAAGGCATTTTCCTGTGCCATCGGCCATGATTACAGCATCGGTGATGTTTGAGGCAATGAACTCGTTGATTTTTTCCGAGTCCCTCAGTTTTTCTTCAATCTCTGCCTTTACTTTCCAATTGGTCAGCAGTTCGGCAAAAAGCCTGAGCACGCTCATTTCTTCCTGATTCCAGTTTCTGAGTCTGGCAACCGAATCAAAGCCCAGATAACCAAGACATTCATCCCTGTGGATCATGGGTATGGTGATGAGCGACTGTATGCCCTGCGATTCCAGTATTAATCTCAGATTATGAGACTTATCCAGTGCGGAGACGTCCGGAACTATTATTGTTTCACCTTTGATATGTGCAGTAACCCAATCCGGAAACATTTCATTAGGAACCGATTTCAGGTTATCAATTTCAGGGCTAATCCCATTTGCGCACCACTCGAAGGTATTGGTCATAATCTGTTCCTTCCAGTTGTAATCAAACAGATACACTCTGTCAACATCCATAAATCTTCCAATTTGCTCCATCGCATCTTGTATGGCGTTGCCTACTTCACCTGCTCCAAGGTTGATAAACCGGAGTCCAAGTTCTGTAACCAGTTGCAGCATATCCGATCTGAACTTGACTTCCTTTTCGAGCCTGTGCCTTTCGGTGATGTCGGCAATAGAAATAAGTCCCGCCGGACGGCCGTTGTACATAATACGGTTGCCAGTGAGCAACACCCAAACTGCCCTGCCTGTTTTGTGTATTATGCTGAATTCATATGACTGCGGAACATCATTTCCTGATTGACGCTGCTGGCCTCTTGTCCTGATCAACTCCTGAAATTCGGGGGCCACGATCTCCCAATAAGGCTTGCCAATCAGCTCCTCTGCACTGTACCCGCTTACTTCTTCACCGGCCTTGTTTGTATATACCCAGGAGTCATCCTGATAAATCATGATGGGAAAAGGACTCGATTCGGCCAGGTTCCGGAATTTGTTTTCACTTTCGATCAGCCGGATCTCAGCCGCCTTCCGTTCCGTGATGTCGATGAGAATGGTAAGGATGGCCGGATTACCGTCGAATACGATCATATTGGTACGAATGATGGCATCCCTGATTTCGCCGGCTCCTACCACCACCTTTATTTCATAATCATCGTTTACGCCCCGCTGCCTGTTGGCTATGTGTTCAAGCACCACCGGCCGGTATTCCTCGTGCACAAACTCCAGTACATTCCGGCCCAGCACCTGCTCCATCGTCATATCAATAGCATGCAGCGTGGCAAGATTCGCATAGAGTATCTTCCCCTGACGATGAATGAGCACATAATCGGGCAGTTCGTCGAGCAATTGTCTGAACTGAGCCTCGTTGCTGATGAGTTGTTCGTTCATGTGCATTGTTTCCGAAATGTCGGAAACTACTGCGATAAAGGAACCGCCATCTCCACTGTTGCGGTTGAAACTGGAAATAGTCAGCCTGCCCCACAGCACAGAACCATCTTTTCTCAGATAGCGTTTGTCGAGCTGATAATATTCCCTTTGTCCGGAAACTAATTCGTGAAAAAGTACCGAATCTGCATCAAAATCTTCGGGATGAGTAATCTTGCGGATAACCGGGCCCAACAATTCATCTGTTGTGTAGCCCAGCATACGACCCAGACCGGGGTTGGCATAACGGATTTCTCCATTAGCGGTTACCAGTGCAATGCCCACTCCCGCCTGATTGAAAATCTCTTCGAAAAACAACTCACCTGTCAGAGACAAAACAGTTTGTGATTCAACAACAGCTTGCCGGTCAGCCGCTGGAGGCGAAGTGCTATAGACTTTCGGACGGATTTCATGTATCAATCCGATAAATAATTTCTGTGCGTAATCCTTTTCATCAAATTCTGAAACCGTGCACAAAGCTTCGAAAGTCATACTCTGACCGCTGTCAATATGTATCCCAAACTGCAGTTGCCTTGGATTATTTGCAAGAATCTCAACAAAATGCTCAGACAATTGCTGATCTACAGGCCCGATAATATTACTGAACAGCAAACTGCCCGGCAAATCATCCGAGGCTGCCCCGAACACTTGCCTTCCTGCTTTGTTCCAGTGCACAACAGTGCCTTTGTGGTCCAATACAAAAGCAGGCAATGGCAACTGCTCACAAAAATTCTTGCCGGACGGAGACAATTCAATTTTCCGTGACATGGCAGGTTGGTTGTTTTTGGTTTCTCCTGCTGTGCGACTTAAACAGGATGACAAGTGAGCCTGAGGTTTACTGTCAGATGTTTAGTGTACAACTCAATTAAAAACAAATATAAGACAGAAATGTTGAATATTATTGCAAATATTATCTGAACATGTAAAAGTGTTCAAAACCCTTTAAGTTCCAGCATTACAGGACAATGATCGGAATGAACTGCCTCGGGCAAAATCCGGGATTTGGATATTTCATTTTCGAGATTTTCCGTAACCATATTGTAGTCAATGCGCCAGCCTTTGTTGTTGCTTCGTGCATTAGCCCTGTAGCTCCACCAGGTGTACTGGTGGGGATCCTTATTCAAAAAGCGAAATGTATCAATATAGCCCTGCGAAAGGAAACGGCTCATCCATTCCCTTTCCTCAGGAAGAAAACCCGACATGTTTGCGTTTCGGACAGGGTCATGAATATCTATTGGTTTGTGGCAAATGTTGTAGTCGCCCGATAGAATAAGTTTAGGTCTTCTCTGCCTCAGATCCGAAACATATCGTTCAAAATCGCTGAGCCACTGCATTTTAAATGCCTGTCTTTCGTCCCCACTACTTCCCGAGGGATGATACACACTCACCACTGAAAGGTCGCCAAAGTCGGCACGGATAAACCTGCCTTCGCTGTCGTACTGTTCCATACCCATACCTGCTTCAATATCATCAGGCTTTGGCCGGCTCAGTATGGCAACACCGCTGTATCCTTTTTTCCGGGCAGGAAACCAAAAATGATGGTAGCCAAGTTTTTCAAATTCTGCGAGCGGTATCTGATCTGTGTCGGCCTTGATCTCCTGCAGACACAGCACATCAGGCGCAGCTGCCTTTACCCAATCGGCAAATCCTTTGTTCAGGGCGGCCCTGATACCGTTCACGTTATAAGTTATGATACGCATTGAAGGGTAATTTTTCAGCTAAAATAGACAATCAACATCAGAGTTTTTACATCACAGACAAAAATCATACTTTCGCAGATACTTTATGAAAAAGTCCGAACCATCACTTAATGTTCCTTCCTGGATGCAGCACAGGCTGAAGCGTTTTATCAGGTGGCGAACCAACAACCTGAACGACAGACAGTATATTATGATACTGAGTGTGGTGGTCGGGATCATCGCAGGACTCTCGGCCATTGTGATCAAGAAATCGGCTCATTATATTCAGGAATTACTTACGAGCAGTTTTTCGGGCGATTATGCCAATGTGCTGTACATCGTTTATCCGGCCACAGGCATTTTGCTTGCGGTAGTCTTCATGCGCTATGTTATCCGGCGTGAACCCGGCCATGGTATTCCGGGGGTGCTTCATGCCATTTCGCGCAAAAACGGCATCATCAAGTCGCACAACACCTTCAGTGCCATCGTCAGCAGCGCCTTCACGGTGGGTTTTGGCGGTTCGGTAGGACTCGAAGGCCCGACAGTTTCCACTGGAGCAGCAATCGGCTCGAACCTTGGGCAGATGCTCAGGCTCAACTTCAAGCAAATCACCCTGATGATCAGTCTGGCCAGTGCTGCTGCCATGGCAGCCATTTTTCAGTCGCCCATCGCAGGAATTGTCTTTGCCATCGAAGTAATTATGATCGACCTTACTATGGCTTCCATCGTGCCTCTGCTTATTGCCTCATCTACAGCTGTACTCACTTCCTACTTCGTGCTGGGCAAGGCAGTGATGTATCCGGTGTTCATGCACGATCCGTTTATACTGTCCAACACCCCCTATTACATTGCTTTGGGCATATTGGCCGGATTGCTGTCGGTGTACTTCACTAGAATATTCATCGCTACCGAACAACTCTTTGAAAAGCTCAAAGACTGGCGGCTGCGGTTTGTGACAGGCAGTGTGTTTCTCGGCTTGCTGATTTTCCTGTTTCCGGCCCTGTATGGCGAAGGCTATCACGTGATCAACAACAGCCTGCAGGGCGATTTCAGCGATTTGTACAACAACAGCATTTTTTACGACTATAAGGATACCGGCTGGGTAATTTTCCTGCTGTTTGTGGCGGTAATTATGTTCAAGGCAGTGGCTGCCTCGGTCACCTTCGGGGCAGGAGGTGTGGGCGGCATCTTTGCCCCTGCCTTGTTTATGGGTGCCTTCACGGGTTTGTTTTTTGCGGTGATGACCAACCACCTCGAACTGGGCTCGCTCAACCCAAGCAAGTTTGCCATGGTGGGCATGGCCGGCATGATCTCAGGCATACTTCATGCACCACTCACGGCCATCTTTCTGATTGCCGAAATCACCCAGGGCTATGAGCTTTTTGTGCCGCTGATGATCGTCTCCACCATCTCGTTTGCCACCATCAAACTGTTTCAGCAAAATTCGGTGTACACCTATCAGCTTGCCCGTCGTGGCGAACTGCTGACCCACAACAAGGACCGCACCATACTGAACCTGATGAAGGTGAACAAACTGATTGAAACTGATTTCCGTATCATTCCGCCCGAATACACCCTGCGCGATCTGGTGCAGGTGATTGCCCAATCCAAACGCAACATCTTCCCGGTGGTGGACGCCGCCAACCAGTTTCAGGGGCATATATTGATGGACGACATACGCACCATTATGTTCGACACCGAACTGTACGACACCTCCGTTGAAAACCTGATGGTGAGTCCCACCTATATCATTGATCCCGAAGACTCGATGGAGACCGTAGCCGTGAAGTTCCAGGAATCGGGTAAATACAATATTCCCGTGCTGAAAAACGGCAGCTACCTCGGCTATATTTCCCGGGCCAATGTGTTTTCGGCCTACCGCCAGAAACTGAGCGAGATTTCGGATGATTGAGGAATTTGTCAATTAATCCTTCACTTTCATCCCCGCATCTTCCAAACACTCGTTGAAGCTTGCCTTGGGCAGTCGGCAGCCATGAGTGTCGCAGTACCAGTAGCGGATCTGGCTGTCTGTGTGCTTATCGCTGAGTGCCGGTATGGTGGTGGCGCCTTCGGCGGCTGCCAGCATGAGCATGGGAGGGGCGGCCGGAAGTGCTTCTTTGAGCGCTTTCAGGGCTCCATTGCCGCGAATCATCACCAACGGTTGTTTGTGCAGCAGCATCAGCGCCTGTGCCCAGTGCGAAAAGCCCCCCGGATAACCGGCCATGAGTGTGGCCGTATGCGTGAGCATCTGCCGCGCTCTTTCGAGCATGACGTTGTCGTGGAACAGCATCCCCAGCCTTACGAGCGCCATACACATGGCTGCGTTGGATGACGGAATCACATTGTCGTACACCTCCACCGGGTTGGCAATCAGCTCCTGCTGTCCGGTGGGCGCATAATTGAACATGATTTGTCCATTGGCGCCAAACCGCTGCATGGCTTTTTTAGCCAGTATGTAGGCATGGTGGAGGAAGCCTTCGTCGCCGCTCACCTCAAACAGGCTAATGAGGGCGTTGGTGAGCAGGGCATGGTCGTCCAGAAAAGCAGGGATGCTGCCTGAACCGTCTTTCCAGGAGCGGATCAGATTGCCCTCGTTGTCTGTCATATGTGTCAGGACAAAACCGGCGGTGGCCTGAGCCTGTTGCAGCCAGGCGTCTTCGCCGAAAACGGCATAAGCCCGGCACAAAGCACTTATCATCAAGGCATTCCATGAAGCTAATCTTTTGTCATCGAGCCCCGGAGGGATTCGTTTGGCACGGGCCGCCAGAAGAATAGTCCGTGCCTTTTCGAGGGTTTGCCTGAACTGTGCTTCGTTTAAGCCGTTGTTGTGACAAAAATCCGCAATGCTGTTGCGGCGAACCAGCACATTCAGGTCATGTTCCCAAAGGGCCTCCGAATCCATGCCGAAGAACTTTCCGACTATTCCGGCTTCGCTTCCCAGCAATGTTTGGAACTCTTCTGAACGCCACACATAAAACTTTCCTTCAACTCCCTCGCTGTCAGCATCCAGTGCGGCATAAAAGCCACCTTCGGGCCCCCGCATGTCTCGGGACAGAAAGTCAATGGTTTCGCGGCACACTTCTTCGAAGCGGGTTTCTTTCGTCAGGGAATATGCGGTTGCATAGAGGTGTATCAGCTGCGCGTTGTCGTAAAGCATTTTTTCGAAGTGGGGTACATGCCAGCGCTCGTCCACCGAATAGCGCGAAAAACCTCCGGCCAGCTGGTCATAGATTCCGCCTGAAGCCATCTGCATCAGGCTGTGCTGCAGTTGCTGCATCATCTCTTTGTTGCCTTCGTTGTGTGCCAGCAGCAGCAAAAACAGGAGGTTGTCGGGCATGGGGAATTTGGGCGCACTTCTGCTGCCGCCATATACAGGATCGAGGCGGGCGGCGATGGCATCAGCCATCTTCACCGGGAGGGCATCCGTAAGGGCATTATCATTGGGTTCAGTGGCAGCAAATCTGTCATTTTTGAGCGCCTCGCT
The DNA here is from genome assembly GCA_024710405.1 of Bacteroidales bacterium. GTDB lineage: Bacteria > Bacteroidota > Bacteroidia > Bacteroidales > F082 > UBA6192. Next base: position 142,683 of record JANJUV010000005.1, read on the forward strand.
CAGCTGTTCGGCCTGTTCGAAGAGTTCAGGTGATTGCTGATCGAACAATTCGGCCAGTTGCATCAGTATGCCCATCCACTGGTCGCGGCGGAAATAAGTTCCGCCCCACACCGGCCTTCCGTCGGGCAGGGCCACGCAGTTGAGCGGCCATCCTCCGCGCTGCCCGAGCAGGTGCACAGCATCCATAAAGAGCTGATCCACGTCGGGGCGCTCTTCACGGTCCACTTTGATACACACAAAGTGGCGGTTCATCAGAGCAGCCACCTCAGCATCCTCAAACGATTCGCGTTCCATCACATGGCACCAGTGGCATGACGAATATCCAATGCTGACCAGCAACATCCGGTTCGAGCTGCGGGCTTCCTCAAGGGCTTCGGGGCCCCAGGGCTGCCACTGCACAGGGTTGTAGGCGTGCTGAAGCAAATACGGACTGGTTTCGTGGATCAGACGGTTGGGGTTTGCGTGTTTCATCAGAGGCATTTTCTGACAAACATAACAGAATTACTGATTGTTCGGTAGAGGGCACAAAAGAAGCATGAATCAAAGCATCCGTAACAAAAAAAGCCCGTTGTGGATTGGTGTCCGCAACAGGCTGTAAAAATGGTTCTGAGTGATTATTGTCCGAGCCAGGACGAGAGCATCCACACCGTTTTTTCCTGTTCGCGGATGTAATCGCTCATCAGGGCGTTGGTTCCTTCGTCGTCGATTTCGCCGGCCAGAGCGAGGATTTCGCGTTCTTTGATGATAAGCACCTTAAACCCGTCGAGCAGGTGTTGCACTCCCTGACGGCCTTCAGAAACGTTTTTCAGTTCCTTGATAAGCGAAGTTTCGTGGTAGCTGCTGTAGGCATGGTGCGGAACATGACCCAGAGTGAGGATGCGCTCGGCAATCTCATCGATTTTTACCTGAAGGTCGTTGTAGATTTCTTCAAACTTCAGATGAAGCTCAAAGAACTTTTCACCTTTGATGTTCCAGTGAAATCCCCTGACATTCATGTAAAAGACAGAGAAATTTGCGAGCAAGCCATTCAATTTCACGGCCAGTTCCTGTGCTTTTGCAGCGTCTAATCCAATTGCATTTGTTTTCATGATATTCCTTTCGTTTGATTTATTTAATTCGATTCATTAAAAACCGGCGGGAACCCTTCTCAAACGAAGGAATCGGATCAGCAGGGTGCCACGCCGGAATAAGTTCAGTAAAATATTTCTACAGTGATTTTTTGGCCAGATAGAAGTCAATCATTTCATAGTTTGACTTGAGCCTTTCTTCCATTTCGCCTACTGTTTTTGGCGGAGGCACGATGGCTTTTTCGCCCGGTTTCCAGTTCAGAGGCAGGGCCACCTTGTGTTTGTCGGCGGTTTGCAGGGCCTGCAGCGCACGGATGATTTCGTCCATGTTGCGTCCGACATTCAGCGGATAATACATGATCAGCCTGATTTTTCCGTTAGGGTCAATGAAGAACACGGCACGGACGGCTGCAGTTTCGCTTTCACCGGGTTGCAGCATTCCATAAAGCTTCGACACCTTCATATCAATATCAGCAATAATGGGAAACTTCATCAGAATACCCATTTTTTCCTTTACATTGTGTACCCAAGCAATGTGCGAATGGATGCTGTCGATGCTCAGTCCTACCAATTTGGTATTCATTTTGGTAAATTCATCCTCCAGCAGTGCAAAACCCGACATCTCGGTGGTGCACACCGGAGTAAAGTCAGCGGGATGCGAAAACAAAATAGTCCAGCTTCCCTTGATGTGTTCTGAAAACTGCATCATTCCCTGTGTGGTCATTGCCTTGAAATCAGGAGCCTGGTCGCCGATCCGTGGCATCATAAAACTTTCTTGTTCCATAACGTTTTAATTTAAGTTTGAGATTATTTGGAATTAATGATGCAAAAATACATCATCGAAAACCATGTGTCAAATCGATATTTTTTAACTTTCGATAGATTTTATCTATATTTGTCCAAAAAAATGATCAGTCTCATTCAATTGGAATACATTGTAGCTGTTGACACCTACCGTCATTTTGCACAGGCGGCGGAGCATTGTTATGTTACCCAGCCGACGCTCAGCATGCAGGTGAAGAAGCTTGAGGACGACCTAGGGATCAAAATATTTGACCGGAGCAAGCAGCCGGTTATTCCGACCGACATTGGCCAGCTTGTGCTGGCTCAGGCACGTGAGGTACTTGCCGGAGCCGGTCGCATCAGCGATATGGCCAAACACCACAACAAAGAGATCAGCGGCGAACTCAGGGTGGGCATTATACCCACACTGGCACCCTATCTCTTGCCCATGTTTGCCGGTTCCATCCGCAAGGACTATCCGGGAGTTCTGCTTCATTTCGAGGAGCTGATCACGGAAAGTATCGCCGCTAAATTACATAAAGGGCAACTGGATGCCGGCATATTTGTGACACCATTCAACGATACGGGCATCGTTGAGCAGCATGTTTTTTACGAAGAGATGCTCGTATATGCCCATCCGGACCACCGTCTGGCCGGGAAAGAACAGGTTCGCGTTGCCGATGCGGCTCAGCCCGACATCTGGTTGCTTAGCGACGGGCATTGTTTTCGCAATCAGGTAGTAAACCTTTGCTCATACAAACCTCAGGAGCATAACGAATTACCATTTTCACTTGAGGGAGGTTCGCTGGAAACCCTCATCAGGGTAATTGACCGCGAGGGTGGGTTCACCCTGATTCCGGAGTTGGCCTGTGCCTCGCTGAACCCCGAACAGAAAAACAATCTGATACATTTTTCGGATGCCCGTCCGGTGCGGGAGGTAAGTGTGTGCTACTCGCGTCATTATGTGAAAAGAAGGCTGATTCAGTTGCTCATTGATGAAATTCGCAAAGCCATTCCGGCACGGATGCAACAGGAGGGACTAAACGAAGTGGTTAAATGGAAAAGCTGACTTTGGACGTAGTTTCGCAGCACAGGAGAAGTTGAAAAGCAACAAAAAACAGTAAATTAGCCGTGCAACGGATTTCATAACCCCCCGAATTGTACTTTTGTGTCATATCCGATAAAAATGTTCCCGATGAACAGAAGTTTGAATTTCATTTGGTTGATTGCCCTTTCCATGCTATTGCTGGCTGGGTGTGAGGCTACTTCGAGCCGCAGCAGCGGACGCAACGACAATAAACAAAACAAGGAAACAGTTGTTGTGCCTGATTTTTCACCCGATTCGGCCTATGCTTTTGTGGCCGCTCAGGTAGCCTTTGGCCCCAGAGTTCCGGGTAGTGAAAACCATCAGGTATGTGCCCACTGGCTAACTGATAAATTATCGGGATACGCCGACACAGTGATACAACAGCCTTTTCGTACCCGGTTGTACAACAGGAATGCTGTTGACGGAATCAATATAATAGCCGCATTCAACCCCTTGGCCACGAAAAGGATTTTGCTGGCCGCACACTGGGACACAAGACCCTATGCTGACCACGACCCCGACCCGACCTTCCACCGGACGCCCTTCGACGGAGCCAATGACGGTGCCAGCGGAGTGGGTGTATTGCTCGAAGTGGCCCGGCAGCTTAGCCTTCAGCCTCTGAAAGAAACACTCGGTGTTGACATAGTGTTTTTCGATCTGGAAGATTATGGCCCGCCGACAGATGAGCGTCAACAGGGTGATGACGATTTCTGGGCACTCGGTTCACAGCACTGGGCACGCAATCCACACACCACAGGATACCATGCACGTTTTGGGATTCTGCTCGATATGGTCGGAGCAAAGGGAGCCGTTTTTCCAAGGGAATACTTCTCGCAACAGTATGCTTCATGGGTGCTCGATAAAGCCTGGCGTACGGCCTTCAATCTGGGATATGGAGATTATTTCGTCAACAAACCCGGCCCACCTATCACCGATGACCACCTTCCGGTGAACAGGATTGCCGGAATCCCCATGATCAACATCATCCACCTCGACACAGGAAGCCCCAATGGTTCGTTTTTTGAACACTGGCATACGATGAATGATAACACGGAACAAATTGATCCAAAGACACTTGGTATGGTTGGAGAGGTGGTACTGCACGTCATCTATGCCGAATAAACGTAATAAAAATATCAGTTAACAGCATGGATGTGTAACCGATTGCCGGAGTTTGCGTCAAAAGGGCAAATTAAATCCCATATAGCCATGATCGAACTTACCCCTGTTTTTATTACCGGCATTGTTTTCGGAACAATCTTCGGAGTTTTTTACCTGTTTATCCGCCGCCGTGAAAGACTCACCATGATGGAAAAAGGTGTTGACGCCTCCATTTTTGTTGCCGACAGCAAAAAATTCAGCAACATCACCCTGAAGTTTGGCATGTTGTTCATCGGGATAGCCGTGGGTGTGTTGTTTGGCAACATACTCGATGTAAAGACCGAACTGAACGATGAGGTATCATATTTTTCGATGATTTTCCTTTTCGGAGGCATTGCACTGGTGGCCAATTATCTGGTTGAAAGAGCCGACAGCCGGAAAAAAGACTAATACAGAAAATCGGAATTGCCGGAGCAACGAACCGGCATCCTGTTTATGAGGATCGACAGAGGATGGACGCATGATCCATCCTCTTTATTTTGTAATATTTGACTATTGCAACATATTACCCAGTCGGAAACCAAAGGTTAGGGTTCTGGGGCTGGCTGGTCCGTAGATATATCCCGGGTCACGGTCGATTCCCGAATCGAAGTCAGACTGATAGGAATTGAATATGTTTTTAACTCCGGCGAATAATTGGATATTGGTTCCGTTTGTACGCATATTATAGGCGACTTTCAGGCCGGCATCAAAAAATGGCTGGCTTTCGCGAATTTCACCTTGTTCGGGGTCAGGAAGCTGCAAGCCGTAATAAGGAATGAGCATGGAGCCGGTGTAGAGGCCGGTTGCCGAAAAACCAATCTTTTTGACTGGTTTCCACTCCAATGTCGCAAATCCGTATGTGTCGGGAGTGCGCAGGAAGCGTTTCCGGCCGAGTTCCTGTGGTTCGTCATAAAGGCTTTGCTGCACGGTGAATCCACTGCTGAAACTCAGGTTTGAAGCAGGTGACAGGTTGAGTTCCAGATTCAGTCCGCCGACATGCGCAGCCGAAGCGTTTATGCGGGTGTACACCACTGTTCCTTCAGCATCGGGCGGCGCAATGTCGTAAGCAAAGGGATCACTGAGCAAGGTAAAGAAGGTTTCTGCCACCAGCGAAAAATTAGTTCTTCCGAACTTCTTTCCGAAGTCGGCCGACGCCAGAAAACTATTGCTTTTTTCCTGCTCGAGGCCCGGTGCATTGCGGTACACCACCCTTCGCGAACCCGAGGATTCCACATGAAGGTCTTCGTTGAATATCTGAGGCGGTCTGTATCCCTGTCCGAACGACAACCTGAACTGCCAGAAATCGTTCAGGTAATATAGCGCGGCAATACGGGGGACAAACACAAGTTGCGACACATCATCGCCTCCCGGCCTCAGATCGTTGATGCTGTAATTGTCGAGACGACCACCGGCCGAGAGCCGCACTGCACCAATCCAATGCTCGATCTGGGCAAACATCCCGCTGGTGGCGGTGCGTTGGTCAGCCTGAACCACTTCTTCGGCATAAGGCACGCTCGTGATACTGTCGTTAACAATGGTGGCGTTTTCGGGGTCGGGGTAGCCTGGACGCTTGTCCAGAAGCATACTTCCGGTGTGGTCGAATCCGACGATGAGGCTGTTGCGGCCTATGGAAAGTTTGTATTGCACTCCGCTATGGTGGGTGAAGTCGTTGCTTCGGCCATAGTCTTTCAGCGATTGTTGCGCGCCGAAGTAGGATTCACGGTCAGCCGTCTGGCCTGAGGTGTACAGGCTCAATAAATCGTTGCCCCTGACAAACAATTCGTAAGTTATGCCGGCCGAAACGATGCTGTGGCGAAGCGACTCGGCAATGTCGGCGGTGTGTTCGGGAGCATCAAGCCGGTTTCCGCCCCTGCGGTATTCATTCACATGAAACAACTCTGTTGTCAGTTTGCCTTTGTAGCCAATCCGTTGGTTGTAACGGGCACCCAAGGTGGTGTTTTTCATCAGGGGCAGTTCGGTGAAGCCGTCATCGTTGGCATCAAAAGCCTGTTTATTTCGGTGAAAGCCAAATACCGACAGTCCGCTTTTGTAGTCATCCGAAACAAGAGCGGTGTTAAAATGCACATTGTTGTCCAATGCTGTGTTTTTGTATCCGACACCTGTCAGGGCTGTTCCGGCACCGGCTTCATAGGTTCTGAAGACCGGATCTTTCAGGCGCAGGTTGATTGTTCCTGCAATGGCGTTTCCGCCGTAGAGCACCGAACCGCTTCCCCTTACTATTTCCACTTTTTCGATCATACCGGCCGGAATAAGTTCGAGGCCATAGACTGCTGCCAGTCCGCTAAATACCGGACGGCCATTGATCAGAACCTGTGAATAAGAGCCTTCGAGGCCATTCATGCGCACTTGTGTTACACCACAGTTCTGGCAGTTGTTTTCCGTGCGCAGTCCCGTGCCGAAATTCATGCCCTCGCTCAGGCTGGTGGCCTGCGCCGCTTCGAGCATGCGTGGCCCGATGCTGCTCACGATCATGGAACTCTCGCTCCTTCGAACGGCATCCCGGCTGCTTGTAACCACAATCTCATCCAGTTTGTGCACATCCGTTTCGAGCTCGAAATTAATTTCAATTGTACGTCCTGCTTCGGTAACTACTACGATCTCCGCAGTGCGGTATCCCAGCAGGGTGGCCACAAGCGTAATCTGCCCCACAGGCGCATTGATCAGGTGGTAGTGACCGGTCTGGTCGGTTGCAGTGCCGATGGTTGTGCCTTTTACCGCTATGTTGACAAAAGGCAGGTGTTCGTCTCCTGAAACCACATGGCCCACAATGTTAGCATCGGTTTTGCGCTGAGCAGGTGATATCAGATTTGCAAACAATAATATTATCGTGAATAAAACACTTATTCTCATGTGTAAAATATTATAAATCAAATGGATAAGGAAAAAACTATATGAACCAGATTACGGTTCAGGCCGGAGGGCCTCGTGGAGGCAGGGCGGCAATGGTGCAGGAAAAGAGTCTAATCTGGATTAATTCGCTTAGAGGAAGTTGACGCCCCGAATGCAGGAAAACAAGCGCTAATGCTTCGGCCAGCAGCCAGGTCATGGTTAGCGCGTGAACCAGAAAAAAAACAAGCTCTTCGCTGCTGTGCCCGTGGCCTTCGTGGTCGTTACCATAAGGATGCGAATGCATCAGCCGCACCCCGTTGATGGTGTGGGTGTGATAAAAAAATGATGATGAAATATAATACCCTCCAAAAAGGAGCAGGAACAGCATAAGCAGAAGATTCCGGTATTTTTTCATCATGGCTGCCAATTGGCCGCAAAAATACACTTTTGCAGAAGAAGGCCGGACTCTTTTGCTGCGTTTGGGATCATAATCATACAAACAGGCATGAACAAACAATGTTCGATCAGGAACAGTAAAGCATATCTGTAGTCAAAGCATGAAATGAGTACATTTGTCCTACGACAATTCAGTACATTTTGCCCAACAGAATCCAGCATCGGTTTATACTGCGCAATATGTTGTGCGACAGCAGTCTGAAGCTCATACGTTTGATACTTGAATCATATGAGGTGGAAATGGTGAAAGGAAAACTGGGCGACATCACGGTTGCGTTTGACCCTTCAGCGATATCGCTCACTGCCATACGTAAAATATTGTCGGATGAAGGTTTTGATGAAGTAACCGACCATGACAAAAAGCTTGTCGAAGAAATCAAAAGAGTGGTGATCGATCTGGTTCACCATTCAACCTTTAATGCAATGGTGCGCAATTCTGACTTTCTCGTAAGCCGGTTCGACAGGAGCTATTCCTATCTCTCAACCCTGTTTTCGAAGCACGAGCACATCACGCTTGAGAAATATATCATTCTGCAGCGTATCGAGAAGGTAAAAGAGCTTGTACAGCAGGGCGAACTGAGCCTGAGTGAAATAGCCTACAGCATGGGTTACAGCAGCGTTCAGTATCTGTCCACACAGTTCAGACAAATTACGGGTTATTCGGTTACAGAATACAAAACGCTTCCCGAACACGAAAGAAGGGGAGCCGAGCTTTCCTAAGGCGAATTGAAGACGCACTGATCTGAATGAGAATATTCGGGTAAGAAATAAACATATTGGTTTTTCCTGCATCCAACAGTGCATATAATTTTGAACAATAAACTGAAAATTCTGTACACTTGTCTCCGACAAAGCGCGTTAATCTTGCAATTCGAAAAAATCCAATCTGTGTATTCATGAAGATCAAGAAAAACATAGCCGTAAGTGAAAACGGCTTCATATTTAATCCTTCAAGCGGCGAGTCGTTTTCGGCCAACCCCAGCGGGCTTGAAATCCTGAACCTGCTGCGACAGGGCCACGACAAAGAGTCTATTCTGAACCACATGGGCGAGAACTATCAAACAGACAGCCAAACACTTGAGCGCGACCTGACCGATTTTATTGAAACCGCGAGACAATATCATTTGTTTGAACATGAAGACGAATAAGCCCCATTTGACCATTGCGGTCACCGGGCTTAACGCCATCGACAGTCCCGGTCCGGGCGTGGCGGTGATCAGGGGTCTGCTTGAAGCCGAAAGCTTCAGCTGCCGTATCATAGGCCTGTCGTACGAATCGCTGGAACCGGGCATCTATATGCGCGATCTTGTGAGCAAAACCTATTCCATTCCTTATCCTTCGTCAGGAATGGACGCCCTGATGGAGCGGCTTCAATACATTCATCAACAGGAGAAACCCGATCTGATCATCCCCAATTTCGACTCCGAACTGTATTCTTTCATCAAGCTTGCACCCCGGTTGAAAAAAATGGGCATACACACTTTTTTGCCCACATTGGCACAGTTTGAAGAACGGCATAAGGTCAATCTGCCTGCATTTGGCGAGAAATACGGATTGAGCGTTCCGCGTTCAAAAGCAGTGTACACGGCCAACGAAACCTTGTCGCTCGACCGCGAATATGGCTGGCCTCTGGTGGTCAAGGGAAAATACTATGATGCCTCACTGGCATATAACCACGAACAGGTGAAGGCGCATTTTAACCGTATTTCGGCCAAATGGGGCCTGCCCATCATCATTCAGGAGTTTGTGCACGGCACCGAATACAATGTTACCGGACTTGGCGATGGCGAAGGCGGAGTTGTGGCGGCCGTTCCCATGCGCAAACAATATATCACCGACAAAGGCAAGGCATGGGGAGGCATTTCGATCGACGATAAAAAAGCTTTGGCCCTGAATGCACAATTTGTCCGCGAAACCAAATGGCGTGGCCCATATGAGCTTGAGCTGATGAAGGATAAGTCGGGAAACTATTTCCTGCTCGAAATCAACCCACGCATTCCGGCATGGATCTATCTTGCTGTTGGTGTCGGACAAAACATACCCGAAGCTCTGGCCCGGCTCGCCATGGGCTGGCCTACGGATCCTTTCACACACTACGAGGTCGGTAAAATGTTCGTCCGCTATTCGTGGGATATGATCGTGGATCTGGCTGCATTTGAGCAAATTTCAACAAAAGGAGAACTATAAAATACATATTCATGACTACAAAAAAAAGATACGAGCGACCCGTCATTAAAAGGCTTGAGAGCAATATGCCCGCTAAATTCGGCGGACGAAGCAATTTTGAAGCCGTTACCCATATCGAAAATATCGCCGTGGGTGAACTTATCAGCCGTTTCGGGTCGCCTTTGTTTGTGATTTCGGAAAAAAGAATCAGGAAACTTTACAAACAGGCTCGTCAGGCTTTTGAAACCAGATATCCCAGGGTTCAGTTTGCCTGGTCATACAAAACAAACTACCTGAGTGCGGTATGCAATGTGTATCATCAGGAAGGCTCCTGGGCCGAAGTAGTGAGCGGTTTCGAATACGACAAAGCCATCAGTAATGGCGTTGAAGGAAGCAAAATCATTTTCAACGGCCCTGACAAGACAGAAGAAGACCTGAAAAAAGCCATCACCAACCAATCGTTGATTCATATCGACCACCTCGAAGAATTGTATATGCTTCAGGAGATTGCCCGATCCACCCGTCAGCGCCCTAAGGTAGCCATCAGGGTAAACATGGACACAGGTGTTTATCCGATGTGGGACCGATTCGGATTTAATTATGAAAACGGACAGGCCTGGGATGCGCTCAACAAAATCATGTATTCGGGCAATATGGACCTTATGGGTCTGCACACACACATAGGCACTTTTATGCTTTCGCCTTCGGCTTATGCCGTGGCAGCAAGCAAACTGGCGCAACTGGCCCGTATGGTACAGCAGAAATACGATCACGAAATCAAATATATTGACATGGGCGGCGGTTTTGCTTCGCGCAACACACTCAAAGGGGCTTACCTTCCGGGACAGGATACCAATCCCCATTTTGATGATTTTGCTGAAGCCATCAGTTCAGCACTCATCAACAGCGATTATCGCCCGAAAACACCGCCCCTGCTCATCCTCGAAACAGGCCGTGCCCTCATCGACGATGCTGCATGGCTGCTTGGAACCGTGATTGCCAACAAAAGACTATCGGACGGAAAACGCACCACCATTGTCGATTTCGGCGTCAACGTGTTGTTTACGTCTTTCTGGTACGATCACAGGATTTCACCCGCACAGCCCTTCACAGCCTACACAGAAGACACCGTTATGTACGGCCCGCTGTGCATGAACATAGACGTGATCCGCGAAAACGTCAGTATGCCTTTGCTGAACAAAGGCGATTATGTGGTGGTGCATTCCGTCGGTGCCTACAACATGACACAGTGGATGCAGTTCATCACACTGCGGCCCAAAGTCATCATGATTGACACCGAAGGCAATCCGCACGTAATCCGTCAAAACGAAGTGCTTGCAAACCTCAGCAGCATGGAGCAGATTCCGCCGCATCTTGCTACCTTTGAACTATGACAACCGAAAATCTGAGGGATTATCTGCTCACATTCAGGCAGGGTGTCAGCAACAGCTACACCCAAATCTTTTTTGCCCGGAACAGCCGCATGGGTATTCTGCTGATGTTGGTCACCCTGTTCGACCTGTATGCCGGACTCAGCGGCTTTATCGCCGTGGCGGCAGCCAATCTGGCCGCCAGTCTGTCGGGCCTCAGCAGGCAACAGATTATCAGCGGCCTGTATGGTTTTAACCCGCTGCTTGTGGGTCTTGGTCTCGGGGTGTATTATGAGCCCGGATTTGTGTTTTTCATTGTACTTGTTTTCGTGGCCCTGTTTACACTTTTCGTCACAGTAGCTCTGGAGGGCATGCTGTCAAAATACGGGCTGCCCTATCTGAGCCTGCCCTTTCTGGCCGGTATCTGGATCGTTACGCTGAGCACCCGTCAGATACCAAACCTGGAAATCAGCGAAAGAGGCATTTATACCCTTAACGAAATGTATGCGCTGGGCGGAACTCCCATGCTGCAACTTTACGAATGGTCGAACAACCTGCAGTGGCCTATGGCTGTCAAAGCATATTTCAGGTCGCTTGGGGCTATCTTTTTTCAGTATCATCTCTTCGCCGGATTGCTGGTAGCCATCGGGCTGCTGATCTGGTCGAGACTGGCTTTCCTGTATTCAGTACTGGGGTTTGCTGCTGCATATTTGTTCTACCTTTTTACAGGAATTGCATTCACTGAATTAAGCTACAGTTATATCGGTTTCAATTTTATACTTACCGCCATTGCCATTGGTGCTTTTTTTCTGGTTCCTTCGGCCTACTCTCTGCTGTGGGTGATCATCTCTATCCCATTACTGGCGTTTCTGACACTCAGCGGCACAACAGTGCTGGAGATATTCCAGATGCCTGTGTTTTCGCTGCCGTTCAATCTGGTTGTCTTGGTGTTGCTGTATCAGTTCAGGGTGCGCGAACGATATTTACAAAAACCCGGATTGGTGCTTTTTCAGCAGTTCAGCCCCGAGAAAAACCTCTACAGCAGTCTGGTGAACCAGCACAGGATGCTGCATCTGGGAAAAATTCCATTGAGATTGCCTTTCTGGGGCACATGGCAGGTGACTCAGGGGGTCAACGGCCAACACACGCATAAAGAGTCGTGGAAATACGCCTGGGATTTTGAAATAACAGATGAGGACGGACTTACCTACCAGAATGACGGGTCGAAACCCGAAGATTATTATTGTTTCGGCAAACCGGTGCTGTCTCCTGCCGACGGATACATCAGCATGGTTGCCGACGGCATTCCGGATAATGCTGTTGGCGATGCCAACCTGAAAAACAACTGGGGAAATTCGGTGGTGATCTTCCATGCGAACGGTTTGTTCTCGCAACTGAGCCACCTCAAAAACGGAAGTGTGTGTGTGCAAAAAGGCCAGTTTGTGAAGAGTGGCGAACAGGTGGCTTCTTGCGGAAACTCAGGCAGATCGCCCTATCCGCATTTGCATGTTCAATTTCAATCAGCCGCCGAAATCGGTTCCCCTACCCTGGATTATCCTTTTGCTTCTTATGTCACCCGCGATAAGGACAAACTGATCTTCCATTCCTCCGATCAACCCGCTATAAAGGAGCAGGTAATGGCGATTCAACCTCATCATCTGATTGGAAATGCATTTCATTTTATCCCGCGTCAGGAACTGATATGGGAGGAAGAAGATGTTACGGATGCAGTACACCGTTGGGTGGTGGAAACAAATGCGTTCAACGAGAGTTGCCTTAAGTGCCTTGAGACAGGTGCCAAAGCATGGTTTGTGCGGCCAAACGACATGTTTATGTTCACCCATTTCGAGGGGGATACAAGAAGCCTGCTCTATCAATTCTATCTGGCTGCTTATCAGGTAGTGACAGCAGATTGCCCCTCACTAAGGCTGGAAGAAGAAATTACCCTTTCGGTATATCCCAACCGTTTACTGAAGTTCGTTCAGGACTTTGCCGCGCCCTTTTATCGTTTTCTGGGCATTACCTATAAACATACCCAGGGACCAACGCGAAACACTATCGAAGGATCTGCTGTTGTGCTTCAATCAGAAGTTACCTCATCAGCTTTTGGCAGAATCAGAAAAAAAACGACATACAGGATCGTAGCTGACCAAAACGGTTTAGTCTCACTGAGTGTCATTGTTGATGAAACGCAAAAGAACTACAGACGTGTTGATTAAACCGGTTAAATATTCGTCAGTATTGCTATTCCTGGTGTTCCTGCAAACGGTTCGCAGTCAGGATATGAATAACGAAACGGGATTCAGGGCAAACGACAGTGCCACTTATGCCATGTACCTGCAGGGCGACTGGGACGGGCTTATCCGTCTCGGAAACAGTATGTTGCGTGATGGCATTGACTATCCTTACCTGCGCACACGTTTGGGAACGGCATATTTCTACAGCCAAAACTACAGCCGGTCAGCAAGCGAGTTTGACAAAGCACTCAGGATGAATGCTTACGACCCTTACGCACTGTTGATGCAGTATTATGCCCTTGAGGCCGTTCTGAAACAAACGGAAGCCGGAAGCGTGTGCAGAAAAATGCCCCCCTCACTCCAAAAACAGACACAAAAAAGTAGTCGGTTCAGGCTGCGTGAAGCACATGTGGATGCAGGTTATATTTCCCGTCAGGGAGAATCAGTCATGTCAGCACAACAACTGATGGGAAACGACAGCCTTTATGGTGAAGAACTGTTGTACCAATCCGGCCTTTTCACGGATGCAGGCCTGTTGATGCAATTTTATCCCGGGATAAACCTGTATGCCGGCATCCAGCTGGTGAATCCCGAAGTACACAACCGTTTTGCTTATTTCAGATCATGGCCGGTCACCGATACCATCATTAGCAGCGACGGGTTCGACAGTTATTATTACCGTCTTGATTCTCGTGCAATTGACACCGTTTACAGCCACAAGATCCGTCAAACCTCCTTTTACACCCAACTAAATTACGCGCCTTCAGCCCGAGTGCGTCTGACGGTATCAGCACACCTGATGCAGGTTAAACGACCCTACACTGCGGGGTTTCTGGAAGAACGCTTCTGGAGCGATACAGCCTGGGTGAATACTACCACCGGCGAAGTTTCAATGATCGAGGTGCCTCTGGGGACTTATTCATTTGTGAACAAGGAAGATAAATTTACTGACTGGTCAGCCGGAGCTGAAATACGGCTGCATTCAGGTATCATCACAGGCGATGCAGGAGTTTATCTCACAGAAACCTACAGGCAGAAAACACTTCAGATGCAGGGCGGTATCATGCTGATGCCATACGGAAACATGAATTTTTACACCCACACGCGTGTTGCGCTGCTGCACACTGAAGGTGCAAACAATATCGTTTTCAAACAAAGTGCGGGCGGCAGGCTATTGGGGCCTGTCTGGCTCGAAGCAAGCCTGACTTCCGGTCAGGCAGGGCGTTTTGCCGATCAGTCGGCCTATCTGGTGTTTAACAGTCCCGATGAACCACAATTGCGTACCGAAGCCGTGTGTACCATCATCCTGACAAACAAGTTGCAGCTGAGCCTGCGTCACCACTTTCAGAACCTCAACCATAAATACTACAGCTACGACACTGAAAAGGCAGGCATGACCACCAAAGAATACACCATACAAACACATACACTAACAGGAGGAATCAAATGGATTTTCTGAAAACAAGATTATGGATCATCATGCTGTTGTTTTCAACCACAGCAAACACACAGGATTTCGACAGCCAGCTGAAGGCATTTGCCAATGCCTACACTTTTGAAGCAGAGGGCAAATACAAAGAAGCCATCAACGAATTACAAAAAGTGTATCAGGAAGGCAGCTACGAAATCAGTCTGAGGTTGGGCTGGCTGTTGTATCTTGACGGGAGACACACCGAGTCGCTGGCCCACTATCAAAGATGTATCGAAATCAGGCCATTGTCGGCAGAAGCACGTTTTGGATATGTGAATCCGGCAGCATCGCTGGGAATGTGGCAGCAAGTAGCTGTTCAATACAACGAAATTCTGAAAGCAGAGCCTATGAACACGCTGGCAAACTACAGGTTAGGTCTGATGGCTTATGAACGGGAAGACTTTGCAACTGCGCTGAAATACTTCGATAAGGTAATTAACCTATACCCATTTGATTACGATACGGCAATTATGGTGGCATGGACGCAGTACCGGCTGGGCAAGCTTCGTGAAGCACGGATTATGTTTCAGAAGGCACTCCTGATAAAACCCTCGGACAGCAGTGCCGCTGAGGGATTAAAACTGATTAAATAGGTTGCTCAGTAAAGCGTCTGAAGTTTGCATAGATCCAAAAGCATTCAAAACTATGAACAACCACCGGCCACTGCTTTTTTCTTGCCCTGAGGTTTGGGTTTCGGGATAGGTGTTGTTGTAGCGGGTTTGCTTTCAGATGGCGCAAGTCCGCCACCACCAAGCGCCTGGCTGGCGCCCATCCGGAAGTCGTATCGGGCCAGTTCATCATCGGGACTGGTTGAGGCAGGCCGCTCCGGATTAAGGATCGCTTCGGCCCAGTAGTTGAGCCCCCCACGCAGCACATAGTTGTTTTCATATCCCAATTGCCTCACCAACATCCAGGCTTCATTGGCCTGAGTAGTGCCATTGGAATAGAAAACGTTGGTCATGATGTCCTGATTTAATACGTCCACAAATTCCGCAGCAAGTATATTGTCAATAGGGATGTTGATGGCACCCGGAAGGCTGAACTTTTCAAATTCTGTTACCGGACGCACGTCAATCAATTGGAGGGTAGGTTCCTTCTCCACGATCATCTGAGCTATTTGTTCGGGTTCAAGATATTGTGTGCCGCTCTTTATTTCATCAAGGATTTGTTCGGCGGTGAGTTTGAAAGGCGTGGTTGTGTTGCGCGGAACAGCGGCAATGATAAGCCCGAGCATCAGGATCAGGGCTGTAGTGAGCAGCCTGGGCGAAAATTCAAAGGTTTTCATAGTCGGAAAAAATTAAGTTTCGTAATTAATAATCTTCGCGTGGGAATTTTTTTTCGGCCCACTCGCCTCCCCAAAACATAAATGCTGCGGCAATAATCACCAGCAACACCGTTAGACCTTCAGAGATACCAAAATACTCTGAGATTCTCGGGCTTCCTAAAAATCCGGCTTTGTAAACATCTTCCCACAGGCTGTATCCTTCTCCAAAAATAAATACGCCAATAAACAGGCCTATGATGAACACCCAGGCATCAATTTTTCCTATAGCTGCGCCACAAAAGCTGGTTCCAGGACAAAAGCCGCCCATGATAAAACCGGCACCCATGACCACCCCGCCCAGTATGGCAGAATGAACGAAGGTTTCGTTTACATAG
Organism: Bacteroidales bacterium; assembly: GCA_024710405.1. GTDB lineage: Bacteria > Bacteroidota > Bacteroidia > Bacteroidales > F082 > UBA6192. Next base: position 158,972 of record JANJUV010000005.1, read on the forward strand.
ATCAGGCTGAGATCAACCCAGCCAAACAAGCTGAAAAACAGCAGCCCAAGCATAGCAGTTATTGCCCCTGTGAAAAACACCTTTAACACAACTGTATCATAACCATAAAACATACCTGCCAGTTTGCGGCTCGAAGAAAATCCGGCTTGCTCAAGGACAAATCCAAAGCCAATGCCAATAAAAAATGCCAGAAACAGGTTGGTGTTTTCTGTAATTACTTCATAAACAACTAATGGTCCCATATCATTGATCAATTAAAGCGATGAATACTCAAATCCATAATTTCCTGAAAAAATAAGCCAGCATGAACGCAGTGCCAAATATGGCCGCCATGGAAATAAATCCGCCAAGCGACAATACCGCCATCCCACTAAGTGCCGATCCGCTGGTGCAGCCCCGCCCGAATTGCGAGCCTAAACCAAACAATATCCCCCCTGCCAACGCAAAAATCAGGCGCCTGCGGGAGGTTATTTTTGGGCTGTGTTCGACCTTCCATGTAAGCCTGTGGCTGATGATGCCTGACAGGAATCCGCCAACAACCACCCCCAGCATCTGGTACACCAGCCACGAATTCAAGGGATTGCTTCCATGAGCTTCTCCATAGCTGTTGTAAAATGTTTTTGCTTCGGCATGTGCCGGGGCTATGGTTTCCACACTGGCAACGATAGCACTTTTGACTGCGCCGCTTGCCCCCAGCCCCCTGCCCGAAATAACATTGGCTGCAAGCACCACCAAACCCAGCAAGACTCCTGCCAGGTATGGGTTCATATAAGGTTTCACAGTTTTCTTTTCCATAAGACGTTCAATTGTTTTCTAAATGTCTGTATCTAAATGATCTTTTATTTTTGTTACAGCTAATAAAGCCATCTGCTTTCCTGACCGGCATAAGCAATGATAAACCTGAAAATAAACCCACCAATGATCACCAGGGTGGGGGCAATCAGATGGGGCACCCTGAATCCCCGGAGTTCAAGAAACTCGAGCACAGCGGGAATGACAAGACCTAGAGTTACCACAAACAGCCAGAAAGGCGTAGTATATGGTCCGCCAAGGAACAGCGATGCAGCATCAATATGCACCTGAGTTGAGGCTAAAAAACCCATAAACATGTGAACAATCAAAAATATTTCTATACCGATCAACATCAGGTCAATACGCGCAAACACCATTCGCTCCCGGTGCGACTTACTCATGAAAATGATGACGGCTGCCCCGGTCGAAAGACCCGAAGCAAGAAACAATGGCCCAAGTATGGAGGTGTTCCACAAAGGCCGTGCGTTAAATGCCGAAAACAATATACCGGTATAAACTCCGAGGATCAATGAGAAAATCAGCAAAATCCAGGAAAGTGTCCTGATGTTTTTCCGGAAAAAAGCTTCAGCGGTATCAAGTAAACTATGTGGCCATTTCCAGCGGGGGAACAACTCACGAATGTTCAGGGCACACCAGATAAAGGAAATCGGAGTAACAACCATAAGGGTCCAGGCACCCCACGACATGGGCGATTCCAAGCGAATGGTGGTGTATAGCCTCCAGAAATACAATTTGTGATTCAGGTCGAGAAACAGCGCAATCAAGCCGATAATCAGAATAAATGGTGTAATAAAAGGGGCAATCTTTACCGCTGTTCGGTATTCGTTTTCTTTACCCAAAATGGTGTAGAGCGAGGCAAAAAACAAAATTCCTGCTGCCAGGCCGCCCAGGAACAAATATAGTGGAATGTGCCAATGCCAGATATGCAGGTTAGGGTCAACCAAATGGTTCATGCGCCCGCTAACAATAAGTTCTTCTCTCATGTTGTTCTATCTGAAGGGTTTGTCAAATCAGGAAGTAATGCTGTGGGCGTGTCCCGGCTTCAGGGATCAGGGTTTTCCATTTGCGTTTTTTCAGCACTACGGATACTTCGCTGTTGGGGTCGTCCAGGTCGCCAAAATACATGCATTTGGTCGGGCAAACACTGACACAGGCAGGCTTCAACCCCTTTTCGACCCTGTTGTGAAGGCAGAAAGTACATTTATCCACATGTCCGTCGGGATGCGGAAAGCGGGCATCGTATGGGCATGAGGCAATGCAAGCCCCGCAACCGATACATTCATCAGGGGTAACCAATACTGTTCCGCCTTTGCTGTAGTGGCTGGCCCCTGTGGGGCAGCAGCGCACGCATGGCGAGTTGTCGCAATGGTTGCATCGCTCCGACCGGATCTCGAGTTCCAGCTGCGGATATGTGCCGTCTGTAACTTCAACAATCCAATCACGGCAATAACCAATAGGAACATTGTTTTCTGTCTGGCAGGCTACCACACAATCGCTGCAGCCTACACATTTTTTGGTATCTACGGCCATGGCGTACCTCATACAGCAGCCTCCTTTCCATCGGTATCAAAGACAAAAGTGACAAAATTGCCCCTCATCCCTGTCCCGCCCATCACCGGATCAATTTTAACCCTTGTAATCAGCTCGGTATCGTTCACCCCGCGGCCATGCGCACGGCTCAGTTTGGTGTTGTTGTGCCCGAAACCATGCACCATATACACACTATCCCAGCGAATGCGTTCTGTTACACGTACACGGATCGAAAATGTGGAAACTTTGTTGTCCTGATTACTCAGTTTTACATACTGCCCGGATTTAAGTCCCCACATTTTGGCCACTTTCGGGTTTACCCACAAGGTGTTCTCGTCCATCAGGTCGGTGAGGTTGGGGTTGTTGGCCGTGCGGCTGAAGGTGTGCATGGGTGCGCGGCCGTAAATCAGTCTGTAGAAACCTTCCGGTGGTTCTTCATGAGGGGTATAAACCGGCAAGGGGTTGAAACCTTCATTCTCCATATCGGTGCTATATAACTCGATCTTACCGGTATTGGTGTTAAAACTTATGTCCTCGCCCGGGGCAAAATAAAGATCGTCGGCCGTTCTGGGAAACTTTTTCACACCAATTCTTTTCATTTCTTCGAGCGAAGACCCTATCTGTTTCAGTTGCCAATCGAGCATTTCTTCAATATTGTTCCAGGGGAACCAGGCTTCCAGGCCGAGCCGGATGCCCAGTTCGCGAGCCATCCAGTCAGCCGGTTTGCTGTTGTATTTGGGTTCGGTGGCAGGCATCCGCAGAGCTATATTGGGCTCGCGGTGTGGCGATTTCCGCAACATATCATAGCGTTCAAGGAAGGTGCACTCGGGCAGGATTACATCAGCATATCCCGTTATTTCGGTAGGCATGGTATCAATAACCACCATCAATTCGAGTGCGTCAATGGCCTTCAGTGTTGTTTCCTGATCGGGCAGTGCCGCCATCAGGTTGGTTCCGTTTACAAACCAGATTTTGAAGTTGCACGACTTATCTGTCGTTGGTATGGTAGCCTCGCACAATCCATTGCTCACCACTTCATTAGCCAGGGTATATTTGCCTTCATAGGCCTCGGTAGGCATCCGCTTGGGCTGAGGGAAGGGAGGCACGGGGTATTCGGGCACTTCTGCCTTTTCGGGATTATAAAAACCGCCCCTTCGGCCCCATGAGCCGAGCAAGGCGTTCAGTATAGCCACTGCGCGCAGGCGTTGTGTATCGTCTCCATACCAGGTAACGTGCCTGCCGGGATGAATAATCACCGCCGGGGATGCATTGAACATCTCCTTGGCGGTTTGCCTGATCACATGCGGGTCAATGGTTGTGATCCCGTAAGCCCATTCAGGGGTGAAGGGTTTCACATGCGCTTTGAGCTCTTCGAAGCCATAAGTGTATCTTTCAACATACTCCTTGTCGTACCATCCGTTTTCAATAAGTACATGAATCCATGCCAGAAGCAAAGCCATGTCGGTCGAAGGCTTGATGGGAAGCCAGAACTTTGATTTTCCGGCAACTGTCGAAAAGCGTGGGTCAACAGTGATAATGGTGGCGCCTTTGTCAATGGCATCCGACATTTCCTGTACCTGCCCGTTATGCATATTCTCGCCCAGATGGGAACCTATGAGTACCAAACATTTGGTGTCGCGTATGTCGGTGCGTTCAGGAGAATACACAATGTCGCCAAAAGTGGTTAGGAAAGCAACTTCGCGCGGGCCACGGCACTGGGCAAAAGACGGTGCGGTAATGGACTGCGAGCCAAAAGCTTTGAGCATATGCCCAAAGTGTGCACCACCCGAACCATGAGTAAACAAAGCCACGCATTCAGGGCCGTATCTGGAGGCAATTTCCTTCATCCTGGCAGCAATATAATCAAGCGCTTCGTCCCAGCCGGCTACCCTGAAGGTTTCCTCTCCATCAACTACCGTGCGGATCAGGGGTGTTTTCAGCCGGTCGGTATCATGATACATGCCTACTCCACCGGTGCCGCGTGGACAAAAACGCCCGTTGCAATGCAGGTCCTCATCATTGCCCACAATCTTCTGTATCCTGCCATCATTGTCCTTGTACACCCAACCAGCACATTGCCAAAAACATACTTCACAATATGTTGGGCTGCGTGTGAAAGCCTGGGACGCATCAGCGCCTGCAAACAGGCTTGAAGCAGCCGACCATTTGAGGGTCGAAGCAGCAACTGCCAAACTGCCTGCACCAAGGGCAGATACTTTTATAAACTGTCTTCTTGTTGTTCTCATCCTCATCTCATCAGGTTGAACTACATATGTTCATATCTATATCTTTATGAACATGCAGACAAAATTACGGTTTTGTTTCAATTGATCGGACTCTATGCCATGATTAAACCACTGAAAAACAACTTTTTCGGTCTTTGTTATTTATAATCTTTCTAAATAATATTGACATCATTTTGACTGATGGGTCTTTAGAAAATAATTTAGAATGATTACAAATTAAGGTATCGTCTTTTGGTTTGGCCAAAAACCTCTTCACATTAAAACTATTGCGGTAAAAGTTTATTGAACAGCCCGTTCTCAATATTAAACCCCTGCACAAACCTGATCTCATCCCTCAGAAGCAGGTGGAAATAATCGCGGTAATGCCTTATCTGAAGCCTTTCGAGGCTGTTTTCGTAAATCACCGGCATGATATCCACCTGCGATTCGGGCATCGCCAGCAAAACAAACGAAAGATCGGAATCAGGAAAAAATATTTCGGCCACACTTCTGTCGTCAGAGAGGACAATGAAGGCTACCTTTTTTGAGTTGGCCGAACCGGTCATTTTGTTGTATTCCGAAAATGGCGAACCATCCTCAAAAGTTCTGATGCACCTGTTTTTTGCTTTCGACCAGAGGTATCCTGCATTCGACTTGCATTTTACACCGGGCAAAGTGTCTTCGGAAGTAGCTTCGAGTTTATCAGATTCATTGAGCGGCACAATGGGCGTTATGTTGCTGATATTGTTTAATTTATCTATATCGTCCTCAATAATGGTTTCGCTGATCACCGAAAAATCAATACTGCCCAATTCAATTTTACGGATCATGCGGTTCCACATGGTGTGAAAATAGAACACCTTTTCCTTCAGGTCGCAGGCAGTGGTGATCTGGGTTGCGCTGACAATATCGCCGGGTATTTTCTTTGCCGGCACATGGGCTCCAAGGGGTATGTTGAAATTATCGAGTATCCTGAACGATTCCACCACAGCATCCGTGCTTGTGGCCAGTGGCCTGGCGGAGGCGGTAAGCGCCATGGCACGGATAAACCGCGAAGGGGGTGTGTAGTCTCCCGGAAGGCCCATCAAACCCGAACCCGCACCCAGCGGAGAAAGACTGATGTTGCCCGCCTGAATGGGTTTTTGCGGATCGGCCGAAAGCTGCAGGTAGTTGCGCAGGTTGATCATATGCCAGTCGTAGGTGGGCGCATTGGTAATCACCCCAAGCAACGGCTCATATAAACGCTTCTCGCCATTGTTTACAAACTCGATAACCAGCGAAGCGCCTGTCGGATCGGCAATTTTGAAATGAAAAGGCAGTTCGGCCCCACCGAATGATTTGTTGTCCACCTGCACCACAATCAGTTTGTCCAGAGAATCTTTAACCTGCTTCACACTGTTGCAGGACGAGAGTATCCACTGCATCAGATCGCCCACACTCATGGATTGAGCAGCTTTGTCAGGTTCATAGGCAGCATAGCTTGTAAATCCCGGAAGATAATACAGTCCCACATAAAGGCCTTCCTCGTTCATGCCATCGGGGCCAAAGTTTTCGCCATAGGCCGTCAGGCTGACAAAACCATATGTACCATTCCATTTCTTTCCGTTTGCACCCTTGGGTGTAAGTGCCTGAAAAGTTTTGTTTCGCGGCACAATCAGGATGCGGTTGTGGCGGGCATCGCTCAGCGCCCATTCAACAGTTCGTGCAGCAACAACCCCGTTGTCCTTTGATTTCAGACTAATGCCCGTGCAGGCACTGACATCAGGTTTCGCCATGAGCAAAAACCCAAAACATAAAATTGCCAGATACAGTTTTTTCATGTGTTCTGTGTGTTGGTCCCGGTTAATAAAAACTTGCGTTTGCATCAGGCTTCGCAGCATAAAAGTGCAAATCGGGATGAAATGTACATCCTTTTTGGCTCAAAACCATACCCGTTAAGTTTCAGGTTGTAACAAACAAGTATTTGGAAGAAAACGCTTTAGACAATACTCCATAAGGGTTTTGGAACACAATCTAAAAGAACAACACAGCCCAACATTGCTTACCTTTGCCAAAACAGCCACTCCATGCCCAGAAACAAGAAAGCCGGAACCGGCAAAAAGGACACCTTCACCAATACCATACTGAGTATTTTTGGTGCCAATCCGTTCAAAGCCTACAATTACAAACAAGTTGCAAAGCTGCTGGGAGTAAAGGACAAGGCCGGGAAAGACCTTATCGCCAACATACTCGAAGAGCTGAAGAAAAGCGGGCAGCTCAGCGAGGATAAGCCCTTCAGGTTTATGCTTAGCAAAAAAGCGCTGGGTGAATATGCCACAAAGAAGGACTTTGTTACCGGAAAAGTGGATATGAAAAGCACCGGAAAAGCCTATGTGAGCCCCGACAAGGGCGGCGAAGACATTTTCATCGGCCCCAACAACACTGCACAGGCACTTCACGAAGACCTGGTGAAGGTGATGCTTTTTCCCAAGCGGAAAAACCACAAGACTGAAGGACAGATTGTTGAAATCATCAAACGCAACAAAACCGATTATGTGGGTGTGATTGAGGTGGGCAAGGAATTTGGCTTTTTGATCCCTGACAGCCAGAACATGGCCGTTGACATTTTCGTGCCCAAATCGGCTTTGAACAAGGCGAAGAATGGCGAAAAAGTCATCGTCAGGATTACCGAATGGCCCGAGCAGTCGAAAAATCCTTTTGGCGAAGTGATCCATGTGCTTGGCAAACCCGGAGAGAACAACGTAGAAATGCAATCGATTCTGGCCGAACACAGTTTCCCGCTTTCATTCCCCGCCGAAGTTGAACGTCAGGCCGAAGCTATCAGTGATGTGATCGGCGAGGCAGAATTGGCCAGAAGGCGGGATTTCAGGGAAATTACCACCCTTACCATTGATCCGGCCGATGCCAAGGATTTTGACGACGCTCTTTCGCTCCGGAAACTCGAAAACGGCCATTGGGAAGTGGGCGTGCACATTGCCGATGTGTCGCATTATGTACCCGAAAACTCCGCCACCGATGCCGAAGCGCAGGAGCGCGGCACCTCAGTTTACCTTGTCGACCGTGTTATTCCCATGCTGCCCGAGAAGCTATCGAATATGGTGTGTTCACTCAGGCCAAACGAGGATAAACTTTGTTTTGCTGCTGTTTTTGAGCTTGACAGCGAGGCTGAAATCGTTCACGAATGGTTTGGGAAAACCGTGATCAGATCGGTAAGACGTTTTAACTACGACGAAGTGCAGACCATACTCGAAGGTGGCGATGGCGACCTGAAAGAAGAACTGCTGCTGCTCAATGGCCTTGCTGTCAAGCTCAGGGCAAGGAGAATGGCCAGTGGCTCCATCAACTTCCACTCCGAAGAGGTAAAGTTTATCCTTGATGCCAATGGCAAACCCATCGACACCTTCGTGAAAGTGCAGAAAGAAAGCAATATGCTCATCGAAGACTTTATGTTGCTGGCCAACAAAAGGGTAGCCGAACATATTGGCAAACCCGAGGGCAAAAAGAAACCCAAAACATTCATTTACAGGATACACGACGAACCAAACCCTGAGAAACTGAATACTTTTGTCCAGTTTGTTTCCAAGCTGGGTTACCAGATGAACATCAGCTCGCGGCAACGCTTAGTTACTTCATACAACAAACTTTTTGAAGCGGTGGAAGGGAAAGGGGAGAAATCCCTCATTGAAACGGTTGCCATCCGCACTATGGCCAAAGCCGAATACAGCACACAAAACATCGGGCATTACGGTTTGGCTTTCCCTTATTATACCCACTTTACCTCTCCCATCAGGCGCTATCCCGACTTAATGGTGCACCGGCTGCTCGAGAAGTACCTCGAAGGCAAACCTTCGGTGAAAGAGGAAGACTATGAGCCTGTTTGCCAACATGCTTCGGAAATGGAACGTCGGGCAGCCGAAATGGAACGCGAATCGGTGAAGTACAAACAGGCCGAATACCTGATGGATAAGATCGGAAAGATGTTCGATGGACAGATATCAGGCGTGAGCAAGTGGGGCATTTTTGTCGAACTGAAAGGCAGCAAATGTGAAGGCATGGTGCGTTACAACGAGATGCCGGGAGATTATTACTACCTCGATGAAGACAACTATCAGGTGATTGGTCAGAGTCACGGAAAAGTGTTCAGGCTGGGCGATCCGGTAACGATCAGGGTTAAAAAGGTGGACCTTGCCCGAAAGAAACTAGATTTTGTTATCGTAAACACCGATCCGGCAAGGGATTGGAATTAAACAATCACTGCACCACCAACCTCCCGATTTGCCAGCTACTTCCATTCCACAGCCTGACGAAATATAAGCCAGTATGGAGTTGAGCGGTATTAATGGTCACTTTGACGACATATTTTGCTTACCAATAAATCTTTTTGCCGTTTGTTTAGCAATTGATCGTTATATAGTATCCTAAGAGAATCGTTCAATACGCTGATATGTGGATAACTTTGTATATTCAAAAGTCTCTCGATGATTTCTGTCTTATCACTTTCAACCTCAATTTGATAAACACCCTTCTCCTGCGGCAAAAAATCTTTGTTGGTATTCAGAAATGATCTGTCTTCACTTTCAGAAATTCTTACAAGTATAAGTGAGGTGCTTTCTTCTATGGAATTTCTGATCGAATCAATAAATCTCAATGCAGTATAATGCGTTACACTATCTTTCAAATAAAAGAAAAAGATTTCATAATCGGTATTAAGCTTTGGGACATCAGCGAATATTTCTTCCATATCTATATTTCTAAAAGCATTTTCATCATAGATCCAAAACTTATTTAAACTTTCATTATAGCGATTAGATATCAATGCTTTCATGCCAAAATGACTAAACAAATAGAATGATAACAAAAAAACTGAGTAAGAAATAACATAAGCTCTATTCGGAAGCATCGCTAATCTTGCCAGGATCATACCTAAAAATATGGATATTGGAACAACTAAATCAATATAAGCAGTTAAGAAATGCGCCTCTAAAAATAAATTAGAAATTAAGGTTCCTAGAACAAAAAATGGCAAATAGACAATAGCCCCAGTCATCCATGCCTTATACTTATATTTATGAATCAAATAAAATGTAACAAGCAAGTAAAGGACTCCGGTTACTGGCAATCTAACGGACCAACCAATTGCTCCAACTGAAGAGGTCACGAACAATAATGTTATTCCCGCAAATAAACTATCCCTTATGCCTTTATTCCTAATTGCAAAAAAAAGCAGCCAGCCTGCAATAAGACCAATCAAGATAGTTCCTGAGATCCCAAGAAAGAAATTTTTCAAACTGCTTCCCGATAAGCCATCATTTGAAATATAGAGCTCAACTGTCATCCCTATCAATGATGGTGTGAAAGCAACGAAACCAGTTACAATCATGCGAAATCGTGACAACCCAGCTGACCTGCTGCACAAAAAATAGTAAGAGACAAAAGGGATAACGCCAGCGTAAAATAGAAAAATATCTATTCTGCCGAATCTGAAAACGACATACAGCAATAAGTTTGCAATTACGAATACAATCAATTTTACCATAGTTATCGGGGAGGAGCTGGATGATTCTATGCGGTGAAAGTCCATATCAACAATAGGATCAATCATTGTTTCACCCATTTGCCTGTTTCGTGAAGCCCTGTTTGTGCGGTGATTACGTAGATATAAGTTCCAGCACCAAGGCCTGTGGTGTTCATGACGGCATCCTGTCCGTTAATGTGTTGTTGCAACACCATCTTTCCACCTAAATCGAATAAAGTAACTAACGAAATCGGGTGCTGATGGGCAATCCTAAGCTGCATCTCGTCCTTGCCCGGGTTGGGAAAAACGATGGCTTCACTAAGCAGTGGGGAGGCTGTTGCAGTGCTGCCTACGATTAGTCCCTCGCTGTTTATTTTTAATAAAACAAGATCGCGTTGCAGTTCAGTAGTATTCAAGTAGTCAAAACGCGTGCCGCCCACGAAACAGCCCCCATCTTTTGCAGCAAGAACATTTGTCATAGTATAATATGCATCTCCACCATAAAATTTTTCCCACCGTACATTGAGTGCGCTGTCGGTTTGAACAATTATAAACCAGCTGGGTTGGGTTGAAAAATACGGATTGTATATATCAAGGTTACGCGTTCCTCCGAAATAAATGGTATCCTGATGCTTTAAGTCAATCCCTTTCCATAGAGCCGGAAAGTCAACTGTATCAGATATATGCCAGATCAACTGTTTGAAGTTACTTGAATCTATGGGGTCATATTGTTTGACGACACATAAGTTGTATCTAGGTTCTGGATTAACTTTCTTACCCATTAGATAGAAACTTGTATCGCTTTCCCATACCACTGAATTATTTCCGGTAAAACTTAAAGGAAACTTTTGGGTAGACAGCAAGTTAAAGCTGCTGTCAAATAGCTGATAGCTAAACTTTAGCAAATTAATGCCCCAGTAATTTTGGTTTCCAAACAAACGAAGATATTTCAGCACCCCGCTTTCGGATGGATCAGTGAGGTGCCTGGCCTTGATGCTGTCAAAGTTGGAGTTTACATGATAGATGAATGGGCTTTGATACGCATTTGACATTATCCTTGACGACCCACCGATCAGGTAGGTGCCATCAGCCTGCTTCGTGGTATAGATACCATATCTGGATGAATTTGTATCGGGCAGGAAATAGACAATGCTGTCAAAAAAGTTCAAACTACTACCCATCCGGATAACTGAAATACCGGCTTCTTTGTATTCATTGTTCCTATTATAATAGCTTCCAACAAGGGCAATAGTATCTTCATAGTAAAAGATATTTTCACCTATATAATCCTTATCTGATACACTGAATTCATTTTGGGTAATTAGCGTTCCTGTTAAATTGAGCTTTAAGATTTTTGCGTAAGAAGTACTATCAATCGACAGATTAAAGATTCCTAAACTAAGATACACGTTGTAAGAGTTGTCTTCAACCAAATCCAACAATTGTTCATCCTCATGCGCATTCGAGATATACTCGAAAGCTGTGCCCTGGGCAAAGACAATTGAACCAATGAAATATAACAGCAGGAAAAGAATTGTTTTTGTGGTTTTCATGATCAAATATTTGAGTAAAACCCGGCTAATCAGGTATAAAGGATTAGCCGGGTTAGGTTTAACTATTAATCAATTATAGGAACAAGTGTCAGGATACCATAGGTTGCTGAATAAAGATGATAGTATTGCCCCTGGTTGTTAGGTAAGTACACTAAATCATCAATAATGTGAACATCATACAAATGCTTTCCTTCGGGTCTTACGCCTTCACTTAGGTCATGAAGTATTTTGTGGGATTCTTCGAGATAGTATGTTAATGTGTCGTTTGTGAGACAGTTGTTCTCAGGATATTCCCAACCGGCATACAAACGATCAAAAAATACATCAAGTCCATGAAAATCAATCGGATCCCCAATACTTGTTGGAACAAACCTGAAAGGTTGTTCAAATTCAATCACCGGGTTGTTTAGCCTGCGTTCCAACTCGTCTGATCCGTCCGAAACCCCTTGCATGGTGGCATCACATTTGCCTAAGGGGGGGTTGTTAAAGTCATCCTGCCCCAATGTACCCCATAACCAGTCATCATCTTCGTCAAAGGGATTATACCAGCCATAAATAAACTTAAACCCATAAGCTCGTACCACCGAAATATAGGCTGTGCTGCTTACAATGCTGTCTAAACGCACATCGGCAAACCTAAGGTTCTTTTCCTCGCTGGGTATCAACTCAAGTTCAGCGAGCAGGTCTGCATCCATCTCGTCGTACATTGCATCAAAATCCACCATAGTCACCATCTGGTACTGGTCAATGGTTAGTGTATAAGGTGTTTTGGTTCTTACAAAATCGTTAAAAGCTATTTCGGGATGGGCATAGGCTAAGTTTTGCATGGCTTCGGCATACCACACTGCTGAGTCAATCTCAACCAACTGGCCTGATTTGTAATTGCCATTTAGCTGCGACTCAAACGATTCAATCATCCGAATAGTTTTCATGCTTTGCTTTAATTGTTCGTTAAATGTGCTATCGCCCTGATGTGCAGGTTCCTTGCGGCACGAAAGTGTTGCCAATATTAATACAGTCAACAGGATAAAATTAATATATTTTCTCATTGGTTTATTCTTGAATGTTTGTTAAAAAATCAAAGTATGACCCGGATAAAGCATATCATAGCCTTGCAGTTACCGGTTCAAATAAACTGCAAGACCCTAAACAATGAAGTTATTTTTGCCCAGCCAAAAGATGTATTTGGTATTGTGGTAATGTAGATATTCTTCATTGCCATAACAGATAATTTGCTGTTCATGAGGAAACCAAAACCCGGCTACATTTGAAATAAGAATTACTTCCCAACGTTGCCTGGAAGTTTTAAATATATGGAAGTGGTGAGTAAGTGCTTGTTTTACAACATTATACAAACTATTAGAAACATAACATTGTATGCTATTAAGCCATCCCTTTTGGGTTAAACAACCAGCCTGGAAGGAAATCATTGTTTTGCTTGTTTGTTGAGACGGCTAAGATAATAAATAAAAGCGCATAAGTCAATAGTTGTCTGTTAAGTTTTTAACACAAAGAAAAAAATTTATACGAATTTCAGATTGGCTTTCAGCTATGCAGAGATTCTTGGGTGTATGTAACATGGTATAGTAACTCTACCTCACCACCATCCTCCCACTCTTCCAGCCTTTCCCATCACATAGCCTGGCAACATACAAGCCGACAGGGAGCCGGGTAGTTTCCATCTTGTGAATGTTGTTCGCAAGTCGTTTCTATCAGCAACCGTCAATTTTTGAACAGCTCGTAACAAGAAACTAGTACCATGTGCATTGGCTTAGAACCATTCTAAATTACTCATCAATAATGATTTTTTTGTTGACATCCATTTTCCTCAAAAACCAAATATTCATATCTTTAGGCCTTAATTCATTGAAAGATGAAGAGCAATTTATGTCGTTACCTCAAATGTGCTTCACCATGAAAGCCGGTCATAACTCTCAACAAGTCATTATAAGCAGAAAAAACTTGCAGGTTATGTTGTTGCTTTTTATGGCTATTATGGCCGGTAAAGTTTTTGCACAGCATGCAAGGGATTCTGAAAGCGTTTTTCAAAATGAAGACGATCTTATTATTGACAGCATCCCCTTGCGCCCCGGAATAAACTGGATCTCCTTCCCCCGCCTGCGCCTTGTTACAGGACAAAACTACGCCACATTAGATATGGCACTGAACACCCACCCTGTGCTAAGTGGAGAAGGAAACATTCAACCCGAAGACTTTGATATTTATAAAACTCACCAG
>JANJUV010000011.1 GCA_024710405.1 Bacteroidales bacterium
GGTTTCCGGCAACGGTCATCTATAAAGACATGCTTAAACAAGGCGATGGCACCGAGTTTAAGATAACTTCCATCAAATTTAACCAAACCATTCCACCCCATCTCTTTACCAAGGCATCGCTCAAACAATAGGCTCAAAAGGTTTCACACAATCATTTGATATACAATAACAAGATGCTGAAACCAGACTGGTTGTTCCGGTTTGATTTCAGCATCTGCAATTTTAAGCTTCTTTTCCGAAAAAAGTTTTAATCACGCAGTACAAAATCCTTTTCCGAAGAAAAGCAGGTATTCACGTACAAATTCCTTTTTAAGAATTTTGTCCGACAACTATTTCATTACACTCAAAAACTTATTTCTGATGGCTGCAAGTTTCTCTTGGGTCAGGCCTTCGCGGTAAATACGCACCATATTCTGAATGCCTTCCCCTTCGTAATACCAGGCATAGGCAGCATCAAAATAAAGCAGACTGGTTTCACATTTAACTTCAGTGATGATCTTATTAAATTCTTCAAAATCAAGATGACAAGGAGTTTTAAAATAACCATGGTGTTGTTATGATCGGTCAATAAACAACTCATCACCCCAATATACAAGATTATTGTGCCTGATATTTCAAGGAAACAATCTAAAAGCATTTTACAACAGTCAGCAACGGCAATTATTGGCAAATGTTGAACAATTCAGGATATCAATAGGAATGCAAACTTGATAAAAGCCATAAAGCTATCGAGGCTGCATCACACAGAAAAACGAAACGCTATTCCTTGTTTTTATCTTTTGGCTTATTTTTTTCGCTTACTTTTTTCTTCCGTGCGGCCCTGATCCAGTCTTCATTGTCGGCAGTCATAGGGACTTCAATGATTACTTTATTGCCTTCCTTGATTTTCATGGAGTTTTTCATGTTAGTAAGGGTGTTATAAATGTAATTACTTCTTTTTGAATTATATAAAAAATTAGATAGGAATTACAAGTCACACATCTGCCTTCAGTTTTCCTAGGTTTTCATCCTTTTCCATGGCGGCACTTACAAAGCTGCAGACTGGAACAATTTTAAGATTGTGTTCCTTGGCCATAGCTGCCAGCCGGTCGAGGAGTTTGCGGCCAATACCCTGTCCTTTAAGACTGTCATCCACGCGTGTATGCGTGGCTGCTATTATTCCCGGACTGTGGTATTCGTAAACGATTTCTGCCAGAACGCTATTTTGGTCTTTAATGATAAACCGGCCACCGGCAGGGGTTCCTTCGTGATCGACGGGTAACATAATATGTTATTTTGAAGCTAAGATACAAAAAAAACCGCAGGATTGCTCCATGCGGTCTTTCATTGATTTGGTTTTGAGGTTACACAATACCGGTGAATCCCATGAATGCAAGGGCAAGGATACCTGCCACCACCAGGGCGATTGGCACACCGCGCATGATTGGTGGCACTTCCATCAGCTCGAGGTGTTCGCGGATTCCGGCGAATATCCACATGGCCAGGGCAAATCCGCCTGCATTGGCAATGGCGAAAACGACACCTTCCATCAGGTTGTAGTCTTTTTGGATAGTGAGGATTGCTACCCCGAGAACAGCGCAGTTGGTAGTGATCAGCGGGAGAAACACGCCCAGAGCCTGATACAATCCCGGGCTGACCTTCTTGAGAATAATCTCGACCATTTGCACCAGTGCGGCAATCACCAGTATAAAAGCAATAGTCTGTAAAAACTGTATGCCAAATGCACTGAGAATATAGGTCTGAATTAGCCATGTAACTATGGTTGCCAGTGTCATTACAAACAACACTGCACCGCCCATGCCCAGCGAAGTGCTGATCTTGTTCGAAACACCCACAAACGGGCATATTCCGAGGAACTGCGCCAACACGATGTTGTTGACGAAGATGGCAGAAATGATGATGATGATGTATTCCATAGGGCTATTTGGTCTTGTTAATTTTCTTTGAAATAGCGATCAGGTAAGCCAAAGCAATAAACGCTCCTGGTGCCAGCACGAATACCAGCATCAGGTCTCCTGGAATGATTTTAATGCTGAAGATAGCTCCACTGCCCAGAAACTCGCGCACGGCTCCCAGTATTGTCAGGGCAAATGCAAACCCCAGGCCCATCCCCAGTCCATCGAGCAATGATGCGCCGATGGTGTTTTTAGAAGCAAATGCTTCGGCACGGCCCAGTACGATGCAATTGACCACGATAAGGGGAATGAACAGCCCGAGTTGTTCAAAAAGCGCGGGGGCATACCCCTGCATCACCAACTCAACGATGGTTACAAATGAGGCGATGATCACTATAAATGACGGAATACGTACCTTGTCGGGGATGAAATTCTTGATGAGCGATACCACCAGATTAGCCATCACCAGTACAAATGTAGTTGCCAGACCCATTCCAAGTCCGTTAATGGCACTTGTTGTAACGCCCAGTGTAGGGCAGAGTCCCAGCAAGAGAACAAATACAGGGTTTTCCTTCAGGAATCCTCTGGTGAGTGTTTGCAGGTTTTTATTCATTCCTATTTCCTCCAAGATTCGTTTCGTACGTTTTATAAGCTCGTTCAACGGCATCGGAAAAAGCGCGTGAACTGATGGTTGCTGCTGTTATGGCATCCACCATGCCGCCGTCTTTCTTCATTTTCAGGTTAAAATCAGCCGGGTGCTTTCCGTTATACTGCAGACTCCAGTCAGCTTTATTCTGTTGCATTTTATCACCAAGCCCGGGTGTTTCCTTGTGTTCGAGCACCGAGGTGTTGTTGATGGTTCCATCGGGAAGGAGGCCAACCATAAGTTTTATTTGTCCGCTGAAACCTTTGTTGGTGAATGTGTTAACTGCCATGCCTACCAAATTATCGCCTTTGTAAGCCATATTAAAAAGCAATGAATCGGCCATGTCGGGTGCTTTGAACTTCTTTGGTTCAATTCTGTCAAATTCAGGCAACACCATCCGGATGGCTTCTTCCTGTTTCTTTTGTTTGGCCAGTTCGATAGGTCCTTTGGTGACATTGTAAATCCCGCCTAAGGAAACCGCTGCCACAGCGGTTACCAGAAACAAGGTGCTCACCATATTGAAAAAGTTCGATTCTCTTTTGCTTGCCATAATAATGGTTTTTTTGTGTTTGCCCTTATTTTTTAGTTAGCAGACCGAATCGTTTCGGCTTGAAGCTGTTGTTGATCAATGGCACAAATGCATTCATGATCAGTATGGCGAATGAGATGCCTTCGGGATAAGCACCCCATAGCCTGATGATGATGGTAAGCAATCCGATACCAACTCCATACAGGACTTTACCGCTCATATTCATGGGCGAACTTACCATGTCGGTAGCCATATAGATAGCGCCGAGCATCAATCCACCGGTGAACAGATGAAACATTGGGTCAATGTAATGTTGAGGGTCGATAAGGTGAAATATTCCTGCGAAAACGAAGACTGTTAAGATAATTGAAACAGGAAGCTGCCAGTTGATTACTTTGCGCCACACCATATAGATGCCTCCCAATATCAATGCGATGGCCGACATCTCGCCCAAAGAACCGGTCATATTGCCTGTCAGTCGGTCAATATACGCCGGCATTTCAGGATCCGACATGATCTGATCAATGGTTTTGCCTGCACCCACACCTTCCTTCAGCAATCCAAGAGCAGTTGGGCCTGTGACAGCGTCGGTGATAAATCCACCTTCGAGTATTGGTTTGGGTATCGGCCAACTGGTCATTTGAACCGGGAAAGAGATCAACATAAACACACGGCCAACCAGTGCAGGATTGAATGGGTTTTTGCCCAGTCCGCCGAACGACATTTTTGCAACACCAATGGTGACCAATGCGCCTATGACGATAATCCACCAAGGTATGTTCGCGGGTATGTTGAACGCGAGCAGAATACCAGCCACCACAGCCGATCCGTCGTTTATGGTAAGAGGTCCTTTAATGATATATTTCTGAATGGCCCATTCGAAGAAAAGGCATGAAAGCACGCTCACGAGCAACACCCTGATGGCATCCAATCCGAAGAAATACACCGAAACCAACATGGCCGGAATCATCGCGTACACCACTGTGTACATGATTTTTTTTACATTCTCATCTCCGTGGACGTGCGGAGAACCTGATATTGTGAACATATTCATTATATTGACTCTCCTATTTACGGGTTCTGATTAAGTGACCGACACGTTGTTTGCCCAATCGAAGGAAATCGAGGAGCGGGAGCTGCGAGGGACAGGTGAACTGACAAGATCCACATTCAATGCAATCCATCACCATTTCCTTTTCGGCTTTTTCATAAAGAGCCAGTTTAGCCAGCTTAGCCAACAAATAAGGCTCAAGCCCCATCGGGCAGACTTCTGTGCATTTTGAACATCTGACACATGGGTTTGGACGTTGCCTGTTGCTTTCTTCTTTATTCATGACAAGAATTCCGGAGGAACCCTTTGTAACAGGTACATCGATTGTTGTGAGTGCTTTTCCCATCATCGGCCCGCCATTGATAACTTTGCCCGTGTTTTCCGGCAACCCTTCTGCTGCCTGAATAAGTTCAGCGACAGGCGTTCCGATACGAACCAGAAAGTTTGATGGTTTTCTGACCGACTTGCCGGTAACTGTGACAACTCTTTCGACAAGAGGTTTGTTTTTTTGAACGGCCTCATAAACAGCGAATGCAGTGCCAACATTGCTCACCACGCATCCAACTTCCAGAGGTAGTTTGCCTGATGGTACTTCACGGTTGACTGTTGCTTTGATCAGTTGTTTTTCGCCACCCTGTGGGTATTTCACCTTCAGTGGCTGCACTCTGATACCCTGATAACGGATGCACAATTCATTCAGGTGCTTGATTGCATCGGGTTTGTTATTCTCGATGCCGATGATAGCAGTGTCCACTTCGAGGGCTTTCATCAATATCTTGATCCCTATAAGCATTTCTTCGCCTTTCTCGAGCATCAACCTGTGGTCTGATGTCAGGTAAGGTTCGCATTCCACTCCGTTTATAATCAGAAACTCTGCTTTCTTGCCGTCAGGGATCATTAGTTTCACATGGGTAGGGAAGGTAGCCCCTCCTAAACCCACGATGCCACAATCCTTGATGCGCTGAATGATTTCCTGTTTTCCAAGTGTTATTTCGCGTACCACATCGGGGGAAGTATCAATGTTTTCGTCCCATTCATCACCTGTAACATCAATGTGGATCGCCATTCTTCTGTAGCCACTCGAATCCACTGATTCGTCAAGCCTGGCTACTTTTCCGGCAACAGGCGAATGAAGGTTGGCTGAGATGAAGGCTTCGCCTTTGGCAATGAGTTGTCCTGTTTTTACTTCATCTCCTTTTTTTACGAGTGGCTTGGGTGGTGCACCCAGATTTTGCCCCAGTGGTATGATGGCTTGTTTAGGAAGCGGCAGGGTTACAATAGCAGCATGTTCCGAGAATTTGTTCTCCTCGGGGTGAACGCCACCCATTGTGAATGTCATCAATGATTTCATGCGGTTTGTTTTATGCTTGTGTGTCATTTGATTCGGTGGCGGGTTTTCGCGCCGGACGAGGTTTGGTTTCAGCTATAACCGGAGCATCTCCTGCAGGGTCGGCAACGGTTTCAGCTTTTGGTTTGCGTGGGGGGAAATTGAGTTCGTGAATGGCATTTGTTGGGCATACCTCGACACATTTACGGCACAGTTTGCATTTTTCGTAGTCGATATAAGCCAGATTATCAGCCATAGTGATGGCTTCGTAGGGACAAACCTGAAAGCATTTTGAACAGCCAATGCATGCTACAGAGCAGTTCTTCTTTGCCGGACCGCCTTTTTCCTTGTTTACGCAGCAGACATATATCCTGCGGTCTTTCTTATTGCGGTTTCGTAATTCAATAATTCCGCGAGGACAGGCTTTGACGCAGGCACCACATGCAACGCATTTATCATTGACCACAGGCAATCCGGTTTCAGGATTCATGTGTATGGCATCAAAGTCGCATGCAGCCACACAGTCGCCAAGTCCGAGGCACCCAAACTGGCACCCGCCTTCGCCGGCATACAGGTTATGAGCAAACGCACAACTTGCCGGACCGTCATATTGTATCTTGGCCGGCGAATTGGCTTTTGAACCGTTGCAACGGACAACTGCAATCATAGGTTCTTGCTCGGCAACTTCAAGTCCCAGAATGGATGCCAGCTGTTTCATGACATCATTTCCGCCAACAGGGCAGTTCAGACCTTCGAGACTCTGCTTCTGATCGGCAGAGGACACACTTACTTCGGCAAAATTGCGGCAACCCGGGTAACCGCAACCACCGCAATTGGCTTTTGGAAGCACCTCGTCAACAAGGTCGATCCGGGGATCTTCAATCACTTTAAACTTTTGGGCGACAAAAAACAAGATCACGGCCAGCACCGTGCCTATCAGCGCAAGAGAAAGCAAAGAATAAATCAAAACTTCGTTCACGTGTATCGTATTTAAGATTTATACTCAGAGAACATCCTGCTTTCCGGTGCATCACCGTGGCTTCTGGCCATCGTTTTCTGTTCACAGGAAAACAGCACACAAAATTACGATAATGACGAAACTGCGATCTAATTAGACCGATTGCTGCTATCTGTTTGTAATGAATTGTAAAATAGCATGATGCATTAATTTTAATCTAATGTTTTTATAAGAAAAAATCCGAAACAAACTGATAATCAGTGTTATTCCGGATTACTTTAGAACTATTCTAAATTAGCTCGTATTCAACTATTTAGACAATTTTTAAAGAGCATCACAACAATTACATTATCAGTCTATTGGATAATAAGTGTTTCGGTGAAGACCTGATTGTTTATCCTGACCTCAAAATAATAAGTGCCTGATGGCAGTTCACTGAAGTCGAATGAGTGGCTTAACAAGCCAAAAGCAGCAGGTTTCAAAACGCCTTTTTTCGTTGTTTTACCTGCGACATCTTTGAGTTGCCAGTTGATCCTGTTTTGGCCTTCAGCGTTCATTTCAAGCACAAACCGGCCATTTGAAGGATTAGGGGCAATCCTCAAGTGGCTTTGATTTTTTTGTTCATCCAGGAATGTACAGTCATCAACAGTGAGAACGAGCGCATCGCTGGCTTCTCCGGTACAGACTTCAGATGCAACCACTGTTAGAGTTAATGTAACTGAGCCATTGGCGATATCCTGCACACCTGGTGTATAGGTTGCATTCAGTAATGTTGGGTCGTCGAATACGCCATCTCCAGAACTCACCCATCCGGCAGTATCAAAATACGTTGCTTGCCCGACAAGTTCAATAGATTCATCTGAGCATACCAATGTGTCGTTTCCGGCAAAAACCTGAGGAAGGTCATTGATAAAGAGGGTAAATTCATCGGAAACCACTGTGCCGTTCCATCCTGTGCCGCTTAATGAAAGGGTGACAGATCCACTGCTTCGGTCTGTAGGGCCCGGAGCGTAAAGCGTCTGCAATCTGTCGTTATTCAGTATGATGCCATCTCCGGATGTGGTCCATAAAACTGTTTCCAATCCAGTTCCACTTCCCAGCGTAGTGTAAGTAGTGGTTGTTCTGCACATATAACCGTCTGGTCCTGCGCTGATTGTAGGTTCAGCGCCGGGAGCCAGATTGAAGGAAGCAATTCTTGTACGCCAGTTGGAAGCTAATCTGTACATTTGTGTGTACCAAAATGTTGAGTCGTCTGAAGGGTCAACTGACATTGCACTGTAGTCGCCCCATCGGTCAACATTGGTTTGAGAATACAATCCGTTCACAATAACTGTTTCGGGGATATTCATTGTTCCCAGCGGGGCATTGGCAGTTCGTCCAGTGTATCTGATGCTTGGGAATGTGTTTGTGCCTGATACTGAATATCCCAATGCAATATTTCCATTGGCATTCATTGCAATGCTGCCCATCCAGCGGTGGTCATTGTCAGGCGCGTAAGTGCCTTGCTGGTAAACAGACCAGTTGGCTCCGGTTTTCCTTAGTTCATACCATCTTACTGCTGCACGGGCACTCACACTAACAGTATGGTTAGCAACCAGGGTCTGGTGTGATCCAAAATTTCTGTATTGCAGCCGGAACATCAAAGGGCCTCCAATTGACGAAAGACGCTGAGTGGTATTGGGCTGCGGAATTGTTCCGACACTTGCATTGAACGATTCAACAACAAGGCTGTTGGCAAGAGAGTAGGTTGATGATGCCGGGTTATTCCAGTTAATGATTGCTTTGTAAACTTCCAGTTGTTTGTTGCCTTGTGTATTGATATGTGCAAAATAGGCGGGCTCATTGGCAGGAGGAGGGGTGCCATCGAAATCAGCTGGAAGAATAGTATATTTCGAAGAGTTAATGCCAAAGAGGATCATTTCTGCTTCAGGGTCTCCGGCCAGCATAGCTTCGCGGTCGAGTGCCACAGCACCTGCACCTCTGTAGGTCATGCTTCCGGGGTTGAAGTAATTGAACGTTCCAAGATAGGCATTAGGCCATACGCCAAATTTCGGATAGTCATTAAAATATGGCAGTTCAAAGGCATAGCGATAATATGCACCTGTCGGATCAGGAGATTGAGAAACAGCCACAAGTTCCCAAAAGGTTCCGTTAGAGGTGTTTACGGCAAACTGACTGGCAAACCATCTGTCGGCAAGTTCATCATACAACACGATAGGGTCGCCATCGTTGGTGCCTGACCAGGGGCCCGGAAAACCATCCCACAGAGTACTGTTGTCAGCTGGTCCATAAAGCTGAATGCCTGCTTTATCGTATATTGCAAACGAAGAGTTGATCATCAGAAAATAGTGGTTTAAGCCCACATCGCCGTCTGTGTCGGGGGGAAACACACCATTCACGTTGCCCAGACCGAGAAAATTATACATCGGCCAGTAATCATCATTGACCAGATAATTCTCCTGAACTGCACCATCAACAACTTGCGTGTTTTCCGGTACGTTCATGTTTATTGGTGGATTTTCGATAGATTTATTGTCAATGAGATCGTTTTTCCAGGCACGTTTCCGTTCACCGGGCAAGATGGGCTGTATGTCGCGCAAGGGTGGGGTAACATCAAAATAAGTTGCTTTAATGACCCGTTCAACCGATGGCGAGGCAGCTTCCTTTTGTTGGGCTTGCAAGAAAGAGAAGCCCATCAGCACTGACAGCGTCAGCAGAATAGCAGTTTTGTTCATGAGATTAATGTATAAATGAAGGGTTTGGATGCATATGAAATGTGAAATTCCTGCTGACTTTATGCCGCAGCCAGAACAGTGTCAGGTAGTATGGACCAAGGATGAGTAATGAGAAAAGTCCGGCCAACCCTTGTTCCAGTCCTGCTGATAAGGAAATAATTAAAACAGTAACGACAAGAAGGAAGGGAAGGAAATAACCCAGAAAAACAGCCAATCGGCCTGAGGAGGGTTTCATGGAAATTATGACGGCATCACCTTTTTTATAATTGTCGGATTCGCTGACTGGGATATCGATGATTTTTTCTTCCATTTCGGCCATGCTGCATGAACCTTTTGCTGTACAACTTCCGCAGGCAGCCACGGATTGGATCATCACCCTGGCAACATCGTTTTCGATGGTAAGTATAATACCCGGATGCGTGATAACTTCAGTTGGAGATGACATGAATATGAAAATATTTACAAAGATACGTAATTCGCAGCTAGATGCAGAAATAGGATCCTCAGGGTGTAGAAAGGGAAACAGGCAGAATTTTTCCGTTGAAATAGCGGTGGCCGCTCAGTGCGAATTCAGCGATAAATTCTGCCATTTCATTTGCAGTGACGGGAGCTTTGTAACCGGGAAATGCCTGTCCGAGCATTTCGGTTTGTGCTGCACCAAGTGCCAGACAATTCACTGCTATTCCGGTTCCTTTGAGTTCTTCGGCAAGGCATTCGGTTAGTACGGCCAATGCACCTTTGCTGGCGCTGTAGAGACTGAGCCCGGAAAATTTTGCGCTGCCCTGAACCCCGCCCATGCTGCCAATATTGACAATGTGGGCATTGGGAGCAAAATAGGGAAGTAATTGTTGTATAAAAAAGAAAGGTGCCTTGACATTTGTGGTAAAGACATTGTCGAAGTCTTCCGGCTGCATTTGTGTCATAGGTTTATTGATCAGCAGGCCGGCATTGTTGATCAGGATCCCGGGTTTCAGGTCATGAAGATCAATCAGTTTTCTGATGGATTCAGTTGCACCGGACGAAGCAAGGTCAACGGAAACAGAGATCAGGTTTGTTGACTTCAGGCCATTCAGCTGGTCTATATTTCTCGAAAGCCCTACGACACGATAGTTTTCTAAACCGATGAAAAGTTTTACCAGTTCAAACCCTATGCCCTTTCCGGCTCCTGTGATGATGATGTCGGTCATGGAAATTCACTGTTTTCAATCTCTTGATCACCCCGGCTAACCTGTCGTTTCATCTGCCTGATATCAACCGCACTTATGGTAAGCATGCCCTCCTCATCAACGGTGATGGAGATATTTATATCATTATCCGAGATAAATGGGTCGAAATTCATATAGGCTATACCTTTAATAGGAGTGCTGCTGTAGGTTTGCGAGAGTTCTATTGCTTGTTCATAATCCTTGCTGATCGGGATTCCGGCTGCTTTGGCAATACGTTCAGCCTCTGCCATCGCAGTTTGATACGAACCACTGTACACAAGCATTATGGAGTTGAAGCCTTCTGATGGATTGTCGGCAGAAGTCATCTGGCTGTAATCTGGGTCAAGCATCAGGCCTGCAGGTTCAGTCAGTCCAAGTTCTCTGGCCCATGTAGGTAAACCGCTGGCAGGGTTGCTTTTCGAGCGTCGTGCAATTGCCCTTCCATAGGTTTGCTTGATTTCGTTGAGCAGTTTATCTGCCTGTTCATCCGAAATCTGTCCCTCTGATCTTTGTTGCTCAACCATGTCAACCTCTTGTTGCATAGCATCCATCATATCCATCGTTTGCCCTAACTCGCCCATGGTTTGGTTGAAGTTTTGCAATTCCTGCTCAAACTTGTCTGTTTCTGTCTTCTCAGGTTGTTCATGACATGAGAATCCAAGCAATACAATAAGTGTCAGAAGAAATGTATTAGTAGCAATTGTCTTCATATCAGGCAATATCAATTAAAAATGATTGTTGTTTCAAAAATCTTTCCTGTGCATTTCAGTGTACGAAGATAAGATTTGAAGCATTGGGATTATCACATCGCTGTCATTTTTTATTAAACCGAGACGAACAGATTATTTGTGATATTCAAGCTGTGTCTGTGGTTAAGGCACATTTTATATTTTTCGTTTCAATCAGGGAATGATTTTTGTTGTGGCTTAATTCGCTTCAGCATCTGTCTGACTGATTGCTCCGGATGTTTTTTTAACGTAATTTTGAACACCAAAATACTAGTCTGTGTCCCGTTTGATCATTTTTATGTGTGTTTCAATCTGCGGCTTGGTCATGCAGTCTTTACCGGCTCAGGATTTGGAAAGAAGCGTGAACGACATCGGACAGGCATTACTCAAAGGTGATTCAAAAGCTTTGGCAGTCATGTTTATGGAAACCATTGAGCTGGATATCAGTTCACACAAAGGAAAGTTTAGCCGAAATCAGGCTCAGATGATTTTGAGAGATTGGTTTTTGGTCAACGAACCCCTGTCTTACGAATTACGTCAGGAAGGAAAGACCGGAAACTCTGTCTTTTTAATCGGGTTTTTGAACTGCAAAACCGAAACTTTCAGGGTTTACATCATGTTTGACGGCCAAAGCAAACAAACAGCCATACACTATTTAAGCCTGACAAAGAATGAACGTTAAAATATCTACTGCCGGGGAATTAATATCACTGGCCATAAATGAGGATGTTGGTGAGGGCGATCATACTACACTCGCTGCCATACCTGAAGGTACAAAAGGCAAAGCAGTCCTGCTCTGCAAGGAGCAAGGAGTTCTGGCGGGCATGCGCGTGGCTCCTATGGTATTTAATTTAATCGATGAAAATATTGAGTTTAAGCCTCTGCTTGCTGATGGAACCCATATTCTTCCGGGCGATCAGGCATTTGAGGTGAGTGGGCCGTTCAGGTCGATTCTCACAGCCGAACGATTAGTGCTGAACTATCTGCAAAGGATGAGTGGCATTGCAACGCGCACTTATGCGTTGTGGAGTTTGGTCAGCGACTTACCGGTTAAACTGCTGGATACCCGGAAAACTACTCCAAACATGAGGGTTTTTGAAAAGATGGCCGTGAGGATTGGAGGCGGATACAATCATCGTTTCGGGCTTTTTGATATGATTTTGATTAAGAACAACCATGTGGATGTTGCCGGAGGAGTGACAAATGTGCTGAAGCAGACCCAACAGTATCTTGAGCGAACCGGCCATAAATTGCAGGTGGAAATAGAAGTTCGTAATATGGATGAACTGCAGGAGGCATTGAATTGTGGTGGTTTTCAGCGGGTGATGTTTGATAATTTTTCTGTTACCGAAATGCGCAAAGCAGTAGATATCGTAAATCATCGGTTTGAAACAGAGGCCTCCGGCGGCATTACTGAGCAAACGCTGAGGGATTATGCACTGACCGGAGTTGATTTTATTTCGGTAGGGGCATTGACGCACCATGTCAGAAGTCTTGATATGAGCCTGAGGGCATTGATCTAAATGTTTACGTTGAACAGAATACCCAGAAAATACCTCCGGTCATACATTACCGGACGAAACAGACTCATCGCCTTGTTGCGCCTGATCATACTGCCGGGGTTCTTCAGAATTCCTTTGTATGATGTTCTTGTATTTTTTCTCAAAGGCATTTTCGAAGGAGCAATAACCGTCAGAGCAGCAGCAGTTGCTTTTAACTTTTTTCTGGCCATCTTTCCTTTTATATTGTTCATCTTCACATTGATACCTTATATACCTATTGATAATTTTCAGGCATCATTATTTGGCTTGTTCGAAGAGATTATTCCTCCCCAAACATTTGAAGCTGTTGAATCCACCATTTTCGATATCATTACACGGCAAAACACCGGATTGCTTTCGGTGAGTTTTATACTGACCTTCATATTCAGTACAAATGGTATTAATTCAATTATTGAAGGTTTTAACAGCACCTGGCATGATATTGAAACCAAAACATGGCTGCAGCAGCGCCTTGTGGCAATCTTTCTGATGCTGGTACTCTCGATACTCGTGGTGCTGAGCATTGTGCTGATCACAATGGGTGGTGTGCTGATTCAGTGGATGCAGCTTAACGAATGGCTACAGTCGGATTTTACGGTTATACTGCTTCAGATTTTACAATGGGTTATCATACTTGCACTTACTTTCTTAAGTGTTTCATTCCTGTATTACTACGCTCCGGCTCAGCGACGAACCTACAGATTTTTCAGTCCCGGTTCCTCACTGGCTACTGTATTGTTACTGCTCGGAACGCTTGCATTCAATTATTATGTTTCAAACTTTGCTCAGTATAATGCTTTGTATGGTTCCATCGGAACCCTGATCATTTTTTTAATGTGGTTGTATTTCAATGCATTGATACTACTTATCGGATTTGAGTTAAATGCCAGTATCAAGCAGGCCAGATTTGGACGAAGAATTAAGTCCATCACTTCATAAGAAAAGAAGAAATAAACAGCAAACAAGTTAACGATACCTTCAGAGTATTTCGTTCAGGAGTTCAGTCAATCTTACTTCGCGACGCTTTTCCGGAAAATTTCGCATGATTTGTGCACGAGCAGCTTTGCCAGGCTCATCTCCTGAAATAAGTGCTTTCGTTATGAGAATAGCCGCCTCGGCGGCATCGTGTTTTTGCAGCAGATATCCGGTGTTGCCGATAGCCGCCGGAATACCATTCACCTGACTGCCAACAGGAACACATTCGCACAGCATGGCCTCGCACAGGCTGTTGGGCAGTCCTTCGCTGAGCGAAAGCTGTGCATAAACCTGATGATTGCTGTATAAGGCCGGCAGATCATGGTAGGCAATAGGCCCAAGTAACCTGACATTGGAAGGTAGGTTATCCCGGTATTTATTCTGCATTTCTGGCGATATTCCGGCAAGTGTAAAAATTGTATCCGGCAGCAAACGGGCGGTTTCAATCAGCAGGTCAAACCCTTTAAGTCTGAATGTCTGTTCCTTGCTCACATAAGCAACTGTCAGGACCGATGGTTTTCTGTCAACAGTTGTATCTCTTTTCCATATGGCCGGATCATAGCCGGTTGGCAACACTTCGATGCGGCCCCTTATCCCGGGCACATATTGCCTGACGCCAACCGGCAAAGCAATACCACCACTGCCTGCATAGTGGTTAAACCCCGCTGCCAGACTGCCGTCAACAGGCAGGATCAGGTTGGCGAACCTGTATGTGGACGCTGCGCACCAGTAACGGAAATTTTTCCGAACAAAGACGCCATATGACAGTTGCGGGATGGCAACCGCATCAAATCCACCCGTGACCACAACTACTTTCCTCCCGGTTATTCTGCCAATAAGGGCCGGAAAAAGTGAGTGGTAGTCGGCGAACCAAATAAAAACCAAATCAGATCGGGTGGCAAATCTAAGGGATGCGAACATGGTTTTTGTCATCTGAATGGCAAATCCAATTGGGTTTTTGGTGGATTGATAATGAAATTGCCGGACACTAAAACGTTTTCTCAGGATTTCGTAGTCTTTTCGCACAAAACTCGAATAACCCGGATCAACCATCCAAATCTTTTTTGTTTTCATTGTTTTCTGATGCCGGCTTTGTAAAGCAACCAATCGCCTCCTTTAGTAACTTCCTCAGAAACTTTTAGACCATAACTAAGAGCTGAAAAAATTACCACCATGATCAGGCTGCGCACGATTATATCAATAATGAAATTGTCAAATTCCGGCATGAAGTATTGTGCCCCGAAAGCAACAAGACCAATTGCTACAACTTTGATGTGACCGGATGAAAAAGGCTGAAAATGATGTGTTCTGTAGAGATACAAAAAGCGGACCAGTACATAAACCGCGTATGAAACCAGCGATGCCAGCGCAGCACCGGTAATTCCCCAGATTGGTATCAATATCAGATTGGTGCACACAATAAGCACAAAGAGCATCACCATCATATAGCTGAGTACTTTATAGCGTGGCGAAACCGAAATGATCACGGCACTTGCTCCACCCAGCATTTCGAGCAGGTTGGTGAGGGCAATCAGCACGATAACCCAGCCTCCGGCAGCATAGCTTTCGGGAAGCAGGTGATAAATGTTGTGCAGGTTGCCCCATAATCCTATGAAAATCAGTAACCCAATAACAAACTGGTTAATGCTTGTGCGGTAATAGATGTCTTTGATTTGTTCCAGATTGCCTGTTTTCCATGATTCGGCAATGAAAGTGGAAGAAATTTTCATCAGAATCCGGGATGGGATCACTACTAACGTGCCAAAGAAATAAGTGATGCCGTAAATGCCGGTGTCATCAAGTCCGACCATTTTATTGATCATCAGGCTGTCTATATTCAATATGGCAATGTTGCTGAAACCGATCACTACATTGAACAGGCTGACGCTGATCATTTCTTTTTGCAGAGAAGGCGTAATAAAACCGGAATCGGAAGCGAATTTTAATTCACCATCTCTGTAGAGCGACACCAGCAGCATCAGTGTCGGCAGGGCATAACCGGCAATATAAAGTACAATGAACAGATAGAAGCTCATTTCCGAATAAAAATAGCCGATTATCAGCATGAGTGTAAAAACACGCTGATATACTTCGCGGTAAAGCGAACCTTTTACGGCGTTGAACAGTACCTTGTAGAAATTATCAAACGCCTGAAAAAACACATTGGCAAAAATCATCGGAATAACCATCAGGATAAATTCGCTGAGCATAAGGTTGTCGGCCTCGTTGTTGCCCGAAATCAGCCAGTCACTGAGCAGATAAAATACTACCGCCGTAAGCAGAGAGCCTGCGAGTGAAACCAGAATGGTCAGGCGCATAAAACCGTGGTGGTTGCTCTTTTTGTCGCGGAAATAGGTGAACATCCGCGAAATCACCCCTGTAAAACCGATCGTCCCAAGCTGACCAAACAGTGCAGCATTGGCAACCAGCACCTTTATCACACCGTTTTCGGCTTCGGTGAACAGATGAGGTAACATAAGACCAGTAGTCACAAACCCCAGTAGTACACCGAGATAAGAAATAACCGAGCCGGTGATGGTTTGTCGCTGAATGATTCCCAATGGATCGCTTTTGCATGCAAAGGTAATAAACAAGCACATGATTGTCGTCTTTGGCTTATGAATCGATTTCAGCTTTTTGGTTGTGCCGAAAAAAACTAATTTCGCTGCACAGAACAGCCAACATGACCAAAAGAAACAAAACCTCCATAGTGTTTGTCGGCAGTGGTGCCATTGCAACCGCATTGGGAAACATACTCGCTCAGGACGAGGACTATCTCGTTACTCTTTTATCCATTGAAAAGGATGTGATCGAATCGGTGAATGCCGAACATGTGAATGAGAAATATTTTCCAACCGTGCGGCTTAGTCCGCTGTTGAGGGCAACAGAGGATAAATCGGTATTGGGTTCGGCCGACATGGTTTTTTTGGCCATTCCATCGGTCACTATAGTGGAATATCTGACCCACAACCGTGAGAATTTAAGCCCTGAAGCCATACTGGTGAATCTGGCCAAAGGATTTGGCAACGAACGTGACATCATACCTGATTGCCTCGCGCAAATCTTGCCTAACCCCTTGGCAACACTCAAAGGTCCTTCGTTTGCACGGGAGATCATCAACAGACAACCAACCGCTTTTACACTTGCTTCAGAAAACGAGGACCTGTTTGATGTTTTTGACGAACTGTTCGACAATACAACCATCCACCTCGACTACAGCACTGATGTTCGTGGGGTGGAGTATGCAAGTATCCTCAAAAATATTTACGCCATCATCATAGGTATTGTTGATGCCCATTATGATTCGCCCAACCTGCGCTCACTGGTACTTACGCTTGCCATTAATGAGATGCGTTCTCTGATCAGCCGGTTTGGGGGCAGAGAGGAAACCATGTTCCATTATTGTGGTTTTGGCGATTTCACCCTTACGGCCCTCAATGATCTGAGCCGGAACCGCACTTTAGGTCTGTTGATCGGAAAAGGTTTTTTCACCAGCAATATTTCTGATAAGGTAGTCCTCGAAGGCCGGATAGCCGTAAATGTGCTGTGTGAACAGTTGTCGGGACAGGAAGGCGCCTGCGTTCAGTTTCCCTTGATCACCGAACTGCATAAGGTGTTCAATCAGGAATATGATATCAAGAATTTTGTGAGCAGGATACTGAGAAGGCATAACTGAGATTTTCAGTAGATTAATTTCTGCATTTATTTTCATCTGGCAGTAATAAAAGGGATTGGTTTCTCTAACTTTGTATGAAACAAATTAGAGCATACAAAATGAAATCAATTCTGTTTTCGGTACTTGTATTTGGTACCATGCTTCTCAGCGCTCAGGATACACTTGTTTTGCAGCCGGGGCCAGAAGGAAAAGACGCACTAATATGGAGTATATTGCCTGACAATAATTATGGCGACTCACCTAAGTTTTTAAGTATGTCATGGACTTTCGGAGGTATTCCGGGAGCTGACAGATCGCTCATTCAGTTTGACCTCACAGAAATTCCGGAAGGCCGCGAAATTATCAGTGCAAAACTTAATTTGTTTTTTAAAAATCTTGAACCCAATGAGATGTTTCATACGGGTGAGAATGCTTCAGCTTTAAGACTAATTACTGAATCGTGGGATGAATATACAGTAACCTGGAACAACGCGCCATCTACAACAGACGATTTTCAGGTAATTCTTCCTCAGAGTATTAACCCACGACAGGATTATTTAAATATTGATGTCACTGAGGCGATTAGAAATTTGTACCAGTTTCCTGACTTATATTACGGTTGGTTGCTCGGATTAATAAATGAAAACCCATGGAGTTGTTTGCTTTTTGCCTCAGGGGATATTGATGAGGTTCATTTACGGCCTAAGCTCGAAATAGTTTATACAGAGCAATCTGCATTAACAGCATTTTTTAATTTTGAGATACATGAAAATGCTATGGTATCTTTCTTCAATGAGAGTGAAGGTTATACAGAATTGAATTGGTCTTTTGGTGATGGAAATAGTTCCACTGAGGAGAATCCGGTATATCAATTTGAGAATGCAGGCCATTATAATGTTTGCCTCACAGTATTTAACGATACCCTGGAAAAAACATATTGTGATACAGTATTCCTGTGCAATTCATCTGTAGCTTCCTTTATTGTTGAATCAGTTGAGCTTGAATGTCGCTTTGTGAACCAATCAGAGAATGCTGATGTTTATGTTTGGGATTTCGGCGATGGACTACAATCACAGCTTTCAAATCCTGAACATATTTTTGCTGCAGATGGGTTATATGCAGTTCGTTTAGTTGCATCTAATGAATGCAGCAGCGATACGATTACAAAGCTGGTTTATATTGCTAACATATTAGATGATAATAGTGTATTTAGCTTATTTCCAAATCCTTCACGCGGTAAGTTTTCGATTATTTCTAATGTTTCCGGGCCCTTCAAACTTGAAATATTTGATCAGCGAGGAAGTATCATACTTAAAGATGAAGGAGAATTAGTCGGCAATGAACCAGCGAATTATATGTTAACCGTACATAGCGGAATCTATTATTACCGGGTGTGGATAGAAAACAGATGGCATCAGGGAAAAGTATTTCTCATAAAACAATGATCAATTAACGAACACTTTCTTTGGCTTTGATTGTTCGATTGATTAATTCCACGAGCATGCCAGTAAGATTTCTTCTTGTGTATTCTGTGTTTTTCGCGATTGATAGTGTACTTATTATATCTGATTGATGGCTGAGCAAAAACGTAACATATTCTTTTAACTCTTGTTTGCTTTTTTGGTCGAAGCAATGACCTGCTTTAGTTTCCATCAGAATCTTCGCGGAATTACCCTCCGTTGGCCCAATGCAAATAATCGGCCGTTTTGCCCCTAAGTATTCAAAGAGCTTACCGGTCAGAATCAGATTGGCATTTGGTGTGTCGTTGATCAGGAGCAACAGGGCTGCGGTTTTGTTGAATTCCTGATATAGCTCAGCATGTGGAATATACTCCTGATACACAACAACCTTCTCTAAGCCAAACTCCTTTACGGATTCCTTTACTGAAATATCCACATTTCCTGTTAAAGCAATTTCAATTTTTTCAGAAATGTCCGGGTTTTCATGAATTAATTCCTTTAAAGCCTGCCAGAAAACAACAGGGTTTCGGGTTTTCACCAAAGAGCCAATATGCGCGATGCGAAATTTGTCGTGGATGGGATGATCTTCAATGTTTCGAAAATCATCTTCGTCGTAGCCATTGGTAATAACATGATAATTGCGGGAAACGATTCTGTTGAAATCAGCAGCCATTCCCTGGCTGATTACTGTGACTGCATCGGCTGAATGTAAAACTTTTTTCTCCAGTTGCCTGTGTTTTTGATCGGCACTCCGGCTAAGCTTTAATTGATGATAGAAATCAATGTTCGTCCAGGGATCACGAAAATCAGCTAACCAGGGAATCTGGGTTTTTCCTTTTAGATGCATGGCAATCAGATGCATACTGTGCGGAGGTCCGGTCGAGATAATCAAATCCACAGGATTATCATTTAAGTATCTGCTCAGATACTTCACTGATGGTTTAATCCAGAATCGACGCGCATCAGGTATAAAAAAATTGCCTCTGATCCAAATGCTTAGGTTTTCTATTGTTCCTGGTTTTTTCTTTTCCGACAGAAAAGCAGTTTGAATCCGGTCTGATTGTTTTCGCCCGCTTAGTCTTTTATAAATCTGATAGGGTTCCCAAACTTTTGTCCGAAGTACGGTGATTCCTTCGGGTATATCTTTAGTCAAAGTCTCATCAATTACCGGCACTTCAGGGTTCTCTGCCGTATAAACGATGGGCTCCCACCCGAATTCTCTGAGATATTTCACGAACTTGAGCCATCGCTGCACTCCTGCGCCACCCGAAGGCGGCCAGTAGTAGGTGATGATCAGTACCTTTTTCATGCCTTTTGTTGTAGTCTCCACTGCTTGATTTCGTGTACCGCAAGTCCAATCAGCAGAAGAATGAGTATTGCTGAACCGGCAAATGATACTTTTTCGCCTACAGCCCACACTTTTGGTTCAAACTTCATTTCGATGCTATGGTTTCCGGCCGGCACCAGCAATGCCCTCAGCAGGTAGTTGGCACGGATCAGCGGTGCTTCCTGTCCGTCGATATAGGCTTTCCATCCTTTAGTGTACCAGATTTCACTGAAAACAATCAGATTGGGTATGTTGGTTATGGATTCGTAAATCAGATGATTCGGCTGATACGAAACAAGGCTGACTCTTGCTGTGGTGTCCATTGCCGGTGTAAAACCTGCAAGAATTTCCTCAAATTCGCGGTGCAAAACCGCAGAAGTCATGAGGTCGGTGTCGCGCAGCGATTCAATTTCTTTGTTGGGCGTGTCCACCCACATAATGTTGTCCACAGTCCATGCATTACCAAAACTGTTCATATTGGTGATGGGTGGCGAAGCCGGATTAAAGATTATATAGCGGGTATTAAGCATGTTGAGCACTTCGAGTCTGGCAAGTGTACTGTTGATGGCGCCAAGGTTGGGATTGTCGCGCAAGGTTCCGATCAGCATTCCGATTTCGGGCTGAAGATGCATTTCGATCACATCCTGATACCTTTGAAGTTTTGCACCATGATATCCGCCAATAGAATGGTGAAAATAGGAGGCTGTGGCATCGTTAAATGTGCTTGTTGAAATATCCAGAACACGGTAGGATGGATCAATGTCTTTGAGTATTTCGAGGTTGGCTGTTGCAGGCTGGAAGGGATTTTCTGCCTTGCGTGCAGGAATGAAGTTGTTACTGTTGAGGTAGCGGCTCGCGACAGGAACCATATCGGCCAGAATGATGATCGTGAGTGCAGCCGTAAGCCAGCGGGCTCCAAGTTTATTGATGGCTTTCAGATACATTAGCCCGGCAGCAAGGGTGATGAAGAAAAAGGAACGCAAAGCATCGGTCTTAAAAATATGCATCCGAACTGTTTCCAGTTGGGCAAGGAAAAGATCGATCTGGCCACTGTCGGCGGGGTTGCTTCTTCTCATTTCGTTGAACTGCTCCCATTCGTATTGACTGAGGAAGGAGAAGAAAGTGCCCGGCATCAGGTAAAAAAGTAGTGCTATGCCACCGCTGAGGCCATAGGCGATAAAGAAGTATTTGCGCCATTTCGCCGAAAAGTCGGTCTGCTTATACCATTCATTCAGTGCCAATACTGCCAGCAGCGGGATGCAGAGGTCGGCAATGACCAATATCATCGAGACGGCCCTGAACTTGTCGTATCCCGGAACATAGTCAAGGAAGAAATCAGTAAACACCATATAATTTTTCCCCCAGCTCAGCAGGATGGAAAGCACTGTAGCGGCAAGCAATATCCATCTGTATCTCCCTTTGACAATAAACAAACCCAGAACAAAGAGGAACACGATCACTGCACCTGTATAAACAGGCCCGGAGGTTCCGGGCTGGTCGCCCCAGTAGGCATTTTGCTGCGCAATAAATTCACGGTAAGGTCTTTCGGCTCTATCGAGTGCTGAATGATTTTTCCCAATGACTTGTGAAGCTCCTCCTTTAGTATTCGGAATCAGCAGCGACCAGGTTTCGCCAATGCCATAGCTCCAATGAGTGATATAACTTCTGTCCAGCCCCTTTGTCTGGTCTGTAACATCTTTTTCAATCACGGGTTTGCCGCGCATGGATTCCTTTCCGTATTCCCACGTGGCATAGAGGTTTGTACCGTGGGTCATCACAGCCAGTAAGGCAGACAAGATAAGAACAGCCGTAGCTTTACCGAATACGGGCAGTTGTTTGAATCTTATTGCATCAATCAGCATTACCAGGCCAAGTATAAGCACAATCAGCATCAGGTAATAGGTGATCTGCAGGTGTCCGGCCTCGAGTTGAAGTGCCAGTGCAATGGCTGTGAGCAGTCCGCCTTTGAAATATTTACCTCTATAGGCAAGTATGATTCCTGCCAGGACAGGTGCCATATAGCCTATCGCATAAGCTTTTGAGGTGTGTCCGGCACCAAGGATAATAAAGAAATAGGAGGAAAAGCCGAAGGCAAGAGCGCCTGCCATGCTCAGCCAGGGATCAACCCTGAGTACAAGCAATAAAATGTAAAACCCTAAAAAATAAATAAATACAGCATTTGCAGGGAAATTCATTCCAAGGGTGATGACTTTCCTGATGTATCGGATGAGGTTTCCGTCGTAGATTACCGAGATTTGCCATGCAGGCATGCCGCCAAACATTGAGTTTGTCCACAAGGGCTCATCACCGTTCTCTTCCCTGAAATCGGCAATTTCTTTCGACATACCCTTGTGCATGTCAATGTCGTGCATATCCAGCCGCTTTCCTTCGAGCATTGGGTGCATGTAGGCAAAGGTGATGGCAATGAAAACCAGGATGGCTGTCAGATACGGCACTAGTTTGTTCAGGGTTTGGTTGATGGTCATGTTACTTTTTTTTATTGTTGTCCTTGATTTCTTCAAAATCGACGTATTCTCCTGCATCCGGGTCAATCCGTGGCGTTTCAACGGGATTGTACTTCACGCTGATTTCTCCTTCTTTTTTGCTTTTGGTTTGTTGCATGCCACCCATCCGCTCGCTCATTTTTCTGACAAAACGATTGATCAGCCGGGGTAAGAAGAAGCGTAACCCAAGCCTGAGCAGGTAAAAAGCAACGATAATCCAGAATACTACTAATAGGAAATCTTCCATGATTTCAATATCTCCAGGCGGTTGTCGATTGGTTGCGAAATTAAAGAATTAATGAAATAGAAGCAGTTTTCAGGGGCTTAAAAAAACAGGCAGAAGACCTTTTGAGCCTCCTGCCTGTGGTATATCCCGATAATGAACTGTACTAAAGCTCGTCGGAAACAGTAAGTCTTTTTCTGCCTCTTGCGCGTCTGGCTTTCAATATTTTACGGCCATTGGCTGAGGACATTCTTTCCCTAAAACCGTGTTTGTTCTTACGTTTCCTGTTCGATGGCTGATATGTACGCTTCATGGTATGATGACTTAATTTTGGGAGTGCAAAGGTAGAGATTTATTTTTAACGGACAAATCATTTTCGGAAAAAATGTAAAAAATCACACCTTATGCTTTCTTTATATGGTTTTTAGTTTAATTTATGCAGTGCCCGGATGCTTGATTCCGGGCAACTGCATTATTTGGTTCAGGACTTAGAAGGAATATGTTTCAGGGTTTCCACCAGATAATCCCAAAACAGGCCCACGGTGCTGATTTCAACTTTTTCGTCGGGTGAGTGGGGATGCCTTATGGTTGGCCCGAAGGAGATCATGTCCCAATTCGGATAGGCGGCACCAAGTATTCCGCATTCGAGTCCGGCATGGATTACTTTTACTTCAGGAACTTTGCCGTATTTAGCATTGTACACATCTTTCATGGTTTGTAGCACCGGTGAATGAACATTTGGTTTCCATCCCGGATATTCGCCATGAGATTTGGCCTCTCCACCTGCAGATGTGATGACTTTACGTATGTTTTCGGCAAGTTTGATCTTGTCTTGATCAACCGAACTGCGCTGAAGGCTGGCGATGGTCACTTTTTCTCCGTCGGATTTTACAATGGCCAGATTGGTTGATGTTTCGACCACACCAGGCATGTCCTTGCTCATGGCAATAACTCCGTTGGGATATTTGGCAATTGCCGCGAACAATGATTCCTGTGTCTTGGTATCAATCACCATTTCGGGTATTTCTGCAGCTTCAGCGTCAATTACGAGGCCGCCGTCAGTGTCCTTAAAGCGTTCAACAGCAATTGCGGCAAATTCTTTTACGTATAATTCAAAATTTGTTTTGTGTTCAGCTGGTACCACAACAGTCGCAAATGCTTCTCGCGGAATGGCGTTGCGCAGGCTGCCACCATTGATCGAAGAAAGTCTGAGCTGGAATTTAGTTGCTGCCAGACTCATCAGTGCGTTGATGATTTTGTTTGCGTTTCCTCTGCTGAGGTTAATATCGAGGCCTGAGTGACCGCCTTTCAGCCCTTTGACAATTATTTTATAAGCTGTCTGTTCGGCCGGAACGGGTTCAGATTTATAATGAAACAGACCTGTTGTGTCAATGCCTCCTGCACAACCAATATACAGTTCACCTTCATCTTCCGAATCCATGTTCAGCAGGATGTCGCCGTGCAGCAGGCCGGGTTTCAGCTGAAAAGCACCGGTCATTCCGGTTTCCTCGTCAATAGTGAACAAAGCTTCTACAGGCCCGTGCTCCAGATCGGTAGCTTCGAGCACCGACATGGCCGCGGCCACACCAATACCATTGTCCGACCCAAGGGTTGTTCCTTTTGCCTTTACCCAACCATCTTCAATGAAAGTGTTGATAGGATCTTTTTCAAAATCGTGTCCTGTTCCTTCATTTTGTTGCGGAACCATATCCAGGTGCGCCTGCAGGATAACGCCCATGCGGTCTTCGAATCCCGGAGTGGCAGGTTTGCGGATAATCACGTTACCTACTTCGTCGACAACGGTTTCCAGTTCCAGCTTCTCGCCAAATTCCTTCATAAAGGCAATGATCCGGGCTTCTTTTTTTGATGGCCTTGGTATTTGGGTGAGGCTGTGAAAGTTCTTCCACAGGTTGTTTGGTTCCAGTTCAAGAATTGATGTACTCATGTTTTTTCCTCCGGGTATAAGGTTAGTGAATGACTAATAGATTTAAGCCGGTAAAAGTAATGAAAATGCACGATTTTTTATGTGTTATTATAATTATTGGTCTCATGTGTCTGATTATAAACATAATAAGTAATTGATTCAATATTTAGTGTTTGGGGATAAGCTGCAGATTGGCTATATTTACGGTCAAATTTGTTTTTATGAGACGATCCATACGAAATCAGTTGCCGGTCAATTTGAATTTGAATGTCCGGGGTTTAAATCAATCGAGTACCCTGGCAATTAATGAGCGAAGCCGACAATTAATCAGTCAGGGACGGAAGATTTTCAGATTTGGTCTGGGGCAATCACCTTTTCCGGTGCCTGAGCCTGTAGTAGAATCTTTAAGAATCCACGCCCATGAAAAGGATTATCTGCCTGTAAAAGGTTTGTTGCAGCTTCGCGAGGCTATTTCTGGTTTCAACAAGCGTAATCAGAAGGTTGACACACGTCCTGAAGATATTCTCATTGGCCCGGGATCTAAGGAATTGATTTTCATTCTGCAGATGGTTTATTATGGAGACCTTATCATTCCGACTCCTTCTTGGGTTTCATATTTTCCTCAGGCGCGAATTATTGGGCGACATGTGCAATGGGTAAATACGCAGGCTGCGGATGGGTATAGGTTAAGTGCTGAAAAGCTGGAGATGATATGCCGCACTGATCCAAACAGGCCCAGAGTTGTGATTTTGAATTATCCTTCAAACCCTACAGGATGCACCTATCCGCTTGACAAGCTGAAAGAACTGGCATCTGTTGCAAGAAAATTTCAGGTGGTTCTTGTCAGTGATGAGATTTACGGTATGATTCACCATCAGGGTCAGCACGTTTCCATAGCACGTTTTTATCCTGAAGGAACTATAATCAGCAGTGGGTTGAGCAAATGGTGCGGAGCAGGAGGATGGAGGCTGGGATCTTTCAGTTTTCCGCATGAACTGCATTGGCTCAGGGATGCAATGACGATTGTTGCAAGCGAAACATATACTTCAACTTCTGCTCCAATTCAATTTGCCGCAGTAACAGCTTTTGAGGGTGGAAACTTCATCGATGTTTACCTGGAGAACTCCAGACGAATACTACGCTATCTGGCCAAAATCATCAGACTAAAGCTGGAAGGGCAGTTTATTAGTGTTCCCATGCCTGCCGGAGGATTTTACTTGTATCCTGATTTTGGTTACTATCGTGAGAAACTTTCAGCCAAAGGCATATTTACATCTGTTGAGTTGTGTGAAAGAATACTGGAGGAAACAGGTGTGGCATTGCTTCCCGGAATTGATTTTGGACACCAGCCTGAGGAGCTATTAGCCAGATTGGCATATGTTGATTTCGATGGTCGCCTTGCATTGGAAGTTCTGGAGCATTCATATCGAGAACAGAAGTTAACAGAGGATTATATTCGTGATGTATGTCCGATGATATGGGAAGGAACAGAGAAACTGGTTCAATGGTTCGCGAACCTATAGATTAAGTTCCATTTTAGTCCTTAAACATTTCAGCGTTAAAAACCAGCTTTCATATATGCTGATTTTTAACGCTGAATTGTTTGGTCAATTTGGATGAACAAGTGTTCTGCCGGCTTTGAACTATTTCTTGTTTGGCAGATCTAGTCCAAATCCTTTTTGTTTATCAACATACTTTAGAACCAGTGAAAGGATCATGGCAAGCACACCAAAACCGGCGAAGATAAGTTCAGGAACAGTGTAGTCATATTTTGCCTGAGTGTCACCTGCGGCAATGGCTTCGGCTACGCCAGGGTTGGCAGCTGTAATGGCCCATCCGATAAGAATGGGAACGGCAAGTAATCCTATGTTTTGTATCCAGAAAGTGAGTCCATAGGCTGAACCCAGAAAACGTTCTTCAACAATTTTGGGAATAGAGGGCCACATGGATGCCGGCACAAGTGAGAAGGCCAATCCGAGAATCACGATAGTTGCATAGGCAACCAAAGGAGTGAAACTTTCGGCGGGTACAAGGGCAAAAATCAGGTGCGAAACGGTGAGCAGGATGGCTCCGTAAAGCATCATGGTTGCGCCAAGCCCTTTTCTGTCGAGGAAAGCTCCTATAAATGGGGTGAGAACCATGGCGCCAATCGGGAAGAAGGAAAACATGGCAGCGGCATCTTTAATGCTGATGTCGAGTTTTGAAGAGAGCATGTCAGTGGCAAATTTCTGGAAGGGGAATATAGCTGAGTAAAACAAAACACAAAGTCCTGCAATTGCCAGAAAGCCAGGATTTTTCAGGATAAGCCAAAGGTCGCTCACCCTGAAAGACTCCTCAGATTCGCTGCCTGCTGTTTCGCCGGTTTCCTTATCCAGTCGGGCATCCATAAAGGTGTAGATGAAGAAGGTTAAAAAACCGACTACCAGAAATGTTACTCCCCAAAAGATTGAGTTAACGGCACCTCCATTTTCAGCAAAAATGGGCGAAAGGCGGAACACGGCGAAAACACCCAGACGTGCAATTGCCATTTCGAGTCCCATGGCAAATGCTAGTTCACGGCCCTTAAACCACTTAACAATGGTTTTTGAAACTGTTATTCCGGCCATTTCCACACCTATACCGAAAATGGCAAAACCAAAGAAAGCCAGTTTTGCCGAAGAGGGGACAGCTGTCCAGAAAGTATCAAGCCAACTTGCCAAACCGGTACCGGCAAAACCCTCCGTGAGTGCGTAATATTTTATCGATCCGCCAATTACCATGGCAAGGCCGGCTGTGATAATGGTAAATCGGATACCCATCTTATCGAGAATGATACCGGAGAGGATCAGAAAAAATGCAAAGACATTCAGGAAAAACTCCGACCCGCCCAGCATACCGAAAGTTTCGGGCGACCAGCCATGGTTGCGCTCGAGGAGGCTCTGAAGCGGTGCGGCTACATCAATAAAAAAGTAGGCAAAAAACATGGATAACGACACAAGTCCAAGTGCAATCCATCGGGCGGTCTTCGACTCGCGCAGCGATCGTTTGATCATTTCGGTCATAACATATCAGTTTTTGGGATTAATCCGGCGAAGGTAGAAATTCTTTCATTTTACTCTTCACCGAATGTGATTATTTTCAGCGGTCATACTTAAATGCTACAGCAGTGTAAACAATACAAACCATGTGGACTTCACCTAAAAAAAGCGCAAGGCTCGTTGATTAGCCTTGCGCTCGTCCGACTGTACTTTAAGTAACATTATTATCTTGCTGAAGAACCTGAGTTGGCGGATTTTTTTGAGGGTTCGCTTCCGGCTTTTGTGGACAATTTGGCTGGGTCAGTCTTTTTTGATTCCTTCGCAATAGCAGATGAATTCCTGTTGTCTTTTCTGGCAGTGCCTGTCTGCTGACTGCTTCGTTTTTTCGGCTCTTCTGACTTGTTTACTGAATTTCGCGGTTTAGGAGATTCCTTCACCGTTTGTTTATTGCGGTCAGCCGGTTTGTTTACTGTGCCGCTCTTTGCCGGCTTATTGTCGTTTTTTACCGGGCGAACTGATTGTTCCTGTCCACTTGCCCGATCAGAATCCTTTGCTCTTGATTGTCCTGATGGCTTCGCCTCTGTCGGTTTACTCCTGTCGCTTCTGTCGTTGTGCTTTGCCTCTTTTCGTGTCGAGACATTGTCACGCTTTTGAGTCTGATCCTTTTTTGGTCTTGAATATTCCAGTACTTCACGGGATTTTGACTCGCCAGGTTTTCCGGCATCGGCAGGCTTCCCGACAGCCCTGCTGTTTGGCTGTTTTATATCATCGACACGGGGATCGTTATTTGCTCTGCTGCCTGCACGTGACTTTCCGGGAAGGTTATCACCCCTTGAGATACGATGAGCATAATAAGTTTCTCCTTCTTTCCTCTGTTCGGGGCGGCTGTAGGTGTTACGGTAAATTCCGGTGTTGATATTGACAACAACTGTAGGGGAGTAATGTCGTTGATGGACATAGTATGTTGAATGGTATCTGTCGCACCGATAATGCCTCCAGGGACGATAATAAGCGTGGTAGTGATGATGCCATCCCGAGTGGTAGCCATAGTAATAATGGTAGTAGTGTGGTGTCCAGGGATGCCAGTAGTCGGGATAATATCCCCAGCCCCAGGATGAGCGCCAGACAACATATGTAGGAGCGGTAACAAAAACAATAACCGGCCAGGTTGCCACTTCGTAGTAGGTAGTACGCACAATTTTTGTTTGGGTCACAACTTCTGTAGTGGTGGATTTTCCTCCTGTATAGCCTGGGTTTGGTGTTTCCTCATAGTTGGGTTCAATAATGTAGTTTTGTCCGTATAAGGCTTCGTCGCCAATAAGCTGAATCTGAACAGAACCATCGCTGAATTTCTGAACTGTAAACACAGCAACATCCTGAAACTCTTTCTCATTCAGTGCTACACGGAGAACTATATTGTGCAGGTCTCCTTCAGCAAAGTCTAAAACCATGATATAGTCAATCAGGTTGTTGTTGTTCAGATCAAGGTTGTTGATCATGTTTTCGGGGTCATTTAAACCTCTTTCGAAGCTTTCGAGGGTTTCGGATTCCTGAAACAGGTTCATAACGGCATACAGGTTCAGGTTGTCACC
Source organism: Bacteroidales bacterium (assembly GCA_024710405.1). Taxonomy (GTDB): domain Bacteria; phylum Bacteroidota; class Bacteroidia; order Bacteroidales; family F082; genus UBA6192. The sequence continues at coordinate 29,293 of JANJUV010000011.1, forward strand.
CGGCAATCCAAGATATCCTTCGGATTGGTTTTGTGCTGTGAGCGGCATCATGGATGCAAGCAGCAGGCTGATGGCCATTAAAATTGCGTGCTTTTTCATTGCTTTGGGTATTAAAGGTTTCTTGAGTTGCTGAAATCCAAAAGCTGTGCCAGAAATAATTTCTGTACTTGGAAATCCTTATTAAACATCTTTTTCAGTGCATCTGAGTAAATCACTATCCGGTAAATAATGGAAATGATTCGAGTTAATGGATTGTTTTACAGCGCATGAAACATCCAATCAAAGAAAATGCGTTAGGTCCCAAAAAAAGTTTATACATTGATTTTCTCTGCCTCTGGAAATAATGAATCTGAGGACAGTTCGCAGTAAAACAATGCTATTCTAATAGAGATGGATAAGGTATTTCGATTCGAACCACGGCTCTGAATAGTATTCGCTGAGGGGTTGGGCAATTTTGATTAGTTTTTTTGGGAGCACATCAAGTTCCGAACCTACATCGCCACCTTTGAGGTAAAGAATGCCATTAGGCTTTTGGTTAATTCCATGGCGGCGTATATTTTTTTGAGTCCAGGTCAGGAATTCCGGCAGGTTGGTAACGGCTCTGCTGATGATAAAATCAAATGGATATTTTATTTCTTCGGCTCTTTTATTGATGGCTGTAACATTGTTCAGCCCAAGTTCCTGAACGGCTTGTTTTACGACCATAATTTTCTTCCCGATGCTGTCTGTTAGCAAAAAGTCAGCTTGTGGAGCCAAAATGGCCAGTGGTATTCCGGGGAATCCTCCACCTGTTCCCACATCGAGTATGGTGGTTTTCGGCTTAAAGCTGATGTATCTGGCTATGGACAGGCTGTGCAACACATGGCGCTCATAAAAATGTTCCATGTCTTTTCGTGAAATCAGGTTGATCTTGCTGTTCCAGTCTGTGTAGAAGGGTAGCATCGCCCGCAATTGTTCCTCCTGACGGGAAGTTAATTCGGGAAAATATTTATGAATTAAATCCATTGACCAAATATTGTGGCAAAGTTAGGGATACTTTTTTATCAACTGCTTCGTTGTGCATTCCATGAATTGGAGAAGCTGTTTTGAGTATCGAACCTGACTTCAGCCATGCGATAATAACAAGATAATGTGAATAATTCAGCAACAATCGGGCAGTCGGTGCAAAGCATTAGAGTATTTTTGCCCGTTATCCGACTAACTTCATGGATAGAATTACGTTAAGAGTTTTATTTTTCACTATCATTCTGTTCATGAATGCCCCTAAGGTTATTGTTGCCCAGCAAAAAATAACGACTGAGGAGTATATTCTGAAATACAAGAATATAGCTATGGAGAAGATGAGGGAATATAGAATCCCTGCTTCAATAACACTTGCTCAGGGCATCCTCGAATCGGGCAGCGGCAACAGTAATCTGGCCCGTCATGCAAACAACCATTTCGGGATCAAATGCCATACAGGGTGGCGGGGAAGATCTTATTATGCAGATGATGATGAGAAGAATGAGTGCTTCAGAGCCTATAAAAACCCCGAAGAATCTTATCATGACCACTCATTGTTTCTTACACAAAGACCCCGGTATGCTTCGCTGTTCGATCTCGATATCATGGATTATAAGGAATGGGCCAATGGTCTGAGTAAAGCAGGATACGCAACAAATCCGCGTTATCCGGAACTGCTGATCAGAATTATTGAACGGTACAATCTGCATGAATATGACTTGATTGCAATGGACAAGAAAAAGTTTCAGGCCGAAACAGCTCCTCACGAAATTCATTCTTTTGTGCCTGCCGACACCAGTGGATTAACCTTAGCAGGATATTCTCCACTCGGACGCAAGGTGTACATAAATAACCGCAGGAAATTTGTTTTTTCAGATAAGGGTGATCATATCAAAGAATTGGCACACGAGTTTGGCGTTTATGGTTGGCAATTGATCAAATACAACGAACTGTCTAAAGATGACAGTCTGGTTCCCGGACAAATGATTTATCTTGAAAAGAAGAGAAGAAAATCGTCGGGACAGGAGTTTCATGAGGTGGTGGTCGGCGACAATATGTACAACATTTCGCAGCAGTATGGTATCCGGCTGAAGGTATTGCGTCGTAAAAATAATCTTCCCGAAGGTGTTCAGCCGGAGGCGGGTGCCAGAATCAGACTGAGGTAGTTGCATAAACGTTTGATAGCATGAATCTTCAGTCAACTTTATTTTCTGAGATTTTTTTCTATTTGCTTTACCGTTTGTTTTTATTTACATTAGCAGACTAATTCAAAAAGCAATAGGGTCTAAATGACCTTTGCTTTTTGTCCACTGCTCCCAACACGCAAGGTTTGATTGATGCTCAATCTGTTTGAATTGGTATGAAACCAAACCTGGCTGTTTACTGTAACTGCTTCCATATTCTTTTCACTTTTCGGACATTTATCTGATTGATAAATAATTACTATTTGAGTTTGATGTAATGTTAATCATGTGGTGAAATGAAAGAAGAATCAATCAATATAGTTGTGTTTCCCAACCTGAATGATGCTGTTTTGGGGGCAATTCAGGCCAGGGCTGCCGCCGAAGGCATTGCGGTGAGTTTTGTGCAACCAAAAACACAGCATGAATTAGAAAAGGTAATGACCAAACAGGATATTAGATGTTGCCTGATCTCAGATAAATCGGAACTTTTTCTGCCCGAGAGCGTTATTAAAATGCTCCGTGAAAACTCTTTTACCAAAGATATATTTGTAGTTGCCGGGAATGTTACACCGGCTGAGATGCGGAATTACAACAGGGCCGGGGCTACTGAAGTATTTTTGGAAAATGAATCAGATGAAATCGCCGGAAAGGTTGTTTCCGGATTACTGTACAAAGAAACCGCTTTACAATCTGCAAGCCTTTCAGATCAGGGTAATGCCATGATGCTGCAGTGGCTGATCAACTCAGCAGGTGAATCAATGTTGTTGCTCAACCCTGAAGGAGTTGTGCTGATGGCAAACGAATATGCGGCCAGAAGGCTAAATACTTCTGTTGATTTGTTGTTGGGACAAAGTGTGTACCTTTTTTTGCCTGATGCAGTAGCAGAAACCAGGCGACAGATGCTTCGCAAGGCTGTTGATACCCGAATGCCGCTGAAGTTTGAAGATAAGCGAAACGGTTTATGGGTTTTGCATCATCTTCACCCTGTGATGGAACATGACAAGGTTGTTGCCGTTGCGATTTATGCCATCGACATCAGCGAACAACGGATTGCTTCAGAGGCACTTGCTGAAAGTGAACTTCGACTGCGGCTGGCTTTGGATGCTTCAATGCTTGGCCTGTATGACCTCAATGTGGTTACGGGCGAAGCAAAGGTAAATAACCGCTATGCCGAAATGATCGGTTATGATTATGTTGATTTTCATGAAACCAACGATGCCTGGATCGAACGGCTCCATCCTGACGACAGAGAACCAGTAGGTCAGGCATACAAAAATTACGTATCCGGAAAAACAAAGGACTATGTGGTGGAATTCAGACAGAAACACAGATTGGGACACTGGGTGTGGATTCTGTCGCTCGGTAAGATCATGGAGCGTAACGAATCAGGCGAACCCTTGCGGATGCTAGGTACACATCTCGATATTACGGAGAAAAAAGCAAATGAGATCAGGATCTCCAATGAGTTGGCATTGCGAAAACTACTTTTCGAGGTTTCCAATGATGGCATAGTAATGATAAATGATGCACACATGGTGCTCGAAGCCAACGACAGGTTTTGTGATATGCTTGGTTACACCATGAAGGAACTGCAACACATGCACACATGGGACTTTGATGCGATGATGGATGAGCAAACAGTAAAGAAAGATTTTCATCGTGATGTTTTGGTCAACAGCAGATTCGAGAGTGTCCACCGCAGAAAAGACGGTTCATGTTATGATGTTGAAGTTAGTGCGAAAAGTTTTGAATGGAACGAACAATGGTTCGTACTTTGCGTTTGCCGCGACATATCGGAACGCAAGTTGGCTGAATCCAGGATCGGTGAGAAAATCTCTGAGCTGGAATCAAGCCGTGCTGAAGCGCTAAACCTGGCTTCTATACTGAGTGAAAAAGTTGTGGAACTTCAGCTGGCCAATACGCTTGTTCAGCGCAATGAGGAACAAATCAAGCTCATTTATGATCACTCACCTATGGGGTTGCTGAGTTTTGATGATCACGGGATTATCACAGCCTGCAATGACCGCTTTGTTGAAATAATCGGTTCTTCAAGGGAGGCCCTCATCGGGCTTGACATGACGCGTTTGCCTGATAAACAAGTCGTTAAGCTGATTAATAATGCTCTGGTAGGAATCAGTGGAATCTATTCAGGCACATATAATTCAGTAACAGCAGACAAACAAACGGAGGTCAGGATTCAGTTTGCCCCTGTGGTAAACAATACAGGAGTGGTGACGGGTGGCGTGGGCATTGTTGAAGATATCAGTGAAGAAGTAGCTTCTGCCAGACACCGTCATGAACTTGAACAGCGATTCGCCAAAACATTTTATTCAAGTCCGGTGGCTATGGCCATCACTGATAAACCAACAGGTGAATTCATCGATGTCAATGAGGAATATTGCCGCCTTTCCGGTTACGAACGTTCGCAAATCATTGGCCAGACGGTGACAGGTTTGGGTATTATCGAAGAAGAAGGACGTGAAAGCATTATAAAATCACTTGAGAGACTTGGGTACATCAATCAGGAAGAAGTGATCCTCAATATGAGAAATCACGAGCAGCGAATCATCCTGATATCATTTGAACAGTATGAAGTTGCCGGACGCACTTATTTACTTTCAACCCTGATCGACATCACCGAACGAAAGCAATATGAAGCAGAGCTCGCAAAGCTTACGCGGGCAGTGGAGCAATCGCCGGTTTCCATCGTAATTACCGATCTTGACGGTGATATTGAATATGTTAATCCGCGTGTTGCAGAAACTACAGGCTATTTGCCTTCCGAGTTGATCGGTAAGAATCCGAGGGTGCTGAGTTCGGGTGAGATGCCATATGAAGAGTATAAGAAAATGTACCAAACTATTAGTCAGGGAAATACGTGGCAAGGGGAGTTTCATAACCGCAGGAAAAGCGGCGAGCTCTACTGGGAGTCAGCTACTATTAGCCCTGTGATCAATGACGAAGGAGTGATGACGCATTATATTGCTGTAAAGGAAGATATTACCGATCGCAAACGCATGCAGGCCGAACTTGTCGAGAGCGAGCAGTTATATAGAAGCATCTTTATGGGCAATCCTGTGCCTATGTGGATTTATGATGTGGAAACGCTGAAGTTTGTTGCGGTAAACGATCAGGCAGTGAACGATTACGGTTATAGCCGCGAAGAGTTTGCTGCAATGACCCTGAAGGACATCAGGCCACCTGAGGATCATGAACCGTTGATGAATGATGTAAGATCAAATTTGGAAAAAAGCCAGGGGCCTGTTATGTGGCGCCATTTAAAGAAAGACGGAAGCCAGATCGATGTGGAAATCAGCTCGCATGCTCTGCCGGCTGCCGGCGGTTTCAACCAAAGAATGGTTATGGCTTATAATGTTACCGACCGTCAAAAAGCTAAGAGGGAACTCGAAAAGGCCATTGCCATGGCAGAGGCATCTGATAAACTGAAAACCGCTTTCCTGAATAATATTTCTCATGAGGTCAGGACGCCCCTGAATGGCATACTCGGGGCTGTCAACATCCTCAACGAACCAGACATCAGCAGGGAGGATTTGGCCGAAATGCTTGAAATCATTAATGAAAGCACCGAAAGACTGATCAGAACGATTACCGATTATATGGATATTTCGTTGATTAATTCTGATAATCTGGAATGCAGAATGAAGAAGGTAATTCTGGCTCCCATCCTTCGGCAAGTGGCAGGAAACTTTGAATGGAGTGCAACAAGAAAGAATCTGAGGCTTATGTTAGATATGCCACCCGAAACTAATGCAATGGTTGTGGAGACAGATACGGAGCTGTTCTCCAAGGCACTTTATCAGATCGTGCATAATGCCATTAAATATACTAATCAGGGCGAGGTCATTGTTGGCTTGAAAGCGGAAACAGGGAAACTGGTTGCCTTTGTCCGCGATACAGGTATTGGTATCTCCACCGACGCAATCAATAGAGTGTTTGAGCCATTCAATCAGGAAGATATGTCTGCTTCCCGAAGATATGAAGGCAGCGGGCTTGGTCTGGCAATTGTTTCGGGCATTATGAATAAGCTGGGCGGTACTGTCCGTGCTGAATCAGAGAAAGGTGTTGGCTCAGTTTTTTATCTGGAACTGCCCCTTTTCAGGGATACCGTTTTCCCTGAACCTGCTCCTGTACCACTTAAAGAGCAACATGAAGTGACAAATGTAACAGTGCTGATTGCGGAGGATGAGGATTCTAACTATGCGGTGCTTGAATTGCTGCTCAGGCAAATGTCAACAGCAAAACTGATTCGGGCCAGAAACGGACAGGAAGCTGTGCAGACAGCCTTATCAGATCCTTCAATATGTCTGATTCTGATGGATATTAAAATGCCGGTGATGGATGGTCTTGAAGCAACGAGGCAGATCAAGTCCCAAAAGCCGGAAATTAACATCGTTGCCATCACAGCTTATGCCATGAGCGGAGACGAACATAAGGCACTTTCGGCCGGTTGCAATGATTACATAGCCAAGCCGGTAGCCTTGAAAACATTGAAGCAAAAAATCGAAAGTTATGGAGTTCCACTAAAAACAACTTCAAAACCTCAGAGTTAATTAGTTATGAAAGAAAACGAATTGATAAATATATTGCGCCTGAGTAACGAAGCTGTTATACTCCTGAATAAAGATCTGCATTTGATTTTTGCAAACATGCAGGCATTAAGTATGTTCCCCGGTTTTGGGAATGATGAACACCCTAATGTTAAGTCACTGATTGTTCCGGATGATTATGAAAGACTTTCGCGAATAACGGAACAAGAAGGAGGTGCCGCTCAGGGTCATGAACCTTTGAAAGTTGGTTTGAAATTCAGGGGAGCAGAGGATTTTTATGCTGACGCTTCAGTGATTACTGCAGATCAGTCTGTATATGTATTGATTTATTTCAGAGAAAAGACCAAGAATGATTCTTCTCATGATGCATTTTACAGACACAGCACCGAAGGATGGTTGTTTATCGACAGTGCCGGGCTGATCAGGGATTTCAATAAGAAGGCACAAAAGCTGATCAAGCTCATTTCGGGACGTGTGCTGGAAAAGGGATTGTCTTATGTTGTTGTCTCTTCAGGTATTCATGTTGAGCCGATACAGCCCTTAATTGAAGAAGCATTGCAGGGTAAAGCGTTGCTGACGGAACGAAGATTCAGCGTCAGATCATATGAGATTGTGATTGAAATACAGTTAAGCCCTGTTTACAAAGCATCACACATTGAGGGCATTGTGCTTTCCATGCGCAATATCACCGCAAGCAGGCGTCTTGAGTCGAAACACCAGACACTGTTGGAGGAATTGAAGAAAAGCGAAGCCAGATACAAGGGCCTTATTGACAATGCTTTTGATGGAATTTACATGCTCAGCGGACGCAGGTTTACTTATGTCAATAAGCGGTTTGAAGAGATGACAGGTTACACCTTTAAAGAAGTTTCAGCAGATGATTTTGATTTTTCGGTAACCCTGACCGAACGTAGCCGTAAGATTGTTGAGGAGCGTTATCAGGCTCGTTTGCGCGGTGATAACCTGCCCTCCAAGTATGTCTTTGAGATCAGGACAAAACCCGGAAGCCTGATTGATGTGGAAATCACCACAGTTTCTTTGGGTGAAGGTGCCGATGTGCAGGTGATGGGCATTATGCGCGACATAACACTGCAACTCAAGACGAAGGATGCACTTGAAAATGAACGCGCATTTTTCCGGCATCTGATCGAAAGTCTTCCTTTTGGCCTGGCCTTATTAGACGAAGACGACAGGATAAAAGGTACAAATTCAGCATTCAAGCAGCTTTTTGGTTACAACGAAGACGAATTGGCCGAAAGACGAATAAATGAGGTGATCGTCCCTGATTTTTTGAGTAAGGAAGGGGAAGATGCAACGAAAAAAGTAACAGTCGGTAAAGAAATCAGGTTCGAAACAAAGCGCAGGCGAAAGGACGGATTATTACTGGATGTTTCGGTCACCGGCAAACCCATTCAATTGCCATCAGGAGAGAAAATGGTGTTTGGAATCTATCAGGATATCAGTGAAAACCTGCTGATTAAAAAGGCTATACTTGACGAAAAGGCTTATTTTCAGGGGCTTTTCGAAATTATACCATTTGGTATCGTGCTATTATACGGAGATGGTGAAGTGGTTGACTGCAACAGTGGTTTTGAAACGCTTTTCGGATTTTCCAAGAAAGAAATGCTGGGTCGCGATAAAATCAAATTAATCTACCCCGAAGGTTATGATGAAGAAGGCAAAAAGTACCGTGATCTGGTAGAAAAGGGCAAATCAGTTTATTTTGAAACAGTCCGGAAACGTAAGGATGGCAATCTGATGCAGGTGGCCGTTACCGCACGTCCTTTGAAAAGACCTGACGGAGAGGTGTTCGTTTTTGCCATTTATCAGGACATCACTGACCGCAAGAAGGCTGAGGAAGCTTTAAAGGAAAGTGAAATGCAACTGAGTAACCTGATCGGAAACCTTCCGGGTATGGTGTACCGCTGCAAACTCGACAAAGATTATACCATGACATTTGTCAGCGAAGGCAGTACGAAGATTTTCGGTTACACCCCAAAAAAATTTACTGATAAAAAGAAGCCGGTATCTTTTAATGAAATGATCCTTCCGCACTACCGCGAAGCAATCTGGAACAAATGGCAACAGGTGATCGCCAAAAACGACACCTTTGAACATGAATATCAAATAGCAGATACACAAGGTGTGATCAAATGGGTCTGGGAGCGCGGCAGGGGTGTGTCAGATGCAGAGGGAAACCTGCAATATTTGGAAGGATATATCGAAGACATTACTGATCGTAAGAATGCAGGGCTTGAATTGGCTCAGGAACGCGAACTAATGCAAGCCCTGATGGACAATATTCCGGATACCATTTATTTTAAAGACCGTGAAAGCAGGTTTATCAGGATCAATTTTGCGCAGGCCCATTTGCTTGGTTTATCCAAGCCTGAGGACGCTTTTGGAAAAAACGACAGTGATTTCTTCAACAAGGAACACGCGCAAATGTCTTTTGAGCAGGAACAGGAATTGATGGAAACCGGTATATCACTGATAAACCAGCAGGAACATATACAAACAGCACAGGGATGGAGGTGGTTCACTGCCACCAAGGTGCCGATGTATGACGGCACAGGTCAGATATTCGGACTGGTAGGAGTGTCGCGCGACATCACAGAAATCAAAAATATGGAACACCTGCTGCGCGATAATGAACTTAAGCTCAGGAAAACCAACGCTGAAAAAGACAAACTGTTCTCGGTGATTGCTCACGACCTGAGGGGACCCTTCAACTCGTTTCTGATGCTAACCGAAATATTCAACGACGATACTTTGGAAATCAGCATGGATGAAATGAAATCGCTGCTGAATACCATGCACAAATCGGCTTCGGCACTGGTCGATCTACTTGAGAATCTTCTGAATTGGTCGAGGGTACAACGTGGATTGGCCGCTGTTGAACAGAGCGTGATACCGGTGAGGGAAATGCTGCAGAAATCAGTTGATTATTTCGATACGCATGTGTCGATGAAAATGCTGAAAATAAGTATTTTTTCTGTTGATGGGCACAGCGTCCTTGCTGATCCATCCATGTTGAGCAGCGTGATCAGGAATCTGGTATCAAATGCGGTTAAATTCACCCCCGAAGGTGGAGAAATTAAACTATCTTCGGAATCGACGAAAAGCAATTCCATCATAATCAGAATTAAGGATTCCGGCATCGGTATTCCGGAAACTATGAAAAAGAGTATCTTTTCAATGGAGAACAAAGGAAGGCAGGGCACAAACAACGAACCCAGTTCGGGCCTGGGATTGTTGCTGGTAAAAGAATTTGTTGAGATCAATCAGGGACACATCTGGTTCGAATCTGCCGATGGAAAGGGCACAGAGTTCTTTCTGGAATTACCTGCGGGACATCCTGAGAACATTCAGTAAATCATACATATATAAAACCATAAAATGAACAAATACATATAAAATATGAAATATTAAAGATGATAGTGCATACGACCAAACCAACAAACCAATTTTAACTGCCATGAAACCAACCAACAATGGAAAAAAACTAACTAATGAAGCCTTTTTCTTCGAATTATCATCCGATTTACTGGCTATCTCTACTCAGGATGCTCAATTTCTGCGCGTTAACCGCACATGGGAAAAACTACTGGGCTATCCCCTGGAAACTATTCTTCAGGGCAAATACATCGAATTCGTGCATCCAGATGATGTACAGGAGACCGAACGTGCTTTGCAGGGCATTATCGATAGCAGGCAAATTTCCGGATTTGTCAATCGCTACCGGAAGTCCGACGGAACCTATGTGTTTTTGGAATGGAGTGCCGATATACATAATGATCTTGTTTACAGCATTGCCCGGGATGTGACCGGTTTAAAGCAAACGGAAGCAAAACTTCAGGAGAATATTGAAAAACTGACTGAGCTATCCGACTTTCAGGAAGTGTTGTTTCATTCCATCACAGACATTATCGGGGTGCAGGACTTGCAGCATAATGTGCTGATGTATAACCAGGCAGGCTATGATTTTCTGGGTAAGTCACCTGAAGAAGTTAAAGGAAAAAAATGCTTTCATCTTATTGGAAATGAACACCCTTGTCAGGAATGCGCTACATCCTGTTTGTATGCAACAGGTAAGCCGGCACGTGTTGAACGCTATTTTGAATCACTTGATAAATGGCTCGATGTGCGGGCGTATCCGGTTTATAATCAAGAGGGTAAACTTTGGCGTATCATCGAACACATCAGGGATATTACAGAAATTAAAAAGTCCCAGTTGGAACTGCTTGAAAACAAGGAATATTTCATTGCCGTGATCGATTCCATCAATGATGCTGTTTTTGTTGATGATGCCTCCACCGGGGAAGTCATTTTTGTGAATCAGACGGCCGCCGATATGTACGGGTACTCAAGAGAAGAGCTTGTGTCGATGAACATCGAAGCAATCAGTGCCGGGCCACCAGATTACACGCAGGCAACTGCTATTGGAAAGCTTTTATTGGCGAAAGAAACCGGTCCGCAAGTGTTTGAATGGCTGGCGCGTCGGTCAGATGGTATTTTGTTTTGGGTCGAAGTCAATGCCCGGTATGCCGAAATAGGTAAAAGCGCTTTCTTCATAGTCAGCGTCAGGGATATTAGTACGCGCAAAGAAACCGAAAAGGCATTAATTCAAAGCGAGGAGAAATTCAGGCAACTGGTCAGTCAGGCTGCTGAGATGCTTTTTCTGCACGATCAGCAAGGTAAAATCCTTGAGGTAAATCTGAATGCCTGTCGGCAAACCGGCTATTCCCGTGAGGAGTTGCTGTCGATGTATGTGTTCGATATTGATCCTGACGCCATGAACAGGGGCGATATGCTTAAATTTTGGCAGGCTTTAAAACCCGGTGAAGTAGTTAGTGTTGAGGTTAGACATCAAAGTAAATCAGGAGAAATTTATCCGGCAGAAGTCAGTCTCGGAAAGATAGTGATGGGTGAAGAAGAAAATATTCTGGCGCTGGCCAAGGATATCAGTACACGAAAGAATATAGAAAGGATACTGATTGCCGATAAGGCAAACCTCGAAGCAGTTATTGAGAATACGGATGATCTGATCTGGTCGGTGGACGCCAGACTGAATCTGGTTTTTGCCAACAAGGCGTTTTACAGCTTTTATCGCCATGCCTTCGGACACGAACTTAATACTGGCTCATGCTTTGCCACCAAAAGGAATGCGAGTGATTATGAAAGCAGATGGTTCAGGATTTGCATGGAAGTGATCGAGAATGGGAAACGCTTAACAACCGAAATTGAAACCGAACTGGAAGGTTCCAGGTTTTATTTTGAATTCGAGCTTAACCCAATTAAAGACAATAACAATGATGTTACCGGCATAGCTATCAGTGGTCGCAATATAAGTCCGCACAAGGAAAGGGAAACCATTTTCAGAATCAGCAATGAGGAGCTGAAAAAAGCAAATGCCGAAAAAGATCAACTGATGAGTATCATTGCCCACGACCTCAGAAGCCCGTTTACTACCTTTCTGGGATTTACAGAAATGCTGCTCGATCCTGACTTTATGATTGATGAATCAAAAACAAAGGAAATATTCATCATGCTCAGGAAGAGTGCTCTGTCAACATACAGACTGATTGAGAACCTGCTCGAATGGACAAGGATACAGCGAGGTGTGCTTAAACCCGAAATGATTTACACCAGCTTTGAAGATATTGTCGATAACGCCATCAGCAGTCTTTCCGAAGTGGCCGCCAACAAACAGGTCATTATCGAGAAAGAGTGCATGCGCAACAGATATATACTGGCCGACAGCCATATGATGGAAACCGTTATGAGAAACCTGTTGTCAAATGCCATCAAATTCTCATACAGAAATTCAAAAGTAGTGATACAATGTCTGCAGGAAGGGAATAAAATCCGGATTATGGTGATGGATTTCGGTACGGGCATGAGTGAAGAAACGCTGACAACTTTGTTCCGTGTCGATCCTTCCAAAGGCATGTCGGGTACTGAAGGGGAAAGGAGTTCGGGTCTCGGTCTGCTGATCTGTAAAGAATTGGTCGGATTGCATCAAGGTAAAATCAAAGTTGTCAGCCGATTGGGCAAGGGCAGTACCTTTATTGTCGAATTGCCGCTGCCTGAACTTGAATCATCAAAGATAACTGACACAATTCATGAATAATAATCACCCCTCTTGCAGGACAATTCAATAAAGTCATGAAAAGAAAAAACATCGTGTTGTTGTTTGCTGCGGTTATGAACCTTTCGACAGCACAGGCGCAGGATTATGGTGATCAGACAATAGAGAATCGCGTGCTCAGGGTGCGTGGCGATCAATACTATCCGCCATATGAGTTCATCAACGAACAAGGTAAACCTGATGGCTTCAATGTTGCTTTGTTTGAAGCACTTGCAGCCGATCTGGGGTTAAAGTATGAACTTGAACTAAAGCCTTGGAGTTATGTACGGGACGAAATCGAAACAGGCGAATGTGATGTGGTTTTGGGCTTGCTGGTATCGGAGAAAAGAGCCGAAAAAATAACGTTTGGCATTCCGCACAACCTAATGACCCATGCTGTGTTTTCGAACCGTAACAAACCCTTTCACGGCCTCGATGAATTGCAGGGCAAAGAGATCGTGGTTCAGGACAAGGACATGATGCACGATATGCTGCTGGAGACTGGTCTGACGGATAAAATTATAACAGTTCCCTCACAATTGGAAGCACTGCAATTGATCAATCAGGGAAAACACGACGCTGCATTGCTGGGTAATTTTCAGGGGGCCCATCTGATTCAAAAGTTCGGGTTAAAACAGGTTGTCATCGGTTCATCGAAAATCGAGCCGGTTAAGTATGCCATGGCTGTGAAAAAAGGCGATGATGAACTGATCTGGCTGCTCAATATGGGGCTGTACCACCTGAAATCGACCGGAACATACGATCGCCTGGTTCAGGAATGGTTTAATGTATATGAGAAACCTTCGGTAATGAAAAGACTGATGCCTTATTTACTGGGCTTTTCTTTGATTATCATTGCCTTTACCATTTTTGTGGTAGTTTTGAAAATCAGAGTACGCTACGTAACCCGCGAACTCAGCCGTAGCGAAGAGCGCTACCGTGCCCTGGTGGAAACTTCTCAGGAGGCAATCTTTATTAATGACAGCAATAAAATTACCTACATAAATCCTGCAGGCTTGCGGATGTTTGGAGTCAGAAAGCCTGAAGAAGTTTATGGAATCTCACCTTTTGAGTTTTTTCATCCCGACGATCATCCCCTTATTCGAGAGCGTATTGAAGCTTTGCTGCATAAGAATGCTCAGGTGGGTGTGATCAATGAACGCCTCATCCGGCCCGACGGCAAACAGATAGATGTTGAAGTTGCTGCAACGGTCATTCAATTGGGAAGCAGAAGGGCGGTAATGGTGGTCATGCGCGAAATCACCGAAAGGCTCAGACAGGAAACGGAATTGCGGAGAAAGAATGAATTTATCCAGACTGTGCTTGATAATCTGCCTATTGGTTTGGCTTTAAACAGGATAGATGATGGTGTGAAAATATATATGAACGACAGGTTTCAGCACATTTATGGCTGGCCTGAGAAAGACCTTGAGAACATTGAGTCATTTTTTGAGAAAGTTTATCCGGATGAGAGCTATCGTAAAGAGCTGGTTGAAAGGATTGTGTCAGATATTTCTTCAGGCGACCCGAGTCGTATGCATTGGGAAAACATCAGTATTACCCGTGCTGATGGGACACATGCATTTGTAAATGCTGTCAATATTCCTTTGTATGAACAAAACACCATGGTCTCCACTGTTATGGACATTACGGAGCTCAGAAAAGCAGAAAAAAGCCTTAAGGATAGTGCGAGGGTTTTTCAGCACTCAATGGATATGCTTTGTATTGCCGGTTTTGATGGATACTTCAAAGTGCTGAACCCAGCCTGGTCAAGAATATTGGGATGGTCGACAGAAGAATTATGCTCAAGACCCTGGAATGATTTTGTTTATCCGGAGGATATAGAGAGCACAAACGCAGTGGCAGCTTCCTTGAATAATGGGGTTGAATTATATAGGTTCGAGAACCGATATATATGTAAAGATGGTTCGATTAAATGGTTATCGTGGATTTCTATACCATACACAGACGAACAAACAATCATCGGGTCGGCCAGGGATATTACAGAGCAGAAAAATATCGAACTGGCACTCAGAAGCAGTGAAGAAGAACTGCAACTTCAATTTGAGGAAATGCAAAGCCTGAATGAAGAATTAACCAGCTCGAGCGAAAAAATAAGGATGATTAATCTTGAATTGCAGGAAGCTGTTACCCGTGCAGAATCCATTGACAGATTGAGAACTGCTTTTCTGAATAACATATCGCATGAGATTAGAACCCCCTTGAATGGTATCCTTGGCGTTTCGACCCTGCTGGCCGATGAAACAACTCCAGCGGATGACCGCCAACTGCTGGCCGACATGATTGACCTCAACACCCGCCGCTTGCTGCGGACGATCACTCAGTATATGGACATTTCGCTGCTTACTTCGGGTAATTTCATAGTCAACATGCAACGCATAAGACCTTCGCAATGGTTTAGGGAATTTAACGAAAGATATGAAGGACTCTGCTACAATCAACGCCTTGCTTTCGCTGTCGTAGTCCCGCATCATGACTCAGAACCTGAAATCAGCACCGATACAGAGCTCTTGTCCAAAATCCTGGATCACTTATTGGACAATGCGCTTAAGTTTACCGAAAAAGGTGAAATAGAAACAGGTTATCTGATACATAATCACGAGATTGAGTTTTATGTCCGAGATACAGGCTGTGGAATTGAAAAGTCATTACAAGGCAAAATGTTTGATCCATTTATGCTCGAAGGAGACGAAAGTCTGAAAAAATACGATGGAACCGGTTTGGGACTCGCCATATGTCGTTTGGGTGTGCAACTGCTTCGTGGACGCATCTGGTTTACTTCCGAAACCGGAAAAGGAAGCAATTTCAGATTTGCCTTGCCATTAGTATCCGCTAAAGGAAAAACACAATTTATTAGTATTCCTGATAGCGTTGCGGTAAATACCGTGCTTTTGGCAGAGGATGAAGAATCGAATTTTACAGTATTGTCAATGGCTATCCGAAAAATGGCTGATGTATCAGTTCTTAAGGCGGTAAACGGAGTTGAGGCCGTTGATCTGGTTCGGTCCAACCCTGAGATTGGACTTGTGCTGATGGACATAAGAATGCCGGTTATGGATGGTTTTGAAGCAACCAGACTGATCAAGGCAATGAGACCTGATTTGCCTGTAGTCGCCATCACGGCTTATGGTATGTCGGGCGACGAACGAAGGGTGCGGGCAGCTGGTTGTGATGACTACCTCGCGAAACCGGTAACCAGACCAATGCTCCAGAATATTTTAAGTAAGTACATAATGTTAAACTATAAAACAGATCAGTCATCTTGAGTGAAATTCAGATTAGTAATTAGTGAAAAATGTTTATCAGTAATCAGGATATATATTTTGAAATTGAGATATTAACGACCAAAAGAACATAACATGAAAAAGAAGGAACAGAATGGATTGAGCAGCATGCAGAAACAGGCTGAGTATATTGTCGGTATAGGAGCCTCAGCAGGAGGATTGGAAGCACTGCAGGAGTTCTTTAAGGCTGTTCCTCTGAAAACGGGAATAGGATATGTTGTAATTCAGCACCTTTCGCCCGATTACAAAAGCCTGATGGATGAACTGCTGGCCAGGCATACCAAGCTTCCTATAAAAAAAGCTGTTGATGGAATGCTGGTTGAACCTGATACAATATATCTGATTCCACCGCGTAAGAATCTTTCAGTATTTCATGGCAAGCTATTGCTTGAGGACCAGGGATCGCGCAGTGGTCTCATTCTGCCTATTGACATCTTCTTCCGTTCATTGGCAAATGACCTGAATAAGAAAGCAATCGGCATCATACTTTCAGGAACAGGCAGCGATGGAACACTGGGAACCAGGGCCATCAAAGAAGCAGGTGGTATGGTGATGGCACAAGACGAGCAAACTGCCAAATTCGATGGAATGCCTCGCAGTTCAATCTCAACGGGACTGGTCGACTATATTTTGCCTCCTGACCGCATGCCGGAAGAACTTGTAAATTACATTAAACACCCTTTTGTGGATCAATCGAAGCAGGCCGACATGATCCTGACAGGAGACGAAGACAGCTTCACCAAAGTGATGATGATGCTGCGCGATTACTGCGGCATCGACTTTTCCTATTATAAGGAAAATACCATAATCAGAAGGCTCGAACGCAGGTTGAGCATTAACCGTTTCGAAAAACTGGATGATTATCTCAGGTTTCTTTCCGAAAGTGATAAAGAGAAAGATATCTTATACCGCGAATTGCTCATAGGAGTTACCCGGTTTTTCAGGGACGAGTCTGCTTTTAAGGCACTCGCCGACTCGATACTTCCCAAAATACTGACAGCTGAAAAAAAGCAGGTAAGAATCTGGTCGGCAGCATGTTCCACCGGTGAGGAGGTCTATTCACTGGCGATGCTGATCCGAAAGTACCTCGATGAGCAAAACCTGGATATTGAAGTAAAAATATTTGCAACTGATATTGACAGACGTTCATTAGAACTTGCCGGTCAGGGAGTCTATCCTGAAAGCATCGTGAGCGATGTGGAACCGGCTTTTTTGGCGCGGTACTTTGTTAAACGTGAAAACGGCTATCAGGTAGGTGAAACACTTCGCAAAATGGCAATTTTTGCAACGCACAACGTGCTTAAAGATCCGCCCTTCTCAAAACTTGACCTGATTCTGTGCCGCAATCTGTTCATTTACCTGAAACCCGAAAGCCAGTCCAAAGTTCTGAATTTGTTTTACGTTGCACTTAAACCTGGTGGATATATGTTTATGGGAAGCAGCGAAACACTCGGAACATTGACTGAGGCCTTCCAGACCATAAGCTCAAAGCACAAGATTTACAGCAAAAAAGCTGGTTATCAGGTATCAGATATGGCCAAACATGCTGTCACCGGGTTTGCGGTACATAAATCGAGTCTCGACCTCCCCAGACAACAGGGAAACAAAACAGCAAAATTTCAAGGCATTGCTGACCGGATCCTCGAAATGATCATGCCCCCGTCAATACTGGTGGACGAACAGATGAATGTTATTCAGTTTATCAATGATGTTAATCCTTTCATTCAGTTAAAAGCCGGAAGGTTCAGTCTGAATTTGTCGGCCTTGTTACCGGCTGATATCATGGCCCTCATGAATAACATGATCAGGAAACTTCGCCTGAAAGGCGGGAAGGAAGTTTTTGAAAATATTAAACTGAAGAAGGGCATCGATGTACTCAGAATTAATATCGAAGGTTGTGCTGTTAACTACGATAGCGACCAGACATTTTTCCTGATTTCGTTTATAATGATTGATCAGGCAAACCGTCAGATCGCACAAACACATCAGGAAACAAATGTTGAAGAACAGTTTCAGTTCAGACTTACTGAAATACAGAATGAATTGCAGTTTACTAAGGAGAATCTTCAGGCTACTGTTGAAGAATTGGAAACCTCAAACGAGGAACTTCAGGCTTCAAACGAAGAATTGATCGCGTCAAACGAGGAGCTTCAGAGTACAAATGAAGAACTTCAGTCGGTAAATGAAGAATTATATACTGTAAACTCTGAGTATCAGAATAAGATTGAGGAGCTTACGCAACTAAACAATGATATAAACAATCTGTTGAATAACACAGAAATTGGCGCATTATATCTCGACAGAAAACTGTGCATCAGAAAATATACCAACAGCTTTGCCCGCCTGGCAAACATTCTTGAGTTTGATACAGGACGTCCTATTTTTCACATTGCCGGTGCACATTTATACCCTGATTTTTTGGCTGATATCAATTATGTGCAGGAAACACTACAAAAGGTAGAGAAGGAACTGCTACGCCCCGATGGTCATCTCTATCTGGTCAAAATTGTTCCCTACAGAACAGACTTTCAGGCTGTGGATGGTATCCTGATCACCCTTGTGGATATTACTCAGCTAAAAAGAGAACGCGACAAGCTTGAAAAAGCCGGTTCGCGGCTTCAATCTGCTCTTGAAATGGGAGGGATGGCCTGGTGGGAGTGGAATATTGAAACCGGAAACGTGGAGATGCATGAGAAGAAAGCAACCATGATCGGTTACACTCTGGAAGAATTTCCCCGGAATGTTTACGAAATATGCAAACTCATCCACCCCGATGATTATGAATTTACCATGCAGGCCATGAGGGATCATCTGGAGGGCAAGAAAAAAGTATATGATGTAACCTATCGCATCCGGGCCAAAACAGGTGATTATCATTATTATCATGATAAAGGCGGAATCGTTGAGCGCGATGCACAAGGAAAACCCCTGCGTTTGGTTGGGCTCGTGATCGATATGACACATACCAAGGAAATAGAATTTAACCTGCACAAGGTTCAGAAAAGCACAAGAAAAAATAGATAACAATAAAAATATGGCTTCCAGAAAATCCAGATTAGCAAAGCGAATAGATGAAGTGCTCAGTAAAAAGGACCTTTTTATTGAAAATGCTTATTCAAAGTCACTTGAAGAATTGGTCGAGGAATTAAAGGTCTATCAGTATGAACTTGAATTTCAGAATGATGAATTAAAACGTGTGCAGGAAGAGTTGGAGCAATCCAGAGATCAGTTTCAACAGTTGTTTCAGGAAGCACCTGTTGGATATGTGATGCTGGATGCTGAATTTAGAACCCTGGCATGCAATCAGGTGTTTCGTGATATTTTCAGATCCGAAGGGGATTGCGAACAAAAGCCTGACTTTAGAAAAATTATTTTACCGGTTGATCAGGACAATTTTCATCATTATTTTAAGAAACTTGAAGGCTCAAAAGATACACACGGGATAGTTCTGCGTTTTCTCAAGCCAGATGGAAGTATGGCGCACCTCAATTTGTTTGGCCGAAGAATGAATAGAGCCGCAAAGCGTGTATTTCTGATCACAGCTATTGACATCACCGAACAAAAGAAGACAGAGTCAATACTGAAAGTTAAAGATGATGAATTGCATCTGATCTCGGAGTATATGACGGATATGTTGATAATGAGTGATTTGGAGGGTAATATCGTGTATTCCACACCATCATGCCGTCAGTTTGGTTTCACGGTCGACAAAATGAAATCCATGAAGCTGTTTGATTTCGTTTACCCTGATGATTTGTTAATGGTGCTTGATTGGTTTAACAAAGCAAAAGGAAATATGCACGAGGACGCACTTGAGTTTCGGTTCTTAAACAATGATCGAAGTTTTGTGTGGGTCGAATCCGTAAGAAATGTGCTTCCCGACATACATGGCAGAATCACCGGCCAGATATTTTCATTGAGGAACATAAGCAATCGTAAAGAAACAGAGTATAAACTGGCCGAATCTGAGCGCTTCCTGTTCGACACGGGAAAATTGGCTCAGGTTGGTGGCTGGAAGCTCGAATGGCCTTCCGGAGAAGTATATTGGTCGAAGGTAACACGTGAGATGCACGAGGAGGAAGAAGACAGAGAAATTACTCTTGACATTGGATTGAAATATTACCCGGAGGGTGAGCACCGCAACAGAATACAAGCTCTGGTCAAACAGTCCATTGAGCGTGGCGAATCATTCGATGAAGAGTTTGAAATCATCACGGCGAAAAGTAATCATAAATGGGTCAGGATTTTGGGTAAGCCTGTTTTTGAGAATAATGTGCTGGTCAGGCTTATCGGGACTTTTCAGGATATTACCGAGCGTAAACATGCAGACAATATTATTTTGGAAAGTGAAGAGAAGTACCGATTGATTGCCGAGAACTCCAGTGATGTGATCTGGATCTTCAACCTGAACAGGAACATGTTTACCTACATTAGCCCATCTATTTATCATCTCAGAGGATTCACTCCTGAAGAAGCCATGCAGGAAAGCCTTGCTGATGCCCTTGCTCCTGAATCCTTTGAACTGATAACAGGCATTATGAATCATCACCTTCCTTTGTTTCTGGAAACCAGAGATGTTTTGTCGTCGCGAGGACTCACCGAAATAAAACAGCCATGTAAAGACGGAACTCTTATTTGGGTTGAGGCTTCAACTCAGTTTCAGTACAACAGCAAGGGTGAACTGGAAGTGTTTGGTGTAAGCCGGGATATTACTGTACGTAAGAGAATGGAGCAGGAAATCCGAGAGAGCGAAGCAAAACTCAGGGAGTTGAATTTCACCAAAGACAAATTATTCTCCATTATTGCTCATGACTTGCGCAGCCCGTTCACCAGTTTTCTGGGACTTAGTGAAATGATGATGGCAAATGATATGCAATTGACGCTGACTGAAATGCGTGAAATGGCTGCAACACTATACAAATCAGCTCAATCAACCTATAACTTGCTTGAGAACCTGCTCGAATGGTCGCGTCTGCAGCGCGGAATGATCAAGCCCGAACCCCAGTTTGTCATGCTGAAACAGATGTTCGGAAAAGTTTTGGAAGTGTTTGCAGAGCAAATGGAAAGAAAAGAATTAAAACTCCTGACCGAAATACCCGAAGGTATGTTGGCGTATGCCGATGAAAAGATGTTGGATACAGTTCTCCGGAATATATTGAGTAATGCCATCAAATTCTCTTTACGAAAGGGTGAGATACGGATTAAGGCATACAAGTCGGAGCAGAATACAATCATAGTTTCAGTCAGGGATAAAGGAATCGGAATACCTGATAACTTACTTGCTAATCTGTTTGAAGTGGATGAAACCAAAAGCCGTAAAGGCACAGAAGGTGAGCGAAGTACAGGATTGGGATTAATGCTGTGTAAAGAATTTGTTGAACTGAATAATGGCCATATCCGTGTTGAAAGTCAGGAAAATCAGGGAAGCGAATTTTTTGTAGAACTACCAAGATATTAATCACATGTCAGAATCAGAAAATTTCAAACAGTTGAGTCGTGATGAACTTGTTGAACAATTGATCAGGGCGAATCAGGAGCTCAGGAAAATGAAACATCTGCATAAAGAAGCTGATGAAATTAGTGCCAGCGATGTCATTGAACTGTTGAACCTGGCTCCAGATGCTTTTTTTCAGGGCGACCAAAATGGAAATTTTATTCTTTGCAATGATCAGGCCGAAATACTCACCGGTTACACTCGTCAGGAGCTAAAGAGTATGCACATGAGCGATTTGTTTGAAAGTGAAGAGCTTTCTGCCAAACCACTAAGATTCGATCTGCTTGAACATGGAAAGAATGTGGTTTCTGAAAGGTTACTCAGAAGAAAAGATGGCAAAAAGGTTGATGTCCAGATGAATTCACGCAAAATGCCAGATGGAACCTATCAGAGCTTCATGAGGGACGTTACCGAACGGAAAATTGCCGAACAAAGAATACGCGAAAGCGAGGAATCCTACCGCAATCTGTTTCAAAACGCACAGGTCGGATTGTTCAGGACAAGGATTTCCGACGGGCAGGTTCTGGAAAGCAACGAGCAAATGGCCAGAATATGTGGATATGACGACCGGGAGGAGTTTTTAAGGGAATACAAAACATCAGAAAACTATGTTGACAAGGGTGCACGCGAACAGATGATTGACCTAATCAGGAAACAGGGTTTTGTGAAAAATTATGAGGCCCGCTACTATAAAAAGGACAAAACCTATTTCTGGGGGTCTTTTTCGGCGCATATTCACCCTGAGAAAGGCTGGATTGAGGGCGTGCTGGAGGAAGTTACCGAACGAAAGGCTGCCCTTGAAGCAATGAGAAACAGTGAAGAGAAATTTGCAAAAACATTCTACAACAGCCCTGATGTGATGATCATCACTTCACCCGCTGATGGCCGTATTATTGATGTGAATGACAGCATTTTCCGCATAGCCGGCTATCAGCCGAAAGAGCTTAAAGGCCGGTCAACCATTGAACTGAACTTATGGGTAAATACTGAACAACGCGATAATTACATAAATCAACTTGTTAAGCAGGGCCGGGTAGTCAATTTTGAGGCAATGTTCCGAAAAAGTAATGGTGAATATTTCACCGGGCTTATTTCCGGTGAGTTTATTAGGATCGAAAACCAGAGGTGCGTTTTAAGTGTAATCCGTGATATTTCGGAAAGAAAACAATCGGAAGAACGCAACTTGCTGCTTGCTTCGATTCTCGAATACAGCAATGATTTTATCGGGGTTGCGACACCTGATCATCATGCAATGTACATTAATAAGGCCGGAAGAAAAATGATCGGACTTGATGAGCATGAATCCATAAGGCAAATATCTATTGAAGACTTTTTCTTTCCTGAAGATTTGCCTTTTGTTCGCGAAACCTTATTACCGGAGTTGGAGAAAAGTGGCAGGTGGTCAGGTGAATTCAGATTCAGACATTTCAAAACAGCTGAAGCAATAGATGTTTTGTACGATCTCTTTTATTCAACAGATCCTGAATCAGGCAAGGTGATTAATATATCCACTATTTCACGCAATATAACTGAACTTAAACAACAAGAAAGAAAGTTAAGGATAACCGAAAAACGATACAGAAGCCTCATTGAGTATGCCGCCGACGGAGTTGTAATAATCAATATAAAAGGCGAATTTCAATATATCAGTCCGAGCGCAACACGACATTTCGGCTACACCGAAGATGAGGCCATCGGCAAGCCCGGAGATCATTTTACACATCCTGATGACCTCCCTTATGTGTTGAACGAATTGGGAAAAGTAATGGCTGATCCAGGCTATCAACCAAAAATTTCCTATCGTTTTCGCAAAAAGGATGGTACGTACCGCTGGATAGAAACCACATTTACAAACCTGCTTGCGGTTGAAGGTATTAATGGACTGGTGCTGAATTTCACCGACATAACCGAAAAGCGCCAGCAGTGGAAACGGTTGGAGGAAAGCGAAACTAACCTAAAGGTTATTATCGAAAACTCAAGAGACAGCATATGGGCCATTGACGCCGATTACAGAATTATTTATGTTAATGATATTTTTGTTCAGGCTTTTGAGCAGGCATTTGGAAAAATACTTGAGAGGGGAACAAATGTTGTTAAAGCTCTGCCGCACGATCTGGCTGCTGTTTGGAAACATCGATACGACAGGGTGCTTGGCAATGAGCAGTTTGTGTTGAATGACTGTATTGTAGCGAATGAAAAGGAATTCCATATAGAAGTTTCATTTAAGCCGATTCTTGTTCATGAAAAAGTCATCGGGGCATCGGTATATGCCCGTGATATCACAGCAAAAGTAAGGTATGAACAGGATTTGATCAATGCCAAAAACAAAGCTGAGGAAAGCGAAAGACTGAAATCCGTTTTTTTGCAGAACATGTCGCATGAAATCAGGACACCCATGAACGGTATCATCGGTTTCCTTGACTTATTGAAAGAGCCTGATCTGACAGAGGCCGAAAAGGAAAAGTACATTTCAATTGTTGAAAAAAGTGGCCAGCGTCTGCTGAACACCATTAACGACATCATCGAAATCTCAAAAATTGAAGTCAACCAGGTCGAAGTGCGCCACGAAAGCATGAATATTCAGGACTATATGATTTACCTGAAGGATTTTTTCAACAAAGATGCTGCATCCAAAGGCGTGGAACTGATACTTTCAGAATACTTACAGGGTAAGGAAGCCTTCATCGTCACCGACAGACCTAAATTTGAAAGTATCTGTACAAATCTGCTCAATAACGCAGTGAAATTCACCGATAAAGGAAGTATTTCATTTGGATGCAGAAGTGTTGACGGTAAACTAATTATTTGGGTTAAGGACACAGGAATCGGCATACCTGCAAGCAGACTTGAGGCTGTTTTTGACCGCTTTGTACAGGCCGACCTGAACATCACCAGGCCACACGAAGGATCAGGATTGGGATTGTCTATCACAAAAGCCTATACAGAAATGCTTGGCGGAACAATCGAGGTGCAATCCGAGCAGGGTAAGGGGACCTTGTTTACAGTTTCGTTTCCTCATCAGCTATCCGGAAAGCAAGACCCTGCAGAATCTGTCGAACCGGTTCAGGTTGTTGCCGGCCGGAATAACCCGCTGATTTTATTGGCTGAAGACGATCAGACCAACCTCACCGTGCTTGAATGGATGCTTGTTTCGGAGCAGTTCAGGGTGATTAAGGCCACTACCGGGCAGGAAGCTGTGAAAATTTTCTCCGGTACACCTGATATTGCTTTGATTCTTATGGATCTGAAGATGCCTGATCTGAACGGATTAGAAGCAACTAAGATGATCAGGCAATCGAACGACCGAATTCCAATCATTGCACAAACAGCATATGCGCTTTCAGGCGACAGGCAAAAGGCCATCGAAGCGGGTTGCACGGACTATATAGCAAAACCGATACGTAAGACTGATCTGATCAGAATGATCAGAAAATACATATAAAATTACTGTGGCAATGAAACGGACTGTCAAAAAGATTTTTAAGTATGGTTTACTTTTGGTAACCTCTTTGTTGTTGGTTTTGTTGGTTATGTTTTTTGCCGGCTGGAGGGAACAGAACCTTGACAGACAATACAAATCAGAGCTAATTGGGCAATTGTACAGTTTCAGAGAGGCACTGAATTTCGACCAATTTTTGACATTGAGTTTTACGGAGGACGGATGGAAGCATCCTCATTATGTCCGGGTTAAGAATCAACTTGATGCCTATCATGAATATTATCCTGATGAGCATGTTTATTGCCTGGTTCCCTCTGACAGTGGCTTCATATATGGCATCACCAATGCTGATGATGCCAATGTGTTAACAGGCAGGCTTTATGATGATGTGGGTTTGATAGCGAATCGCATGCTCAGCAATCAAAAGCCGGATGCTTTTGGGCCTTATCTGAAAAATGGCCATGA
Organism: Bacteroidales bacterium; assembly: GCA_024710405.1. Classification (GTDB taxonomy): domain Bacteria; phylum Bacteroidota; class Bacteroidia; order Bacteroidales; family F082; genus UBA6192. The sequence continues at coordinate 54,880 of JANJUV010000011.1, forward strand.
GGTGATGTCGGCCTTACTTCCCCTAAATGATCCTGAAACGGGAGATATTGTTGCATTGCTCGGTATAGATGTACCAGATACTGAATACCACGAGACAAAGAGGCAGCTTAGATGGTTTTCAATAATTATTGCTTTGATTGCTGTCATAATCATGTTGGGTTCTATGGCGTTCATATATTGGCGAAACCGTCAGGGGCTGCACACCCGAACACAATTCAGGCATGCCGAAACAATGTTGACAATACTGTTAGGGATTTTGCTGACACTTTTGGGGGTCATGGTTTCAAACGATTTGTATGTGAATGAAAAACGCTCCGAATTCGACCTGCAATCTTCTCAGATGTCTCGTCTTGTAAGTGATGGACTTCAGAGGTTGCGCGAGAATGTGCGGATAACAGGCGTTTATTTTGAAAACAGTGATGAGGTTTTCGAAGGGGAGTTTGACAATTTCACGCGTGAGCTCTTGAAAAATTCTTCGCTTAAGTCGCTTGCATATGCCGAGCTTGTTGGCCAAAATGCCACAAGGTTTGCTTCTGATTATGACTCTTCTGGCGAGCTATTTACATTTCAAGGTGAAACATTTATTATAAAATATATTGCATTCAGCGATTTTGTGGATACAACTGCATGGTTGTTCAATAAAGTTAATGTCAGGGAACAGGATCTATTGAAGGCACTTGATGCGCGCCTGACTTACGCTTCGGACCCTTTTGAGTCATTATCAAAACACAATCACCAGCGATTTAACATCTATTATCCGGTATTTGACCCGAAAGGCTCTAACAGTAATTCAGCTCTAAAGGGTTTTGTTTTGGCTGCTGTTGATGTTCAGATGTCACTTGATCTGGCATTAAATTCCTTAAAATGGGAAGGTGAGAATGCATCAGTGGGTATAATAGACCTGATGCCCGATGCCACACCCGCTGTACTCGCTTCTTTTCCCCCACATCATGCAACCATCAGACAAGATGAACATTTTCATGACCACCTATCGTCTTTTCTGTTTTCCGGCAACATCCCCGTTTTCATTTTCGGCAGAACATATGCCATAGTCAGTCATACTTCGCATGAATTCGAAAGCAGCCTCAACTATATGCGCAGTTGGCTGATAGCTTTGGCAGGATTGGTCATCACGGTATTGATCGGCTGGATAGTTAGGGGAACGATGAATATGCGAATCAAACTTGAATCACTGGTAAATAACAGAACCAGGGAATTAACAGAAAGAATTAAAGAGATTTCGGCCCTGAAGAAGGTGAACGAAACCATTCACGACAGCAGTAATGAAGTTGAGGTCATGTCTGAGATACCATTGATACTGCTTGAGTCGCTGCAACAGCCCGAAAAATCTAATATTGAGATTGAATACCAGCAACATCATTATCATGCGAAATATATGTTCATGAATAATCCTGTGGTTTACGTGAAGAACATTGGTGTTGGCAGCCGAAGTTATGGAGTGATAAGGGCACTTACCGAAGTTCCGGGAGGTCTGCTGCAGGAAGAGCTTGATGTAATTGATCAGTCTGCACTCCTGCTGGGACGTTGGATCGAAAAACGTCTGGCATCCCAGGAGTTGCGTAAAAGCCAGGAAATGTTCAGTATGCTGATTGAGAATGCATTTGATGCTGTGTATCTGATGGAGGATAATCGTTATACCTATGTAAACCATTCATACGAGCGCCTAACCGGTTATTCCAGAGAAGAACTTACAGACGAATCCTTTGATTATCTTGATTTACTTACAGATGAAGGTAAGGAAATGGTGAAGGAACGTGTTAGACGAAGAGAATGCGGCGAAGAGGTTCCACCCCAATACACCTTAAAAATCAAGTCCAAATCAGGTTCGGTACGGGACGTTGAGCTGAGCACTGTCGCCATCCCGGTTGAAAACAGACAGATTATTTTAGGTATCATGCACGACCTCACTGAACGAATTCAGGCTGAGAATGCATTGAAAAACAGCGAGGAAGAGTTGGTGCAACAGAACGAGGAACTGGAAGTGATGAATGAAGAACTGGCAGAAAGTAACCGGCAGGTCAGGCTTTTGAATCTGGATCTGCTTCAGGCTAAAGAGAAAGCTGAAGCAAGCGATAAGCTCAAAACAGCTTTTCTCAACAACATCTCTCATGAAGTTCGTACTCCATTGAACGGAATTTTGGGAGGAGTGTCCCTGATAACCGAGATGGATCCGGACGATGAAAAGCGACCTGAAATAGCAGAAATGATTGACCTGAGCGCCCAAAGGCTGTTGCGCACCATAACACAATACATGGACATTTCGATGTTGAGCTCCGACAGTATGCCTGTTATCTTGCAGAGCATCGATATCCATGAGGCTTTGCGACCTGTTTATGAATGGTGTGAAACAGCCTGCACAGCAAAAGGTTTACGCTTCAGTATCAGTCGGGAAACGGATGACAAATTACCGTCGCGTATGCAAACCGATCCTTCACTTATTGGCAAAGTAATGAATCACTTGCTGGATAATGCAGTTAAGTTTACTCATGAGGGACAAGTGAGTATCGGGTTTGAATGCGGACAAGAACAACTGCGACTGATTGTTTCCGACACAGGAATAGGCATTAATCCATCAATTCGCGACAGAATTTTTGAAATATTCATGCAGGAAGATCAAAGCAACATCCGAAAGTTTGACGGAAGTGGTCTTGGATTGGCTATAAGCCAAAAAATTGCATTATTGTTGGGAGGAAACCTGACTTACGAACCTAATAAAGGCAGAGGAAGCAGGTTTACATTCACTGTTCCTGTTGCCAGACACGAATTATCAGCACAAGACAGCACTTTGACGGTTGAGAATAATAGGTTGCCTGAACAACCGTTGGTATTAATCGCTGAAGATGAAGACTCTAATTTCGCCGTTCTTGAATTGCTGATGAAAAGGAAATTCAATGCCCGAATCAGCCGTGCGATGAACGGACAACAGGCGGTGGAGTATTGTCAGCTTAATCCGGATGTGCAATTGATCATTATGGACATCAAAATGCCCGTCATGGACGGTTTCGAAGCCACACGGCTCATTAAATCAATCAGACCAAAACTGCCTGTGCTTGGCCTGACAGCTTACGGATTGAGCGGAGATGAACGAAGGGTAAGGGAAGCAGGATGTGATGCATATATGGCCAAACCATATAAGTCTGCTGAATTGATATTGATTATCAATGATCTGCTTACAAAACGAAATGAAAAACTGTCTGATATGAATTCTGGTTTTTGAATAAGGATGGCATTGAAATAGAATCATTTTGATGCTTTCTTATCAAGCAAATACATTTCATTGTACATGATTAACTGTGAAATTAACTTTTTAATTTTGTGCCTGAACCTTCAATAAAACACTCAGAGCGAAATCGCTGAATCAAAACAATATGGAAACCCGGTTTGCATTCGAATCCAATCCCTATGCTTTGTCGTTGATCATTCCGGTTGCGATCTCCGTTTTTTTGGTCATTGAAGCCTGGAAGCCGAGGTTTGCACCCAATGGTCGTCTGTTCAGTTTACTCATGATAACCATTGCTGTCTGGTCGGCAGCCTATGGCCTCGAACTGGCAAGCACGAGTTTCGAAGGTATGGTTTTCTGGCTCAAGGTTGAGTATCTCGCCATACCTTTTGTGACCCCCCTCATGCTGCTGCTCGCACACCGCATTACAGACCTTAATGCCGGTCCGCGGTTTTCGCGGTTTTCTTATATATTTATCATTCCGGTATTTACCATGTTTTTCTCGATCACCAACGAGTATCATAACATATATTATTCTGGCATTGAACTCGTTTCCGAAGGCAAGTTTTCTTTGCTTGAACTGCAGTTTGGCCCCTGGTACTATGTGCATGTGGTCTATTCCTACTTGCTTATTTTCATCGCCCTGTATCTAATCATCCGTAAGCTGTATTATCAACATGCATTATTCAGGATTCAGCTGCTTTTTCTGTTGCTTGCCTTGGTTATCCCGCTGATTGTTTTCACTATGTATTTCTTTGGACTGATGCCGGTTGACAATATTGATCCCACTCCTTTTGCATTCGCATTGTCTGGTGTAGCCATGTCGATCAGTATTGTCAGGTTCAGAATGCTTGATCTGATGCCAATTGCCCGTGAGCATGTTTTCAAGAGCATGACGGACGGACTTATTGTGGTCGATAACAAAAACAGACTGATCGACTGTAATCCTTTCGGCCTTAAAGTATTCGACTGGCTGCGGACACCTTACGGAGAACAACTTTCGGTTTTGTGGTCTGATTACCCGGGATTGTTGCAGCACCTTCAATCTGCAAAGGACGAAACATATGAGTTAATCCTTGGTAATGACAAAGACAGAAGAGTATACCTTACATCGGTTTCGGGCATTTTAAATTACAAGAACGTGGTGGTGGGAAGGCTAATGGTGATACACGACATTACGCACAGGTTCCATTTACAGGAAAAGATCAGATTGAATGAAGAGAAACTCAGGTTGTTGAATTCGGAGAAAGACAAGCTTTTTTCTGTTATCGGACATGATTTGCGAGGACCGATCTCGGCATTTATCGGACTCACCGAAATGTTTGCCGATGAATCTTATAATATTACACCCGACGAAATGAAAACCCTGGCAAAACAAATGAACAATTCGGCCAGGTCGTTGCACGGTTTGCTGGAAAATCTGCTTGAATGGGCCAGAATGCAACGGGAGGAGGTGAAAGTGGAAAAAGACTATGTAGTTTTATTTCAGCTTTTTGAACGAATACAATCTTTGTTTCGAGAAAACCTTCAGGCAAAATCGCTTGTGTTTGTCAATCAACTGCCACCCGGTCTTCGCGTCCTTGCCGACGAAAACATGTTGTTTGCTCTAACAAGAAACCTTGTATCCAATGCGATAAAGTTTACTCCACGGGGCGGTCGGATTACCATTAGTCAGGCTGAAACTGTGCCATCAGAAACCGGATTCAGGGTTTGTGACACAGGAATCGGAATTCCAACAGTAATCCTCGAGGGGTTGTTCAAGCTCGACAGTAAAACAAACCGGCCAGGCACCGAAGGTGAAACCAGTACAGGTTTGGGTCTGGTGCTCGTCCGCGAGTTTGCTGAGCGCAACAGCGGACGAATAATCGTTGACAGCGAAGTGGGTAAAGGAACCTGCTTCACCGTGATTTTTTCCGGTCAGAAATAATATTTTAGCTACGGGAATTTATGGTATGTAACCTGCAATCAATTATAAACAGACCTGCAATAAATGTTGAATAATGGATAAATCTAATCAGCCCGAACCGTCACGACAACGCAAATCAAACGATAATCTTCTTTATAAACTGCCTCTGGTTGCTTTTGAATATCTATTCAATATAGAGAATTCCAAAGGCGAATTCGTAACTATGGAAGGGCAACCTGAGTTGTTTTTGGGACTAAAAGCGAACGAGATTTTAGAGAATGCCTCGGCCTTTTTCGATAAAATCTTTCCGTCCGGTCACGAAACTGTTCGGGCGGTGCTCGAATCACCTGATTTGTCAGTTAACTCTTGTGCTTTCGGGTATATTCAATCGGATAAAACGACGGTTTGGTTGAAGTTGCGGGTTGCAAAATCGATTGAAAACGATGAAGTTGTCAGGACGACTGGCTTTATAAGCGCTCCGGGAGACCTTGAGATGACGATCATGAAGAACGAGGAACGCTTTGCCTCACTAAATACCCTGTATAACCTGATTGTCAATTTTTCATCGGTCCTGGCCCAATCGGCAGTTGATAAGATTCATCAGTCTGTAAATGAAACACTGAGCCGTTTAGGTGAATACGCTGAGGTTGACCGGGTATACATTTTTGATCTTGACCCCGATACCGACCTCCTCAACAATACTTTTGAATGGTGCAATGAGGGAACCAATCCGGAAATCGAAAACCTCCAGGGAATACCATATTCTTTGGTGCCGCGATGGAAAGAGATTTTCGCACAGAGAGGCCATGTTTATATTCCAAGGGTTTCTGAGATTGACCCACAATATGTTGTTGAGAAGGAAATTCTTGAGCCGCAAGGGATTATTTCCCTGCTTGCCCTTCCAATGTACTATGGTGATGAGTTTCTGGGATTTATAGGATTCGATTCGGTACGACACGAAAGGGAGTGGTCGGCCGAGCATATTTCGTTGTTAAGGCTGGCAGGCGAAATTATTGCCGGTGCACTGAAACGTGAAAAATACGAACTGAGCTTACTAGCTGCCAAACAGATAGCCGACGAGGCCAATAAAGCCAAGTCCGAATTTCTGGCTTCAATGAGCCACGAGATAAGGACCCCGATGAATGCTATTTTGGGGTTTAGTGAGATTCTGCTCAATACCATCGAAGATGAAAAGAGCAAAGGTTACCTGCAAGCGGTTTTAAGCAGTGGCAATACATTGCTTTCGCTCATCAATGACATACTTGACCTGTCGAAAATTGAAACCGGACAGATGGAAATTATTTCCGAGCCTATTCATATTGGTTTGGTGTTTAACGAGATTGTGCAGATTTTCAGGTCAAAGGCCGAAGAAAAGAACCTTTCATTAAGTGTGCAATTCAGCGAAGGTTTTCCGCAGGTGGTTGTTATGGACGATGTTCGGTTACGACAGATTATGTTTAACCTCATAGGTAATGCAATAAAGTTTACGTCTAAAGGCAGTGTTTCTGTTGTCACAGAACATAAATATCTCAATGCTGATCATAGCAAGGCTGATATTTTTGTTGCTGTAAATGACACAGGCATAGGCATCTCATCCGAGCATCATGATGCGATTTTCAGGTCTTTCTTTCAGGTTGAAAGTGACAATACCAGAAAATATGATGGAACGGGTCTGGGCCTTTCGATAGTACATAAACTGGTTACTATGATGGGGGGGCACATAACAGTTGAAAGCGAACCTGAGAAAGGCAGCAGATTTATTCTTACCTTTCATGACGTTGAGATTTCGTCAACGGAGCCTGAACCTGAAAAAGGAAACGACTGGCACAGCGTAGCTCTTACCTTTGTGCCAGCCACTATATTGGTGGTTGACGATATTGAATTCAACCGCGAGTTGGTGAAAAGCTATTTTCTTGAATTCAGCACGCTTCGTTTGATTGAAGCCAAAAGCGGACGCGAAGGCGTTCAGATGTGCCGTGCCCACAAACCATCCTTAGTGCTGATGGACCTCAGGATGCCGGAAATGAATGGATATGAGGCCACCGAAATCCTTTCGAACGATCCCACAACTGAGCACATCCCTGTTGTTGCCTTCACTGCCTCATCAATGAAGCACGACGAAGCCCGCATCCTCTCCTTGTTTACCGATTACCTTCGCAAACCCATCACCCGAAATCAGTTAATCAATTGCCTGACGCGTTTTTTGCCCCATACCATACATCAGAATATGACACTTGGCAATGCAGGCGAAACAGATCATGTGATACCCCATCTGAAAGCCAAACACCTCGCTTCATTCCTGAACGAATTCAATCGCGAACTGGCACCAAGACTCGAAACATTGAAAGAGTTGCTTGATACAGAATTAATTGAGGCTTTTCTGACTGATTTTGATTTTCTTTGCAGACAATATGCAATAAAAGAATTTGAACAACTAACAACAAGATTACGACAGGATGCGGCGCGCTTTGATTTTGAGCACTACCAACGCAATCTGGCTTCACTTTCAGGTTCAATCGACAGGATGAAACAATTTTCAAAAAGTTCTAAATGACAAATGCCGCTCAACCCTTACAACAACCGGTGATTCTGGTTGTCGATGATAACCCCAGAAATCTTCAGGTGATCTCAACCATGCTCACAGCCAATGGCTACAAAGTGATTGTGGCCAGCTCAGGGAGCAGTGCACTGAAATCACTGGAGATGCGTGAGCCCGACCTCGTATTGCTCGATATCATGATGCCCGATATGAATGGGTTTGAAGTCTGCGGAATTATCAAAACGAACGAGCAATGGAAAGATATTCCTGTTGTGTTTCTAACGGCTAAGACTGATCTATCCGATATCATCCAGGGTTTCAAACTCGGAGCAGTGGATTATATTACTAAACCATTCAGGATTGATGAGGTTCTTGTACGTATCAATACACATATCGAACTCAGGCAGGCTAAGCTTCAGCTGGAACAGAAGAACCAACAATTGCGTGCCTTGAATATGGAGTTGGAGACGTCACGAATAACTATAGAAGAAGATGCCGCTAAACTGAAACAGATGAACGAGGAAAAAGACAGACTTTTTTCTATCATTGCGCACGATCTGCGGGGACCAATCCGGTCGTTTGTCTCCCTTGCCGAACTCTTTCTTAACGATGCTGCCACAATGGAACCACAACTGATCAGAGAGTTGGCATCAGGTATGCACCAGTCGGCTTTATCCCTGCACGAACTGCTCGAAAACCTGTTGACCTGGTCTCTGATGCAACAGGAGAAAGCTGTCATCAGAAAAGAAACAATCAACATGAAACTTGCCTTTGACCGTGCTATTAGCCTAAATCAAGAAAGGATAGCTGCAAAGAATATAGTGATTGTCAATAAACTCGATGCTGAATGCAGTGTAAAAGCAGATGAGAATATGGTAGCAACCATCGTGCGTAACCTGATTTCAAATGCAGTAAAGTTCACACCAAAAGGCGGCTCGATAATGGTTTCCTTCAGACCAGCCGGTAACTTTGTGCAATTCAGCGTGCAGGACACAGGCATTGGAATGAGTTCAGATATGATTAGCCGTTTGTTTGATTACGACAAGAAAGTGTGCCGTCCGGGTACCGAAGGCGAGCCCAGCTCAGGACTTGGACTCATGATCATACGCGAATTTGTGCACCGGAACAGAGGGGAGATTGCTGTTGAAAGCATAGTAAACCAGGGAAGCAAATTCAGCTTCACACTTCTTAAGGGCTGAGGGGCCGCAGATTAAAGATGTGTCATCAATTCTGAAAACAATCTGCTGAGTTTTTTCTCTGCTTTGGCTGCATGATGCAGCACATCTTCAATTTTCAATGGTTTCAGATTGTCGGGATCACACAGGTCAGTTACAACCGACACTGCTGCAACAGGCAATTGCATATGATTGGCAACAATCACTTCCGGAACGGTTGACATTCCTACCACATCAGCACCTGCCATCTTAAGAAACCGGTATTCAGCGCGGGTTTCAAGGCTTGGACCGATCCAGGCAGCATATACACCTTCATTCAGTTCTATATCAAACTCTGCAGCAGTGGATTTTAGTTTTTGGTTAATCGAAGGGTCATATGGGCGGCTCATGTCCGGAAACCTTGGTCCGAGTTCAGCGATGTTCGGCCCAACCAAAGGATTCATCGGCAGGAAATTAATATGGTCATCGATAAGCATCAGTGAAGAAGCTTTAAATGCAGGATTGATGGTGCCACAAGCATTGGAAACGAGCAGTTCGCTGATTCCGAGTAGTTTCATTACTCGCACCGGAAAAGTAATTTGCTGCATGTTGTAGCCTTCGTAAAAATGAAACCGGCCATTCATCACCACAACACTGCGACCATTAAGCGTTCCGAAAACGAGACGCCCTTTGTGGGCTTCAACCGTAGAAACCACAAAATGAGGAATATCCGAATATGAAATTTCTGCCTCAATCTGCATCTGGTCAACAAGTTTTCCCAAACCTGTTCCCAGGATTATACCTGTTTGAGCTTGTGTTTTAATTGACTTTCGGATAAAATCCGCTGCTTCAACAATGTGCTGGTACATGTGTAAATTTTAGCAGACGAAGGTAAAATAATTAAGCGTTTCGGGTTATATTGGCACAACTTTTCGGCGGATTTGTTGTTTAAAATATGAAAAGCAACATTTATGCGATGGATGGTTTTTATTTCATTGATTATAATCACAGGCTCGTGTGGTTGGTCACAATCGTCTGACGCCAAGGCTGACACTGCCTATCAAATACCTTCTGAAATGGTACAACAGATAAAAAAAACGGAACAGGAGTGGCTCGAAGAGCTTGGTGAGGAGCGATACAGGATACTGCGACAATGCGGCACTGAACCTCCGTTCACCGGAAAGTATTATAAACACATAGCAAAAGGAACTTATATATGTGCCGGATGTGGGAGCGATCTTTTCAGGTCAGACGCCAAGTATGAGTCTGGCTCGGGTTGGCCAAGTTTCTTTGAAGCTGTTGACAAGACAAAAATCAAGGAATTGCGTGATGCGAGCTATGGCATGATCCGCACCGAAATCAGATGTGCACACTGCGACGGCCACCTCGGTCACGTATTTCCTGATGGTCCCAAACCAACCGGATTGAGATATTGTGTCAATTCAGCTTCGCTTGAGTTCAGGGAGGAGGAGTAAAGTCAGTTTTTTTGACGCCTCCGCTTTTTCCAATATATCTTCAAATCCCTTTTCACCTCAGGAGCCAGTATAAACAGTCCAAGCAGGTTGGGGAAGGCCATACAAAGCACCATCATATCCGAGAAGTCCATCACTGGACCAAGGTCGGATGAGGTGCCAATGACAATGCACACCAGAAAAAGCAGGTTGAAAAACTGATTGGAGAATTTTCTTGAGCCAAAGAGTTTCTGACTCAGGCTGCCAAACAGAAAATCAAAGCCTTTCATGCCATAGTACGACCACGAAATCATGGTGCTGAAGGCAAAGAGTGTGACAGCAGCGAGCAACACATAAGGAAACCAGCTGAAAACAGAAGCATAGGCGGCAGATGTGAGTTGTACGCCTTGCAGTCCATCACTGTGTTCGAATACACCCGAAAAAATAATCACCATCGCTGTCATGGTGCAAATGACAACCGTGTCAACAAAAGGTTCAAGCAACGAAACAATGCCTTCACTCACAGGCTCGTCGGTTCGTGCTGTTGCATGTGCAATGGAGGCTGATCCAACCCCGGCTTCGTTGGAGAATGCGCCGCGCTGAAAACCGAAAATCAACACTCCGATAAATCCTCCGCGCATGGCTTCTGCATTGAATGCACCGTTCCATATCATGCTGAAGACCCTCGGCGTTTCCTCAATATTCAAAAAAATAATAATGAGTGAGGCGCCAACATAGATAAATGCCATTACAGGCACTATGCGTGAAGTTACCCGTGCAATGCTTCTGATACCACCAACAATGACCAGCCCGACGAAAGCTGCCATCACCACCCCATACCAGAAGCCGAAATCATCCACTTTGGGAAAGAAAGAAGCAAACTGCTCAAATGCCTGATTTGCCTGAAGCATATTGCCGCCGCCAACTGATCCGCCAATAGCCATGACAGAGAACAAAACAGCAAGAAACCAGCCCAATTTTCCTAAGCCTTTATTCGCCAGTCCTTCCCTGAGATAATACATCGCTCCTCCCGAAACCCTGCCCTGATCATCCAACCGCCTGTATTTCAAGCCAAGGGTACACTCACTGAACTTTAACGACATACCAAGCAACCCGGCCATGATCATCCATAATGTTGCTCCGGGGCCGCCAATGGAAATAGCTATTGCAACGCCGGCAATGTTGCCCAGCCCCACTGTTGCAGAAAGCGCGGTTGTAAGGGCTTGAAAATGACTCACCTCGCCCTTAGAATCTGGTTTATCGTGCTTGCCCGTGATCAATCCTAAGGAATGCCTGAAGGCCCTGAAGTTGACAAACCTCAGATAAACAGTAAAAAACAGCCCACCTGCCATGAGCCAGAGCACAATAAGTTTTAATGGTGCCGTAACAGGCTTGCCTTTAGGGTCAACAACAGGCTCTCCGTGAACATCATACACCTGTGGATCGTATATGCCTGCGGCAGCAAATGGATCCCAGAACAGCACCGAGGCCAGGCCTTCAACAAATGGTGTAAACTTTTGGTTGATGCGTTGAGAGATTGATTGTGTTTCATCGATTTCAAACTTTTCATCCTGATTCAAAACAAGGCTGTCTGCATCAGAGGCTTTTACAGAGTATGTAGCAGTCAAACATATTGTTAGAAAGAATAGCAAACGTAAAGCATTAAATTTTAGCATCATAGTATAGCCCTTATTCTGAATGACCTAATAATCATGCCCTTAATCCTAAAACAAATTTTGTGCTCAAATGCACAGATTGTCGTTTTCTGTTTAAGCATTTTGAAGCATTCCCAGATTTTTAGTGAAGATGTTGTTTCTGATTTCCCGTGGCTGAAAGTTATTTTATCTGTAGACAATTGATTTGAATAATGCCAATGGAATCATTATTTAGGGCTTTTCGTTCATTGCTTCGAAATACTTGCGTGTTTCCTGAACAACTACTGATGACAGCATCAGCATGGCAATCAGGTTGGGAATGGTCATAAATGTGATCACCATATCCACGAAATGCCACACGATATCAAGTCCCCAGATGGAGCCAAAGAAAACAAACAGACTATATACATATAGGTAAGGTTTCACAGCTTTTTCTCCGATCAGATAAATTGTGGCTCTTGAGCCGTAGTATGACCAACTGATGATGGTTGAGAAAGCAAAAAGCAACAGGCTAAAGGCAATGATATGGCCGCCCATTCCGTCAATACCAAAAAAGTGCAGGCCTTTGTTCATCGCATCCACTGTCATTGCAACTCCCTTGGGGCTGTCCTGCCATGCATCAGTTACAATGATCATCAGCGCGGTCATCGTACAAATAATGATGGTATCAATCATTGGTTCGAGCAGCGAAACGATCCCTTCCCTGGCCGGATATTTTGTTTTGGCTGCAGCATGGGCAATAGGCGCCGAGCCCTGTCCTGCCTCGTTGCTGAACAAACCACGCCGCACACCCCAGATCAAAGTCATGATAAAGGTTGAGCCCACGAAACCGCCTGTAGCTGCTGTGCCTGTGAACGCATCTGTGACGATCATGGCGAGGGCTGAAGGTATCTTGCCGGCAAACGCAATCAAAACGGCCAGAGTTGAAATAATATAGATGGCTGCCATAAAAGGAACCAAGCGGGATGTCACATCAGCAATTCTGCGGATTCCGCCAATGATAACCATAAGGACAAGAGTTGTGATGAGAAGCCCTGAAACCCAAGTTGGTATCTGATAACTTGTAAACATGGCATCCGACATAGAATTTGATTGTGCCATATTGCCGGTACCCAATGAGCATAGTATGGTGGCGCTGGCAAAGACAAGCGCGAGCACTTTTGCCCATTTACCGATTTTGTCCTTTAGACCGAATTCCATATAATACATGGGGCCGCCCGAAACCGTGCCATCGCTGTTAAACTTACGGTATTTCTGGGCAAGCGTGCATTCTGAGTATTTCAGGGTCATGCCCAGGAAACCTGTAACCCATATCCAGAAAACAGCTCCGGGCCCTCCGAGATAAATAGCCAAAGCCACGCCTACGATGTTGCCAGTGCCTACTGTAGCCGACAAAGCTGTGGTGAGCGCTTTAAAATGGTTCACGTCACCTTCGGCACTTTTGCTGTCGTATTTGCCTGAGACTACTTTTATGGCATGTCCTATTTTCCTGATGTTTAAAAAATTGAGCCTGATAGAAAACCAAATGCCGGTTGGAATCAGCAAGGCAAGAATCAAATATCCGCCGACATAATTGTTGTAATCCTGAATAATCCGGTCAATCCATAGAAGTAAGTCGCTCATAACATGGTTTTGGTTTGGGTTAACATTAAGGAGCCCTCATCGGGTAAACAAATATACATTAATTACAACAAGAGAAAGGAAAGAAATAATCCGGAATATATTATGAAGGCATTGATTCTGCTGAAAAAAATGAAGTGAATTTCAAGCTGCGGGTCTGAAAATAAACCAGATTATGGTTTATGTGGTTTTTATCAACAACTGCCCTATCCTGCACTCAAGACAGCGTCGTGGTTTACAATAGTTCCTGCGCAAATGCAGTATAGCTTGCGTCTGAAGGGCATTCACAGCAAGGATGCTTCTCGCGCTAAACCCTTTGACAATGGCATTGTTTTCGGGCGGCAGCGATTCAAGAATTAGCATGGCTTTGTCCTGATATTGTTCATCATTCATGTATTTTCCATAGGCAAACATCACCTGACTGACCGAATTGATCAGGATCAGTCTGATGGCCTCTTCACCCAGATGTTTCGGTTTTTCATCTGCGACTGCATCAAACCTATAATGAGTGTCCCAATAAGATGTAGCGCGAACATGCAGCAAATCACTTACAGATTCTGGATTCGGTGCGTGAATGAGCTTGGCAAACAACTGACCATGCATGCTGATGAGGGCTGCAAGTTGCGCCAGACGAATCGTAGGAAAATTTACCGGCCGCATCCGCATGAATTTCCAAATCTCTTTTTTCATGGGTTGCAACCTATATTTCGATGCAAGAAAACGGAATTCTTTCTGTAGCGTCCTGGGGTAATCATCCTGAAACGATGCTTCGAGCAAACCTGCCTGTCCAAAAAGGAGTGCTTCAACCTGAAAGATTTTATCGGCATGCTTTAACAGAAGCGAAAGAGGCATTTTTGTAGCCAAAAGTGCGAAACCAGCTTCGTTGGTGCCGAATCCGAAGTTTTGCATAAGCCTACGGTAAAAGACCTCCTCCCAATTTTGTTTCGATTGTTGGAATATCTGTAATGTTACACCTGTTTTTTCTTCAAGCCGCTCAACAATCATTCTGTCGAGCCACGAAAGCCAGGTGAACCTTTGCACTTGTTCAAGCCGGGCCTCACATGCCATCCATTTCCTGCTATCAGTGAACCTTCTGTAATTCATCAGTAAAGTTTCATCAAATCTGCCTCGCAGTTCCAGAGTGGGTATAGGTTGTTGGCTTCCTGAAAGGACCTCTCTGTCGTGTGCATAAACAACATGCAGGATAATGTTCTGATAGGCCGGGTCGTCCTGATGTTGGTGCCTGAACCAATCTGAGGAATTAATGTGCATCTCGATGTTGCCTGCCCAAAGAGTTTCGCCGATTTTGATCCGTGCATTGAAGAAATCGGGCCCGGCATCTCCGTTCCTTGATCCCGGATAAAGCACTTCAAGTGTTTGGCCATCAGTTGTCTCAAGGGATTGAGACAACAATTTATTCTCCCATAAGTACATCAGGAAAATCTCGTTCATTCATTAGTAGTTTTGGGGTTCGGCACAAACAGATATCATTCAAAGGTATGAATAATGTTTTCTTGACCAGCTACATTCTGAAATTCTTCTTTACGTTAATGTTGATGTTGCCAAAGTAGTTACACGTCACATGTTCAACCGGATAGATACTTTGATGCATAATATCATTGGCAAAATTCACGATGACTTATTTTTTAGCCATGCAATAATCAATGTGAATTCTGTCTGTCTTCATATGACAAACTGCCTTACGACCTAAGATTTTGGAAATAATAAGTATAATGGGTAAGAATTTGTCAATGAGTGTTTAAGACAATAGGAAGACAAGCGCCAAATGAAATGTTTGCTGATGGTCACTATAAATCGCTCATGGGCTATTGCAAACGGACGCGATAAATACGTATTTTTGTGAAGTTATCCGCAAACGATTCCAAAAGTTATGGCCGAAACCAGTGTTTTGCTATCAGGCATTGAGTATAAGGTCGGAAAACTCATTCTGGAATATGAGGCACTGAGGAACCGTTGCCAGGAACTTCAAACAGAAAACGATCAATTAAAAATTACCTTAAAAGAACAGGAAGAAACAATAAACCGAATTAGAAAACAGGAAAGTAACAATACTATTATTCAATCACTCGGAAGCGAGAAGGAAACAATAGAGAAAAGTCAGAAGAGGATTCAGCAACTGATAGCGGAGATAGACCAATGTCTGGAATTGCTGAACCGATGATTATAACGAATGTGAGACAAGGATGGAAAGTGTTTCAATTACCATTTATGTTGCCGACAGGCCCTACAAGCTGAATGTTGCAAGAACCGAAGAGGAGAGGGTACGCAAAGCTGCCGGTTTCATCAATGAGAAGATCAAGGAATATGGAAAATCCTACGCATATAACGACAAACAGGATCTGTTGGCGATGGCTGCCCTGCAGTTTACTGTCGCAGCCCTGAAATATGAATCAGAACTTGAATTCAGGGATGTACACCTGGAGAGCAAGCTAAAACAGATTGATTCGTTATTGTCTGAACATGCAGTCTGAGAACACAGATCAGGTTCTTTGAAAGTATGATTGCCCGCTTAACCCAAATACGATTGTAAACTCAACATTACAATAACAAAGGGTTCACTACATGGTCATTAGATCAGGCCTTAACCTTGTTCGCAAGGTATGCGCACGGCGCATCATTGGAAGTTCGAGGGGCCAGGTGGCCTAAAGCGTGTCAATAAGGGGTTTACCAACTCCCTTTTGGGTTAAAGCGGGCAGTTTTTCCTTCTCCCGGGTTTTATGCACCTAACAATAAAATCATGGGAACACTATTAATTAACATCATTTTGGTCATTGCCGGTGCCGGTGCAGGAATTGCACTCGCCACTACAGCCATGCGCAAAAGCCTCCTGCGCAAAAGCGAGGCATTGCTCGAAGAAGCGAAAGAAAAAGCTGAAGTAATTAAGAAGGAAAAAATGCTGCAGGCCAAAGAGAAATTTCTTCAGCTGAAAACCGAACACGAAGCATATGTAAATGAGAAAAATTCAGCTCTGCAGAAAGCCGAAAACCGCATGCAGCAACGCGAACAGTCACTAAATCAAAGGATGGACGAGTTTCAGCGCAAGCAACGTGAACTCCAGTCCCAAAGCCAACAACTCAATAATCAGTTGGAAGTCCTGCAGAAAAGGCAGACCGAACTCGACCGGATACATGATGAGCATGTGAGCAAGCTCGAACAGATATCAGGTATGTCAGCTATGGAGGCCAAAGAGCAACTTGTCGAAAGCATGCGCGACGACGCAACTTCTGAAGCCATGACTTTGATCCGTGACATTGTGGATGAGGCCAAACTCACCGCAAATACCGAGGCAAAAAAGATCGTTATCGAAACCATTCAGCGCACTGCAGCCGAACATGCCATTGAGAACACAGTAACTGTATTCAATATAGAAAGTGATGAAATCAAAGGCCGTATCATCGGGCGTGAAGGTAGAAATATCAGGGCGCTTGAGGCACTCACCGGAGTCGAAATCATTATTGACGACAGCCCAGATGCAATATTACTCTCAGGCTTCGATCCCGTACGGCGGGAAATAGCTCGCTTGTCACTGCACAAACTTGTTACTGACGGCCGCATCCACCCTGCCAGAATTGAAGAAGTTGTTAAGAAAACCGAAAAACAGATCGAACAAGAGATTCTTGAGACCGGCAAGCGCACAGTCATTGACCTTGGTATACACAATCTTCATGGCGAATTGATCAAAATGATCGGGAGAATGAAATACCGCTCCTCCTATGGGCAGAACCTGCTGCAGCATTCAATAGAAGTAGCAAACCTGAGCGCTACAATGGCTGCTGAACTTGGACTGAATACAAAAGCAGCCAAAAGGGCGGGTCTTCTGCACGACATTGGTAAAGTAGCCGAAAATGAGGCTGAACTTCCGCACGCTATTCTCGGAATGAAGATTGCTGAAAAGTTCAAGGAGAAGCCGGATATTTGCAATGCCATTGGTGCACACCACGATGAAATTGAAATGGAAACGCTGATTGCTCCTATTGTTCAGGTGTGCGATGCCATTTCAGGTGCACGCCCTGGTGCCCGCCGCGAAGTTGTTGAAGCATATATTCAGCGATTGAAAAAACTCGAGGAAATGGCACTTGCCTATCCGGGTGTTGTGAAAACATATGCCATTCAGGCGGGACGCGAACTTCGCGTCATTGTTGGTTCTGATAAGGTTTCTGATCAGGATGCCGACAGACTGGCATTTGACCTTTCTCGTAAGATCCAAAGCGAAATGACCTATCCCGGTCAGATAAAAATAACTGTAATCCGGGAAACAAGGGCAATAAGTTATGCAAAATAGCCTTTATTTATTCACAAAAATTTAAGATTATGAAAAAAGTAATGTTGATCGTTTTTATGAGTCTTCTGTCAGCCGGACTCTTTGCCCAAAGCCCCATTGGCGATGGAGGAAAACAAATTAATATCGGAACAGGATTTTCAACCTGGGGAATTCCGCTATATGCCGGGATGGACTTCGGGGTACATCCTGATATTACCGTGGGATTTAATGTCTCGTATAGATCTTACAGTCACCGTTGGAGTGCTGATGATTACAGGCTGAATGTGCTGGGATTGTTCGCCAATGGTAACTATCATTTTAACACTCTATTGAACATTCCTCAGGAATGGGATCTTTATGCCGGTCTCAGTCTGGGTTTTGTTTCTGTGAGCGCACCATCAGCATACAAAGGTGGCACTGTCTCCGGTCTGGGACTTGATCTTCAAATAGGCGGACGTTACTATTGGAACGATCGTTGGGGCGTTAACCTTGAATTTGGTGGCGGAAATGCTGCATCAGGTGCACGGATCGGTGTGTCTTATGTCTTGTAGACCAGACCTTTAAAAAGGTTCTTTGTTTCAAACCGGTAACGGATAAAGTTACCGGTTTTTTATTTGATGCCGAAAATGCTATTTACAGTAGGTTCAGTCCTCTTTTGATGAGTCGCTCATATGAAGCATCGTGTTTTTTTAGATTATTCAGATGCGAAAGTATCTCATTCTGAGGTACACCAGTGAAACCTTCTGATCTTTGGATAAGTTCGTACACTTCGAGAGGAAGCAGCCAATCATTTGGAAACTCGCTGGTTAAATTGTTCCAGATGGCCGGTATTCTGTCGAATCCGCTTCCCGATTCCCGTATCAGGCGCAGCTCGCCGTATAAGCGATGCAGTTTTTTTTGCTGGACAGAGTAATGTATTTTGTGTGTTTTTTCAGCAGGTACAGGGTATTCAAGTCCGAAGGCGTCAGCATTAGCAGGGCCGCCATAAGCCGAAATGATGGATTCACCAACGGCCATGTCATAAACTCCCCAGTCAGGTTGAAACAAAATTCTGTCCTGATACTGAACCGTGCAGTCGTCAAAACTGAGCAGTACGAGTTTGTCGTCGTGTCGGGTTGTTGACCGCAGTTTTCCGCGTACGGTAAGTCCGGATTCAAATTCAAGAGTTGCGTATTTTCCCGTTATCAGCCCAATTTGACTTAAGTCGTGATCATCGAGGTATCGAGGTGGCTTTACTGCGTTTTTGAAGCGTCCGATTGGTGATCCAAAACCATGTGCATGATAATCGATACCGTGCCCTTCAAGCATAATGTTGTTACAGCAAAGCAGGGTGGGGCCTTTGGTGAAGAGATATATTGGTTGATTTTGATGTAGGATATAATCAGTAAAAGTACCCGAAACCTGCAGTCCTGAACTGTACACACAGGTAGCCGTATTGCCCGATTCAATGGCTTTCAGCAAGCCTTCAATGCCTCCTTTTCGTAAGGCCATCCGGTTGGCAAACTCATCCAGAACAGTGGTCAGGTGCTTGAAGTCAGGTGTCACAAACAATTGTGGTTGTTGTGTAGTGATGTCAAAATTGTAGTATACCGCATCAATCGTGTATGGTAATTTCAAGACTTTTTCACTCATGGCACCGGCGCTTTCTCCGATTGAAGATAGTAACCCTGCACCGTATATCTTTGGGGCTTTCAAATCACCAATCATGCCGTATTCAACAGTCCACCAGTGGAGATTCCTGATAAGTGCCATTTCAGACGGCAATCCCATATTTGATTCGAGCCCGGCCAGCAATTCTTCGGCATTCCTGATGTTGTCGGCAGAAGTGTTAGGGTCTGCTTTGAGAATCGAAAGATGACGAATGGCCTCATATAAGGCAAAATCAGCTGAAGAAGAAAAGGCTTTTGAGCCAATTTCACCGAAATAGCGCAGGTATTCAGCATATTCAGGATCAGCAATAATCGGGGCATGGCCTGCGGCTTCATGAATAATGTCAGGTGCAGGGGTGTATTCAATCTGATCAATGGGCCTGATGTCGGCAGCAATAACCAGAACATTATAGGCCTGAAATTCCATGAAAGCAGCCGGAGGTATAAACCCATCAACTGTTACAGCTGCCCATCCGATTCTGGACAAAATATTGTTCATGGTCTCAATGTCGGGTATGCGGTCCACGCTGATACCCGTGCGCTCCAACCCCTGCAGGTATGAGGAATGCGCCTTATCCTTCAAAAATGAAACATTCTGTTGCATCACGAACCGCCACACAGCATGATCCTGCCATGTATAGTCATTGTAATTCTGATCAATAATCAGTTTCCGCAAATGTTGCGGAAGCTTGTTCAATACTTCGTTTTGCATCATGGCTGCTTATTTAGAATCATTTTGAATAGCGAAATTATATATTTCTGCTGAATCTGTAGATAATATGCAAACGTTTTCGGAAAATTTAACAGGTTATACAATTTGCTAATTTTTACTGCCATAACCTGAGATACCTATATGGATCAATCGTTTCCCAGATCGCCCAGCAGTGGCACAAATCTGAATGCACCATGTGATTCTTCTTTTGTTGTGCCATCGGCATTTTTAATAATACGCAGCATATGCTGGATATCGTCTTTACCATGTGGCACAACCAGAATGCCGCCGGGTTTCAGCTGATCCACAAGGGGCTGTGGTATTTCCGGGGCAGCAGCTGTGATTATAATTCTGTCGAAAGGCGCAAATGATGGTAAACCAAGGTATCCATCGCCAAGGAATAATTTTACCGGATATCCCAGCCGGGTCATAAATTCTTTGGTCTTCTGATAAAGTTTTCGCTGACGTTCAATGGAATATACCCTGGCTCCCATTTCGGCCAATACCGAAGCCTGATAGCCTGATCCTGTTCCTATTTCGAGTACTTTCATGCCTTTTTTCATTTGCAGCAGTTCAGTCTGAAAAGCAACAGTAAAGGGCTGCGATATCGTCTGACCTGATCCTATCGGAAAAGGCTTGTCCTGATAGGCAAACTCCAGGAATGAAGAGTCCATGAAGTAATGTCGCGGAATTTTTTCCAGAGCCGCCAACACCGACTCATCACGGATTCCTTTTTGTCTGATTCCTTCAACAAGTTGTTTTCTAAGACCTTTATGCCTGTAAGTATCTATCATTTCCAACTGTGTCATACTCCCTTTAATTTAGAGCAATTCTAAATTTGTCCGCTGCGAATTTAGCCATTCTAAAGGCTCGAAAAAGACTATTTTTGCACAAATTAGAAGCTATGTTAAAAATCGGGGTTTTGGGAGCAGGCCATCTGGGCAAGATACATTTACGCTGCATCAAGCAGATCGAACAATATGAACTGGTTGGGTTTTTCGACACCGACCCTGAAACCGCAGCGAAAGTAAGTCAGGAGTTCGGTATCAGAAGTTATGCCGACATAAGCTCTCTGATAGATGCAGTTGACGTGGTGGATATAGTTACGCCAACAGTGTCGCATTTCAGCTGTGCCAGCGAATCGCTGCGCAAGTCTCGTCATGTTTTCATTGAGAAACCCATTGTAGCTACCCCTGTTGAAGCCAATGCACTCATGGAGCTTGCCAAAGAAGCCAGTGTAAAAGTGCAGGTCGGCCATGTAGAACGTTTCAATCCTGCCTTTATGGCGGCACGTGATTCCATTAAGAACCCTATGTTTATTGAAACCCACAGGCTGGCTCAGTTTAATCCCCGCGGAACAGATGTGCCCGTTGTACTTGACTTGATGGTGCATGATATTGATATCATTCTGAGTGTGGTACGCTCGCCCATTCGCAAAATTAGTGCCAGCGGTGTGGCCATTGTCAGTGACACCCCCGACATCACAAATGCACGTATCGAGTTCGACAACGGTTGTGTTGCCAACCTTACTGCCAGCCGTATTTCAATGAAAAACATGCGTAAATCCAGATTTTTCCAAAAGGATGCTTACATCACTGTCGACTTCCTGGAGAAGAAAAGCGAAATCGTTCGCATGAAGGATGTTCAGGGCGAACCTGACGATCCGATGGCAATGATAATCGATCTCGGCAATAATAAAGGCATGAAGCAGATAATTTTCGAAAAGCCTGATATCGAACCTGTTAACGCGATAATGCTTGAGTTGGAGAGTTTTTACAAAGCTATTGTAAAAAACCAGCAGCCTCCGGTGACAATCGAAGACGGCTACAATGTGCTTTCAGTTGCCTATCAGATACTCGAGAAGGTGCATGATAACCCTGTTCGTCCTTAATTTGATTCCCTGCACAATATTGTGGCCATTTCCCGCGTTTGTCGCCTGAACCAAGTTAACCTGCCAGATATGGGGAGGAGATTTTACGCGCTTAGTGCTTTTGTACCAGTAATACTCTTTTTCTTATTCATTTCATCGTGCAGAAAATTTGACGGAGATCAGACAATACCTTCTTTCATACAGATTGACAGTATTGCGTTGAGCTCTGATTATTTCACTGAAGGTGCCAACACCCACAACATTACTGATGCCTGGGTGTATGTGAATGATCAGGTAGTTGGCGCCTTTGAGCTGCCGGCACTTGTTCCGGTACTGATGAAAGGCATCAATAAAATCGAGATCCGGCCAGGAATCAAACTTAATGGAATTTCTTCCACCAGAGCCCCTTATCCTTTTTATAAACCCTATATTATTGAAGCAAAACTTGTCGAAGACAGCGTAACTGTTCTTAAACCAGTCGTTTCGTACTACAGTACCACCCAGTTTGCCTGGATCGAAGACTTCGAAGGAAGCAGCATTTCGCTGGAGAAGACCAACAAAAGCGACACAGTGATCGAGCGGACAGTGCCTGGTGATCCGGAGGCCTATACTTCTCAGTACTCAACGTATTCTGGTAAGGTGCACCTGTTGGATGAGGTTAAGAAATTTGAAATCGTTACGTTTAACGGATATATTTTGCCAGGTAAGGGTACACCTGTATTTGCAGAAATTGATTATAAATGCAACCGGGGTTTCGGAGTTGGCGTCTTCATCAAAAACAGTAACGCAATACTCACTTTTCCGCTTGTAGTTGTGAACAAATCTGACATCTGGAACAAAATCTATATCAATTTAAGCCCTATCGTTACCGAGTACCCGAATGCCGAATATGTAAAATTATTCCTTGACTCGGATTTGGGGAACGATGAAACGGAGGCAATTTATTTTTTTGATAACCTAAAAATTGTGTACCGAAATAATCAGTAATGAATAAAAAACTACAGGTTATAAAGTATTTGTTTCTAGATTGGCTAGCAGCATTCCTTGCCTGGTTTTTGTTCTATATCTTCCGGAAACAAGCAGAAGACCCTGATTTTCATGAGTATTTTGAGGTGATTTTCGCCGATGACAATTTTTGGATCGGAATTATTTTCATTCCACTTGGATGGGTTTTATTGTACACTATGGTTGGTTCTTATAGAAGAGTGTACAGAAAGTCAAGGCTTAACGAATTGGGTCAAACGATCATTATTACCCTGATAGGGGTAACAGTTATTTTCTTTGTCGCCATCCTTGATGATGTTATAATAACATACAAATCTTATTACCAGTCATTTCTCGTATTGTTCATCCTGCATTTTTCACTTACATATACAGGCAGATTGGCACTGACATCTGTTACTGTGCGAAAAGTTCACAAGAAACTCATTGGTTTTAATACAGTTATTGTTGGAAGCAATGGAAATGCAATGGCTATTTATGAAGAAGTTGAGAAACAGGAACGTTCTTCAGGTAATATTTTTGTTGGTTTTGTAAGTGTTTACGATCGCGACAACTATAAAATTGGCAGGATACTGCCACATTTAGGAAAGTATGATGATCTGAAGGAAATTGTCGAGCGGCATCAGATTGAAGAAGTTATCATTGCAATAGAACGTTCGGAAACATCCACTATCGACAATATCATTGCACGGCTGGAAGATACCAATGTGGTGATCAAGATTATTCCGATCATGCAGGATATTCTTTTTGGCTCAGTGAAACTTTCGGGTATCTGGCATGCGCCCCTGATTCAGATTTCTCCTGACCTGATGCCGGCTTGGCAGCAAAGCACCAAGAGGATACTTGATATATTGGTGTCCATTCTGGCCATGATAGCGCTAATTCCTCTGTATGTTTTCACTGCTTTAGGTGTAAAACTTTCTTCCAAAGGCCCGGTTCTTTATTCTCAGGAAAGAGTTGGACTAAGAGGTAAGCCATTTAAGATGCATAAGTTTCGAAGTATGTATTCGGATGCCGAAAAGGCAGGCCCACAACTCTCGAAGGAAGATGATCCTCGAATAACTCCTTTTGGAAAGTTCATCCGCAAAGTCCGTCTTGATGAAATCCCGCAGTTTTATACTGTACTTAAAGGCGATATGTCACTTGTCGGCCCGCGTCCCGAAAGGCAATACTATATTGATCAAATCGTGAAAAGGGCACCGCATTACAGACTTCTGCTCAAGGTGAAGCCCGGAATCACCTCTTGGGGCCAGGTTAAATTTGGTTATGCGTCCAATGTGGACGAAATGATTGAGCGTCTTAAATACGACATTCTTTATATCGAAAACATGTCGTTGGCAATGGATCTGAAGATCATGATCTACACTGTGATGATTGTGCTGCAGGGAAGGGGTAAATAAACCCGGACCAGGACCATGATTTGGATTTCTGCACGCTACAACTGGCCGTTTTCGATCATAAGCACAATAGCTTCAATCAATTCATCCTCTCCTTTCGGATCGTATTTTGTTTTCAGGTTGTAACCCCAGAGACGGGCAAATGTTTGGTAGAAAAAAGCCGTGAAATTGCCACGCAAATCCTGAAGCAGACTAAATGAAGTTTCTCCGGTTTCACGGTCAATAAGTTTTATCAGAATCTTTCCCTGTGTGAAGGTAAGGTCGCGCAAATCTTTTCCAAACTGCTCTTCAATCTCTTTTTCGGCTTGCTTCATGATCTTTTTCCGTTCCTTATCGTTTTTAGCCTTCAAAAGGATTGCTTCGTACTCTTTAAGTTTTATACCCGCAAGCCTGGCATAAGGATAAACTTTTTTGACATGGTATATCAACTTTTCGATTTTACGGATATCACGTCTTGAATCAAAGATCCTGATGGAATAAACAGGTACTTCAGGAAGATTCACGATCAGCACTGTGTCGCCATGATGAACTTTTGCAAAAACCACATACGTGCTGTCGGGTCGCATGGTTTGCGATTTAAGGGAGGGTGAAATCAACAACAGGAAAAATCCGACTATGATATACCTTGCAAATTTCATCATGCAATGAAGTTGAATAAATGAGATTCGTAGGTTTTGTTGCAACAACTGTGCCATGAACACTTACAGGGTATCAGGCAACTTTAAGTTTGGAAATGCCGGATTTATTAAACTTCGAATGTGCTTTCTCTAAAGTGATGTGAAGTTCACGAACTCCTTTTTTTGAGGGCAGTTCGAACATGTCATCTGTTAGTATGGCCTCAAGCATGGCTCTTAGTCCGCGGGCACCAAGCTTGAATTCGATGGATTTCTCAACTACAAAGTCAAGCACTGTCTCATCCAGAATTAATTTGATGCCGTCCATTTCAAATAACCTGACAAACTGCTTGACGAGTGCATTTTTCGGATCTGTAAGAATGCGTTTTAGTGTTTCTTTGGTCAGAGGATGCAGATAGGTGAGAATGGGTAAACGACCGACAATTTCGGGGATGAGGCCGAATTTTTTCAGGTCGGCGGGAGCAATATATTGCAGCAGGTTGTCCTTGTCGACAAGCTGTTTTGTGTCTGATCCATATCCTATAACATTGGTGCGTGTGCGTGCGGCAATAATACGTTCGATACCATCAAAGGCACCACCTGCAACGAAGAGGATGTTTTTTGTGTCGACCTGAATCATTTTTTGTTCAGGATGTTTTCGTCCACCCTGAGGGGGTACATTAACTATTGTTCCTTCGAGCAGTTTCAAAAGAGCCTGCTGTACACCTTCGCCCGACACGTCGCGTGTGATGCTTGGATTATCGCTTTTTCTGGCAATCTTGTCAATCTCGTCAATAAAAACAATGCCTTTTTCAGCGGCCTTAACATCATAGTCGGCGGCTTGAAGCAGTCTTGAAAGAATGCTTTCCACATCTTCACCAACATAACCGGCCTCAGTAAGTACAGTTGCATCCGCAATGGCGAAGGGTACATGTAGCATCCGGGCGATGGTACGTGCCAGAAGGGTCTTGCCTGTTCCGGTTTCACCAACCAGAATGATATTTGATTTCTCAATTTCTACATCATCCTTGGTCTGTGGTTGTGTTATCCTTTTATAATGGTTGTACACGGCAACGGCAAGAACCCTCTTTGCCTCATCCTGACCAATAACATACTGATCAAGAAACTCTTTGATTTGCAAAGGTTTGAGTAGTTTAAAATCGGGAGCAATGTGCTTTGTCGTACGCTCTTGTTCCTCGCCGAGAATAATATAGGCCTGTTCGATGCAACCATCACAGATGTGTGCATCAAGGCCTGACACCAGTAATTTGGTTTCTTGTTTAGGCCTTCCGCAAAAGGAACATACATCTTGTTTACGGGCCATGGTAACTTGCTATTTTGCCTGATTCTTGATGAGAACTTCGTCAATCATACCATATTCCTTGGCTTCTTCAGCTGTCATCCAGTAGTCGCGGTCCGAATCTTTCCAGATCCGTTTGTAGGGCTGTCCGCTATGATCGGCGATGATATCATAAAGTTCCTTTTTAAGTTTTTGAATCTCACGGGCAGTTATCTCAATGTCTGAGGCTTGTCCCTGAGCTCCGCCCATTGGTTGGTGAATCAGGATGCGAGAATGCTTCAAAGCAGTGCGTTTGCCTTTAGCTCCGGCACAGAGCAACACAGCACCCATTGAAGCAGCAATACCAGTGCATATGGTTGAAACATCAGGACTTATATATTGCATTGTGTCATAGATGCCCAAACCTGCATAGACCGAACCACCGGGTGTGTTTAGATAAATCTGTATATCACGATTTGAATCAACCGATTCAAGGAATAGAAGTTGCGCCTGAATAATGTTGGCTACATAATCATCAATCGGAACACCCAGAAAAATAATCCTGTCCATCATGAGCCTCGAAAAAACATCCATGGTGGCAATGTTCAGCTGACGTTCCTCAATGATGGTAGGGGAGATGTAACCTCTGAATTTTTTGGCGTAATCATCGAGACCACGGCTGCTGAAGCCAAGATGTTTGCCGGCATATTTTCGGAATTCGTTTTCCATGGAATTATTGATTGTTTTCATTTTTAATCATTTCAAAATACTCTTCTTTACTCATTTCTTTTTCAATCTTTTGGATATTGGTTTTGAAAAATGAGGAAAGTTTTTGCTCCGCAAGCTGATCGGCTATGCGTCTTTCTTCTTCTTTGTTCTTCAGAATCATGTCAACAATACCTTCCATCCTTTGGCCTGATTCCTCTGATTCTTCATTGAAACTGCTCAGTCCTCCGAAAAAATATGACTTAACAAAATTTCGGATATCTTTTGTGGTCACATTCAGTTCATTGTGTGCCGCTGATAATTTACTTTCTATTAATTGCCACCGGAAGGTGCGTGCATAAGATTCATATTGCGCGGCTACCTGATCTTCGGTCATTTTGCCTTCGCTGTTGTCCACAATCCATTTCATCAGAAAATCATCAGGCAACGATATCCTGTGTCCTTCAACCAGTGCTTCAACAGATTTATTCAAGAAATAACGATCCGTTTCGCGCTCAAACTGTTTTTCGATATCCTCGGTGAGCAATTCATAGAATCTGGTTTCGTCGATATCCTCGATTCCAGGAAATACAACGGCAAAAAACTCATGATTCATTTCTGCAGGTTCATGCAGGTGTATTTCGGTAACAGTCAAGTAAAGTGTGTCAGTCAACGTTTGATCCCCGTCCTCAACAGACAAAAGTTGTTTTGCCTTACTGTTATCGCTAAAAGCATCAGCAGCAACAAACTCCATATTAAATCCATTTCCCTGATGGAGTAATTGTTTTTGGTAAGTTTCGGTCAGGTCGTCATACTTTACTTCGATTTCCTTTGTGTCTTTATTTTCATCATCGGATTCTTCAGATTTGAGCTGAAGTTTGCATGAAATACTGACACCTTTTTCAATTTTTTCGGGATGGGAGTGAATACCGTGCCTGTTTCTAAGGTCTTCAGCAGCTTTTTCAATGGTTTCTTTATCGGCTTTGATACGCGGATATTCAAGTGTGCCGGCCTTTGTCAGATCAAGTTCAAACTCGGGGGCAAGTCCTATGTCGAAATGAAAATGATAATCTGTGTTTTGATCAAAATCTACCGTTCCTGTTTTTTCGATGTTGGCCAGCGGATGACCCAGTATGGTGAGCTTATTGTCTGTGATATAGCTGTTTAAGGCATCCGAAACAAGTTTATTTACTTTATCTGCTAGTACGGCTTTTCCGTACATCTTCTTTACAAGTCCAAGTGGGACTTTGCCTGGCCTGAATCCGGGCATGCTGGCTTTTTTCTGGTATTCACGCAATTCGCCTGCTACCTGATCTTCATAATCTTTCTGCTCCAATGTAATGTGTAGGCTTGCAGTGAGTTCGGACGTCTGTTCTTTTACAATGTTCATACTTTTCGATTAACTAAGCAGTAAATTTAATGGATAATGGGCATAGAAATTAACCCTGATTTTTTATTACCTGATCAAAAATCAATCAACATAATTATTAAGTAGTGCGGATGAAGGGACTCGAACCCCCACGCCTCTCGGCACCAGATCCTAAGTCTGGCGCGGCTACCAATTACGCCACATCCGCGTGCTATAACCTGTATATGCAACTCCAAATAAGGGCGCAAATATACGAATTATTTCATCAACCGACTTTTATACTGATGAGTCTTATTAGCTTTATTTTGTTGAAAATTCTATTCGTCTATTTCTGTTTGGAGATAGCGAATAATACTCTAAATTTGTTGGCTGATGGATAAGTTTTTTAAGGCGGGTATTTGCTGACAAACACAGGCATATCGAAATTAAGGTTTTTCAAACCTATTAACCGGCTGATCATATTGTTAGCCTTGGTTCAGTCTGTCAATGCACAGGAGATGCCAGGATTGCTGAACAGCAACTATGCCGGTGTGTCATCAGTCCTGATTAATCCAGCAAATATGGTGTTATCGAAAAGTTATTTCGATATGCATTTACTTACTTTGCAATCATTTACCCAGAACAATCTCATCTATATTCCCGGTGAGGATTACAGAATTACAAATTTTATAGATCCTGAAAATGATCTGCCTAAGTATCCGCCTGACAACAACAACTTTCTCTACTACCGGAATTCATTGGATAAATTTGCCTTCAATCAGCAAAGGTTTACAGGCCCATCTGCCATGATGATGTATGGTGACCATGCTGTAGCTTTACATACCGCTGTACGAACCCATGTATCGGCCACCAATGTTCCTTACGAAATTGGTGTTTTCAGTATTGAGGGCTTGAAGTATGATCCGCTGCATAATATTAACTTCTGGAGTAAAAATGAACGCATTTCGGCGATGGCATGGGGCGAAATTGGTTTGAGTTATGCATGGGCATTTAAAAAAGAGTTTCGTGATAAATGGTCTGCCGGCATCACTGTGAAAAGACTTTTGGGACATAGTGCCGGATTTATGAAAGTTGATGAAATTGATTATATGGTGCTCAATGACAGCACGATACATATAAGGTCATTGACTGCTGATGCCGGCTTTTCTGTTCCGGTTGATTACGATTCAAATGAATTTCCTGATGATGGCCCATTATTTAAAGGAGGTGGTTTTGGAGTTGATATGGGATTGACCTTTACCAGAATGAAACAAGGTTTTCAAAGATACAACCCGGATCAATTATGCGAATTTCCCTACAGTGATTATGAATTCAGGTTAGGCATAAGCATTCTTGATTTTGGTGCAGCAAAGTTCGGTACTCATTCCAAATTGCATCGGTTTGAAGACGTTGGTTTGTTGTGGACAAACTATGATTCAGTCAATTACTCCAACCTAAACCAAATGGCAGCGGAATTCAGCCAGCTTTTTACAGGCGACCCGGCTGCGTCGCTTCAGGCCGAAAGTTTTACACTCGGACTTCCCACTGCAATTAGTGTGCAATTCGACTATCACTACCGAAGGAATATTTATCTCAATGCCACCTGGGTGCAGGCAGTTCCGGTTTGGAAGTATTCACTGATCAGACCATCCCAGATAGCATTTACCCCCCGATATGAAACGGATTGGTTTGAATTTAGTTTGCCTTTGAGCCTTTTTCAATACCGTATTCCCCGCATAGGTGCATCAGTCAGGTTCGGATATTTGACAGTTGGGACCGAAAGACTTGGAACCTGGCTTGGCATGGCCGACCTCACCGGAATCGATATTTATGCTTCGTTCAAGTTTAACCTTCGAAAAGGAAAATGCCTCAAGAAACGGACAACCGATTACTGCGAAAACGAAGAATATGGCTTCACCAAAAAACAGCTGCGCTTGTTTAAGAAAAGAGTGAGATAAAGTTGTTTCAGGCCTGCAATTCGTAATCCCTTAAAGCTTCATTCAGCGATGTTTTCAAATCGGTCGACTCTTTTCGTTTTCCAATGATCAGCGCACAAGGAACCTGATAATCGCCTGCAGGAAATGATTTTGTTACCGTACCTGGTATAACGACAGATCTTTCAGGAACAAAGCCACGGTATTCTGCAGGTTTTGCTAGGCTTACATCAATGATTCGTGTTGATTGAGTAAGCACTACATTCGCACCTAAAACTGCTTCGCGGCCAACCCGTACACCCTCAACAATGATGCACCTTGAACCTATAAAACATCCATCCTCAATGATTACAGGTGAAGCCTGAACAGGTTCGAGCACGCCACCTATGCCCACGCCGCCACTTATATGAACATTATTGCCAATTTGTGCGCATGAACCAACAGTAGCCCATGTGTCGATCATGGTTCCGCTGCCTACCCATGCGCCAATGTTTACATATGAAGGCATCATGATCACTCCCGGAGAAAGGTAAGATCCGTATCGGGCAACAGCCTGAGGAACAACTCTTATTCCCAGTTCTTTATATCCTCTTTTGAGTGGAATCTTATCATGAAATTCAAAAATACCTGCTTCCATTACACTCATGTCACGCAATGGAAAATACAGTACGACCGCCTTCTTCACCCACTCGTTTACCTGCCAAACATTGTTTACAGGTTCGGCAACCCTCAGATTGCCACGGTCGATCTGTTCGATTACCTGAAGTACAGCTTCCCGAATCTCCGGAGTCTTGAGCAAAAGTCGGTTATCCCATGCTGCATTTATCTTATCCTGAAGAATGTTCATGCGAAATGTTTTGATAAAAGTACAAAACCAAATGGGATCGCAACCAATAAAACCAGCCGATTTCCTGAAATTCTTTCTATTTTTGCAGGGTTTTTACTCAATAACAAAAAGTTATGGGCCGGATAGTGGCAATTGATTATGGACAGAAAAGAAGCGGCCTGGCTGTGACTGATCCATTGCGACTGTTTGCCACCGGGCTCGAAACGGTCACAAGCCATACATTGATCGATTTTCTGAAAAAATACCTCAGTCAGGAAACCGTTGACTGTATTGTTGTTGGTGAGCCGCGCGATATGCGAAACCGTGCCTCTGATGCCAGCCGTTTTACCGAACCTTTTGTGCGTACCTTGCGAAATGCTTTTCCTGAAATACAAGTGGAACGTTACGATGAACGATTCACATCAAAAATGGCGTTCCAAAGTATGATTGATGCCGGCCTGAACAAAAAAAAGAGGAAGGATAAAGCACTCGTGGATACTATAAGTGCTACGATCATGTTGCAATCCTACCTTGAATACATCAATAACAAAAAGAACAACTGATGATTTTGCCAATTGTTGCCTATGGCCATCCCACACTTAGAATGGTGGCCGAAGACATCGACAGGGATTACCCCAATCTGAATGAACTGATCAGTGATATGTGGGAAACCATGTACGCTGCCAATGGAATTGGACTTGCCGCTCCTCAGGTAAACAAGTCAATTCGCCTTTTCGTGATAGATGCATCAGTTTATGTCGAAGAGCATCCCGAAACAAAGGATTTTAAAAAAGTGTTTATCAACGCGCACATTGAAGAGGAGACAGGGGAGGAAGTGGCAATGAGCGAGGGATGTCTCAGCCTTCCGGGGCTAAGCGAAGACATTTCCCGGAAACCAAAGCTGCTGATCCGCTACCTCGATGAACATTTTGCAGAGCATCGGGAAGTTTATGATGGTTTTCTGGCCAGGGTGATACAACATGAGTATGACCATATCGAAGGAGTACTGTATGTGGACAGAATCAGTAGTTTCAGACGGATGCTGCTCAAGGGAAAACTTAGGGATATTTCCAATGGCGACATTGATGTGGATTACAGAATGATTTTTCCGAACATAAGAAGAAAGGTTAGATAAAATGAA
Source organism: Bacteroidales bacterium (assembly GCA_024710405.1). Taxonomy (GTDB): domain Bacteria; phylum Bacteroidota; class Bacteroidia; order Bacteroidales; family F082; genus UBA6192. The sequence goes on from JANJUV010000011.1 coordinate 87,205, forward strand.
ATTACTGAAATACAACATGTTTGCTTTTCCTTTGATGGCTGTTTTGCTCATGCTGTTGTTGTTTTCGTGTCGGCAGCCTGTAGCGGTTGAAACTGTGGAGCAACAGATCGCAAGGCTCGAGAATGAGCTCTTTGATCAGGACGGTGTGATCATTGCAGAAAACGCTGATGCTTTGATCAGCTTATATGAACAATGGGCCGACTCGTTACCACAACACCCCAGATCTCCCGAATACCTGTTCATTGCCTCCGACCTGTCGATTAATTCGATTAACGTAAACCGCACCATGCGTTTGCTCGATAAAGTTATTTCCGGATATAGCGATTATGCCAACAGAGGCTTGTGCATGTTTCTAAAGGGGTTTGTTTATGAAGAACAACTTAACGACACTGCCTCTGCACGCGTGCAATATGAAGCTTTTCTTAAGGAGTATCCTGAACACGAATTTGCTGATGATGCACACTTGGCCATCCGCAACCTTGGAAAATCAGTCGAAGACCTTATCAGGGAGTTTGAGTCGGCTAATGAACAATAAGATTAGTCAGCTTTTGGCTTAATCCTGTTTTGTGGTTTATATGATTGTTGGATTTATTTTATAGATATTCAGTATATTGTATTCAGCTTACATTAATAACCACCTGACCCATTTTTACTCCCGATTCGAAATATTCGTGTGCGATTGCGGTTTCTTCGAGCGGAAAGGATTTGTCTATAAAAAGCTGAAGTTGTCCTTTTGAAACCAGGTCTGCCAAAAAGTGTAGTTCGGCTTTACGTTCCTGTGGCGAACCGAAGATTACTTTCTTGTTTCCGGCAACTGAGGTCAGCATCATTTGCAGCATTTCTTTGGGGCCACCGGCAACGGAGCAGTATCTTCCCCCGGGATTCAGCAGCTTCCGCATATCGCAAAAAGAGTTATGTCCGACAACTGTGTCGACAATGATATCGTATTTTTTAAGCTGGCTCTGATAATCCGGATCTTTATAATCAAGGACGGTTTCAGCTCCGGTCGACCTTACAATTGATCCTTTTTCAGCAGAACAAATGCCTGTTACACAGGCACCAAAGTAACGGGCGAGTTGCACGGTAATCAAACCGACACCACCTGATGCTCCTCTGACAAGAACACTTTCACCGGGTTTAATTTTAGCTTTTTGCAAAAAATACAGTGCAGTCAGGCCTCCGAATGAGAGTGATGCAGCAGTTTCATACGAAAGCGTGACAGGTTTGTGGATCAATGCGCTGCTTTCAGGTCTGCACACGTATTCTGCATATGCCCCCAAATAAGCAGAGCCAATGCCGAACACCTCATCCCCCGGCTTAAAAAGACTCACGGAAGCTCCTGTTTCCACCACAACACCCGAAAGTTCGGTGCCCAGAATCTGTTTTCCTGGCTTCCTGAACCCAAACATCAGCCTCGGAATTATCCCGAATCCTGGAGGAATGTAAGTAAAACCTCTTATGTTGCAATCACCAGTTGTAACTGTAGCCGCTTTTACCCTGATGAGCACTTCCCGCGGACCGGGGATTGGTTTAGGCATTTCTTTTAATTTCAATACTTCGGGAGGGCCATATGAATCATATACTATTGCCTTCATCTTTATATAGGTTTGGTTTTGTCTTTGCTTTTCTTCAGTTTGATCAATACAGGATCTTCATCAGCCTTGTAAGCGAATACTTCTTCCAGTGTTTTCCCGAAAACATAAGCAATCCTGAAGGATAACTCCAGTGTTGGAAAGTATTTTCCGTTTTCAATTGCAACTATCGTTTGCCTTGTTACACCCGTTTTGTCGGCCAGCTCCTGCTGCGTCATTTCGCCGGCAAAAAATCTTTGGGTTCTGATTTTGTTGCTGATAAACTCACTTTTCATCCTAAACTCCTTTCCTGTAGTAAATGAACTTGGCAATGTCTGAAACGATTCCTGCAAGAAACCCCGAGATGATCAGTGCTAAAAACATCACGAAAGGCTTCATTCCCAGCGCCTGAGAACCCATGGCCATAAAGAATCCCGATATAAATACCCAATGCGAAATACGTATCGATTTAAGTTCGATGAGTTTGTCGCGCTCATCAGTAATTTCCGGTATTTTTTCGCTGCTGATTATTCTGACCACTATATGAAAGATAATAAGGAATACGACCTGTACAACAATGGTAATAGGAATAAGCATCAGAAATGCTTTACCGAGAAACTGAAGGTCGTTCAGCATTTGGTCGGTGAATGCTGCATACTTGCTGTGCAGGTAATAGGAGTAAGCGACAAGAATGATCAGGGTATTGAACAGTGATACCAAAATTTGTTTCTCTTGAAACGTAAGAGGTTCTTTCATGTCTTTTTCAATTTAACGTGTATGAAATATATGACGCAAAGATAATAATTATATACATAATGTCAAGAAAATTATACATTTTGAAAAAAATATTTTTCATATATATTATATAATAAAGTAAATGAGGATGTTATGTATGATTTAACTTAGAAGCATCTGTTCATGGAAAGTCCTGATAAAGCGTGTCTTTATCATTTGTACATCAATAGATGAGGGAAGTAAAATATTATTAATCAGGCGAATGCGATGAGAAGAGCCAAGGCATCTTCAGGTTTTCCGTCTTCAATCAGGTGTTTTGCGTCATGGAAGACAGCTAATGGTTCAAGGGCATACCTTCCTGCCAAATTTGTATCCATCATGCAGTTGTCGATCAGTTCTTGATCGGGCAAGTGGTTCAGGTTGCCCAACTGACCGAGATCATTCCCGGTCAGATGAGCGCTCAACCTGATTTTTGCCGGCAGGTTGTCAATTCCTATTCCCAGGCTCGTTAGCGGTTTGGGAACAATAAACTTGTGGAGCCCTGAAGTCCGCACGTAATAGTCACCGCCCATACGTCCTACAAGATCGATGCTATCCTGATCAATTTCGTTGTTTGTATTCAGGACTTTTTCATCAACATGCATTAACATGATGTCGCAGATGATCAGGTTTCCTGCGCCCGGGCCATCACCTGTTTCAATGATTTGCCTCACCTTACATTCAAATTGAACGGGTGATTCCTGAACCCTCATTGGCCTGATCTTTTCAGACGGAATCGCAGTGAACCCCGACTTCACAAATTCATTGACTCCTTTGGGGTATTCGGTGCTGGAGAGACTGGTTTGTTGCACCATATTGTATGTAACCACATTGATCACTACTTCCGGAATCTGTTTCAGATTTTCAAAGGTGTGCTTTGTGGTGTTGTCCCGTCCACGCCTGGAAGGTGAGAAAATCAGGGTTGCAGGGTTAACCCCGAAGGCGTTGAAAAAACTAAATGGCGAAAGGTTTGGGTTGCCATCTGAATCAATTGTGCTGGCTAGAGCTATCGGGCGAGGGGCTATGCTTCCCAGAAGCAATCTGTGAAACTTCACATGATCATACGAAAGCGGGTCAACATGCATCATATTCTCAGTTTTTCGCAGGCAAAATAACTGTTTCACATGAGCCGAAACCAATACGGTAATTACCTTTTTCTGCCCATCCAGTCATGATGATTCTGTCATGGTCATTGATAAAAATCCTTTCGGTGCCGTCGCTCATTTTAAGCGGCCGTGTTCCTTTCCAGGCCAGCTCAAGCATGCTTCCGAACGAATCAGGTGTTGGTCCGCTGATGGTTCCCGAGCCATACATGTCACCGGGATTGATGTTGCATCCATTCACAGTTTGATGGGCGAGTTGCTGGGCAACACTCCAATACATGTATTTGAAGTTTGACCGGCAAACGAGGCTGGGCGGTGCATGTAATGGTTGCAGGTGAACTTCGAGTGATATGTCATAGTTGCGTTTGCCCTGCTGTGCCAGATATGGCAACACAGCCGGCTCCTGAATAGGCCCTTCCACTCTGAAGGGTTCAAGAGCTTCGAGGGTGACAATCCACGGGCTGATCACGGATCCGAAGTTTTTGGAAAGGAATGGGCCAAGTGGCACATATTCCCACTTTTGAATGTCGCGTGCAGATAAATCATTAAACAAGACCAACCCAAAGATGTGATCTTCTGCTTCATCCACCGGTATCGGACTACCTAAATCAGTGCGTCCGGAAGTCACAAAAGCGATCTCAAGTTCAAAATCAAGTTGATTACTCGGGCCGAAAACCGGTGGTTTCGTGTCATCGGGTCGTGTCTGTCCTTTGGGACGGTGAATATCGGTGCCGGAGACAACTATAGAAGAAGACCTTCCGTGATAACCAACCGGTAGATGTCGCCAGTTAGGAAGCAATGCATTGGCAGGGTCGCGGAACATGATACCCACATTGGTTGCATGTTCGATGCTTGAATAGAAGTCGGTGTAATCGCCGACAACAACAGGCATGAGTACTTCAACTTCGTGCAGCGGATGAAATGCTAGTCTTTTGGCTTCTTGATTGCCTTGAAGCAATTCACAATGATCGGCAAATAATTCGCTGAGTCTTTCTCTGAGCGCAATACGGGCTTTTTTGCCCAATCCAATAAGTGAATTGAGTGCAGGTTCATAAAAAGGGCTCAGGTCTTCAATACCCAGATCATCAAAATATCCGAAGTCAGCCAACACTGACAGGTCAACTACCGTATCACCAATACGGGTTGCAGGAACAATATTGTCCTGATAGGCAATAATGCCAAAAGGAATGTTTTGAATGGGAAAATCACTGTTTTCTGCAACGGCAATCCAAGACTTCAACAGTGGGTCGTTTGCTTTGTACTCCATGTTATATAAAATAAGGTATGTCACCGGTCATGTTCAGACCGGCAATCGAATCTTTGATTTCTGTTAATTAGAGAGTACCTCTGTTCTGCTGTTCAAGCTCGATGGCCTCAAAAAGCGCTTTGAAATTGCCCTTGCCAAATGATTTGGCACCTTTTCGCTGAATGATTTCATAGAATACCGTCGGTCTGTCCTGAACAGGTTTGGTGAACAATTGCAGTAAATAGCCGTCTTCATCGCGGTCAACAAGAATCCTTAGTTTTTTCAGGACTTCGATATCCTCATCAATTTCTTTCACACGATCAATTACAGTATCATAATAAGTGTCAGGAACATGAAGGAACTCAACACCACGATTTCTGAGGGCGGTGATGGTCTCGATGATGTTGTCGGTAGCCATAGCTACGTGTTGGACACCTGCTCCGCGATAAAACTCAATATATTCTTCAATCTGTGATTTCTTTTTGCCTTCGGCAGGTTCGTTGATCGGGAACTTAATCCGCATATTGCTGTTGGCCATCACTTTACTCATCAACGCAGTGTATTCGGTCGAAATATCTTTGTCGTCGAAGCTGATAAGTTGCTCAAAGCCCATTACGGTGGCATAAAAATTGACCCATTTGTTCATCTCGCCCCAACCGACATTACCAACCATATGGTCAACATATTTCAGTCCTACATCAACGGGACGGTAGGTTGGTTCCCATTTGCGGAAGCCGGGCAGAAAAGGGCCGAAATAATTTCGCCTTTCTATAAAAAGGTGAATCGTTTCGCCGTATGTATGAATGCCACTCATGATGACTTCTCCATTCTCATCAATCATGGTTTTTGGCTCCATATAGGATTTTGCACCCCTTTGTGTTGTTTCTTTCCATGATTGTCTGGCATCATCAACCCAAAGTGCAACATATTTGACGCCATCGCCATGGAGGCGGTGATGCTCTGCAATGGGTGAATCAGGCACAATGGATGAAGTGAGGACGAAGGTAATTTTGTTTTGACGCAACACGTAAGAAGTACGGTCTTTCAACCCTGTTTCGAGTCCGGCATAGGCCAGAGGCTGAAACCCAAAAGCTGTCTGATAATAATGGGCTGCCTGTTTGGCGTTCCCTACATAAAATTCTACATAATCTGTCCCGTTGATGGGCAAAAAATCGGTTTGGTTCATTGTTGTATTGTTGAAGTATTAATATAACCAACTCTTATGATAATCCGGGTCTTCAATGGCCATGGCCTGAACGGTCAGCTTCAGCGGACGAAAAGTGTCAACCATAACTGCAAGTTCATCGGTTTTTGTTTGGCCGATACTGCGCTCGACAGCTCCTGGATGAGGCCCGTGTGGTATTCCGATTGGATGCAGGGTAATCATGCCCTTCTCAATATGGTTACGGCTCATAAAATCGCCATCGACATAATAAAGAACTTCATCAGAATCAACGTTGCTGTGATTGTATGGTGCCGGAATAGACTCAGGATGATAGTCGTATAACCTGGGCACAAAGGCACATGTGACAAAAGCAGGTGTTTCGAACGTTTGGTGCACCGGTGGTGGTTGATGCACCCTTCCTGTGATGGGTTCAAAATCGTGTATCGAGAATGCAAACGGATAGTGGCAGCCGTCCCAACCTATTGCATCAAAAGGATGAGTAGCAAGAGTGTATGGATAAAGCATATCATCACGCTTGATCATTACCTTAAAGTCTCCTTTTTCGTTATATGTCCTGAGGTTTTGAGGTGTGCGGATGTCACGTTCGCAGAATGGTGAATGCTCAAGCAGTTGACCGTATTTATTCAGATATCTCTTGGGGAATCGCAAGGGGTGAAATGATTCAACAATAAATAATCTGTTTTGTTGACCAGAGAACGAAATCTGGTAAATAGTTCCGCGGGGGATGACCAGGTGATCGCCATATTGGAAATCGAGTTCACCATAGATGGTATGCAACGTGCCCGAACCCTGATGAACAAATATCATTTCATCAGCCTGAGAATTTTTGTAAAAATAATCTTTCATGCTGCTGACAGGTGCTGCCAGATGGATATATGCATCATTGTTCACCAAAACAGGTGTTATGCTATCCAGATAATCGTGAGCAGGCTTGACTGCAAATCCCTTAAAACTCCTGTGCTGCATGTTTTTGTCAAGAGCAATCTGTGGCGCTACATTAATAGGTTCACCAATGCTTTTGACCATTGTGGGCGGATAGGCATGATAGATAAGAGAATAAACATCCGAAAAGCCTTCGGTCGATACCAATTCTTCTGCATACAAACCGCCATCCGGCTTGCGGAATATGGTGTGTCGCTTGTGTGGCACTTCGCCACGAAGCTGATAATGCGGCATAATTATTTTAATTTAGATTGTTTCCGAATAACAAAAATACTAAGTTTTTTGTTTTTTGGTCGCGAATAATGATAAGTTTTCATTTTACCTTGGTTTAATTCAACGACATCTTTACAAACGTTAATAACTTTATTTATCCAACATTGAAACAAGTTTAGTATATAGGTTGTTAAAAAGTTAGCTTAATTTGCACTCATGAAGACTTTGCTTTCTCCTTTTCTCTCACATGGAATTAATTACAGCAATCGGTTTGTGATGGCTCCGCTGACTCGTCAGCGGGCAGGCAAGAATCTGGCGCCAACAGAACTGAATGCGTTATATTATGCTCAGCGGGCATCTGCCGGATTAATCGTCAGCGAAGCAACGCAGATCAGTCCACAGGGACAGGGATATGTGAATACACCCGGAATCTACAGTGAAGATCAGGTGGAAGGATGGAAAACAGTAACTGAGGCTGTTCACAACGCCGGTGGTTTGATATTTTGTCAATTGTGGCATGTAGGAAGACATTCTCATCCGGAAATTCTGTTGAATGGCGGTTGGCCGGTTGGTCCCTCGGCTATCCCCGAAACGGGTCTGATTACCATTCCTTCGGGGAAGGTGCCCGCTGTGATTCCACGTGCTTTGTCTGTTGATGAAATCAAAAGTACTGTTGAAGACTATGCTCAGGCAGCATCAAACGCTATCAGGGCGGGCTTCGACGGTGTAGAGATTCACGGGGCGAACGGATACCTTATCGACCAGTTTCTCAACGACAGTGCAAACACAAGAAAGGATAAATATGGCGAAAGTATTGAAAACAAATGCCTTTTTGCACTTGAAGTTGTTGATGCTGTTGTAAGCCGGATAGGCAGCAACAGGGTAGGAATCAGGCTTTCGCCTTCAGGCACAAATTTCGGCGTTAAAAACCTCCAGCCTGTTGAAACTTTTGAATACCTGATTCAAAACCTGAACAGGTTTCAACTTAATTACCTGCACCTCATCGAACCTGTTCAGGCAACACTCGCTGATCTTCCTCATTATTTGCGTAAAGTAACGCCTCATTTCAGGTCTCTGTTTAAAGGAACCCTGATCACAAGCGCCGGTTATGACTTTGAATCAGCCGAAGATGTTGTCAAGAAGGGCGATGCTGACTTGGTAGCGTTCGGAAAAAATTTCATCTCTAACCCCGATCTGGTTCGTCGGTACGCAGAGGATTATCCACTCAACCAATGGGATATGGCAACTTTTTATGGAGGCACTGAGGCCGGTTACACTGATTATCCATTTATGAGTAAAATTTTTGAATGAAAAACCACCACATTGATCCGTTGACATTGATTTTCAGGCTGGCAGAGGAGTGGTTTAACAGGAGACTGGCCGATGGTGGTCCAGTTTATACAGAGTATCACCCCGAAAATATTATTGTAGAACCCTGGAATGCTGTGAGTTCGCTCTTCATGATCTTACCTGCCGTTTATTGGTTTCTAAAACTCCGTAAATCAGGTAAGATACATGCTTTTGTGTTGTTCGCCTTAATAATGGTGTTTCTGGGAGGTCTCGGCAGTACTTTGTTTCATGCGTTCAGAATGAGCAAAGTGTTTTTGATGCTTGATGTTATACCTTCAGCAATTCTGACCCTCTCAATCGGCATATGGTTCTGGCTCAGAATTTTGCCTAAATGGTGGTACGTTTTACTGATTTTTATTCCGGTTTTTGCCTTGAGGTTTTTTCTTTTTGGACAATTACCACAGCATGTGGGCATCAATGTTTCATATGCCATTTCGGGTCTGCTTGTATTGGTACCCTTAATGATATTTCTTTACCGAAACCAATTTCAGAAGTTTTGGTTGGTGATTGCAGTTTTGGCAAGTTTCTCCTTAGCGCTTTTATTCAGGCAACTTGATCCTTTCAGGATTTACTTTCTGCCACAGGGCACGCACTTCCTCTGGCATCTGTTCAGTGCCATTGGAGCATATTTTATGATCGGGTATCTCAATTATGCTTCCCGAAAGAAAACCGGTACTTCAGTGAATACATGATCATCTATTCGATTCCGCTGAAGTGTTTCATGAACTGAACACGTTCGTAGGCAGCCGGATTATCAGCTTCTTTTACGCTCATCCGGCCGATAAACTGTTCGAGACTGGTATAGTTGTGCTGCTCCATCCAGGTTTCCAATTCTTTCAGCATCAGTCCGACTTCAGAAAATCCTTTCTTGTAAATGATTGAAGCTACCTGAACTGCTCTGGCACCGGCAAGAAGTTGCTTGATCACCGATTTTCCGTCGTGTATACCTGTTGAAGCTGCAAGATCACAATGAACTTTGGTAGAAAGCATAGCAATCCATCTGAGCGAAACAGCCAGTTCGCCGGGATGACTGAATACATTTGTGGCCTTGATTTCAAATTTGTCGATATCGATATCAGGCGAAAAGAAACGGTTAAACATCACCATCCCTTTTATACCGGTCCAGGACAGTTTCAGTGCCATTTTGGAAAGGCTGGAAAAATAATAGCTTATTTTGACGGAAACCGGAATTTTGACAGTTTTGGTGATCTTCTCCAGAATATCGAAATAGATTTTCTCATTTTGTTCGCTGTTCATGTGCGGGTCGGAGGGAAGCACAAAAATGTTCAGCTCAATGGCATCAGCTCCGGCTTCTTCGATGCTTGATGCAAACTGAATCCATTCGGCAGAAGTAACACAATTGATGCTTGCAATAATGGGAATATCAACGGCCATCTTACTCTCTCTGATGAGTCTAAGGTAATTGGTTACATCGTTTTCGCGGGTGTAATTGCGAATATAGTCTTCTGCTTCAGGATAATAGTTTGCGTGCTCATTCTGAAGAATGGTATGGCTTGATGCGTGGTTGATCTGCTCTTCAAACAAAGACTTCAACACCACCGCTCCGGCACCATTACGGGCTGCTTCTTTGATGTTTTCGACGGAATTGGTTAAACCTGAACTGCCAATAATAATTGGGCTTTTAAGTTTTAACCCCATGTAAGTGGTTGAGAGATTAATCATATTTCCTGATTTGAGATTGGGTTATCTTGAAAATGTAAAATTAAATCAAAATTAGTGTAAGCTGAAACTTTCCTCATTTTCTGATGCTTATTCAAAACGAATCTAAATAGAAAACCATGTTTATTGGTATCCATTTACTTGTTAACACTAAAATGTTTGTAAAATCAGTATTTATTAAAATAGTTTCTTGCCCGACTGTGTTATTTTTGTGACACCAGCCGACCCGTAATCCCCAATCACGACCAACAGGCAAGCAAGTGTTTTAACAGGTTCACGCAGACTCTTTAGTTAAATTGATCTGTTGGGCTATTGTCAGAAACACGCATATGTTCAGATCGATAGTTTTTATACTGTTTTTCATTATGTTGGCTTCAGTGCTTGCGGCTCAGCCTGTTGTTATTGGTCATCCGCGCGATTCCTCCATTTGTGTTGAATCATCGGCTTCTTTCCGCGTGCTTGCCCTGAATACTGCGGCCTATCAATGGCAGGAGAATGATGGGGTAGGATGGTACAATATAACTCCGTCCATTACATATGCCGAAGGGTATCTGACACCTGAACTAAGAATTATTGATGCAAATCTTGGTTTGAATGGGTATCAATACAGATGTGTGGTTTTCGATGCCCAGAACAATCAGGCGTTTTCAGATGGTGCAACACTTGGAGTTTATGACCCGCCCATTATAACGATGCAGCCTGCTGAACAAAGAGTGTGCAAAAACTCCATTGCCAAATTCGTCGTTGTTGCGCTCAACGGCACCAACTACCAATGGCAGGAAAGTGTTGGTGGGGGATGGGTCGACCTTAATGATAATTCATTCTATTCGGGTACAAAAAATGACACTTTGTCGATTTTTACCACAACCGGAATGAATGGATTCAGGTATCGTTGCAAGGTTACACATGTAAGTTGTCCTGACTATTCTCAGGAAGCACAGTTGTTTGTCGATCCGACTCCTGTTATTTTCAATCTTACAGGTGGAGGCTCTTACTGCCAGGGCGGAACAGGAGTTCCCATCGGCTTAAACGAAAGTGAGACGGGAATCAGTTATCATCTGCTCAGAAACGGCATAAGTACCGGTATTGTCCGTACTGGAACAGGTACTTCCATAGATTTCGGGCTGTTTACGCAGACAGGTGACTATACTGTTTTGGGGATTAATGGTTTCACAAGTTGCCAGATCAGCATGAACGGAATGGCTACGGTATTGGTCAACCCTCTTCCGCAACAACAGAATCTTATGGGTGGTGGACCTTATTGTCTGGGAAGTGAGGAGCCCGAGCTATACTTGTCTGGTACTCAATCAGGGATAGAGTACGCCTTACTCAGAAATGGACAGCCCACAGGATTACAGACCATCGGAAACGGATTTCCGGTTAGTTTCGGACAAATTGGTCAGCCGGGCACCTATCAGGTGTTGTCAACTGATTTAATTACTGGCTGTCAGCGGCTTATGACCGGATCAAAAGAGGTTGTTGTAAACCTGCCTCCATCTGCTTTTGCAGGTGCCGATCAGGTGGTTGTCTCGGGTTCTGCGGTTCAACTTAGCGGTTCAGCTGGCGGCGGTAACGGCCCGTATCAGTTCGACTGGAATCCTGAGAGTTATTGTCTGAATCCAAAACAGGCAATCACTGGAACTATTCCATTGTATATTACACGTCAGTTTACACTTCGGACAACTGATGTTGGGACAGGATGCCAGAGCAGCCCTGATACTGTTATTGTACGTGTGACTGACGGACCATTGTCTGCTTATATTCAATCTTCCGCTGATCGCTTATGTCCCGGGCAGCAAGCCAACCTGACAGTTATGGCTTCGGGCGGTAGCGGAAACTACTCATTCCAATGGACATCTTTACCTCCCGGATTTATTGCAAATACACAAAATATCAATGTAGTTCCTGAACAATCAACAACATATGTAGTTCGTGTTCAGGATGGTATCAGTAATGTTTATGATACGGTAAACATACAATTACAAAGTCTTCCAAATGTATTCACCCTGAGTCAGGGAGGGCTTATCTGCCTGGGTGGCGCTGGAATTGAACTTACACTCTCTGGTTCAGAAAGTACAGTCACCTACTCGTTATATCGTGATAATCAACTTATAATTCAAAAGACGGGGACTGGCTCTGCTTTGTCATTTGGAGTGTTTGATGTTTCTGGTGAATACCGCGTTAAAGCAAGTTATGCCGATGCTGCCTGCGAAATTTCGATGAATGGTGAAGCCACTATCGGTACCAATCCTAAACCGCTTGCTGATGCCGGTAATAATCAGATTATCAACACAGGAGGACAAACCAGCCTGAACGGCACCGGGTCAGGCGGATCAGGGAATTACAACTATCAATGGTCACCGGCTGAGTTCCTGCTGAATCCCGGCTTTCAGAATCCGGTGACAACAGCACTAAACGAAACACAAGTTTTCAGTGTGATTGTCACAGATGAACAGACAGGATGTGTGAGTCAGCCTGATCAGGTAGCGGTATTCGTTAGCGGAGGAAACTTTAGTCTGAACGTGTTTGCTGATCTTTACAGTGTTTGCCGTGGTGAGTCAGTAACCCTCTTTGCGCTTCCATCCGGGGGCTCGGGGAATTTTACATATGTTTGGCAATCAAACCCTCCGGGATTTGTATCATCTCAGTTTAATCCTGTTGTTTCGCCCCAGCAGACTACGACCTACTATGTAATGGTATCAGATGGATTCAGTATTATTCAGGATTCTGTTCAGATAGAAGTAAGGCAGTCGCCTGTTTTGCAGACACTTGCCGGAGGCGGGGTTTATTGTCCCAACGAAAATGGAAGAGATGTTTATCTGAACCAATCGGAAACCGGAGTTATATACGGGCTCATGAGAAACGGCAATTCAACAGGTATTCAGTTATTGGGTAACGATGCCTTTTTGAGTTTTGGAAATCAGCAGATCCCCGGCTCATATTCGGCAAATGCCCTTCATCTTGGGTCTGGCTGCAGTGCAACAATGAATGGGAATGTTGTTATTTCACAAGCACAATCACCATCGGTTTATGCCGGAGTTGATCGCACTATTGGTATAGGTTCAACTACTTTATTGTCTGCAACAACTAACGGAGGTTCGGGTGTCAACTCTTATCTATGGTCGCCACCACAGTGGGTTAACCAACCTTTTGCTTTACAAACAGCAACCAAAGTTTTGCTTAATACAACGATTTTCAACATTCAGGCTACCGATCAGCAAAGTGGTTGTGTTTCATTAGCTGATTCTGTAACAGTTTATGTTTCGGGTGGTACACTCAGTGTTCAGGCAATGGCCAGTCAGAATACAGGTTGTCAGGGAACTGCCATCAGTCTTTACGCAATTGCAAGCGGTGGAACCGGCAATTATGTATATCAGTGGACTTCTATTCCATCGGGTTTTTACTCTAATGCGGAGCAGCCACTGGTAAGCCCCGAAGCACCAACATCATATGTGTTGACCGTGTTCGATGGCCTTGCAACATCAACAGATACTATTGATATTTATATTTCCCAACCGCCTCAGATCTTCAATATTTCCGGAGGTGGTGCATTGTGCAATCCCACCCAGACAGTTAATATCGGCCTAAGCGGGTCGGAGCAGGGCGTAGTGTACCATTTGGAGCTAAATAGTCAAGTTTTGTCCACTGTTACCGGAGACGGAGGTCCTGTTCAATTTGGTGTTTTCAGCCAACCGGGTGTTTATCGCGCCAGGGCTAATTATTTCAATTCAACGTGCAACAGTGAGATGGCTGGCCAGGCAATTATTTCTGTGGATGCAGCTGCTGTAGCTTTGGCCGGTCCGGACAAAATTGTTCCTTCCGGTGGTCAGGTAACTCTTGAAGGAAGCATTCAGGGTGGTACAGGATTGTTTGATTTTCAATGGACGCCATCAAATTTGTTGCTTAATCCTGATGCGCTTCAGCCCACCACGAAACCACTTTATAACACAACTGTTTTCAAACTTGATGTAAGTGATCTTCAATCAGGATGCCCGGGAACAAGTGATTATGCTGCTGTATTTGTTCAGGGAGGAAACCTCAATATGCAGATATTAGCTTCCGGTGGCGGAACCTGTCCGGGCAATCCAATCCAGTTGTTTGCATTACCGACGGGTGGTTCCGGAAATTATTCCTATACATGGGTTTCTACCCCCCCTGGTTTTACCTCACAGCAGTTCGATCCTGTCTTTAATCCTGTTGTGTCTACCACATTTAAAGTTGTCGTTAATGATGGTAATCAACTGATTTATGATTCGGTTTTTATTCCTGTTCTTACAGGCCCTCAGCAATTTATGTTGGCAGGCTCGGGGAGTTATTGTGAAAGTAGCAATGATGTATTTCTCGAATTATCGGGGTCGCAAACAGGAGTTCAGTATTCACTATTCAGGGAAGGTTTGTTTACAGGTAATACTTTTTCCGGAACCGGATTTCCTTTGTTGATTGGGCCGGCGGTGCTTTCGGGCCAGTATTCTGTACAAGCTATGGAGTTGTCAACGGGTTGCAAAACAACAATGGAGACAACAGCTTTTGTAGAAGTGTTTGCTTCGCCTGTAGCTGATGCCGGCCCCGACAGTTTTATTTTGGGTGGGGAGTCTGCTGTACTCAACGGACAGGCATTTGGTGGTTCGGGGCAATATTCTTATCAGTGGTTTCCGGCTAGTTTGCTACAGAATCCTGTGAGTCCGAGCCCCACAACGATTCCGCTTAATTCAAGCCGGTTGTTTTTGCTGCAGGTGAGGGACGCGGCTTCAGGGTGTGTTTCGTTAACTGATACAGCTGTAGTATATGTCAGTACAGGTCAGCTGAGGCTACAGTTGCTGACTTCCGCAGATGCGATATGTTCTGGCCAGGCTGTTGATCTTCTCGCCCTTCCTGAGGGAGGAACCGGGCAATATACGGTTTTATGGAAGAACCAGTCAGGTCAGGTCTTGTTCAGTGGAATCAGTTGGATTGACTATCCGACAGAGTCTGTCACATATTTTGTTACTGTCACCGATGGAAACGAAACAGTCAGTGACTCTGTTTCCGTTCAGGTTGGTGCATTACCTTCTGTATTCAATGTAACAGGAGGTGGCACTTATTGCGATGCGCAGGTAGTCGGACTGCCTGTCGGATTATCGGGCACCGAAGCTGGTGTAGTGTATGATCTGTACCTTAACAACCAGCAAAAGATTGCATCTGTTGTCGGTCAAGGAAACCCGATACAATTTGGTTCTTATTTAATCACGGGTAATTATACCGTCATAGCAAGCAATCCAGGATATAATTGTACCTCTGCTATGGCCGGCAGCGCGATCATCTTTCAGGAATCACCACCTGTAGTGAATGCCGGCCCTGATGTGGTTATCAGCACTGGCAATCAGGCTGAACTGGGTATGCTTGTGGTTCCTGCTACGGGTAGCTATAACTTTTCCTGGAGCCCTACCGATCTTGTAACCAACCCACTGAACCAGTTTACAGAGACTATGCCTTTGCAGTATAGCGTACTTTTTCAGGCTGTGGCAACTGACCTTTCAACAGGTTGTGTGGCTGGTGACGACATTCTTGTAATTGCAGCTGGGGGTGCATTGGGTTCAGCTATTGTTACTTCTTCAGATATTGCCTGTCCGGGTGAACCAGTAACCCTGACAGCATTGCCGCAGGGAGGAGCAGGAGCTTATACATGGAAGTGGTCGTCCGAACCGGATGGTTTCTACGCAACTACTGCCACGGTTACCGTTTATCCGGCAACCAACACATGGTATAAGATTGAAATATCAGATAATGTTGAGGTTGTAAAAGATTCAGTGTTTATTGAGGTGTTCGCAGTGCCGGAAGTGTATGCCCTTACGGGTGGAGGTGTTTATTGTTTCGGTGACGAGATTCCATCTGTCGGACTTGAATCAAGTCAGGTGAATGTCACTTATTCATTATACAGAAATGGTACCTACACAGGACAGTTTCGTCTGGGAACCGGTGGTCAGCTGAGCTTCGGCGCGCAAGCAGCTGAAGGTACTTACACTGTTGTTGCTGCTAACCAGTTAGGTTGTAACACATTAATGCAGAATCAGGTAATAATTGAATGGGAGTTGCCTCCGCAAGTGTTTTTCTTAATGGGCGGAGGTAGTTATTGCGCACAGGATCCTGAATCATCAATTTATCTTACCGGCAGCGAAACAAATACGCTTTACCAATTGCTGATTAATGATGTGCCTGCAAATCAAACTGTTTCCGGAACCGGAGGGCCTTTGGAGTTTCCATTAGTTTTGTCCACGGGAACCTACACCGTTCAAGCAAAACGTTTGGCCACTGATTGCGCAGCGATGATGTCAGGTTCAGTTAATGTGATAGTGTTTCCGCTTCCCGAAGCAGTAATCGATGGTCCGAATTTCATGTGTAGCGGAAACGAGCTTACCCTTACAGCATCCGGAGGCGATCAATATGAATGGTTGACCAATCCGCCGTTTTATACAAAAGAGATTATTATAAGTCCTACAGAAACAACTAACTACATCTTAATTGTCAGAAATTCCTTTGGTTGTTCCGGTCAGAATGAGCATCTTGTTGAAGTCGGAGAAACTCCGGAACTTTCCATAGATATCATCGACGAACTCAGACAAGTGGTAGTGTCACCGCAAGGTCTGTCAACCTACACATTTGACCTGGCAGGCGAAATACTTCAATCAGGCGCTTCCAATACCTTTTATTTCGGTAACATTCGAGCTCAGGGTGATACCTTACACATTGAAGCAACATCTGAATCAGGCTGCCCTGCAAGAGCATTTGTGTTTCTGGACTACACAGGAAATGAATCCAATGCATTCACTCCCAATGGCGACAATATAAACGACAGATTTATGGAAGGTGAATTTATCCGCGTGTTCAGTCGCTGGGGTATAGAGATTTATTCCGGCTCCGATGGCTGGGACGGAAAATATAATGGCGTGCCTGTTGCACCCGGAACTTATTATTATCTGCACAATGTCAAAGACAGAGATGGTGTCTTGGTCAAAACAGAAAAAGGTTCAGTTACTTTAATTATCGAATGATCGGAAAGTTATGTCATATATTACTGGCAGTGATGCTTTTTCCTGTAATTACACAATCGCAAAACAGCTATGTGCGGCAGGGAAATAAACACTTCAAAAACCATCATTATGTGGCTGCAGCACGTTCATTTGTAAAAGCATTTGACCTTGAACAGGATATTCAAACCAAGCGTGAAATAGCCGCATCAGCAGCAAAGGCCTACCATAAGATGAACAGACTCGAAGATGCACTGCTTTGGTATTCAGACGCGATAGGTGAAGAAACCAATCGTATTGATTTGCTTACAGATTATGCTGATGCTTTGCAACGCAGCGGTAAACTCACAGAAGCACAGGCTGTACTTGAAAATGCATTGATTTTAAACCCTTTATCAACCGATCTTCAAAAGAAGATTGATGGAATACAGTTGGCTTTGAGTTCCTTGCAGCTGGATACCCCGAGAATTATTCCCGCAAACACCCTTAACTCGCAGTACAGTGAATACCATGCGGCATTTTTTGATGGAAGCATTGTTTTTTCCTCATCCAGGAGATCAAATGATAACGACCGCACCGACGGCCGCACCGGAGAAGCTTTCTCCACCTTGTTTCAATCGTGGCAATACCCTGATACGTTATTCAGTGAACCCATTGCACTGCCCATAGCCGACAGTCGTAATACAGGTGTTTTTGCATACGACCAAACCAGGAGCAGGGCTTTCTGGACAAAATGCAAAAACAACCGGAAGCGTTGCGTCATCATGACCTCCACTTTTGACCGGAATTCATTCTCATGGACAAGTCCAAAACAGGCTGGTTTCGTCACTAAAAAGTATCATTATGGCCATCCCTTTGTGAGTAACGACGGCAAATGGCTATACTTTGTTTCTGATATGCCCGGAGGTTATGGCGGCAAAGATATTTACAGGGTGAGCATGAAGCCAGACGGAAACTTTGGCATACCCCTTAACCTGGGACAACCTGTTAATACTGAGCTTGATGAGTTGTTTCCCTATGTAGCCGGTGACAGTCTGTTGTTTTTTGCTTCATCTGGACACTCCCTATTCGGTGGTCTCGATATCGTTTACAGCATCAACAAGGGTAAAGGCTTTGATGATGTAACACCTTTACTCTCTCCTTTTAATTCATATGCAGACGATTTTGCACTGGTCATGAAACCCGGAAGTGCAGAAGGTTTTCTCTCCTCTGCAAGAAATGTTGAAGAAGGTGATAACCTCTTTGTTTTTCATGCCTACCCTGTGCAGCACATCATCAAGGGGAAAGCTGTGTCGGTCGAAACCGACAGCCTGATTGCAGGAGCCGCTATAGTTATTAATACCGCAGAGGGAATGTTTGCAGCTACAACAGATTCCGATGGTAACTACCTGATATCGGTTCCTGATTATCTGAATGGAATTATATCGGCTTCAAAAGAATCTTACTTCACTGAAAATAAAAATTTTAATGCAGGAAAGAAAAAGCAGGGAGGCAGTATAACACAAATTGATTTTGAACTCTACCGCCTCGATTATCCTGTCACTATCAGTGGATTGGTTACTGACAGGGAAACCGGACGTTCACTGGCAGGTGAAATAGTTGAAATCAGCGGTTCGGCTGATTTTGTAGCTGCCGTCAGGACTGATAACCATGGAGTTTATGCTTTCGATTCGCTGAAACCGGATCAGGTGTACACCGTAAAGGTGGTCAAAAAGGGTTATTTTACTGAGTCGAGGCTTATCAGGATTCCGCCGGTCAGATATGCTGCTGTTTTTCAAAAAGCTACAGGATATGATATGGATTTTCAACTTATCAGGATTCAGGAAAAACAGGAAATCGTGATCAGCAACATTTATTACGATCTGGACAAAGCTACCCTTCGTGAGAGTTCAAAAGTAGAGCTAAGTAAACTGGCCACCCTTCTGCGTGAGAATCCACAGATTCTGGTACAGATAAATGCACATACCGATGCGCGCGGTTCTGATGCGTATAACGACAAGCTTTCGGAAGAACGTGCAAGATCTGTGGTCAATTATCTAATTGCCAGTGGCATAAACTCATCACGACTAATCCCGAAAGGCCATGGCAAAAGAAAATTGCTGATCCGTGATGCGCGCCGAGAGGATGAGCATCAGGCGAACAGACGAACCACTTTTGAGGTTGTCAGAAGCGACTTTGAAGTGCCGGAAACCGTCAATAGGATCCTGAGTGATGAATCTACCGGCAGTTCGCTGGTGTATCGTATTCAGATACTGGTTTCAGCATCACTCCGCAATCCAGCTGTATATTTCCAGGCATTGTCGAAATCAATTCCCGGACTCAGTTATTATGTACACGATCAGAACGGATTGTATCGTTATGAGGTCGGTGACAGATTCACGGAGGAAGGTGCCGAAGCACTCCGAAATCAGATTATTGCCGGTGGGTTTACAGATTGTTTCATAGTTCCTTATCTCGATGGAAAACGCATCGGGATGATGGAAGCAAAACGTTTACAGCCATGAGAATCAGGATTCAATCTCTGCTACTTCTGGCTGTTGTCCTGTTTTGCACCCATGCCAGAGCGCAATCAGACCTGCTACTGAGCAATACTGACGCCAATTTCAGCACATTCAACCCCGCGCATCTGAACACCAATGGCCTGATTCATGCACATTTGTTTGCGCGGCAGCAATGGATTGGTTTTCCTGATGCTCCATCCATGCAAAAGGTCGGAGTGGATTACTTTTCGCCGGAGCGTTCGATGGGATTGAAGTTTAATTTTATCAACCTCACGACTGGAAAAGAAACCACAAGACAGGCCAGCTTATCGTATATGTATCGTGTGGCATTTTCGGATCAACTGCACCTCGCGCTTGGGATTTCTGCTGGACTGTACAACAGATTCATCCGCTATTCTGAACTGGTTTTCGTAGACGGCAATGAGCCATTGATCAAGCCGGATGAAAGCTATCTCAGGCCTGATTTTGAATTTGGCTTCGAACTGCAATGGCAAAATTTTTCGGCAGGTATGGCGGCAAACCATATTACCACTCCTTCACGTGAGGCGACCATTTTCAGAATTCCGGTGCACAACCATGTTTATTTACGCCATGAATCGGTTGTAGCAGAAGACCTTATGCTTCTGGCATCAGCATCATGGCATCGTCAGGCTACGATCAGGATTGTGCAAATCGATACAAGATTTACCTATAAAGATTTGATATCAGGCGGACTGGGCTGGAGGTCGCAGGACGCACTGATTATTCATGCAGGAATCAATGTCACCGAAAACATAGGACTTAGTTATGCTTATGATATTGGACTGACCCGTTTCAGTAATTTTAACTCAGGAACGCACGAGTTTGTGTTGCTGTTCAGGTTTAATCCTAAACAACGAACCTACCTTTCGCCTCGATTCCTGGACTAAAACAGTCAGTTGTTTCTTAATCAATAAGTTTACTATGTCCGACACCCGGTTTGCGTAATTCCGAATACTATCTGACTTGCAGAAATGCTTCCGAGAACATTTTTTCAGAGTTGATAATCTCAAGTGCTTTGTGCAGAGTGTCGTCGATTTCAGATATCACCTCGTAATACTGATTCATTCCCCAAAGGTTGCGGGCAATCAGCGCTTTGATCTGATAACGGATAAACACTTCTGAACTTGCGTATTGTGCTTCATTATATTCAACACCTTCAGTGCCTGCAATGTCCAGAAAGTTTTTCATCATTTGCTCGTCAACATCAAAGGACTGTTTAAACTTGCTGAACTCAGGATAATCTTTGTTGAGCTTTTTACGGTTATCATTGACAAAATCGAGGGTAAAACGGTTGAAAATTCCTTTGCGCACCAGATTGCTGTAATAGTCGGTGAATTGCGTTGAATCCCAGGGTACAAAGATATCAGGCATGATGCCCCCTCCACCATAAACAACTCTCTTGGAAGGTGTAAAGTATTTCAGGGAGTCGGGGAAGTGGATGCTGTCGGCATGCACAAACTCACCGTTTTTGAATCTGTTGGCAATATCCTTGAAATAACTTTCTGTTCCATCATCATACGGGCGCTGAATACTACGGCCAGTAGGAGTGAAATACTTTGCTGCAGTGAGGCGGATGACAGATCCGTCGGGAAGGTTAAACGGCCTTTGAACCAATCCTTTGCCAAACGAACGGCGGCCAAGAATTAATCCCCTGTCCCAATCCTGCACAGCCCCTGAAACTATCTCGCTAGCCGAAGCTGAACCTTCATTGATCAGAATGATCAGCTTCCCTTGCTCAAAACTGCCTTTGCGTCCAGCTGTGTACTCCTGACGTGGACTATTCAATCCTTCAGTATAAACAATGAGTTTATTGTCAGCGAGAAACTCATCCGAAAGTTCCACTGCTGTTCCCAGAAAACCGCCTGAATTACCGCGAAGGTCAAGCACCAGACTTTTCATGCCAGATTCCATCAACTGGCCCATCGAGGTTCTGAATTCTTCCATGGTGGTTTTCGAAAAACGGTTTAGTTTGATGTAGCCGGTTTCGTTGTTCAGCATAAAAGTGGCATCAATGCTGTTCAGCGGAATCTTGTCGCGGGTTATGGTGTATTCGATCAGTCCGGATGAGCCTTTGCGGAAGATGCTCACGTCAACGGTAGTGCCCTTTCTGCCCCTGAGCCTGTCCATCACGAATTTATTATTCACTTTTGTGCCAAAAGCTTCTTCGCCATTGATTCTGATGATTTTGTCACCTGCCTGAATACCCACCTTCTCCGACGGGCCTCCCGGAACAGGTGCAATTACAAGAATGGTGTCTTTGGAAAGTTGAAATGTTACACCTATTCCTTCAAAACTGCCTTCAAGCGGTTCGTTGGCTTCCTGGATTTCTTCCTTTGAAAGATATGCAGAATGCGGATCAAGTTCTTTTAACGTGCTGATGATGGCATGTTCAACCAGTTTGGCCGGTTTTGTGCTGTCAACATAATAGTTTTCAATATAAAACAGTGCAGCTGCAAATTTCTGCGTGGTTTCCTTAGGATCAGTTTTAGAAGGAGCAGTCTGCGACACAACCCGCTGAACCGGAGCCCCAAAGGATGCAATAAGCAATACAAAACTGATTATTCTTTTCATAAGCAACAATTTGAATGAATCAATGAATACCATCAGATAATCCTGACTTAAGGTATCAAATCAAAGGCCAAATGTAACTATTATGCCAGCCGTGTTGACCTTTGGAGTACATTAAAATGTTAAATAATTAAAAGAGTTTCCCCTTAAACAGCAAGAGTAAACAACAATACAAGCAAAATAAACTTAAGTTCTCAGAAACTTAGTGCTTCAACGGCCGCCTTGTAAATACGCTCGGTATCGGGCAAAATTGCTTTTTCGAGGATTCGGTTAAAACCAACAGGTGTAAATGTTGAACCGACCCTTTTGACGGGCGCATCGAGGTAACTGAATGCTTCATCGGCAATCATTCCGACAATTTCGCCGCCAAAACCGGCAAAAACCTTGTCTTCATGAACAACAAGGGCGCGTGAAGTTTTGCGTACGGAATTGATTATGGTTTCTTTATCAAGAGGGATCAGGGATCGGATATCAACTACTTCAATCTGTTTTCCTGTTTCACCGGCAATAGTTTCGGCAACCTGCAGGCTCATGTGGGTTGTGTTTCCGTAAGTGATTATCGTAAGGTCGGTTCCCTGACGGCGAATTCTTGCTTTTCCGAAAGGCACCTCATAATCATCAGGAACGATCGTTTCTGCAATCGGGTCGTTGTACAAAGCCTTTGGTTCGAGGAACACTGTTGGGCCTTCAGAGCGCATGGCAGTTCTGAGCAATCCTGCTGCGTCGTCCGCAAATGAAGGATAAACGATTCGCAGGCCCGGCAATGTGGTCAGTGCACCTTCGATGGTTTGCGAGTGATACAATCCGCCACCTATATAGCCTCCTGAAGCGAGCCTGATTACTACGTTGGGTGCAAATGCCCCGTGGCTGCGCCAGTAATCATGTGATGTTTCGACCAGTTGCTCCATAGCCGGCCAGAAATAATCAGCAAACTCTGCACCCTCAATCACAATCCTGATCTTTTTGCTGAAGCGGCTCATGCCATTGGCTGTTCCTGTGATGAAATCCTCGGCTATCGGGGCGTTAAATACCCTTTTCTTGCCAAACTCCTGCTGCATCCCTTTGGTTACATTGAAAATACCGCCCTTGTCCTTGTTGGCGACGTCCTGTCCCCAGATAAATGTATCAGGATTATGCCTGAACTCTGCCTTCAGGGTTTCGTTCAGTGCCTGAATAAACTTCATTTTTTGTCCGTTTGAACCATCATGCAAACCGTCAGGATATTTTGCCGATACGTAGGGAGCAGGAATAACAAAATTGTGGATAGACTCAGGCGTGGGGTCTGGCGCTTTAATGGCTTTTTTATGGGCGTCGGAGATCACTTTTTTAGCTTGTTCGTCCAGTCCGTTGAGTTCTTCTTCTGTGAACTTTCCTGAGTGTAGCAGTTGAATTCTGAAGCGGGTTAACGGGTCGGAAAGCCGCACACAATGGCGTTCGTTGTCGTCGCGGTACAACTCGTGGCGGTCTGAGTTGGAATGGGAGTGGATACGAACGCAGTTAGCGTGTACGATAACAGGTTCGCCAAATTTCTCGATATGTTCCTTAGCAGCAAACATGGTGTTCATGGAGTCAAACACGTTTTTGCCGTCACAATACATAATTTTAAGGTTACGGATGCCGCGGTAGTTTTCAGCAGCCCGGCGGTTGGCCGACTGATCCTTTTGTGGCACAGAAATACCGTATTGGTTGTCCTGAAAAACAAACAAAACAGGAAGCTTTTCATTGGAAGCACCATTAATAGCTTCAAAAACGTACCCTTCGGAAGTTGAAGACTCACCTTGTGAACTGATGGCAACCCCTTTGGCTCCATAGTATTTTATGGCGCGGCCGACACCCACTGCGTGTAAGGTGTGGTTGCCTGTTGCCGATGAAACATTATGAATGTTCCATTCCGGTTTGGCGAAGTGGTTCGACATGTGACGTCCGCCACTGGCGATGTCAGTACCTTTTGAGATACCGTTCAAAATGATTTCCTCGGCAGAAAGGCCGGCTGAAATAGCAGTGAGCATATCTCTGTAATAAGGAAAAAGAAAATCATGTTGCCGTTCAAAAGCTTGCCCTATAGCCAGTTGTATGCCATCGTGGCCTGCATAAGGGGCATGGTATGACCATCCAAGCGCCTGCTTCAGATAATTGGGTGCTTTGTCATCAATCTGGCGACCCATAGTCATCAGGCTGTACCACTTTTTCAGGGTTTCTTTATCGGTATTTTCGAGGGTGAATCTTCTTTTATTGCTCATTTTTAATATTTTAAGTCTTGAAAAAGACATTTACATTAACGGGTGCAAATGTACGAAATTCTGACAGTTTATAATTGGTCTAAATAAAGTTTTTGGCCATCAAAGCATGAAAACGGTTGCAAAAAAATCAAACGTGTAAAGACATGAAAAGGTTCAAGAGATTTTCTGTCCGCGTTCTTGTTTTTGAATTGTTTCTCTCACAAAAGTCCTCAGATTTGGTTTATGTTTGAAACAATGTTTTTTTTCAATTTGTTTTTGAAGAAAATGAGCATTAAACGGGAATGAAATCAATGATGCTTCAAGTGATCCCTTTTTTTGGTTTATTCCGGG
Source organism: Bacteroidales bacterium (assembly GCA_024710405.1). Lineage (GTDB taxonomy): Bacteria > Bacteroidota > Bacteroidia > Bacteroidales > F082 > UBA6192. Next base: position 111,934 of record JANJUV010000011.1, read on the forward strand.
AAATGAACTGATTTTTTAAAATCTAATGGTCATTATTCACGGACACCTGTTTAATCCAAATTATTGTCTTATCACGGTGAAGGTTCCGTTAGCTTCGAGCCGGATCATAGTGGAGGCTTTGGGTTGTCGCACCTGTTGCTGGTAAAGACCTGCGATGTGGTCAACGGATTGCCTTATGGGATTGCTGATTTGTGCAAAGGTGAGTGCAGGTGGCTCGCCGGATATGTTGGCCGAAGTGGAAACAATGGCTTTGCCAAATTGGCTGACCATAGCCTGACAAAATGGGTCTGAACTAACTCTAATGGCGACACTATTGTCACGTGAAAGCAGCTTTTTGGCCAGATTTCGCGCACCTGAATAAACAATTGTCAGTGGTGTGTCGGCTGCCCTGATCAGGTCATAGGCAACTTCAGGCACTTCAGTCACATAATCTTTCAGCCTGTCTGCACTGTCAACCAGGATGATCATACTTTTATTGCCGGTGCGTTGTTTAATTGAATAAAGACGGCTGATAGCTTTGTTGTTTGTCGGGTCGCAGCCAATACCCCAGATGGTATCCGTTGGGTAAAGAATAATTTTTCCGTTTTTAAGTGCCTTAACGGCAAGAGCAACCTCTTCTTCAAATGAGTTCATAATCTGTCCAGAAGTTCGGATGCAGGTATGCTTTTCGCGCAACGAAAATGCTTTTCGGGGCATGCATTGTATCCGTGCAGACCACAGGGCCGGCAATCCAGCTTTTCTTTTGACTGAACCACAACCGAATCTTCCGAGAGTGGCCCGAAACCGAATTCGGGAACAGTGGAGCAATACATGACCGTTATTCTGGCATTCACGGCACTGCACAGGTGCATGGGGGCTGAGTCGTTCACAAAGTTCATCATTGCATCCTGCATCAGGGCTGCCGAATCTAACAGGCTGAGTGTGCCTGCAAGGTTAAGTGTGTTGGGGTGATTCGACTGTTGCATGATGTGCTCGCATAGCGACTTGTCGGAAGCAGAACCAAGCAGATACACATAAATGTCAGAATCGGTTTTCGACAAAAATTCAATCCATTGCTCTTCCGGATATTGCTTTGTAAACCATAATGAAGCAGGAGCAATACAAATATATTTATGAGTTTTATATAGTGATGTTCGGGCAAAATTCACCGATGAGGGATACAACCGGGGCCGTGGGTCTTCTTTGCCCGTTATCCATCCGACAAGCTCCAGATTTCGTTCTGTTTCGTGTTTAGATCCTTCCTTGCTGATGTTGTGCCGGATCGACTTGCTGAAAAAAATCGAAAAAGGGTTTTTATGGAAACCAACAGTCGTTTTTGCCCCGCTGAAGGCAGTCAAAAATCCACTTGAGGCAAAACGCTGTGCTGTGACAACGAGGTCATATCTGGTTCTGCGGATAATACGCAGCAAATGAAACAACTTTTGGTATTTCTTTTCCTTTTTGTCCCAAAGCAGCAAAGTATTCAAAAACGGATGTTGATCAAACAAACCCTCAAAACCCGCCCTGATCAACAAATCTATCCGGCTTTCTGGATAGGCTTGATGCAGTTTCTCAAGCACAGGTGTTATCAGAATAACGTCTCCGATTGATGCTGTTTGAATGACAAGGATGCGCTTGGTTTCGTGCTGTGGCTGCATATCGCAAAAATAGACGTTTTGCCCTTACATATGGCGGTTGCCATGAATTTGTCTTAGGATTCGAAAAGATGAAGAAATATTTCGTAAATATCCTGCATATTTTCAATGGATTGGCTTGACAATAATGGAATATTTGTCTACTTTTACGACTTCTATTAAACAGATTATTCACCTTTATAATGCAAATTATGAAAAAGAAACGACAACTGATTCTCTTTTTCTCAGCCTTGTTGGTGTTTTGTTTGGTGTTGGTTATTACCGGCAATGCACAAAACCACCTCAGGATTAACTTAAAATTCGGCGATGCAGTAGAAATTCCCATCGATGAAATTGACAAGATTACCTTTGACCTTTCCACTATTGATGAGGAACTAAAGCAATCAATTATCCGGTTGATCAGTTTAAAAACAGCACCGAATCCTGCTGATAACCATATAAATTTTGAATATATGCTTGCCGTAGAAGGAAAGGTAGCGCTCGACGTATTCAGTCTTACAGGGGTTCTTATCGAACGTCATGACCTCGGAGTGCATGAACCGGGGACATACAATTTCGTCCTGAATACAACTTTTTATACTGCCGGAACTTATGTGTGCAGGGTAAGCCAACACAATGAGGCCATTACCGAAAAAATTATTGTAAAACATTAACAAGCAACAATGATGAAATCAGCATTTTTAGTTGTAGCGCTCTGTTTATTCATGCACAGTAATATGCATGCTCAGGATATCCTGATCCACAAGACTGACGGAACGGTGCTTACATTTCCCCTAAGTGCCATCGACAGCCTGACTTTCTTTTTTAAAGTTGAAGGATTTTTGTGTGGCTATTCAACCGTTGAGGATTATGATGGAAACATTTACTCAACGGTCGTTATGGGCGACCAATGCTGGCTCGGGCAAAATTTGCGTACAACCCATTACAATAGCGGCGATCTTATCGAGATCCCCGGTTCAGACAATGCAGCCTGGATGGAAAACACAAGCGGAGCTTTATCATGGTATGGCAACGACGAATCATGGAAGCCTGTTTACGGAGCCTTGTATAACTACCATGCGGTTGTCAACCCGAATGGAATTTGTCCGGTAGGCTGGCATGTGCCTACAGACTCAGAATGGAATATGCTTGTTGACTATGTTGTCGCCCAAGGGCATGCAAATGGAATCGGAAATGCTAACGGGGCCGGCAATGCCATCAAATCGTGCCGGAAAGAGGGAACTCCTTTCGGTGGTGATTGCAATACTGAAGATCATCCCCGTTGGAATCCCGATGTAAAACATCATGGTTTCGATGCCTTTGGATTTGGTGGATTCGCACCAGGATACAGGGCTTATTTCGGGCCATTCCTGACCATGGGAATGAGGGGGTATCACTGGACAACTACTGAGCAGGGTGAATCAAACGCAAAAGCCTGGGTTCTGGTTTACAACAATGGTGCTATAAATCCGGAGTCAGGAAACAAGAACAACGGATATCCGGTCCGTTGTGTTAAAGATTAGATGTTTCAAAACGCCATTTTTTAGTTTTTAAGTCCGATAATGAGGGTCAAGTCAACCGATTGTGATTTTCTGGCATTGATTGCTGATTATTTAGGGTGTTTTGTGGTTACGTATTATAAATCAGTTGCATAAGTAACAGTTCCAGCATCACGATTTGTTGATAACTTCGTTTCATCCTTATGTTTGATTCAGGTCATCGCTTACCTATTATTTGTACCTTTGCACGTTAAATTATTCATTGATATTTAATTTATTGACAATGACTGAGGAAGAAAAAAGAGAGTTGGCAAACAGTCAGTACACAGCATCAAACATACAGGTACTCGAAGGATTGGAAGCCGTGCGCAAGCGCCCGGCCATGTATATAGGCGATGTTAACGTCCGCGGACTGCACCATCTGGTGTATGAAGTAGTGGACAACTCCATTGACGAAGCAATGGGTGGTTATTGCGACACCATTGATATTACCATTCATATTGATAATTCAATCACCGTTGCCGACAACGGAAGGGGGATACCTACAGGAATCCACGAGAAAGAGGGCCGTTCGGCACTCGAAGTGGTAATGACAGTTCTGCATGCCGGAGGGAAATTCGACAAAGGCTCTTACAAAGTTTCCGGGGGGTTGCATGGCGTGGGTGTGAGTTGCGTCAACGCGCTTTCTACCTATCTTAAAGCAACTGTTTATCGCGAAGGTAAAGTATTTGTTCAGGAATACAACTGCGGTAAACCACTGGAGGATGTTAAGGCCGTTGGTGAATCGCAAGCCAACGGAACCACCATCCATTTCAGGCCTGACGACAGCATCTTTATGGTCACGCAGTATGACTACAGTATTCTGGCAAGCCGCATGAGGGAGCTGGCCTATCTGAACAAGGGTGTGCGTATCAGCCTGAGTGATGAGCGCGATCTGAATGATAATAACCTTCCAAGAACTGAAACCTTTTATTCAGATAACGGCCTGGCCGATTTTATTGCCTATCTCGACGAAAGCCGCGAGAAGCTTATGCCTGCTCCCATTACCATCGAAGGTGAACGCAACGATGTGCCTGTAGCCATTGCCATGCAGTACAACACATCATTTGCCGAAAACCTCCATTCATATGTAAACAACATAAATACGCACGAAGGTGGTACACACCTTGCCGGTTTCCGTCGCGGCCTAACCCGTACGCTTAAGGCATATGCTGACAAAACCGGAATGCTGGCCAAACTTAAGTTCGACATCAATGGTGATGACTTCCGCGAAGGCCTCACAGCTATCTTGTCGGTGAAAGTGCCTGAGCCCCAGTTTGAAGGGCAGACCAAAACCAAATTGGGCAACAACGAAGTGATGGGCATTGTGGACCAGATTGTCAGCGACCACCTCACCAATTACCTGGAAGAGAATCCAAAAGAAGCGCGCACCATTGTTAATAAAGTTATCCTTGCTGCAACGGCGCGTCATGCAGCCCGTAAAGCCCGCGAACTCGTTCAGCGTAAGAGTGTGCTCACCGGCTCAGGTCTTCCCGGAAAACTTTCCGACTGCTCGGAACGTGATCCCGCACAGGCCGAGATTTACCTCGTGGAGGGCGACTCGGCAGGCGGAACAGCCAAACAGGGCCGCGACCGACGTTTTCAGGCCATCCTGCCCCTCAGGGGTAAAATTCTCAACGTGGAAAAGGCCATGCCGCACAAAATTTTCGAAAGCGAAGAAATCAAGAATATTTTTACGGCACTTGGTGTGAGCATCGGTACCGATGACGACTCCAAGGCACTCAATATCGAAAGGCTGCGCTATCACAAGATCATCATCATGACCGATGCCGACATCGACGGAAGCCATATTGCCACCTTAATACTTACCTTCTTCTTCAGGTATATGACCGACCTGATCGAAAAGGGCTATGTGTACATCGCCACGCCGCCTTTATACCTCCTGCGCAAAGGCAAACAGGAGCGATATTGTTGGTCGGACGAAGAACGCGAACAAACAGTGCGTGACTGGTCAGCGGACGGATCAGAGAAAGGCGTTCATATTCAGCGCTATAAAGGTCTTGGTGAGATGAATGCCGAGCAACTGTGGAGCACCACCATGGATCCCAAAACACGTACGCTCAGACAGGTAACCATCGAAAACGGGGTAGAAGCCGACCACGTATTCTCGATGCTGATGGGCGACGAAGTGCCCCCGCGCCGCGAATTCATCGAAGCCAACGCCAAATACGCCAAGATAGACGCGTAAGGAAACAATAGAATAGCACTCCACATAGTTTAGATTCCATTCCTTCCGCATATTATTTAATTGGTTTCCCTATAATAACAATTGAAATTGATGTGATTATTATATACCCCTGTGGCTTTTAATAATATAATATCACTATTATATCTTATCGCTGTATCTACGATAATCTTTACTTCAGCAATATTATGGTTGATAACTCCTGATGAGGGCATAATCGTCAGATATGTTGGAATATTTTCGAACCTCCATTCTGATTTGATTGGTGGATACACAGAGAAATATAAAGTTCGCTCGTACCCTTCATAAAGATTCATTTCAATCCGGTCAAGAGTGAAATAGGACATGTTCGAGTCTTCTTTCTTGCAAGAGGGTAGAAGTGAAAGTACAAGTGCCAGAATAATGGTAAATTTTCCAAAAATATCGACGGTTTTGAGATGGATTATTAAAAGTTTCATTCTTTATACAATTGTGTTTGCGTGTTGGGACATGTAATTCAAATATTCATTTATTCGAATATTTAGCCTAATAATATTGGATATTTGTATTTCATCGAGCTTTGTCAATATTCAATTATTCTATTTTTTTCTATATCCGTTTGCAGATGTGTGCAATTAGCTATACTCAATACTTGTTTGTGCATAAATTTCGAATGTATGCGTAAATATTTATTATTGAACAGTATAGGTATATTTTCATTTTTTTAAATGTCCTATTGATTAAGTATTACATTGGGAACTGAGAAGTATTCCTGATTAACTGGTTTGGTCACTTTGCCGGTTGTATCAAAAGTAATTCTGTAGGAAGTTGTATCATTATAAATGTTATTGATAAAATGTATATAGCTAGATGTACGACCATCAGGGACTAAGTCCCGATTAAGTCGAATTTCAATTTCATAAGAGTATTCAATTGATCTGGCATTTGATATTAACCAATGATCCTGAAATACAATGTCATAGGTGTTGAAATGTGAATCATCTACTCTAAATTTCACGAATACATCTATTTTGTCTTTATCTGCAGGGAAGTGAATTGAATCAGGAATAATAGATAAGCAATCGTAAATGTAACCATTATTCATCAGCTTAATTTTCCGTGATCCCGCAATATTGGTTAATATCTCAATTTCCTTGTATGCAAAGTTTTTGGGATTATGTATATCACGCTTAACTTTAAGTTCCACATAATCACCATTTGAACTACCTGTTTCAGGATGAATACTTATACCTTTTGGCATATTAATCGTTCTCCATTCAAATGGTTGTGGGGGTTGCATACTTAGTATAACTGTTTCAATAGAGTCTTTTGCAAAATAAAGGTATTGCGGTGACAAAAACAATTTGGAAACTATTGGTTCATCCTTATGGCAGCCTGAGAATAAAATAATCAGTAGCGCAAGTATCGTAAGTCGGGATAGTTGTTTATTGAATTTCATAAAGTTAATGTTTTCTTCATCAGCATTTCAATTTTGAAATCATTTTTATATTGTTAAAATGATTACTACGTAATAATATCATAAAATCATTCGATTAGTAGTTTAGTCAATTTATAGTTGTATGAACTCTCTCTGGCAACTACATAAAGGTAAGGGCTGTTCTCCCGGGTGAAACAAAACAAACTTGTGAGGTCTTTTAATACATAATCACCGTTTTGGAGTTTTTTTACATATGGTGGAGCAATATAATCACGGACGAAAGCATAGTTGTTATCGGGGTTATATACCCTTATTTTATCGTACACCAAAAATATATTTCTTAATTCTTCATTAATATGTAAGTGTTCTATAATAATGCTTGCATTTTCGATTTGGGTAACCAGCTCAGGCAAAAAATCTGGTGGGTTATTTATATTGAAAACTTGTCCGCGATCAAAAATTATATTATTGTTAAAGTCTTTCCAATTCATTTGGCCATCATAAGTATTAATACTGATCCTGTCGACCAGTAAACCGGGGGAAGAAGAAATGTTGTATGTATAAAAGTAGTCATCATTGTTAAGGTAAAGCATTGGCTGATCATGATGTTTTTCCAGAATATAAGCATGAGGACTTAGGATGTAAGGAGTAGTTTCTGATGTGGTCAGGTTAAGGAAATGATGATGAGCATTTGCCCCAAAGTTATAGGCATAATAATATAATATATTATCACCATACAATTTATAGTTTTTGAGTTGATTAGGTAAAGTATGTTCATAATCTGTTTCAAGTGTAATCAGATTAAGCCTCATAATTTGGTTTTGTTTGGAAACAACGGCATAAGTACCTTCCTCATTGATTTCAAAACCCGTTGCGCCTTGCAGGGAAGGGATAGTAATCTGATTTTCAGTTTCGGGTTCATAGATTATAAATTCCTTTGCCTCATTAATCAAGACGATTTTATCAATTAATTTCACATATTCAATCGCTGTATAGTATGGGAATTGTTTCCAGTGGCCGGGGTCATGGTAAATCGTTACTGGGATTTCGACAAGCCCTTCATCCCAGTTAAATTGCACCGATGAAGTGTAGTCATATTGGTCGAAATTACTTCGGTCAATCTTTACATGAACATCCACGATTTCTTTAGCATCGATGGTGCCAAATGCGGGCTCAAGACTTAGAAAACCATCAATGCTGACAGATGACCAATCAAGAGGTGAATTGCCGTCGTTGGTTAATTTTATCCATGCAATACTGTCGCCATAATCAAAGGTCAAAGAGTTTTCATTTATTTGGAAATCTTTAAATGGTGGTATATCTGCCGTAATTTCGTAGGCAAACAACTCTGCATTATCATTAGAGTATACGTGACTTATGCTTAGAACTAACTTATTTGTATTGAGTCCTAAAGAGAGATTATCACTCTTCTGGTCGAGAATTAACGAGATGGATTTTTCAGATTGTTTACTTACACCAATCAAGAAGAAGTCTGTGCTATAATTGTCATCCGTTGTAATCCAATTATACTGAGGATAAATTTTAACCCAAGTATCTTCATGAGAATTATTGCGGAATGTCATACTTTTGATAGTGTCTTGGGTGCTGAAATGTAGAGATGCCGGAATCACCTCAATATCAACCATTTCAAATGGTTGATAGCTTACATAAATACTTAATGAACCAGATCTTTCCGATATAATCTCAATATAGCCTTTATGATCTTCGAGGATATTAATTTCCGGGTTAAACTTCAGTTTAATTTCGGCTATTGATTTAGTAATCGATCCTGACATCTGCTCAGAAATTAAGAAAAATGGAAGTTTTGTGATCCGCCAGGTGTCGCTGACTTCAGGTACATTTGTAAGAAAAATGCTGAATTCCACAGTGTGGTGATAAATCGTAATCCATTGTGCTGAAGCGGTTAATGTACCTTGTTCGGGCACACTTTCCTTTTTACAAGAAAGTAATGCTAAGATCAACCCAACAGAAACTATGGCACTCAATACTAGTAATGATTTCATCTTTAAGAGTTTATTAATCTGGCGTATTACTGACATGTATTCCCCATTTGTGGTGGCCTTGTATCGTATGATAGTACGATGCTATACTGTATAATTTGTTCTCATCTTTACTGACGAATACTTTCCTTCCACTTGGTATTATGAGTATATGACTAGCATTGTACATAAAACTCAAATATGGCAAAATAATAATATGCTGATCTGAGTAACTTTGAATACCAGATATTCTCACATGTGAGTTTTGATTTTTTATGATCCAGGCAATTTGGTTGTTGTTATTAAAAAACGTCAGATGCTCCATTTTTGCTGTAGGAATCTCATCAGTTAATATAAGGTTATGGTCTTGATTGGGTGACAATGAATACTTATTGCCATTGTCTGATATGATTGAAGTGCCATCAGGTGATACGAAAGCTTTATCACAATAATCCCCTATGAAGACCGTTTTGCCGAATATGATCGTTGTATCACTAAGGTTAAGTTGATATAGTTGAATGCCCTTTATAAGGTATAATGCTTCAAAAGCTGGATTCGAAACGATATTATTATCCTGAAAATCGTAAAAGTAATTGGTTTGAATTTCTATAATAGACCAGTCCTGGGTGTTGATAAGATAAAGTTCAGTGTAGTTTGAGAAATTAATTAGTAAGTTCCCGTCATTGCGTTCTAGTATGCAGTATGGCCTCAGAAAGTCATTAAACTGAATGGTTTTGATGTTTTCCAGGTTTTGATAGTTAAATATTTGCATACTACCTTTAAATGTGACCGCAATCTGCTGACCATTATTGAACAAACATAGTCCTATTGGAACTGCATGAAGATTAGTTTTTCTGATACTGTTTGTTTCAGGATTGATTAATTTGATTTCATTCTCATTTCTGGTTATTGCAATAATCTCATTTGTTTCAGGGTTGAATAAAGCATCTACTAGATCGTTATGATAGCTTTTTTCAATGATCTCATAATGATTAAGTTTTGTTTTAATTTGCAATGGAGTCGTATTGCCTTCAAATGAAACAATAATGTCACCCTCATATATGCCATAATCAGTAATTGGTTCAATGGCATTAACTTGTATAAGCGCGGAGTCGCCTGATGCCAGACTTCCGGCTGAAGGACTAACATTTAATACTTCATTCTTGTTTTCTAAAGTCCAATCAATTAGTTCAGTTCCGGCATTTATCAGATAAAACTGTGTTTCATATTTACGATCAAGATTTATTTGGTGGACAGATGATTCGAGTAAGCTGAAAGGTTCAACAAAATAATGCACTTTCAAAGGAGGAACAATAGGATTGTTTGGGGTTATTATAATGTCTGCAACATTCCACCCCTTTTTTACCATCCTTTTTTCTACATCAAGTCGTACTTTATCCAGTGTATTTGGTTTAAGGTAATAATAATCAAAGGAATATGACATCCATGATTTGTTGATGTCCAGTGACGGAAGCATGTTAGAGTTACCTAGGTTAATAATTGTGACATATTTGGTTTTCTCGTTTTGATGAAACACGACAGAATCCTGCAAAAAACTATAAAAGTATTTGGGCGGGACATTGATTTCAGCAGAGGTTTCAAAAACACCTGCGCCACTAATAATGAAACTTATCGAAAGATTATGTTTGCCTTCCGGTAATCCAGTTTGTCCACTGGTAATAGTAAGTTCAATTCCTTTCTTATCTATGAAACCACTTTTCGGTTCAATATTCACAATTGGTGAAGAGTATGATAGTTGCCAGGCAAGTGATCGGTCGCTGTTTACAAAAAGCCTGATCTTCTTTTCAATACCTTCCTCAATTAAAATTTTCTGAGGCTCCGTATAGATTAAATCTTTTGGCTCTCCATTGCCCGACTCTTTCTTACAAGAAATAGCTGATACAATGCTAATGCCTAGAATAAGGAAAAGAATAATAATTTGAATGGAACTATTTAGATGTTTTGTTTCTTTCATAGTCATGAGAATCAAGTTTCATGCTTATTCATCATCAATCAGTTAATATCTGATTCCTGTTTTTATTTTAACAGGATATCGTACAAATCTAAATCATTTTTGAATAGTTTTTTAATACAATGAAGATCTATGATCTTATTTCTGCAATATTTTATTATTATTGTTTGACACTTTGAATGAATATAATGTTTAGTACTATGATAATTAGTTAGATAGCCTCTTCTTTGGAAAGAGTCTAAATTGTGGTCATAACAAGTAAGTATTATTGGAACTGTAATTGAAATGGCAACACAGTTTATAACTTGACTTATAAGCAGTGTGCTGATAGTATGAGTGACTTGTAAACCAATTTGAAAACTTTTGGTGTTTTCGGGTAATATATCTACCGTTTAATTGCCTTTATTGTCATCCCCTGTTGTGGTTTCATCCAATTCATGAAGAATCCTGCGCACATCCAGTTCCGTAGCACGAAGCTTCTGCTTGCAGATGGCAATTAGTTCGGCGGCGCGTTTCACCTTTTCCGACAATGCATCCACAGTGATATCGCCCGTTTCGATGTCGTTCACAATTTCATTAAGTTCCTTGAAAGCCGCTGTGTAATCGGGTGTTTTAGTCATTTTATTTATGGTTTAATTTCTTTTACATCACTATGGATAATGCCTTGTGCCACGATGGTCGTGATCGAATCACCCGCCATTAATTGTCCGGCATACCGAACCGGTTTTCCTTTATGTAAGGTGATTGAATATCCCTTTTCGAGCAGACGTTGCGGGTTAAGCAGTTCAACAACTTTTTCGGCTTGATCAAGGGTTGTCAGGTTCCGTTCAACAAAACCTGCAGCAGCCTTATTCAATGCAGTTTGCTTGTTTTGTATTACAAAGTTGTTTTTATTCAACTTCTCAGTACAATTTAGCTTCAGGCGGTATGTACCTGTGCCGAGTTGCTGCTTCATGCTGTGCAGACGGAGTTGCACATTAGAAGCAAGTGCAGTGGAAAGCAGTTTTTGGATTGCCTTCTGGTTGTTTACAAGACTTTTTGCTGAGTGCTGCAATGTCTGTTGCAGTTTCGATATCTCAAGCATTTGTTCGCGCAGGATGCTGATAGTGTAGCCAACTTTGCGTGTAGATTCGTGCAGCTTATCCTGAAATCCTTCGAACAATTCCATCAGCATGTCGGCTAATTCGGTGGGGGTGATGGCGTTGGTATGGGCCACCATTTCGCTTACTGTCTGGTTGGTGGCATGGCCGATGCCGGTGATCACGGGCAGGGGAAATAATGCAATGGCACGAGCCAGGCTGTATTGGTTGAAGGTGGAGAGTCCAACTTCACCACCTCCTCCCCTGATAATGGCCACCAGGTCGAAATGGCAGGATAGGCGACCGATATGGTCGAGTTGTGCGATGATCTGTGCGGCGGCTTTATCTCCCTGAAGCAGAGCCGGAAAAAGCATATGTTCCATCACGAACCCCTTCATTCGGGCCTCTGTTAGCGATTTGAAATCGGCATAACCTTTGCTCGACTCGACAGAAATTACCGCAATACGTTTGGGGAGTATGGGAAAAGGGAGTTGCTTGTTCGAATGAAAAACTCCCTCCTCCTGCAGCCTGTTGATGCATTGGCGTTTTTCCCGTTCAATCTCTCCCAAAGTAAAAGCAGGGTCGATATCGTGAATCCTCAAACTGAGGCCGTGGTTGGGGTCGAACTGAATGCTTGCCAGCAACAGCAGATTGATCCCGTCGTGTAGTTGTTCGCCGGTATGTTGTATAAATTGTCTGTTTATGCGTTCGAGGTCCGAATTCCAGATCAGGGCACGCATTTGGGCCACCACCTGACCATCCTTTTTTTGCACTAAGTCGGGGTAGCAATGGCCTGAATGTTTGTAAAAATTAAGTTTGTTCATCTCGGCTTTGAGCCAGAAACTGCTTTTATAGCGTTCGGACAAAGTGCGCCTGATGCTTGAAGCCACTTCGAGTAAACTGAAAATCTTTCTGTCACCGGTCAACTCAGCCATTTTGTGTGCTATGTTGGAGAGAACTTGTAAACCTTGCCAAAACTATTCCCGGGCTATACCAATCAATTTTTAAAGTAGGTATTATTGATGGCAAAAGCCGGGCTCATGAACCAAAATTAATCATTTCGGAACCATCTTGCATATGAATCGGTGAAACTCAATGCAGGAATTGGAAAATTATGCGAAATAATGAATTCCATCCGGACCCAGCTGGGTCGCATGTGTTTAATAATCAAAACACTGAAAATCAACTCTCTTAACCTCATCTCTCACTTCTCATCTCTCACTTCTCCTCTCTCACTTCTCACCTCTCATCTTATCTCTTTGTCTAACTTTTTCTTGTGCAGCTAATCCACTTGTCTTTTCTCTCGCGGTTTCATTGAATAAAAGTTCAAGTAATTATTTTTGTACCTTGTGCCCTAAATCACAGCAGTATGAATGTGTTTCTGATTACTGACAGGGAAGACGACCTCGGATTGCTGCATCCGCTTCAGGATCGCGCAGGTGTTTTTCTTCACGCAACGGTTGTCAGTAGCCCTGAGCTGGTATGGGATGAATTGTCGCGCTGCACAGGCGACATTGTCATCATTGCCGAGGAATTGCTTGATCAATCTTTTAACGGTATCAAGAGCCTGACATCCGGATTTCCTGATCTTTCCTTTGTGGTGTTGTGTCCGTTTTTTTTTCAGGAACACATCGTCAGTTATATCAGGCAAGGCGCACAGGATTATCTTGTGCGGGGGAATACCGGCACGGATGACCTGCTCAAATGTCTCTCAACTACCTATTCCCGGGCCAACCTCCGGAACGAACTGATCAAGGCCCGACAGGAAGCCGAAGAAGCCCGTGAATCAAACATCCGCCTGCTTTCACGCATGAGTCATGAAATCAGAACTCCGCTTAATGCCATTACCGGAATGAGCGAAATGCTTGAGGAAACGGATCTTAATTCACGCCAAAGAAGCTACATACAGGTGATTCGCGAAAGTGGAAATTTGCTGGTCAGTGCCATCAACGACCTTATTGATTATGCCCGCATCGAAGCTGGAAAAATCAAAATCCATTATAAACCATTCAAAATCTACGATACAATCCGTGAGACTGTCGAGTCTTTGCTTCCGGCAGCGGTGGACAAAAAAATCGAACTTTGTTATCATGTCGGCTCTTGTTTGCCTGATACAATGGTGGGAAGCGATCTCAGGCTCCGACAGGTACTCATGAACCTCATCGATAATGCCATAAAATTTACACAGCACGGCCATGTGATGGTTTCAGCAAAGTGCCTGATCAATCATGGAATGCCTGTGCTGATAATTCAGGTGGCCGACACTGGCCCCGGGATTGCCGCAACTGACCTGCCCAATCTGTTTAAAGTCAATAATCCGCTGGATGATACATCTTTATCCTCTCGAAAAGGTGTTCGGCTGGGACTGGCAATCTGCCGTCGCCTGGTACAGATGATGCATGGCGAAATCAGTGTGGAGTCATGGCCCGGAAAAGGCTCTGTGTTTACCTTATCCATGCCCGTAAGCGAATGCAAAACACCCGAGAAATCAGATCAGGGCCACGGTTTACAGGGAACCAGGATGCTCTACATGAGTTCCTCTGATCTGCAGGACGATTTGCTGGCGGACTATATGAGGTTGTGGGGCGTGCAAACAGAAATAATGAAAACCAGAGAAGAAACGCCCGAGATCGGAACCTTGCTTGATAACTACGACCTTCTGATCACCCAGCTGAGGCCGAATGTTAAACTCGATCTGAAGCTTATCGACCGCATCAGATCATTCAGGCAGATTCCGCATATTCTGATCAAAAACCCCGAGAATGCACGGGAACAGATGCTCGTGATTCGTAAGGACACAGTAATTCTGACAAAACCTATTGATGTGCATGAGTTGCGGCAAGTGATGCTGGCTGTGCTCTCAGGTCAGGCCGCTGCTCTAAACGCACAACCGGGCATGCTGAGCCTCAATGAACATATGGGCGAAAGTTATCCCCTCGAAATACTTGTTGCAGAGGATAATGGAATTAATCAGAAAATCATCCAGAGCGTGCTTAACCGCTACGGGTATCATCCCAAGATGGTTGACAACGGAATTCAGGCATTGGAATCATTGAAAATAAGACAATACGATGTTGTGCTGATGGATATACAGATGCCCGCAATGGATGGTTTGCAGGCCTGCCGGAAAATCAGGGAAGAAATCAAACCTTCGGTTCAGCCTCGTATCATTGCTCTTACGGCAGATGCACTCCAGCAAAGCAAAGAAGATTATATTCAGCAAGGTTTTGACGACTTGCTCTACAAGCCGGTTCAGACTAAATCGCTGATGAAACTAATTGCACAATGTCCCCGGATTAAAAGGTGAGCAGTTAAACTGCCTGCAAAGAGCCATTATTAATGTGATACAACGATTTTTTTGGAAGTCGTCTGAAGTTCGTCTACAGCAATGAGCAAATAGATGCCTGCCGGCCAGTTATTTACATTTATTTGTAAACTTCCGTTTGGCGGGCAGGCTTCTTCAATAAGACATGTACCACGCACATCAACTATTTTTATGAAACCATTATCTCCGGCTAATCCTGAACAGTCAATCCTGATGTAATCTTTCGCAGGTACAGGGCTGACAGAAAGATTAATTTTCCGTGGCTGTATCGTTATACCCGGTATTGCACCAGCATTGCTGTTGTACAAATTTATTCCGCCGCTATAGTTTCCTGCTGCCATGATCAGGCGATTATCAGGAATAATGCTCATGCTTGCAGCTGTCCTGATGCCGGTTCCGTGGTGAGTAAACATAGTATCAATAAGGCTTTCGAGCCTGTCGCTTTCCCTGAATGTGCCTTCCAGATTTCCTTCGATCTGGTCGTACAGGAAAAACCTGCCTTGTTCTGAGCCACTCAGCAACATTAATTCACCTGATTGTGATCGAAAAAAATGAGGAGTGCTGTATCCGTCGTAAGAAATGCTGTAGTCTGTTACGTCCACATTCCCAAGATTGTCGGTAATGAATTGAAAAACAATTTCATCTCCGTTTCTGCTTCCTTTAAAGTAGTTTATCCTTCCATTTCGTGCGCCCACAATCAGGTCGGTAATTCCATCATTATCCAGATCGAACAACTGAGGGGCACTGTATTCTCCAACATCAATACCCTGAAAGAAGTCGGATTTGATTTCCCAGACTCCGGGTTCTGATTGCTCCAGATGTACTAGTGTTCCCAGATTGTTGCCGACAAGCAGCTCAGTTTTTCCGTCTCCATCCAGATCTGCCGCTGCCGGAGTCAGGCCGGTGCGGCTTAAAATACCCAGTCCACCCAAATCTTCATCGTTATGCTCATACATGGGATGCTCATTCGAGCCAATATTTCTGAGCCAGGTCAGCTTGCCAGTGAAAGCAGATTTCAAAATACTGCCTTCATACCATGAATGGCTGTAATAGCCATAATTTCCTACCAGCAAATCCACGAGTCCGTCCTGATCAAGGTCGGTAAAAAGGGGGTAGGTTCCCGAACCGAGATCAATCATCCCATCTTGCAAAAATGATTGCGTATGAAGCACAAAATGAGGCGTTTCATTTGATCCTTTGTTAAGATAAAGCCATACACTGTTCTTATTTTCCGAAACAATAGGCGATGGGTCGAATGGCGAAACAATCAGATCGCGGATGCCGTCGTTGTTCGCATCGATTAGCGCTGGTTGTGGCATTGAGAATAGTTTAACCGTTGTGGTGTTTGATGGAAATGCTTGATCCTGAGCTGTGAAAAGGGCATTATCGGTTGAACCTCCGTTGGTGAGCAGATTCAGGTTAGGGTAGTCAACATCGCCGATCAGCAGGTCGAAAAGGCCGTTTCCGTTGGCATCAAAAGCCAGCATGGTCGCACCGCGGTGTCTCGGTTGATTATCAGGCAGTGATACCGGAAGTTGAAAAAGGCAGGTGTCGAGATAGATTAGGTTGTTCTCTTCGTGTTCGGCAATTCGTCCCCAGCAGTAATCAGTTTTGATATAATCAAGAGAGTCGGCATGACCGTATTTTTCAATGGATTGATTCGTGTGCAGTTCAATAAAGGTGCCTAAAGCCCAGAAAGTCAGGATGTCGAGATCGCCATCGCCGTCAAGGTCAACAATCACTGGATAATCCGCATTTGTGGAAATGATATTCACATAACCACCTCCCTGAAAAGATTTGAGATAAGGAAATACTACGCGCTGAAAACTAAGCCGTTGTGTGCCGGTATTCCGATAAACCTGCATGCCTGCCCATCCGGGTGAATAAGTAAATATGTCGGGTCGGCCGTCATTGTCATAATCAGCAAGAACCAGCCATTCACTTATTTTTGGGAAGTCTTTTTCAAATTCTGGAGCATACGTATAGTCGATTTCACCGGGGATTCCGTTGTTCACAAAACACAACAGCCTGTTGCCTCTGCGGTCGAATATCACCAGATCTTTTATTCCATCGCTGTTCAGGTCGATTTCGCCAAACTGACAGGCATCAAGCCCGCCTGCCCAAGGATAGAGAAGCTCGGTCTGGTTTTTATGCCATACCAAAGGCTGTGCTATTGTGGCCAGTGGCAACATCCACAATAAAACATTTATCAAAATGTGTAGGTTAATTAGGGTTCTCTGCGCCATCAGGTCAAAAGTACATCTTTTTTATGGTGTGAACCAGTTTTACATGGTTTGTTAATGTTCGGTTGAAGCATTGTGTTTTTCGTATTTTTGAAAAAAATTATGGCATGCCGCGGATATTGATTATAGATGACGAAACAAGCATCAGACGAACTCTTAGGGAAATACTCGAGTATGAGAAGTATCAGATTGATGATGCTGCCTCAGGGATGGAAGGACTGCAATTGCTTCAGGATCAAGAGTACGATGTGATTTTGTGCGACATTAAAATGCCCCAAATGGATGGTATCGAAACTCTGGAGGCCGTCAGGCGTGTGACGGAAACTCCCGTAGTCATGATTTCGGGACATGGAACAATCGATACAGCCGTTGAAGCCATTAAAAAAGGTGCATACGATTACATCAGCAAGCCACCAGACCTGAACAGACTGTTAATCACTCTGAGGAATGCTCTGGACAAATCGAGTCTGCTGACCGAAACACGTGCACTCAAGAAAGTTGTGAACCGAAAATACGAAATGATTGGTGATTCTCCGGCCATGCTGCACATAAAGCAAATGGTTCAGAAAGTGGCACCGACAGGCGCACGTGTACTCATCACAGGCGAGAACGGAACGGGTAAAGAGTTGGTTGCACGACAATTATATGAACTCAGCACACGTTCACATGCACCTTTTATTGAAGTCAATTGCGCTGCAATACCATCCGAACTTATCGAAAGTCAGTTGTTTGGGCACGAGAAAGGATCATTTACATCGGCTATCAAACAGCGCAAAGGGGATTTTGAACTGGCGCACGGAGGCACACTTTTTCTGGATGAAATTGGCGACATGAGTCTTTCGGCGCAGGCCAAAGTCTTGAGGGCATTGCAAGAGAACAAGATAACCCGTGTGGGTGGCGAGAAAGAAATAGCTGTGGATGTGCGCATTATTGCAGCAACCAATAAAAATTTAAGGCAGGAGATAGAGGCAGGCAGGTTTCGGGAAGATTTGTACCACCGCATCAGTGTGATCGTGATCGAAGTTCCGCCATTGCGCGAAAGACTTGAGGATATTCCACCGCTGGTGCGGCATTTTGTTGAGATAATCTGTCATGCTCAGGGAAAAGCGGTACCGGTGTTTACAGAAGATGCCATGGAAGAGCTGAAACAGTACAAATGGACCGGAAACATCAGGGAGTTGCACAATGCTACCGAACGTCTGGTGATCCTTGGCGGCACAACCATCGACAGGGAGGATGTAATGCGATATGCCCGGCCGCTCAATCATTAAGTGCTCAAAAGCAATTAATTTGACACAAGCGCTGTATTTATGTACTTTTGCAGTGTCGTGCGGCATGTTTTTTGTTGCCCGACACTGAAACAATTCATGGGGCTGACCGGTTTTGACAGCAAGATGAATGGTTATGTAAGCATGCCGAGCCTTGCGATGAAGCTCGATAATCCTGATCGCAAACAACAAAAGGCGAAAACAACTACGCTCTCGCTGCTTAATCGAATCACAGTAGATTAATGCTTCATCCCGTTGCAAGGCGATGGGACGAGACATCCCGCAGGTGGAAATGCCTGATACCGGCCTGATCACGGGGTGCTAATCAAATTCGGGATAGCTTTGCGGAAGCTTCGGCCGTACGGTGAAATTCAGAAGATAAGGTGTGGTTTAGGGTGCCTGTTTCCTTGCTACATTCGAAAACCAAGAACAGTATAAGCATGTAGAAAGCTTAATGATTCCTTGTTTGGACGAGGGTTCGAATCCCTCCAGCTCCACCCGATCAATGGCACAAAGAGGCGAAAGCCTCTTTTTGTGCATCTGGTGTACAGCAAGTTTTTACAATGAATCAAGGCAAAAGATGTTTTTCGCAAAGATAGCTGCGTTTTGAACTGAATTTTCAAATGTACTGCAAGTTTCGTCCTGCTGAAATGCCCGCCACAATCTCCTGCTGGTCCTGAATAATAATTGATCAGATTTTTGAAAATTACCCTAATTTATCGAAAACAGTTGCGATTCTGATCATAATGATATTTTGTAAAAAACACATAATCAAATATATAACAATTGAGTGTTTAAAAAATATACACATGTTGAAATATTCAACAAATTATGTAAGTAATACAAAAACAATTAAATAGCACATTTAGGTATTTTATGTGTTGAAAAATACAACAATCATTAGTGTTTAAATTATAAACATATTATTTCGTAAACAACACATATACAGTAAGATAAGACCTAATTTTCTGTTTTGGCACGCTTATTGGCTAATGGAAGGTGGACACAAAAAGAAACCACGATGAAATCATTAACGAACATCATAATCCCTAAAGCCATGAAAACACAGATTATTATTTCTTTTCTTCTGCTGGTTGCCTTCAGCATCAATGCCCGGCCCCATGCAGACCATGAACATGTTGCCGAGGTTAAGCCTGAAGGCACCATCACTCTAACTGCGACTGCTGATTTTGAGCCCTTGCTTGCAGAATGGCAAAAAGCCTTCAATACGCAACATCCGAAAACTCCCGTTGTGATCGTTGAGACTGCGCCTGACGCCATGCAATTAGGCAGCATTGGTATGAATATAACAGCCAATGAAGAAGATGTTTGGTCCGTCAACGTTGGCCGACAGATCATCGTTCCGGTAATCAGCAACAATCACCCGTATTTTGAAGGTATTACAAAAAGCGGGATTACTCTTGAGATGCTGCAGGAATTGCTTTCAGGCATGAAAGTGATGCCCAAGGGTCTTGATGGAGAAATCATTGGCACGGATCCTTTGGTGTTTTATTTACTAAATGAACCTTCAATGATTCAACAACTTGAACAGGCCTTTGGCTATAATTCTGCTAACAGTTCAAACAATCGCCTTGAACATATCGAAGACCTCAGGTTAAAACTGACACAAAATCCAGCCGCGATTGCCTTTGCTCCCTTACATTACCTTATTGACCGTATGAACCCCATATTATACAGCGGTTACAGCATTTTGCCCATCGATAGAAATGAAAATGGTATTATTGACAGAATGGAAGCTTTTTATGGTAACCCGGAAACCTTTATTCGTTCGGCCTGGATGGGTAAATACCCGCACGCACTTACTGTGCCTGTTATGATCCGGGCATCTTCTTCAGGCATAAGCGAAACACAGGCTTCCTTCCTCAGCTGGGTGCTCACAAGCGGTCAGCACTATCTTGGTCAAGCAGGTTGTGTTGATCTTACCGGGATTGAGCGCGAATCAGGTTTGGCAATGATAACAGCTCCGGAGATTGGAATAGTTGCCGAAGCTCCCGCAGCGGCATGGTTGCCCGTGTTGCTTGTGATTATTGGCGGTCTGGTTATCATGGGCTTGGTGGTTACCTGGTTGTTTCGCAGCAGCCAAACAGAAGAACCTGTTTTGCCTTCGCCTGTAAAGTCCATGTTCAGCGAAGATACCATAGTAGCACCCAAAGGTATGCTGTATGATAAAACACACACATGGGCCTTTATGGAAAATGACGGAATGGTAAAGATTGGCATGGATAGCTTTTTGCAGCATCTGGCCGGACAAGCTGTACGAATCGTTTCCAAACCAGCCGGTGAGAAAGTAGCAAAGGGCGATCATATCATCACGCTTGTAAGCAACGGTAAGAAAATGGAGCTACGGTCACCGATAAGTGGTACGATAAAAGCATGCAATACTGAAGTAAAAAATGGCAATCTGTCGGAGAATCTTGCAGAAAACTGGGTATGCAGTATTGAACCTGCCAACTGGAAGCGTGATTCGCAGTTTATGATTATGTATGAGCAATACAGGCAATGGTTGAAAGACGAATTCTCCAGACTCCGCGATTTCCTTGCTTCGGCCATGAGCACCCATGCAACTCAATATGCACAGATTACATTGCAGGATGGGGGAGAATTCATGGAAGGACTGCTTGCCGAATTGGGTCCTGAAGTTTGGGAAGACTTTCAATATGGCTTTCTCGACTCTATCTGATGTAATATAAGACTATAGGAAATAATTTACCTGAATAGTAAAATCAAATTAACCAAAATCATGTCAATTAGCAGACGAACATTTTTCAAAGCTATGGGTGCCACCGCTGTTGCCTTGTCGGTGGGCAAGGAGGTAGCCGCATCTGCCGAAGAAATGACTGGTGAAAGACCAGAATTATACGGGGTTTTATACGATGCAACACGCTGTGTTGGTTGTCACGGATGTGAATATGATTGTGCCGAAGCCCACGGACTTGAATATCCGGATATTCCCAAAAATCCGCCCTTGCGTAAAACAGATGAGGCACACCTTACCGTTGTAAATCATTATGAAACCTCAAAAGGCAGTTTGCCCGTAAAGGTTCAGTGCATGCATTGTACACAACCCGCCTGCGACGCTGCGTGCCTGACACAGGCCATGCACAAAACTGAAGATGGGCCGGTGATCTGGCGCGAAGACAAATGTATGGGATGTCGATATTGTATGATATCGTGTCCGTTCGACATACCTAAATTTGAATATCAGAGCACTAATCCACGTATCATGAAATGCGATATGTGCCATGACCGGTTAAAAGAAGGTGAAATACCGGCCTGTGTTTACAATTGCCCTGAAGAAGCAATGATGTATGGCAAGCGCAGTGACTTAATCAGGGAAGCCAGAAAACGGATCCATGAGAACCCAGACCAGTATGTTGATTATATATATGGTGAACACGAAGCAGGTGGAACCTCCTGGTTGTATATCTCTGCCGTTCCGTTTGAAGAGTTAGGTCTGAAGACGAGCATTCAAAAAAAATCCTATCCCGGATTGACAAAAGGTTTTATTTCAAGCATCGCACCTGTGGACATTCTTTTGCCGCTGGGCTTACTTGGAATTTATGAAGCAACAAGATCGAAACCTGAAACAATAGAGGAGGATTAACTATGGAACGTGCACAAATTTCATGCACAGACAATAAGGATAATAACTTCTGGAAGTTTATCCTCAGTGAATTGAAGCCGAAAGGCAAGATATTTACACCTTTTAATGTGATTAGCCTTCCAATTATGCTGGTGGGCCTGGTAATCATTTATTTGCGTTTTCGAGATGGCATTGGTTCGGTCACAAACCTTAATCAGGAAATCCCCTGGGGTTTATGGATAGGATTTGATGTGGTTACCGGTGTGGCATTTGCCGGAGGAGCATATGTGCTGGTCTTTATGGTCAACATCCTCAATATGAAAAAGTATAAACCGATATTGAGGGTGACTGTACTGAACGGATTTCTGGCTTATCTCTTTTATTCAGCAGCCCTGTTGCTCGACCTAGGACGTCCGCTGAAGATCATCAATGTAATCATTGGTAACAATTATGGTGTCAGTTCGGTGCTGTTTCTGGTGGGCTGGCATTTTCTATTATACATGCTGGCCCTGCTTCTCGAGTTTTCTCCGGCTGTGGCCGAATGGCTGAATGCCCGTAAGCTGCGAAAGTTTTTAGGAACCATAGGCCTTGGGGCGGTGATATTCGGAATAACGCTTTCGGTGCTTCACCAATCAGGCATCGGTGCCTTGTATCTGATGGCGATCGACAAAATTCATCCGTTATGGTACTCCGAATATTTACCATTACAGTTTGTTGTGGCCAGCGTTTTTGCCGGCATCGCCATGGTAATACTCGAAGGCAGCATCAGTCATAAAGTGTTTGCTCACCAGTTGGGGCACAACGCGCATGAAGAACACAACAGTATTTTGGTCGGACTTGCAAAAATCTGTGCTGGTGCTCTGTTCGCCTATCTGTCGCTCATGATCATAGTTTTTGTGCATGGCAAAGACTGGAAGTATCTTGATTCGGGATGGGGAATGTGGTATTTACTCGAAATGATCGGTTTTGTCATTCTTCCTATGCTTATTTTTTACTTCAGCTACAGACACAAGAATCTGCTGGCCATCAGAATTGCCGCAGTGATCACTTTGCTGGGCGTAATCCTGAATAGAATGAATATATCCATCATTGTGTACCGCTGGTACGATGTGGAAAGATATGTGCCGAGCTGGCAGGAATTTGTCGTCACACTAACCATTATTTTCATCGAAATATGGGTGCTCCGATGGATCATCATGCGGATGCCTGTGTTGCGTAAATCACCCGAGTGGGTTCGAGATGATCATTAACTTTAATTCAATAGAACTATGGAAACATTTCATTATTACAACATTTTTGAAACCAAGGGTATCGAGTACCTGATTACCGTTGTGTTTTTCCTGTCGCTTATTCCGTTCTGGATTATTCTGAACAACCGCGATAAGATTGCAAAAGGAATCAAAAAGGCTCTAGGTGTATTGTCTGTCAGTAAACTCAGGATTCCGCAGGGCATCTTTTACAGCCCCGGCCACACCTGGACGTATCTGAGGCGAAACGGAACGGCCAGAGTTGGTGTTGACGACCTTTTGCTCAGTATCACAGGTCCATTTACCTTAAATGCTGTTCCAGAATCAGGTACAGCAGTCAGCAAAGGAGATGTGATTGCCCGCATTGTACAGCAAGACAAGGAACTTGCCATCAAGTCACCTGTTTCAGGTGTACTTAAATCCGCAAATCAATCAATCTTCGAACATCCTGAAGTGCTGATGGACGATCCGTATGGCACAGGCTGGATGTTTGAGATTAAGCCTTCGGCCTGGAAAGAAGACACCGCAGCCTATTATCTTGCAGATGAAGCCGTGCGATGGACAGGAGAAGAACTTGTCCGCTTCAAGGATTTTCTGGCCGGATCGCTTCAGCGGCATGACGAAACACCAAGCCTGCTGGCACTGCAGGACGGTGGCGAACTGCGCGAGCACCTGCTGGCCGATTTGCCAAAAGAAGTCTGGATGGATTTTGAACATGAATTCCTCGCTTCAAAAAACTGACAAAAGGAATCATTTTCCTATAATAAATTCGTACATTGCAGGGGTTTTTGCAGGAGAAACTCCATGAATAAAAATAGTTATACATAACAGATCACAGCCTTTGCCTATCCAGCGCAAAGGCTGTTTTCTGTCTAAAAAAAAATCAGGTTTATGAAACCAGAACCCGGAAAACCGGAACGAACAGCTTTACTCAGTTTCCTTCAGGCAAGGTATCTGCATTTCACCCGATCGCTCTACAGCAGGATTGTGTTGATGATTTCCATTCTTGCCCTGTTTCTCTTTTTTGCCTATAACTTTATATTCAGGTCAGTGAATGACAATTATATTGATTCAATCATTGATTATAAGAGCAGCAATATCAGTTCAATTGTCAATGCTGCGTTATATCACTCTATGCTTCGAAATGATTATGAAGAGTTGTTCAATACGCTCGATATCATCAATAATTTGTCGGAGATGGATGAGCTTAACCTTTATAACAGCAGCGACAGCCTTGTTTATTCGGCCTATTCAGAGCGTGCACGTCACCTTAATAATCCCAATTGCATGTTGTGTCACGAAAGCATGTCTCAATTGTTTCCCGGGGATGGAAAAACCTTCAGGGTGGTGAGTGCGGAAACAAATTGCTCCATGTTTGTGGAAACCGACAATTCGCGACACCTACTCATACGCAATCCCATACTTAATGAACGGTCGTGTTACACAAACCAATGCCATGCCCATTCACCGGACGAGGTTGTGCTTGGCTCCATGATTATTCACCTGCCTCTGAAAGACTTTGACGACAACATTGAAGCCTCCACCAATAAATATTTGCTGTTGGCTATTATTGCTACAGTCATATTTACCGGACTTTTACTCATGTTCACCAGAAGTAATATTCAAAGACCTTTAAACGAACTGGTAGTTGCGAGTAACTCCATCACTCAGGGAAACCGAAAAGTGCGTATGAAGGTGAAACCCGGACAGCTGGAAGAACTGCGAACGGTTTCATCTGCGTTCAATGAGATGCTCGATAAACTGCATGCTGCCAATCAGGAGCTTGAAAACTGGTCGCGCCAGCTTGAATATAAGGTCCAGAAGAAGTCTGAAGAGCTCAGTTCGGTTCAAAACGAACTCATTCAGATTGAACGGATTGCCTCTCTTGGTAAACTCTCGGCTAGTGTGGCTCATGAATTGAATAATCCGCTATCAGGCATTCTGGTCTATGCTAAGCTGATTCATAAGCAGCTTACCTCTGCTGAGCTAACCGATGTCAAAAAGGAAGCAGCACTTAAGCATCTGAAACTGATAGAAAGCGAAACCAAACGCTGTGGCGATATTGTCAAAGGTCTCCTCGATTTTTCGCGCAAAGACCAGACAGACTTTGAGCCCTGTTCTGTTCACGAAATCCTGCGCGAGACATATGACTTGCTTCATCACCAGATGAAGATCAAAAACATAGGTTTTTTGACTGATTACAAAGCCTATGGTGATATGGTACTGTGTAGCCCGAATCAGATCAAACAAGCCTGCGTGGCCATGCTGGTAAATTCGTCGGAAGCTGTCAGTGACAATGGTGAAATTATCCTGCGGACCCTAAATAACGATCAGCAATCCATTACTATTGATATTGTTGACAATGGAAAAGGTATTGCTGAGGAGAACCTACAGCATATTTTTGAGCCATTCTTCTCCACCAAACACGAAGCTTCGGGAATCGGACTTGGACTGGCAATAGTTCACGGTATTGTACAGAGTCATAAAGGAGTAATCTCCGTAAAGTCTGCCCCGGGCAAAGGAACCACTATGAGTATTACCTTACCATTGATTAAAAGTAAAACCCTTTAAGATATGTCAACAAATATTAACATGCTAATTGTTGATGATGAGGAATCGGTACGCGATTCTTTATACAATTGGTTCATCGAAGACGGTTATGAAGTTGGATGTGCCGAAAATGCCAGTGTTGCGCTAAATATGCTCGAAAAGAAGGATTTCGATATCATATTGGCAGATATTAAAATGCCCGGAATGGATGGGCTTGAGATGTTGAAACGTATTAAAACTATCAAGCCATCGGCTATTGTGATCATTATGACGGCCTTTGCAACAGTTGACACAGCCGTTCAGGCACTAAAGGACGGAGCATTCGATTATGTGACCAAGCCCTTTGATCCCGATGATTTGTCGCATCTGATACGTAATGCCTCAAAACAGATCGCACTTTCCAGTGAGAATGAAAGTCTGAAAAGTCGGATCACCAATCTCGAGCAGGTTGAGGACCTGATTGGCAGCAGTGAGGCCATGCAGCAGGTGTTGCGCGAAGTACAGAGTGTAGCACCTTCAAATGCTTCGGTGATCATCACCGGGGAAAGTGGAACAGGAAAAGAGTTGATCGCCAGGGCTATACATGCAAATTCACCCCGCAAATTCTTCCCGATGGTAAGTGTACACTGTGGGGCACTGTCAGAAAGCCTGCTCGAAAGTGAACTTTTCGGGCACGAAAAAGGAGCATTTACCGGAGCTGTGTACAACCGCAAAGGCAGGTTTGAAATGGCTGATAACGGAACAATCTTTCTTGATGAAATAGCAACTATTTCGGCCAAAATGCAGATTGAGTTGCTTCGGGTGCTCGAGACAAAGAGTTTCATGAGGGTTGGAGGCAACAAACTGATCAATTCCGATTTCAGGGTCATCTGTGCAACAAACAAGGACCTGAAAAAGATGGTGGATAACGGTACTTTTCGAGAAGATTTATATTACAGACTGAATGTAGTCAACATTTTGATTCCGCCACTCAGGGAACGTGTAGATGATATACCGCTTCTGGTGGATTATTTCATCCGGAAGTATTGCAATGCCATGAGCCGGAATATCGTCAGCATTGAACCGGCAGCTATCAGGAAACTTAAGGAGTTTGAGTTTCCGGGAAATGTTCGCGAGCTTGAAAACATGATAGAGCGGGCAATTGTTGTTGGAAACGGGAAGGAGATCAGGGTGAAAGATTTGCCTCTGTCGCAGGAAAGTGTTGTCTCCAGCTCTGTCGAAAGTCTTGATGAACTGGAAAAGAAACACATACAGCTTATCCTGAATAAGTACGACTGGAATATTTCGCGGGCATCAAAAGCCTTGCAGGTAGATCGTGTTACCCTATACAATAAAATTAAGAAGTTCGATCTGAAACAACCGGACTGACGATCGGAATTTCATTGATGTGCCGCTAAACAGAACTGCTTCATGAAATTGCCTGGGATTACACTGATTGCTATTGGTTATTTCGAACGAAAAATGCTCGATGCATTGGCAGATGAGGTTTCGAACGAATACCATACTGATGTCTATCTCAGGGAGGAGTTTAAAGACCTGAGCCCATTCTTCGACCCTGCGCGGAAACAATACAATGGCAATGCGTTGCTCAAAGAAATTGAAAGCCAATATGCTCTCGAAAACCGTAAAACGATTGCTTTGGTAACTGTCGATCTGTTTATTCCCATTCTTACCTATATTTTTGGTCAGGCTTACCTGAATGGCCGCACAGGTATTGCCTCAATGTATCGATTGAGCAATGAGCGCTACGGACTCCCGCGTAATGATGAACTGCTTTTCGACCGATGTGTAAAAGAACTGGTGCACGAACTGGGTCATGCATATGGATTGATCCATTGCCGCACCTTAAGGTGTGTGATGTTGTCGAGTACTTATGTTGAGGATATTGATCAGAAAAGCATGCATTTGTGTATGGAATGTCAAAAAATTCTAGGCATTCACGATCATAAGAAATAACCTGTTTTCGGTTGTGTATTTCATTTAGCTACCTTTGCAAATGATGTTGTTAAAAATAGAACAATACAAACACTTATTATTCAACTTTATATAAACAAGACCAAATGAAAAAGACTGCTTTGAACCAGATGCACCATCAGATGGGTGGCAAAATGGTTCCGTTTGCCGGTTTCGAAATGCCGGTTCAGTTCGAGGGCGTTAATGCCGAGCATGAAACAGTGCGAAGGGGAATTGGTGTTTTTGATGTGTCGCACATGGGCGAGTTTTGGGTTGAGGGGCCTGATGCTTTTGAACTTGTTCAACGACTGACAACCAATGATGTTGCAGCATTATTTGACGGAAAAGTACAATACAGCTGCTTTCCCAATGGCAAGGGTGGCATCGTTGACGACTTACTTGTTTACAGATTCAATGACCAGAAATACCTATTGGTGGTAAATGCAGCCAATATTGACAAGGATTGGGCGTGGGTGAATATGAACAACTCCGTAGGAGCCCAACTGATTAACGCCTCAGATGAAACATCGCAACTTGCCGTTCAGGGGCCACTTGCACTGGAAGCCATGCAGCGTTTGACAGCCGATAAGGTGACGGATATGGAGTATTATACTTTTAAAGTGCTCACATTTGCCGGAATTCCTGAAGTATTGTTCTCAACCACAGGTTACACAGGTTCAGGAGGGTGTGAGATTTATTTTCCCAACCGGCATGCAGAGCACATCTACAAGGCAGTGCTCGAGGCCGGGGCATCTTACGGAATCAAACCTATAGGATTGGCCGCACGGGATACATTAAGGCTCGAAATGGGCTTTTGTCTGTATGGAAACGATATCGATGATACCACTTCACCTATTGAAGCAGGATTGGGTTGGATTACGAAGTTTGTAGACAATAACCTCTTTATTGACCGTCCATTGCTCGAAATGCACAAAGCAAACGGAACTGAAAGGTCACTCAGAGCATTTGAGATAAGCGACAAAGGAATTCCCCGTCAGCATTACCAAATCTGTGATGCAGCAGGTAATACCATAGGAGAGGTAACATCCGGAACCATGTCGCCCATGTTGAAGAAAGGCATTGGAATGGGGTATGTGAATAAGTCGCATGCTAAATTGGGTGCCGAAATATTCATTAAGGTCAGGGATAAGCTTGTTGAAGCAACCATTGTTAAGCTCCCGTTTTATAAAGGTTAAGTATAAAAGAAAAGGGGCCGGTACAACATCCGGCCCCTTTATTATTCAGTTTGTCTGGATTTTTAATGCCCTTGACATTTAATATTTACCTGTTCAGTTTGGGTTTTCTGGCAACATTAAATCCTAAAGTAATTCCTGCGATAGAACCTGATTTTCGCGGCGAAATGTAGAGGTTTACAGGCAGATTCAGGTACCCTGACCTGAATGTTTTTCCGATGGCAAATACCATACCGGCACTTGCCATTAATTCGCCCCTGCTGTCAAGTTCTCGTACCTTAACATAATCATCTGTTGGTGGTTCACCCAGATTCCAGTTGTCGTTCTCGTCATAATACCCTTCGGCCATCTGAACAAACCGTACATTCGGTCCCAATCCGAATTCGATACCTGATTTGTTGAACCTGAAACCAAGAAGCCCGGTGATGGTGGGAACAAAAAGTCCTGATTCAAGGTTGGTTATTCCGGGTATCAATTCAAAGAGTGCTTGAAAATCACCTGAGCTAAGATATTGCTTTTCAAATTGATAGCCAATCATACTGCTTACTGGATACATATCGAAACCCCCTTCGTTTTTTGGTGCTTTCATCCGTTCCATGGTCTTGCCAAAAACCATATTGGCACCAATGCGTGGTCCACTCAGTTTTAATGTGGTTTTGCTGCTTGTTATGGGCTGGTCGTAATTGACCAGAAGGTCAACTACCATTCTGTCGTTGGCAATGCCAAGAATATTGTTGATGGATAATCTGATCATTACCTGCATTTGTTCCTGCTGGTTAATGTATTCCATAACATCAGTCTTTTCGATGGACTCACTGCCAACATCCACTAATCTGAGTATTACAATCAGTTTATCACCGAATTTCTCGATACTTCCCGACAGCATTTTGTCAGCTTTCAGAAGTTTTCCGATCTGCACCAGACTGTTTTTACCGAAACTGGCCTGAACATCAATATTGTGTTTTTTGATCAGGTCGGCTACATCGTATTTGTCGAGCACTTCAAACACATTAGCCTTTTCAAGCTCAAGCTGAACCATATTTGTGATTGTTCTTGAATCGAAAGCGAGGTCTTTTGTGTCCATGCTAACTACTGCAATACTTTTTTTCTGCTGGCCGTAGCTTTTCGGGCTATATCCTGACAGAATTACAAAGATCATCAAAGCAGTAAAGGTGATCATTCTTTTTGTTGAGGTTGAAAGTGAATTTTTCATGGGTTTAAGTTTTAAGGTTAATGCGGCAAAATTATTCTGGCAGAGCCCCTTTGCAAAACGGATACATGGTCTGATTAAAAACGGTTTTCTTATTTTTTCGCATTAACCGTAATCAAAAATCAACGTACTTTGCATCAGTTGCAAATTTTGCAACCGTAATTGCATTAAGTTGCATAATCTGCAATTGTTTTCAATGCAAAGAGGTTCACATCAAAAAAAAAATCCCATGGATCAGGCCCGTATCAAAGACATTCAGGCGCAGTTTCTCAGAAAGATAGAGGATGTGCTTCCCGGAAACACGAGCCTTGCGAATGAATTGGCCGATGTGCTCAGGATAAGCACCGACAGTGCTTACAGACGCATGCGTGGTGAGACCTTGCTGGTGCTCGATGAGATTTTGTTGTTAAGTGAGCATTTTAAGGTTTCGTTCGATACATGGGCGCACCAGCAGGAAGGATGGGTGGCATTCAGGTATATGAAACTTAGTGCATCACGTGAAAGTTTCAGAAACTATCTGCTGGGGCTGCTTCACGATCTCAGGATTATTGCTTCTGCTCCTCAGGCAATGATTACCTATGCTTGTGAGGATATTCCTGTGTTCCATCACTATCGACATCCGCTGATGGCACAGTTTAAGATGTTCTATTGGATGCATGCCATAATGGGTGTTGCCGATCTTGAACCCGAAAAGTTTGATGCCGGTAGAATCGATGATGAGCTTTCGCAGATTGGTTTGCAGATTATTGATCAATATTCTTCTGTTTCCTCCGTTGAGATTTGGACCGACACGACTATTCAGAGTACGGTAAAGCAAATTGCCTTTTTTTGGGAGTCCGGTAAATTCAGGGACAAATCAGATGCTCTCGCTGTTTGCGGCAGCTTGCGCGACGAAATATCTGCAATTCAGAAGCAGGCAGAGCAATCTGCCAAATGGCGTGATTCGGCAGGTCACACTAAAGGACAGCACAACTATCAAATGTACTACAGCGAAATAGAGATCACAAACAACTGTGTGCTGGTTGACCTTGGTAGCGTTAGCAGTGTTTATCTCGGTCATTTTTCTTTCAGCACGATGTCGACAACCAGTGAATCATATTGCGCTGAAACCCGGAAATGGTTCGAGGTGATCAGACGAAAGTCGGTATTAATCAGTGGAGTATCAGAGAAGCAACGCTATCAGGTGTTTAAAAGGTATTTTAATCAGATCAACGAACTCGAACAACTGATTCAGAATAGCTGAACGGAACAGACAAGCACTCAATTAAACAAATTCATTCAAATAAATGCAAATTAACGCTGCATGTACATGAATCAGCAGGATTTCATCTGGCAGACCGAGCAGTTTGCCGATATAAGGATTTTGAGGTATCGGATCGAAGGATTCGAACAACTCAGCCTAAGGGAGAAGACATTTGCCTATTACATATATCGGGCCGCACTTGAGGGCAGAGACATCATTTATGATCAGAATTATAAGTATAATCTGTTGATAAGGCGAACGCTGGAGTGTATCATTAATCATTTTCAGGGTGACAGGACAGGCAGTTCGTGGAGCAGTTTTCTGGAATACGCCAAAAGGGTTTGGTTTTCAAACGGAATTCATCACCATTACTCGACCGAAAAGTTTCTACCGGGTTTCAGCATAAACTACTTCAGGGAATTACTGGCAGTGGTTCCGCAGTCTGTGATGCCGGTTCCTGATGGTATGACCATGTTGGAATACGTGGATCTGGTTATCGATGTGATGTTTAATCCTGATAGAGACACAAAAAGAGTCAATCAGGAGGCTGGCAAGGACCTTGTAGCTACCTCAGTCTGTAATTACTACGAGGGCATCAACCAGCAGGAGGCTGAAGCATATTATGCGGCTTTGACTCACGCAGATGATACTGAACCGACATCAACAGGGCTGAACAGTAAATTGATCAAATCTCAGGGCAAGATATATGAAAAGGTGTACCACAGCGATGGAATGTATGGCAAAGCCATCCGCAGGATAGTGATGTGGCTGCACAAAGCCAGACATTTTGCCTCGACAGTATTGCAGCAGCAATCAATTGATAAACTGATTGAATTTTACGAATCCGGTAACCTGAAATCTTTTGATGAATACAGTATTTTGTGGGTTCAGGATACAAGTCCGGCCGTTGATTTTGTAAACGGCTTCATTGAAGTGTATGGCGATCCGCTAGGGTTTCACGGAGCTTGGCAATCAATGCTTTATATGCGTGATGAGGCGGCTACAAGCCAATTTGCTGCAATCAGCAATCAGGCATCCTGGTTTGAGGAGAACCTGCCGGTTGATCCCCTTTTTAAAAGGACCGAAGTTGAAGGTGTTTCGTTCAAAGTAGTTCAGGTGATTACCGAAACAGGCGATTGTTCTCCATCTTCGCCAATTGGAGTCAATTTGCCCAATGCTGACTGGATCAGGGCGCGCCACGGAAGCAAGTCTGTTTCGCTCGGTAATATCGAAGATGCCTACGAACAGGCATCGCGACAGAATGGTTCACTCGAAGAGTTTTATCTTCCTGCGCAGCAAAAGCGCATTCGCGAGCATGGCCTGAAAGCCTCAAAGCTGCATACTGCACTTCATGAGGTTATCGGACATGGAAGTGGCCGCTTGCTGCCCGGTGTTGCCACACCAAAGGAAACTTTGAAAAGCTATTCCAATACCATTGAAGAAGCACGTGCTGACCTGGTGGCTCTTTTTTTTATCACCGATCCGAAAATGCTGGAGCTGGGCATTTGCGATTCGCCAGAGACAGGAAAAGCGGCATATGACAGTTTTATGGTTGGTGGTTTGTTGCGACAGTTGGTACGTGTGGATTCCGGATGCCAGCTTGAGGAAGCCCATATGCGTAACCGCCAGCTGATTGCCTCATGGGTGTTTGAACAGGGAAGAAAAAACAAAGATGTGGAAATGATAATCAAGGATGGAAAGACATTTGTTCAGATCAATGATTATGAGGCTGTCCGAAAGTTATTCGGTGCCTTGCTTAGCACGGTTCAACGTATCAAATCGACCGGCGACTACAAGTCTGCTGCAGCATTGGTTGAGGAGTATGGTGTTCAGGTTAACAGGAACATCCATGAGGAGGTGCTTGCTCGCTGGAAAAAATTGGGAATTGCTCCTTTTGCCGGTTTTATAAATCCTGTGCTGGTGCCTGAGACACAAGAGCAAACCATTCGGGATGTGGTTATTGTGTATCCTGATGATTTTCTGGCTCAGATGATGCA
This sequence comes from Bacteroidales bacterium, assembly GCA_024710405.1. GTDB lineage: Bacteria > Bacteroidota > Bacteroidia > Bacteroidales > F082 > UBA6192. Next base: position 145,592 of record JANJUV010000011.1, read on the forward strand.
TTATGCTTCGGTATGTGCCGCATTGCCCATCATAAATGACTGAAGCTTTTCAGCCATAATCCTGCATCAACACCGTTCTCCTTCTTCATTTTTCGTATCTTTGCAAGGTTAAATCAATCATTTATCCATCGAAAAAAGAAACCGATAAGATGAAAAATTCTATGTTTTTTGTATTGGTATTGAATGCTGTAATAATTGCGTTCCCGATTGCAGCTGCAGCTCAATACAAAGTTGTCCGCGGCGAACGTCCCCCCGTAGATCTGAATCAGGTCAGACCGGATGACATTGTCAGCGGAGTACTAAAGATCAAGCTGGCCGATCATGTCAGTAAAGATTTCAGTGATCTCTCACTAAGCTACGATGCGCAGGGAATTCCCATGATCGGTGTAGCTTCTGTTGATCATTTGAACAGACTCCACAGGGCTAAGGAGATTATACAGGATTATTCTGTAATCAGTGCACAAAGCCGCTACACCGACAGGCATATTGCCTGGGGTTTTCACCTATGGTATACCATCCGTTTTGATGAATCAACAGATATCATCAATCTGGTCGGGCAGTTTGAATCACTACCGGAGGTTGCCATTGCAGAACCAGAATACCGTAAGTCACTCATCGGAAATGCTCCTCCAAGAGATGTGCCTGCTCCCGAGAATTTTAATCCGGCCGAACCTGCCGCTTTCTGGACACCGGATGACCCACGATACAATGAACAATGGCATTATCACAATACAGGCCAGCAGAATGGAACTCCTGATGCCGACATTGACCTGCCTGAAGCATGGGACATTGAGAAAGGAGATCCTGAAGTGATCATTGCCATTATTGACGAAGGTATTCAGTTTACCCATGTCGATCTGGCGGCCAATATGTGGGAGGGAATAGGGTTCAATTTTCAGAACAACACCCCCAACATTAACCCCGGAAACCATGGAACACACGTTGGAGGTACCATTTCTGCAGTAAACAACAATACTGTTGGCGTTTCGGGCATTGCTGGAGGCAGCAGTGCTGCAGGTAATGGAGTGCGATTGATGTCGTGCCAGGTATTTTCTGGCTTCTCCAGTGGTGGTTTTGCACAGGCACCTGTTTGGGCCGCCGATAATGGTGCCGCCATATCTCAGAATAGCTGGGGTTATACCAGTCAGGGAAATTATAATCAGGATGTGCTCGACGCTATTGACTATTTCAATGCCAATGGTGGAGGAGATGCAATACTCGATGGCGGACTTACCATCTTTGCTGCCGGAAACAGTAATTCTGATGGTGCCTGGTATCCTGGTTACTACAGCGCAACTATGGCTGTTGCAGGCACAAACAATCAGGACAAAAAGGCATGGTATTCCAATTTCGGTGCGTGGGTGGATATTTCTGCACCCGGTGGTGAGACCAATCAGTCGAATCCACGCGGGGTGTTGAGTACGCTCAATGGAAACACTTATGGTTTCTATGAAGGAACGTCTATGGCCTGCCCACATGTTTCAGGCGTGGCAGCGCTTATCATCTCAAGAAACTATGGAACCATGACACGTCAGGAGGTCTGGGATGCGCTGGTGAACACAACCGACGATCATTATGGTGTGAATCCCGGGTTTATCGGAAAGCTTGGTTCAGGCCGCCTCAATGCATTCAATGCACTTAATTCCCTTAAAGACATCGAAGACCCAACCAATCTGACCGCAGTTGTGGATCAGGATAACGGTACAACAGTGCTCAACTGGAACCACAATCAGGGAAGTGGTTTCGAATACTATAAGGTGTATCTGGATGGCGTGCATCTTGATAATACCGTATCGAAAACATTTCAGCATGTGTTGGCTGAATACGGCTATTTTACTTTCTCTGTAACAGCATATTATGGGGGAGCCGACGAATCAAATCCGGTGGTGAAAGATGTTCAGTATGGCAGCTCAACACTCGTGCTGAGCCAGAACGAGATAAATTCGGAATTGCATATCGGTCAGAGCGAAACTCAGGAGTTTAAAATATGGAATACAGGCGTTTTGCCGCTCGAATACATTCTCAGCACATTTGGTTTTGTCAATCCCGAAGAGGAATGGTTCACTTATGAACCTGCCTCTGGTACAGTAGAAGTAGGTGACTCAGCTGTTGTGTTGTTAACTTTTAATGCCGGAGCACTTGAAATCGGAACCTACACCAAGAATTTCATCGTCCGCTCTAACGATATCAATAATTCTGTGAAAAGTCTGCCGGTAACCCTAAATATTACAGAACGCCAACCCATGCAGGTTACCGTTGAAATGAGTGACGGAGAAATTTGTGTTGGTGAGTCAGTTTCATTCCTCGCTGAAGCTGTTGACGGAACGGGGGAATATAGTTTTCTGTGGTCAGCCGATCCACCCGATCCAAGTCTGGCAGGTCAGGAAACTTTACCAAACCCGGTTGTTTCACCCGAGGTTACAACTATGTACACCATTACTGTCACAGATGGCGAAGATGAGTATTTCGAAGATCTGACCGTAATGGTTTATCCCTATCCGTTAGTTGCCCTCACGGCTGCACAGGAGTTTTGCGGTGAGCAGGCTGTGGTGCTGGATGCCGGTAGCGAGGGATTCAGTTACTTATGGTCAACAGGTGAAACCACACAAACAATCAATGTGTCTCAAGCCACATCCGGCTATGGCATGCACGAATTCTGGGTGCTTGTATCCGGTCCCATCGGCTGCTCAGCTTCAGATTCAACCAGTGTTAGCTATTATGAATTTCCACCGGTGGCCCAACTTGGACCCGACACATTGTTATGTGGTAACGAAAACTGGCATCTTACACCGGATGTTACTAATTTCGGCTTGCTCTGGTCGAATGGTTCCACCGAACCCACCATCACTGTTGACACACTTGGATTTGGCTACGGAATGCAAACCTACTGGGTTGACCTTATTTCTGCTGAAGGTTGTGTGACGCGTTCTGAAGAAGTGCGCATAGAGTTTCTCGATTGCACCGGTCTGACTGATGATGAAAATTCGATCGGCATCAGTGCCTTTCCGAATCCAACCGATGGAATTATTGAACTGAATGTAGCTGGCACAACAGGCAGTATAGCGCAACTTGAAGTATTGCACGCATCAGGACAAAAGGTAATGGCAACTCAGGTTAATGTTGGTAATAAAATCCGTATTGATTTGACTGATAAGCCAAAAGGGGTGTACACGATTATCATTCACCAGGACAATAACATTGGAACCATGAAAGTGGTCCTGAAATAGGAAGTTCTTATTAATTTCAAGAAAAAGCCGCAGAAGTTGATGTTTCTGCGGCTTTTTTTTATTGATTTCGCTGGATACTCATACCTGTATCCATTTTATTTCAGTCTGTTTGCAGACTTTTGACAAAGAGCCCATTGAATGTATCAGCTTATTTTGAAACATTCTAAATAATTTATCGGTTGCTTAAGAAAATTGTATAGATTTGGCTGCCCAACAATAAACAACAGCTTATGAAAACACATTTTTACTTTTTTAATCATTTATTATTTGGCGTTTTTATACTCGTGTTCATCAACGCAACAGCATGGTCTCAGGAGAAACCCTTTGAGGTGATAGAGAATCAGTCGGCGGAAGAAAGTGCACAGGTATTTATGGAAGTGCTTGTGGAAGGAGGACTGCAGGTATTCGATGTGGTCTACTCAGGCTACCCTCAGGCCAGCGGAAGTTTCACCGGTAACAGCGGTATCGGCTTCACCGGCGGTTTTTTGCTCACGAGTGGTAAAGCGTTACTGGCCAAAGGACCCAATACATCTCCAGGAGCGGGCTACAGCAGTAATACCCCCGGCGACCCTGACCTTACCCTTTTGGCTGGTGAAAACTCCATGGATGCCAGTATAATAGAATTCAGTTTCATATCCACTACAGGCTATTTCTCAATCAATTATGTTTTTGCCTCAGAGGAATATCCTGAGAGTGTAAATGTTGAATGGAACGATGTGTTTGGTATATTCATTTACGGCCCGGGTTTTGATGGCCCTTTTGGCAACAATGCTGTCAATATCGCTTTGATTCCGGGCACTGACGAACCTGTTTCAATCAACACCGTCAACAGCCAAAGTCATACGGAGTATTATGTTGCCAACTGGAATCCGGTTCAGAATAATAATATCCAGTACGATGGTTACACAGTCCCCATGAGGGCCGAGGCAACTGTTACGCCATTTGAAACCTATCGTGTCAAAATTGCCATCAGCGATGCCGGAGACAGGGTTTATGACTCTGGCATTTTCCTTGAGGAGGGGAGTTTGTCGGATGCAATGCCGACAGGATTGGTATCTCTGGAATCAGGGGGCCCGATGCTGTATCCGAATCCGGCACGGGAGTTTTTTCGGGTCAGCTTTCCTGTCGCAGAAGCGACACAAAAAACAGTGGAAGTGCTCGATGCAAACGGAAAAAAGTTGATGTACAGTTCTTTTGAAGGTAATGAAATTCAATTGAATCATCAGGGAAGGCTCCATTCGGGCTTGTACACGATCAGGGTGGTTGCCGGAGAAAAATTGTGGTACAGGAAGTTAGTTATTCAATAATTTGATTAACTTTCAGCGATTTTTCAAACCTTAAACAAAGCGTATTCTTATGAAATCACAATTGCATATTGTCAGACGTCACTTGATGCCGGTTGTGTTGTGTTTTTGTCTGTTTTTTGTCAATCATTCGACTGCACAGCCACTTGTCATCACCGAAAACCAAACCCAACAGGAAGCCGAACAGATGATACAGGACATATTTGTCGGGACAGGGGTTCAGGTGTTTAATGTGTCCTATCTGGGGTTTCCTCAGGCCAGCGGTAGTTTTACCGGCAATACCGGAGTTGGGCTTAACGATGGGTTTTTAATGACTTCCGGTTTAGCCTATCTGGCTAATGGACCTAATGATATTTCGAGTCATGGTTATTCAAATGGATCTAATGGAGACCCTGACCTGTCCAAATTTGATGGAGGTACATCCTTAGACGCTTGCGTTATGAATTTCGATTTCATCCCTTTTGCCAAATACATCACTTTTAGGTTTTGTTTTGCCTCGGAGGAATACCCTGAGTTTGCCCCACCAAACAATTCCAGTTACAACGATAAGTTTGGATTCTTTCTGTCAGGACCCGGTATCGAGGGACCATACATCAATGATGCAGTAAATATTGCCTCACTGCCAAATAGTTCAACCATGATATCTATCAATAATGTGAATGCAGTAACCAACCAGGAATATTATGTCAATAACTGGGATCCGGCTATTAACAATCACATTCAATACGACGGATACACAACACTCATTGATATTTTCGCCGAAGTTGAGCCATTGGAAACCTATCATCTGAAACTTGCCATCTCCGATGGGGGCGACAGGATTTATGATTCAGGACTGTTTTTCAAGGCATTCAGTTTCAGGTCAACAGATATCATGAATGAAAACGAGATTGCAGAAGTGAACCTGACTTCCAGACTGCTTTCGCCAAACCCGGGCTACGGCCGTTTTTCCATTGATCCGGGCAATTATTTTGCGGCCAACTGTACATATGAACTTTTCAATACCAACGGAACTAAGCTCTTAAGCAGCAGCATTGAAAACGATAGAAGTTTTTTGCTGGATATGAGCGGCTTTCCGGCAGGTGTGTATTTTGTCCGGATTTCTGACGGTCAGCGCAGCGAAACACATAAACTGGTCAACAGGTAAGCAAATTCCTTCTTAAAAATAAAAGCAGCCTGTTGTTAGATACAAGCTGCTTTTTCTTTTATGATTTATCCGGCTAGATGGCTTCAGTTTCCACCACTTTGGCCAACAGGTCGCCATAGGGAATCACAAGCAGCTTACGACCTTCGTAGGTAACCTCAGTTCCTGAGTATTTCTTAAAGAGCACCGAATCGCCAACGACTATGGCAGGGTTTTCCACGTTTCCAATAGAAACTACCTTGGCAATCTGGGGTTTTTCCTTGGCCGTGTCGGGAATGATGATCCCGGAAGCTGTTTTTAGTTCGCTTTTGTCCTCGGTGAGGTCGAGGATCACATTTTCGTTCAGGGGTTGTAATTCTTTCATTTCAGTTAGTTTTAATTATTTGATTGTTGTTGAATTCCAAGTATGTTATTGATGCGGTTGCGGTCGAAACCAACAATGATTTCGCCTTCAATATCGGTTTGGGGCACGCCTTGCTGACCGCTTTTTCTGACCATATCTTCGGCGGCCTGCTGGTTACGCGAAACATCAATTTCGGTGTACCTTATCTGATTGCTTTTCAAATAGTTTTTAAGTGTAGTGCACCATGAGCAACTTGGGGTAGTGTACACCACAACCCTTTTCTGGCGCTTTTCTCCATCCTGAATCCGCGCCTGATAAAGCGATTCTTCAAAAAGGGAAATATAGAAGGCCGGATCGTTGCAGCCTTTGACCACGTTGGTGAATTCGTAGCCATCGAAAATTAACAGCGTTGGCACCGAGATTACCTGATAACGGGCGTGTATGTCCTTCACCAGATTAACATCTGCTGCCATCAGGTTAATGCCTTTGGCTTTTTCTGATGCTGCATGGAGGCTTTTGAGGCTGCATTCGCTGGTTTCAGAACCGGATTTGTAGAGCAACAGGTAGCTTTTCAGCCCTTTTCGGAGGTTCTCGTTGAGTTCGTTGGCAGAATGAATCGTCTTAACTGACATGTTAATTTCTTTTGGTTAGCCAGAAATCAAACCTTGTGCCATATGATTTCCTAAGGCAAATAATAGGACTTTGGACTGTCAAAATTGCAGCATACCGGATATTCATCTTCTGTCAAAAGGTGCTGTTGGATTTTGAATGGAAAGCTCAGTAGATGTAGGGTATCAAACGCCAGGTCTTCTGCATATATTCCTCATATCCATCAAACTGCACCTTCAGTTGTTTTTCTTCAAAATGAAGTTTAAACACAAGGACGGTAAACAGGAGGAGCACGGCAAAAAGGCGTGCGTGTGAGTAATAATCTACTGTTAGCGCTGCCACCACAAGTAATTGTGCCAGATACATCGGATGCCGGATGAGACTATAAACACCGGAAGTGACAAGTTCTCCACCCGATTTGGGAAGCGGTGCCACGTTGAAATTGCCCAATTTCATCTGAAGGATTGCCGAGATGCCAAGTATCAGGCCCGCAACTTCCACAAGCAGACCATTGATGGATTCGGCCAGAAATCCGCCCGAAACAAAAATGTATATCAGGCAGGCAAACTGCACGACAACAAAGGAATAGGCAGTGATTTTCTGTTTCATAAAAAACTCCCGGCTGCCGGAACCCCTTTAATAATCCGGCTGTTGCGCAAGTAGTGGGTATTAATTTGCCGGGAGCCTGAACAAAGATAAGCACATTTGGCTGGATAAGGCTGGAATATTTCATATTTTTGCGGTTGAATTATTCCAACCAAACGATACTTAGCTATGAAATATGATGTTATTGTAATAGGCAGCGGCCCCGGCGGATACGTGGCTGCCATCCGTGCTTCGCAACTTGGAAAAAAGGTTGCCGTTGTTGAAAAAAGTGAAATCGGTGGAGTTTGCCTCAACTGGGGATGTATCCCCACAAAAGCCTTGTTGAAAAGCGCTCAGGTGTTCAACTACATGAAACACGCTGCTGACTACGGTATCATGCTCGATTCAGCCCCGAAGCCTGATTTTCAAGCCGTGGTCAAACGGAGCCGCGATGTTGCCGATGGAATGAGCAAAGGCGTTCAGTTCCTGTTTAAAAAGAATAAAATTGACCTTGTGGCCGGCTTTGGCAGCCTGCTCGGTAACAATAAAGTGAAGGTTGCTTCATCCGATAATCAGGTGCAAGAACTCGAGGCGGACCACATCATCCTGGCCACCGGAGCCCGGTCGCGCCAACTCCCCTCCATGCCCATTGATGGCAAAAAAATCATCGGATACCGCGAAGCTATGGTATTGCCTTCCATGCCCAAATCGATGGTAGTTGTCGGCTCTGGTGCCATCGGCTCGGAATTCGCATTTTTCTACAACTCAATGGGTGTTGATGTTACCCTCGTGGAATATATGCCCAACATCCTGCCCATTGAAGACGAAGAGGTGTCGAAACAACTCGAACGCTCATTTAAAAAGGCCAAAATGAAGGTGATGACCGGTAGCACCGTGGAGAAAGTGGATACAAGCGGTGAGTTGTGCAAGGTAACCATAAAGACCAAGAAAGGTGAAGAGATTGTTGAAGCTGAAATCGTACTTTCTGCGGTTGGTGTTGCCACCAATCTCGACGACCTGGGACTTGACGAAGCTGGTGTACAATATGAACATGGTAAAGTGGTTGTTGACGAATATTACCGGACAAACATACCGGGGGTGTACGCCATTGGTGATATCGTTCACGGCCCCGCATTGGCACATGTTGCCTCTCATGAAGGCATCACCTGCGTGGAAGCGTTCTGCGGGCTCCATCCCGAACCTGTTGACTACGGAAACATTCCTTCCTGTACCTACACCAACCCCGAAGTGGCTTCAGTCGGCCTCACCGAAAAACAGGCCATCGAAAAAGGGTATGAAATTAAAGTGGGAAAATTCCCCTTTTCTGCCTCCGGTAAAGCTTCTGCCGGCGGTAACAAGGAAGGTTTCGTAAAGGTGATCTTCGATGCCAGATATGGAGAGTGGCTAGGCTGTCATATGATCGGTGACAATGTGACTGAAATGATTGCTGAGGCAGTCGCAGCACGTAAACTGGAAACAACCGGTCACGAAATCATTAAAACTGTTCACCCACACCCGACCATGTCCGAGGCAATTATGGAGGCAGCAGCGGATGCCTACGGAGAAGTGATACACTTGTAGGGTTTCGGGTTTTGGGTTTTGGGTTTCGGGTTTCAGGTTTCGGGTTTCGGGTTTCGGGTTTCGGGTTTCGGGTTTCGGGTTTCGGGTTCTAGGTTAATAAATAAATCAACAAATCAACGAATATTATATAATAAAAATGGAAATAATAAAAACAAAAATTCCTGATCTGTTGATTGTTAAGCCTCTTGTCTTTGAAGATAACAGGGGCTATTTCTTTGAGTCCTACAATAAGGAAAAATTTCTTAATCAAGGCATAGACCAGAATTTTGTGCAGGACAATGAGTCAAAATCGATGAAGAATGTGCTGCGAGGTTTGCACTTTCAGGCTCCGCCATATGCTCAGGGAAAGCTTGTGCGGGTGATGAAGGGCTCTGTCCTTGACGTTGCCGTAGATATCCGCAAAGGTTCGCCTACTTATGGTCAATGGGCCTCGATCGTGTTAACCGAATCCAACAAATGGATGTACTGGGTGCCTCCGGGTTTTGCTCATGGTTTTGTTACCTTAGAGGACAACACCGTTTTCTTTTATAAATGCACTAATGTTTACAACAAAGCCTCTGAAGGCAGCATCCGTTGGGACGACCCCGATCTGGCCATCGACTGGGGCGTTACTGCACCGATTCTTTCCGAGAAAGATATGCAGGCGCCACTATTCAAAGATTTTATCAGCCCTTTTTGATGTCAGTAAGGCACACAAATCAACAGTATTGAATAATTTTCCTGTTATAGGTTAGTGAAGAATAATCATCCATGATTAAGAATGTTGTCATTGTTTTTTTGAGTACACTGATTGTTTCTTCGGTGTTCTGGATGTGGTATCTAAGATCTGAGGACCACAAAAAAGCACTATCTCTTTCAACCTTGAATGTTTCACTGCAAAATGATAAAGAGGAAACAGATGGTAAAATCTTGAGTATCGATCTTCCTGAGAGCATGACCTTTGCCGGTGAAGAAGTTCCGCTCAGGCTGTTTTACGTTCGCGAAGGCCTCGAGCGGGAACTCGTCATAAACACATATTGGCACAGTTCTACCTTAATGTTGCTGAAGAGGGCGAATCGCTGGTTTCCGGTGATTGATCCAATATTAAAAGAATATGGAATTCCGGATGATTTTCGCTTTTTGTGTATGATCGAAAGTAACCTCACAAATGCTCGTTCTCCTGCCGGAGCGGTTGGTTTCTGGCAGTTTCTTGAGGGCACGGCCAAGGAATTCGGTCTTGAAGTGAATAAGGAAGTTGATGAGCGCTACCACGTGGAGAAGTCAACCAGAGCCGCATGTCGCTATCTTTTGAAGTCGTACGAACGCTTTCAGAGTTGGTCATTGGTGGCGGCATCCTACAATGCAGGACAGAAAAGAATTGCGCGCTTTATTGAAAATCAGAAGGCGACTTCATACTTCGATCTTCATATGGCCGAAGAAACAGATCGTTACCTGCACCGTATTCTGGCCATAAAACTCATTTACACCAGCCCCGAGACCTATGGGTTTTATCCTGAAGTGGAAAGGCTCTATCCGCCGCTGGAATACGAAACGGTGAAGGTTTCTTCTGATGTAGATGATCTTGCTGCTTTTGCAGCAAACAAAGGTATCAGTTATAAATTGCTGAAGTACTTCAATCCGTGGCTCAGATCAGATAAACTGAATGTGAAACGTGGCCGCGAATACGAGATTAAAATCCCGAAAGGAGATTTTGCCTTGACGCACAAGTCTGTCGAGGATTCGTTGTTATTGCGGGTAGTTGCACCTGATGATGAAATAACCGATGATGGATTCCTTGAAGAATAGCCTCGACCCTGCAGAAGACCAATACCTTGAGGTTTATGGTGCCAGGGTGCATAACCTGAAGAACATCGATCTCAAAATTCCGCGTAACCAATTGATTGTGATTACAGGTTTAAGCGGCAGTGGTAAATCATCTCTGGCATTTGATACCATATTTGCAGAAGGCCAGCGTCGGTACATGGAGTCGTTCTCGGCTTATGCCCGTCAGTTTATCGGCAATATGGAGCGGCCTGATGTGGACAAGATTACAGGATTGAGTCCGGTAATTTCCATCGAGCAGAAATCAGTGAACAAGAATCCCCGCTCAACGGTAGGCACAACCACCGAGATCTATGACTTTTTTCGCCTTTTATTTGCACGTGCTTCGGATGCATATTCCTATGTCACCGGTAAGCCAATGGTGCGCTATTCCGAAGAGCAGATTTCACAACTCATACTCGAAACGTTTGCTCATTGCCGAATCATCATTCTGGCTCCGGTTGTCAGGGCACGCAAGGGGCATTACCGCGAAATGTTCGACCAGATCAGGCAGGCCGGATTCACCCGTGTACGTGTGGACGGTGAAGTGCGCGAGATCGCCTTCGGAATGCAGCTCGACAGGTATAAGACTCATGATATTGAGATTGTTATTGACCGTTTCCAGGTTGAATTGGGGGATGAAAAGCACGATCGCAGATTGGCACAGTCAGTTCAGACAGCCCTGAAACACGGACGCGGTTTGATGCAGGTGCTTGATCAGGATACAAATATGTTGCGCTATTTCAGCCGTACACTGATGTGTCAGGATTCAGGTGTGTCGTATGATGAGCCTGAACCAAACACCTTTTCGTTTAATTCACCTTATGGTGCTTGTCCCAAATGTACCGGACTGGGCGAGATTACAGAGATTGACCTCGAAAAAATCATCCCTGATCCTTCGAAAAGTATCAAAAGCGGCGCACTTGTCCCGTTGGGCGAACTCAAGAACAATTGGATTTTCAGTCAGCTTGAGGCCATTGGAACCCGTTACGGCTTTACTTTATCTACACCTGTCCGCGATATTTCCGATGAAGCCATTGATGTGATCCTTTATGGCAGCAGCGAAAGCATTGAAGTGCGGCGCGAATACATGGGAGTGATCAATACCTACACGCTGCAGTTTGAAGGGATAATCAATTTCATCAACAGCCAGAACAACGAAAACGCCAGTCCGGGAATCAAGCGGTGGGCCAACAGCTTCATGAATCATATCGTTTGTCCGCAATGTCAGGGTTCGAGGCTCAAAAAGGAAGCGTCTTATTTTAGAATTCAAGGTAAATCCATTGCTGAACTGGCCTCAATGGACATAAGCCGTTTACATGACTGGGTTGCGGATTTGCCGAATCATCTCAGCGAAAGGCAGATGTTGATTGCCAAGGAAATTTTGTCGGAAATAATTAAAAGACTCAGTTTTCTGCTCGAAGTAGGCGTCGATTACCTGAGTCTGAACCGTCCTGCAAATACACTTTCGGGTGGTGAATCACAGCGCATCAGGCTTGCCACCCAAATTGGGTCCCAACTCACAGGGGTTTTGTATATTCTCGATGAGCCCAGTATCGGGCTGCATCAGCGTGACAACCACAGATTGATCGGATCGCTGAAACAATTACGCGACCTCGGTAACTCGGTAATTGTGGTGGAGCACGACCGCGATACTATTCTTGCTGCTGACCATGTGGTGGACATTGGGCCGGGAGCGGGTGTGCATGGTGGTCAGATTGTGGCACAGGGCAAACCGGGTGATATGTTTTTATGCAATAGCCTTACATGTGCCTACATCAGCGGCAAAAAGAGAATAGAAGTGCCTTTGAAGCGACGTGAAGGTTTTGTGGGTAAAAGTATTGTGCTTTTGGGTGCAAATGGACATAACCTGAAGAATGTTGACCTGGAATTACCGCTGGGAAAACTCATTTGTGTAACCGGGGTTTCGGGGAGCGGTAAATCGAGTCTGATCAACGAAACACTTTATCCCATCCTCAGCGCACATTTTTATCAGTCGGTCAGAACGCCACTTCCATACAAAAGCATTCACGGACTCGAACATATAGATAAGGTAATCGAAATTGATCAATCGCCCATAGGGCGCACCCCGCGATCGAATCCTGCAACCTACACCAAGGTTTTTGATGAGATCCGAAAACTGTTCGGCGAACTTCCTGAATCGAAAATTAGGGGATACAAACCCGGCAGGTTCTCGTTTAATGTGAAAGGCGGCCGATGCGAAACATGCAGTGGGGCTGGCGTCAGGATCATCGAAATGAATTTTCTGCCCGATGTGATGGTTGTGTGTGAGGAATGCAACGGCAAGCGGTATAATCGTGAAACACTTGAGGTTCGCTACAAAGGAAAATCTATCAATGATGTGCTCAATCTTACTATTGAACAATCTGTAGAGTTTTTTGAGAACATACCTTCTATTGCACACAAATTGAAGACTTTGCGTGAAGTGGGATTGGGATACATCAGCCTCGGACAACCCTCAACCACCATTTCTGGAGGGGAAGCCCAACGGGTAAAACTGGCTTCTGAACTTTCAAAAAAAGACACCGGAAAAACACTCTATATTTTGGATGAGCCTACAACAGGACTGCATTTTGAAGATGTCAAGGTGCTGCTCGATATGCTTAACAAACTGGTCGACAAAGGAAATACGGTGCTGATCATCGAACACAATATGGAAGTCATCAAAATGGCCGACTACATCATCGATCTTGGCCCCGAGGGTGGCTCAGGGGGTGGAAGAATCTGGTGCACAGGAACACCCGAAGAGGTAAGCAGACATCCTAAAAGCCACACGGCAGCATACCTGAGAAGCGAGTTACAGATGTAGAGACTAAGTCAGAATAAACACTCTGCATAAAAATCATAAAAAGTTTTCCGGTTGATCATGTGCATTTGCCTTTATATTCTATTTTTATGCTGTGTTTCAATCAGGCACTTATTATACCTTTTGTTTCATCATTAATCAATGTTTTTATGATTGATCTTTCGTGCAAATACCTCGGAATGTCCCTGAAAAGTCCAATAATAGCTGCCAGTTCGGGGTTTACGGATTCGGTTCAGAAAATCGAACAAATAGAAAAATATGGTGCCGGTGCAGTTGTACTGAAATCGATTTTTGAAGAAGAGATTACGCTTGAGTATGACAAAACTCTCCGCGAAGAGGCCGAAAAAACGGGCAGGGAAGAGTTTCTGGATTATCTCGATGTACGCATCAGACACGAGAATCTGGGTAAATATCTGCAACTGATTCGTGATGCCAAGTCAGCTGTAGGAATTCCGGTGATCGCATCGGTTAATTGCCGCAGCGCATTCGAATGGACGAGTTTTGCCTCCGAAATTGAGAAAGCAGGGGCTGACGCACTTGAGTTGAATGTTTTTGTTTTGCCTTCAAACCTGAATCATTCTGCCGGCGACACCGAAAAACTGTATTTCGAGATCGTAAAGAACGTTAAGTCAAAAGTGAAGATTCCTGTAGTATTGAAAATAAGTTTCTATTTTTCCAACCTCGCTCAGGTAATACGGGATCTTTCTTTTACCGGCATCGGTGGCATAGTACTGTTCAACAGGTTCTACAGCCCTGATATCGACATCGACCGAATGGAAGTAAGCGCCTCACATGTGCTCAGTGCTTCAGGAGAGCTGGCTATGCCGCTTCGCTGGATTGCCATGATGAATGGAAGGGTGGGTTGCGACATGAGTGCTTCTACCGGCGTCTCAGACGGAAAGTCTGCCATCAAATTATTGCTTGCAGGTGCAAACACCGTACAGGTAGCCAGTGCTCTCTACAGGCATGGAATCAGCTATTTGGGTATCATGCAGCAGGAACTGCGCGATTGGATGGAAAATAAAGGTTTTGACTCCGTGGAACAGTTCAGGGGATTGTTGTCGCAGAACAAATACGACAATCCTGGAGTTTTCGAGCGGGTGCAGTTCATGAAGTATTTCAGTGATAAGGAAGGAATCTGATGAATAACCAGGAAGACGAAAAAAGGATCAGAAAGGCATTCAAAGCCAAAACATGGAACGAAATAAAAACCCATGATTCGTGGTCTGTGTTCAAAATAATGTCTGAATTTGTGGATGGCTTCGAAAAACTGGCGCGCATAGGGCCATGTGTAGCCATTTTTGGTTCGGCCCGAACACAGATGACCCATGAATATTACAGGCTTGCCGAAGAAATTGCCTATCTGCTTACCAAAAAAGGCTTTGGCATTATCACCGGTGGCGGACCCGGCATTATGGAAGCCGGAAATAAAGGAGCCCATTTTGCCGGAGGTAAATCTGTAGGCATCAATATCGACTTGCCTTTCGAACAACAACCGAACCCCTTTATCGACCCCGACAAATACATCGAATTCGACTATTTCTTTGTGCGGAAAGTGATGTTTATGCGTTATTCACAGGGCTACATCGTGTTGCCGGGCGGTTTTGGTACTATGGATGAGCTTTTTGAAGCCATCACACTTGTTCAAACCCAAAAACTGGTTAAGTTTCCGATTGTGCTTGTCAAGAAAGCCTATTGGGCCGGTCTGGTCGAGTGGATCAAAAAGCGTATGCTCGATGATAAAATGATTAGTCCCGACGACCTGGATATTTTCACAGTAGTTGACACTGCTGAAGAAGCTGTACGCATCATCGAAGAGTTCTATAACAAGTACGCACTGAAACCCAATTTCTGATCCCTTGAATATTATCAGGTTGCCTTTGCAGATGATTGTCATTGAGGAAGATGGCTTTCACCTGATCGTAGATGGAAAGATAAACGGACAAGATGCTTCCTTTCTGATCGACACAGGAGCCTCGCGGACAGTATTCGACAGTTCAAGGATTCAATCGCTGTGTTCCGTCGATTCGCTTGCCGGTAATGAAAAGATGTCCGTGGGTTTGGGAACAAGCACTATGCCCAGTTTTGTTGCCACTATAGATTCAATTTCTTTCGGGCAGCTAACAATTAAAGATTATCAGGCAGTGGCACTTAATCTGAGTCACTTGCTTGAGACATACAAAACACTGGGATTGCCTGTAGTAGTTGGTGTGCTGGGCAGCGACCTGCTCCGGCAATTCAATGCTGTGATTGATTTTGGCAAAAAGCAACTGAAGTTATATTCAGGTCGTAGGATCCTGACAAACGAACATTAATTTTTTGCACCCCGCAGTAACCCAACACCAAGTACAACAAGTCCGGCCACAAGTACAGCAATTCCCAGATAGAGAATAAATATCATTGCATTTGGTTCGGTACTTCCGGGTGAGCCGGCAGCTGCAAAAAATCCGCCGCTGATGAGCAATGCTGACGCAGGTAACGTTACCCTGGCCACCCATTTCCATGCATCTGACAGCTTAGCATGATCGCAAAAAATCTGTGCAATCAGCGACAGAATAACCAACACACCGGCATGTGCGTGTCCGGAACGAAACATGGCTTGCTGAAAACCTGTGAGTTCCAGTTCAGGGTAGTTTCCGCTGAGCACGCCAAGCAAAAAGTAGCCCCCATAAGCAATTGAGGGAACAGAGAGCAGGATGACTCCGCTCATGGTTTTGGTTTCTTTAGTCATGATCATTTTGTTTTTAAAATAGTGCTGCAAATAACGTAAAACAACCTCAATGATATCGTTGGAGCAGCTTTTTAGTCACTAATCTTTACAGCTTGAACAAAAAAACTCCGTACACAAAAGTACGGAGTTCTTAGCACTATATAATGTGCTGTTGGTTGATTGTCAGGTTATCTTTATGGCTGTAACATTTGCCGATTTATGTCTATTTAATGAGTTTTTGTCCCTGATTTTTTCTAACATGATTGATAAATACCGGGGTTGATTTGGTGCCATAGGTGAATTCAGTTACTACCACTGTTTCCTCCGGGTTTAGTTGTCCTGTATAGGGTTGGCCGCCATTTTGCACCACACCGTCGAGGATGATGAGCACGGAATAGGTTGTTTGCACGCTGCCACCAAAGTAATCAACTTCCACTTTGTAGGTTCCGTTAATAGCTTTGTCAGCTTCCCAAAAAATGTTTTCAGGTCCGAAACCTTCGGTGTTGTCAACATCAAGATAACCGCCGCTGCTTGAGGTTGGACTGTTCCAATAGACCTTTTCACCATTGGGGTCAGTTACCCACAAATCAACATCGCCTTCGGTGCTCCAGGTGAGGTTTACCTGAATGTCGCCATGACCACCAATCAAAACGCCTTCAGCTGTGTTGACGATTTCTTCTTTGGATGCTATAAATGCAACAGATGCTTGTGTAATCGTCGTTGCTTCGGTAGTGCTGTTGAGGATGCAGTTCATGTCAACAGTGCTGCAGCCGGCAACAGATGTCAGGATTTCAACCGAGGAGGCATTCAGCATCGAGAGTTTGGTTTTGTCCCCTTCAAGGCCAACTGATCCTGCTTTGGTCAGCACCTGAGCACCAAAGCCGATAGATTCGGCCGGTATCATCACTCCGGTGCCTGTTGCACTGACTTTTACAAGTGTTCCGGCAGTCATGCTTGTGGCTTGTCCCACAAACTTCATCATATTCTGCCAGTCGTCATTGCCTGCAATGGTGATCGAATTCAATGTGCTGATGTCGAAGCCTGATTCTACTTCGCGCATTACCTTGATCGTACCGTCAGGGAGCACGACAGCCGCATCTACTTTATTGGAAACGAAATTGTTCAGCAATACGATATTGTTGTTGATGACAACCTTCTCGGGTCTTCCTGAAGCATTCATCATAATTGAATATCCTGCCTGAGAAGCTGTTGGTTTGTAGAATACTTCCTGTACTACACCACCGGATGCTTTTACCATCATATTGCTGCCGTTTTGTGCTACTGCCATATAATTCCAAAGTGATTCGGCACTGACATCTAACACGGCAAATTCGGCCTTTTCGGCTGAATCAGAATCTTTTTTACAACCGGGCAGACTTGTAATCAGTATGCCCAACGCCAAAAAGGCGATTGTCAATAATACATTTCTATTTTTCATAACAGATTGAATTAGATATTGTTAATTAGTTAGTTTCTCTTTTAAACTTTGAAACCGGCTTTTGCATGCAGATAAAGATTGAATACAAAGATATGGGTCTGCCCTTCGGGTTGGGGTCTTGAAAAGTAATCAAAACACTGTTTTTTTATTAAGCGCGCAGAATCAATTATAATTCGTAAAAAGTTTAAAATACATTTGATCAGTCAATGAATGTCTTTATGCATTTTCTACTGAAAAAGTATTTTCGGTCACAGTTCTGTTAAACAAAGACTAAAATTGTTGTATATTGGTCAATTATTGTTGTTGGTAGATATCCTCAGCGGCAAAGGTCCGTTTGATTCCTTTCTGATATGTTACTGAAGGGTGACCGAAGATCACAAACAAGCCTTCCCGGCTTTTGCTTCGTATTCCGTGTTTCTCTCTGAATTTTTTCGCATTTTTACCTTGTTGTATCAAAGGATGAACAGCGCCCAGCATACAGGTTCCAAGACCGAGCGATTCACCGGCGATCATAGCGTTTGTAGCGGCAACAATGGGGTCAGCCGGGTCGCAGAAAGGTGTTCCGTAAAAATATATGGCCAGCGGTGCATCATAGGTAACTGCGTTGATCCCTTCTTTCATTTTTTCGGTGTATACTTTGAATAATGGTTTAACAAAACCGGAAAAAACCTCATGGGTTGCCTTGCCCCATAAAGGCCTCATCAACCACAAAAACCAGGGCGAAACAAGCCATCTCATTCCTTCCAGATACTTGCAGAAATCTTCTGCAAATGCCCTGTTCTTTTCTTTACTGTCGAAAACAAGCACCTGTACATCAGACGGAGGCAGACCCATCGGTGAACAACGAGCTGCTGTCAGGATTTGTTCGATCATTTCAGGTTCTATACACTGGTCGGTGAACTCCCTGATACTCCGTCGTCTGTTTAATAACGCCAGCAGGTTTTGGTAAGTTGCTGCGTCTTTCTGTGTAGGAAGTTCGAAAAGGTCGTCCAGCTTCAAAGTTCGACCGCTGATTTCGATGGCATCGTTCGGACAAACAGCCATGCAATGTCCGCAACCGATACAACCAAATACCGGATCAGGATTTACCTGTAGTTTTTTATCCTTGATGATCAAGCTGAAATCTTTGCAAACTTCAACGCATTTTCCGCAAACTGTGCACAGTTCAGTGTGGATCAATATAGAACCGTTTGCCGAACTTCTGGATGTTTTTATGGCCATAATCAATGGATTTGTTACATCACAATAAATAAATCAACCGCCACTTCAGATTGCTGTTTTATTCCATAACAGCGGCGAGAAGTCCTAAAGTGCCAGAAATTTGAATAGTTCGTAAACGAGGAATGCGGGCCAGACAATGGCTTTCAGAAATCCCACTACTCCTGTCCAGAAACTTGTTGCTATTGAAATGTAATAGACTGCTGCTCCAATAAACCCGAGTCCATAAACAGCACTTTGAGGTGCCTGATTGTGATAGTTTTTACTCATAACGATTTGTTTTTGGTGTTTCAAAGGTATACAATCAATGTATCGAAAGCCAACAGGGCAAAAAAATTAACATTGGGGGCCAATGTATATTGGCATGATCATATTTTTGTTAAAAAAAAAGGCGACTCGTAGAGCCGCCCTTCATTCACCATTATACTATCACAATTATGGTTTAATGTAGTCGTAACCCATTATTTCTGAAGCTTTAAATGTGGTCATTCCTTTCTCAGTCATAATGTCATAAATCATTCCGTTTCCGCCGAAGAGCAATGATTTTGCATCATAACCCAACAGACGAAGATAAGCCGCAAGGAACGAACTTGTTTGTCCTGTATAGCAATACAGTACGATTGCCTTGTCAGTCGGGAGGGTTTTCAGGTCAGCAGCAATTTTCATACTTTCTTTAGGTGTATACTGAATTGCGCCAGGAATATGGCCCGGATCATCGTACTGGGCTTTTGGCCAGTAGTTCACGATATAATAGTTGCCCAGATTTCCAAATACTGTTTGGTTGGTAACAGCAGCAACTCCGTTTCCATATCCTTCGCTGAGCAGGGTAGCAACACGTGCTTCAAGAATTTCAAGGCCAGTGGTTTTGCCTGTATTTAATGACGGCATTTCACCTGCAGGAGCTTTTTCAGTAGGAGTTGTAACAAATTGGGATGCAAATGAATTGCCAATTGCGTTATTCCATCCACCTGAGAAATCAGCATTCCATGAGCACATGCCCCATTTCATTGAAAACACTTTGTTGTATCCCATCAAACGCATTAAAGAGGCACCATAAGCGGCTGTTTGGCCTGTGTAGCAAACCAAAGCAATTTTTTCGTAATTGGCCATATTGATGGTCTTGATGTGCTCATATAATTGTGCGATCGGAACATTTACGGCATTTTCAATGTGTCCGTTGGCGAAGTCATTTGCAGCACGCATATCAATGATATAGACTTGTCCGGTAAGATTCAGATTGTTTACATCAGTAGCTGACATGATGGTGGGCATGTCAGTATTTACGAAATCTTTTCCATAAGGTGAGTCGCTTGATTCAAGAAAAGTTGCTAAAACTTCTGATTCATTGATCTTCGGTTCGTCATCTTTATCCTTTTTACAGGAGGTTGTAAGAATAAATCCCAGTAATACACTGACAATCAAAAAATAATTGAGTTTTTTCATAACGATGTGTGTTTGAGTTAATGAATGATTAATTTATTTATTTGTAAATCAATTGCTTTGAATATATTTGCTGAACCATTCCTGAGGTAATCTGCCATCTACGGTGATGTTTTTAGTAGCCCTCATTTCCCATTCAAGCAGGTCGTCCTGGAATAAATAAAGGTCTTTGTTCACTAATTCCCCATCAACATTTTTGATGTGACAATTGTCCATACATGATTGCCCTGGTCCACGTTGTGTGCGGCTTGTCCATTTAAGAATGTTGTGAGGAGAGGTGTAGTTGTATGTTGGTTTGGCTTCAAAACTGGCATATTCATCAATACCATATTTTTCCCAGTTGTCAGGAGCAGCAAGTGTGCGTCTTACAAGCGTGAAACTAAAACCGGGTTTTAATTCGGGTAGCGGGTTTACTGCAATTTTGAAATCGAGGTAGGCCGGTATTCTGGCGCCATCGCCATGTACATGGCAACTGCCACAGTTGTTGTAATCCTGTGAGTGACATACCTGACAGTTAAAGTCATCAATATGCATCAGGTGATAAATATTGTTCTTCTGAGAATCGGTATGGCAATCAGTACATTCAGGTTTTAACTTGGCAGCATAGCGTTGTTCTACTTTTTCGGGTTCCCCGTGCATTTCCTGACCGCTGTGACATGCCAGACAGGTGAATTGTAGTTTAGTTAAGTGGGCATCAGGAACAGTTCCGGCAGCAACGCCAAGATAAGCATGGCCTCCGCGGGAGGTATGACAAGCAACGCATGTTTTGAGCATATCGGGTGTTTTTGTGAAATTATGCCCTGCTGCCAGACCACCACCTGCAATAGGTGGACGAACAACATGGCAATTACCACAAGTGCCGTGACAGGTAGCGCAATTTGCATTATAACCGTCGATTTGGTGCTGGGGCAGTTTGGCAAAATCATCCGAACTTTGATAGCCACTTCTTAAGGCAACAGCGCGCATTTGACCATATCCGTTGTGGATGCTGTTTGCGAAAAACTTTGTGGCTTCTTCATGGCACGCACCACATGTTCTTTCATAGTCAACGGAGGGGTGACGTATGAAGTCGCCGGAGTGTGCCTCGGTCTTGTCGCCGGTATTATCAACTCCACCATGACACGTTGTACAGCCAATTTCGAAATGGCTCGAAGCCTTGTAGGCTTCGAAACCATCACCACCCATAAAAACCCTGTCGTAGGGTTCATAATGTGGTGCTTCGCCACCACAACCGCCAGCCGGTGCTGCTGTGTCAGGGGTATATACCTTTTGAAGATGTGCATAGTTGGTGTGACAGTCAATACATGAAGAGTACCCTTGTTCAACAACTGGCTCTTCAGTGTCTTTCTTTGAACAAGCCGTGATTAGTAATGTGGGAATCAAAAAAATAAGACTGATTTTGGCAAGTGTTTTCATGTCTTTTGGGTTACGGTTCACTACAACTGAAATTTTGTGTAAAGATCGCAATGAATCTATATTTGTGAATATGTTAACACTACTTATGAGTGGTAAAAGAATCTGCTTTTGCACAGCACGAATACTGATCCAGATCAGTAATTGTTCTGATATTTTTGTATATTTGTTGCCATAAATTGCCCGAAAACTCAATGCCAAATCGTGATCAATATACCGGCTGCACTGTAAGTATGCACAAATGCAGGTGTTTCGACAAGTTAAATGAAGAAGAAGCTGCATTCCTTGAATCCAAAACAGTTGTGATTGATTACAAAAAGGGCGAAATAATCACCAAGAAAGGTAGTTTTGCCTCCCATGTGATGTATATGGATAGCGGTCTGGCCAAAGTGTTCATTGATGATGGTGTTAATACACTCGTTCTGAAGATCGTACCTCCCGGAACTCTATTTGGATTGTCTTCATTGAGTGAGGAGAACACAACTTTCCAGTATTCGGCAATGGCTTATGTGGATTCGACTATTAAACAGATTGAGATCGTTGCCTTTCGCGAGATGCTTATGCGCAACCCGGCTTTTGCCAAGGATGTGATCGACACACTAAGCGCAAACAGTGCGCAAATTAACGGACGTTTTTTTTGTCTGACGCACAAACAGTCCTTTGGACGACTGGCAGATATAATCCTGTGTCTGGCCGACCGAATCTTTAAGTCAGAGGAGTTTGAACTTCCGCTTTCGCGTAAGGAACTTGCTGAACTCTCTGGTATGAGTTCGGAAACCGTAATCCGAATGTTGAAGAAGTTTGATGAAGACGGCCTGATTAATCTTCAGGGTAAATCCCTTTCAATCAAGGATTATACAAGGCTGAAGCGAATCAGCGAGTCAGGCTGAAATATCATTATGTTTTTTTAGCTAATCACTTCTGATCCGGAAACAAGGGTGGAGGCCCGAAATCAGGATTTACTAAAAATTCATCATCCTGAAGTGTAAGAATAAAAGCTTTGAGGTCGGCTTTTTCCTGTGTGGTGAGTTGAATCCCTCCGCGTAATACATGATGCATCAACGGATCAACCTGTGGGCTGAGCTTGACATGATGCGAATAAAACTCAATAACCTCATCAAGTGTCGCAAACCTGCCATCGTGCATATATGGTCCGCTCAATGCAATGTTTCTTAAAGTTGGTGCTTTGTATGCACCTCGATGCATTGGATTGCCAGTTACCGAATAGCGATCGAGCGGGTCATTAAATATAGTGTCTTTGCCATTATTGTAGAACAGGTGGGTAGTAAAAAGCGGATTACCACCGCCACCATGGCAATGAAAACAATCAGCTCCTTCCTCAGTGGTGAATAATACATAGCCATTAAGCTCGCTCTGGGTAAGTTGCAACTCGCCACGAAGATACTTGTCGAAACGTGAATTTGCCGAAATAAGGGTTCTGACGAATTGTGCAATGGCCCGCTGTATATTTTTAAAGGTTACTGTGCTGCTTCCAAAAGCTTTAAGAAATAAGTCAGGATAACCATCAATTTCTTGAAAAAGTTCTTTTACCCGTGTGGTGTCACCTGCGAGTTCATCTTCCGCAATCACTGCCAGCCACACAAAATCTTCAAGATTTCTGTAGAACGGCTGATCGTTTTCAGGATAGATAAAACCGCTCCATCCGTATCCACTTCGGTTCCAAACCAAATTAGTTAGCGGAAGCATCACATGATGGGTTGTTTTTCCAGTAATCCCGTGTACAATACCTCCTTCAAATACCGGATGGTCAATGCCGGCCTCAAAATTGTTGGCCTGAATGTGGCAGGTAGCGCATGTCATAAGCGAATCAGGATGTGTCCTTCCGCTCAACCGGCCATCATAAAACAAGTATCGTCCGAGTTGAACTCCTTCTTCTGTCATTGGATTGTCTTCCGGAATGTTAAGTATTGAAGGAAAAGCAAAAGGAATATTGATTTCATAAGGAGTGGGTTCGGGAACCTCAGCACTTTTTTTATCCCGGCAGGCTGATAAAAGCATTATGATAATCAGCCCCGGAAAAAGGAAATATCTGTTCATTCGGATGGTTTTACCTGAAATACATCATGTCCGTTTTCACATCCCATCTGCATGGCATCTTGCTGTTGCATGATGCTTCCTCCCCACTGGTTGTGGTTGTATGTGTGCGGATTCCGAAACCAGTTTTCAACCTTCATTTCAAGAGTCAGGTTGGTTTGCTTTCCATCAGCAACACTAAAAGAAATATCATCGATATTTACCTGAAAATAATTATGAATGAATGCTTTAATGGAGGGAAGAATTGAGCCTGGCCGGTAGCCTTCGCAATGTTCATAGCAGTTGGCTTCTCCAAAAGTGTATGAGGCATAATTCTGGTTATTTGTTTCATAAACCTGCCCGATTCCCAGATGAAAATTAAATGGTTCGGTTAATCCATCAGGATTTATCCACTTTCCGTTGAGTTTCATATAGTGATAGCCACCACCTAAGTATTCAGGCCAGAACATGAATGACTCAGGCGGGTTTACAAAGCGGTTTGATTTGTTCTTCTGTTCATTAAGCCCGAAGATAAACCTAATTCCGCTATAGTTTCCGGCAGGTATCCGGGTTTTGAACTTAATTTCCTTTGTGGCTTCAATATCTGTATCAACATAAAAAACCTGCTCTGCTTCAGGAAAGGTAAATGTATTGCCCGACGCATCAATCAACTCCATATCGGAGAAAAACCACTGTATTTCGGTGACCATATAATTGTTTCCAGCCTCGTTTGTGTAGAGAAAATCATCAACTACCAGCGGATTTTGCTGCACACTGTGTTCAATGTTGAGGACAAGAAGGCCCCCGGATTCAGGTTCTGACTTATCCCGGGTGCAGGCTGCCAGAAGAAAAAGAGACAAGCTTAGGATACAGTAACGTTTGTTTAACATGGCTCATAAGATATTTCTCTACAAAGATACATATAATCAAGGTTAGGGGAAAGTCGCCTGTCATTCCGTATGATCACTACATATCCATAAGCAGATGCTTAATAAAGCGTATTTTTGCCCAAAATATCAGAATATGTTCAGACAGGGCGATCGTGTTAAGTTTTTAAACGAGAAAGGTGGCGGAGTTGTGGTGAAAATGATTGACACACGTATGGTGTTGGTCGCCATCGAAGATGGTTTTGAGATACCTGTTCTGGCTTCGGATTTAGTGTCTGACGGGCTCCTTTCAGAAGCAGAGACAAAGCATACTGCTGCGCCATTGACATCACAGGGTCAGAAAGTATTTGAAGAAGAAATTGACCACCGTAAAGCAAAACTAAGGCGTTTTGCCAAAAATCCGGAACCGGAAGGTGTTTATATGGCTTTTGTGCCTCATGAGCAGCAATGGATACTTACTGGACCTCTGGATGTTGTGCTGGTAAACCACAGCCCGGCCGAATTGCTTTATTCGTTCAGCGTACAGGAAGAAAGCGGTTTTCGTAATATTGACTATGGCCAAATGGGCGCATACAACAAGGTTACGATCGAAACCATAAATAGAGAAGATCTGAACAACTGGTGTACCGGAGTTATACAGGCTTTGCTTGTTTTTGAACACGGCAAAGAAATCTATCTTCCGTTGCACGCGCCTTTTGATATTAAACCCGGCAGGTTTTACAAGGAGGGAAGCTATCAGTTGTTTGGAGTTCTGGGTGAAAAGGCGCTTCATATTAACCTGCAGAATCTGTCATCTTTGCTCGATACTCCTTTTATGCCTCACGAGCTGAAGTTCGACCGTGTAACCGAGCCCATAAGAAAACACCGTAAAGAGCCTTCATTGATCGACAAGCACAGAACCGAACGCGGAGAAGCTGTGATTGACCTGCATATCGGAGAACTGCTCGATAATATCGCCGGACTGAGCAGCAAAGATATGTTCCGTATCCAACTGGATTATTTCAAAAGAACCCTCGACAGTGCCATTGAAAACGATTATGAAAAAGTTACCTATATTCATGGTGTCGGCAACGGTGTGCTCAAACAGGCCATAATAAAGGCTCTGGAAGAAGTAGAAGGTACCAAAAGCCGGATGGCTTCCGTAAGCCGCTTTGGTGTGGGTGCCATTGATGTACTCATCAAAGATCGGGAATAGTAACTCAATTTATTTATTTGGTAATTAATTACTTAAATAAGTGACTTTGTTTATTGTTCAGAATTTCACACTGTTTGTGTCAAGAATCACTGTAAAAATCCTTTCTTTTCATTATTTTTGACCAGTTTTATTAAAACTCTAACAACAAATATTGATATGCTCAAAAGAATACTTAAAGTTCTGTTCTCCATGGAACTCATGGGGTTGTTGGTCATTGCCTTTGCCGTTTCGGCGGGTGTTGCTACATTTATTGAGAATGACTTTGGAACACCGGCAGCTAAAGCGGTTGTTTACAATGCCACCTGGTTCGAGATATTGCTTGTTTTGTTGGGTGTAAATCTTGTAGCCAATATTTTCCGATACAAGATGTACAGACGTGAGAAGCTTACCATTTTTATTTTTCACATATCGTTCATTGTAATACTCATCGGTGCTGGTATTACCAGATTCATCAGCTATGAAGGCATCATGAGTATAAGGGAAGGAGCCTCAGTCAATACTATGATTTCTGATATAACCTATGTGATGGCTGAAGCCAGTGTTGGAGATGAAATGGTGTATACCGACAAGGAAGTCCTTATTTCTTCACTGAATCAAAAATCTTTCAGAAAAAGCATTTCTATTGGGGATAAAAAGGTGAAAATGAGCTCGCTCCGCTATGTGCCCAATGCACAGGAAATGCTGGTCAGGGGCGAAAGTGGTGGCGAACCTTATGCAGTGATGGTAGTGTCGAGCCCTTCTTCAGGAAGGAGTAATCTGACGTTACGTCAGGGGGATCACCGGGATTTTATGGGATTTCATTTCGTTTTTGATCAGACTTTTGAGTCGGAAGCGATAAACCTCAGCTATAGCGGAAATCAATTGAAGATAAATGCTCCTTTCGTGATTACGACCATGTCAATGATGGGAGGGGAGGGCGATAGTCTGGCAGCAGGTGAGTGGCATCCGTTCGAAATGCGAAAGTTATATGGAATTGGTGATCTCAGAATTGTGCTCACTGATATCTATGAAAACGGAAAAGTGGATTACAAAACTTATTCAGGTAAAGACATGAGTTTTATGAACGCCCTCATTGTTAAACTGCAATCTGGTAATGAAACAAAGGAAGTAGCCCTGCGGGGAGGCCGCGGATATATTGGCGAAACAACCGAAGTGGACATAAACGGCATTCAGCTTCGGCTGATGTATGGTGCCAAAGTCCTGGACCTGCCTTTTTCGATCAAACTGAATGATTTTCAGCTCGAAAGATATCCAGGTTCAAATAGTCCGGCTTCCTATGCGAGCGAGGTTACCCTGATTGACTCGGCCAACAATGTTGAGCGTCCCTACAGGATTTTTATGAATAATGTCTTACAATACAGGGGGTATCGTTTCTTTCAGTCTTCTTATGACCGTGATGAAATGGGCACAGTTTTATCCGTGAATAAAGACTTATGGGGCACTATATTCACCTATATAGGTTACTTTTTGATGACACTTGGAATGATGCTGGCTTTATTCAGCAGGCACAGCCGGTTTGCCCTGCTTGGAAGGTTGCTTGGAAAAGCCAGAGATAGCGCAGGAAAATCTGCAATTGTGATACTGCTGATGCTTTTATCAGTTCCGGCATTCAGTCAGCATGTGCAACATAAAACTGTTGAGCAAACCAAAATAATCAGTGTAGATCATGCAGCTTCCTTTGGTGAATTACTGGTTCAGGATCATGACGGCAGGTTAAAACCAATGAATACACTTGCCAGCGAAATGCTCAGAAAGGTTGCACGGAAAAATTCCTTCAACGGACTTAATCCAGAGCAGGTGCTGCTTGGCATGCTCACTCAACCCGAAAGCTGGCAAATGATCCCAATGATAAAGGTTTCACATCCTCAGTTGAAAAGCTTTTTGGGTATTGACGGCAGTCATGCGGCTTTTATTGATTTTCTGGATTTTTCTGATAATGGTGGTTACCGCCTTCGCGACCTTGTAAGCCAGGCCTATGAAAAAAAGCCTGCCGAAAGAGGTAAGTTCGACAATGACGTTATCGCCGTTGATGAACGGGTGAATATTTCGTATATGGTGTACACGGGTGATTTACTAAAGGTATTGCCCGACCCACGCGACTCACATAACCCATGGTTTACACCCGGAAAATCTGCCGCAGGTATAGCCCCCGATGATTCGGCCTTCATTGCGGAAGTAATGCCGTATTATTTCATGTCGCTCAATAGCGGTGACATGGATCAGGCTAATCTGTTGCTCGATGGTGTAAAGAACTTTCAAAGGAATTTTGCTGAAGATATAATGCCCCAACCATTGCAAACAAAAATGGAAATCATCTACAATAACATGTTGATTTTCGACAGGTTGGGTAAGTATTATGGGCTTGTGGGAGTCATCATGCTGTTTTTGGTGTTCATCAACCTGTTCAGAGAACGTAAATGGATTAATCTTGCTGTGAAGATATTTTATATAATTATCTTGCTGTTCTTTGTTTTTCAGACGGTTGGTCTGGCAATGCGTTGGTATATTGCTGAGAGGGCGCCCTGGAGTAACGGTTATGAAACCATGATTTATATTGCCTGGGTCACTGTGCTTGCAGGCCTCATCTTTGCCCGAAAATCGCAGATGACCATTGCGGCAACATCTGTTCTTGCTTCAATTATTTTGATGGTGGCCCACCTCAGTTGGATGGATCCTGAGATCACAAACCTGGTACCTGTGCTTAAGTCCTATTGGTTGACCATCCACGTTTCCATAATAACAGCAAGCTACGGTTTTTTGGCACTTGGGGCTCTGCTTGGATTTATCAGTCTGGTATTGATGATTTTGAAATCAACTAAAAATCATGAACACCTCAGATCAAAGATCAGGGAGCTGGCTCATATAAACGAGCGTTCGTTGATCATAGGATTGTATCTGCTGACAATCGGCACCTTCCTGGGTGGAATATGGGCAAATGAATCGTGGGGAAGATACTGGGGATGGGACCCGAAAGAGACATGGGCACTGGTTACTGTTTTAGTATATACCTTTATTGCTCATATGGGTTACACACCGGGATTGAAGACAGACTACAACTTTGCCTTATTTACCCTTGTTGGTTTCAGCTCGGTGATCATGACCTATTTCGGGGTTAATTACTACCTCTCAGGACTTCATTCTTATGCGGCCGGCGACCCTGTTCCGATTCCTACTTTTGTCTATTACACTGTAGCCATCATTCTTGGAGTGGCCGTATGGGCTTATCTCAATGAGCGACGTTATATGAAAAGCTAAGGCATATACTCAATATAGTAGAGAAAACCCGGAAAAACCGGGTTTTTTCGTTTATTGGTATGTGAGAAACACTGGCTTAACAGTAAGTTGAAGCCAACCCCAATGAGCTGATTTTCGTGAATCCGTTTGTTGTAATAATTGAAGCGTACCAGTGGGCAACATGATTGAATAACCGCCATTAAGCGAAACCATCTGGCTGAATCGTAATCTGAACCATAGATCAATCTCTGAGCCTAAAGGATAGTCATAAAAGTTTACTGTTAATGAAGTTGGATTGTTAACCCTGCTGTTTAATCTGAAATAGTGGTATTCGGCAATCAAGTTCAGTTTTTCATTCAATGTTAAGTCAACAACTGCATAGAAGTCGTTGAGACCGCCGCCTCCGGTAGATTTTGGAAGGTTGCTGAAATAATCCATATAGCCATAAGTTGCGTGACGAACCCCATAATGCAAATCAAAGAGATTGTCGTTTGATACATCCGTCAGTCTGTTGCCCGAAATTAGAGAAAAGCCGAATCCGGGCCTGATTCTGCCTTCCGAGCGGTCGGCACGTGCATTCAGATTCCAAGCCCGAACGTTTGTTCCCTGTGCGTTTTTCCCGTTTTGGTGATAATAGCTAAACCAAGAATTAATCCCGGAATTCCGGTAACTGATATAAATGCCATAGCTTCCCCTGACATATATTGTTTCAGAGGAATCATTTCTGGTAAAACCCGATCCAAGAGCAAGAATCGAAGCGTACAATGATGGAGTTAAATTATATTGAAACCTTGCAAAACCAAGACTTTTCATCTTTCCTGAAGGATAAAATGCATCCAGATTAACATCGTTTTCGTTGTTGAATGACCATGCTGTCTGAAGTTGATATTTCTCGTTGACAATACTGAACAAAACAGCATCATACTTAACACTGTTGTTGTTCCAGTTTCGGTTCGAAAGCAGCCGCGAATCGTCATAATCAAAGTATTGCCTTCCGACCTTCAGTGAAGCGTTCTTCAGAAACGACAATTCGATCCACGCCTCATTGAGGTCCAAACTGGACTGATCACCAAAAACCCCGGTTTTGTTGTAAATTTTTTCATCACCCCATATCCTTACATCCTGAATGCCCATTTTAGTCTTAAGCCAATCCTTTCGGTATTCGATCTGGAGTCTGCTTCGCTGGCCTGTTATAAAAACCGGACTACTGCTGCTGCCTGGCAATCCAGAATATCCATTTCTGAATTCACTTCTTATTCTGAATTCGCCGTCAATCCTTGTTTGCGCCCAAAGCTTCGGGCACAGCAGTAGAAGGAAGACCGCAAAGATTGTGGCACTGATTGATTTCATCATTTTTTAGTTTGGTTAAAGCACTAGTGCAAAGTTAGTCACTTCATGATTTTTTTTCGGTCATTTTTTTCCATTTAAGCAGCTGATTAAAGAACATTTCGTATTCGTCTTTGTTAAAGTATTGTTATTTAACAAAAATTAGAATCAACTTTTTGTGAAGCCATTTACATTTGTGCCTGTGAAGCTAAAATTTGTCATTATACTGTTAATGATTTTCACTGTAAATGGGTTACATGCTCAGGTAAGGGTTTACGGTTTTGATGAACTGAAGCCTCTTCTCAATCAACAGAATGACACAACTTATGTGATCAATTTTTGGGCCACATGGTGCGCTCCCTGCGTAAAGGAACTACCCGACTTCGAAAAAATCAATGCGCAGTTTTCTGCCCAAAAATTCAGAATGATTCTGGTTAGTCTGGATTTTAAACGGTCGCTTGAAACACGCCTCATACCTTTTGTGCGTGAGAAAAATCTTAAAGCAGAAGTAATTATGCTGCACGAGCCTGACGCAAACTCATGGATTGACAAAGTTGATCCGAAATGGACAGGTGCAATTCCGGCAACCTTGATTTACAACAAGGATTTCAGAGATTTTCTGGAGGGATCTTACACTTATGATGAACTTTATAATATTATTATCAATAACTTAAAACAATAGAGACCATGAAAAATTCGCTCGTTATTTTATTCCTGTCTTTTCTTTCGCTGAACCTGATTGCTCAGGGGTATAGTGTTGGTGACAAAGCCGCCGATTTTAAGCTTCTTAATGTTGACGGTAACTATGTTCAACTTTCAGATTATGAAGATGCAAAAGGTTTTATTGTAATTTTTACCTGTAATCATTGCCCTTATTCCATCGCCTATGAAGACAGAATTAATGATCTGAACCGCATGTTTGCGCACGAGGGTTATCCGGTTATTGCCATCAACCCTAACGATTCTGTTGTGCAGCCTCAGGACAGCTATTCCAAAATGATTGTCAGGGCACGTGAAAAGTCGTTTGGTTTTCCCTACCTGCTCGATGCCACTCAGGAAGTATTCAGAGAATATGGCGCTACCCGTACACCACATGTTTATTTGTTAAATCGCGAGGAAGAGTCTTTGGTAGTCAGGTATATAGGGGCTATTGACAACAATTATGAAGATGCCGCTAAAGCTACTGAGAAATATGTCGAGTCGGCGATAAACAGTTTGAAAGCCGGTGAAAAGCCCGAACCCGATTTCACTAAAGCAATTGGCTGTACCATCAAAGTACGGAAATCATAATTCTCCTTCAGCTTATTTGGGACCTATTAAAGATGTAGCAATTTTCAGGCTGCCTTGATTCATAAAGATCTGCAGCCTGTTTCTCGTTTTATAGATTGCCTGTTTGTCACAAAACACGGAATATGTCTATTTTTGCCGAAAAATTCAGAAAATGATCAAATTCAGTCACATCACAATGTTGCTTTTATCATTGGTAGCGGTTTCATGCAGTCAGCCGCAACAAGTTAACTCGGAACGTCAGAATCCTTTTTTTACACCTTTTTCGACCCCTTACGGTCTCCCGCCATTTGATGAAATAGAATATGGAGACTATTTGCCTGCTTTTGAGAAGGGTATTGAAGAACAGAAATCCGAAATCCAGTTGATCGTTTCGGATACCAGTGCTCCCGACTTTTTCAATACAATAGAGGCACTGGAGTTGAGCGGCGAATTGCTTTCCCGGGTGAGTAATGTGTTTTTCAACATTAACTCTTCGCTGACAAATGATTCGGTTCAGGCCATTGCGCGTGAGGCTTCGGCAATGTTAGCACGGCACACCGACGATATTAACCTTAATGATGGTTTATTTAAGAAAATAGTAACGGTTTGGGAAAGGCGTGATGAAGCCAATCTTACCGCAGAACAGATGATGCTGCTCGATAAAACATACAAACGTTTTATCCGGGGAGGCGCTATGCTTGATGCAGCGTCCAAAGAGCAACTGCGTAAAATTAATGAGGAATTATCTATACTTTCTCTTACTTTTGGCGAGAACGTATTGGCCGAAACCAATCGTTTTCAACTTATTGTTGAACACGAAGACGAACTTTCCGGCATACCCATTGCCTTCAGAAATGCAGCTGCAGAAGCAGCAACAAATGCCGGTTTGCAGGGAAAATGGCTTTTTACACTTCAGAAGCCTTCATTGTTGCCTGTGTTGCAGTATGCATCGAATCGCGATCTGCGCGAAAAAGTGTTTAAAGGCTATATCATGAGGGGCGATAACAACGATGAATATGACAATAAAAAGATCGTGGCGCGTACGGCTGCTCTGAGGGCAATGAAAGCCTCTCTGCTGGGTTACACCAATCATGCAGCATTTGTGCTGGAGCAAAATATGGCCGAGACACCAGAGAAAGTGAATGAATTCATTGATGCCCTTTTGAAGGCAGCCATACCTATTGCAGTAAAAGAAGCCGGAAACCTTCAGAAAATTATAGATAAGAGAGGAGAAAACATCACTCTTGAGCCATGGGATTGGTGGTATTATGCAGAGATTCTCCGAAAAGAGCAGTACGATCTTGATGAGGAACAGCTCAGACCATATTTCAAATTAGAGAATGTCAGGGATGGAGTTTTTGCACTTGCAGGAAAACTATGGGGGTTGAAATTCATTCCCAGAGCAGATTTGCCTAAGTATCATCCTGATGTTGAAGTATATGAAGTGACTGAATCAGATGGCAGGCATTTGGGAATTTTATACAAGGACTTTTTTCCCCGCGACTCGAAACGGGGTGGAGCCTGGATGAACAGCTACAGAAAACAATCACGTGCCGGAGGCCGTGAGGTTAGCCCTGTAATCACAACCAATTACAATTTTACAGCACCCTCAGGTGATATGCCGGCATTACTTAGTTGGGACGAAGTGAGTACGTTATTTCATGAAATGGGCCATGCGCTGCACGGACTGCTGTCAAACTGCACCTATAATTCGCTTAGTGGTACAGCCGTATCCCGTGATTTTGTCGAACTTCCCTCACAAATCATGGAGAACTGGGCATCAGAACCTGAGGTGCTTGAGTTGTTCGCGCGTCATTATATCACCGGCGAAGTCATTCCTTCTGAGTTGATTGCCAAAATGGAACAAAGCAGTACCTTTAACCAGGGCTTTGCTATGGCAGAGTTTCTTTCGGCAGCAAAACTGGATATGGACTGGCATGTCAGTGACACGATTGAAGAATCTGATGTGATTGTGTTTGAAAATAACTCCTTGCAGCGTGCAGGACTCATCCCTCAAATTGTTGTGCGTTACAGAAGTACCTATTTCAGCCATATTTTTTCCGGTGGATATTCAGCCGGTTATTATAGCTATATTTGGTCTGAGGTGCTTGATTCAGATGCCTTTGAGGCCTTTAAGGAAACAGGTCTTTTTGATGCCGAGACAGCATTACGTTTCAGAAGAACCATTCTGGAAAAAGGTGGTACAGAAGATCCAATGGATATGTATGTATCGTTCAGGGGTAGAGAACCAAAACAGGATGCGTTGCTCCGAAAACGTGGACTTAAATAGATCAACAAAACGTGCAAAAAAAATGGTGGCCTTTTCATAAACAGGCCACCATTATTATTTGACAAAGGTGATGTTAGAATTCATCATCCTCATCTGCCTCCGGATCCCCATCCAGAAGTGAATCGAAATCATCATAAGGCTCCTCATCATCCAGCGGATCGTATATACTTAACTTACGGTCACGTTTCTGCATGGTTTTTTTAACAGGTTTTTTGATGACTTCCTCACTAAACTTGTCGTGATGTGGGTGAGGCTTCTTCTTTACCGGTTTCATCTTATTGTTGATTATTTGTTCAGTTGATATTTAGTTCCACAATGAGTTTCATTTACCAACAACCCAGCATGAACGACCGGTATTAATAAAACACCAACTGATGTTTGTATCAGCTGCGGGGAGTAGTTTACCGTTAAGCAAGCAATGGGTGTCATGGCGACCTGGTGGGCTGAGCTGGGTCTTGTCTTTAACTAACTGATATTGTCAGATTTAAAAATTTTAGACTGCAATAATAGCGATTTCCTTTATGTGCAAGCAAGAAAAATGTAATTTTTTTTATAAAAACATAAGTTTCAGAATGACAATAGCTTAATAATGATGTAAAATGAAAACTTGCCTGCATAAAAGAAAAAACCGGGAGTTGTTCCCGGCTTACAGTGACTCCGAAGGGACTCGAACCCCCAACCCTCAGAACCGGAATCTGATATTCTATCCATTGAACTACGGAGCCAAAATGGGCTGCAAAAATAGAAAAACCGGCCGACAGTTGCAAGTTTGTTGCGTTTCAGAGGCTATTGTTCCATTATTAATAAACGATGATGTATTAGTTGACCAATATTTATCCGTACAATATACATGCCCGTTGTCAGATGATTGAGGTTTATAATTTCTTCAGGATCAGCAGACTTTCTTAGAATCATTTGTCCTTCAACTGTATATACCTCGATTTGGGTGTCAAGGGTCGATAATTGATCAGTTAGATGTATCATGCCTTTGCTCGGATTGGGGAAGAAAAGCTGATGCGGGGACTTGTCTCCGTGCAGTGATGTCAGGCATTGGTGTTCAACTGTTTCACGACTGTCGCATCCGGAGGCATTCAGCTTGATATCGGCCAATCCACCGTCTGCCAGATAATTGCAAATACTTGCCACGCTACAGAAACTCAAATTTTCAGAAAATCTGATTTTCACGTCAGAAATCGAATGATGATTAATGTTGTCGAGACCTTTAAGGCTCATCAGTTGCGGATTGTTGTCGAATATGAGATTCCCTCTTATTTCAATGAGTTTCCTAAGCCCTGTAATATCGTTCAGGTTTGAATTGTTGAATACGAGGAGAAATCCTCCTGTTTTCTCAAGGTTTTCAAGGCCGTCAAAACTAAGAAGCGAAGGGTTTGAGGAGATTTGTACCGACCCATTGATTTCAATCAATGAATTCAGGCCTTCAAGGCTGTTTAATCCTTCATTACCCGAGATGTTCAAGCCAAAGATGTGGTCTGCGTTTCTGCCAATATATTCCAGATTTTCGAGGCCCGATAATGATTGCAGTTGTTTAGTACCAACGATTTGAAGATCCTTCCTGATCACGTTTATTTGTGACAAGCCATTGAGGTTGTTGATATTAATTCCTTCAATGAAAACTGCACCCAGTATTTCGGAACAACCTTCATACAGTTGTGCAAATAAATCGATCTGTTCCTGACTACTAAATGTTATTCCCTCGGGCAGGCAACTGTTCTGTGCTTTAACTGAATGTGAGCAAGATATCAGACAAACTGCTATGATAGAAAATATGATTTTGCTCATTAGGCCAAACCATTGACGAATCTGATCACAAATGTTCACCTGCATAAAAATACGAAACGTTTACACCGTATTGTTTTCTAGAAACTGTATATCACTGATGCAAGAAGCCTTGCGTTGCCAACCAATTCATATTGAGTTACTCTGCCTTTTTCGTCAATATTGTACACTCCGTTTTGGTCTTTGGTGCTGTAGGCAGCAACAGTGTATTCCAGTTCTGCGGCAAACTTCAGTTTTCCTGCTGTGATAACATATCTGGGCGACAATCTGTAGACATGATGGATGTTTAATCCCCTTGTTTTGGTTGGCGGTTCGCTGTTCAGATATGCTTTGTCAGCTCCAAGATTTTCTGAGTATCCGGCAAAAAGCCCTATTTCATGAGAGCCTTTACTGGTTTGTAGTTCAAGCCATGCCGATATGTTATTCAATGGGGTATAGCTTTTCTGGCCCGTGATGGTATCAGTAATATCGTGTGTCAGGTATCCGCCCATCATCACCAGATCGGTCAGGTTCTGGCCGTAAACAACCTGTGCTTTCATGACAAACGATTTGTGCTGGTATTTCGTAAAAGCCATATAAGCCACAGATCCAAAACGTTCATCAACAGCATATTCGGTATTGCCTACTTTGCTGCTTAAACGTGGCTTGACAATTTTGTATTCTGCACCTATCCCACTGATCAATAACCGGCCATTCGATTCGTCTTTTGAAGCATAGTGGATTTGAGCATTAAGATCGGGAAGGCCTGAATTCCGCAACTCAAGTGCACCGCCGATATTGGTGAAATCCCGCTGTGAATTAATTGCGCCAATTAACCTGAACTTATTGACAGTTTGTGTGACTCTAATTTGCGGATTGCGTGAAAATGGCTGAAAAGGAGAACCTGTGTTGAATGATATTACTCCCGGAAAACACTCTGCTACAAAAAGCGGATGCCAATACTGTCCGGTGAGCAGTTCTGTATTTTTCCAGTTAAGTTTTATGACGGCATGCCTTAACCTGAAACCATTTAAATCAGCAAAGTTTTGGTTTTCATTTCCAAAAAAATCAGCTTCAACCAATCCGGATGTCCTGGCACCAAAGGCATCAGGCCCCGTTAGTTTCCAGGTAAGCCTTGTTTGTATGGACAGAAAGTTGAAATTGAGCTTGTTGTTTATTATTTCGCCGTTTGCATCTTTAATATTATTGGCAGGATAAAGTAGAAAATCGCCTTCTCTGATAGAAACAGTCTCGTGGGTATCGAAGAAGAAGTCGTTTTTAATAAAGCCACTGAAATGACTTGAAATGATTGGTTTTTCCTGTTGCTGGGCGACGAGGGCAGAAATTCCTGCATTCATAAACAACAAAACAAGGATAACTTTGCGGTTCATATCGTTTTGATTTTTGGTTATATTATGCAAAGGAAAAAAAATTAACTGTGTTTCAGACATGTGTCCGAAAAAAGTAACATGACACTATTCTGTTGGAGAATAATGCGCGAGCAAAAAAAAATAGCTAAAATCAATGAGTCAATTTGAAAATAGATTTACTTTTGAGAGACATTTTTATGTATCAGTCAACCGTATTCAATTTATTAATCAAAATCACACGCACATGAAAAAGTTTTTAATAATCCTTTTGATAATTCTTGGCATAATCCTGATGATACCTGCTTTGATGCCGAAGAGTTTTTTGGTCGAGCGTCAGGTGGTCATTAACAAACCGGTCGAAATGGTGTTTCCGTTTGTGAAATCTTTGAAGGGCCAAGATGAATGGAGTGTTTGGGGTTCAATGGATCCCAATATGATAAACGAATACAGAGGAGAAGATGGCACGGTTGGTTTTATTTCGGCCTGGGAAGGAAACGAAGATGTTGGAAAAGGTGAACAGGAAATTATTGCCATTGAAAATAATAAACGAGTAGACTTTGAGCTCCGGTTTATGAAACCTTGGGAAGCAACAAACAAAGCCTGGATGACTGTTGATCCGGCTCCGGATGGCGCCACAACAGTAAAATGGGGAATTAGCGGTAGTATGCCTTATCCGATGAATGCAATGATGCTGTTATTTAATATGGAGAAAAACATTGGAGATGATTTTGATCAAGGATTATTGAATCTCAAACAAATGATCGAAGCCTTACCAGCAGTACCTTTTGATAGCATTATAGAGTTTCCTGATGAAATTCCGGCAGAGACTTCGGTTGAATAAGATTTGACGTAAAAGTTGCTCATGCCCTCACCGCCAATCCGGTCTGTTTATAGGCCGGTTTTTTTGTTGTCCGGGCATTTTGAATATTTCTTGCTATTGAGAATGGATATAAATAAGAATCTGTATTAAGAATCTTATTTTCAGATTATTTTGTATTTCTATCTTTGGCAGGCAAAAAGAGAACTCTACGCTTTTAAATTAAGTTTTACCAACACAAAAGGAGGAATTATGCTACATGAACCGGCTGTTACATTAGGCGCCGACCATGCATCGAAGAAAAAATCCAGATTAGGTATGATCCTGTTCGTGATCTATGCCTTATTGTATGGCGCATTCGTTATTATTGGAATCAGTCACACCCACCTGCTGGGAACCAAAGTTTTTGCCGGTCTTAACCTGGCAGTTGTTTATGGAATGGGATTGATTGTGCTTGCTGCTGTGATGGGTTATTTTTACAGTATGATCTGCACAAATATGGAAAACAAAATGAATAAGGAGGTGCAGTCATGATTTACGATGTTTCCATTTGGGCCATTATCATTTTTACTGTTTTTGTAGCCATTGTTTTGGGTCTTTCGTTTTATTTCGGAAGTAAAACCAAATCTGCGTCAAGCTATTATGCTGCCGGTGGTACCATACACTGGGGCGTTAACGGTATTGCTTTTGCCGGTGATTATCTGTCGGCGGCTTCTTTCCTCGGAATCTGTGGTATGATTGCCTATGCTGGTTACGATGGATTTTTATATTCCATTGGCTATCTGGCTGGATGGGTTGTGGCACTTTTTCTGGTGGCCGAACCTTTGAAACGTTTGGGAAAATTCACATTTACCGATGCCCTCGACTCTAGGTTTAACTCAAAATCAATCAAGCTCACAGCTTCGATAAGCACCTTGATTGTTTCGGTTTTTTACCTCATTCCTCAGATGGTAGGTGCAGGCGACCTCGTTGTACCATTGCTTGGCCTGCCTCACTGGGCCGGAGTTGTTATCGTTGGTGTAATAGTAATATATATTGTAGCCACTGCTGGTATGACCTCCACAACCTATGTGCAGTTTATCAAAGGGGGGTTGTTGATTACATTCTCCGTGGTACTTACAATATATATCCTTAATAATGGTCTAAATCTCAAGCCCTCAGATAAATATCATAATTTTGCCACAGTTGAGGCTACGGTTGATGGAGAACAGATCGCAATAACTGATCCAGATTACCGAGTAGTCAGTCAGCAAAAGAGTGGGTCTGCAACGTTTGTGAAACTCGAGAAGGAATCAGTTTCCAACTGGTTTAAACTCGAAACATCACCTGAAGGCACTTATTTTTTGGCAGAGGCTCCAAGCATAACCTACACTGCAGATGGTGAAAAATGGTATAATGGTGCACCAAAATCTGAAAGACTATTTTACCAGGTTGGTCATTTGAATAAAATTGTTCACAATGGTGAAGAGGTTGAATCAACAGGACCTCTTGGGCCATTTGGATTCCTGAGCACACTTGAAGAAAGTGAAGTTGTTCTGTTTTCGAAAAAGACATTCAGTGATGGTGAAGATAAAGTAACTGCATTTTATCAGAAAACCACTAAGGGAAGTGATGTGTTGACTCCAGGTTTGTTGCTGAAAGTCGGAAAAGACGCCGCACTAACAGATCGGCTTAATTTCCTGTCATTAATGATTGCACTGTTCTTCGGAACCTCTGCACTACCGCATATTCTCATCCGTTATTACACGGTACCCAGTCAACGGGCAGCACGTAAATCAACGATTGTTGCCATTGCAGCGATTGGGTTTTTCTATATCCTCACCCTTTTTATGGGTTTAGGTGCCATGGTAAACGGAGTAAACGACCTCGAAAGCAGCAATATGTCTGGCCCATTGCTTGCCAAGGCCTTTGGAATTGGTTTGTTTTCGATTATCTCTGCCATTGCATTTGCAACTGTGCTTGGAACTGTTGCCGGACTAATTGTAGCATCATCCGGTGCAATTGCACATGACTTTGTGGATAAGTACCTCAACGTAAAAATGACTGATAAGGAAAAAGTTAAGGCCGGTAAGCTGGCTGCTTTCGGTGTTGGAATATTTGCGATCATTCTGGGCATTCTTTTTAAAGGTATGAATGTGTCGTTCCTTGTTGGATTAGCCTTTGCGGTCGCTGCATCAGCAAATCTACCGGCAATTCTCGCGGTAATCTTTTGGAAAAGAACTACATATCAAGGAATTGCAGCATCGATTGTAACGGGAATATTGTCGTCGATTGTGCTCATTCTGCTTTCACCTACCATGTTTGAAAGATATGGTCTGGCAAAAGAAGCAGCAATTTTCCCACTCGACAATCCGGGCATCATCTCATTGCCGTTATCCATTTTGGTCCTTGTTTTTGTCACATTGCTGACTGCCAAAAAGGCAAATAACTGAGTTTTTTTGTCGAAAAAATAAACAGGTCCGGTCTGATTATCTTGACCGGGCCTGTGTTGTTTCATGATAGAACGCTTCGAATACCTGTATGTGTATATCTTGATTTGAATTATTTTTGAATTGTTATGCGTATTGCCTTAATCACAGATATTCATGAAGATGCTGAAAAACTGGAGAAGGCATTGTATCTACTTGAAATTGATGGTTATGACAAGCTTATATGTCTGGGCGATATTACTGGCTACAGCAAGGGTTTCAATATGCATCAGGCAGATGCGCTAAAATGTATTGAGCTGTTAAAAGACCGTAGCGCAGATTGTGTTATAGGAAACCACGACCTCAACAACTGTCGGAGGTTGCCTTCATACAGCCGCAGGATTGGCATTAAAGATTGGTATCAACTTGATCCGGCTCTGAGAAAGAAACAATATCAAAACCGTTTTTGGCTATATGAGGATGAGCAAGCCGCTGTGCTTCATCATGCAGAATCAGCTTTTCTAAATAGTCTTCCTGAAAGTCTGGTTGTCGAAACTAAAGAAGTTAAAATAATGATTTCTCATTTTCTCGAACCTGATATATGCGGGATCAGCACAAGGTTTCCGGCATCATTCATCGGGTGGAGCAGGCATTTGTCTCTGATGGATAAAATGAACTGCAAACTTGCTTTTGTCGGGCACGCTCATCCGCCTGGTGTCGCTGTCAATGGGTTGTTCTGGTGGAGGAATCCTTCAACAAAGCCGTTCAGCGTTCCCGGAGGAAAACGTATTGTCATCTGTCCACCCCTTGTCAGCAATAGCCAGAATCCGTCATCATGTATTATCTTTGATAGTTCCAAGTACGAAATAAACACCATCTTTGTCCCTTAACAAACCAAACTGAAATGCAAAGCCGGTTTATCAACAGGATTCTGCTTCCTTCATTGTTTGCAGTATTTCTTTTTCTAATCTCCATGTATGTGTATGTTATTCCTGATTACAGGGAGAGTCTGATGGATAAAAAGCGCGAAACAATCCGTGAACTGACAAACACTGCCTGGAGTGTTATGAGCAAACTCGACGGAATGGTTTCCGACAGTTTTCCAGTCGGCCAGGCCCAGCATGAGGCAGCACTCATCATATCTGAGATGCGTTATGGCGATGAAATGAAAGATTATTTCTGGATTACAGATACTTTGCCGCGCATGGTCATGCACCCTTACCGGCCTCAGTTGAATGGTGCTGACCTGAGCCAGTTTGAAGACCTGAGCGGTAAGAAATTTTTTGTTGAAATAGTACGGCTTGTTGAAGCTTCTGACGATGGATACATCGATTACAAATGGCAATGGAAAGACGACAGCCTGATGGTTGTGCCTAAGTTATCCTATGTAAAAGTTTATGAGCCATGGGGTTGGATTGTAGGCACAGGAATCTATGTTGAAGATGTCAAACGCGAAATTGCTCAGGTAACCCGTCAGGTGGTTCTTATTTCCATTGTCATCACTCTGTTGATAGCTGCTTTGATCGCATACCTTGCCCGTCGAAACTATACTGCTGAGTTTGCACGTGAACAGGCGCAGAATAAGCTCAGGG
Organism: Bacteroidales bacterium; assembly: GCA_024710405.1. Taxonomy (GTDB): domain Bacteria; phylum Bacteroidota; class Bacteroidia; order Bacteroidales; family F082; genus UBA6192. Next base: position 187,429 of record JANJUV010000011.1, read on the forward strand.
AAACACTGGAGAAATACAAAAATCTTGTGGAAGCTTCTCCTGATGGTGTTTTGATGACTTTGAACGATGAGGTGTTGTATTTCAATACATGGCTCACTGATATGCTTGGATTTGATCATGATGCGGATACAGTTCCGGAAAGCACAGCATTGCAATTGCTTGGGATTGTAAAAGCCGGTGTTGAATCAGTTCAATCGGATGAACGTTTGAAAGATAATGAATTAGTAGCCGAAACATTTATCCGCAACAAAAATGGCAGGCTGAAGGAGGTGATCATTCACAGATCTGTATTTGAAACATCGGGCAGACAAGGGTTTATATATACCGTAAAAGACGTTTCCAGACATAAGGCCACACAGCGCGAACTAGATGCTAATCTGGAGAAATTCAAATCAATAGCAGGCTGGATGAAACTCGGTGTATTCCGCTGTACCGCGGGCCGGAACCCAAAAATTGTGGAGATGAATTCAACCGGGCTCGAATTGCTTGGTTTTACAAGTTTGGCCGAAATGAAAGAGGTCGAACTTCTCGGATTGTTTCAGGATCAGGAAGAAAGACGAAAAGTATTGAAATCAATTATTGCTGACCAACAGTTGAAGGATAAACTTGTGAAAGTAAACCTGCACGATGGTACCCGGAAATCACTTTTAATTTCACTGTTTCCGGTTAAGGATAATTCGGACAATGTTCAATTTTTCGATGGAATCATTGTTGATGCTTATGAACATCTGAGCAGACGGGTAGGTTATGACACACCACTTTCGGCAAACCAACTAACGCCCTCTCTGCTACTTAAACCTGTTACAGGATATATAAAATCTCCTCCGGTATGCAACCTCGATACTCCTGTCGAAATTGCATGCAGGCTTATGGTGCAAAAAAACAGCGATCTTGCTATTGTTGCTGATCAAAAAGGCAAACCAATCGGCCTTGTAACTCACGGTGATATCAGCCGGAGGTTTGTGTTTTACGAAAACAAACGACCTGTATCTGTGTCCGAAATTATGAGTGCACCTGTGACCTCTGTGAGTGATCAGGAAATGGTGGTAGATGCTTTTTCACTCATGATTACGAAACGTATTTCATACATTATTGTGCTGTCAAATGAAGGTAGGCCCCCGGGCTATTTAAGCCTGACGGATCTCAACGAACTAAAAGCCGATACGCCTGAGTTTCTCATAAACAGCATCCAACATGCTCAATCACTGCCCGAACTGGCTGAAGAAGTCAAAAAGCTTCCCCGAATGATAACACATATGCTCGAATCAGGTGCCGGTGCCTTAACTTCAGGAAAACTGATCAGCAAAGTTGCCGATCAACTAACTTGCAGATTTATTGAGGAGGCCATTGCCAGCCTAGGCTCACCTCCGGTTCAATTTGCATTTATGGTTTTGGGCAGCGAGGGCAGACGTGAACAAACACTGGCTACTGATCAGGATAATGCCATCATTTTTGATGATTCGGGAATAAATGATAAAGAAGTGGTGCGCAATTATTTTCTCGAAATGGGAACATCAGTCAGTAAAAAACTTGATCAGACCGGGTTTCCTTTGTGTAAAGGAGGTGTAATGGCCATGAATAGAGAATGGTGCCTCGGACGCTCTGAAATCAACCAAAGGGTTACAGAGTGGATTAGTAATCCTAATCCCGCTGAGTTATTGCAAATTTCTATTTTCTTCGATTTCAGATTGGTTTATGGCGAGTCCGGACTATCAGAACATGTTCAGCAGCATTGTCTGACATCACTGAAAAACAAGGAAGTATTCTTTTATAATCTGGCCACATCATTGGTGTCCATCAGACTGAATATGAAAACGGTTTCGAAACACACTGATGACAATGATTCTCAGTCTGAAGGATGGGACATCAAACAGCCATTAATGGCTATAACATCAATAGTGAGGTTTTGGTCGCTCAAATACGGAATAATTGAACGAAGTACGCCTGAAAGACTTCTTGCGCTAAAGTCTGTCGAAGCAATCAGTGATTCGTTTTTCGAAGAATTCCATTCTGCATTTCGGTTCCTGAATCATCTCCGTTTGCAGCATCAGGTCCGCAATCTTGCATCGCACAAAACGGCAACTAATTTGATTGTGCTGGAAACACTTACTGAAATGGACAGGCTTACGATCAAAAATATATTGAATGCTATTCAGGCGCACCAATCAAGGCTAATAACAGAGTTTCGTGTTACCTGATGATTGATCGAAGTGATAATCACACGTCTTATTAGGAATCTTTATAAATTAGGTAAGTTGTAAGATTCTTATATTCAGATTATTTTCTAATTTCTACCTTTGTCCGATTACAAACCGACATGTTTTATCTAACCTAAATAATTGAATATGAGTACAATTTTTTGGATTATTCCTTTGGCAGCTCTGACAGCGTTGGGATTTGCCTGGTATTTTTTCAGAAGCATGATGCGCGAAGATGAAGGTACCGAACTCATGAAAAGCATTGCGCTTCACGTGCGCAAGGGAGCTATGGCCTACCTGAAGCAGCAATACAAGGTTGTTTCGGTTGTATTTATTGTGCTATTGGCATTTTTTGCAGTATTGGCCTATGGTTTTAATGTGCAGAATGGTTGGGTTCCGTTTGCATTTTTAACCGGAGGGTTTTTCTCAGGCCTTGCGGGTTTCTTTGGGATGAAAACTGCAACATATGCTTCTGCCAGAACGGCAAATGCAGCCCGTCATTCGCTCAATAAGGGTTTGAAAGTTGCATTCAGGTCGGGTGCTGTAATGGGTCTAACCGTTGTTGGTTTGGGACTTCTTGATATTTCACTATGGTATCTCGTGCTCGATTATTTCATTGATGAAGCAGATACTTCACACAAGATGATTGTGATCACAACTACCATGCTCACTTTTGGTATGGGAGCTTCCACACAAGCCCTGTTCGCCCGTGTTGGCGGTGGGATTTTTACAAAAGCAGCAGATGTCGGTGCTGACCTGGTGGGCAAAGTTGAGGCAGGAATTCCGGAAGATGATCCGCGCAACCCGGCTACAATAGCTGACAATGTGGGTGATAATGTGGGTGATGTTGCAGGTATGGGTGCCGACCTTTATGAGTCTTATTGCGGAGCCATATTGGCTACCGCTGCAATTGGCGCCTCAGCCTTTATGACATCTGAGACGGCACAATTTAAGGCTGTTATCGCGCCTATGCTTATTGCAGCAATAGGCATATTTCTGTCCATCATTGGTATTTTCCTTGTAAAAACCAAGGAGGGCGCCGGAATGCGCGATCTTCTCAAATCATTGGGACTTGGTGTTAACGTTAGCTCTGTGCTAATTGCTATTGCTTCTTTTGCTATCCTTTATGGCCTGGGCATGGAAAACTGGGTTGGTATTTCGTTCTCGGTGGTTGTTGGTCTTATCGCAGGTATTATCATTGGCCAGTCAACAGAATATTACACCTCACAATCATACAAACCAACAAAGAATGTAGCCAAATCCTCGGAAACGGGGCCGGCTACCGTTATCATCTCTGGTATAGGACTTGGGATGCTTTCTACTGCCATTCCGGTCGCAACTATTGCTCTGGCGATAGCCTTGTCTTATCTGTCGGCCATTCATTTTGACATTGCAAACATGATCGATCCTCAAAACCTTAGTATTGGTTTGTATGGCATTGGTATAGCAGCCGTAGGGATGCTTTCCACCCTGGGAATAACGCTGGCCACCGATGCATATGGTCCGATTGCAGACAATGCCGGTGGAAACGCCGAGATGAGTAAACTCGACCCTGAGGTGCGCAAACGCACTGATGCGCTTGATGCACTTGGCAATACAACAGCAGCCACAGGAAAAGGATTTGCCATAGGATCGGCAGCTCTAACGGCTTTGGCTCTTCTGGCTTCTTACATCGAGGAGATCAAAATCGGAATGATCCGTATTGGCCAAAATGTTATGGAAATGGCTGACGGTGTTCAGGTGGAAACGTCAAAAGCTACCATTGTTGATTTTATGAATTACTTCCAGGTTAGCCTGATGAACCCGAAAGTGCTGGTGGGAATGTTTATCGGTTCCATGATGGCATTTTTATTCTGCGGACTGACTATGAACGCAGTTGGACGTGCAGCTCAGAAAATGGTTGAGGAGGTTCGCCGTCAGTTTCGTGAAATCAAAGGTATCCTTGACGGAACTGGTACCCCTGATTATGCCAGATGTGTGGAGATTTCAACAAAAGGTGCTCAGCGCGAAATGATGCTTCCTTCCATTTTGGCAATTGTTATCCCGATCCTGACAGGTGTAGTTTTCGGAGTCTCGGGTGTAATGGGTCTTCTTGCAGGCAGCCTTTCAACCGGCTTTGTTCTGGCCGTTTTTATGGCAAATGCCGGTGGAGCCTGGGACAATGCTAAAAAATATATCGAAGAAGGTAACTATGGCGGCAAAGGTTCATCGAACCATAAAGCAGCTGTGGTGGGCGACACTGTTGGAGATCCGTTCAAGGATACTTCAGGCCCCAGCCTCAACATCCTCATCAAGCTTATGAGCATGGTGTCGATCGTTATGGCCGGACTTACCGCTGCATTCAGCCTGCTGTAGTGTACATCAGAAAAAAATGGAAGAGGTTGTCCTGAAAAGACAGCCTCTTTTATTTTTATGTATGTGTTCCTAACAAATCACAATAATTCCTTTTGTCTATTTCCGTTATTTTTGCAGACAACAACAAATTGTATCACGTTAAAAACATCAATGAATAGATCAAAAATCATTCTTATCATTTTGCTTATTCTGGTTTCGCTCAGACTGCAATCCGCTTTTCTGCTTATTCCGATGGACCAGACCCAATCCAACCATCTGAAGGCTTATGGAATTGCATTCTGGGTGTTGCAACAGGATGTAGAGATTAGCTGGTTGCTAAATTATAAAGGAGGTAGCTATCTGATCCCTTATCACGAACGAATTGAAAAAGAATGCCGGCTAAGAAACGTTTCGTTTCAGGTGCTCGCCGATGTGCAGGCCGGATCGATTCTTTCTACGATAGCCGATCCTTCAGCTAATATGGACGAGATGAAAATGCATCGTGTTCCCAGAATTGCCGTTTATTCCCCAAAAAATAAATTGCCATGGGATGATGCAGTAACCTTGGTGCTGACTTATGCTGAGATACCTTATGATGTGATTTACGATGACGAAGTTCTTGATGGGGTGCTGCCAACCTACGATTGGTTGCACTTGCACCACGAAGATTTCACCGGACAATACGGTAAGTTCTGGGCAAGATACCGACATTTTCCCTGGTATCAGGATGATGTAAGGATACAGGAAGAAGCAGCAGCACGCAGAGGTTTTAAAAAGGTTTCTCAATTGAAACTTGCAGTAACACATAAAATAAGAGAGTTTGTTGCCGGGGGAGGCTATCTTTTTGCAATGTGTTCTGCTACTGATAGCTACGATGTTTCTCTCGCAGCCGAAGGACTTGATATTTGTGATGTAATGTTTGATGGTGATCCGATCAGACAAGGTGATCCAAACAGACTGAACTATCACAATTGTTTTGCTTTTACTGATTTCACCGTGGTTACAAATCCGCAGCAATACGAGATATCAGATATCGATGTAACCGAATACAGGCCACGAAGTATTAATCAAACCAATGATTACTTTTCGCTTTTTGAGTTTTCGGCAAAGTGGGATCCCGTTCCCAGCATGCTCACTCAGAATCATGAAACAGTTATCAGGGGATTTATGGGCCAAACAACTGCATTCAATAAGGACCTTGTGAAGAGCAATGTTGTTATTTTAGGTGACAACAGAGCATTTAACGAAGACCGATATATTCATGGAACTTTTGGTAATGGATTCTGGACATTTTATGGTGGACATGATCCGGAAGATTATCAACATCTTGTTGGTGACCCACCGACTGAACTCGATATGTATCCGAATTCTCCAGGCTACAGACTTATTCTGAACAATGTGCTTTTTCCGGCCGCAAAAAAGAAAAAACAAAAAACCTGATTATTTGGTTTTGGTTTCCGGAGCAGTAATCAGCCAGTCAATAGATTGAAATAAAATAACATCAGTTAAATCGAGCTGAAAATATGGTTGACATTTTCCTGATGATTCACCAAATGAAAAATATCCACTGTCAGGACTCAGATTGTTAAATAGAATGAGGGATGTTCCTTCAGTAAAATAGCTGCAGCTGTCGCCGAATCTGATGTCTTGTTCCGTTTTTGATTCAACTTCAAAGAAATATGCAGTTCTTGCAGCAGAGCTTATGTTAACAGAGAACCAATCATCGGGCTTGAAATAGTGCTGGCCATTACTATGATGCAGATCTAATTCCAAAACAGAAGTAAAATCAATATCCTTTGACTTATCCTCACTGATGAAACGGCCACCTTCTATATCAACCCTGTATGAATCTGCTGATGCACTCTCAGATAGTCTGGTTACAGCAAATCGTTCAAAATCAATTAACTGCTCGTCGAGCAAAAAAGTGTCAAACGTAAGCAATACTTCGTGTCCCACCATGAAATCTATATCGGGAAGCCGTGCAGTAATGGTTCCTTTGCGATAACGCTTATATGGATCAGGCACCCCCCATGGGTCATAAGCAATTTTCAGGTTTCTGATATCCTCTTCGGGATTGAGATAAGCATGGGCTTCATCAATCCAGGAGTATCCATCAGCCATTAGTACAGAGTCGTGAATTGCTTTAATGTAGGTAGCAGCCACCTGAATAACAGTGTGTTCAATAAGTACGATATCATGTGCGGCCGATAAGTGTGGCCTGTAACTGTGTTCTCCTCCTGACTTTTTACATGAAGTGTTCAGGGTGAAAAGCAGGATCACGAAAACTGAAATAAAGTTCCTGATCATATTGTGCCTAGCCTTTCATAAGTTTCAAAAGTATATCGAAAATCATTCTGAGGGTCATCTTCAACGACGGTTTTTTCGATCAGCTGCCATTGGCTGAAATCGATTTCAGGGAAAAAAGTATCGGCCTCAAAGTCTTTATCAACCATTGTCAGATAAAGTTTATCCGCAATAGGTAAAAACTGTGCATAAACGGAACCGCCACCAATGATAAACACTTCTTTCTCGTTTTTTACCATTTCAAGTGCGGCAGTAATAGAGGAGGCTGATTCGCAATTGCTGAACTGTTCGCCCGGAGAATCTGTGAGAATGATATTTCTTCTTTTTGGCAGCGGGCCATTGGGCAACGAGGCAAGTGTGCGTTTGCCCATGATAATTGTGTGGCCGGCTGTGATTTGTTTGAAACGTTTGAGGTCGTTTGAGATATGCCAGAGCAATTCGTTGTTAAGCCCAATGGCATAGTTGCGTGCTATGGCAACAATAATCGACAAAACAGGTTTTTGATGTGTCATCTTTGTTTAAATTGCAATGTCTCCCTTTATATGCGGGTGTGGATCATAACCTATTAGTTCGAAATCTTCAAAAGTAAAATCGAAGATATCCTTCACATTCGGATTAATTTTCATTGCCGGGAGGTTTCGGGGCTCTCTGCTCAGCTGGAGTTTCACTTGTTCGATATGGTTAAGATATATGTGAGCATCGCCAAAAGTGAGTATGAACTCGCCAGCTTTAAGACCGGTTACCTGTGCCACCATCAGGGTAAGTAACGCATAAGATGCAATATTGAACGGAACACCTAAGAACACATCGGCACTACGTTGATACATTTGGCAGGATAAACGCCCATTGGCAACATAGAATTGAAACCAGGCATGGCATGGAGGCAAGGCAGCTTTTCCGGAAGCCACATTATCGGCAAAAGTCATTCGGGTGTCGGGCAGGACAGAAGGGTTCCAGGCAGCTACAATCAGTCTTCTGCTATCGGGGTTATGTTTGATCTGCTTGATAACATCGCTGATCTGATCGATTCCTTCGTTGTTCCAGTTTCGCCATTGTGCCCCATATACAGGTCCAAGGTCGCCGTTGGCATCAGCCCATTCATCCCAGATACCTACTTTGTTTTTCTTTAAATAGTTGATGTTTGTGTCGCCTTTCAAAAACCAAAGTAATTCATAAATAATAGACCTCAGATGTAGTTTTTTAGTCGTCAACGCTGGAAATCCTTCATTGAGATCAAAACGCATCTGGTAACCGAAAATGCTCAGAGTGCCTGTACCTGTCCGGTCTGTCTTCTCTGCTCCTTCATCTAATATTTTTCTGAGCAGATCGTGATATTGTTTCATGAGTGTATTTTGTTTAACCCAAAAGCATTCCTACTATGGTGGCAGACATTAATGAGGCCAAGGTGCCGCCCAACAGTGCTTTCAGCCCAAAGCGTGACAGCAGAACCCTCTGATTTGGAGCAAGCGAGCCAATGCCGCCAATCTGAATGCCAATGGAGGCAAAGTTAGCAAAGCCGCACAACATATAAGTTGCCATAATGATTGATTTGGGATCAGTAAGCAAACCAGCTGTTTTCATCTCCGAAAGGCTCACGTATCCAATGAATTCGGTCATAATTATTTTTTCACCCAGGAGTCTGCCCAATAATGTAATATCCTGAGCATGCACCCCTATCAGCCACATTACAGGTGAAAAAATATAACCCAGAATAAACTGCAGGGACAGATCGCTGTATCTGCCATCTGTAGCTTCTGAAATGAAGTTGTTGAGTCCCAGCCATCCTCCGATGGAAATTGTTATATAGTTTATCATGGCAAGAAAAGCTATGAATACCAACAACATTGCAGCGACATTTGCTGCCAGTTTAAGTCCTTCGGTGGTTCCGTTTGAGATGGCATCCAACACATTGCTTCCGATTTGCTCTTTACTCACTTCAATTGCTTTATCGATTGATTCGGTTTGCGGATACAAAATTTTGGAGATAACTATTGCTCCCGGAGCGGCCATAACAGAGGCCGTAAGCAGGTGTTTGGCAAAAAGCAGCCTTTGTGCAGGGTCATCGCCTCCCAGAAAACTAATGTAGACAGCGAGCACGCCTCCGGCCAGAGTAGCCATTCCGCCCATCATCACCAGGAGAATCTCCGATTTGTTCATCTTGCTGAGATATGCTTTGATCATTAGCGGAGATTCAGTTTGTCCGAGAAATATATTGCCTGCTACCGAAAGACTTTCGGCTCCGGAAAGATTCATCAATCGTGTCATTACCCAGGCAAGCGCTTTTACTACCTTTTGAATAATACCCAAATAAAACAACAGGCTGGTCAGTGCTGAAAAGAAAATAATTGTAGGAAGAATCTGCACCACGAAATTCTGAAGCGCCAGTTCAATGTCGTTTGTCATAAACGAACTGAAAAGAAACTCTGTTCCTGCTTTTGTAAAGTCAAGCACCAGAACGAATAATTTTCCGATTATCTCAAAGAAATACTGAATGGCCGGAACATATAGCACCCCCATTGCAAGCAAGAGTTGTAGAAGTAGTCCGATTCCGACAGTCTTCCAGTTTATTTTTTTTCTGTTCGAGCTAAAAATAAATGCAATTACAATCAGCCCAAACATTCCCAGTATGCCACGCAGGATTGTAACCAAACTAAAACCACTATTTTTCTCAAGCACGAGCAAGTTCGACTTGTCTAACTGAGCAACGGGCACTGAATCTGACTTTATAATATTTATCGCCTGAAGTGTGTCCGAAATGGCTGTAATAACTGTACCGCTATTCATTGTGTCATTTGTTCCAGACACAAAGCCGGGCGTCAACATAGAAAATGACAGGATGAGAATAAAAACTGCCGGTTTTATATTCATAGAGTAAAGTTTGTTAAAGATTGTAAAGTCAGTACTTTTTTCGCCTTTTTTTCAGTTCATCGCGTATCCTGGATGCTTTTTCATATTCTTCATTTTCAATGGATTTCTGAAGCATGTCCTCTAGTTCATCGGCCAGAAAAGCGCTAAACTCATCTTCTTCCGTCGAACCAGAAGCAACATCATCATCCACTTGCTCTTCTTCATTCTTGATAACAATTCCTGCTTCGTCAAGGATATTTTCATAGGTGTACACAGGGCACCTGTATCTGATTGCCAAAGCTATGGCATCAGAAGTACGTGCATCAATTTCACTGATACTGCCTTCGTGTTCACAAACCAAAGCGGCATGAAAAACTCCTTCTTTAAACTTATTGATAACTACTTCAAGCAAATTGATACCATAATGATCTGCGAAGTTCTTAAAGAGATCATGGGTTAAAGGACGCGAAGGTTGCATCCTTTCGAGACCCAACGCAATCGATTGCGCTTCAAAGCCGCCAATGATTACAGGAAGTCTCCTGCTTCCGCCAATCTCCCCTAAGATGAGCGCATAAGCACCACTTTGCGATTGACTGTAAGACATCCCGATAATTTCGAGCCCGATTCTGGTCATGAGAAACGTTTAATTCAGCTCATAAAAATACGACAATTAGCAAGTGTAACAATTTTCTGATGGAAATACTTCTTTAATATTTTTTAACAGCAATTCATAAAAATAGCACAACTCATAAGTTATTCAACCTTTGATAATTCATGAATAGGTACTACTTTTGCGCCCACAAAAAACAACTTGTCCTAAAGTCTTAAACATTCAACCACACATTTCAATTTAAGTTTATGCAGAACATTATTTGGTACATCCCTCTGGCAGGTATTCTAGGAATAATTTTTATTTATTTGAAATCCAAATGGATAGACAAGCAGGATCCCGGCACTGAAAAAATGCAACGCATTGCGGGCTACATTGCCCGAGGAGCAATGGCATTCCTGAAGGCAGAATACAGGATACTGGCAATCTTTGTTGCCTCTGTTTCTTTGCTGCTCTTTATAAAAGGATCATATGAACCCGGAAGCAATGGGTTTACTGTTATATCATTTATTGCAGGTGCGGTTTTATCCGGATTAGCCGGCTTCATTGGTATGAGGGTTGCCACCAAAGCTAATGTAAGAACTACACATGCTGCCCGAAAATCTCTTAATGACGCCCTGAAGGTTGCCTTTACGGGCGGTAGTGTAATGGGTATCGGTGTGGTAACACTCGGATTGCTGGGGTTGAGTCTGCTTTTTATTCTCTACCGCAACTTCATCGGAATTAACTGGTCACTCGAAATTGTTTTAAACGTTTTGTCCGCTTTTTCACTCGGAGCATCTTCTATCGCGCTGTTTGCACGTGTAGGTGGTGGTATTTATACTAAAGCTGCCGATGTTGGTGCCGACCTTGTGGGCAAAGTTGAAGCAGGAATCCCTGAAGACCATTATCTTAATCCAGCTACTATTGCTGATAATGTCGGCGATAACGTAGGTGATGTTGCCGGAATGGGAGCCGACCTTTTCGAATCTTATGTTGGTGCAATCATCGCTGCTATGGTGTTGGGAGCTGCATTTGTTACCATGCCTCAGGTTGCCGGATATTTTGATCTTGGCCCTGTTTTGCTTCCTCTTGGACTTGCTTCAATGGGAATTGTAACCAGTATTCTCGGTACTTTCTTTGTACGTGTGAAAGGAAATGCTAATCCGCAAAAGGCCTTAAACAGAGGTGAATTTATTTCATCGGCCATCATGGTTGTTGTTTCTTTCTTTCTGATCAGGTTGTTTCTGCCCGAATCCTGGGTTTATTATCGTGCCGATGGATCAATGGTTGAATATACATCGCTGGGAGTATTCTGGGCCACTTTAATCGGTCTGGGCATCGGAATAGGAATTGGTAAAGTAACAGAGTATTACACCGGAAGTGGGGGTAAGGCAGTAAAATCTATTGTGAAGCAATCACATACTGGCGCTGCAACCAATATTATAGCCGGACTTGAAATCGGGATGAAATCAACCGCTATTCCAATTCTCGGCCTTGCATTTGCCATCATTTTTTCCTATCATTTTGCGGGTCTATATGGAATTGCTGTTGCAGCGGTTGCCATGCTGGCCAACACCGGTATTCAGCTTGCTGTGGATGCATATGGACCAATTGCCGATAATGCAGGTGGAATAGCCGAAATGAGCGAACTTCCGAAAGATGTCAGACAGAAAACAGATAAGCTTGATGCCGTTGGCAATACAACCGCTGCCATTGGTAAAGGATTTGCCATAGCTTCTGCAACACTCACCGCTCTGGCTTTGTTTGCTGCTTTTATGACTCAGGCCAACATTGTTGTGATTGATGTGTCAAAACCGCTTATCATGGCTGGATTGCTGATCGGTGGCATGCTTCCATACCTTTTCTCTTCGATGGCAATGGGTGCTGTAGGACGGGCCGGACAAAAGATGATCAATGAAGTTCGTCGCCAGTTTACTGAGATTCCGGAACTCAAAAATGCATTGGCCGTGTTGAAAAAATATGACGGTGATGTGCACAAAGCCAATGAGGCCGAACAAAAGATACTCAAAGAGGCTGAACATGCTGCTCAGTATGAAAAATGTGTAGAGATTTCAACGGAAGCCTCTTTGAAAGAAATGGTGCTTCCCGGTCTGTTGGCCATACTTGCTCCTGCAATAGTAGGATTCCTGGGCGGAGCCGAAATGCTTGGCGGTATGCTGGCCGGGGTGATGGCTTCGGGCGTATTGCTGGCAATTTATCAAAGTAATGCAGGTGGAGCATGGGACAATGCCAAAAAAATGATCGAAGAAGGTGTTGTGCATGAAGAAGTGCATCATGGCAAAGGAAGTGATTCGCATAAAGCTACTGTTGTTGGCGACACCGTTGGAGATCCTTTTAAAGATACGAGCGGACCATCTTTGAACATCCTGATCAAACTGATGTCGGTAGTTGCACTGGTTATTGCACCGAGTATTGCCGAAGAAGTTGTTAAACCGTCTGATAATAAGCCGCTTCAGATTAAACCAGACCAAACCGGAGAAAGAAATACTGATACCAGCAAGCAGGGGAGTGTTATCAGTTTTGAGGATGCCAAATCTAGCATAAACTAGCAAGTTAATAGCAAAATCAAAGTCGGCCGGTGATGAGCCGGCCGGTTTTTTAAGGCACAGACAATTGTTTTTTTTAGCACAGGAATTCAATATCTTTTGATGATCATTAGTCTTAGCCAATTTTAAGTTATATCTTGCTGACTTCGATTACTTTCCTGTGTCGTTTACCAATGTGTGATTTGCCTATCAGGTTATCTAGCCAACACACTATCTCGTTTTTACTGGATAGTTGAAACCTTTTGAATCTTTTGTTGTTAATAAGTTAACAATAATCCACCAAAAATGCACGCAGATTGAAAGGCATTCTTTACTTTTGCATTCGGTGAATGCTATTCGTACGTTAAATTAATTTAATTACAAAATTATTTCAACATAATGATTACCAACAACTTTACACAAAGGCACATAGGCCCGGGAAAGCATGATACAGAAATAATGTTGAAGCGAATTGGTGTTGCTTCGGTTGAGCAACTGATCAATGAAACTATTCCGCCGAAAATCAGGTTGAAAAGTAAGCTTGCACTTCCAGATGGGTTAAATGAAATGGAATATCTAAAGCACCTGAAGGAACTCGGGAAGAAAAACAAACTTTTTAAGTCCTACATTGGTCTTGGATATTACAACACCATCACTCCCGGTGTGATCACCAGAAATGTGCTTGAGAACGCAGGTTGGTACACGGCCTACACCCCTTATCAGGCTGAGATATCACAAGGCAGGCTTGAGGCTTTGCTCAATTTTCAGACTATGATCTGCGATTTAACGGCTATGCCAATAGCCAACGCTTCGCTGCTCGATGAGGCCACAGCCGCATCCGAAGCAATGATCATGTTTTATAATTCAAGAAGCCGCAACCAGACCAAGGCCGGTGTAAACAAGTTTTTTGCTTCCGACGGCCTGTTCCCTCAAACCATTGACGTTCTGAAAACGAGAGCTGTTCCGCTGGGTATTGAGGTTGTTGTTGGTTCTTTCGAGGGTACAATTGCCATGGAAGAGTTTTTTGGAGCAATGTTTCAGTATCCTGATCAGTATGGCCAGATATATGATAACGAACCACTGATTTCATCTCTCAAAGAGAAAGAAATACAGGTTGTTGTTGCAGCCGATCTGCTAAGTCTGACCTTGTTGCGTCCCCCGGGTGAATGGGGAGCTGATGCTGTTGTTGGCACAAGTCAGCGCTTTGGTGTGCCAATGGGATTTGGCGGCCCACACGCAGGTTACTTTGCAACAACCGATAAATATAAGCGTTCAATTCCCGGTCGAATCATTGGTGTTTCAAAGGATGCTAATGGAAACAGAGCGTTGCGCATGGCGCTCCAAACCCGTGAGCAGCACATCAAGCGAGAGAAAGCCACTTCAAATATCTGCACAGCCCAAGCATTACTTGCTTCAATGGCAGCATTTTACGCTATATATCACGGCCCGGCCGGAATTCGGAACATTGCACGCCATATCAATATTCTTACCGGAGTACTGGCTCAGGAAATTGCTAAGATTGGCTTCAAACAGTTAAATACCGATTACTTCGATACCCTCAGGGTTTTGCTACCCGAGAAAGTTTACATAGAAGATATTTATCTGGCTGCCATCGAAAGACAGATTAATTTCAGGTTTATCGGTAACAGGGAGTTTGGTATAAGCCTGGATGAAACCACAAGCCTTGAAGATATAAATCAGATCATCGGTCTTCTCGCTGCAGTTAAAGGCGTTGATTATGATAAATTTGTTTGTGATCCGGAGGTTTGTGGGAAATTGACAACTTTTGCAACATTATTTGGCAGAACATCGGATTACCTTACGCACCCGGTTTTCAACACATATCATTCGGAAACCGATATGATGCGGTATCTTAAAAAATTGGAGAATCGTGATCTGGCACTCAACCGTACCATGATTCCCTTAGGTTCGTGTACCATGAAACTTAATGCTGCAGCTGAGCTCTTCCATCTAAGCTGGCCTGAATTTGGAAGTATACATCCTTTTGTGCCTGCCGATCAGGCACAGGGCTATATGCAACTGATTCATTCCTTAGAAAAAGATTTGTGCGAGATTACCGGTTTTAAAGCAGTTTCATTTCAGCCTAATTCTGGAGCAAGTGGCGAATATGCCGGCTTGCTGGTCATCAGAGAATATCTTATCAGCAAAGGAGAAGCACATCGTAACCTCTGCCTCATCCCTTCTTCAGCTCATGGAACAAATCCGGCAAGTGCTGTCATGGCAGGAATGGATGTTTTGGTTGTAAAATGTGACGGATCAGGAAATATTGATCTGAATGATCTAAAGGAAAAGGCCGAAATGAATAAAGATAAACTTGCTGCCATAATGGTTACCTATCCATCTACCCATGGTGTTTATGAGGAAGGTATCTGTGAAGTGATTGATATTATTCATCAATATGGTGGACAGGTGTATATGGACGGAGCCAATATGAACGCCCAGGTTGGGCTTACCAGTCCGGGATATATCGGCGCCGACGTGTGTCATCTGAATCTCCACAAAACATTTGCCATTCCACATGGTGGTGGTGGACCGGGTGTTGGCCCTATCGGGGTTGCTGAGCATCTTGTTGAGTTCCTTCCCGGGCATTCAATGATCGAAACCGGAGGAAAAAAAGCCATTACTGCTGTTTCTGCAGCTCCTTTCGGCAGTGCATTTATTTTACCGATTTCCTATGGCTATATCAAACTTCTCGGTGGTGAGGGATTGACTCGTGCTACCGAAATGGCCATCGTATGCGCCAACTATCTTAAAGTATCTCTAAAAGATCATTATCCGATATTGTACACAGGCAACAAAGGTCATGTGGCTCACGAAATGATCCTCGACTGCAATCATTTTAGCAAAACTGCAGATCTGACTGTTGTTGACATTGCTAAAAGGTTGATGGACTATGGCTTTCATGCACCAACGGTTGCTTTTCCAGTACATGGTACCTTGATGGTTGAGCCAACCGAAAGCGAGCCGCTTCAGGAACTGGATAGATTTGTTGAAGCCATGATTGCAATCAGGGAGGAGATAACCGAGATTGAGGAAGGAATGGCAGACAAAGCTGACAATGTGATCAAACATGCACCTCATACAGCAGCAATGGTTATCACATCAGATTGGAACCTCCCATACACACGCGAAAAGGCGGCGTTTCCTGCAGGTCATACTGCAACCGATAAATACTTTCCTCCTGTAACACGAATTGATGATGCTTACGGTGACCGTAATCTGGTGTGTACTTGCCTGCCGATCTCGGACTATGAATAGAAACGGGAAATTACAAAGTGAAGATTACTTGTAAATAAAGAAAGACCGGGCAAAAGACCGGTCTTTCGTTTTGTGTTTAGCAGGCATTCATAATGTGTGCTGAAACACCGGTAATATTGATTATAAATTGCCTGTTTCAAATAGGCTTTTCCTGATTTTTTGCCAGGTCATCTCTATATCATTATCAAGACCGACACTAAACCTTACAAGACCTTCTGACATACCCATTTCTTTCTGCACAGATTCTGGAACTTCGGATGATGTGCTTTTGCCAGGATTGCTGAACAGGGTTTTAAAATACCCAAGGCTAACGGCAAGGTATCCGACACCTTCATGCTCCATCTTTTCCATTAGTTTGTTGGCATTTTCAGCCGTTTTCATATCTATTGCGATCATTCCCCCAAAACCATATTGTGGATCATATACTTTTCTTAAGGTTTCGTGGCCGGGATGATTGCTGAAACCCGGATAAATAATTTTGATTCCTGCTTCAGCAAACTTGTTGGCAAGATAGGCAGCATTGAAGCTGTGTTGTTTCATTCTGATGTGCAATGTGTGAAGATTCTTCAGTATTGATGAAGAACGCAGCGGGTCAAGCACGGGACCGAGGAGCATGGCAGTTCCGTTGTTGACATCCACCAAACTGTTGATGATTTCATGTGAACCACAGATCGCTCCGGCAACACAATCATTTTTTCCGTTGATGAATTTAGTCATGCTATATACAGTGATATGTGCCCCATGTCGGCATGGAGCGACCATAAGAGGAGTGAATGTGTTGTCGACAACAAGTTTAATCCCATGTTCGTCGGCAATGCTTCTGAGCAATGGTAGGTCGCTGATCTGAAGCAATGGATTGGTCATGGTTTCGGTATAAATCAAACGTGTATTTGGTCTGATTGCTCTACGGACTTCATCGGCTTTGGTGATGTCGACAAATGTTACGCTG
The DNA here is from genome assembly GCA_024710405.1 of Bacteroidales bacterium. Lineage (GTDB taxonomy): Bacteria > Bacteroidota > Bacteroidia > Bacteroidales > F082 > UBA6192. Next base: position 204,478 of record JANJUV010000011.1, read on the forward strand.
ATGTTGAACTTTGGCAGGTAATTCTGTAAAAAGGCAAAAGTTCCGCCATAGGTTGTAATACTCGAAACAATATGATCTCCGGCATTCACCAATTGAAGTATGGCACAGGTGATGGCTCCCATTCCACTTGCTGTAACCCATGCAGCGTCTGTACCTTCCATGGCAGCAAGTGCATCAGCAAGATATTTATTGCTTGGATTCCAGTGTCTTGAATATAAAAAACAGCCTTCAGCCTCTCCCTGAAATGTTTCAGTCATGGTTTTAGCCTGCATAAATGTGTACGTGGCCGAATCAGTTATCGATGGATTTACATCACCGAATTCGCCAAACTGCAACAGGTTTTGAATGTTTGTTGCTCCGTCAAAATTGTTCATGGCTTTTTTTTGACAAAAATATAATTGTTTAATTAATTTGGATTAAATAGTTATAATATGCAATTAAATGGTTAAATATATTTTAAAAATATAAGTAATAATGTGTAAATTTGCTAATTATATAATTAATAAATATTAAATAATGATTTCTAACTTTCATCTTGATAGTCTGGATAAGCGTATTGTCACCCTGCTTTTACATGATGCCCGGCTACCATTCACTGAAATTGCCCGCAAGTGCAAGGTTTCGGGCGCAGCCATTCATCAGCGGGTAGCACGTTTACGTGATGCCGGAATAATAGCCGGTTCTTACCTCAGGTTAAAACCACAGGGTCTGGGTTATTATACCTGTGCTTTCATCGGAATTCAAGTGAATCTTACCAGTACCAGCACTCATGAAGAAGTGTTTTCGAGGATCAGCCGGATTCCCGAGATTGTAGAATGCCATCATATCAGCGGAAAATACTCCCTCCTGGTAAAGGTTTATACGAAAAACAATGAGCACCTGAAAAGAATCATCGTTGAGCGGATTCAATCTATTCCTGAGATAACCTTTACTGAGACCTTTATCTCACTGGAATCGGGTTTCGAACGTGAATTGCCGGTTGAATAGCTGACTTCGCTGTTTTTCCTTAATTTCGGCCTTTAATTCTTTTTTATGAGGACAATACTTGTTGGTATCATCATTTTGATCTTTATCACGATACAGTTGATGCGCGGTGGAGCTGCGCGCTATATAATAGAAGGAGACGGAAGTGGATATTATGCCTATCTCACCACAGTGTTTGTCTATAAATCAACTGATTTCAACCAGGCGTACAACTATGAGAAATCTTGGCGTGGGCTTGATTATATGGCACACTATTTTCATCCATACGAAGGAATACTGATTAATAAGTATTTTCTAGGGACTTCGTTGCTCATCCTGCCTTTTTTTATGATGGCTATGCTTTTCTGTCTGGTCTCCGGTATTCCACCTGATGGCTATAATTTTATTTTCCAGTATGCCGTTGCCATGGCGGCCACATTTTATACACTCGCGGGTTTGCTCTTTCTGAATCGAACATTGCGCACCTTTGGCGTTGATAAAGTGTTGGTATTTATACTATTACTTGTTCTTATGCTTGGCACAAATCTGTTTTACTACACTTTTTTACATCCTTCGATGTCTCATGCCTATTCATTTTTTGCTATTTCGGTCTTTATCTTTTGTACACGTTCCTTCTTTCTAAATCCATCAGGTAAGTGGCTGTATCTTGCCGCTATCAGCCTTGGTTTGGTGATGCTCATTAGGCCGACAAATCTACTGATACTTCCGGCAATACCTTTTATTGCAGGCAGTAAAGCACTGTTTATTAAAGGTATTGGTTTTGTTTTTCAGAGAAAAATCTCATTCATCGCGGCTTTTATACTTCTGTTGACGGTTTTTGGACTGCAATGGTTATTTAATTTTGTTCAAACGGGAACACCTTTTATCTGGTCTTACAATTATGAAGGTTTCAATTTTCTGAAGCCCGAATTTCTGGGTTTTCTGATCAGCTATAGAAAAGGTTTCTTTATATATACTCCGCTGTTTCTGTTACTTCTGCCTGCGTTGGGTTGGCTCTTTCTGAATGATAAGTTCAAGTTTTACAGTTTTACTGTCTTCTTTGTTGTTTTGGTGTATGTTTTGTCCTCCTGGTGGAATTGGTTTTTTGGCGATAGTTTTGGCATGCGCGCATTGATTGATTATTATCCTTTGTTTTTGATACCTGTGGCCTTGTTTCTTAAAGGTCTCTCGGCGAGTCGTAAATGGTCTTTTGCTGTTGCCGCATTTATAGCCGGTGCTTTGACTCTTAACCTGATTCAGTCATATCAGTATCATATGCGCATTCTTCATCCTGATTCAATGACAAGCGAAAAATATTGGTATGTTTTTTTGAAAACAGGGGAGCAGTACAAAAGCATTTTTGGTGGTTTCAGTGAACCTGTGTATAATTTTCCGGATGGCAGCGAAGAAATATCCTTCATCAATGACTTTGAGTATTCATACCCCGAATGGAGTCAGGATGGCATTCAGCAAACACAGCAGGCATGGTCGGGAAGCAAGATTGCACGAATGGGTGGTGCAGTAATATATAGTCCTACTCTTGTGCTCGATAGCCCCAAACTTGTGCTCAAAGGTCACCCTGTTTATGCTGATGTGTCAGTGATGTATCGCGAAATCAGGCCTGATGCTGCAAATGATGCTTTGTTGGTTTATGCAGCCACAGATAGGACGAACTCATTGCTTTTTTATAAAACCTTTAAACTAAAACAGCTCCCCGGCGATATGACCAACGGCTGGCACAAAGCCGAATTTGGCTTTAAAGTGCCCGAGTGGAACGAAAACGTGCAGCAGGTAAAGGTATATGTGTGGCAACGAGGTGAGTCAGGTTTTGAGTTGGATGATTTTAATATAAGATTCACCTTGTTGGATAATCAATAATTTGATCATTATGGAAGATGACCGCCTCTACAGGTTTAATAACCAGCTGAAAGAAGGAGAAGATTATTATCTGGAAAACGGATTCAGGGTAATGACTAAAGAGTTTTTACTTAAACGTGGCTATTGCTGCGGAAACGGTTGCCGGCATTGTCCATATTTTCCAAAGCACATCAAAGGGAACAGAAATCCTGCCTGAGTTATTCTATTCCGGCCTCCTGAAGCTTATCAACTATTGCAGCAACCTCGGAAGCCTCCCTCACATCATGTACCCTGAGTAATTCAGCTCCATGGAGCAATGCAATTGTGTTCACAACGGTTGTTCCATTGAGTGCATCTGTTGAATTTATGCCTAACACTTTGCTTATCATTGATTTTCGCGACATGCCTGCAAGTACCGGATATCCGTATTGGCGAAGTTCGTCCAGCCGTCGAAGCATGATGTAGTTTCCATTCAGTGTTTTGCCAAAACCAAATCCCGGGTCTAAAATTAACTGTGATGCTCCTGCCTGTTGAAACCTGTTGATTTCAGCAGAGAAAAACTTATGAATATCATTCATGATTTCATTACCCAGAGGCTGGTTTTGCATGGTTTCGGGAGTTCCATGCATGTGCATCATAATATAAGGTATATTATATGCGCCGATAAAATCCTTCATATTAGGGTCAAATCTGCCTCCCGAAATATCGTTGATCATAACAGCGCCTTCCTCGATGCACATTCTGGCTATTTCTGACCGGTATGTGTCAATAGAAAAGGCTGTTTTGGGAAATATTCTAACAAGCCGTCGAAGTGCCGGGATCAGACGTCCTGCTTCTTCCTCTTGGCTTATCTCTTTTGCTCCCGGTCGCGTTGAAATTGCACCCAAGTCAATGATTCCTGCTCCATGTTGCAGCATTTCCTCTGTCTTTTGAACTACTTCAACAGGAGAAGAAAAACGGCTGCCCTCAAAAAATGAATCAGGTGTCAGATTAAGTATGCCCATTACGATCGGGCATTTAAAGCTGTAATCCCTCCCCATACAGCGAAAATTCAGGTTTCGGGAAAAAGAAGTATTTTTATCGGTCATTTCTGGCGAATACTATGCGGTTTGAAACCGTCGTTTTTGTGCAAATTTAGAATATTAAGGCGAACACTTTATGGAACAAAGAACTGTCAGACAATACAAAGATGTAATCGAGAACTGCGAAAAGATCTACTCAGGAAAAATGATGGATTACGGGGCTTCATGGCGAATACTAAGGGCCTCATCACTCACTGACCAGATCGCTATTAAGGCCAAAAGAATCCGCAACCTTCAGTTGAATGAAACACGCATGATCGATGAAGGAATCGAAGGGGAGTTTCAGGGAATCGTTAATTATTCCGTTATGGCGATTATTCAGTTCAGAAAAGGATTTTCTGATTTTCCGGATATGGATGCACAGGCATCTGTCGGCCTTTATCGTGCTGTTTTAAACGAAGCTATGGATCTGATGACGCGCAAAAATCATGACTATAATGAGGCATGGCGGGATATGCGGGTAAGTTCACTGACCGACATCATTCTGATGAAACTTTTTAGAATCAAGCAAATAGAAAACAACCTGGGAAACACTTCATTTTCTGAGGGAATCGATGCGAATTACTTCGATATCATCAACTACGCCATCTTTGCACTTATCCTGCTTTCAGAAACAGAATAAAAACGATTAAACATGAATTTATTAAGGGAATTTAGCCGGTATATCACCGCATTCGTATTTATTTTTTCAGGTTTCGTCAAAGGTGTTGATCCTCTGGGAACAGCTTACAGGCTCGAAGATTACTTTATCGCCTATGGAACAACATGGGCAGATCCATTGGCTTTGTTTCTATCCATTGCTTTATCAACCACCGAATTCGTCATTGGCGCCGCATTACTGCTTAATATACGTATGAAGTTTATTTCGTGGGCATTATTGCTTATTATGTCGTTTTTTACGGTGCTCACTCTTTTCGATGCTGTTTACGAACCTGTTTCGGATTGCGGTTGCTTCGGTGATGCAATCAAGCTGACCAACTGGGAAACCTTCTATAAAAACATCGTGTTAATGCTGTTCACATTGGTTATTTTCGTCAACAGGAAAAGGTTCAAATCCAATCTGATGGTTTTCAGCCAAAACATTATACTGATCGTGTTTTTGTCTGGTTTTGTGTGGTTTTCTGTATACAATTACCGTCACCTGCCCATGATTGACTTTATGGATTGGAAGGTAGGAAGGGATATGACACCGGATGAAAACCTGACCGAAACAAAGATTTATCTAACTTTTAGAAATAAAGAAACTGGTCAGACAGATGAGTTTCTTTCCCCGGACTATCCCTGGAACGACTCAGTCTGGATGGCAACATGGGAGTTTGTTGACCAGCGAACAGTAGTGCTTGGCGAATCACTGCACCATGATCTGTATGCCGAAGATGCAGAAGGTAATGAAGTTACCCTGATGTTGATTGATAATCCGGGTGTGGTTTTTGTTATTGTATCATATGATCTTAATGCGCTGAGCAAAAAGGAAATAGACGGAATGAAGACTTTGTCGGATCAGCTGTCTGGAATGCATATTGATTTGGCGGTGCTGACAAGTTCATTGCCTGAAGAGTCAATTGCATTTCAGGAAGTTAACAAATTTTATACTGACTTCTACTACTCGGATGATGTTGTGTTGAAAACCATGGTCAGAGCCAACCCGGGACTGATTGCCTTCAGGGAAGGTGTAGTATTGGGAAAATGGCATTTCAATGATTTTCCGCTTGATAGTGAACTGGTTAAATGGTTAGGGTTACATAACAAATAGATTAGGACTGTACATATGGGGGCTTTTTTAATCAGACGGCTGACATATGGTGCTTTGGTTCTTTTTGGGGTGATCACCCTTGTTTTTGTATTGTTTAACATTTTACCCGGCGATCCGGCCCGAATGATTCTTGGTCAGCGGGCTGATATGTCTTCTGTTGAGGCAATCCGCAAAGAACTAGGTCTTAATGATCCGGTTCATATTCAATACCTGCATTTTCTTAACGACATTTCGCCAGTTTCATTTCATCAGAGTGAAAACCAAGATGCGAGGTGGTTTTTTAATGAAGAAGTTTATGGTGACCATTTGACTATTGTAGATAATGGCTCACTGATGATTGTTATCAAAGAGCCCTATCTCAGAAAATCGTATCAATCCAGACGCAATGTCAGCGAAATCCTTGCCGAAGCCTTTCCAATGACGCTGCTACTTGCTTCAGTTTCGATGCTATTCGCCATGATTACAGGTGTTTTTATAGGGCTAGTTGCTGCTATTGTCAACAAATCATTTGTTAACAAACTAATTCTGATATTTTCAGTATTGGGTATGTCACTGCCTTCATTTTTTGCTGCAGTTTTGTTTGCCTGGATATTTGCTTATGTTCTGTCTTCTTACACAGGGCTCAGTATGTTTGGAAGTCTGTATGAGGTGGATGATGCTGGTGGGGGAGAGGTGTTAATGCTGAAAAACCTCATTCTTCCTGCTTTCACTCTTGGGATACGGCCTTTGGCAATTATTGTGGAGCTTACACGCACCACATTGATGGAGGTGATGTCGCAGGATTATATCCGGACTGCTTCGGCAAAAGGACTGAAAATAGGCCGGGTCATTGGACTTCATGCATTGCGTAATGCGCTGAATCCGGTTATTACAGCTGTATCTGGTTGGTTTGCATCATTAATGGCCGGCGCGGTATTTGTTGAATACGTTTTTGACTGGAAGGGAATTGGCGTTGTCATTGTGGATGCATTGGAGAAATATGACCTGCCGGTGATCATGGGTTCTGTTTTATTGATTGCCGTTATGCTGATTTTGATTAATATTGTTGTCGATATCTTGTACGGTTTTTTGGATCCCCGTGCCAGAATTACTTGATATTCAAACTTAAACATTTTGTTATGCGTAGAAAAATTGTTGCCGGAAACTGGAAGATGAACCTGACATTTCAGGAAGCTGAGGAATTAATTGAAGAGATTCTGGAGCTCCTTGATGAGGAAAATGCGCCTGCTGAGGTGGTCGTTTGCCCGCCTTATCCTTACCTGGAGCTCGCTACAGATTACTCTGAAGAAGGAATGATCAAGGTTGGAGCTCAAAACATAAGTCCATTTGATTCAGGTGCATATACCGGAGAAGTTTCGGCTTCCATGCTCAAGTCAATGGGTGTATCCTATTGTATTATTGGACACAGTGAAAGACGTAAGTATTTTAATGAGGATGATAAGATGTTGACTGCCAAAGTAAATCAGGCATTAAAACATGGTATCAGACCGATATTCTGTGTTGGTGAATCACTTCCTGAACGCGAAGCAGGCCGTCATTTTGAAGTCGTTCGTTCACATGTGCGTCATGGATTATTTCATCTGGATACTGATGAGTTCCATAAAGTTATAATTGCCTATGAACCGGTTTGGGCTATCGGAACCGGAGCAACGGCAACCCCCGAACAAGCTGAAGAGATGCATTCTTATATACGTACACTGATTACCGAACGGTACGGTGAAGAAATAGCTGAAGCTACAATAATACTTTACGGTGGTAGTTGCAACTCTTCAAATGCTTCAGAAATATTTATCAAAAAAGGAGTTGATGGTGGTTTGATCGGTGGTGCTTCCCTCAAGGCCGATGAGTTTGTTTCGATCTGTCGCAAAGCCTGATGGATACTGTTTCTGTGGTTTTTTCGTTGCCTGAAGGATCCGATCTGGAATCTGAATTGCTGATTTACGAGCTTGGGGGTCTTGGTTATGAGGGTTTTGTTGAAGAGAATGAGAAAATTGAAGCATATATTATCGCTGATCAATTCAACAAACAGCATTTAGAAGCCCTTTTACAACAGGAGCGTTTCAAAAGACTGTTTGTGGTTTCCATAAAAGAGCATAAGGAGCAAAATTGGAATGCATTGTGGGAAGCCTCTTATAGCGACGTGATCATTAACAACAGATGCAGGGTTAGAGCCCCCTTTCATGAAGTTAGACCTGACATTGAATTCGATCTGCTCATAGAACCGCGAATGTCTTTTGGAACGGCCCATCACGAAACTACGCATCTGATGATCGGGCTCCTGCTGGAATTGCAATTAACAGATAGATCGCTTGTCGATATGGGATGCGGAACCGCAGTACTGGCTATACTGGGACGTAAACTTGGTGCATTTCCTGTTTATGCCATTGATAATGATGAATGGGCAGTTGATAATGCCCGGGACAATGTTCAATTGAACAACACAGGAGATATCTCAGTTATTGCCGGAGATGCCCGACAATTGGCGCATATACGGACAGACTTTTTACTTGCCAATATTAACCGGAACATCTTGCTGCAGGACATGTCGGCTTACTGGGAAAGCATTAATAAAGGCGGAACAATGATCCTTAGTGGATTTTTTGAAGAGGATCTCGGTCTGATTAACGACAAATGTGTCGGACTTGGTTTAATCTTTACCAAACACCTTGTACGTAACCAGTGGTGTGCTGCTGTATTCAACAAGCCCTGAACTGATTAGATAAATGAAAGTTATAACCCGCTCCGCTTCAAACCTGAGGAAGCAAAAACTGAAGTTTCTCGTTTTGTCCATGATTTTGATTCTTTGCATTCAATTGAAAGTGAATGCTCAGGAAGAGCGGTTTTTTTCTGAAAACTCCGAAACGTTCATCCAGCAGGTTGGTCAAAAACTCGCTGTAACGAGCAATAAGAAGTTTGCCGAAGATAGCAAAAAACTGATGCAAACCTTAACAGAACGCTGGAATGCAGGTAGATTTGACAAGGAAGAAAAAGATGGGATCAAGCTGATTGCCGAAATATTACATGAAAACGAAGTGCGTGTTTATCCGCACTTTTATAATTACTTCGGTCTTGTCAATAGTTTTGCATATTCATTGCAACTTCCCAAAAGTATTAAGGCTTGGAATAATTATGCCTTATTGCTTTTGCAACAAAAGCGATTAAAGGAGTTTCAGGAATTGGTCGATTATTCTTCGAAACTGATGAACAACGGACGACTTTTTGAACGTAACTCATTAGAATGGTTGATATTGAATGCGCGTTTCTCCTTTTCTTCCGACAGCGTTTTAAGGGTTGAAGTCGATAAGGGCGACCTTGTCTGTGCTACTTCTCGCGATAGTTCAGTCATCACCCAAACAAAGGGCACTATGGTATATGGCAGCAACAGGTGGGTCGGAACAGGAGGAATTGTTTTATGGAGAAGGTTTCAGATTCCCGGGAATGAAATTAATGCTGAATTTACATTTTATAACATCGACCTGCAGTTGTCAGAGTATTTTGCTGATTCTGTTTTCTTCCGTAATACCAGCTATTATGATAAGCCAATACTTGGTAGTTTTCAGGATAAAGTATTCAACAGTCCGCCAAATCCGCGGACAGCATATCCCCGTTTTAAATCTTATGATCGTGAGTTGTTTCTTAAGGATGTTTTTCCGGGTATTGATTTTGTCGGAGGCCTCACTATGGAAGGAATGTCGCTTTTTGGTACCGGTGGAAACGGCAACAGGGCTGTTCTGACAATCAGGAGAAATAACAACCTATTTGCACAATTATTGACAGAACAAGTTCAGATCAGCAAGGAGCGGCTGCTTTCCGACAGGGTAACTGCTTCACTGTATATTGATAGTGACTCACTTTACCATCCTGGTCTAAGACTGCGCTATACACACAACAACAGGCAATTAACACTTTTTAGATCGGAAACAGGATTGGCTGACAGCCCTTTTTTCAATTCATACCATAAAGTTGATATTTACGTAGAAGCACTTTACTGGGATCTTGACAAAACCGAAATTGCCTTCAGAAGACTTGAAGGAATTGGAAATGAAAGTACTGGCCGGGTCGAATCGGCCAATTACTATGCTGATATTGAATTCAGCCGCTTGCAGGGTATTGATGATCTAAATCCTCTGTTTGTTATTCAAAACTATTTGAAAACATACAGTGAAGGAAGAGAAATTCACCTCAACGCGCTTGCTGCTTTTATGAAAAAGCCTGTCGAGCAGGTTGTTGCTCAATTGCTCAGATTGGCTTCAAAAGGTTTCCTGGTTTACGATCCCGTTACACAAACTGCTCAGGTGAAGGACCGCTTCTTTTACACACTCGAAGCAAGGGGCGGAAAAACTGATTATGATGTTATCCGGCTGAATACCAGCACTACCCTTCGCAGGCCGAATGCACTACTCGACCTCAATTCGCTTGAGATGACCATAAACGGAGTTCCCGAAGTTATTTTGAGCGATTCACAACGGGTGAATATTTTTCCTAATGATGGCCGGATCGTCATGAAGAAAAACCGCGACTTTGTTTTTTCAGGACTTATACGGGCAGGATTATTCGATTTTTATGCGCGTGATTGTTTTTTCAGGTATGACTCGTTCCAGCTGAATATGAACTTTGTTGATTCACTTGCTTTCTATGCGCGTGTGCGACAGACGGACAGACCAGCTTATCGGACAGTTTTCACCAAAGTTCGCAATGTAATTGCAGACTTGAACGGAACACTATTCATTGACGCTCCAAACAACAAATCAGGTTTGAAGAGTCTGCCACGTTACCCGATATTCAGCAGCAATAGTGAATCTTATGTTTATTTTGATGAGTCGAACATTCAGTCAGGAAGCCTCAACCGTGAGATGTTTTATTACGCAGTTGATCCCTTTGAAATAGACAGTCTCGATAATTTCTCAACCGACAATCTCAGGTTTGAAGGATACCTTGCCTCTGCCGGCATCTTTCCTGGTTTCAGAGAGCCTTTAGTTGTTATGCCTGATTATTCTCTTGGATTTGAACATCAGGTTCCAGCAGAAGGGTATTCCATGTTTGGTAACAAGGCTCGATACTTTGATAATATTCACCTGTCAAATCTAGGTTTTTTTGGCAAAGGTTCAATTGACTATTTAACAACCCTTTCTACATCAGGGAAATTTGTTTTTTATCCTGACTCGGTTTACGCAGCTCAGATGCAGGTGAATATGACTGAACAATTGCTTCCAGTTGAGTTTCCTCGCGGCCAGTCCGACACCATCAGCATGCACTGGCACGCATCTGAAGACGTTATGAGCCTTAGAACCATCAAAAAACCATATTTGGTATTTAATAACTCAGAGCACTACGGCCAGCTCGACATAAAACCTTCCGGTATGCTGGGAGCAGGACAACTCAATTTTGGCGATGCGAATGTTACCAGTGATTACTTCAGCTTTAAAAGTCGTTCGTTTGTAGCCGACACCGCTGACTTTACACTTTTTACTGCTATTGAAAAGAAAGAAGCTTTTGCCGCCAGAGATTACAAAACTGCTATTGACTTTGATCAACGACTGGGCAAATTCACCAATCTTGGTGATCAAAGCCGGCTGAGCTTTCCGTTCAACCAATACATCTGTTCGCTTGACGAAGCCTCTTGGTTGATGGATGATGATCGATTGATACTTAATAACAATGTTATCAAGGAGATATATGGAATTGAAAACCTCGGTTTTTATCAGCTTCTTGATCTTGACCTGAGTGGTTCAGGATTTACATCAACGCATCCTGAGCAGGACTCTCTCTCATTTTTTTGTCTGGAGGCAGAGTATGATCTTGTGAAATATGCCATTGAGGCAAAAGATGTCAAGATAATCCGTGTAGCTGATGCAGCAATTTTTCCCGATGACGGACGTGTTACTATTTTGGAGGATGCCAGGATGCAGACACTCGAAAGCGCAACTATCATCGCTAATACGATAAACAGGTTTCATTTGATCAATGATGCCAAAATAACCGTATTCAGCAAGAACAGTTTTGAAGGTCGTGGTTACTACGATTACATCGACGCTAACAAAACGATACAGCCCATTGAGTTATCCTCAATTTGGGTGGATGAAAAAGGTGTGACAAATGCGCTTGGTTCAATACCAGAATCAGCAATTTTCTTTCTGAACCCTTACTTCTACTTTAATGGTCAAACGCGACTTAATGCTGACAGGAAAGAACTCAGGTTTACGGGTGGTTACAGAATAAATCAGGAATGCATCCCCGGAACTATGGCATGGATTAGCTTTGACACCCTGATAGACCCAATGAACGTACGACTGCCTGTATCTGAAGAACCCAAGGATCTCAGCGGACTCCGACTCGGAATAGGTCTGACGTTTAACCCGATTTCCGGTGTTTTTTACCCGGCCATGCTCGATTACAAAAGATCATCGAATGACCTGCCCATCAGTAAGGTATCCGGAAACATCTTCTATGATGAATCCAAAGGCGGTTTTATGATCAAACCTGATAAAAATGACAAGCAATCCGGAACCTACAGTTTACTAACAGACCAATGTCTTATTGTTGGCGAAGGCCCTATGAACCCCGGTGTAAATTTTGGATTTGCCTCAATGGATGCATACGGCTCATTCGTGCATAAAGTTATTATTGATTCAACTTATTTTGACTGGACAGTTTATCTGAGTTTTATTTTCGATGAGAAACTGATCAATCAGATTGCAGATTCTTTAATTAAAACCAATTTGCCCGGGATTAACCTGCTGACAACACCATATATTCAAGCTGTTGGCCACAGGATGTCGCAGGAAGATGCTGATCGATTCAGGAATGATATTAACCTGTATGGTGCTCCACGCAGAATACCGGAAGGACTCGACCGGTCTTTGGTACTGGCCGATGTGAAAATGAAATGGAACCCGGAAACCCGTTCATTTGTTTCATACGGGCCGATTGGTATTGCCAATTTGTTTCGTAATCAGGTCAATAAATATGTCAACGGATATCTGGAAATTGAGAAAGGAAAGATTTCGGATGGCTTTACCTTGTTTCTTCAGCCTGATGCCAACACGTACTTTTATTTCAATTATCGCGACGGTCTGCTTCAGGCTATCTCAAGCTCAACTCAGTTTAATGATTACCTTGTTAACCTCAAAGCAGATAAACGTGTAACTACAAACCGCGATACGGGTGAGCAGTATGAATTTATCATTTCAACCGATCGAAAAGTGTCTGATTTTATCCGTAAAATGCAGTCTGTGAAGTTTTGATTAATATATTGTTTGAATGATGATATTTGTATCTATATTAGTAAGTTATATGATTGGTTCAATCCCGACAGCTGTTTGGGTGGGCCGTAAGTTTTATGGCATCGATGTCCGTACTCGTGGCTCAGGTAATGCGGGTGCCACAAACACCATCCGTGTTCTTGGTTGGAAAGCCGGCATACCTGTATTGCTGATCGATGTCTTTAAAGGCCTTGTTGCTGTTTTACTGGTTGACCCGATGATACAATTTACTGATGGTGATCCAGTAAAAGCATATGTATTACTTGCAGCCTCGGTAGCAGCGGTTTTAGGACATACATTTCCTCTTTGGGCCGGTTTTAAAGGAGGTAAAGGGGTTGCTACACTTTTGGGAGTTGGTTTTGGCCTTTTTCCAATGGCAGCATTGGTAGCCTTACTTATTTTTATTGTTGTTTTTGCTGTAACACGTTATGTATCACTAGCTAGCCTGACTGCAGGGATCAGTTTTCCTTTCCTGGTGTTTTTTATCTTTCCGGCTAACCATTGGATATTCTACGTTCTTGCTGTTTCTGTTGCTATCTTCTTGCCGATAACACACAGAAAGAACATCTTGAGGTTGATTCAGGGTACTGAGAACAAAATCAGTTTTAGGAGAAAATGACCAAAAAACTGTGAATAAATTCTGATAAACTGGACAGTAATCGTTGATTTAATTAAACATAATGTTTTAATTTTACGGGTTCAAACAAACTATTCATCCTATGAAATTTATCGTTTCAAGCCTTAAATTGCTACGGGGCCTTCAGGCACTCAGTGGAGTGCTGAATTCGAGCAACACACTCCCGATACTTGATGATTTCCTGTTCGAGATAAGCCCAGGTGGTATCAGGCTTACAGCTTCGGACCTTGAAACAACTATGACAATGCTTATTCAACCCGATATGGTTGAAGGAAGTGGTAAAGTTGCTGTCCCGGCAAGATTGCTCCTTGATACCATGAAGACCTTTCCGGATATCCCGGTCACCATTGATGTTAACGACTCTTCACTGATGATCGACATCTTTGCCGGTGAAGGTAAGTTCAGAATGTCGGGACACAGAAGTGACGAATTTCCACAGCTACCGGTAGTAAATGATGCAACCTCGCTCGAAATACCTGCACAATTATTGGTTAATGCATTCGAGAAGACCATTTTTGCTACGGGCAACGATGAGCTTCGTCCGGTTATGTCAGGTGTGTTGTTCGAACTTAGAGAAGACTATTTGACATTTGTGGCAACAGATGCCCATAAACTTGTTCGTTATCGCAGGGCAGATGTAAATACTAGCCAACCGGCTTCTTTCATCCTGCCCAAAAAGCCTCTGAATCAGCTCAAGAACCTTCTTTCATCAAAATCCGATGAGTTAGTAAGTATTGAGTTCAATCAATCAAACGCTGCATTTACGTTCAGTAATATTAAAGTAATATGTCGCCTCATCGAAGGCAGATATCCTAATTACGAAGCGGTTATTCCCACCAACAACCCAAACAAACTCACCATTGACAGGGCTTCGTTGTTAGGTGCTATCCGCAGAGTTGCAATATTCGCCAACCAATCAACACATCAGGTTCGGTTTAAAATAACCGGACAAGAACTCGTGCTTAGTTCTGAAGATCTTGACTATTCGAATGAGGCTAAGGAACGACTTACCTGCAGCTATGAGGGTGATGATATGGAAATTGGGTTTAATTCGAGGTTTTTCATCGAGATGCTCAATAACCTTGAACATGAAGAAATAAAACTTGAACTGTCGGCACCAAACCGCGCAGGAATTTTGATTCCCATTGCCAATGAAAATGAGCAGGAAGATATTCTAATGCTCATAATGCCCGTGATGTTGAATCAATAATCAGAGTCTTTTGTTTAATAAATCCGGCACAATAAGATGCCGGATTTTTTTTTTGAACAAAAACTGTTCAGCAACGTTTGTACCTTTGTTGCAATTCAATCCAGATTATTCATGCAAATACGTTTGTTAATTTTCGGTGCATTGGCTTTGCCAATATTATTATCGATGGGTTCGTGCAAACCCTCAGGCAAGGTGAGCTCTAAAGATAAAGACGAAATCACGAACATCACGCGATTGTTTAGTGAGGATGGTGTTGAGCTTAGTCTTTCAATGCTTGCCGGGCCAGAGCACAATCATCCTTCATTTGCTGTTTGGCTTGAAACACTTGATGGTGACATCATTCAGACACTGTTCGTGACACAGTCTCTCGCTACAGGATTCTACAGATATGGAGATGCCGGAAACGGTAAATGGCTTAAGGTTTCCGGCGAAGCCGCGCGACCCGCAGCTCTTCCTTATTGGTTGTATCGAAACGAATTAACAAAAGGACGGCTCCCTAAAGCAGGATCAAGACTACCAGATGCTTACACAGGACCCACTCCCGAGTCATCAGCCCGATTTCAGTTCAAAACTAATGGAATACTTCCGCAACAATTCAGGGTGTTGGTTGAGGTGAATCAACCTTGGGATTGGAATTTTCACTGGAACAATGACCGTTTCCCTACCAATATGGACTACAGGACATCGGCTCAGCCTTCTATAGTTTATGTTGTAACCGTTAACCTGGAAACATCAGAATTGAGATACTTTCTAAATCCAATCGGACATGGACATCAGTCAGGCATGGATGGAACACTCAACACAGACCTGAGTACAATTACAACCGCACTTCGAATTTTTGACAGAATTTATATCGATGTAATACCAACTGAATAATACTATCCCCTTGAAAAATTTTCTTTTGACACTTACTGCAATTCTGGCACTTACCATAATTAATGCTGATCTGATTGCACAAAATGGCCGGGTGGAGGGCCGGGTTTTTGATGCCACGAGTAACGAACCACTTCCATTTGCCAATGTTGTCGTTCGTGGTACCACTATTGGGGCAACAACTGATTTCGACGGCAAGTTTAAAATTGTCGGATTGAATCCCGGCTTTGTCATACTCGAGGCTACCTATGTTGGTTATAAAAATGCAGTTTCTGCTGAAGTATTGATCAGCAATACCAAAATAGAATACGTCGAAATTGCAATGACTTCCACTGGCTTAAACCTAGACGAAGTTGAAGTCAGGGCAAATCCCTTTGAGCGCACTGAGGAAAGCCCTCTTTCATTGCAGAAACTTGGGGTTTCAGAAATAGAAACCAGTCCGGGAAGTAACCGTGATATCTCAAGGGTTATTCAGTCATTACCGGGTGTTGGCACCGGCTTGTCATTTCGAAACGACATCATTATAAGGGGAGGAGGGCCGAGCGAAGCAACCTTTTTTCTAGATGGTGTACAGATTCCGACAATCAATCACTTTGCAACTCAGGGCTCCTCTGGCGGACCTGTTGGCATCCTCAATGCGGATTTCATCAGCGCAGTAGATTTTTACTCAGGTGCCTTCCCTGCAAATCGTGGAAACGCCCTTTCAGGAGTCTTCGAATTTACACAAAAAGAGGGTAATAAAGAAAAGCCGCGTTTCAGGGCGAGTGTTGGTGCTTCTGAGCTTAGCCTGACTGCTGACGGACCTGCAGGCGACAAGTCGAGTTATATTTTTTCGGTACGCAGGTCATACCTTCAGTTTCTGTTTGATGCCCTTGGACTTCCTTTTCTTCCTACGTTTAATGATTATCAGCTGAAATGGAAAACACGGTTCGACAAACGCAATGAACTCACTATTGTAAGCATTGGAAGCCTTGATCAGTTCAGGTTAAATACAGGTATCGATAATCCTACGGAAGATCAGGAGTACATATTGAGTTTTTTACCGGTCAATGAGCAATGGAGTTATGCTATAGGTGCTGTTTACAGACATTTCAAACCTAACAGTTTCCAGACTATCGTACTGAGTCGAAATATGCTGAACAATATCAGCTACAAGTATCCGGAAAACGATGAATCCCAATCTCGGATACTTGACTATGATTCTCAGGAAATTGAAAATAAGCTAAGGTTTGAGAACAACATCAGATATAGAGATTATAAATTTGTGTACATGCTTGGTGCCGAGTATGCCAAGTATTTTAACAGCACCAGGCAGTTGCAGTTTGTTTCGAACGAACTTCAACAGATTGATTATCGTTCTGATCTTGAATTATGGAAATTTCAGGGATCTGCCCAGCTGAGCCGCAGTTTTCTCAATGATAGACTTATGCTTTCTGCAGGCCTTCGCACTGATGCGAATACTTACGCAGCTCGTATGCAGAATCCGCTAAATCAATTGTCTCCCAGATTATCTGCGTCATATGTGCTCAGCGAAAAGTGGGCAATGACTTTTAATACCGGCAGATATTTTCAACTGCCGGCCTACACAACGTTGGGATTCAGGGATAATAGCGGGGTTCTGGTGAACAAACTGAACGACCTCGATTATATTGGCAGCAATCATGTCATTGGAGGAATTCAGTTTATTCCTCAACAGGATGTTTTCTTTTCAGCAGAGGTCTTTTACAAAAACTACTTTAACTACCCTTTTTCTGTGCGTGATTCGGTCAGTTTAGCAAACAAGGGTGCTGATTTTGGTGTTGTTGGTGCCGAAGAAGTCATTTCTGATGGTACAGGAAGGGCGTATGGTTTCGAGTTGTTAAACAGAACCAGACTGAAATCTGGCCTCAATCTGATTTTGTCATATACCTATGTACGAAGTGAATTCTCTGATAAATCCGATAATCTAATTGCATCCAGCTGGGACTTCAGACATATTGTCGCGCTTACCGCTACCCAGAATTTAAAACGTAATTGGATTATCGGAGCAAAATGGCGTTTCAACGGCGGCCTGCCGTACACACCTTTTGATCCCGATAAATCATCTTTGGTTGAAGCCTGGGATGCTCAGGGCGGACCTTATCTGGATTTTTCCCGCTTCAACCAACTGCGGTTCGGGCAATTTCATCAACTGGATGTTCGGGTTGACAAGAAGTACTTCTTCGACCGATGGTCATTGATGCTTTATATGGATATTCAGAATCTTTATAATTTCAAAGCCGAGCAGCAGGATAATCTCATCCGCGAAAAAGATGTTAATGGTAATTTCATTTTAACAGATGGAGGAACCAGGTATAAACTACGTGGCATCCCAAATACAGCCGGAACAGTGTTGCCCACGATCGGTATTATGGTGGAGTTCTAAAACATAGTTTTAAGCGGAATACATGCAGATTGAAAGTTATGCTGCAAAACCATCTTGGTTTTCAGATACTTCAATTATCAGAAAATTAACGGCAATATTTCCTGGATCGAGATCGATAACATTGAATTTCACCCTGACGTCTGGTTTCAAACCTTCCGGCACATCATCAGTATTGAATCTGATCATCTTGCCTGTTTGGTCTTCCTGCACAAACCCATATCCTTTTTCGTTATTTACTTCTGATATTCTACCTGTTGCCATTGATTATTTTCAGATTTCAATCGTTTGCGAAAATAGTTTACCATTGTAAACTTAGCTTTAAGAAAGCATCAACTATTTCTTAAAGCGTGAATCAATCAGCGGCGGGTGGTAAAAAAAAGCTAATAAAACCGAAAACCGATGCGCAGCGACACTCTGTTGATGTGTGTGTAAACTGTTTTACGATTCTCATTTTCAGTTGACCAATGATATACAGGCTCGTTATGTGAGAGTTCCTGATAAGCATATCCTATTGAGGTAATAAATGTGGATTTATCACTGATGCGTATCTCAATACCCGCCTCAGGGTTAAGAAGCAATCCGCCTTTAATATCACTTATGGAATTGTTGGAATCACTTCGTTTCAATGCAAAACTATACCCAATTCTGGCCGAAAGAAGAGGTGATATTTTGCCTGTGTTGCTTGTCCGTAAAAGAAACTGTCCGTAAACCGGCATTACGCTCCTTTCATAATATTCAAATCCAATTCCCAGACCTGCCAAATATCGGTTGTTCCATTTTGTACCAAAAAGTGATGTTAGTGTCGGATATGGTGCGTAACCATTCATGCCTTCACCAAACAACAACCCAACAGAAGTCAGGTTGAAGAAACCATTAGTCTCGATGATCTCAGGTTTTTGAGGCACAATGCTGTCAATTTCATGAGGATAAAAAATAAAAATCCCACAAGGATTTTCAACCGTTAATGGTCCATTAGCATGTTCATGCTGAACAACACCATAGATTATGTTTCCCTCTTTCGTAAAAACTTTACTCATACCCCCGGGTTGGGCTGCTGCCTTTTGTGCAGGCAGCAGGCCCGGGGATAAACAGATAAAGAAACAAAACAGAATCGATGAGTGTAAAAAATTCTTTATCCTCATGGGGTTACTACAGGTATATGACTAATTAATAGCAGATTTGAAATATCTGAGTAGTCGTATTGGTATAAACCATCCGCACCAATCATGAGTGCAAGGCCGTTCATAGGGATCACATCAAAGGCAAAAATATCAGGGTAATGGGCTATTTTGTTGTTGTGAATTTCCATCGGGTCATCCGCTTTATATACTTTAAGTCCGGCATCACCATCGCAAATAAAGAGTACCCCATTGTCGATGCCAAGGCCGTGCGGGTTATACATGGGATATGATTTGACGAGAAATGGTGCAGAAATCGAAGAAATGTCCACCACATCCAGCTGATTTGTAAATCCATTGCATTCGGTGCCTGAACGTAATGTTACGTAAGCGTAATCGCCTTCGGCCACAACCGGATCGCATGAATTTACATGATTGAACTCAGAAACATAAACCGGGGTTTCAGGATTCTCGATGTTGTATACCAGCATTCCGGTTGTTGTGCCAAGGAACAGCAATCCCTGAAAAGGATAGATCGTTTCCACTATCCTGTTGAGTGGGATTTCTTCATTTTGTGAAATGCCCGGAACATTTGTGATGTTGAACGTTTTCAATGCATCATTGTGAACAGCATACATGTAATTGTTTATCAATGTAAACCGTGCCATTGAGCCTCCAACGCCGGTGGATCCCGGGTTGATGCTGATTTCGCCTGATCCTGTCGATGGAACACCGATATTGTCGAAAAAGATATCATCTTTTCTGTATCCTGAGCCATTCTCGATCACTTCTGTCACTTCCTGCTTTTCCCAGCCGGTAACAACTCCTTTCGAAAAATCCAGACCATACACTGGATATGCATAATCCGGTTGTGGAACAGCATTGGGGAATGCATCTTCAATACGGTCAACTTCAAAAGGATTTAAAGGGTCAGTGATATCAATGGCAACCAAGTCAATATAGCTGTCGGCAAACAAATGATTTCCTTTAATGCTGATGTCCACATTTCCTGGAATTTCTATAAACCCCATGAAAACGGGTGAGGAGGGATTGTTGTTGTCAATAATATGCACACCCTCTTGATTTTCATTGATATACAAAATATTCTCCTTAATGTATATTTTTCCCGGATTTACAAGACTTCGTGCACCGGATTTCAACACGGCCGATCTGAATTCTGTGAAGTCCATATATACCGGCACATTGGCTGTGTAGGTGATCTCTTCAAATGTTCTGTCTTTGCAACCGCTACTGAATAGGGTTAGTGTGATTGAAAAGGCAATAAGGGCTGAAATTCGAATCATTGTTTTCATGCTATGAAGTTTGTTCTAAGATGGCTAATATCAAATTACGGTTGCACAATTCTGCTTAATTAGCGATTCTCCAGCGAATACCTGTTTGTACAGCGGGCCAGATCATGTGCTCGCTTCTTAGATTGAACGGCTGTGTTTTATTCATTAGATATACCTGAACTCCTGCTTGTCCAAACAAAGCGAAATTTTGTGGCAGACTGAATTCCATACCGATGCTGCTGTTGCACGATAGCTGAACTCCCCTGATTTCTTCGCGGCTTTGTTCAGTTTTCTGAAATCTTCCTTTTTCATAGCGATCGGCAGAATACTCAGCACTGAGTCCTTTTTCTATAACCAGTGATTGGCTCACATAAAAACGGATCACTCTTCCATTAATGATAATCCACTGTATGCCAACAGGTATACCCAAATAATGAAGCCTTGTGTTGAAAACAGATTGTTTGTTGTTAATCACCATGGTACGACTTTCATGTGCCAAAAGTGTGTAAAACAGTCCCGCCTCTAGGCGAAATCTGTTTGTAATGGGTAGATTCACGAGTGCACCTATTGAAAAGGGAGGCTCAAAACTTGTGTTCTCTATCTGTTGAAAATATACGGTTTCGAAGGCGAGTTCACCCTGAAATTCATCAAATCCAAAACTTGAATTAGTAAGTCTTTGTGGGCCGTTTTGTGCAGCCGGTCCTCTGTCAATATTTGAGCCATACGCAAGACCTACCGACCATTTTTGGACGCTTTTCTTTTCTTTTGGTAATTCGTCTTCAAAATTATCTGGCAGCAAAACAATTTTCGTGTTTATAGTTTTATTTTCAACTGCCTGCTCCTCCTCTTCGTCAATTTCAGGATCACCGTAGTTACCAGATTGATTATCAGTATGTGTTATGTCCGAAGATATATTTGTTGTCGTCAGATCGATTTTCTTGAATTCTGTCTCAGGTTGAATTTCATATGCTACGGCCATGGCAATCATGTTTTCTGATCCGTTGTCATCGTTTGGCTGAGATTCAGAAATTTCTAAAATCTGTTCCTTAAGTGAAGTTGATTTGACTTCTATAACTGTATCGTTATTGGATGCTGTTTCAATAGGTGATTCACTGATCATTAAATGGATCAGATATGCACTACCAAGGAATAAAACTAATGTAGCTGCAACACGAAGGAATATAAGTCTGCGTGTGTTTTTTCTTTTGTGTTCAATCCTTGACCACAAATCATCCGGTGGAGCTATTTCAGCTTCGGCCAGCTTGCGCGACAGGATACTCTCAAAGGTTCTTTCCGTATTATCTTTTTTCATTTGTGCTGATCAATTTGTTCTGGAGCCAGATTTTTGCTCTGGCATACTGCGATTTTGATGTGCCTTCACTGATTTGGAGCTTTTCGCCTATTTCTTTATGGTTGTATCCTTCAATGGCGTAAAGGTTAAAAACGGTTCTGAAGCCTGTCGGCATCTGCTGTATGAGTGCAATCAACTCTTTTTCATGAAGTTGTTCGATAATTCCGGGATCAGGTTGGGCAAGGCTTATGTGTCTCATATAGTCATCACTATCCGCAAGAAGATCATTTTTTCGGAGCATCTCAAGTGATGTGTTAACCATTATTGTTCTGATCCAGCCTTCGAAAGAGCCTTCTTCCCTGAATGTGTTCAGTTTTCTGAATACCCTGATAAATCCTTCCTGAAGGTAATCTTCTGCAGTAGTTTTATCTTTGGCATATCGCATACAAACAGCAAACATTTTTCCCGCGTATCGGTCATAGAGGCTTTTCTGTGCCCGACGATCGCCATTCAGACAATCCCTGAAAAGTTGCTTTTCGTCCATTAGATTATCTGAGCGGGCTTTGCGTCGGTAGCAGTGAGAAAAAGATGAAGGCAGTGGCTGTTTGGTTGCATATTAATTCCTGTAAGTGTAAGAAATTATCTTTTGATGCCGGGTATGATTCATTTGCTGGATATTGTATGCCGCCGGTAGCCTTTTATGATGCACAAATATACATGCATTAAGATTAATTCCTTAACGCATAAATCAAAAAAGGAAAGGACCGCACTATGCGGTCCTTCTTACATAACGTTCGATCAATAATAATATTATTGGTATATTGGTCCGCATTCGACCAGTCTCTTGCCTTCTGCGGTATCGGTATATTTTTCAAAGTTTTCGACAAAACGGCGGGCAAGGTCTTTTGCTTTTGTTTCAAATTCTGCCTGATCAGTGTATGTGTTACGTGTGTCGAGTATATTTGAATCAACTCCGGGTAACTCGGTAGGAATTTCGAGCCTGAAAAACTTGGTTGTTTTAGTTGGCACATGGTCAATACTTCCATCGAGAATTGCATCAATGATGGCTCGTGTGTCTTTGATGGAAATACGTTTGCCGGTTCCGTTCCAGCCGGTGTTTACCAGATATGCCTTTGCTCCGACAGCCTCCATTCGCTTGACCAGTTCAACGGCATACTTGGTTGGGTGAAGCGCCAGAAATGCATTGCCAAAGCAGGCAGAAAACGTTGGTTGTGGTGATGTAACCCCCCGCTCGGTTCCGGCGAGTTTGGCGGTGAAACCTGAAAGGAAATGGTATTTCGTCTGGTCGCTGGTGAGTTTTGCTACAGGAGGCAATACTCCGAACGCATCCGCAGTTAGAAAAATTACTTTGGTGGCATGACCTGCTTTCGAAATCGGTTTTACAATGTTGTCAATGTGGTAAATAGGGTAGGAGACTCTGGTGTTCTCTGTTTTTGATGCATCTGAAAAATCAATAGAGCCGTCTTCACGAACGACCAGATTCTCCAGCAAGGCGTCCCTTCGGATCGCATTGAAAATATCGGGTTCGTTTTCCTTACTCAGGTTAATACATTTGGCATAACAACCTCCTTCGAAATTAAACACCCCGTCATCGTCCCATCCATGTTCGTCATCTCCGATGAGTGCCCTTTTGGGATCAGCAGAGAGAGTTGTCTTTCCGGTGCCTGACAATCCGAAGAATATGGCTACGTCACCATCTTTGCCAACATTGGCCGAACAGTGCATGGAAGCAATACCTTTGAGTGGAAGATAATAATTCATCATAGTGAAAATACCTTTTTTCATTTCTCCTCCATACCATGACCCACCGATGAGTGCCATTCGTTCCGAGAGATTGAAAACAACAAAATTCTCAGAATTCATGTTCATCTCTTTCCACTGCGGATTAACCGTTTTTGAGGCGTTCAGCACCACAAAATCGGGCTTGAAATTCTTCAATTCTTCTTCAGAAGGCCTGATAAACATGTTTTTAACAAAATGTGCCTGCCAGGCAACTTCCACAACAAAGCGTACATTAAGCCTGGTATCCGGATTCGCACCTGCATAGGCATCCATAACATACAGCTTTTTTTTGCTGAGCTGATGAGAAGCTATTTCTTTCAGATGGTTCCATTTTTCCGGTTCGAGAGGTCTGTTGTCGTTTTTGCCAATGGTTGACCACCATACGGTGTCCTTCGATACTTCATCAAAAACAATGTATTTGTCTTTGGGCGACCTGCCTGTGAAAATGCCAGTGTCCACATTTACTGCACCCGTATCAGTTACTACTCCTTTTGCAAACCCTTCGAGTGATGGATCAGTTTCATGTTCGAACAGCTCTTCATAGGAAATGTTGTAAAAAATTTCTCGGACATCAGTGATGCCATATGAAGCCAGGTCGGCCCTTACTTTTGCTGTGTCAATAGCCATAATAATTGTTTTAATTAGTTTAATGTTTTAAAAGTTGGGTCTGCAAAAATAGAAAATATAAGTAATTGCAGCAATCGATTGCGTAATTACATCTGATGATTGGTATCACACCCAGGATTTATTTGAATCCATAAGGCAACAAACGCGTTGCTTGTGACTGATTTTAATACCAGTCAGAACAATGTTTTTATGGAATCGAAGCCTGACTGACGAATGAATAATCTTTATTCGTGCGGATTTATTGAAAAAAAAAGTACCCGAGCATACGGCGGGTACTTTAGGTAATTGCTGAGAAGCAGAACAGACTTACGAAACAGCCTCTATGTTGTGGATGCTTGTTTGCTAATAGCGGACATGCATATCCAATTGAGACTATTTACTTCTTGGATTTCTTCGACTCTTTTTTGGCCTTTTTATCCTTCTTCTTACCCTTTTTGTCCTTCTTGTCTGATTTCTTTTCCTTCAATTTTGCGGATTTTTTTTCTTTTTCCGCCTTTTCTGTCATTTTTTCGAGCACTGCAGCTTGTGCTGCTGCCAAACGGGCAATGGGGACTCTGTAGGGAGAGCAACTTACATAGTTGAGTCCGGCGGTGTGACAGAACATAACCGAACTGGGTTCACCACCATGTTCGCCGCAGATTCCCAGCTTGATGTCGGGTCTTGTATCTCGTCCGCGGTTAACAGCCATCTTGACTAACTGGCCAACTCCTTCCTGGTCGAGTACCTCAAACGGATCATGCTTCAATATGCCTTTTTTCTTGTACACTTCAAGGAATTTGCCCGCATCATCGCGTGAGTAGCCGAAAGTCATCTGGGTGAGGTCGTTGGTGCCAAAAGAGAAGAACTCAGCTGATTTGGCAATCTCATCGGCAACCAGTGCAGCTCTTGGAACTTCAATCATTGTTCCAACAAGGTATTTTATGCTGTCATTTCTTTCGGTAAATACTTTTTCTGCAGTTTCCCTGACGATCTTTTCCTGCATTTGATACTCGAGAAGAGTACCTGTAAGAGGAATCATGATTTCCGGTATGGCTTGAATTCCTCTAGCCTTAAGATTAAGAGCAGCTTCGATTATTGCTCTTGCCTGCATTTCGGTGATTTCCGGATAGGTATTGCCTAAGCGACAACCACGGTGTCCGAGCATAGGGTTAAACTCAGACAGGTCGTGCACTTTTGATTTGATGATATCAACCGAAACACCCATAACCTTTGCCATTTCTTTTTGGCCTTTCTCATCATGAGGAACAAACTCATGGAGTGGCGGGTCAAGCAAACGAACGGTTACAGGCAGGCCCTGCATAGCTTCGAAAATGCCTTCAAAGTCCTCGCGCTGAATGGGTAAAAGTTTTTCGAGGGCTTTCCTGCGGCCGGCTTCGTCATTGGCCAGAATCATTTCGCGCATGGCAATGATTTTGTCTCCGCCAAAAAACATATGTTCGGTGCGGCAAAGACCAATCCCCTGAGCACCAAAATCACGGGCAACTTTTGCGTCATGAGGTGTGTCGGCGTTGGTGCGAACCAGCATACGCGATTTTTTGTCTGCAAGTTCCATTAACTGACCAAAATAACCGCTCAATTCGGGCTCTACTGTTTCAACTCTGCCATCGTAAACTTCACCAGTACTTCCGTTTAATGAGATATAATCACCTTCCTGATAGGTTTTGCCATTCATTGTTATGGTGCGGGACTTGTAGTCAATTTTTATTGTTCCGGCACCAGAAACACAACATTTGCCCATGCCTCGAGCTACCACTGCTGCGTGTGATGTCATTCCACCTCTCGCAGTGAGAATACCTTCGGCAACGTTCATACCTTTGAGGTCTTCGGGTGATGTTTCAATACGGACAAGTACGATTTTTTTGCCCTGAGCAGCCCATGATTCAGCCTCGTCAGCATGAAAAACGATCTGACCTGTGGCAGCGCCCGGCGATGCCGGAAGGCCTTTGGCCATAACAGATGCTTTGGTGAGTGCCTGTTTGTCGAATACCGGATGGAGCAATTCATCCAGTTTATTTGGTTCAACACGCATAATGGCTTCATTCTTATTGATCATGCCCTGCTCAAGCATCTCAATTGCAATGCGTACCATAGCAGCACCTGTACGTTTGCCATTTCTTGTTTGAAGTATCCAGAGCTTACCTTCCTGAATTGTAAATTCAAGATCCTGCATATCCGTGTAATGGTCTTCCAGTTTTTGCTGAAGATCATTAAGTTCACGATAGATTTCGGGCATAGCTTCCTCAAGCGAAGGATAATTTGCAGCACGTTCCTCTTCTGAGATGTTTTGCAGTTTGGCCCATCTGTATGAACCTTCGAGGGTTATTTCCTGTGGGGTTCTGATACCAGCCACAACATCCTCGCCCTGTGCATTGATGAGGTATTCTCCGTTAAAGATATCTTCACCGGTGGCCGAATCTCTTGTGAAAGCTACCCCCGTTCCTGAATTTTCACCCATGTTACCAAATACCATCGCCTGAACATTGACTGCGGTTCCCCAATCTTCGGGGATATTGTTCAATTGGCGATAATAGATGGCGCGTTCATTCATCCAGCTGTCGAAAACTGCCATAACAGATCCCCAGAGTTGTTCCCATGGATCCGAAGGAAAGTCTCTGCCTGTAACCTGTTTTACTGCTTCCTTAAACCTTTTGACCATTTCCTTCAGATCATCAGTAGTGAGATCAGTGTCGAGGGTCACTCCCTTTTCTTCTTTTAAATGGTCAATTATCTCTTCAAACGGATCATGGTCTTCCTTCGACTGAGGTTTCATTCCGAGAACAACATCGCCAAACATCTGAACAAAACGGCGGTATGAGTCCCATGCAAAACGCTCATTACCTGTTTTACGGGCAATTCCTTCAACAGCCTCATCATTGAGTCCCAGATTCAGAACTGTATCCATCATGCCGGGCATTGAGGCTCTTGAGCCAGAGCGTACAGAGAGTAAACAAGGATTGTCGCGGTCGCCAAAACGGGTTCCCATGATGTCTTCGACCTGCCTGACGGCTTGTTCTACCTGCTCTTTGATCAGTTCAATGACATATTCCCTGCCTTTTTGGTTGTATAGTGTACAAACCTCAGTTGTAATTGTGAATCCGGGAGGCACCGGAATACCGAAAAGATTCATTTCGGCCAGATTGGCACCCTTACCTCCCAAAAGGGCTTTCATGGAAGCATTGCCATCAGCTTTGCGGTCTCCGAATGAATAAACATACTTGGTCTTTGCCATGATGTGTCTTTATTTAAAATTAATTATTAATTGATATTCAATATTTAAAGAAGTTCAAAATCTCATTTTTCAGGGAGCACAAAGATATTCAATTTAAGATTAAAATGCCTCTGTCGTGCAGGTTAATTTTGTCTTTATTTGAGTGCAAACGTTTGAGCTGATATTTGAATGACTGTTTATGCTTCCGATTCCTTCTTTCCGTCCGACCGTTTTAAAGATTAGTTTTCCGCTTATCCTTTATTTGAAATGGTTCTAAATTTGCCAGACATGACCCAAACTGCATGAATTGGGCTGCTTTTTCCGGAAAAAAGTATGAAATTCGCAACGCTTTGTGCAAAGAATAACAATAAACGTGAATAACTATGAATCAATTGGTTGGAATAAGGAATGAGGATAAGTATGTGATGGAAAAGCGTGTTCCGGTTATTCCTGCACATGTTAAAAAGCTCAGTCAGGAAGGAATTCAATTTTTAGTTCAGCATTCTCCCAAGCGAATCATTGGCCACGAAGCTTATGAGGAATCTGGTGCCAGAATTGTTAAATCGCTTGAAGATGCTCCAGTTATTATTGGTGTAAAGGAAATCCCTTCAACAGCTTTCGAGACAAACAAGACATATATGTTTTTTTCTCACGTAATCAAAGGCCAGAAACATAATATGCCTATGTTGAAAGCAATGATGGAGAAGAAGTGCCAGTTGATAGATTATGAGAAGATAGAGAATCAGGAGAACAAAAGACTTGTGTTTTTTGGGCGATATGCCGGACTGGCCGGAATGATTAATTCCCTGTGGTCCTTTGGCCAAAGATTACAGGCTCAGGGAATTGAAAATCCATTCGCGGAAATCAGACAAACACACACTTACCACTCGTTAAGTGATGCTATGCATGCTGTTTCACGGGTTGGCAACCACATCTCCCAATATGGAATGCCCGAATCGATTCTACCTGTTGTCATTGGCTTCACAGGTTACGGAAATGTATCCAAAGGTGCGCAGGAGATTGCTCATCTGTTGCCCTCAATCGAAATCTCTCCCAGACAGTTACTTTCGAAAGGAGGAATCAAACCGTTGAATAATGTAATTTATAAAGTTGTTTTCAAGGAAGAAGACCTTTCAGTTCATATAAACGGTATTGAACCTTTTGACTTGCAGCATTATTTCCAGAACCCACATGAGTACAGAAACAATTTTGAACAATACATTCCCGCTTTAAGCATTCTCATGAATTGTATGTATTGGGATGCAAAGTATCCGCGGATTGTTACCAAAGATTTTCTGAAATCCCTCTATGCCAAAGGTGAACCCAAACTCAAAGTAATTGGAGATGTTACCTGCGATCCTGATGGGTCCATCGAGTGCACACATAAAGGCACGGAGATAGAAGACCCGGTGTTTGTTTACAATCCTGCCACAGGAAAACCAACAAGCGGTTTCGAGGGAAAGGGTATTCTGGTTATGGCTGTTGATATCTTACCGAGTGAACTGCCCTATGATGCATCTGTTGGTTTCAGTGAGGCATTGTTCCCATACCTAAAGGCCATCATACAGGCAGATTACAGTGTGCCATACGATCAACTGAACCTGCCCGGGCCAATTAAAAAAGCACTGATCCTGCACCATGGCGAACTGACCCCTCCTTACCGATATATTTCGAAGTACCTTTGATTTTGTTTATTAATGTGATTGATTAACCCAAGCTTCATGAAAAAAATTCTCATCCTCGGGGCGGGTCTTTCCGCAACCAGTCTGATCGATTATCTGCTCGACAACAGCGATCAATACGACTGGCATATTACTTTGGGCGACTTAAATATTGATGGGGCCCGAAAGAAACTGAGAAATCATCATCGAGCCGAGGCCGTAACATTTGATGTTACAGTTCAGGATCATGTTGAGCAAACCCTCGCTGGCAAAGACCTTGTCATATCCTTACTCCCGGCCCGTTTTCACGACGTGATCGCAAAGGAATGTCTGAACAGAGGAATACATATGGCAACAGCTTCTTATGTTTCACCTTTTATAGCATCAATCCATGAAGAAGCACTGGAGCGTGGGATTGTTTATCTGAATGAATTAGGTGTGGATCCGGGGATCGACCATATGTCGGCAATGAAGGTAATTGACAGAATCAGGTCAGTAAATGGGGTGATTAACGCTTTTTATTCATTCACCGGAGGGTTGATTGCTCCTGAATCTGACAATAATCCCTGGCACTATAAATTTACCTGGAACCCGCGAAATGTGGTTCTTGCCGGTCAGGGTGTTTCTCAATTTATCCGCAACGGAATGTATAAATATATCCCTTACCACAAACTCTTCGACAGGGTTCTCGAAAGGGAAGTGCTTGATGCCGGAATGTTTGAGGTGTATCCAAACAGAGATTCGCTCAAGTATCGAAAAGTATATGGTTTGGAAAATATACCTACTATTTTCAGAGGTACCATGCGCCGCCCGGGTTTCTGTGAAGCCTGGAATGTTTTTGTTCAACTCGGGTGTACAGATGATACATATACAATTGAGAATTCCGAATCTATCACTTATCGGGATTACATCAATTCTTTTCTTCGTTATGACAGAGAAAAGGCAGTCGAGGAAAAGCTTTGCGAATACCTTTCGATTGATCGCAATGGAGAAATAATCAAAAAACTCACCTGGCTGGGTATCTTCGAACAAAAAGTAATTGGCCTGAAGAATGCCACTCCGGCACAAATTCTCCAACAATTGCTGGAACAAAAGTGGGCCTTGCACGCTGATGACAAAGACATGATAGTAATGCAGCACGAGTTTGAGTATGAACTGAATAATTCCCACCATCGGATTATAAGTTCTATGGTGTATATTGGAGAGGATACTATCAATACAGCAATGGCAGTAACTGTTGGTACCCCCTTGGCTATTGCCTGCAAACTGCTGTTAACCGGTGCTTTAAAACAGCGTGGGGTTGTGGTGCCAACCAGCCCCGACATATACAACCCGATACTGGACGAGTTGGAACTCTTTGGAATTCACTTTATCGAAAAAGAAGAGATTATTCAGGTGCATTAAAAGGCAAAACCCAACAGAATCAGCCTTTTTGGATCATGCCCGCTTCATCCAACACAAATGTGTCGGTGAAATTTTTGAAATGAACTTTTATCCGGGTGATCCGGTCTTCACCCGAAAAGTTGAACTCAGGAAATAGTTCGGCAAGATTAATCGGCACGGCCATTTTAACATTGATAGATTCGATTAAATGGAGTAATTTCCGTCCTTTTTGTGTGTCAAATTCAACCCTTAGGTCGGTAAGTCTGAATTTGCTCATATTGTAAACAATCAGACATCTGCTTTCAGGCTTGTGGTATTTATAAGTAACGTTAACATGATACGGAGCAGGTTTCTTCAAGGCTATACTTAACCAGGCAGGAATTTTCATGTTGGTACGTTTTGTAGTCAAAATAAAAGGTGAATGCAAACACAAAACTATATTTAAAATACGTTTTGAATATTAATTAGGTTTTAAGATTTGGGTTGTTTTAAAAATGTTGTCTGTTTCCGCATGCTTGTATTCATGGGCGATATCTTATTAATTTTGCGCCAATAATTGTAGTTATGCGTTTTTTGTTTTATGTAATCATCATCATCATTATGGTATATTGGATCCGAAGATTATTTGGCCAGAATAATTCGTCAGAAAGTGACCAAACCTCATCTGCTAATCGCTATGCCAAATGGATCGGTGGTGGGGTAGGGTGGGCATTTGGTGGTCCAATAGGCGCTTTGCTGGGTTTTGCCTTCGGGAAGATGTTTGATGATATGAAGCAGGGGACCTATGAGCACAAAGGCACAAACCGCGCTGATTTCAATGTCAGCCTTTTGATACTTTCTGCTGCAGTGATGCGTTCCGACCGGCAGGTTAAACGCTCTGAACTTGATTTTGTCCGTGGCTTCTTCGTCAGGAACTTTGGCCAACAGGCCGCTGAGCAGTATATTCTGATGCTTCGCGAAATCTTAAAACAGGATTTTGATCTACGTGAGGTTTGCGGACAGATCAGGCATTATATGGATTATTCCGCACGCCTTCAATTGATTCACTATCTGTATGGTATTGCTAACTCCGACGGAGGTGTTCAGCAAAGCGAATCTGAACAGATATCACGCATTTCAGACTTTCTCGGCATATCACAGCCTGATTATTTGTCTATCAAGGCAATGTTTGTGCAGGAAACGCATAGCGCCTTCAGGATACTGGAAATTGCACCCGAAGCTACTGACGAGGAACTGAAAAAGGCATATCGCGAAATGGCTGTGAAGTTTCATCCCGACAAGGTAAATCATCTGGGTGAAGAGGTGCGGAAAGCTGCAGAAGAGAAATTCAGAAAAATCAATGATGCCTACGAGCAGATCAAGCGTGAACGCGGGATCAAGTAAACAATTACTATTGATAAAATCTCCAGCTGACCCCGAAATAGAACCGCGGGTCGCGCAAGGGATAATGAGGCACTGTTAAGTAATTGTAATTACCTGTTAAACCCAGTACATTTACATATTGCAGAAATACATTTGCTCTTTTCACTTTAAGTGCCAGAAACACATCAAGAAACGGATAGCCACCGGTTTTCACCTCATCCTGTAAGTAAAACTCCCTTACAGCAGGCATCCACGAATCAGCATAATACTCTGTGAAGTAACTAAATATAACGCCCGGCTGTATGGTTGCTGCCTTGTCGAATAAATCCTGACTAAAAGTTAGTTTGATCTTGCCGCTGAACAGCGGAAGGTGGATCAGTGTATCATTACTGACTTGTTGGTATCTGACCATCCCCTTTAGATCGAACTTCCCGATTTTTTGGTTCAGGTTGGCAAACAGGGAATATATTACGGCCGAACCGCTGAATTGTTTAGGAGTTACAGTTTTGTCTAAATAAACATACCTGTCAATAAACTGCCATTGAGCGCCGGCGGTCATTCCGAGAAAGTTATAACCACCTGTCAGGGTAAGAAACCTGCTCTTTTTAAATGAATTATCCCAACTGAAATGATTGCTTACAAACTGCTGGTATTTCCATGATGGTTCCTGATTGATCAAATGCGCCTTGAACATTATTTTCCCCAGATTTTTTTGAGATGTTCCAAGGTATTGATACAAACCGGCATCCAATTCAAGATCACCCTGACCGTATTCTCCTGTAACCAATCTGGCATGACCTTCAAGGAAGGCTGATTTCAGGACGCTGATTTTGAGTGAAACAAAGGGAATAAGCTGGGAATACTGTTTTTTTTGAAGGGTATCAGGTTTATGTGTAATCAACAGATGTTCGATCCCGGCTCCCAGGTAAAAAGGCACATCATCATTGTGTTTTTTGTATCCCAGGGTGTTCCATTGCAAAACATTTCTGATGGTTTGCTGGAATATGCTGTCGCGGGTTTGATCAATGTTGACAGCTGTGTCAAAGTCTGCATAAAAGCCGGCCAATGGGTCGCCCTCTGTAAAAAGGGTTTGGTTGCGCTGATATTCGAATCTGTGGGTCAGGCGTCCAAGCCTGAATTTCTGCATCAAAGTGATCACACTGTCGTTTTCGGCAATGGGTTTGGAAATATTGAAATACTGTTCAAATCCAAAACCCGAAACCTTTACCTGGTTTCGGGCATCAGTCAGGTTAACGCCGATAACCCTTCTGTCGGTTTCCTGATTATTGATGAAATCTGAATCGTTAGTGATCCCGCCATTTTCCTGCATGGTAAGTTTGTTGTGGAAATAATGCCCGGAGATCCCGTAACGATTGTTTTTGGTGTTGTGCCGCAGGGTAAAATATACAGAACTATTATCGGATTTGCTGTTTTTATAGGGCCCGGGAGAGTTAACCAGATAGTATTCCATTCCAACGAAAAGTCTCGGAGCAAGCTCACGCCCGAAGCTTACATTCAGTTGTTGCTCCTTTTTGGATCCCATAATGTAATACAATTGCGTAAACGGCTGAACAGGAATGGTAAACCTGACAGATTTGCTGTTTCTGAGGTACAGGTCATACGCCCTGTGGGTCATTTCAAAACCATTGAAGAAGACCGGATCAGAAGCCATCTTATTATAAGCCAGACCGGTATTGCTAAGCGTAGCAAACAGGTTCATTGACCTTAGCAGGATATCACGATCACTCACATTGACCAGACTCGTATCGACAAATTTCCCGGAAGTAAGGAAAAGACTGTCGTATGAGTAATTGTAGAATTTGACGAGTGTCGAGTCTATTGAAGTTTTTCTTATTGTATCTATATCTATATTAGCTAAAGCCTTAAACGTGATAACTATGCACAGAAAAGTAGTGACTAATGAATATTTTATCAATGGATAAGCTTTCATAAGAAAGTTTCAGGAAACAAGTTGCTAAATTAACCCAAATTAATGATTAGTTGTCCGTGCAATTTGACCTTTTGATCATTACTTTGGTTGTCGCATATTCAAATATTACAGAATCAATTATTTGTAGGGTAAAAGATATAGTTTTGGTTGGGTTAATCCCTTTTATGTTTTGTTGTACAAGAGGTATGGACAGTGAGTAGGGTAGGGGTGACATATAAAAAAGAGGCTACCATATGGCAGCCTCTTTGTAGGGTTTGGCGACGACCTACTTTCCCACATTTTACTGCAGTATCATCGGCGCAGGCAGGCTTAACTTCTCTGTTCGGAA
The DNA here is from genome assembly GCA_024710405.1 of Bacteroidales bacterium. Lineage (GTDB taxonomy): Bacteria > Bacteroidota > Bacteroidia > Bacteroidales > F082 > UBA6192. Next base: position 238,543 of record JANJUV010000011.1, read on the forward strand.
TGGGAAGAGGTGGACACTGCCGCAATAGT
>JANJUV010000019.1 GCA_024710405.1 Bacteroidales bacterium
ATTGACAAGGCAAACGTTCCTCCTTCGTCGGACGCCCCTGATGTGTTTTCAGGCAATCTGCCATTCACAGCCATCGCTGCCGGCACGCGCAGGCCGGCCACCGCACAACTTATCGGCAGTTGATCTTCAACATCACTGTTTATTGACATTGACAGGGGAATGATAGGACAAATAACAGTTAGTGTCACTTCACTTTTACCTGAATTCTTCATGGGTTGGGTGCGTGGGCAGGCACGAACAGCGGGCCGGCGGCAGGGTGAATGTAAAAACAGCTGGAAATCCGGCAAAGCAGACCGCCCCTAAGCGGTTTGTTTGTATAGCACAATACCACGATAAACTTCATTTCTTTGAATCACTATTCGTATTGTGCTATACACTCTTTGCCCCGATTTCCGCTGTTTTTGCAGAGCGCTGGGATAGCGTTGTTCGTGCTGGATTTTTGGTACTTTTCATCAGGGAAAAGTACAGAAGAAAGGAATAGTGAGTAATCTTTCTCTTTTCCTTTTGTCTTGATACAAAAGGAACAAAAGATCAAGCCTGCGCGAATCCCCCGCCCGCTCTGCCGGCTTGCTGAAAACACATCCCACCTGGTTTATCTGTTGAGCCCAGACTTGTATGTCGCTTCACGCAACAGATTGCGGATGCTTGTATTGGCTCATATTCGCTTTTTATGTACAACTAAATCGGGGAGGAGCCATGAGCCGATAAATAAGGACTTATAATCGTTTCTAATCGCTTAAGTTAACGGTTAGATCAATAAGCCGGAATTTATGAAATCCGGCAAATAGACAAGCTTTTGGCAAAATATTTTTGAACCGCATAGGTAGTTCATTGAGGTTGATTCCTTCGAAAAAGTGTAAGCAAACACATTTATTCCTTCGAAAAAGTGTAAAGCAATGCATTTATTCCTTCGAAAAAATGTAAAAGTGCAAGTGAAATAGTGGAAAAATAAGGCTTTGGCCTCGAAACCCGCAACGCGCAACCCGCAACGCGCAACGCGCAACCCGCAACCTGCACGCTGAGCGAAGTCGAAGCGCGCAACTATTTAAGCCATCCTTACTACATAATCCATCCCAACAAGCAGCTGTGCTTTAGGTTTCAGTGCCTGCACCTCCTGATGTTCTTTTTCGAGCACCTGCATGCGGTATTCATTCTGGGGTTCTTTGCCGCGCACAAGCTGGGCTTTTTTGGTTTCGTGGTAGGTAAGTTCGATGAACACGTTCAGGTCGGTGCCTTCGGTTTTGATGGCATACAGACCGTCAATCACCAGCATGTCAATGTCTTTGTAGTCGGTTGTAAGCTGGTCAATTTGTTCGGTAACCAGATCCACACACGGACCTGTTGACAGGCTTCCTTCCCTGAACTCGCGGATGTTGCGCATGATGGTATCCCAGTCGTATTCGCCGGGGCCAACAACATTTTCAATGCCGTGCTGTTTGCGCCATTCGGTGCGTTCGTGGGGGTGGATGCGGTAGTAATTGTCAATGTGCACAGGCTTTGCAAAAATGCCGTGTTTGCGCATCCCTTTGGCAATCACATGCGCCAGCTCCGACTTGCCCGATCCCGATTCGCCCGAGATCGCCACAATCATTTTAGGTTTTCTGTTTTTCAGAATCAAATCAATGATCACTTCCCCCGCTTCGCGGTGCTTGTCAGCAATTAATAAAACATCTCCTAACATAATTCTGTTTCTTTTTTATGTATCAACTATCAATATTTCTCTTCACACAACCAGTAACCAGTAACCAGCAACCAGCAACCAGTAACCAGTAACCAGTAACGAGTAACCCTACAGATGGTACTTATCCAGCGAAGCGTCGAAATCAAAGAACAGGTTACATCCTTTTTTCAGGCTTTGCACGATCTGGTGCTCTCTTTCGAGGATTTGTTTTCTGAACGGGGTCATTTCTTCTTTGCCGCCGAAGATTTGCGCTCCTTCGGTTTCGTCGTAGGTAAGTTCGATAAACACCCTGAAATGAGCCTGCTTGAGTTTGGTGGCATACAGCCCGTTGATGATCATCACATCCACGCCGGCAAAATCGGTAGTGATGCTGTCCACATAATCGGTGATCAGGTCCACGCAGGGCATGGTAGATTCTTTGTCCTGCACGAAATCGTCAACAATCCGGTTGATTTTGTCCCAGTCGTATTCGTCAGGGCCGATGCAGTCAATGCCTTTCGAGCGACGCCATTCCTTGCGTTCGAGTGGCGGGATGGTATAGAAGTCGTCCAGATCGATGATTTTGCTGCGCAGGTTTTGTTTTTTGAGTTTCATGGCGAGTGCGTAAGACAGGGTTGATTTGCCCGAACCTACTTCGCCTCCGATGGCAATAATGAATTTCGGGCTTATTATGGCCCGCACCTCATCCACAATGACCTGTGCGGCCGTTGTGTGCTTGGGTGTTACGGTGAGTTTATCGTTGAGCATAATGGTTACAGTTTAATGGTAAGGGGTTCAAGGGCTGTTGTATGGTATTCTTTGCCTGCCACAACAAGTCTGGCTGCTGCGGAGGTTGTCAGTTGCACGGATGTGCTGGTCAGATGGAAGTTGTATCTGATATTTTTGAAGGTGATACCAAACTTCATTTGGTTCCAGTTTTCGGGCATATTGGGGTCGAGATGCAGCAGTTCTTCCCTGTAGTTGATTCCGGCAAAGGTATTCAGCGCTATGAGGATGGTTCCGGCCATAACGCCGGCGTGTATGCCTTCGCCTGTGGTGCCGCCCTGAATATCGTTGTAGTCGCTGCCGAGGGCATCCTGATACAGATTACGGCTCAAAGTTTTGTCTCCGGCAAGAGCAGCAAGCCGTGCATGCACCACCCTGCTCAGGGTTGAGCCGTGTGAAGTGCGGGCCAGATAATAGGCCAGGTTTCGCTGCAGGTAATCATCGGGCAAGGAATAACCCATGTTGGCAATGATGCTGTCAACCTCTTCCTTGTTCAGGTTATAGAAGGCCATCAGTGTGTCGGCCTGTTTGGCTACTTTGTATTCGTCGGGCGATTTTCCTTCGGCTTTAAGGATACGGTCCATGCGGTAGATGTTGCCGTATTTGCTCCGGTAGTAGTCCCAGTCGAGTTCTTTCAGTTCAAAATATCCGTCGTATTGGGCAATGATTGCGTCTTCGTTGACCACCAGTCTGAGTTTGGCAGCTACCTGAAGCCATTCGTCAATTTCATCATTTTCAAAGCCTGCTTTTCTGATGCATTCGTTACCGGTGAGGCCAGCGATGGTTTTTGCCTTGCCAAACATCCAGGCCACCATGATGTTGGTATAGGCATTGTCGGTCAGTCCGCCGGATTCTGAACCGGGATAGTGTTCGTGGAATTCATCAGGGCCCATCACACCGCTGATGGAATACCTTCCGTTTTGCTCATTGAACTGTGCCTTGCTGCGCCAGAAGCGGCAGATTTCGAGAAACATCTCAGCGCCGAATTTCCGGAGAAAATCAAGGTCGCCGGTGATCCAGTAGTAGTCCCAAACATTGTAGGCTATGGCCAGTGAGACATGACGTTGGAGCGAGCTGTGGTCATCGCCCCAGGTGCCTGTGAGTGGGTTCAGGTGCACCACCTGTGTTTCTTCGCGTCCGTCGCTTCCGCTTTGCCAGGGAAACATGGCGCCATTGTAGCCGTGACCGGCAGCGTATTCGCGCGCTTTTTGCAGGCGGTGGTAGCGGTAGAGCAGCATCGAACGGGCCACATCGGGCATCTGCAGGTCGTAGAGGGGCAGGATGAACAGTTCGTCCCAGAAAATATGGCCACGGTAGGCCTCGCCATGAAGGCCGCGTGCTGTGATGCTCGCATCGAGCAATTTGTTGAATGGCGACATGCTCACCATCAGATGATACAGATGCAGTCTGAGTAGTTTTTGCGACCTACGGTCGCCACTAATGGAAATGTCTGCTTTCTGCCAGATGCTGTCCCATGCATTGCGGCTCTCTGAACATAGGGTTTCAAATCCGGCTGATGTGCCGGCTGTTTGCAGGGCTGCCGAAAGGGCATCATCCACGAAATCTTCCTTGTCGCTGCAGATTCCGGCAATCTTTTCGATGCTGCATTGCTGTCCGGGGGAAAGTTTCAGGCTGAACTGCGCCGAAACTTTACCGTTTGTTTCAATGATCTCGGGTTGCTGCAGTTGTTCTTTGCCGTTCACCAGCAGGCGATGTCCGGCTGCCACGGCAATCTGATGCTTCGACTGAGTTGTGTTGGCCAGCACAAAGATCAGGTTGCGCTCAGCACCTTCCTTCAGTACGTCAAGATGCTTTGAATTGAGTGATTTATAGCGCTCTACTCCGGCATTGATGACATTTCCGTCCACTGAGCTTCTCAGCGAAATCGTTCCTTCATAGTTCATCGGGCTGATGCTGTAGCTGATGGCGCCAAGCATCGGGTTGTTCATGCTCACAAAACGCTTGACTTCAATTCGGGTTTGGTTGCCTTTTTTGTCTTCGGCAATGAGCACACGTGTAAGTAAACCATTACGAAAATCCAGACTGCGTTTTATCTTCAGGATGTTGGTGCTGTTGATGTCGAACCAGTCGCCTTCATCAATTTTAAACGTAACGGGCAGCCAGTTGGGAAGGTTTACGAAATCTTCATTTTCGATGTCACGGCCCGAGATGGGGGTGATCAGCCGGTTGTACATCCCTGCCATATAGGTTCCGGGATAGTTTACCGCATTGGCATCGCATTCTTCGAGGGCTCCACGGCTGCCGAAATAACCGTTGCCGGTGGTGAGCAGTGCTTCGCGCGAGCGTTCTTTTTTGATGTTGTAGTCGTAATAGGTCACAGACCACTTGTCGTCTTCGATGCCGTGCAGGAACCAATGATTGAGGTTATCAATGCTTATTTCCGAAAGGTCTTCTACCACCAGGTCGGCACCACCCTCAATTAGTTCAGCAGCATTGTGTTCGCGGGCAATACCAAGCACCAGCCCGAAGTTTCCGGCGCGACCGGCCTGAACACCCGAAACGGCATCTTCTACAACGATGCTTCGTTCGGGCATGCAGCCCATATTTGCAGCTGCTGTCGTAAATATGTCGGCCTCAGGCTTGCCTTTCAGGCCAAGTTCGGCCGAAACCACTCCATCCACCCTTGTTTCGATCAGGTGCAGCAGTCCTGCCTTGCGCAGCACTCCTTCGCAGTTTTTGCTCGATGAGGCCACCCCCACATGCACCCCCATTGCGATTAGTTCGCGCATGAGGGCCACGGTGGAAGGATAGACTTCCACGCCGTCGCGTTCGAGCACTTCGTTGAAGGCGTCATTTTTGCGGTTGCCCAATCCACATATGGTTTCCAGTTCAGTGCCATCCGAAGCGTCTCCAAAAGGCAGGTTTATATTCCTTGATTCGAGAAAATCAGCCACACCTTTATACCGCGGTTTGCCATCCACATAAGGCAGATAATCGTCTTTGTGCGTGAATGGCTTAAATTCTTTACCGTTGCGGGCGTACCACGAAGCAAGGAACTCGTCGAACATTTTCTTCCATGCAGCGCTGTGGACCAATGCTGTTTGTGTAATTACACCGTCGAGGTCGAAAATGACGGCATCAAAATGATTTGTGGATTTCTGAGCTGTGTCTGACATGGTTTGTCGGGTTTTTCCGGAGTTTATTTGCATGAAAACCAATAATATGATAATGGATGGATGGTAAGTTTTTCGGAATTATGCTGTAATCCGGTCAACAAGTCGGTCCTGCTTTGTTTGTCACAGGCCAGGTTAACTTCAACGACCTGTTCGGAAAGGTTTTGCACGATAAGCATATGGTCGTTGTTAATGATGCGGCGGTAGGCCAATACTTCTTCCGCTGCTTCACCATTGGATTTGGTGAGTGTGACAAATTCAAGTGAGCCGTGCCCGAAGGCTGGATGGAGATGTCTGATTTTGAGCAGTTGCTGAAGCTTTGTAAACACTTTCGATTGGAAACTATCGGGGTCGGAGAGTTGTGTTTCACGTTTTTTCCAGTCTATTTTTCCCCTGACGAGGAAACGGGTGTCGTTTTTGCCGGTCATGCTGATCATTTCGCGGTAGTAGTTTTCGTCGTTTTCTTTGCCGAATTCATCGCCGTAATAGATCACCGGAGTGCCGGGCAGGCTCAGCATAACGCTGTATGCCAATGCAATTCTACGGTCGTCGAAGTTGAGCAGGTTGGCCAGTCTGGCAGAGATTCCTTCTCCGAGACGGAAGTCCCATTGGGGTTCGCGGCAATAGTTTTCGTGGATGAATTTTCGGTCTTCTTCCGAAACATACACCAACTCCAGGCTGAGTTCGTCATGGCAGCGGAGGAAGGTGAACCATTGCGCTGAGTCAGGTATCGGAGGGGTAACGGATGGGCTTAGGGTTTCAATTACCGGTGCAGCTTTCTGCATGGCCAGCGCTTTATACATCTGGGGCATGAGCGGAAAATGATAGGCCGCATGACACTCATCTCCACTACCCAGATATTTGATCAGTTTGTGCGGTTTCTGGCAGGCTTCGGCAAGCAGTATGGTTCCGGGTTTCACATAGTCCAGTGCTGCCCTGAAAAACTTGACAATGGTGTGCGTTTTTGGAAGATTTTCACAGTCGGTTCCTTCTTCTTTCCACAGATAGGGGATGGCATCGGCCCTGAATCCGTCAACACCAAGGGATTGCCAGTAAAGCAGAGCGCGGGTCATGGCCATCAAAACCTCAGGATTGCGGTAGTTGAGGTCGGGCTGAAAACTGAAAAACCTGTGGAAATAATACCAGTCGCCCATAGGTTCCCAATTGCTGTTTTCCATTCCTTTAAACAGCAGACGGGCTTCTCCGTAAAGGCTTGTGTCTTTCGTCCAGATAAAATAGTCGCGGAAGGGATTGTCTTCTGAAGATTTTGCAGCAACAAACCATGGATGTTCGTCCGAAATGTGGTTCATGGCAATGTCAAATATTACCTTTAAACCACGTTTATGCGCTTCGGCCAGAAAATCTCCAAAAACATCTTCCTGCTCCTGCTTGCTGAAACCAGGTTCGAGCCCCAGCAGATCATGACGAATGAGTTCGTAATCGCGTATGTCGAAACCGGCATCGCGCATGGGCGAGTCGAGAATGGGCAACAGCCATAAACAACTCACACCCAATCCCTGAAGATAATCCAGTTTGTGTGAAAGACCTGCAAAGTTACGGTTGTACAAATCAACATAAAGTGAATAAACAACGGCCTGCTTATACCAATCCGATTCTTCAGCTGATTTATCCTGTTTCAACGAATCCAGATGGGCAAACAAACTACGCAAACGCGACTGATCATCCTGCGGGTAAAGCGAGGACCATAGTCCTTGCAAAGCTTCTTTACTACTCATTATCAACAATATAAGTTAAAGTTATACAAGTTTCAAAAGTAGGCAATCCACCGGATTTCAGGTATCAAGGCAGCCATAAACCTTATTTTTGTCTTTGCAATCGATTACGGAATGATTCATATGATTTGAATTGATGAGGTTTGATGCACAAAATGAGATTCCATGCCGTAAGGGCTTCTTGAAGGAGCAGTTGCATTGTTTAACTGTTCTATGGCAAAATCACAATCGTTTGCAGTTTACCGTTTACGGTTGATTTGTGTTTTTGACCAAAAAATAATACAAACTTATTATCTTTGAAATCTGTTGCATATCTTGGTTTTATTGTCCATAACTATTAAAAAAAGTTTTAAAAGGAGCCTAATTGATGAAAATTACTAAGAGTTTAATAAACAAAAGATTAATCTATCTATTTCTGACTTTTGTTTCGTGGCAAATCTCTTTTGCTCAGGCAGAAATCTCTATTGAACCACCTCATTGGTGGACGGGGATGAAAAACCCGGAACTGCAACTCATGGTGCATGCCAAAGAAATCGGCAACACACGGGCCTTGATTGATTATCCCGGTGTGGAGCTCAGGGAATCCATTGCTGTTGTTAATCCCGACTACATATTCCTGAACCTGCATATCAGGCCCAATGCCCAACCTGGTACTTTTGAAATAAGGTTTATGAAAGAAGGCAAATTGCGCTACAAATATTCATATGTGCTGGAGGCACGAAAACCCGGCTCTGCCGAACGTCAGGGATTCAACAGCAGCGATGTGGTCTATCTGCTTATGCCAGACCGATTTGTAAATGGCGATCCTGCTAATGACGATGTAGCCGGCATGAAGGAAAAGGCCAACAGAAAGAACAGTGATGGCCGCCATGGCGGGGACCTTAAAGGTATTGCCGACCATCTGGACTACTTCACTGATCTCGGTGTGACCACACTTTGGCTGAATCCGGTTTTGGAAAACAATATGCCTGCCTATTCTTACCATGGCTATGCCATCACGGATTTTTATCGCGTTGACCCGCGTTTTGGAAGCAACGAATCATACAGACAACTCATTGAGGATGCCCAGGCCAAAGGTTTGAAGATTGTTAAAGATATGGTATTTAACCATTTTGGCACCGAACACAAATGGATGAAAAGCCTTCCGATGCCCGACTGGATCAACCAATGGCCGAAGTTTACCCGTTCGAACTACAGGGCCGGAACGATTATGGATCCTTATGCATCGGAAGCCGACAAAAACCGCATGCTCAAAGGGTGGTTTGACACCTCCATGGCTGACCTCAACCAAACCAATCCTTATGTTGCAAACTATCTGATACAGAATAGCATATGGTGGATTGAGTATGCAGGGCTGAATGGTATCAGAATGGATACCTATCCTTATTCTGATCAAAAGTTTATGAGCAGGTGGGTGAAGGCTGTCAATGATGAGTATCCCGGTTTTTCTGTTCTGGGTGAGGCATGGCTGAATGTAGTGCCTCAGGTAGCCTATTGGCAGGACAACCATCACAATCCCGATGGATTCAGAAGCTACCTGCCCTATGTATTCAATTTTCCGCTGAAATATGCCATCACCGATGCATTTAATGAGGACAACGGCTGGAGCACGGGGGCCGCAAAACTATACGAAACCCTCAGCCTCGACTACCTGTATTCAGATCCGTTGAAAACCGTCACTTTTGCCGACAACCATGATGCCGACAGAATTTTCAGCCGGTTAGGCAAGGATATGGATAAGTTTAAGATGGCAATGGCATTTGTGTTCACCGTTCGTGGCATCCCTTCAATATATTACGGTACTGAAATTCTGATGACCGGATGGGAGCATGAGGGGCACGGATACATCCGCGAAGATTTTCCGGGCGGATGGAAGGACGATCAGGTGGATGTTTTTGAACGAAAAGGACTGTCACCGGAACAACTCGAAGCTTTTGGTTTTTTGCAGCAGTTGATGAAATGGCGTGCAGGGAAGGCAGTAATCCATACAGGTAACACCCGCCATTATGTCCCTGAAGACGGCATCTATGTGTTTTTCCGCTATAATGAAAACGAATCGGTGATGGTGGTGCTGAACAACAACAAGACAGCCAAAAAGCTTGCTCTTGATCGCTTTGCTGAAGATACCGAAGGGTACACCGGAGGCCGCGATGTGTTGCAACGCACACAATTGAACGAATTCAATATGCTCGAACTTGCTCCAATGTCGGTACGCATTATCGAATTGACCAAACCCTGAAAATCAGTTTATGAACATCAAGAGCCGTTTTCGCTATTCCAGGTGGATACTTCTGCCAGTTTTTCTTTTATCCCTTAGTCTTCACCTCAATGCACAAATACTTTCAGCTGTACCCTCTCATCCACGGGTAGATGACTCCATTAGGTTTGTTTTTGATGCTTCGGCCGGCAATCAGGGACTTCTGGAGGCTGCCGGACCTCTATATTTCCACACAGGACTGATCACATCAGCCAGTGTTGACCACACCGACTGGAAAAAAGTTGTGGGCAACTGGGGCACTGCCGATGACAGGGTGATCATGAATCCTTTGGGAAACAACCTTTATGAGTTTACGATTCATCCGCGGAGTTTTTACAACATCGGAGCTGATGTTCAGGTTCAACAATTAGCATTTGTATTCCGGAATGCTGATGGCACCCGTACAGGCAAAACATCCGAAGGAGAAGACATTCTGTTTCCCTTGAAAAGTTATGTACCTAAAAAGCAAACCGACAATCAGTATCTCCTGCTTCCCGGAAACTATGTTTCTCACAGCCTGAGCAAGGATCAGCTGATGGTGCAGACCGGCAAGGGAGCAATAACTTTCAGGGCATTCGGCCCCGAAATCATCGAAGTTACATGGCATCCTGATGGTTTTTCGGTACACGACAGTTCCCATGCAGTTATCCTGCAGCCCGACCAAGGATCCATGCAGTTTGAGGAACAAAAGAACCAACTTATTTTTTCATCCGGTGCATTGAAGGTAATGATTGGAAAAAATCCTTTTTCGGTGACTTTTCAACGAAATGAGAAATTTCTGGCAGCACATGAAAAGGGGTTTTTTGTGCGGAACGATGCCAGAGGCATCCGTTTCAGGCTCTCGGATGACGAATATATTTATGGCACCGGTGAGCGCGCAACGGCCATGAACCTTCGCGGCGACAAGTTTGAATTGTACAACCGACCCCACTACGGATATGAGCTCGGCGCAAAAAACCTCAACTACTCACTCCCTGTGTTGGTTTCGTCACAACCCTACCTGATGCTGATTGACAATCCGCAAAAGGCTTATCTCGATATCGACAGCAAGGGTGATGGTGTGCTTGAATTTGGCACCATTGGTGGTCCGCTGCGCTATTATTTTGTCGCAGGTGATGATTATCCTGCATTGATGCGTTCTTATGGAAAACTTACAGGCACACAATCTATGCCACCACGTTGGGCACTGGGCAACCTGCAATCACGCATGGCATATAAAACACAGGAGGAGACAACACAGATTGTGGATAAGATGATTGCAGCCGACTTTCCTATTGATGCCATTATCATCGACTTTTACTGGTTTGGTGACAGCATACTCGGCCATGTGGGCAGGCTCGACTGGTTTACCCCCAACTGGCCAGATCCCGAAACCATGATACGCTCGTTTCGTGAACAGGGTGTGAAAACCATATTGATCACAGAGCCTTATATTATAGATACGCTGAAAAATTTTCAGATTGCTTCGGATCTGGGCATACTGGCAACAGACAGTCTTGGGGAGACATATGTGAACCGTGAGTTTTATTTCGGAGATGCAGGACTCATCGATATGTTCAATCCTGCTGCGGGCGACTGGTTTTGGGATCAGATCGACAGACAGAACAAAATAGGAGTGGCAGGTTGGTGGGGCGATCTGGGCGAACCCGAAAGTCATCCCCCAGGTATGATCCATGTAGCCGGAAAAGCCGATGAAGTGCACAATATTTTTGCCCATTACTGGCACAAAATACTTTTTGAAAAATTCAGGGAACATTATCCCAATCAGCGCTTGTTTAACCTCAACCGAAGTGGTTTTGCAGGTTCTCAACGATATTCCATATTTCCATGGACAGGCGATGTTTCGCGCAGTTGGGGAGGATTGCAGGCCCAACTGCCGGCCATGCTGCATATGAGCCTCAGCGGCCTTCCATATATCCACGCCGATGCCGGAGGTTTTGCCATGGGAACAAAAGACGATGAACTCTACACCCGATGGCTGCAGTTTGCGGCTTTCACACCCATACTCAGGCCTCATGGCTCGGGCGTTCCCTCCGAACCAATATTTTTTAATGATACCACGCAACGCATCGTCCGCAGGTTTATGAAGCTTCGCTACGAATTGCTGCCATATATCTATACCCGTAGCTGGGAGGCAACCACTTCCGGAATGCCCATCACACGGCCCTTGTTTTTTCATCATCCCGACGATACACGTCTCAAAGGCTATGATCAGGCATATTATTTCGGTCCCGATCTTATTGTAGCTCCTGTTGTATCACCCGGACTCAGCGAAATGGAAGTGATCCTTCCCGAAGGAACATGGTACAACTGGTGGACACATAAATCTGTCGAAGGAGGAACAAAATTGAGAATGGAGGTTGATTATGAGACAATACCTGTATTTGCCCGCGCCGGTTCTATCATCCCTTTGACCGAAGCCGTGAATACGACCGATGCTTACAGCAGCAGAAGATTGTTCCTGCATGCCTACTTACACGCAGAAGAAGGCAAGCTCAACGGCACGATGTACGAAGATGACGGCTGGGAAAACTATAGCTGGAGTAACGGCCAGTTTGAGTTGATGGCCTTTAAGGGAACGAATACGACAGAGAATGTCAGTTTGACCTTGGGTAGAACAGGTGATGGCTATCCCGGAATGCCCGAATCAAGAATGGTGGAAGTGGTGCTGCATGGATGGAACATGAAACCTGACTCAGTTACTGTCAATGGAAAAGAAGTGAAATATGTAAAAACTGTTGTTCCCGACAGAAATACGCAGGCCTGGTGGAAAGACGAAAATGAAGTGTGGCGGGTGCGTTTTGTTTGGGACGGATCGGATTCGACCCTTGAGGTTCAAAGATAACAGAAACACTATGAAAAATTTGATTTATGTATTGTTCGTACTCTTTCTTGCTATGAACACGAATGCACAGAACAACCTCAACCTTACTGTTGGCGATATGATTAGCCACGAGTGGGACGGCAGACAACTGATGGTACATGCCACCAATGCAAAAGTGTTGCTAACTTTCTACACCGAATCCATAGTGCGTGTGCGCGTGGTTCAGGCTGAGTTTGTGAAGGACTTCTCTTACGCAGTGGTGTTGGAACCTCAGGCCGTCAAGTGCATGATTACCGAGAACCGCGGATTCATCGAGCTTCAGTCACCCGAACTAAGGGTTTTCGTCCAGCGAAATCCTGTTCGTCTGGCATTCTATGATAAGGAGGGCCGCTTGCTCAACGAAGACGATCAGTCATTTGGTGTTTCATGGATCGGGCATCAGGTAACAGCCTACAAAACCCTGAAACCTGACGAAAAGTTTATCGGTCTGGGTGCCAAAACCGGCAACCTCAACCGCTTTGGATCAGGTTATGTGAATTGGAACACTGACAATCCCCATTACGAAAACCACAGCGACCCACTCTACACTAGTATCCCTTTTTACATCGGCCTGCATTCAGATCTAGCCTATGGCATTTTCTTTGATAACAGCTGGCGCACACAGTTTAACTTTGGTGCCTCAAACAACCGCTTTTCATTTTTCTCTGCCGATGGTGGCGAGATGGATTATTATTTCATCGGTGGCAACGATGTTGCCGGAATCATCAGGAATTACACATTGCTCACAGGCCGTATGTCATTGCCTCCGAAATGGAGCCTGGGATACCAGCAATGCCGCTGGAGTTATACCCCAGATACAGATGTGCTTTCGGTAGCGCGTACATTCAGGGAAAGAAACATACCGGCCGATGTGATCTATCTCGACATTGATCATATGGACCAGTATAAGATCTTTACCTGGCATCCGACGTCATTCTCGAAACCTGCCACGATGCTTGATGAGTTGAAAGCCATGAATTTCAAAACCACCATCATCGTCGATCCCGGCATCAAGGTCGATCCCGGCTATTTCGCCTACGAGGACGGTTTGCGCAAGGGGATGTTTGCCTTATATCCGGATGGGTCACCCTACACTGCACAGGTGTGGCCGGGCTGGTGTCATTTTCCCGACTTCACCAAACCCGAAGCCAGATTATGGTGGGGCGAACAATTCAGGGATTATGTTGACAAGGGAGTTACAGGTTTCTGGAACGACATGAACGAGATTGCTACCTGGGGACAACTTGTCCCTCCGATGGTTTCTTTCGACTGGGAAGGCAGGAAGACATCCTACCAGGAAGCCAAAAACATGTATGGCATGCAGATGGCACGAAGTACTTTTGAAGGAACCCGCAAACTGCTCAACGGCCAGCGTCCCTTCAGCCTCACAAGAGCAGGATTCGCCGGTATGCAGCGCTATACAGCAGTCTGGACAGGCGATAACCAGGCACATGATGATCATATGCTTTTGGGGGTGAGGCTGGTGAATAGTCTGGGATTATCCGGAATTGCTTTTGCCGGTTACGATGCGGGGGGATTTGGCGGAAATCCCACACCAGGTCTGTATGCCCGATGGATGAGCATTGCCGCATTTTCGCCTTTCTTCAGAGGCCATACTTCCATCAACACCAACCGCTCCGAACCCTGGTCATTTGGTGAATATGTTGAGGATATTGTACGCGACTATATTAGTTTCCGATACAGCCTGATGCCTTATATATATGCATCGTTCAATCAATCAGCCGAAGACGGACTACCGGTGCAGCGAAGCCTTGCCATTGACTATGCTAACGATGAACGGGTGTTTGAACCGGGAATCGATAATCAGTATTTCTTTGGCCCTTCACTGCTTGTTGTGCCTGTGCGCAGCGAACAAATGGCTGCAAACGTGTATCTTCCCGAAGGCCAGTGGTATGATATCTACGACGACAAGTTTTACGAAGGCAGCACCGGCTTTTTTCATCCCGCCGGCCTGAACCGACTTCCTGTTTTTGTCAAAGCCGGAAGCATAATCCCGCTCCAATCTGTAGTGCAATATACTGATCAGAAACCTTCTGACACAGTTGAACTGCACGTGTATTTCGGATCGGACAAATCTACTTTCCTTTGGTACGATGATGATGGAACCACCTACTCTTTTGAAAAAGGCGATTTCTACAAACGCGTGGTGGAATTTGACCCTGTTGCCAATAAGATCATATTGGGCATTACCGAAGGCAGTTTCAAAAGTCATTTCAAATACATTCGGTTTGTACTGCATGGATTTCAGGCACCTATGACCAAAATTCAGATCAACGGAAAGAATTCTGGGCTTTCTGAGCCACAGAAAACTTATTTAAGTACCATTGCAAAAGATTTTCCACATTCCAAAACCATGCAATTCCTTGTTGAACATTCAGATAATCAAATTAATATTCATTGGTAAAACTCGTAACATGAAAACAAATTCCATGTCAACCCTTCTCTTTGCCGGGCTGCTTGCCCTGATGCTGATCGTTTCGTGGTCGTGCACTAACCCCAAAACCGAACAACCTCAAGAGTTTACACGGCCTGTTTCGGAGGTTGTGACCCCCGAATGGGCAGTTGATGCATCTATTTATGAGGTAAATGTCAGACAGTTTACTCCAGAAGGCACGTTTAACGCTTTTGCTGCGCATCTTCCCCGTCTTAAAGAACTTGGGGTTGAGATTCTGTGGTTTATGCCCATTCATCCGATAGGTGAACTCAACCGTAAAGGTGGCCTCGGAAGTTATTATTCAGTTAAGGATTACAAAGCTGTCAATCCTGAGTTCGGTACATTCGATGACTTTAAAAACCTCGTTAACCAGGCCCACGAAATGGGTTTCAAAGTCATCCTCGACTGGGTGGCTAACCACACCGCATGGGATCACCCGTGGATGACCGAACACCCCGAGTGGTATAACAGAGATGAGAATGGAAATGTTATTGCTCCGTTCGACTGGACTGATGTTGCCGACCTGAAGTATGAAAACAACATGCCTCTTTGGGAAGCCATGACAGACGCATTGAAATTTTGGGTCAGAGAAGCCAATATTGATGGTTACCGTTGTGATGTAGCGGGAATGGTTCCGGTTGAATTTTGGGAACAGGCTCGTGTGGCCCTCGATGAGATCAAGCCGGTATTTATGCTCGCCGAAGACGAAGGTGAACGCCACCTGATGAAAAAGGCTTTTGACGCAAACTACGGTTGGGAGATGCACCACATCATGAACCATATCGCCAAAGGCGAACAAAATGCATCGCACATGTGGACTTATTTCCGCAAAAACGATTCCATCTTCCCCGAATCATCGTACAGGATGTATTTCACTTCGAATCACGACGAAAATTCGTGGAACGGTACCGAGTTTGAACGGATGGGTGAAGGAACAAAGGCTTTTGCGGTTCTTTCCTACACTGTACCCGGTTTCCCGCTGATGTATAACGGACAGGAAGTCTCGCTGCAAAAAAGGCTATTGTTCTTCGAAAAAGATGAGATCGACTGGAACGGAGCAGATATCAGCGGATTCTACAAGACATTGAATCAGTTAAAGAAAGAAAATCCGGTACTTTGGAACGGAAGTCATGGCGGAAAAATGCGTCCGGTTAAAACCAATAACAGCAGCGAACTGTTTGCTTTCGCGCGTAAAAAGGACGACAGCAAACTGTTCGTATTCATCAACATGAGTGCAAGCGAAATCAGCTTTACAATCGAAGACGATAAAGCAGAAGGTACTTTTACCGATGTTTTCACCACGCAGGAGTTTGAACTGTCGAAAGGCACACAACTTACTCTGCCTGCATGGGGTTATCTGGTTCTAAGGTAAACAAAATCAATTGAAATGAGAAAGGGGAGTTCGTCACCGGCGAAGCTCCCCTTTGTGTTTTCTACTGGAAAAATTGTGCCAATCAGGCATTATTCATCAATATATCCGGTTTTGTGAGAAAACTCGTGCCTCAACCTTAGAATTTCCTCCGGCCCGAGGTGGTCGCAGATGGCTCGGTGATATAATTTATGCAACTCCTCATTCATATGATCGACAGGTTCAAAAGGATTGAATTTTAAATAGTTCCCTATTGGTTGTACCACATCGAACCGCTTCATTCCCATATTCAGTTGTGTGCACAAGGGGTTCTCACTGCCTATATCGTTTTTGTGTACGAAGAGCACAAAACTTCCGGCGAATTGGGCAACGGCCCTCAAATCATACAAATCGATGACACCTGTCATAATTAACGCTATTTACAAACAAATATCAGTTTTTTTGCCTGATAGAATAATCAATGAAAAATCATTGCCTTAATATGGGATTGCTCCCACAAACTGGAAGAAAGCAACTGGAATTTTACCTTCAAACAACAACAAATAAGAATGTCAAGCAGGTCTATTTTACCATTCCAAGTTCATTGAGCATAAAGGCATATTCGAGGGCAGTTTCTTTGAGTACTTCAAATCGTCCTGATGCTCCACCATGTCCGAAATCCATATTGGTTTGCAAAAGCAATGTGTTGTTGTCAGTTTTGGTAGCCCGCAGTTTAGCTACCCACTTGGCCGGTTCCCAGTATTGTACCTGACTGTCGTGCAGTCCGGTGGTTACCAGTAGTGCGGGATATTCTTTAGCTTCCACATTGTCGTAAGGCGAATAGGAAAGCATATAATCGTAATATGTTTTGTCGTTCGGATTGCCCCACTCGTCATATTCTCCGGTTGTAAGCGGTATGCTTTCGTCGAGCATGGTAGTAACCACATCCACAAAAGGAACCTGGGCAACAACTCCTTTCCACAGGTCAGGACGCATATTCATAACGGCACCTACGAGCAAACCTCCTGCACTGCCGCCCACCGCAAACATTTTTCCGGGGCTTGTGTAGCCTTCTGCAATCATAAATTCACCACAGGCGATGAAATCATGAAATGTATTCTTTTTGTGGAGCATTTTTCCGTTTTCGTACCATTGACGGCCCATTTCTTCACCGCCGCGGATGTGTGTTATGGCATAAACAAAGCCACGGTCGAGCAGGCTTAGCCTCGAAGAACTGAAATAGGCATCCATGCTGGCTCCGTATGAGCCATAACCATAGAGTACAAGGGGGTTGTTGCCATCTTTGACAACACCTTTTTTATAAACCAGCGAAACAGGAACTTTAACACCATCGTGTGAAGTGGCATAAACCCGTTCGCTAATATAACCGGCAGGATCATAACCACCAACAACTTCCTGTTGTTTGAGCAGGTTTTTTTCGCGGCTTGCCATATCAAAGTCGTAAATCGAGTTAGGTGTGGTGAGTGAAGTGTAACCATACCTCAGTTTGCTTGTTTCGAAATCAACATTGGTGCTCAGATAGGCAAGGTAGGTGGGTTCGCCAAAGTCCACATAGTAGTCTTCTGTGGCATCCCACCGCATTACCCTGAGTCTGATAAGGCCTTCATTGCGCTCCGAAACTGCCAGATATTGGCTGAAAACACTGAAGTCTTCGATTAATACATCTTCGCGGTGGGCAATAACTTCGGTCCAGTGTTCCAGCTCTGTTTTGGCAACCGGAGTGCGCATCAGTTTGAAGTTGATGGCATTGTGGTTGGTCCTGATGTAGAAATGATCGCCGAAATGATCAACACCATAAAGTAGATCGCGCTGACGGGGCTGAATCACTTTAAAGGCAGCTGATGCATCATTGGCAGAAATAAACCTGTATTCGGAGCTTACTGTGCTTGTTGAACCAATAACAAGATATTCTTCAGATTTTGTTTTGTACACGAAAGTATTGAAGGTAGCGTCCTCTTCATGAAAAACGGTTTCGTCGGTTGAGGCATCAGTACCTATCTGGTGTTTCATGATTTTGTATGGTCTGAGTGATTCGTCCTTGATGCTGTAAAAAAGTGTTTCGTTATCGTTGGCCCAGGCCATATTGCCTGAGGTGTTTGGGATGCTTTGGGGGTGAACTTCACCGCTTGTAAGGTCTTTAAAGTGAATGGTGTACTGCCTGCGGCTCACGGTGTCAACCGAATAAGCCATCATATTGTTGTCCGCACTGATTTTTAGTCCACCGATTTGATAATAGGCAAAGCCTTTTGCCATTTCGTTTACATTGAGGAGTATCTCTTCCGGGGCCTCCATGTTTTCTTTTTTACGGCAGTAAACCGGATACTCTTGTCCCTCCTCAAAACGAGTATAATAATAGTACCCGTTTAGCTTATAAGGCACGGAGATGTCGGTTTGCTGAATCCTGCCAAGCATTTCGTCAAACAACTGTTGTTGCAGGGTCTCGGTGTGTTTCAGGAAGCTTTTGGTGTAATCATTTTCGGCCTGCAGATAAGCGATTACTTCTGTGTTTTCACGATCATTTAACCAGTAATAGTTATCAACACGTGTGTGGCCATGTGCTGTGAGTTCGTGCGGTATGATTTTGGCAAGCGGCGGTGCCGGTGTATTTGTTTTGCTGCTGTTGCACGAGGCAAGGCTGAAGAGGATAAAACTGGCTGACATAAGTATCAGAAAGGTTTTAGAGGTTTTTGTATTCATTATGGTTTGTAATTAACATTCAAAAAACAGCAATCTATTAAAATGACAGGGTAAGTCCCAGACTGGGCATCAGGGGCAACTGCCGGACGACTTCGTTTGAGATACGGTCAACGTAGAACACATTTTCGCGGTTATATACGTTTGACACGCTGAAGTTAACCTCCAGTTCGGTTTTTTCACTGAAGAAAAACCTGCGTTTGATATCGGCATCAAGTCTGTGGTATGTTGGTAGTTCGCCTTTGTTCAGTTCAGCATAGATGATGCCGAGTTGTCCGTTGGCAGTGGTGTAATCGGTGTTGATGCCGTCCGAGAAGGGTAGGTATTCATAATAGCCTTGTACCTGTGTAAACGGAAATCCTGAACCGAAATTCCATCTGGTGCTGAATTCCCATTGTTTTCTGTCACCGGCCTGATAAGAAATGATCAGGTTAGTGTTGTGTCTGCGGTCATAGTGGGGTCGGTAGTTGTAGAGCTTCTTGTCTGCATCTTCATATTTTTTGTTCACAAATCCAAGTGAGTACACTGCCCACACATACAGGCGGTTTTTTTCGTATTTGAAGGCTATATCAGCGCCATAGGCTTCACCTTTTTCGATCATAAAGTCTTTCTTTAGCTGATCGGGTGTGCCGGGAGGTGCAGTTGATTCGTCATAAAGTTTGTTCCGGTTTAGGTTGGTAAGCTGTGTGAAATCTTTCAGGTAACCTTCAACATTGAGATTCAGGTTTCGCGAAAGATCAAATTCGGCTCCAAGGATATAGTGATTTGCTTTCTGCAGCTTGTGCGTGATTTCTTTGCCGTCGAACCTTGCCGGCAGGTTGTCGGGCCCTGAAAGAAAACCATAGAATAAATTCACCACATCACGGTCACTATTGGCTGCAATAAGGTTTTGCGAGTACATGCCAGTGGCCATTTTCAATCTGAACCTGTCCGTCACCAGATATTTCATTGAAAGACGTGGTTCGGGCGAAATGTTTGACAGCGAGGCATACCACTGCATACGAAGTCCGGGTTCGAATAAAAGTTTGCCGAAATTCCCTTTGTAGCGCACATAGCCCGCCAGTTCTGTCGTGTTTTCCACCTGGCTGATCACACGGCCAACACCGTTGGTGAAGTTGAATTCAGTGGTGAAACCGAGTATCTCAACCCCATACTTCAGCAGGTCTTTTCCAAGAAAATAGCTGAAATTGAATCCCATATTAAATCCGTCGATGCTGCTTGATCTGTCGGGACTGTTTTGTTCCGACAAACGGGCATCGTAGGTCGAATAGGCAAGGTTACCCTCTATGAGGACAGGCGATTTGCCGGGAATAAGCACAAAATTTGATCCCCCTCCGGCCGATTTCCACCCAAAATCGGACAGTGCTTTGTAGTTTTTTACTTCATCGTCAAAACTGAAGCCGAAGAAATTGATCTTGCTTCCGTTGGCTGCATGAATGGACAGCTTGCCATATACATCCAGAAAATTGAAAGGAAGACCGTTCTCATCAATGTATGAATACAGCGATTTGCTGGATTCGGCTAAATAGGAATTCTTAACCGACAACACAAAAGTTGTGTTGGAACCATCCTCACGTTTTGCTTTTTTCAAAGGACCTTCCACAAGCAGTTTCCCTCCAAATGTGCTGGCGCCGGCCTTGCCCGAAATCCGGTTTTTATTCCCGTCGCGTGTGGTAATGTCCATCACGGAAGAAATCCTTCCGCCATAATCAGCACCGAAACCTCCGGTGAACACTTCTGCATTGCGCATGATATCAGTGTCGAAAACCGAAAACAATCCGATGGAGTGAAACGGATTATACACAACCATCCCGTCAAGCAACACTTTGTTTTGTATGGGCGAACCTCCGCGTATGTATAATTGCCCGCCCTGATCGCCGGTAAACACCACTCCGGGAATAACCTGAAGGTACTGAGCCAGATCGGATTGGCCGCCTATAGAAGGTAATCGCTTTAATATCTTAGGTGTTATATTGATGACGGAGGTTTTGGTTTCGGTAAGAGCCTCCACTTTTTCGGCCGTAACATTAACCGTTTCGAGGCTGACACTTGATTGTTTCAGATAATATTTTTTGTTTAACACATCACCTGCTTTCACAGAAAGGTCAATGGTTATGGTGTCATAGCCCAGATATGTTACCAGTAATGTGTAACGCCCGGGCGGAATCCTGGTGATGCTGAAATAGCCATTAATATCTGTTGATGCTCCAAAGGAAGTCCCTTGCAGATAAACGTTGGAAAACATTACTGCCTCACCGGTAGCTTCTTCGTAAACGAATCCCCTGACAATGCCTTCCTGAGCAAATGCAGGCTTCAATATAACCAATGAAATAAAAAACAACGCTATCTGGAACGAACGAAGGAAAGAAATTCTCATAAAATAGCAAATTATGCTGAATAGACACTCTTAACGACCCGAATATTGCATGATCAGAACGGGTTTGCAAAGAAACGAAAAACCATGGTTTATCGTGTGCCTGATTGCATAAATAAACCGGCAAAAATGAATGAAGAAGCGTGTTGTGCGTGTGCAACAGGTTTAATGATTCCTTAATTCCGAAGCTTTTCGGATGAGTTCGGTTTCTGAATCCGAAATTTCGGGCGGCAACACGATTTTTAAGTGAAGCAACAGATTACCCCGTTCGATGCTGCCATATTCAGGCATGCCTAAATTCTTTAACCTGAGCATAGCACCGGTCTGGGTGTTGGCTTTCACAGGTACCTGTATGGTTTTCCCGAACACTTCAGTGTGCACTTTTCCTCCCAGAACCGCTGTATAAAAATCGACAGGAACAGTTTTCATGAGTTCTTTTTCTTCGAAGCTGTATTCCGGATGTGGAATTAGTTTAACATGGATCAGCAGGTCGCCCGATGCGCCTCCGTTTCGTCCGGACTGGCCTTTTCCTTTCATCCGCAGTAACTGGCCATCTCTGACTCCGGCTTTAATGGTCATCTTAACCTGATTGTCGTTCACCAGCACTATCCGTTCGGTTCCGTGGTATGCTTCTGACAAACTAAGCTCCAGCACAGATTCAAGATCGCGGCCCCTCATCGCACGTTGTTTCGGCCTGCCAAAACCAGTAGACTGGCTCCCAAAAAATGCTTCGAAAAAATCTGAAAAGCCAGTCCCGCCCCCGAAAAAGTCTCCGAATTCATCATTACGCCCGGCCTGTCTTCCGGTGCTGTAGCTACCTCCCCGTTGTTTCCAGTTTTGACCCAACTGGTCGTATTTCTTTCTTTTTTCAGGATCACCCAGCACTTCATAAGCCTCCGAAATTTCCTTGAATTTGTCTTCGGCGGATTTATTTCCCTGATTTTTATCGGGATGAAACTGAACGGCGAGCTTGCGGTATTTTTTCTTGATCTCTTCCGCCCCGGCTGTCTTTGGAACACCAAGTACCTGATAATAATCCTTGTAATCCATTGCTAATATCGGATCAAATCCAATGCCAACCTATGGCAACAGAAAAATTGTCAGTTGCAGTAAATCAATGTGGCTTCGCCGAAATAGTCTGTTGAGCGTTTTTGTTTGTTTACTTTCGGTTGACCGTAAAGCTCGACACGGCTGCATCAACCTTAATGGTTATTTTTTGTGATGCGCTTTCAAAACCCTCCGTTTCATATATACCTTTATCGAGTTTTGTGAATCCTTCAAGATTTCGGCTCGAGAGCACCGTGCTTCCTTCGACCCGGCAACCGGCCGAATCGGGCACCTGTACTTCGATGGATGAGGCTGCTGCGCTGATGTCAACTTCGGTTTCGGGATTCAATCCGCCCAGATACAGCCTGATACTCGTTGCACCGCCATCTATGTCTAATTTGCTGACCTTGAAATTGCGGAGGTCGAACCTGAAGTCTGCAGCACCAATGTCAATATCCATATCCCATACCGGATCGGGATGGAGCAACAGGCTTACTTCGTTCTTGTTCTTTTTGCCAACGTGCAGGTCTGTTTCCTGTTTCACCTGAATTGTAACTTCGTTTTCGAATTCCTCAACCTTATACGAGTAACTCATGGCCCGACCCGATTTGGCAAATTCGAACAGTTTCGCTGTGGTTCCGTCGAGCCTGAACTCACCGGCAGCGGCATCCAGCTTAAGTTTAGCCTTGTTGATGCCATCTGTCATCTCTTCAGAAAAGTACTGGTCTTCATAGCGGCCTTCATCACGGCTTTCGTCCCTGTCGTAATACCTGAACACAGGTCTGCGTTCTGAAAACCCGTCAGTACGGTTTTTCTGTACATAGAACCCTATGGTCAATGCGGCCACCAAAAGCGACAACAGGGTTTTCAATACCCCGTTGATGGGCATAATGGAGATGCCCCATAAAATCAGAAGCACAGGCCAGAGCCTCCAGAACATGCCCCAGTCAAAATAAATAAGGTCAAGCTTGTCAAAAAGAAATAGAAATCCGATGACAATTAATGTAACCCCCCAAAAAATATTTCCGCTTTTCATGATATTTTACTTTTAAATGCCGGTGTTAAGATAATGATACCCAAAATGATGATAAGCACAGGCCAGAAATCTCCTACGCTGAAATCCGGCAACAATGCCGCTGAAAGAAACAGAATCCCCAGGCCGATAAGTATCAACCCTGTGATCAATTGGCCTTTGCTGCGCTTTTTTTCTGTCTTGTCTGTGTTCCAGTCAAATTTTGTTTCGATGATTACCGGGTCATCTGCCGTGCCGGCGGTTTCCTCAGCTGTCGCATTGGATTGGTTCTGCTGTTGCCCTGAGGCCGCCAGCCAGGGTTTGTCTTCAGGCAGTACGATCCATAAAATGATGTAGGCCAGTAATCCTCCACCGCCAAGCAAAACAAGCAGCACAAATACCAGCCTGACCACCACCGGATCAATCTTCAGGTACGCAGCAATACCGCCACAAACCCCCGCAATGACCCTTTCTGATATACTCCTTTTTAAACTTCTTTCCTGTGTCATTTTTTTAATTGAATTAAATGAGTTGACCTTTATACGGCAAAAACACTTCCTTCTGCCTGACAAAGATATACAACAAAGACAGAAGAATTTCTGATTGGTTGCAATTAGTGGAATATGCCGGGTTCATAAAATGGTTTACTTCTCATAATCCTGTTCTAAGTTTAAACCAACTGTAAACCTATTTCAATACAAGACACTCCAAACCTCCAAACCTCCAAACCCTCAAATATTCAATTTTCTTCATATGAAAACATCTCCCTGATCAAACATTTTTGTATCTTTACGGTTCTTTTTTCACAACACTGTTTAAAACAACAACCAAATAAATAAAACACTGATTTAGAATGAGAAAGATTCATGTTGCCAATCCAGTGGTGGAGCTCGACGGAGATGAAATGACCCGGGTGATCTGGAAGTACATCAAAGACAAACTCATCATGCCCTATCTCGAACTCGAGATTAAATACTTCGATCTGGGCATCGAAAACCGCGACATTACTGTTGACAGGGTTACAGTGGATGCTGCACACGCTATCCAGAAATACAATGTAGGCATCAAATGTGCCACCATCACTCCCGACGAAAACAGGGTGAAAGAGTTTAATCTGGTGCAGATGTACAAGTCGCCCAACGGCACCATTCGTAATATACTGGGCGGTACAGTGTTCCGTGAACCTATCATCATCAACAATATTCCCAGGCTGGTTCCGGGTTGGAAACAACCCATCGTGATCGGACGTCATGCCTTTGGCGACCAGTACCGGGCAACTGATTTTGTTACCAGGGGAAGAGGTAAACTGACCATCACTTTCACCCCTGAAGACGGTGGCGAAGTGCAGCAATACGAGGTGTATCAGTTTCGTGAGGACGGCGTGGCACTTGCTATGTACAACACGGATGATTCGATCCGTGGTTTTGCGCATTCGTGCTTTAATATGGCACTGCAGAAAAAATGGCCGTTGTATCTTTCAACCAAGAACACCATTTTGAAACAGTACGATGGCAGGTTTAAGGATATTTTTGAAGAAATTTATGAAGCCGATTATAAGAAACTGTTTGCCGAAGCAGCTATCACCTACGAACACCGGCTCATTGACGATATGGTGGCTGCCGCGTTGAAATGGAGCGGTGGTTTTGTGTGGGCATGCAAAAACTATGACGGTGATGTGCAGTCCGACACACTTGCACAGGGATTCGGTTCGCTTGGCTTGATGACATCCGTCCTCGTCACTCCCGATGGTAAAACCATAGAAGCCGAAGCAGCACATGGCACTGTTACCCGTCATTACCGGGAACACCAGAAAGGCAGGCCGACTTCCACAAACCCGATTGCTTCCATTTTTGCCTGGACACGCGGTCTGGCACATCGCGGAAAACTTGATGGAAATGAAGCGCTTGTGCATTTCTGTCAGACCCTCGAAGATGTCTGTGTGAAAACCGTTGAATCGGGCAGAATGACAAAAGACCTGGCTATGCTCATTTACGGTGACGACCTGAAACAGGAACATTATTTGTACACCGAAGATTTTCTGTCGGAACTGGATAAGGAACTGTACAAAAGACTCAACCAATAAAACCATTAAAACAACATAACCGATAAAAATATGTCAAATCTGAAACAAGTATTAAGGGAAAAAATTGAGGATTGGCGGCCAAGAACCAAAACTCTGCTCCAGGAACATGGCGACAAGGTTATCGACAAAGTAACCGTAAGTCAGATCATTGGCGGTATGCGCGGAATCAAGTGTCTGGTGACCGATATATCCTACCTTGATCCCAGCGAAGGTATCAGATACCGCGGATATACCCTATCTGAAGTATTCCAGCTTCTGCCAAAACCCAAAAATGCAGAGATGCCTTATGTTGAAGGCCTGCTTTATCTGCTGCTCACAGGTGATATCCCGACCGAGTCTCAGGCAAACGACCTCGTTGATGAGTTTTCGAAACGCAGGATATTGCCCCGGTATGTGTATGAGGTGATCGACGCCTGGCCATGCTGCAGCCACCCTATGGCTATGTTTTCCTCGGCAATCCTTGCCATGGCCCGCGAATCATTCTTTGCAAAAAAATATAAAGCCGGTATCAATAAAAATGATTACTGGGATCCAATGTTCGAGGACTCGCTGAACATGCTGGCGAAGCTTCCGGAAATAGGCACTTATATTTATGCCAAGCTTTATCGCGATGGCAAACGAATTGTCGGGAACCCCGACCTTGACCTCGGAGCCAATTTCGCCCATATGATGGGCAAAGCCAAGCCTTATGATGATGTGGCCCGCATGCACTTCATCATACATGCTGACCATGAAAGCGGAAATGTGAGCGCACATACTGCCCATTTGGTCGGAAGTTCACTTTCGGATGTGTATCTGGCTACATCAGCCATGATCAACGGACTGGCCGGACCGCTGCACGGTCTTGCCAATCAGGAAGTGCTTCGGTGGCTGCAGGACCTCATGGACAAAATGGGTGGCGAAACGCCTACAGAAGATGAAATGAAACAATTTGTCTGGGATACCCTTCACAGCGGACAGGTAATTCCCGGTTTCGGCCATGCAGTTTTGCGCAAAACCGACCCGAGGTATATGATCCAGCGTGAGTTCAGTTTGAAACACCTTGCCGACGACCCGATCTTCAAATACGTTGACCTGCTCTACCGCGTGGCCCCGCCCATCCTCAAGGAACACGGCAAAGCCAAGAACCCATGGCCGAATGTGGACGCCCAGTCCGGTGTCATCCAGTGGCATTATGGTGTTACAGAATACGATTTCTACACAGTGCTGTTCGGAATAGGAAGGGCAATCGGTATTGCCGCCAACCTGATCTGGGACAGAGCACTGGGATATCCGCTCGAAAGACCCAAATCCGTAACCACCGAAATGCTCGAAGAAATGGTGGGCATCAAACAGCAACACATTACCAAAGATATGGCAGACGAGTAGTCAACTGCCAAATGCAACAAAAAACCGGCTGCAAAGCCGGTTTTTTAATGGGTGAGACCTCGCATCGGACTTGGGTTTTACTCCTAATAAGTTAATTCAAATCCTCGCTTGATCCTTACCGGCCCATTGAAATTTGTTTTATAGAACATGTATATTTACCTGTCTTCCAGCAAATCCCATCTATTGCCATAAAGGTCTTCGAAAACAGCTACTCTTCCGTATGATTCTATTCTGGGCGGATTTTCAATCGTCACCCCATGAAGCAATAAATTATTATAATCATGATCAAACCGGGATGTTCTCAGAAAGAGAAATACCCTTCCACCCGTTTGGTTGCCGATTACAATTTTTTGCTTGTCGTCAGCTGCTTTGGCAAGTAACAGCATGGTGCTACCATCGCTATCGGGCGAAATTAATACCCAACGCTTTCTTTCTGATATCACTGTATCTTCAATCAGCCTGAATGAGAGTATGCGGGTATACCAATCGATAGCCCTGTCATAGTCATCAACAATAATGCTGATATAAGCAAGTCGTCTGCTCATTTATTTTTTTGTCTGATGTATTGTGTGTTTTAATAAAAACTAAACAATCGCAAACGTAATGGCTAAATTGGCCAGAAAATTCCAGATGGTGACTACACCCACGGCAAATACCTTGCTCACATAGAAATTCAGCTTCCACCGGGTAACGAGCAGCCATATAATCAGGGTGTTGATGGCAAGACCTACAATTGCAATCAGAATAAATTCGGAGTATTCGACAAAAATATTCGGGTTGAGGCTCTTAAACGTCCAGATACGGTTCAGGTAATAGTTGGAAGATGCCGCTGCCATAAAACCGATGGCGTTGCTCACGTACTTTTGAATCCCAAGCCATTCCTTACACACATACGTCAAGCCGAAATCCACAAAAAGGCCAGAAAAGCCAACTGCGCCGAATTTCAGAAATTTTGCGACGATACCGGGCTGTGTGAGGTCGAGCATGCTTCGGGATGGGGATATTTCTACAAATCAACAATAAGTACCAGGTGCTCCGAACCTCTTTTCACATCCACATTGACACGCTGGCCGGGTTTCAGTTGCTTCAGACGGTTCATGTAGTCGTAAATATTGCCCACAGCCATGCCTTCGATCGCTGTGATCAGGTCGCCTTTTTTCATGCCTGCCTTGTCAGCAGGGCCACC
Organism: Bacteroidales bacterium; assembly: GCA_024710405.1. Classification (GTDB taxonomy): domain Bacteria; phylum Bacteroidota; class Bacteroidia; order Bacteroidales; family F082; genus UBA6192. The sequence goes on from JANJUV010000019.1 coordinate 28,022, forward strand.
TTTGGTAACTCCGCCAACGCCCAGGCCATCATTTCCGGTTCCGGTGAAGTCGGGCATAATGCCCAAAGTGACTTTAAATCCCCTGCGGCCTCCGGTGCGTTCGCGCGGGCCGGCTTCTGTAAAAGCAGGTCGTTCTTCTGCCTGGCCAATTTTTTGGACAATGTCGGCAGCAAAAGCTATCACCTCCGACATGCCCTGATAGTCAATTTTTTCAGGTGTATCAAAAGGGGTGTGGTAATCCGTGTGCGCTCCGGTACTCAGGAACAAAACAGGGATGTCCTCAGCATAAAAACTGGCATGGTCGGAGGCACCGAAGCCTTCGGGCGAGAAGGCCAGACTGAAATTGTGTTCCGGTGCAGTGGCATTCAATAGGTCTTCCCAAATTGGTGAAGTGCCTGTGCCCGATGCTGACAGCGATCGGTTTTCGTTAAGCCTTCCGATCATGTCAAAATTGATCATGGCAACAATGTTCTCTTTTTCTACAGGCAGGTTCTTTGCCAAATGCCGCGATCCCAGCAAACCCATTTCTTCGGCGCCAAAGGCTGCAAACATCAGGCTGCGTGCCGGGGTGATGTCTTGTTGGGCAAAATAACCGGCAAGGGCCATCACGGCAGCCACTCCGGAGGCATTGTCGTCGGCTCCGTAATGCACAGCCACAGTGTCGGGTGTACGTGAGCCTGAACCCTGACCGCCCATGCCCAGGTGATCGTAGTGTGCGCCAATGACGATGTATTCATTTTTCAGTTGCGGATCGGAACCTTCGAGAATCCCAATGATATTGGTTGTGCTTACCTCTTTGCGGATCAATGCAGTGTTGGCATCGACCCGGGCCAACACAACAAACTCTGCGGGGTTGCGGCCATCCATCATCAGGCGCTCCAGACTGTCAACCCCGATTGACTGTTGAAAAAGCAATGGGCCTGCCCAGCTTCTCTTCAGGTCGATCACCGGAATACCTGAGGCTACTACTGAGCGTTCAAATGCCATTGGAGCAAGTTCGTCGTTAGGCTGGTTGGCTTTGCCGCCAATGAGCAACAGCCCCAGTGCACCGCGATCGCGGGCAAATAAGGCCTTGCTTCGCGCATCTGCATAGGGGATAAACTTACTGTCGTTATTACTTGGTTCGGGATCGCCTTTGAGGGCCAGCACCCATTTGCCATTCACATCAAGGTTATTGTAGTCATTCCATTGCCATTCGGCTGTTTCCACACTGATGCCAAAACCGGCAAAGACCACATCACCTGATACTGTTGCATTGCTGCTGAATGAATACAGGCTGAAATCCTGTCCGTAAACCCCTGCCACACCAGCGATGTTCAGGCTGTTGTCAGGTGATGGTTCAACGGAAGTGGTTACCTTAAAGTATTGCAATCCTTCATCCAATGGCAAATTCAGTCCGCTTGAGCGAAAATGGTCGCGGATGTATTCGGCTGCAACCCTGTCTTCATCTGTGCCGGGATAGCGACCTTTGAGTGAGTCGGATGCCAGAAAAGTCACATAGTTGTTCAGTGTTGCAGGTTCAGGTACCTGAGCTGATACAGTCTGGAAAATGAGCAGGAAAAATATGACAGGAAAAATGGACAATCTCATAGGATTATAATTTGGCACAAAAGTACAGGTTTTCGTGATTCAGGCATCTAAAAGGCTCTATTGAATGATTCCGGTGTAGGAATTGCACGGACGAAAACATGATGACAAGTGCTGTCTAAAAATGGGAATGAGTTTATGGTTGTGCCGCAATGAATATGCTGACGGAGAAATAGTACCTTGTTTTGTAAAGCATTCTATAACAAACAAATGTGTTGATATCTGCCTGATAGATAACGCCGTCGGTTTTGAGTTTTCTTGAATGAGATTCCTGAATTTGGAAATAATATCCGAAAATGGGAAGATTTTATAGCTGTCAAATTTCTAATTAATTGAAAAACAGGGCATGTTTAATTTTGGCACATGCTTTGAAATGCCTATCGTGTTAAGATACTTGTTTTGTTTGTTTTTCATAATTGGGCCGCCTTCCCGGGCGGCTTTTTTTATTTACTCCTAATATTTTTCGAGATGTTTATTGTTTTTTATACTTTTACATGAAATGTGACAATAATTATTCTCATTTTTTAAATTTAAATATTATAATCATGAAAAACGCAGTATCAAAAATTCTATTAGTATTAACATTTTTCGTTTTAACAAGTTTTCACAGCGAATCAAGAATTCATCCATTGACAAGTTTAACTATGAAGCCTGATTCATTCTCAGTCTATGTTGATGTCGAAAGCTTGCCGTTAGTTTTTACCAATGCTAAAGTAGTGGTGTACGCAAATGGTTTGCCTACGCAACAAATGAACATTTATGGGAACGGTGTTTATAGTTTCACTTATGTTGGTCAAGGACAGTATTCCGGAGCAGTTTATGCGAAAGTTGTGTACCTAAGTTACGGTTGTTATTATCAAGGTATCAACTATGCTTTCGGAACCTTTGACTACGATCATCCTGCTAATATCTCAGTTAGTAGTTATTCAGTCACAGGTTGTTTGTAATTAGTTTTATTAATTGTCACATTTGAAAGAGACTGTCCAATAGGGCGGTCTTTTTCTTTCTGTTGAACTAAATGAACCTATTTAAGTTTGGATATCGTATGAATATGCTCATATGTAATCGAGATGAAGTTAAAAACAGTTTTACATCTTTAGCAACGAAGGTACATTATTTACAATTATGCTGTGACCAAACAAAAAAGGCTGCCCGAGTAGGACAGCCTTGTGATTAGAAAAATTATTGACCTTAATTCACAATGAATTTTTTGGTTTCCTTAAAACCATTGAAGGAGAAAGTGCAGAAATATACACCAGGGTTAAAGTGGTTTACGTCTATTGTGGTGGTGTTCATTCCAGTGTTTAAAGTAGAGATTGTCTGTGAATGGATTAACTGACCAGTTAAACTATAAATATTAACATCTGCATATTTTACTGATTTGCTCAGATTCAAATCAAAACGAACATTATTGTTAGCAGGATTTGGATAAGCTGATGAAATACTTGTAACAGGGTTAACATTTTCGTTAACACCAACGACTACTGGTGTAAGCTTCGCAACCCAAAGGTTATTATTTTGATATTCATGATCTTCGTCAAGGGCGGTACCGACTTTATTATCAGCTTGATACATTGCAAAGAAAGTGCCGTCATAACCCTTTGTTGCCATTGTTGTATAGTAAACTTCGTCAAAAAGATGGAAAAAACTGCCTGTTATGTTCTCATAGGCATAATACCATGACCCATAAATGCCATCTTTGTAAGTTGCAAAGCCACTTTTATAATGGAATTCATCATCAGAAGTAGTTATTCTCTGTTCATCAAGGGTTGAATAAACAATGGCAATTGACCCATTTTCATCTATAGCAATTGCAGGTGTGGTTGATAATCCTAAGGTGCGATAAGCATGGATCTGGCCAACAATGTCCAAAGTGTCATTGCCATTTATATCAGGTACCCAGCCAACTACAATTCCCATATTCAATGATTCAAGATAATCCGGATCCATTGTGCGGTGGAAGTTCTCTGGGTTAGTTGGAATTTGTCCCATGCTTTCATTCCAATAACCAATGCCATCAGTATAAGGGAAAAAATTATAACCTCCCGGAGGACTTGTTACCTCTGGAATCAATACCCTGCTTGTACCCCATACAACGTGTACCATACCATTATTATCAATAGTGATATTTGCTGAATTATCAACTGTCCATAAAGTATCAACGGTTAAAGTAAAAGTATTGAAATCAATTGTGGGATAGGGATGTTCCCAGATAACCGTTTTTTCCCATGTATCACCATTATCAGTTGATTTGATAAAAAACAAATCATACCATGCACTTGCAAACAGAATTGCAACAACATCACCATTAGTAGCTATTGTATAATCATCAGCCGAAATATTGTTGTTATAGAAATCCAGACTCACTTCCGGGGGAAACGAATAGCCTTCCCATGTTGCTCCGCCGTCAAAAGACCGATTGTAATAAACTTCATTCATAAGAGTGTTGTTTGCATCCTGATAAGCAGCAACAAGATGTATATAGCTGTTATCTTCTGCAGAAGTTGCAATACGAGGCCAGGTAAGGTCTTTGCCTACCGGGTTAGCAATCAATTCAAAATCAGACCAATTGCCACTTCCTTTAGTTGTTCTGGTGTATTTATGAATGCCAAATGGGGTACCTCCATGAGAAACCAATATTTCTCCGCTTTCTCCAAGAGGAGCAATACTTGGCCAACCTGACCTGAAAGGTTCAACGCGTGCTGTTGGTGTTGCTCCCCAAGCTGTTCCGGTATAATAATTATAACCAGTGCCACGGTCGGCAAAACTTGGTGAACCTGTTAATCCCATTGTTGCCGTTGCTGCTGCAGTACCATCAGGCCATGCGATCAGGCGGCTTCCTAAACTTCCGTTAGATTGCAGGTCATATTGAGTGGACATAACAATTGACTCCTCTATGCCATTAGCAGACCTGTTTGTGAAAGATTGAACCGGACTGGGCTGTGGTTTGAAGTCCAATTCCTCAATAATAGGTTCGTTGTAATTGATTGGACTTACACTTACCGAGATGTTAACGTTTGGGTGTTGTAGTTTCTTATACCCACTTTGGCCGAGTACGCTTAAGAACAGGGATATAGCAACCCCAAGAAGTAGAATTTTTTTCATGATTTTAATTTGTGTTAATGAAACATAATGATTACCTATTATTCGTTGCTAAATTAAACAATTTTCATTGCACCTTGCAAGCAGTTGTCTTGATTCACGTAAAAAATGAAAGTAAAAGAGAGGCTGCCTCAGAAAAGCAGCCTCTCTTATATTTGATTGAAAGCCCTAAATGGTTATAATCTCAATTAGTTAACAATCATCTTACGGGTAATTTTTTCTTCACCCACCTTTACGGTGTAGAAATAAACGCCTGTAGGCATATTGTCGGATTTCAGGGTCATGGTGAATGAACCGGCAGGTTGATAGCCATAGCTGTGCTCATACACTTTTTGTCCGGTAATGTTGTACACCTGCACACCAACATTGCTGCCCGATGCCAGTTGAACATTCACATAGGTTTCGCCGGTGAAGGGGTTCGGGAAGTTCTGGCTAACCTGAGCAGCAGCAACATCTTTAATTTCTTCGGTTCCAACGATGCAGAAATCAGCGTCGGTGAAGAAGAAATCTTTGATGTATTTGTATTGAACCGGGTTGATCGGGTTGTTGTCAACCAATGGCTGATAGGTCATCGGGATGGTGTATTTTCCATCACTGTAGAGCGCATAGGAGGCAACAGAACCAAATGTGGCATTCCACATGCCAACAGAGAAGAGGGTTACATTGGTAGCTGCATCGGCACCGCCTGAGCAGGTCAGATCCCAGTAGCCCCAGTCATTCAGTTTCAGACCCCTGCTGAAGATGTTCGGACGGCTGTTGTCTTCCTGTTCTTCGAGGTCGGTATCAAGCCAGCTGACAAATACAGCCCTGCGGTCGAAGCTGGTGCTGATCTGTATGCGGTTATCTTCTGTATAGGTATCATCCGGGAACGATCCTCTTAACTGCCTGATGGCACCAAGCTTTTGGGCTTCCCAGGTTGTTCCGCCGTCAGTGGTATAGATATCGTAAGCAGCGAAGAAATTCGAAGCAGAAACAATAGTGTAGTTTTCACTTCCAACAACACCTACAACAACACCAATATGGAGGTTGCCATTGGCATCAACTGCGATGTCGTGGTCAAATGCAGTTGTGTAAGGAATTTCTTCACGTGAAGGTAGCGGTTCTTCGTAGAGTTCAGCAATTTGTTCGTCGGTCAGAAGTCCGTTTACGATGCCGTTAATTCCGTTAACACCTCCTAACTGAATACCCATTGGATCACTCCAGGTGGCACCGCCGTCGGTGGTTTTGTATATAAGCGGATAAAAACCTTTAACACCGCTTACGTCTTCCATTGAACCATCATTGCCAATCATGCTGATGTAACCTGTTAATCCATCCGGTCCAAATGCAACCGAAACGTGGGCAGGGCGTACGATTTCTGCGTCAACAAATGCATCGAGCAGTTCCTGTGTGTACACAAAGTCTTCTGCAGTCTCATCCCATGTTCCTTTGTTAACGATAAGGCTGTTGAGGTAAACGAGTGAGCCGCTTCCCCAGTCCTGATTCACATCCACAACAAACACTTCGCCTGTATTGGTGATATCGAATGCATCTGGTATGTATTGTTTAACTTCGCCCGATGACTGAAGGTTTTTTGTACGATTAGAAGGGTCGTTAAGATTGGCCACGCCATAGCTGTAACCGCCCCAGCTGTCAACGGCATTTGAACCATCGAGATTAGGAGCGTGATAAACAAGCCAGGAGTTTGCAAGATCAGTATTGCCGGCAGGATTATAGATACCGTGGTTCGGGTAACGTGCTGCATCGGTGAAGTATTGTCCACCGGCATTGTTCTCGGCAATGTAAATTTCAACCATATTGGTGAAGGTATTGCCTCCGTCGGTCGAAATATCATATCCCAGGTCACCGGAATAGCCGCCTGCATCAAGCGCACCACCCATACGGTGGAAATTGGTTACCACATTCAGGTTTGGATCGGCCCAAACAATAGCCTTCTGCCCACCGGCATAACCATAACTGTAGGCATTGGCTGAAGTGCCAATGTCGATGATGGAAACCACATTAGTGTTGCGGTCAGCCGGCAGAAACGGAATGTCGGCCTGTTGGGCATGAACCACTGATGAAGATTTAAGCGGCTCAATACCAACCATCATTTTTTCAACCGCGCCATGCTGCCGCAGGTTGTTCTTCAGTTGTACGGAACGCTGAGCTGTTGCCAGCAGACTGATTCCCAGTACTAACGTTAAGAGTACAATTTTTTTCATAGTTTGAAAATGTTAAGTAGTTAATAAAAATAAGATTCCAGTTGACTCAGGGACAAAAATAAGCATTTTTAAAATAGTTGCAAGGTTAAACAGAAAAAAATCTGTTTCATGCTGATTATCGATTGACTCTGGCAGGCTATAGAATGTTGTAGTTTTTCATAATGGTAATCATTTTATACAACAATAACTTATAAAGTCCGATTTTAAACATAGCATTATCAATAATTTTATAAATATTGGTTGTTTTTGGGGGTTCAGTTTTTAAATAAGTAGTTGCTGAATATCTTAGTAACTAAATAATAAAATTGTAGTAAATTAAGGTTTTAATCAGATAATGAAAAGAGGCCGACTTTCGGATAAGCCAGCCTCATCTTTAAAGTCATTAGATAATGCTTACCTGTAAGCCTATTCTATTGGATATTTGATGAGATTAATTTGCGCGTATACAGGGGGATTTCCTCCTGAGCTCCGTAAAAACTCATTCTCACTATATCCACTTAATTTGACAGGACATTGATAGTTACCTTCAGAAGAAAAATACTGACAAATGATTTTCATTTCTCCAGAAGCATTTGTGCCTGGCACATTAACATTTACAGTGCCGGTTCCTTCAACAAAATGTACACCTGGCCCTGCAACCTTAGACCAATACCAATATGTTGGGGTCATATATATTTTTCTGTATATATTAATCTCAACATATCCGCAATAAGTTGATTCACCAGTAATTGTCAGAACAACATTGTAATTGAAGTTGCCTTGAACCTGGGGAATATTTGCATATGCCTGTGAATTTGTAATTGCAAATAGTATTATTGTTAAGATACTAAGAAATTTAATTGTTCTCATACATTTAAGGTTTTGAAGTTAATAATTTAATGAACAATATCTAATAACAATAAAGATTCTATCTATAACAAAAACCAGAAACTATTTATCTGTTTTTATTCAAATTTATAGATTCAATGTGATTACCTAATTTTTGGATAATGAAACTTTTACAGCTTTCACTTATTTATATAAAGGCAAATGTATTTTTTTTTTTTTTTTTTTTGGCCAACTTTTTTATGTTAAAAAGTGTTAAATGTGTATTTCGATAACTTGGTCTGTGGTATGACATCAAGAGAATTAGAATGTTTTTAAATTTTGAGTATGTTACCTTTATAATAGTATCGTCGAAATCCGTCGGTTCTTTCAGTTCAAGGCCAAAATCAATATCTATACTTCTTCAGAGATAATACCCGCGTAGTCGGGCAAATTGCCACCTAATGTGTAACTCCTATAACTTATAGTCAACGCAATCCGGATTATAAGTACTAAGATTCCGGAATGTATGCAAAGGAGCTGTGTCATCAGTTGTGTTGAAGTAAGCATAATCATATCATGTGGGGGTTCTGAGCTGGCTATGCAACGGTTTTGTCTGCCTACAATTTTGGCGTATCTTTACACAAGATTTACGTGCACAAGAGGATGTTCAATAACCTGAAGCAGAAATATCATTTTAACAACAACTTCAAGCATAATCTGAGAACGATTATCCTTGTAAGTATGGGTTTTATGTTGCTGGTGCTGTATTTTCAGCCTTTCGGGATTAATTTTATGGTTAGCTCCCGCGATGGTTATTTTGTTTTGGCTATGGGAATAGTAAGTGCTTTGGTTTTGGCGTTCAGCACCCTGATTTTGCCCGGCTTTTTCCCTGATCTGTTTGATTCGGACAAATGGACCTTAAAAAAAGAACTCATCTGGAATGCCGGCATTTTTGCTGCTTTGATTGGAGGATTTGCCTTTGTTGCCTTTATTTTTGAGGTAGAGGGAATGCAAACCCTTACACTTTTTCGTTCAGGGGCACTTTCGTTGTTGCCGTTAATCTTATTTAATCTGCTCAACTACAACCATTCTTTGAAAGCCAGATTCGTTAAGGCACTTGATAACGGACGTCATTGGTTTCACGAAGACATTGCTAAGCCGCAGATACCCGAAAATCAATCATTCAGTATGTTGTCCGACAACGGCAAGGATGTTTTTCAGCAGGAACTGAAAAATATTATTCTGATCCAATCGGCCAGTAATTATATCGAAATTTTTTATCGTGACGACAAATCAGTCAAACGACGGGTGCTCAGGAAAACCTTGCAGTCAGCTGCTGAGGTAATCAAGGAATACCAAACACTGATAAAATGCCACAGATGCTGTTTGGTAAACACAAGTCAGGTTTCCCGACTGATCAGTAAATCCAGCAGTTTTTACCTCGAAGTTGAGGGACTGGGTTTCGGGATACCCCTCTCACGCGACAAAGTGGCTTTTTTCAGGAAGTTATTGTCGCCAAAGACCGGTTGAGTCCGACTCGGGGATACACCAAAACTGACATTTTCAGACCCAAAACTGCTTGAAAGGGATCATTTACATGCCCGCATCTCGTCCCTGATTGCGTTCATTTCGTCCCATATTCCTGCATTACCTACCATTTCAGGTGATTCGGCACATATTTCAGCGGAACCCATTTCTTGATGCTATCTTTGTAGTGCAATTTATTACTTTTCAGATAATTACTCAATAATAAGCTGAATTTTGAAACTAAAACCCTTACATATTGGTCAACATCACATTCCCGTTCCCATCATACAGGGAGGTATGGGAGTTGGCGTCTCCTTGTCGCGTCTGGCATCAGCAGTAGCCAATGAAGGAGGTGTCGGGGTAATCTCGGCTGCCGGCCTGGGAATGATTGGATATGGTACAAGCAGAAATTATCTGCAGAACAATATAGATGGTTTACGAAATGAAATCAGAAAAGCCCGCAGCCTGACAAACGGGGTGCTTGGAGTGAACATCATGGTGGCCCTGACAAATTATGCTGATCTGATGCGTACTGCTATTGAGGAGGACATTGACCTGATTTTTTCCGGAGCAGGACTGCCGTTAGATATGCCAAAATACCTCAAGCCCGGAGGAAAAACAAGGCTTGTACCGATAGTTTCCTCGGCCAGGGCAGTAAGCCTGATCTGCAACAAATGGTTTAACAATTTTAATTACCTGCCCGATGCTGTTGTCGTGGAAGGCCCAAAGGCAGGCGGGCATCTGGGATTCAAAACCGAACAGATAGAAGATCAGGATTATGCGCTTGAGAAAATTCTCAAAGAGGTTATTCAGGCCATGCAAATGATCACATCCAAACATCTGAGACCTATTCCCGTGATTGCCGCAGGTGGAATTTATACAGGAGCAGATATTGCGGCCATGATTGCGCTGGGCGCTTCAGGTGTTCAGATGGGAACACGTTTTGTGACCACTTTTGAATGCGATGCTTCTGAAGCATTTAAGCAAAGCTATCTCGATGCCGTTAAAGAGGATGTTGTGATTATTAAAAGCCCTGTTGGTATGCCGGGCCGTGCAATCAGGTCAGTATTTCTGGATGAAGTAGAGGAAGGAAAGAAGCACCCCAAAACCTGCCCGGTTGACTGCATTCTTACCTGCAATATTAGTACTGCACCTTATTGTATTATGGCTGCGCTAACCTCAGCCCTCCGCGGAAACTTCAGAAGAGGCTATGCCTTTGCAGGAAGTAATGTGTGGCGGACAGATAAGATCATTTCGGTAAAAGAACTTATGAATACATTGAAACGCGAATTCGAAATGCAGGGTTTGCTTATGGATTTTGAATCAGCTAAAGCACTGCCATTCATAAGTACTGTCGAAGAACGGGCATAGAGATCTGAGGGGTATCACCTTACTTTTGGAGATTAATCTGCAAAGCAAATCCTGACAACTCCATACTGTTGTGGCGGTCATTTTGTCGTCCCTGAATTGTTTTTTCCAAATCATCATTATGTACATCCTGATAATTTCTCAATAAGGATGGTTTGAAATTGACTTGCTAATTTCTGTTTCCCGTGACTCAAAAAAAACAATTCCTTTTTGCAACAATCCGCACATGCAAACCGTTTGTCTGGTTCACGGTCAAACTGTTTATCTTTGCCCGTTGAAGCTAACCTGAGCCAAACACTTGAAGAAGATTTATCTCTTTGTGCTGAAATCCTATGCTGGACCTTTTGTCCTGACGTTTTTCATTGCCTTGTTTATCCTCCTCATGCAGTTTCTGTGGAAGTACATCGACGACCTTGTTGGCAAAGGCCTCGAACTGGATGTGGTGTTGCGCCTGCTCTTCTATGCCGGTGCTACCTTCGTGCCAATGGCACTTCCGCTGGCTATTTTGCTTTCTTCACTGATGACATTTGGCAATCTGGGCGAACATTACGAACTCGTCGCCATGAAATCCGCCGGAATCTCGGTATGGAAAGTCATGCGCCCACTCGTGTGGCTTTCGGTGGGCATCAGCATTTTTGCGTTCTTCTTTTCAAACAATTTGCTTCCTGTGGCCAACCTGAAGTTTCAGTCCCTGCTGTACGATGTGCGGCAGCAAAAGCTGGCCTTTAACATCAATGAGGGGATATTTTATAACGGTATCGAAAATTATGTAATCAGGGTGGGTGAGAAAGATAACGATGGCCGCACGATTTACGATGTACATATTTATGACCACACCGACAGACTCGGCAACATTAAAGTGACTACAGCTTCCTCAGGTTATATGGAACTGAGCCACGACCACAAGAGCATCATTTTTACTCTTTTCGACGGTTACTCATATACCGAGGTGATGTCAACACGTAACTACAGGGAAAACAGGCCTTTTGAACGTACAGCCTTTAAACAGCAAAGGCTCAAGTTCGACCTGAGCGAGTTTGACCTGACCCGTACACAAGAGGACCTGTTTAAAAGCCACTACACCATGCTCAATATCAAACAGCTGAATTACTATATTGATTCGCTCAATATGCGGCTTGCCGACCGAAGGATGCGCTACGAAGAAAATTTCATACGCAGGTTTAACCACCTCAGTACGCTCGACACCACTATCAAAACCAATCAAAGTGTTTTAAAACCAAACGAAAGACGAAATGCGGAAGCCGCATCAGTTTCAGATACAGACACAACCAAAACTGCGCCAAAAGGGCCACTGATGCCTGTTCTTGAAAATTTTCCACCAAACGAAAGGGTTGCTGTAGCCGACCTTGCTATCAATTCCGTTCGGACAACCAAGGATAATATTGTGTTCAACAAGAATGACTTTGCGGTTCAATTGGAGAACATACGAAAGCACGAATGGGTATGGCACAAGAAGTTCACGCTTTCGTTTGCCTGTCTCATCCTGTTTTTTATAGGTGCACCTATGGGAGCCATCATCCGCAAGGGAGGACTGGGATTGCCTGTGGTGATTTCTGTTTTGTTTTTTGTGGCCTATCACATAACCAGCATTACCGGCGAGAAAGCCGCCAAGGTAGGCGACCTGAGCATGTTCACTGGTGTATGGCTTTCGTCGATGGTGTTGTTGCCTGTTGGATTGTTTCTGGCTTTTAAGGCCACTACCGATGCTTCATTGCTTGATGCTGACAGCTGGCGTAAGTATTTCAACCGAATAGCATTGGCTTTACGATTAAAAAAAGCCGCCACATGAGGATACTGTTTTTGTGCAACAAGTCGCCCTGGCCTGCACACGAAGGCGGCCCCATGGCCATGAACAGCATCATCAGCGGACTCGCGGCACAGGGACATTACGTAAAAGTGCTTGCTGTTGTTTCCGATAAATTCATGGTTTCGCCCGAAGATGTTCCGGAAGATTTTAAGCGACTGACGAACATTGAGTTTGAATACATCGACCTGAGCATACGTCCCATTGACGCCTTCCTGAACCTTTTTACACGACAATCATATCATGTAAAACGCTTTATTTCCAACGGTTTCAACCGAAAACTCGCCGAAATACTGAAAGCTGAAGCTTTTGACGTGGTGCAGCTCGAGACCCTGTTCATGACGCCTTATGTAGGGCTGATCAGGCAGTACAGCAAGGCTGTTGTCGTCCTCAGGGCACACAATATCGAGCACCTGATCTGGAAACGCATGGCTGCTGTTGCACCCAACCCGATCAAAAAGTTTTATCTTGGCCATCTGGCACGCACACTTGAGCGTTACGAACGCGATGCCGCAATACTTTTTGACGGAATAGCCGCCATTACCCCGGCGGATGCTGCCTTTTTCGCAAAGCTTTCAGCAAAACCGGTTATTGATCTTCCATTCGGCATTGATCCGGACGAATGGGTGCTTGGTTCTGAAGAGCAGGCATGGCCGGGGCTATACCACATCGGTTCGATGAACTGGATGCCTAACGAAGAAGGGGTGAGGTGGTTCCTCGATGCAGTGTGGCCGCTGCTCAGGTCAGGCCATCCTGATCTGACCATCAGCCTGGCCGGACGATTTATGCCTGCATGGCTTACCAATACACGTATGCCGGGTGTTGAAGTCCTGGGCGAAGTTCCCGATGCCCGTCAATTTGCTCGGGAGCAGAGTATAGCTGTTGTGCCTTTATTGTCGGGCAGTGGCATCAGAATCAAGATCATAGAAGCAATGGCACTTGGCAAGGCGGTAGTAACTACAACAATTGGTTCTGAAGGCATACGATGCGAACACATGAAGAATATTTTCATTGCCGATACAGCAGCTGATTTTGCTGCTGCAGTTTCGTTCTGTCTTGAGAACCCTGAGAAAACCAAAGAAACAGGCAGAGCAGCCCGTAAGCTGATAGAAGAACATTACAGCCGCAATATGCTTAACAACAGATTACTAGATTTTTACAATCAATTAAAGGAAAACAAGAATCAGAACCAGACATAAACGTATGCGTATTTTTATCCTTTTGTCGCGAATTCCATGGCCTCTGGAAAAAGGTGATAAGCTGAGGGCTTTTCACCAGATCAGATGCCTTTCTTATGAGCATGAGATTATCCTATGTGCCCTGAATACCGACAGAAATGCTGACAAACAAAAAGCATTCAAAGCCCTTCAGCCTTACTGCAGGTCAGTCAATTTTATTGATCTTGGCCTTTGGAGTCAGGGAGTTAACTTGTTGAAATCATGGATTGCCGGAAGGCCGCTGCAATCCGGATATTTTTACGGTTCGCGTGCACACAGGCGCATCAAGAATCTGATCATGGAGTACAAACCTGATGTGCTCTACGGCCAGTTGCTGCGTGTGGCAGAATACCTCAGACACAGTGACCTTCCCAAGGCACTCGATTATCAGGACGTGTTTTCGGTGGGCATGCTTCGCCGACTTGAGGTGGCTCCCTGGTATCAGAAGCCATTTCTGCGCACCGAGTATCGTCGCTTGAGCCGCTACGAAACAGACATGTTCGATGCTTTCGACCTGAAAACGATCATCTCGAAACCCGACCGCGACCTTATTCCCCATCCCGGAAAGGAAGAGATCATGATCGTACCCAATGGAGTGGATCAGGATTTTTTCAGACCGATGAATGGTGCCAAAGAAACCGATGTGGTATTTACCGGAAACATGGCCTATCCGCCCAATGTGAATGCGGCCGAGTACCTTGTCTGTGAAATTATGCCGTTGGTCTGGGCCAAAAGGCCACAAACAAAAGTGTTGCTTGCTGGTGCAACTCCAGATTTACGCGTCAGGGCATTAGCGTCAGAAAAAGTTAAAGTCAGCGGCTGGCTCGATGATATCCGGCATGCATATTCCGGTGCTTCATTGTTTATTGCTCCCATGCGAATCGGAACGGGTTTACAGAATAAACTGCTCGAAGCCATGTCGATGCAACTACCCTGTATCACAACGCCAATAGCCAACAAGGCACTGGGCGGAAGCCCCGGCAAACATTTGCTGGTCGGTACCGATGCCACAGAACTGGCCAATCATATTCTGGAACTGCTCGGGCAACCTGAATTTTCTGAACGGATAGCGAAAGATGGCTACTCGTTTGTGCTTGAGAATTATAACTGGGAACATGCTACCGCAAAGCTGGCGGATCGTCTTAACAATCTCGCAGAACAACACAATAATAAAGTATAGAAACTATGTCGGACGATAAGAAAATCATTTTTTCAATGGTGGGTGTTGGCAAGGTTATTCCGCCCAGCCGCCAGATTCTGAAGGATATTTATCTTTCATTTTTTTATGGTGCCAAAATCGGGATTATCGGATTGAATGGTTCGGGTAAATCCACCTTATTAAAGATCATTGCCGGAAAAGAAAAGTCGTACCTTGGTGAAGTTGTCTTTTCACCGGGTTACAGTGTCGGTATGCTCGATCAGGAACCCTGGCTCGATCCGGATAAAACAGTCAAAGAGATTGTCGAAGAAGGTGTACAGGATGTTGTTGACTTGTTGAAAGCTTATGAGGCAGTCAACAACCGTTTTGCCGAGCCGATGTCGGACGATGAGATGAACAGCCTCATAGAGGAGCAGGGAAAGCTCACGGAACTTATCGAGCAGAAGGATGCCTGGGAACTTGACCGCAAACTCGAACGTGCCATGGAAGCCCTCCGTTGTCCGGAAGGAGACAGCCCCGTGAAACACCTTTCGGGAGGAGAGCGCCGTCGGGTTGCCTTGTGCCGCCTGCTGCTCAGCGAACCGGATATCCTGCTGCTGGATGAACCTACCAACCACCTCGATGCAGAGTCAGTTGAATGGCTCGAACATTATCTGCAGCAATACAAGGGAACAGTGATTGCAGTTACCCACGACCGCTATTTCCTCGACCATGTGGCCGGCTGGATTCTCGAACTCGACCGCGGCGAAGGCATCCCGTGGAAAGGAAACTACAGCTCCTGGCTGGAGCAGAAAGCCAAACGCCTTGAAATGGAAGAGAAGACAGAAAGCAGGCGCAGAAAAACACTGGAGCGGGAACTCGAGTGGGTGCGCATGGCTCCTAAAGCCCGTCATGCCAAATCAAAAGCCCGTTTGCAGTCGTACGAAAAAATGCTCGTTGAAGACACCAAACAAAAAGAAGAGAAACTCGAACTTTACATACCCAACGGTCCGCGTTTAGGAAACAAAGTGATTGAATTCAACAATGTTTCTAAAGCTTACGGTGACAAGTTACTGTTCGAGAACCTGAATTTCAGTCTGCCACCTGCAGGTATTGTCGGTGTTATCGGCCCCAACGGAGCCGGAAAAACAACCTTGTTCAGAATCATCATGGGACTCGAAAAGCCTGATTCAGGAAGTTTTGAGATGGGCGACACCGTTAAAATCGGTTATGTAGATCAGGCACACGAGGAAATTGACCCGGAAAAAACGGTTTTTGAGATTATCTCTGGCGGCCACGACGATATTAAACTGGGAAACCGCACCATGAATTCCAGGGCTTATGTTTCGCGATTCAATTTCAGCGGCAACGATCAGGGCAAGAAAGCCGGCATCCTGTCCGGTGGCGAAAGAAACCGCATGCACCTGGCCATGACTCTCAAGCAAGAGGCCAATGTGCTGCTGCTCGACGAACCGTCAAACGACATTGACGTTAACACCCTGAGGGCACTGGAGGAGGGCGTGGAGAATTTTGCCGGCTGTGCTGTGGTCATCTCGCACGACCGCTGGTTTCTTGATCGAATAGCAACACATATTCTTGCCTTCGAAGGCAATTCGCAGGTGTATTTCTTCGAAGGAAGCTACTCAGAATACGAGGAGAACAAAAAGAAACGCCTGGGCGACAGCGGCCCCACACGCATCCGCTACAAAAAGCTGAAAGTAGATTAATAAGACGGCTCATTGAGGATAAACAAAAAAAGGCGGCTAAACGGCCGCCTTTTATGGTTTGGTTACACCTATTTAGTTTATATAAACAACAACTGTGTCAAAATGTACAGGGGCAACAGGATAATGATCGAGAATTTGAACATATATCCAAAAAAGCTTGGCATCGGGATTTTGTTTTCCTCAGCAATGGCTTTTACCATAAAGTTCGGTCCGTTACCTATATAGGTCATGGCGCCAAAGAATACAGCTGCAACCGAAATGGCAGTCAGCAGCACCTCGGGGATACCGGCAATCAGTCCGGCGGTTCCGGGTTCGGTCATGCCTAATGCAAGTTTATGAAATGCCAGAGCTGTTGGGGCATTGTCGAGGAATGCACTGAGACTTCCGGTAGCGTAATAAAACATAGGAGCTGTTTCTATTCCCAGTGAGTGTGCGTTGTCGCGCAGCCACAGCAAAGCCGGAACCATGGTGATGAAGATGCCAAGGAAAAGGAACGCTACTTCAATGATAGGAGTCCATGTGAACTTATTGTCGATCCGGAGTAATCTGGGCGTGAAATACAATGAAAGTCCGGCAAAGGATAACATAGCTATTTCACGGATAAATGCCAGATAGTGGTTGTCGTGGATGGCATGGATGTAATTGGCATTGAGGAAAGCAACTGAAAGTACTACGCCAATGAGGAAAATAAAATTATAGTTGCCCGAAAGGGATATGGGCTTAATATTTGTTCTGTCAAGAATTTTGTTCTCTGCAGGTTCTTTCTTGTAATAATACGAATCAAATATGTAATAGATAACCAGCAACATACCGTTCACAAAAGCCCATTCCTTTGTCAGCGTAAAGAACCATTCAAACGGTGCGCCACGCAGATAGAGTAAAAACAATGGCGGGTCGCCGAGTGGGGTCAGCATACCACCGCAGTTGGCTACAACGGCTATAAAGAAAAGTATGGTATGCACCTTGAATTTACGCTGCGAATTTGTTTTGATCACAGGCCTGATCAGCAGCATGGCTGCACCGGTTGTTCCCATAAAGGATGCAAGCACTGCACCGATACCTAAAAAGATTGTGTTAACAATCGGCTTTGCCTGAATGTCGCCCTTGAGCTGTATACCCCCTGTAATCACAAATAGTGACCCAAGCAGGATGATGAAAGGAATGTAGTCAAAAAGCATCTGGTGCTTCAGGTCGTATGACAAGCCGTTAGCAATTAAATAG
Source organism: Bacteroidales bacterium (assembly GCA_024710405.1). Classification (GTDB taxonomy): domain Bacteria; phylum Bacteroidota; class Bacteroidia; order Bacteroidales; family F082; genus UBA6192. The sequence goes on from JANJUV010000019.1 coordinate 45,745, forward strand.
ATTGATACAGGTATGCCCAATACCAGCGAAACAATAAGCTTGTTGCGGTTGTTTTCCCACCAATGGTGAAAAAACAGCGGGCCAATGGCAATAAACAAGAGGATGATCACGAAGGGGATAGAAGCCCACAAAGGGATCGGAATACTTTCAAGGTGTGTATGTTCCATATTTTTGGGTTTAAAAATGAAGCCGCTAAATTAATACCTTCCTTTAAAGCACTTACTTAAATGCAACAAGTCCTTTGCAATTTAGAATGGTTATAAATTAAATAGCTCCAGCAAGCCACAGAAACGAATAGTACGGGTCAGGGAGGGCTATACAATCGCCTTTTCGCGGATTGTTCGTATTTTTGTTGCGATGGAAACAGAGATTTTTCAAAAACTCAAAGAATTGGTACAGGCGAACAGGAGCTACCGCAAGTTCGATACACAACGAAAGGTTCATGTTCAGGAATTACACGCATTGGTTGAGCTGGCGAGGTTAACGCCATCATCAAAAAACCGTCAGCCAATGAAGTATCTTCTGGTGCATGATGAAAACGAGGTTGCTTTTGTGTTTGCCCAGCTGAAATGGGCCTGGTTTCTGCGCAATTGGGATGGTCCGGCCGAACACGAGCGACCTCCGGCCTATATTATCATGGTGCTCGATAAGCGATTGAACGACCGGGCGGATTTTGATGCCGGAATAGCAGCCCAAACCATGCTACTTGGTGCTTCTGCCTTAGGTCTTGGAGGATGTATTGTGCGAACCATCAACCGATATGAACTGGGCAAATTTTATCAATTGCCCGAATACATAGAAATCGTGCTTGTGATTGCCATTGGAAAGCCTGCGCAGCAAGTGGTACTTGATGCAACGGATCAAAAAGGCAATATGGAATACTGGACTGACGAAACAGGCGTGCATCATGTTCCCAAACGCAGCTTTGACGAACTCATCTACAAACCCACATCCAACAATGATCAGGATTGACGAAGCCCTGTTGGATCAGGTTTCGGCACGTGCCGCGGCCGTGCCGCGCCTGCGCATGAACCATAATTTTCATCAAAACGCCTCAGACAGGCTGCACAGAATGTTGAACGCGATGGAGCCCGGCACCTATATTCAGCCGCACAAGCACGAAAATCCCGATAAAAATGAGGCGTTTTTTTGCCTTCGCGGACGCTTGCTTGTAGTGGAGTATGATGATTCCGGTAACATTGTTGACCACATCATTCTGGACAGCCGCACCGCCAACTATGGCTGCGAGCTGCCCCCGCGTACCTGGCACAGCATCATCTCACTCGAAGCCGGATCAGTAGCTTATGAAGTGAAGGACGGTCCATGGAACCCTGCAGATGACAAACATTTTGCCGAATGGGCACCAAAAGAAGGCGATCTTGGTACCAAAGAATTTATTCAGTCTGTCCTCGAACAACTTGGGGTACCGGTGCCTTGAAGAGTCTGCGCCTGATGTGACTCATTGCTGCACATTATATAACTTTGCACCCTCTTTTCCATATTAAAGAAGTTTAACGATTTGACCCATGGCCCAGAAACCCTCCATACCCAAAGGAACCCGTGATTTCGGCCCGCAGGAAACCATCCGGCGGAACTATATTTTCGATACCATACGGAAAGTGTTTCACCGCTATGGCTATCAGCCTATCGAGACTCCGGCCATGGAAAACCTCTCAACGCTGCTGGGTAAATATGGTGACGAAGGCGATAAACTGTTGTTCAGGATATTGAATTCGGGTGATTTCCTGTCCGATGTGAGTCAACGGGATAATTTCCCTGCATCATCTGAGTTGCTGCCCTTTGTCAGCGAAAAAGGTCTTCGCTACGACCTAACGGTTCCCTTTGCCCGCTTTGTGGTGCAAAACCGAAATGATCTTGTGTTTCCTTTCAAGCGCTACCAGATTCAGCCTGTTTGGCGGGCCGACAGGCCGCAGAAGGGTCGCTACCGCGAATTTTTTCAGTGTGATGCAGATGTGGTTGGCAGCGACTCTCTCCTGAACGAAGCCGAGTTGGTCATGATCGTGGATGATGTGTTCCATGCGCTGAACATGAAGGTACAGGTGAAGATAAACAACCGTAAAATACTGGCCGGACTTGCCGAATTTATTGGCTATCCTTCAGCCCTGACTGATATTACCGTGGCCATCGATAAACTCGACAAAATCGGGCTCAATGAGGTTAATCAGGAGCTCCTTGCACGTGGGATTTCGGAAGAAGCCATTGCAAAACTGCAGCCTGTGCTTCAGTTTAAGGGTTCTTCTTCAGAGAAGCTTGATTTGCTGCAACAGCTCATTGCAGGCAATGAAGTTGGACGTAAAGGAATTGATGAAGTGAAGGAGTTGTTTGGCACACTGGCTGAACTTAAACCCGGCCTTGAATATGAGCTTGACCTAACGCTTGCCCGCGGCCTTAATTATTACACAGGAGCCATTTTTGAAGTGAAGTCGCTTGAAGTGCAGATGGGAAGCATCTGCGGCGGTGGTCGCTACGACGATCTTACCGGTGTGTTCGGGATGCCGGGACTATCGGGAGTGGGCATCAGTTTCGGTGCCGATCGTATCTACGACATCATGCTGGAACGCGGACTTTTCCCCAAAACTGCCTCCGAAAGCACATTTGTACTGTTTGCCAATTTCGGCCCTTCGGAAACAAACTATTGCCTAAAAGCGCTGAAAATGTGCCGCGAACTTGGCCTGAATACAGAGCTCTATCCCGATGCTGACAAAATGAAGAAGCAATTCAGGTATGCCGATCAAAAGCAGATTCCCTGGGTAGTGCTCGCCGGTGAAACAGAGATAGCCTCCAATTGCTTTACACTGAGAAGTATGACTGATGCCAGTCAGCAAACAATTGCCTATGAAGCACTTCCGTCTTTCCTGGCCCAAATCAAAGTTCAACTGTAATTTTCTTTTTTGACAGGAACCGCCTTTTAACATTAATCAGCACCCATGAAGGTACATTTTATTAGCAACGAAAAATTGACATTCAAGCGAATCTTCGATATTCTTAACGAAGGTTATACTCTTAAGCTATCTGAAGTTTCACGCCTGCAAATTCAAAAATGCCGTGATTATCTCGACCATAAAATGGCCGGCAGTGAAGAGCCGGTTTACGGCATCAACACAGGCTTCGGATCACTCTGCGACACACGAATTTCATTTGACCAGCTGGGTGAGCTTCAGCGAAACCTGGTGATGTCGCATGCCTGCGGAACAGGTGACCGCGTACCTGACGAAATCGTAAAACTGATGCTGCTGCTCAAAGTGCAGAGCCTTTCCTATGGCCATTCGGGAGTGCAGGTGGAAACTGTTGATCGGCTGATCGCTTTCTTCAACAATAACATTTTGCCTGTGGTATATCAGATGGGTTCATTGGGTGCTTCGGGTGATCTTGCGCCGCTGGCACATCTTTCGCTTCCTTTGCTCGGTCTCGGTGAAGTTGTATTCAAGAGACAGGTGATGCCCATGGCCGAAGTCAATCGTCTGATGAATTGGGAGCCAATTCCACTGAAATCGAAGGAAGGACTGGCATTGCTCAACGGAACACAATTTATGAGTGCTTATGGAGTGTACAGTCTGCTCAAAACCTTCAGACTATCCATGCTTGCCGACATTATCGGGACACTCTCCCTCGAAGCATTTGACGGCCGGATTGAGCCTTTCTGCGCACAGGTGCACCTGATCCGACATCACAAAGGACAAATTGCCACAGCCGAAAGAATAAGAACCTTACTCGAAGGCAGCGAACTCATCTCGCGCCCGAAACAACATGTTCAGGATCCCTATTCGTTTCGTTGTATCCCTCAGGTGCATGGTGCTTCCAAAGATTCGGTGAACTATGTGGCCTATGTGTTCAGCAACGAGATAAATGCTGTAACCGACAATCCAACGATATTTCCCGATGATGACCTGATTGTTTCGGCAGGCAATTTTCACGGACAGCCACTCGCGCTTGCTTTAGACAATTTGGCCATTGCACTTGCCGAATGGGGAAGCATTTCGGAACGCAGAACCTATCAGTTGCTTCATGGCAAAAGGGGATTGCCTCCTTTTCTGGTTGCCGAACCCGGACTCAATTCAGGATTCATGATCCCGCAATATACCTCGGCCAGTCTCGTCAGCCAAAATAAACAATTGTGTACACCCGCCTCTGTTGATTCCATCGAATCATCACAAGGTCAGGAAGACCATGTGAGCATGGGTGCCAACGCTGCCACCAAAGCCCTGAGGGTGGTTTTCAATCTTGAGCGTATTCTGGCCATTGAATTATTCAATGCAGCACAGGCACTTGAATTCCGAAGGCCGGCCAAATCCTCTCCATTCATTGAGGAGTTCGTAGCCGGGTACCGGAAAAAAGTTCCGTTCCTCGACAAAGATACCGTGATGTACACTTCTATGGCACAATCCGTCGAATTCCTGCGCACTGTGCCCCTCAACATACCCGATGCACTGATAAAGGGTGTCTGATAACAACAGGCTAACCAAAAAGCAATTGATACGGCCGGCTGATGTTTTCTTCGATTTGCTGCACCGACACGTATTTGCTGAGGCGGTAAAACTCGTTTCCTTCAAAAAACACCAGCAAAGTGGGGTTGGCAAATACACCGAAATGAGCATTGGCATCGGGACTAACTGCCGAATCCACCATGATCAGTTTCATCAATGGAAATTCTTCTCCGATTAATTGCTCCACTTTTGGACGCAGGCTGAGGCAGGGGGCACAGTTGTTGTTGAAAAAATACAACAGCAGTGCCTTGTTTTGTTTCGTTTCCTGCAAAAGATGTTCAGGCAACATTATACTCTTTTTTTGTGCAAAAATAATCAGCTTTTCAGGATTGAAAATGAAGCGCGTACATATTTTTGGGTGCTTTAAGCCAGAATTCCTGTCACAGCGTTTGTTTCATGAATTTACTACCTTAGCCGCTCAAACCATTAAAACATTTAAAACAAAGCGCATATGACACTCGTAATCACCGGAGCCAACCTAAGTATCGAAGATGTGGTGGCTGTTGCACGCCACGGGCAAAAAGTTGAACTCCATCCTGATGCCGTCAGACGGATTGAGGCATGCAGGGCCATGCTGGAGAAAAAAATCGTAGCCGGCGAGATCATGTATGGTGTAAATACAGGTATTGGCGAATTCTCGGAGGTAGTGCTGAACGATGAGCAGGTGAAAGATTTTCAGAAATACCTTATCTATAATCATGCAGCCGGAATTGGTGATCCAATGCCTGTGGAATGGGTCAGAGGTGCCATGCTTGGCCGGATCAACGTGCATGCCCACGGCAATTCGGGTTGTCGTCTGGCGATTACGCAAACCCTCGTTGACTTACTCAACAAGGAGGTAACTCCTTATGTGTGTACGAAGGGAAGTGTAGGTGCCAGTGGCGACCTGGCCCCAATGTCGCAGATTGCCTTGCTGATGATGGGCGAAGGAAAGGCTTTTTATCAGGGTGAATTAATGGCTGCCTCCGTTGCGATGGAAAAAGCCGGCATTCCTGTTCCGGGACTTCAGGCCCGCGATGGTTTGGCAACCATCAACGGTAGCAATGTGCTCACAGCCATGAGTGCCATATTCTTATACGATGCCAACCGCTTTATGAAACAGGCCGAAATTGCCGCCGCAATGTCGCTCGAAGCACTGAAGGCCAATATGAAACCCTATGCACCAAAAATTCATGAAGTGCGCGGATTTAAGGGTGCAATAAGAAGTGCTGCCGCCATCAACAAGGTTGTTAAGGGAGGAGATTTGTTCGAAGGACGTATCAAATGCAAGGTGCAGGATGCCTACAGCATGCGCTCGACCCCGCAGGTTATCGGGGCAGCGCACGACGCGCTGGACTGGGCAAGATCACAGGTGGAGATAGAGTTGAACGGAGTGGGCGACAATCCGATATTTTTCCCTGAAGAGAACCTGCAACTCAGCGGCGCTAATTTTCAGGGAAGCCCGGTTTCAGTGCCTATGGATATGGCAGGCGCAGTGGTTACTATGGTTTGTGTGCTATCCGAACGAAGGATGAACCGACTGAACAATCCTGCGCTGAGTGTGGGCTTGCCTGCCTTCCTGACCAAAGGAGCCGGAATGTTTTCAGGTCTGATGCTGTCGCAATACACTGCCGATATGCAGATCGTGGAACAACGGATACTTTCGGCACCGGCCAGCATACAGTCGATACCGGCCGCAGCAGATCAGGAAGATTTTGTTTCGATGGGTATGAACACGGCACTCAAAAACAACCAGATTCTCGACAATGCCTACGGAATTCTGGGTATTGAGTTTATGGCCGCTGCTCAGGCACTCGATTTCAGGGAATACCAGTTTGGACATGGAACTAAAAAAGCGCATGAAGTAATCCGCAGATATGTTGAATTTCTGGATGTGGACAGACCATTGTATGATGACCACAACAGCATGAAAGCATTGGTGAAATCATGCGAAATTCTCGAAGAAGTTGAAAACGCAATCGGAAGCCTGGAATAGACTCAGACACTTATAGTTAATAGAATTAAACATTAAAAGAAGAAATGGAAGTCAGTCAAATGCAACCGGGCCAGAGACCCATGCTGCTTACAGTGCTGTGTGTGCTCAGTTTTATCGGCAGCGGCATGGGGTCGGTGAGCAATTTTTTCGTTTATCTGGTGCATCCCGCGCTTATTGAACTGATTGACAGTGGGACTTATGAAAACATGGGTTTCGACCTGAGTTTCTTTTCGGCTATTGAACGCACCTACTTTTTGTTATCCGGACTTTTACATGTAATTTCCTTCACCGGTGTGGTTCATATGTGGAAACTCAGGCGGTCTGGCTTTCACCTGTATGCTATATCACAGTTACTGATGCTGATTTTGTCGTCGGTCTATGTGTATAAACCTTTGGGTACGTATCCCATGTTCGATCTGATGTTTGCAGCTTTGTTTATTTTAATGTATTTGCGCTTCAGACCGATAATGAATTGATTATGGCAGAAGAGATCAGTCAGGAAGCGAAAAACACAACTACTACAAAAAGGTCTAATCCTTTGTTGTTCAGATTTGTGTGTTTTTTTGCAATAGCCTATTACGGGCTTATCCTGCTTTCGATGGCAGTGGCATTGCTGTTCAGCGATTTCATTGCGGGTATGGGTATTATATATGTTCCCGAATTAGACCTGAGCCGGTTGAAAATAGCCATGTATCTGCTTGTCGGAGTGTTGCTGAATGCCGGTGTGATTACAGGCATATGGTTGATGTTGCGCCGAAGACGGGCAGGAGTCTCAGTATTCACAACCAATGCGCTTTTGGTTATGCTGTTTCAGTTTGTACCCAGCGGGACAGGAGGCTGGCAAAAATACATTGTTGAGCTGATAATTATCATTGTAGTGTTGTCACTTGCGCTGCACCGCAACAGCCGAAAAATGCCTAAAACACAGGTAAAAGACGTCTGAACCAGACGGAATGACAATTTTTTTTCTGATTTTTTTTTGTCACAACCCCTTGATTACAAAAGAGGTTTATTGTAATTTTGATGAATGTTAGAAAAAATTTTCATTATTTTATTGTAAAATTTGTAGAGATAGTTATAACTTGCACCATAATTGCAAACGATTGCAAGCAAATTACTTTGTTTAACCAAATACATGTTTAATCAATTCACTAACCAAAATTCATCATTATGAGAAAAATTACAATTATGTTGGTGTTCTTGCTGATAGCAGGTGTGAATTTCGCATTTGCCCAGTCGAGAACCGTAACTGGTAAAGTTACCAGTTCGCAGGACGGCATGGGGATTCCGGGCGTGACTGTGATGGTTAAGGGTACCACGATTGGGACAACAACAGACCTTGATGGTATGTATGAACTCAACGTACGCCCTGAGCACAGGACTCTGGTGTTTACCTTTGTTGGTATGAAAAATATCGAGATTGCCCTGGGTACGCAGACAAGCATCAATGTGGTGATGGAGCCTGATGTGCTTCAGATCGACGAAGTGGTTGTTACGGCTATCGGTGTTTCCCGTGAATCCAAAGCACTCGGGTACTCTGTGCAGTCAGTGGGTTCTGAGGACATCGTACGTTCGGCAACAGTTAACCCAATCAATGCCCTAAGTGGCAGGGTAGCAGGGGTGAATATTGTTAACTCCTCAGGAGCCCTCGGAGCCGCCAGCTACATGACCATCCGTGGTAATGCCTCCTTCACCGGAGAAAACCAGCCTCTGTATGTTGTTGACGGTGTGCCGATAGACAACTCTCAATTAACCTCAGGTAACCCAAATGACGGAACAAACAACCTTCTTTATGGTGTTGCCTTGTCGAACCGTGTGGTTGACATTAACCCAGAAGACATCGAAACCATCAACATCCTCAAAGGTGGTGCTGCTACAGCACTCTATGGTTTACGTGCAGCAAACGGTGCCGTGATCATTACTACCAAAAAAGGATCTTTAACCGATCTGGCCAAGAAAACTACTGTTTCTTTTAACAGTTCGGTAACTTTTGAGCAGGTTTCGCAACTTCCGGCCATGCAGAACAAGTGGGCTCAGGGTTCAGGCGGAAATCTGCGTGCTGATGGAACTCTTAACCCGATCACCGGTGTGTGGGGACCATTAATGGACACCCTGCGTTTTGATGGCGGTAATAATCTGTATTATCCTAATGGAAACGTTGTAGGTCAAAGTAACCCAAATGCCAAACAAGATTTGAGGGTTGGACCATATGACAATGTGGGCAATTTCTTCCAGACCGGTATTTCTTACAATAATTCATTGTCATTGACAGGAGGTAACCAAAATACAAGCTATTACCTATCAATTGCAAACACCAGCTCAACCGGTATTGTTCCCAACAACACCTTCGAAAGGACCAACATTACCATGTCGGGCCAGACCAAACTGAACGACCGCTTCAGCAGCGAAGCCAAGATTTCTTATGCCAATTCTGGTGGTACAAGAATTCAGCAGGGTTCAAACACCTCAGGTGTTATGCTTGCCCTGATGCGTATGCCCATGAATTTTGACATTACCGGTGGATCGGACGATCCGGCTGATGATGAAGCAGCATACAGACTACCCGATGGCCGTCAGCGTAATGCCTACAACGGAGGTGGATATGACAATCCATTCTGGACAGTTAATATGAACCAGTTCTCGGATAAGGTTAACCGTATCATTGGTCACACAGCATTGAATTATATTGCCAATGACTGGATGACCTTCACTTATCGCGTAGGTACTGACTTCTACAGCGACCGCCGCAAGCAATTCTTTGCCATTGGCAGCCGCACCTTCCCGTCAGGACGCGTGTATGAAGAGCAGCACTTTGTGCGCGAATTCAACAGCGATCTTTTGGTGAATATCAACAAGAAAATCAATGATGATTTTACTTTCATGGGGATTTTTGGACACAATATGTACCAGACACAATGGCAAAGGGTTTTCGTTCAAGGAAACACTCTTACTGTTCCGGATTTCTTCCAGTTGAGCAATGCCGCCAGTGTTCAGGCATTCGAAACACAGTCCAAGAAAAGAACCGCTGCTATTTATGGTGATTTAGGCTTCTCGTTCCGCAATATGATTTATGCTAATGGAACCGTACGCAGCGAATGGTCAACTTCACTGCCTGAGGAAGAAAATCCGTTCATGCTTTATTCAGGAAGCGGATCATTCATTTTTACCGAGTTACCCGCACTGAAAGATAACAGCATTCTGCCTTATGGTAAATTCAGAATTTCCTACGCTCAAATTGCAAACGACGCTTTCACCTATGCTACACTGCCATCTTATGGACAGGCCAGTTTTGGTGATGGATGGACAAATGGCATCAATTTCCCGGGTTGGGGAGGTGTTTCTGCCTTTACTTTAGGAACGACTCTGCCAAACAATGAACTTCAGCCTGAAAAACTGAAATCATTTGAAGTAGGTTTCGACCTGCGTTTCCTTGACAACAGGATAGGACTAGACTTTTCATATTATGATAACAAAAGTGAAAACCTGATTCTTGCTGTTCCGATTGCCAAATCTTCAGGTTTCTACAGTGCTGTTTTGAATGCAGGAGATATGGTAAATAAAGGTATTGAGTTAACCTTGTTAGCCACACCTGTAAAAACCTCTAGTCTCAAATGGGATATTGATGTGAACTTTACGCAGAATAAGAATGAAGTTCTTAAACTGGCAGAGGGAATCGACAATGTGTATCTGTCAGGTTTTGTTGGATCACAGTCCCGCGCTGTTGTAGGACAATCCTATGGTAGCATTTTCGGTGGTTATTTCGAAACAAATGATGCCGGTCAGCTACTTATCAATGACGATCCAAATTCTCCCGGATATGGCTATCCAATTTATGCTGCTGACGAAAAGAACCTTGGTGACGTGCTTCCCAAATGGACCATGGGTATCAATAATGCCCTTACATTCAAAGACATCACCTTTGCATTCCTGATCGATATCAAGAATGGTGGTTATATGTGGAATGGAACCAAAGGTGCCATGCATCATTTTGGAACACATGCCAACACCGAAGTGCGCGATGACGGTGAAGTGTATGTTTTTGATGGTGTTAAGTCTTCAGACGGAAGTGCCAATGACATTAAAGTTGCCCGTAATCAGGCATGGTTCCAGGGTGAAGGCGGCGGTTTCTTCGGACCCGCTTCACAATTTGTTGAAAAAACCGACTGGGTTCGTCTCAGGGAAGTTTCATTGTCCTATAAACTCAACAAAAACATCCTCAGCAAAACTTTCTTCCATAGTGCCGAGATATATGTTTCGGGCCGTAACCTCTGGCTAAGCACACCTTACACAGGTATTGACCCCGAAACCAGCCTTATTGGTGCCGGCAACGGTCAGGGACTCGATTATTTCAATATGCCGGGTACCAAGAGTTATACAGTTGGCTTGCGCCTGACCCTTTAATCACTTAAAGCAATAAACAATAATTAAAAAATTAAAAACTATGAGACAAAATATAATGAAGAAAATTAGTCTTGTCCTGATGCTTGCAGTGATTCTTTCGGGCTGCAAGAAATGGATTGACACAGACATCAACATCGACCCGAACAATCCGGCTGATGTTTCCCTTCCGCTCTTGCTTCCGGCAACTCAGGCTTCAATGGCCTTTACCTATGGTGGTGATATGACCCGCTATGAAGGTATCTGGATGCAGCATATTTCCGGTGTTGAGCGCCAGATGCTCGGCTCTGATAAATATCAGGTGCTGGAATCTGATATCAATAATCTTTGGAATACCCTTTACGGTGGCTCACTGATCAACCTGAAAGTAATGATGGAGAAAGCCGAAGAGCTTGATGCCAAACATTATATGGGAGTTGCTAAAACCCTGACTGCTGTCAACATGCTCAATATATCTTCTGTATGGGGTGATGTGCCTTACTCGGATGCACTCAATGGAAGAGAAGGCAACACCAAAGCAAAGTACGATACCCAACAGGAGGTTTATGCAGCTGTCAATACATTGCTTGACGAAGCTATTGCCCTGTTTGGCCAGGATAATCCGGCTGGAGTTGTAAAACCAGGCGCTGATGATCTGTTCTACAAAGGCGATATCGCAAAATGGACCAAACTTGCCAAATCGATGAAAGTCAGGGCTGCTTTGCACCTGTCCAAGAAGAATGGGTTAGGCCCGGTCAGAGATGCCATCAATGGCGGTGGTTTGCTTGAAGCCGGTGATGACTTTATGTTTGCCTTCGGAAGCGCCTCAAGCGAGTGGAATCCCCGTTATCAGTTTGATGTTGAGCGTGGTGATATCCGTGTTGGAAAACGTATTGTTGATCTTATGAATGCAACCGGTGACCCGCGTATGGCAGGCTATTTCGCTCCCAATGGAGATGGCGTGTTTGTTGGTTCTGGTCCCGGTGAAGGCAATACAGCAGCCTCATTTATCGGACCTGCTTATGCTGCTCAGGCCGCACCTGTTTATCTGATGAATGCCTATGAACTGAAGTTTATCGAAGCCGAAGCATTCTTTGGAACCGATAATGGACGTGCTGCAGCAGCCTATAATGATGGGGTGAAAGGTTCACTTGCTTTTCATGGTGTTAGCGATGCTACCTGGGAGGCTGATAATGCCGCTGAGACTTCTGCAACCATTACACTTGACAAGATCATGACAGGTAAATATATTGCCTTGTTTATGAATCTTGAAACATGGAGCGACTGGAGAAGAACAGGTATTCCTTCCCTGGGTTTGCCCACAGAAGCTGCTCTAACAGAAACTCCAAGAAGGTATTTGTATCCTTTGGATGAAACTCTGTACAATACAGATAATGTACCTGCCGGACAAACAGCCACAAGCCGCGTTTGGTGGGATAGCAACTAGAGAATATAGTGTTTTCTAATTAAGGAGGCTGCCTTACAAGGCAGCCTCTTTTTTTCGCAACAATTCTTATTTAATGATTTACATGTCACTTCTCATTTTCAGTCAAATATAATTCTCTATACTTTGAGGTGAATAATCTGGAGTGAACATAATTGACGATGCAAAGTATTTCTACTTTTGCACATTAGAAACAATCTAAATAACCAATTAAAATCTTCAACCCATGAAAAACATTTTCAGGTTTTTATTCATTGCTTTTTCACTGGTTAGTCTGCTCAGTTTTGATGCAGTTGCCGGCAAAAAGAAAGTCATTGTTAGTGCTTCTCAGAACGATGCCAAAATTTATGTGGACGGCGTTCTTTCCGGCACCGGACAGGTAACCATTGTGGTGCTCGACAACAGTTGTGTCACCGTTAAGGCTGAAAAAACAGGCTATTTGCTGGCAACAGTCACTTTCTGTAACAGAAAGAATGCTGCTGCGTTACCTAAGTCATATTACATTGATATGGTGCGTGACGACTCTTATGACGCTTCAATACAGACCGACATTGCCAACATTGATATGGAGGTGCGAACAGGTAAAAGCTATGATGATGCCTGGAGACTAATGAACCAGATTGTCGTATCTTACATTGATGCTATCGAAATTACAGACAAGGAAACCGGATACATCCGTACCTCATGGGAGGTGAAATCTTTCTCACAGAACACCATCCGTACAAGAATAATCGTTAAACTCGGTTCTGAAAACCCCCTGGCATTTAAAGTTAAACTGGTCAGTGAATATTCGAATACTCCTCTGACCAGTGTGAAATCGGATGAATTGTTCCGTGAATGGGACCGCGTATTGCGTAAGTATGCCAATGTATTGTCCGAAATCCAAAGCAGACTTCAATAGTATCAGGAATCATGGAACGGCTTTTCAAATTGCAGTTCAGAGTATTATTGCTGGTTCTTTTTCTGTTGCCTGTCAGTTTGGTTTCTCAGGTGTATACCGGAGAGGTAATTGGCGGGTCGGATATGCCTGAAACCAACAAAAAGGAACGAAGGCAACGCAGTACATCTACCTCTGCGGGCAAGCAAAAGTATATCAAGCTTACTTACTTTATGCCCGAGATGTATCCTTATGCCTACTATTCAGAAGGGCCATTCATTCCCGGATCAGGGCCGGTTTTTGGAGCTCTGTTCGAAAGAGGCGGTTTCAGGTTCTTCAGTGATAATTTTATGATCAACGGCATGGCCAATATTGGTTTGTATTCCGGTTTTGGCTTAGGTGTTGAGGTTCATGATTTCAATCTAAAGGATGATTTTGATGGTTATAAGTTACCATTCTTCTTTGTTGACTATAAAATTGGTCCGGATTTCAGGTTTGAGATTTCCAATAACCTGAAGTTCGATTTATATGGAAGCATTGGTGCCCTCGCATCTTACGGGGGCCTGATCTATGGCTCATACAGTGGTGGTCCGGAATTTACATACCAACAGAGAGTGCCTGTACTTACACTTCAAACAGGGGTTGGTTTCAACGTGGTACTGATGAACTGGCTGATTCTGGGAACACACTTTACTTTTGCCGATGGTACTTACAAGTATACTATCGATAATGAGTTTGGTTCTACAGAAGAGAATTATGATGTTTCGCTGAACAGCTTCAGGGTATCAATAGGTTTCTTTCCTTAATAATCTGACATTTATAAGATAAGACGGAAGATTTTCTCAATCTTCCGTTTTTTTTACCCAAAGTTTCACTATTCCGTGCCCGTTTCTTCCGGCTTAAAAGCCGCTCATGAAGCATGATCGGGCTAATTCCTGACCTGGCTGACTGGTTGAGCAACATGCACAGAATCGTGTCTTGTAAGTGATTCTGTGTCTCCTGAACGCAGCTTTTTCAGTTCAACCAACTTCACCTGTATCAACTCCATATATTGAGTCATATATTTTTCATCCACCGGCTTTGCGGGTGGTGATTCTACCTTCAGCGGGTTCACCGGACTTCCATTTTTGAAGAAACGGAAATCGAGGTGTGGGCCTGTGGATAGCCCTGTGCTGCCCACATAGCCGATCAATTGGCCCTGGGTTACTCTTGTTCCTTCGCTGATGCCTTTTGCAAACCCTTTAAGATGCAGATAGGCAGTTGTATAAACGCTATTGTGTTTTATGTACAAATAATTACCAGCTCCGCCTCCCTGATAACCTTTCCGGGTGACTACACCTTGTCCGATAGCATAGACCGGGGTCCCCACGGGGGCGGCATAATCTACTCCATGGTGCGGCCTGTGGTATTTGAGCACCGGATGAAAACGGCTGTTCGAAAAATGCGAACTGATGCGGCTGTATTTCAGGGGAGCTTTCAGGAAAGCACGCTGCAGACTTTGGCCTTTTTCGTCAAAATAATCACCCATACTGTCCTGCTCGAAATAAAAGGCAAACTGATCCTTGCCATAATGGTTGAACCTTGCAGCAAGAATTCGTCCCAGTCCGACAGCTTTATTCTCAACGTATAGTTGTTCATATATGATCTCGAAACGGTCATCTTTCTGAATGCCGAAAAAATCTACTGTCCATGCATAAATCTCAGATAATCTGATGGCCAGGTTTACATCGTAACCATTGCCGGCCATGGCGTTCCAGAGCGATGATTGAATCACACCCACAGCTGATTCAATGCGCTTTTCAACTTCTTTAGCACCGCGACGGGCAAAAACCGAATCCTGAAGCCCAAATACGACATATTCGGTATAGTCAATTTCGTAAATGAAATATTGTGCTGTCAGCAATGAGTCAGGAGCACACAGCAGTGTATAGGGGTTGCCTGCTTTTATCCTTCGCACATCAAAAACATGGCGATAATTTCTGGCTAAATTGTCAATTACAGCGTAATCTACGTTATAACCTGACAGCAGGTCGGCAAGAAACTGATTGGGACGAACAGTACCCTGAATGACATTGAATGAGTCAACCACCATATCGTACATTACAACCGGTTCGGGAGGGATAATTTCGGCGACTTCTGATTTTTGATTATTTCGTCCTGTGCACGAGGCAATTGCGATGGCAATGACTATGATTAGCTTAAAGGTATACTTCATGTTTTCATCCGGCAACGTCCGGTGGATGCTGCTGTTTTAGAGTGTAGAAATAAATGATTTACAAGCGAGACGTGCAAAAATAACAAAAAAGCAGAAAAACAGGCCGTAAAACTACATGTGATTCACAGCATAATCGCGGCCGGCCTTGAGGGCTTTGTTATTGAGTTCTACGACATCGGAACCTTTTGAGCCAAAAATAGAGGTAATTGCTTTTGCGAAACTTTCTTCCTTAAGTCCGAGCAAAGGAGAAGCAGCACCAAGTACTACCATGTTTGCAGCTTTTACCGAACCGCATTCTCTGGCAATCTGGTCGGCGTCAAGTGTGATGTATTTAGGAAGCTTCCATATTTCGCGTAGCAATTCTTCCATGTCGGGGTAATTGGGAATATTTACGAATGGATTGATGCTTGTGACAATATATCCGTCGGGCTTGAGCATATTGAGGTAACGCAGTGATTCCATGGGTTCAACGGAGATTACTATGTCGGCCTTGCCTTCGGGAATAAGGTCTGAAGCTATTTCGTCTGACGACAACCTCAGGTGCGACTGAACAGCACCACCGCGTTGGCTCATACCGTGCACTTCGGCTTGTTTCAGGTGAAGGTTTTCGGCCAGAGCCGCCATTCCGATGCAGGCTGCAATGCTCAGGATGCCTTGTCCGCCGACTCCTGCTAAGATGATGTCTTTTGTCATGTTGCTGAATAGGTTTAGATTACACATCCATTAATTTGGCCTTTGCCTTTTGACGCATCTTCCGGTTGAGGGTCTGAATACACTCACGTCGCGGAATAATTACCGAAACGCCTTGATAGGCAAGCTCTTCCTTTATCACCTTTACATTTTCTTCGTGAAATTTGTGCAAAGGTTTCAACACTTTAATATGGTCTTCGTGCACGCCTACACCGCGACAGATATCTTCCACCTTGCCCAGAGCCGATGAAGCTTGTCCGCCGGTCATTCCGGTAGTTGCGTTATCGAGTATCAGCACGGTGATGGGCGAGTTGTTGTTGACGGCATCGAGCAGACCGGTTATGCCCGAGTGTGTGAATGTGCTGTCGCCTATTGCTGCCACGGCCGGAACCAGTCCGGCATCAGCTGCGCCAATGGCCATCGTGATTGAAGCACCCATATCTACACAGCTGTTGATGGATTCGAGCGGTTCAAGTGCGCTGAGGGTATAACAACCAATGTCGGAAAACACCCTGCCGCGGCCATACTCAAGTAATGCTTCATTAAGCGCAAGGAATGCATCGTTGTGTGAACATCCGTCACAGAGTTTTGGTGGCCTGTTCCGGATGATACCTGGTGATTGCAATTTAATGTCGAAGTGCATTCCCAGAGCCTTGCCCACAATGTTAGGGTTGAGTTCACCGTCGCGTGGCAACGAACCATCGAGCCGGCCCATGATCTTTTTGCCTTTGTTGAGCATGCCGCGCATGAGTTCTTCAAGTATCGGATAGCCATCTTCAAGCACCAGCAAGCTCTCTGTTTCTTCATACAATCTGTTGAGCATATCTAATGGAACGGGATATTGCCCGACCTGAAGCACCGGGTAGGGAAGGGTATGGGTTGCGAAATTTTCAATCAGGTAATTATGTGCCAGACCACTGGCGATGATTCCTATGCTTTTATCGTGGCCCTCGTGGTAACGGTTGAAGCCCGATTGTGCAGCTTCCTGTTCCAGTGGCAGTTGCTTGTCGAGCAATTCACGGTATTGTTTTCTGGCAATGGAAGGCAGCAGAACGTATTGCCTGAGGTTTTCCGGAAGTTTGAGTTCGTTCTGAGGCTTTGTCTCCTGGCGTTTGACTCCTGTGCGTGAATGCGCCAATCGGGTGGTGATACGTATCATAACAGGAATTTTCATTCTTTCAGAAAGATCAAATCCGTAGTGTACCATATCATAAGCTTCCTGCTGGTTGGCTGGTTCGAGAACAGGGATAAACGAGAATTTTGCATAAAACCTTGAATCCTGCTCATTTTGTGATGAGTGCATCGAAGGGTCATCGGCAGCAACCACAATAAGACCGCCATTGGCTCCGGTAATGGCCGAATTAACAAAGGCATCAGCGGCAACATTCAGCCCAACGTGTTTCATGCATACCATGGCTCGCTTTCCGGCATATGACATACCCAGTGCTGATTCCATGGCTGTTTTTTCATTGGCCGACCACAATGCCCTGATCCCTTTCGAACTTGCTTCTTTCGAGGCCTGTACATATTCCATGATCTCTGTTGAAGGTGTGCCGGGATAAGCATAAATGCCCGACAGGCCTGCATCAATGGCCCCTTGTGCTATGGCTTCATCACCTAATAAAAGCAGTTTTTGCATGTCGTAAAGCTTAATAAATGAGTTATTTACGCAGTAAAATTTTCAATGTTACAAAATTAACAATTTGCAGAATGCCAAAACAGAAGAAAGGCTTAATCATACTCATTCTAAATAAGAAGTCGGACGCTATTCGGGAGTGAAAACATTCGGGTTGCTGATTTTGGACGACGAGAAAATGGTGTAAGTTACTTTAGATTTATTGAAGTAATATGAAGATATTACCTTTGCAAAAAATATGTATGCCATGAGTCTGATTGCTGTGATATGGGATGTGCGTCCCGAAATGTTTGTGTTCCCCGACTGGATGCCATTGCTTGCAGGCAGAGGCGTGCGTTGGTACGGTGCGCTTTTTGCCGCCTCTTTTGTTGTTGGATATATGATTATGCAAAAGGTGTTCAGGCGTGAGAAAATTGGTGACAAAGTGCTTGACCAGTTATCCACTTATATGATTGTTGCCACCGTTGTTGGTGCCAGGCTTGGGCATTGCCTGTTCTATGAACCCGAATATTATCTGGCCAACCCGATTGAGATACTCAAGGTGTGGGAAGGAGGGCTTGCCAGTCATGGTGCGGCCATTGCGATTATCATTGCTTTGTTTTTTTTCGCCCGCAGGCAGAAGAAAACCACGCTTTGGATACTCGACCGGATTGTAATTGTGGTAGCACTTGCGGGTTTTTTCATACGTATGGGCAACCTGATGAACTCCGAAATATTCGGGCACATAACATCCATGCCTTGGGGGTTTCAGTTTGTGCGGGCTGGCGACCCTGCACTCACCGCTGACCCACGTCATCCTACGCAGATTTATGAAGGTTTTTGGTATCTGGCAACTTTTTTCTTCTTGTATTGGGCTTATTTCAAGAAGTCAATGGGAGAGAAACAGCCAGGATTTCTATTTGCTGTATTTCTCGTCAGTATTTTCGGTTCACGCTTTTTCATTGAGTTTCTGAAAGAACCACAGGTTGGTTTTGAAACCTCTATGACATTGAATATGGGGCAATGGCTCAGTATTCCGTTTGTGATTGCCGGTGTATATCTTTGGTTTATAGGTTGGCAGAAAACAAAAAAAGCCTGATAAACAGGCTTTTTGATAAATATTGTGCGGGTTTGGCATTAATATCCGAACAGGGTAATTTGTGCCATAAATGCATCTTCGATTTCTTTGGCAAATTCTTCTTGTTTGTATTCACCAGCTATTTGCGCCAGCCGTTGAAGCACTGCCATAGCTTCCTGAATGTTGTTGTCATAATAAGCAGCGTGTTTAGTACTCAGACTGTTATAGTAGCGCAGGTCGTCAAGGTATCTGTCCATGAGTGTCCGGGCAAGGTTTGTTCCCTTTTCCATATTTTCTGATTGGTAATACACCTCGACCCAGGGAAGCATGTAAAAGTCAAATGTAATTTTTTCGTGCGGGAAGAAATACATTCCTTTATCGAGCACGGCTGCAGCCGAATCGGCTTTTCCTTCGCTGACCAATGCCTGAGCCAGACGAACATAACTTTGTTTTGCCATAATGGAATTACGGCTGCTTTCGCGGTCAACTGTAACATCAGGATCGTGCAGATTGCCCCATTTAGCTTGCTCCATAAGCAGTTGCCATGAACCATCGGTATACACGCCGCCAAGCTTTTCAACTACGCCAGTGGCCTCCACAGGCATAAACCTGTAAACCATTCCTTCCATATGGCAATACTTGTCGATATTCAGTACTTTGCTCACACTGCTTGGATTGGTGAAGTATATCGGACGCTCCCAATTGCTTGATGCCAGAAAATCAAGCAGCATCAGATCGTTCTTATACAGTCCGTTTTGGGTAATTTCCCAGGTAATCTCATTCACAATGAGGTGATGCATGTTTTCGGGAACGGTGCCGCTTCTGATAACAGCCTCTTTATCAACAGTAAGTTTAATTTTTCTTGACGGGAAATAATTGATCCGTTCACCTGTTTGCAAAGGCACTTTGGTTTGTTCACTTTCATTGGCAACAAAATCAATCAGATCCTTCAGCTCAACCGGCCCCTGAACCCGTTCTAAAACCGGAATATACTCATTGATGCCTTTGTTATATTGTTCGGGGCTCAATGTAAGTGGCAGCCTGTCAGAATCATACACCTTTTTGCCCAACTGGTGCACATACCAGTCACCGGAAGCGAGCATATAGTTGACTACCCGCATGTCCGTTCTGAAATTTTCCACCTCCTGAACATACCACAAGGGAAATGTATCGTTGTCACCGTTTGTGAAGAGTACTGATTTTGGGGCGCATTGTGACATATAGCTCATGGCGAAGTCTCTGGCTGCATATTTGCCTGACCTGTCGTGCCCTTCCCAGCCTTGGCTGGCCATAATTCCGGGAACAAGCAACAGTGTGGCAAATATAACGGCGACAGCAGGCAAAACCTTGTTGCTCATTTTCTTGCTGAGCAACTCATACAGGTAAAGAACCCCAAAACCTATCCAGATGGCAAATGCATAAAATGACCCGGCATAAGCATAATCCCGCTCACGTGGTTGATAGGGGGTTTGATTCAGGTAAACAATAATGGCAAGCCCGGTCATCACAAACAATAAAAACACCACCCAGGTATCTTTGGGATTTCTCAGGTAATGATGCACCAGACCTAATAAGCCGAGCAGAAGGGGAAGAAAATAGAAAGTAGCCCTGGCCGGATTTTTCATGCTATCGGGCAAATCTTTCTGGCTTCCAAGCCTGAATGAGTCTATAGCGTTGATGCCGCTGATCCAATTGCCGTTTTCGATTTCGCCCTGACTTTCAATGTCGTTCTGGCGTCCGACAAAATTCCACATGAAATAGCGGACATACATATGTGAAACCTGATATGAAAAGAAAAATCTCAGGTTTTCACCGAAGGTAGGCCGGATAAGCACTTCTGATGTTCCATCGGGTTTGTTTACCCTGATAGGAATTCCCTTATCGCCTCCAACATCTTTGTAAATCCTGATGTGACTCGGTTTTTGGTTGCTCCACATGCGCGGGAAAACAGTAGTAAACCTGCTGTCGTAAACTGGTTTGGTGCTTCTCCTGTGGTCTGTGATAACATATTTGCCTTTGTTTTTGTCCTTTACATAAACAGGATTGCCATCCTTATAAGACTCGATAGGAGCGGTGTAATATTGTCCGTAGAGCAACGGCCAGTCGCCATATTGTTCTCTGTTCAGATAAGCAAGCATGGTAATTGCGTCGCTCGGTTCGTTTTCGTTGATGGGGGTGTTTGCATTGGCGCGTATAATCAGCATGAAGAATGATGAATAGCCGATAAGTATGAACATAAAAGCCAGAATGGCAGTGTTCAGTATTGCTTTATTGCGCTTGTGGGTGTATTTCAGTCCGAAGATGATAAGGCCGGTTAGTAGTGCAAAATAAATTATTGTTCCAGTGTTGAAGGGCATACCAAGGGAGTTGACAAAAAACAATTCGAACGAGCCTGCAAGTTTAACGATCAGTGGTATAATGAGGTTCATGATAAAGGCAAGGATCAGCAATGAGATGATGCCGGCAAGAACAAATCCTTTAGGGGATGTCTGAAATTTCTTGTAGTAAAACACGTAAACAATAGCCGGGATGGCAAGCAGGTTGAGCATGTGAACTCCGATCGAAAGCCCGATCATGTAGGCAATGAAAAGCAACCACCTGTAATTGTGGGGTTCGTCGGCTACGGTTTCCCACTTGAGGATAGCCCAGAAAACCACCGCAGTGAAGAAAGAAGACATGGCATACACTTCACCTTCAACAGCTGAAAACCAGAATGAATCGCTGAAGGTATAGGCCAATGCACCAACCGCTCCTGCACCAATGATGGCCAGATTGTTGCCCGAGAATACATCATTTGTGTCAATACTGACGATTTTACGTGCTAATAGTGTAATAGTCCAGAATAAAAACAGAATGGTGAAACTGCTCGATAAGGCCGACATCGCATTCATCATCAAAGCAACTTTGCTGACATCGCCAAAAGCAAACAGACTGAAGAACCTTCCAATCATCTGAAAAAGTGGTGCTCCGGGCGGATGTCCGACTTGCAGCTTGTAAGCTGTTGAGATATATTCTCCACAATCCCACCAACTGGCCGTTGGTTCCAGGGTCAGAAAATAAACGATGGTGGCAATCAGGAATACAAACCATCCTGCCAGGTTGTTCAGTCTTTTGAAATCCATTGTTTTTGAATATTTTGTGTTCAATTGAAACGCGAAACGAAGGTAAGGATTCGGGGCAAAAGTAATCTTAAAAATGCGAAGTGTTTAAGTTTTTTTAACAAGCATTGTTGAAACGGGCTGTATCTGATATGAGTTATTGTTTCAGAGTTGGGTTTCTGTTGCAGCCTTTGATGGCTGTCTCATGCAGAATTGTTCAACGTCTGAGGCTTTTTGTGCTGCGTTGCAGCAATAAACACCCTGGCTGAAGTGTTCGTTGCAAATGCTGACTTTTCGTTGTGCAATGCGTTGAATGTTGATCAGGTGCCTTGCAGAGATATTATCTGTGGTAATGTTTTTTCCGCCGGTTCCGCAGGCCAGCGTGAGCGAGGGCTGCAGCCCGTTGAAAGTACCACCTAATGCTCCTTGCGACGAGGGTTGATTCACAAGAATTCTGCCTGCATTCATGGTTTCGGCAAAAAACCTGATTTTGGCCTCATCGTTTGAGAAAATGCTGGCTGTGTGGCCCAGTCCTCCATAACGGTTGATTTCGCGGCATCGGGTAATGCCTTCTTCGAAACTGTTCACTTCATAAAAGGCGAGGATGGGTGCAAGTATTTCGAAAGATAACGGAGACTCAATTCCTACTTTGTCGAGCGGAGCAATCAATACTGTAGTTTCTTCCGGCACTTCGAAGCCCGACATCCTGGCAATTTCTGCCGCCGGCTTTCCGATTACTGCGGCGTTCATTACACTTTGAGCCAGATTGAAAGCCACCGGTTCGAGCATCCTAATTTCTTTCTCATTCAAAAAATAAGCTCCTTTTCTGATAAATTCATCTTTGAGTGCCTGAGCGTTATAGCGCGAAACAACTACAGCCTGTTCACTTGCGCAGATGGTTCCGTAATCAAATGTCTTGGAAAGCAAAATCTGGTCAACAGCAAAAGCTACATCAGCAGTTTTTCCCACATAAACAGGCACATTGCCAGGGCCGATTCCGATGGTTGGGTTTCCCGAACTATAAGCAGCCCTTACCAAACCAACCGAGCCAGTAGCCAGAATAAGTGCGGTTTTTTTGTGTGCCATAAATGCGAGCACTTCATCTTTGTTTACTCTTTTAAGCCATTGTATGCAATGTTCCGGAGCTCCGGCTTCAAGTGCTGCTTCATAGCAGATTTTTGCTGCTTCGATAGTGCATTTACGAGCGGCGCCGTGTGGGCTTATTATCAATGGATTGCGTGTTTTCAGGCTGATAAGTATCTTGAATATAACTGTACTGGTTGGGTTTGTGACAGGTGTGATGGCAAAAACCGGTCCGAGTGGTCTGGCTATTTCTGTAATTCCCGAAACAGGGTCGTGTGAAACAATTCCGGCGGCTTTGAAATCGCGTATGTCTTCATACACGTGTTTAGAAGCAATGATGTTTTTGATCACCTTGTCGGCAGTTTTTCCGATACCGGTTTCCTGATGAGCGAGTTCGGCCAGCCTGAACCGGCTGTCGAATGCAGCTTCGTAAGCCTTCCTGACAATACTATCGGTTTTTTTGCTGTCGAATGAGGAAAATGCATCAGCAGCCTGAACGGCCTGATGCATCACCTGATCTATGTATTCATGATTTACTGGTAGTTGTTCAGTCATCGTTGTTAATTTTTATTTTGCAGTCTCACAGGCTACAGGATACCAGCCAGGTAAACCCGTTATAAAGAAGTCAAATGTAAATAAGCCCTGCGAATGCTGCAAATCAACTGTCAAAAAAAGCAAAAAAATATTGTTTTTACAAAATTTAACTATCTTTGCAGCCGCTTTCGGCGCATGTAACTGTCCAATGGTGTAACGGTAGCACTGCAGATTTTGGTTCTGCCTGTCTAGGTTCGAATCCTGGTTGGACAACGGAGGGAAACCTGCTACGCTTAAGTATCAGGTTTTTTTATTCGGTCGGGTTGCGGGCCTTTGATGAGTAAAGCCAGGAAAAATTCAAATTATTTTTTGATAATGTCCTGAAAAATAGCTTACTTTTGCATTGGATTAACCAACCGGGAGAGGATATGTGAGGGGACTAGTGT
This sequence comes from Bacteroidales bacterium, assembly GCA_024710405.1. Lineage (GTDB taxonomy): Bacteria > Bacteroidota > Bacteroidia > Bacteroidales > F082 > UBA6192. Next base: position 69,682 of record JANJUV010000019.1, read on the forward strand.
CCCCTCTTTTATTAAACATAAAAAATGATTAAAAGAGATCAGATCATTGATTGGGCGAATCAGGCACTTGAAGGTACCGACCGTTTTGTGGTTGAAGTTCTTATTAAGAACAGGGACACCATCCTTGTTTTTCTGGATGCAGACACATCGGTCAACATTGATGACTGTGTGCTAGTCAGCCGCGCCATAGAAGGAAAGCTAGACCGCGACGAACATGACTTTGAACTCAGAGTATCGTCAGCAGGTGCAGATCAACCCTTCAGAATGCCTCGTCAATACAGGAAAAATATTGGCAGATCCATTGAATGCACGCGAAAGGATGAAACTGTAGTTACAGGGAAACTAACCGGCGTCGACGAAAAAGGCATAAGCCTTGAAACGTTTGTGGCCAAAAAACAAAATAAAATCAAAAAGGAAGTAGCAGGCGATGCATTGTACATCCCTTTTGCCGAAATCAGTGAATCAAAGGTTATTATTAGCTTTCAATAGAACTTAATTAACTGTTAACAAATACAATGGACAATATCAATTTGGTCGAGAGCTTTTCGGAGTTCAAGGAGTTTAAAAACATCGATCGCGAAACCATGATGCGTATCCTTGAAGATGTGTTCAGGAATATGCTCATTAAAAAGTATGGTTCGGACAATAACTTCGATATCATTGTTAATATTGACAAAGGTGACCTTGAAATTTGGCACAACCGCGAAATTGTTGAAGACGATGCTGTTGAAGATCCTACAACTCAAATTGCTCTCTCTGATGCCATCAAGATCGAGCCTGACTTTGAAGTAGGTGAAGAAGTTTCGGAAGCCATTAAAATCAAGGATTTTGGCCGGCGCGAAATTCTCACCATCAGACAAAACCTTGCTTCCAAGATACTCGAGTATGAGAAAGACAGTGTTTATCAGAAGTACAAGGAAAAAGTAGGAGAAATCATAACCGGCGAGGTGTATCAGGCCTGGCGACGCGAGATTCTGGTGCTTGACGATGAAGGTATCGAACTGATTTTGCCGAAACAAGAGCAGATTCCTACTGATTTTTACCGGAAAGGCGATACTATCAGGGCGGTTGTGCTGAAAGTGGAGATGCACAACAACACCCCAATGATCATATTGTCGCGCACTTCAGAAATATTCCTGCAACGGTTGTTCGAGGCTGAAGTGCCGGAAGTGTATGACGGACTGATCACCATCAGACGAATTGTACGCGAACCCGGCCAAAGGGCAAAAATTGCAGTGGAATCTTACGATGACCGAATCGACCCGGTTGGTGCTTGTGTGGGGATGAAAGGCTCGAGAATTCATGGTATTGTAAGGGAATTGAGAAACGAGAATATTGACGTGATCAATTTCACCAACAACCCAAGTCTGTTTATTACACGTGCCTTGAGCCCTGCAAAAATTTCATCCATTCACCTTGATGACGAAAACAAAAGGGCCGAAGTGTATATGAAGCCCGATCAGGTAAGTCTGGCAATTGGCAAGGGTGGGTTCAATATTAAACTTGCCGGCAGGCTCACCGGATACGAAATTGATGTGTACCGTGACACAGACACTGACTCTGAAGATGTTGATCTGATGGAATTTAACGATGAGATCGATCAATGGATCATTGATCAGCTACGTAATATCGGCTGTGATACGGCCAAAAGCGTACTCGAGCTGAGTCTGTCAGAACTTGAAGCCCGCACCGACCTCGAAATGGAAACAATACAGGAAGTTGTGCGGATTCTCAAAGCTGAGTTCGAATAATATTCCTAATTTTACCGACTTTTATATCCTGATTTGTAATTTATGTCCGAAGGCTCCGTAACATCAACCCGCCTAAGTAAGGCAGCCCGCGAATTCAACATCGCAACTTCCACCATTGTGGAGTTTCTGATGAAGAAGGGTTTCCAGGTTGACCCCAATCCTAATTCCCGAATCACTCCCGAAATGTATGCATTGTTGCTCAAGGAGTTTCAATCGGAAAAACAGGTGAAGGAAGAGGCCCAGAAAATTGGTATTGACCATGCAGGCCGCAAGACAATCACAGCCGATCAGGTTGTGAAACGTGCTGTTGATGAAGAAGATGATTTCGACACTGACGAGTTAATCATTAAAAATGTTACCAGTCAGTATGTTGACCTTAAAGCAAGCAGACCGGCTGAGAAACCTGAAGCTGAAAAACCCGCTCCGGTTCCACCAGTAACACCCTCCCCAGTGGAAATACCAAAACCGGTAGAAGTTCCTTTAGATGAGTATGTTGAGCCTGTAACTGAGGTTGAGGAAGTAGTGGAGCCGGTTTCTGATATTGCCGAAAGCCCCGAAGAACGAATCATTGCCGAGGTACCACCACCATCCGATAAACCACAGGAAGTGCTGCCAGAGCGTGTTGAAGGTGAATTAAGGATCATTGGCAAGATTGACCTCGACAGCATCAACCAAAGGACAAAGCCAGATCGGAAATCAAAGGCTCAGAGACAGAAAGAAGCCGAAGAAAAGCGGTTGGCACAGAAAGACCAAAAGAGCGTAAAAGCACAGGAGCCTGTAAAAACGATGCAGCCCGAACCAGCGAGAATTCAGGAACAACCTAAACCTGAGAAAGCCAGTATGCCTGCTGCGGCGCAACAAACTCCTGAAAGGGCCGTAAACTTTTTGCCAACCGAGGTGCGAAAACTCGAGGGGCCAAAGATTTTGGACAAAATCGAACTCCCTGTCGAGCGCAAAGGGAAACCAAAACCTGTTGCCTCTTCAACCGATGATAAGCTGAGTGCTTCTCAGAAGAAAAAGAAACGTAAACGTATCAAAAATAAGGTTCAGGAATCGGACGATAAGGCAAGAACTCCCGATAAAGCACCCCTTCACAAGAGCAAACCGGGTCATCAACCGCGCAGGGAAGAAAAGCCTGAACTCACTGAAGAAGACATCCAAAGACAGATAAAGGAAACCCTTGCCCGTTTGTCACCCCTTGGTAAGTCCAAAACATCCAAGCACAGAAGACAGAAGCGTGAGTCGGCATCCCATCATATGCAGGAGGAAATGGCCCGAATGGAGCAGGACCGTTCGAAACTCAAAGTTACAGAGTTTGTCACAGCGAACGAGTTGGCGACAATGATGAATGTGCCTGTGAATAAAGTAATTGCGACCTGTATGAGTTTGGGTATGTTCGTATCGATCAACCAGCGTCTTGATGCTGAAACGTTGAGCCTTGTTGCCGAAGAATTCGGATTCCAGGTTGAATTCGTAAGCGCCGAACTTCAGGAAGCCATTGACGACTACGAAGAGGATGATAACCTCGATGACCTGACAGAACGTGCACCTATTGTTACCGTAATGGGACACGTTGACCATGGGAAAACCCTGCTGCTCGACTATATACGCAAATCAAATGTTGTTGCTGGTGAGGCCGGTGGTATCACCCAGCACATTGGAGCCTATGAAGTGTTTACCGAAGGCGGTAAAAAAATCACATTCCTTGATACTCCGGGTCATGAGGCGTTCACCGCCATGCGTGCGCGCGGTGCCAAAGTTACAGATGTTGCCATTATCGTAATTGCCGCTGATGATAGCATCATGCCCCAGACTGTTGAAGCAATAAACCATGCCCAGGCAGCAGGTGTGCCGATTGTTTTTGCATTCAATAAAATTGATAAACCTTCAGCTAACGCTGAACGAATCAGGGAGCAACTGGCAAATATGAACATTCTGGTCGAAGACTGGGGCGGTAAATATCAGTGTCAGGAGGTATCCGCCAAATCAGGAATCGGTATAGATCAGCTACTTGATAAAGTACTCCTTGAAGCAGAAATTCTGGAGCTGAAAGGCAACACTAAAAAGTTGGCCAAAGGAACCGTTATTGAGTCATCACTAGACAAAGGAAGGGGTTATGTAGCCAAACTTCTTGTGCAGGATGGTTCCATGAAGCAGGGCGATATCGTGCTGGCAGGTTCAACCTATGGTAAGATTAAAGCCATGTTCAACGAGCGCAACAAGCAAATCAAAGAGGCAGGCCCTTCAACTCCGGTGCTACTGCTTGGACTTAATGGAGCTCCGCAGGCTGGCGACAGTTTCAATGTGATGGCGGATGAGAAAGATGCAAAGAACATAGCATTCAAACGTCAGCAGCTTCAGCGCGAGCAAGGTCTGAGAACACAGAAACATATTACACTGGATGAAATCGGTCGAAGAATTGCCATCGGGGACTTCAAAGAACTGAACCTGATCGTCAAGGGTGATGTTGATGGTTCTGTTGAAGCATTGTCCGACTCCTTGCTGAAGTTGTCAACTAATGAGGTTCAGGTAAATGTAATCCACAAATCAGTTGGAGCAATTACTGAATCGGACATTTTGCTTGCCTCTGCTTCAAATGCGATCGTGATCGGTTTCCAGGTAAGGCCTTCACTGAGTGCCCGAAAACTGGCCGAACAGGAAGAAATCGACATCAGGCTTTATTCAATTATTTACCAGGCCATCGAGGAGATCAAAGCTGCTATCGAAGGCATGCTTTCGCCTGAAATTGAGGAGGTAATAACCTGTAATGTCGAAGTCAGAGAAGTGTTTAAGATATCTAAGGTGGGTACGATTGCAGGATGTATGGTTCTTGATGGAAAGATCACCAGAAATACCCGTATACGTGTAATTCGCGACGGCATTGTTATTTATACAGGCCAGCTTGGCTCCCTCAAACGTTTCAAGGACGATGTCAAGGAAGTGTCAACCGGATACGAGTGTGGCCTGAATATTGACGGTTTCAATGATATTAAAGTAGGTGATATCGTGGAAGGATACACCGAGAAAGAAGTCAGCCGTAAACTGTAATCAGCTATCTGTATTAAAGCATGACGATCTGGTCACGTTCGGGACCGGTTGAAAGCATGCTGAGTTTTATTCCCGTGCGGGATTCTATAAAACTTATGTAGTTCTTCAGCGGGTTCGTGAACTCTTTATTTGATCCAATAGAGCGAAGTGAGTGTTGCCAACCCGCAAACTCCTCGTAAACAGGATTCATCGGTGTTGTGCAGGCTTCGAATGGAATTCTTGAAAAGGAGTTTCCTTGTTTGTCCAGGTAGGAAGTTGCAATCTTAATGGTTTCGAAAGAGTCAAGTACATCGGCCTTCATCATCACCAGCTCGGTTACGCCATTGAGCATGATGGCATATTGAAGTGCCGGCAAGTCGAGCCAGCCGCAACGTCTTGGCCTTCCGGTTGTTGATCCGAATTCATGACCTATAACCCGCATTTTTTCGCCGGTTTCATCAAACAATTCTGTGGGGAAGGGTCCGCTGCCTACTCTGGTGCAGTAAGCCTTAAAAACTCCGATAACTTTGCCGATGGCTTGCGCCGGAATGCCCAATCCTGAGCAGACACCGGCAATAGTAGTGTTGGATGACGTAACAAACGGATAGCTGCCGAAATCAATGTCGAGCAAGGTTCCCTGTGCCCCTTCAGCAAGCACCTTTTGTCCTGAGCGAAGCCTGTCGTTGATGAAATACTCACTATCGACAAGCTTGAGATTCAAGATGAGATCAGAAGCCTCAAGCCATTTTTGTTCGTAGGTTTCAAAATTGTCACCATCGATCAGGTGGCTGCTATAGTCAAAGCTTAACTGGCTGATTTGTGCCAGGTGCTTGTTTTTCAGTGCTTCGTACCTTTGCCTGAAGTCGTGCATGGCCAGATCGCCCACCCGTAATCCACAACGGCTCATTTTGTCTGTATAGGTTGGCCCGATGCCTTTCAGGGTGCTGCCGATTTTTGCCGCGCCTTTTGAAGCCTCCGAAGCTGCATCCATCAGCCTGTGTGTGGGAAGTATGAGGTGCGCCTTACGCGAGACATAAAGATTCAGCGAGCAATCAATTTGGCTTGCCTTCAGTTTGTCGATTTCTTTTTTTAGAATAAGCGGATCGATAATTACACCGTTTCCGATCAGGTTTGCAGTTTTGGGATTGAAAATTCCGGAAGGGATAGTGTGCAGTACAAATTTTTTCTGATCAAACTCGATGGTGTGACCTGCGTTTGGTCCACCCTGAAAACGGGCAACCACATCATAATCCGGGGCAAGAACATCTACAATTTTTCCTTTACCTTCATCGCCCCATTGTAAACCCAATAATACGTCAACTTTCATAATCCAAATTTGTTAATCGCCCATTATGAGCACAAATTAACCTGCAGGCTACATATGAAACCTGTCAATTAAGGTCAATCGCGGACAAAGTTAGTGATAGATCGTTTGCTGCAGCTATGAAATTACGGAGACTTTCCAACATTTACAAATGACAGAAGGTTAACAACTTCAGTATTTTCAGTTTATTCTTTGATGTGGCCGTAAAAAGTGAGTGAATGGTGTGTAACCTCAACGCCAAGCAGTTCTTCAACCGATTTCAGAATTTCTTGCAGCCTTGGATCACAAAACTCAAGCACCCTGCCATCACTGATATTCACGAAATGGTCGTGTTGTTTGAACTTGAAACTGCGTTCGAATTGAGCACAGTTGTTTCCAAACTGATGTTTGGTTACCAGATTACAGTCGAGCAGCAGTTCAATTGTGTTGTACAGAGTTGCGCGGCTCACCCTGTATTTGTTGTTTTTCATCCTGATGTAGAGGGTTTCGATGTCGAAATGGCCCTCGGTGGCATAGATCTCCTTTAAGATTGTATATCGCTCAGGAGTTTTGCGGTGACCACGCTGTTCCAGATACTCGGTAAAAATCTTTTTTACGGTTTCGTAGGTGTCTTTTTTCATCTCAATCACAAGTATAACTCAAATGTAATCAAACAAAAACCGTGTAAAGGTAGTAATTTTAGTTTAATTAGAATGAATAAAAATTAATTTTCGAAACGAGTTGTAACGATATTAAAAACAGAAGCTTATGATAAGAATTAAGAGTTAAGCCGATCTAATCTGACAACTTTCTGGATTTCTTTGATTTCTTTTAGTTTCGAGATCAGGTCCTTGAGATTCTGGGTATTATGCACATAGATGGTGACAACAGCTTCGACAAGTCCGCTGCTGCTTTCAAGTTGCATCGACCGGATATTTAATCCCAGCTGGTTTGATATCACATCAGTGAATCTGTGGACAAATCCTATGCTGTCGGTTCCTGTTATTTTAATGCCGGCCAGAAACGTAACGTTTTCTTTCTGCCGCCATTTGGCTTTAACAATATTGTTGCCAAATTGCGACATAAGGTCAACTGCTTTCGGGCAATTAACCCTGTGCACGCTGATTGGTTCGTTTGGAAATACTAATGCAACCACATCATCTCCCGGAACCGGGTTGCAACAATTTGCAACGGTATAATCAAGATCGCTGACATCTTCCCGGAGCAGCACCGGTGTTGATTTTTCAGCCGAACTGTTGTCACTGTCCTCATTTTTCAAACCTTTCGAACGACCAAAGGGGTTAGGAAAATAGCGCAGAAATTTACCTGTTTTATCAATCCTGAACGCGTTTTTGACTTTCTGGAAGGTGATTTTATCCGTTGCAGCAAAATAATACAGGTCTACAAGTCCGTTGATACCCTCCGCCTCCATCAGCAGGCTGTAGTTCTTTTTATTTGATTCGATGTTGAGTTCGTTGAAAATCGATTCAAGTTTTTCGCGTCCGTTATCGCGGAATGTCTTGCGGTGGTCGCGGATGGCTTCTTTCAATCTCGATTTTGCTCTGGCAGTTACCAGAAAGCTGAACCACTCTTCTTTTGGCTGTTGCACCTTAGAGGTGATAATTTCGACCTGATCACCGGATTTTAGCTCATGATTCAGCTGAACCAGCTTTTGGTTGACTTTGGCTCCAATGCATTGGTTGCCTAAATCAGTATGAATGTTGTAAGCAAAATCAAGGGAGGTGGAGCCTTTGGGCAGTGAAATCATCTTCCCTTTGGGTGTAAACACAAAGATTTCGTCAGAGAACAGATTGAGTTTAAAGTTACTGATAAAATCTAGAGCGTTGTTGTCATCTGAAAGTAATAACTCACGCACTTTGCTCAACCATTCGTCGAGGCCACTCTCGCTCGATGGCGTATCCTTGTATTTGTAGTAGGCGGCATATCCTTTTTCGGCAATATCATCCATGCGTACTGACCTAATCTGCACCTCGACCCACCGACCGGTCTGGCTCATTACCGTTGCATGAAGCGACTCGTATCCATTAGCTTTTGGCATCGAAATCCAATCCCTAAGCCGGTCATTATTAGGTCGGTAAATCCCAGTCAGTACCGCATAAACACGCCAGCATTCCATTTTTTCTTCCGAGGGCGGACAATCGATGATGATACGTGCGACGTGTGTGTCATACACTTCATCAAAAGGCAACTCCTTTGTCTTCATCCGGTCCCATATGGACGAAACTGTTTTCTCAACAGCAGAAGCCTGATATTTCATTCCAAGCTTATCCAGTGCTGCCCTCATGGGTTCAAGAAATTGGTCTATAGCCTTGAGTTTTGCTGGCCTAACCTGCTCAAGCTGTTGACGCACAGAATCATAAATATCCGGTTCGGTGAACTTTAGCGAAAGGTCTTCCAGTTCGCTTTTTATAGCATATAAGCCTAGCCGGTAGGCGAGAGGTGCGTAAAGGAAGGAGGTTTCAGATGAGATTTTTAACTGTTTTTCGCGGGGCATCGACCCCAATGTGCGCATGTTGTGCAGCCTGTCGGCCAGCTTGATCAGTATCACCCTGACATCGTATGACAGGGTAAGCAACACCTTTCTGAAGTTTTCAGCCTGAATGCTCGAAAAACCGGTGCCTTCGACCAACACATCGAGTTTGGTGAGACCGTCAATGATTCTGGCGATCTGTTCATCAAACATCATCTGGATGTCAGCAATTTTGAATTCTGTGTCTTCAGCAACATCGTGGAGCAGGGCGCAGATAATTGAGGTTCGGCCGAGACCGATCTCACCGGCGGCAATAGTAGCTACTTCAAGCGGATGATAAATGTAGGGATCGCCTGATCTGCGCCGCATGTCTTTGTGCGCCTCGGCAGCCAGCCTGAATGCCTTGCGCACCATCCACCGGTCGGTGGTCGTTTTTCTTGTATGCCACACATCGATCAGGTTGCGGAAACGCCGCATGATCTCGTCGCGTTCTGTTTGATTGTAAGTGTTGAGCATACGTATTGCGCCCTTGATGGGCGTTAGAGTCATGCAAAAATAGTCAATTCCTGCGCTATATAAAGCTTCTCGGATGGATACTTTTTCAATCCGGATGACTCAGGGCCATTTTTTGTACTTTTGAGGTCGAGCAGTCCACAAAATATGAATCGAATTCTACTAGCAGTATTATTGATTTTGGTGTTGCCAATGAGTTTGTTTGCCACACATCAGCGGGCAGCAGAAATAACGTACTTGTGGATTGAAGGCCTAACTTATGAGGTGACGATAACAATGTACACTTATACGCCGAGTCCGGCAGACGATTCCCGAAATACACTGCCAATTTTTTGGGGCGACAACACAGGCGATGAAATCCCGCGAATCGTTTTTCAGGATCTTCCGGATAATTACACGCTCAATGTTTACCGGATGAGACACACTTTTCCTGCTTCGGGAACTTATACGATAGCCGTTGAAGATCCAAACCGGAATTTTGGCGTTGTTAATATCCCAAATTCCGTTAATGTGCCGATGTTTGTGCAAAGCGAACTGGTGATTAACCCATTTCTTGGAGTAAACAACTCTGTTCAGCTTCTCAACCCACCCATTGATCAGGGTTGCGTGGGAAAAACATTCATTCACAACCCCTCTGCCTTTGACCCCGATGGTGACAGTTTAAGCTACAGGCTTGTGCGTTGCAAAGGAGCCGGTGGTTTCGATATTCCGGGATACACCTTTCCCCAGGCGAGTGTTGCTTTTCAAATAGATCCCGTTACCGGCGATATGATCTGGGAAACTCCTGTTTTGCAAGGTGAGTACAACGTGGCCTTTATCGTCGAAGAATGGCGCAACGGCATAAAAATCGGCTCAGTTACACGCGACATGCAGATATTGATTGGTGCCTGCGACAACAATCCGCCAGATATCATCACCATCAGCGACACCTGTATTGTTGCCGGAACATTACTCACCTTTGACGTTACTGCCATTGACCCCGATGGCAACAAAGTAACCCTGTCGGCTACCGGTGGCCCTTTTGAACTGTCAGAAAGTCCCGCCTCTATTGTACCGGATCCTGCCGAAGGAAATGATACAGTGACAACAACGTTTTTCTGGAACACCAACTGCAGTCACGTGCGCAAAAACCCTTACTCCCTGCTTTTCAAGGCAAAGGACGAGCATCCTGTTGTTAATCTGACCAACCTTAAAGCAGTAAGTATTACTGTTATTGCTCCTCCACTGACCGAGCTTCAGGCGATACCACTTGGAAACGGAATTGATCTTATGTGGTCTCCTGCCGGATGTATTAATGCCTTGGGCTACAAAGTTTATCGCAGAAACGGGTCGGCTCAATATCAATCCGGCTATTGCGAAACAGGTGTTCCTGCTTCTACCGGCTATCAGCTCATTCAAACTATCCAGGGAGTTTCCGTCACTTCCTTCAGGGATGATGACAATGGACAAGGATTAACACCGGGTATTGACTATTGCTATATGGTTACTTACTTTTTTGCTGATGGTGCCGAAAGTCAGGTGAACATGGAAGCATGTGCTGCCTTGAAACGTGACCTTCCTGTGATTACTCATGTGAGCAACGACAGCACCGACCTGCTTACGGGAAGAGTGCTTGTTGCCTGGTCAAAGCCTGTTGATCTGGATCAGCAGCAGTTCCCCGGTCCTTACCGGTATTTCCTGCTGCGTTCTGATGGAATATCGGTAGATGAACTTGTCTTTACTGGTGTTGGCCTCGATGATACGCTCTATACTGATAATACGGTCAACCTGAACGAATCCGTTGTGGCTTACCGGTACACTGTTGAATTGAGCAGCCTCACCGTTGGCCGAATAGGTTTCAGCAAGCCTGCCGAATCAATTTATGTTACAGCAAGTGGAACTGATAAGGAAATCAGACTAAGCTGGAATCCTATGGTTCCATGGATCAATGAGTTGTATGAAGTTTACAGGCTTGATCCTGGGGGCACTGTTTATCAGTTTGTTGGAGTCACCGAGGCCAACAGTTATTTTGACAAGAACCTGATAAACGAAGAAACTTATTGTTATTATGTCCGTTCCATCGGGTCATATTCCAGTCCTGGTATAGTTAACCCGATTATAAACTATTCGCAGCTTGTTTGTGCACAGGCTTTTGATGATGTTCCTCCTTGTCATCCCATATTATCTGTAACTACTGATTGTGAAACCATTACCAACAAACTAAACTGGGTTAATGATCAGGATAGTTGCAGTGCCGATATCGCACAATACTATATATATTTCACGCCTTCAGCAGAACAGCCTTTTAGTCTTATTGATTCGGTGCAGGCCCCCGTTCTCAGTTATCAGCACAGCTCTATCGATTTCATTACGGGTTGTTATTACATAAAAGCAATTGACTTTAATGGCAATCTTTCGGCAGCATCCAATGTGGCCTGTGTGGATTATGATGACTGTCCATTGTATGATTTGCCTAACTTTTTTTCGCCGAATAACGACCTGATCAACGATCGATTTGTGCCACTTAATTATCCCTCAACAAATCCGAAGGCAAATGTTGACAGGGTTGAGATGATAATCTTTAATCGTTGGGGACGTATAGTTTTCAAAACCACAGATCCGATGATTAACTGGGACGGGCGCAATCAGGAGAATGGAAAAGATTGCACAGACGGAGTTTATTTCTATACCTGTAAGGTCTATTTCAAATCATTTGACGGATTCGAAGAAGTTAAACTTCAGGGGTCAATAACCATCATCAGATAAGTCCAGGGATTTATTTCGGATTTATATAATTGATGGTTTAAAGCGTTTTTGGTTACTGATTATAATAATGATTACGGGTGTTCACTGAAAATAAAACCGATGTTCCTGATAAAGAAACACCGGTTTTCAGATTTTTTGTGAAAAGCTACAAATTGAATTTGGCAATAAGGTCAACCACTCTAGCGGAGTAGCCCCATTCGTTGTCGTACCAGGCAAGGATTTTGACGGTTTTACCCAAAACCATTGTGCTGGATGCGTCGAAGATAGATGAATGCGGATTATGAATCACGTCCACGGATACGATTTCATCTTCGGTGTATTCGAGAATTCCTTTCATGGGGCCTTCGGCGGCTTCTTTCATGGCCTCGTTGATCTGTTGTTTGGTAGCCTGAGTTTTCAGGGTAACAACAAGGTCAACCAGTGAACCTGTGGGAGTAGGTACACGAACGGCAAGGCCATCGAGTTTGCCGGCGAGTTCAGGGATAACAAGCCCAATGGCTTTGGCGGCGCCTGTGGTGGTAGGAATCTGTGACATGGCTGCCGAACGTGCCCTGCGCAAGTCACTGTGCGGAGCATCGAGAATGATCTGGTCGTTCGTGTAGGAGTGAATGGTAGTCATCATTCCGCTTTCGATCCCAAACCTGTCGTTGAGGACCTTGGCAACCGGAGCCAGACAGTTTGTTGTGCATGAGGCATTGGAGACGCACTGATGATTGTCCTTAAGGTCGCTGTCATTCACGCCAAGTACAATGGTGGCATCAATCTGATCTTTTGAAGGAACACAGAGAATAACCTTGCGTGCACCGTTCTTCAGGTGATCGCCATATCCTCCTTTGCTGCTTTCTTTGGAGCGGAAAACGCCGGTTGCCTCAACAATCACGTCGGGTGTAACAGCCCAGGGAATGTTGATTGGCGAACGTTCTGCAGATACCGGGATACGTTTTCCGTTGGCAATAATGCTGTTTTCATCAAAGGAAATAGTTCCGTTGAATTTGCCCTGTGTTGAATCATACCTGAGGAGATGGGCAAGTACTTTGGTGCTGGTGAGGTCGTTGATCCCCACCACTTCCATATTGTCGCGTTCAAGTGCAAGCTTGAATACATTGCGGCCGATACGGCCAAAACCATTGATTCCGATCTTAATCTTTGTCATGTTATTTAATATTTAGTGGCTCATTATGCCAGTTGTTGAAAGCTGATTGATGTATTGTAAAACACCTGTACTGTTTCGTTGAATTTTAAACAAAATTAAGTGAAAAAAGTAGTATCTTCGAATCAAATAAAACCATGCATGGATCAGGAATTTGTCTCCAAAGCACTTGAGGCTAACCTTGCAGAAACCAGATACAGAGATATTTATATCCCTGATGATCATCTGAATTTTGTCCGTCTGTCCGAAGGATATTATGGCATCAACAAACGTGCAAACGATTGCATCACTGAATACCACCATCCGCTCATCAACAGGAAGTTTGTTGTAGAGGAATTGCGCGAAATTCTCATCACCGATTTCTGGTTCTATACAAGGGACAATATTAACAGCCAGAGCTACAAGATACCCATCGGAATGCTCCGCGAACTGCTTGGGTCACCACTGAGCACCGAGTTGCAACTACAGGCCATACAGACTTTGCTCGAGTTTGTCAATCTTGTCATGACCAAAAAAAGCAATTTGCGTTCTATTGCGCACCAATGCCTCGACCTGCTTGATGAGGCTTTTGATCATTGCAGGGAAGGATTTATTTTGAGCAGCAAGTTCTTTGGCAGGTACTTATCAGTTGCTGCCAAAGACGAACAATTAGCGCCCTTGTGTCTTACGGTCACCACAAAAGTTTTAGGAGCCTGTTACCGGTATTGGATGGACACTTCAGATGTACATCAACTCATAGAAAGCAGTAATGGGTTGTTCAGACCTTTTCGCGACAATATTTTAGAAACGATAGGCGAACCTTATTTTAATAGCTTGTTCGACAAATTGACGGTGATTAGTTGCTGGTCTGAGGAAATAAACGAATTGCCGGTGCATGATGATCTGGCTTCCCGTTTTGCTGATGGAACCGATTTGTTTCAGGCTTTTATTACAAAATTTCACTATGTTTTTTATTTGCTGCATCTTCCCGGTATGAGCATTCTGCGTGAACGCCTGATCTGGAGTCTTGATAAAATGATCCGTCAGGCGGTAGAAGAGTTGGAAGAAAATGAAATCAATGCTTTTATCGATACAATATTCGATCTGGCAGGAGAACTTCGCGGGAGTCACATGTCGGCAGTGCTTGATTTTATCCTTACATTGGGTCTTAAAGTAATTGATGCTGACCTGACCGAGCATAAAGAGCATATCAACTATTTTGAAAAGAAGCTTATAGCTTTTGGGTTTGTCACCCCTGGAATGGTTTTCGTTGACGAGGACTGGCAACTATCGGTAAACGAGAATCATATAAAGAACATCAGGGTTTGGCTGATGCTGATTGAATATTCACAATCAGTGATGGAGAAACTGTTATCGGCCCTGATTGTCAATCTCAGACTCGGAGGAATCTTTATCAGCGACACAGACTTGTTTCAGCGCGAAATCACAAAGATTCTGAATTCGAACATTGCACCTTATTATAAAAAGGTGAAACAGCTGACAAGGATCTTTCCGGTTTATTTCAGCGAAATCGGAGCCGAAGGCGAAATCCGAAAGGTGACTACTACAATGGATGAGATTTCGGGACGACAAGACCGGTTAATTCATTTTTTGCGCAAACAGGTTCATACCGAAAGTAATAACACCCTGATAGGACTCACTCGCAGAATATTTAATTATTGGTATGACGGCAATTTATCAGCATTAAGAGACCTTCTGCCACAAAACGTATATGAAAGCATCGACTCCGGGAACCGATGGTTTGCGCCAGTGCATCAATTAGTCAGGCAGATGGCTGAGTTTTCGGGAAAAGATGCCGCAGGATTACTTGATTTATCACATAATGATTTCAATCAGCTGATTGGACAACTCGGGACGGATAACCAACTAGATGTGGAACGTCTGCGCGACATCAGGGATCTTTATGCACACCTCAAAGAAAAGTATTCTTTTGAATCGGTTAATATTATTCAGCTTCTCAAAAAGTACCCCTTTATTCACCCAAAAGACATCGACAAACTGGAGAAGGCGTTGCGGAAAAATGATTTTGGACAATCGTTACGGCTCATCTATTCTTTTATGGATAAGCTGAAAAAAATCATTTTCAACCCGGAAGAAAGCGAAAGTTGGGAGAATATATACCACAAGAGACATATTGCCATAGGAATTCCATCAATGTATGGTGTTTACCGCGAGAATAAATTTGAAGCACTCGGCCTTACATTCAGACTGGAGAAAGTGGCCACCCGACTTATGGAACAGGTTGTTGATACCATAAATCTGGACTATATCTCAGCCAAAACACTTGAAGAGATCAATGTGATTCTGGAGTATTTCCGCGAAGGACTGGAGCTTGATGGAATTACCAATCAAAGTTTTACATCAAACCTGCAGATGCTGCGTTACAGCCTTACTTCAAGGAGTTTTTCTTTCGATCAGTATATCAATATCTTTCAGTTTATTGCCGAAGACGTCAAACGCATAATCATTAAGTATTTCCTGAAATCTTACGAATATCCGCTCAAAGTGATTGTCCCCCAATTGTTCGATCCCGAAGGCCTTCTCCCCGAGAAAGAGTCGCAGAAGCTGATGAGTCGTAAGTCGGAAGAGTTTCACCGTAATGTTATTGCAGAGGCGTTTTTGGTTCAGCCGCTCGATAATTTCATCAGCCGTATTCTGCATTCTTTGCGTAATATGAGCGGAAGTCTGCACAGTAGCCTGATTAGCGATATTATGTCGTACAACTCTGAATTGGTGATCAGTCCGCTTGACGAACATACGCCCAAAATGGACAATCAGGTATTTTTGGGCAGCAAGGCATACCATCTGAAAAACCTCCGAATTAATGGATTTCCCATTCCCCCGGGATTTGTAATTACATCCGAAGTCTTCCGGCGTCGTAACGCTATTATGGGTTTAAAGGAGCTAAGAAAAGAGCTGGACGACCTGATCAGAAAACATCTGGAGCGGCTCGAGAAGGCAAGTGGAAGGGGATATGGAAATCCGGAAGAACCCTTGCTGTTGTCAGTTCGTTCAGGAACTGCAATATCAATGCCAGGAGCCATGGATACGATCCTGAACGTTGGTTTGAATGATGAACTTGTGGAAGCCATCAGCCAACAGGAAAGATACAAATGGTCAATATGGGATTCATACAGGCGGTTGTTGCAGAGTTGGGGAATGGCAAACGGTATCGAAAGGGACACTTTTGATCAGGTGATGAGTAATTTCAAACGTGAGTTGCAGGTAACCAAAAAACTTGAGTTCGAACCATCTGACATGAAGCGCATCGCAATGGCATATAAAAAGGTTCTTGCTGATTATAACGTTGTTTTCGAGGAGGATTTGTTCAACCAACTGATCCAAACCATCAATATGGTCTTCGAGTCATGGTCGTCAGAGCGGGCATTTGTTTACCGCAGACACCTCCAGATCTCTGATAACTGGGGAACTGCAGTGATTGTGCAGCAAATGATCTTTGGCAATTTGAATAATAATTCGGGCACAGGTGTTATCTTTACGCAAAACCCGCAACGCGAACGACCGGGTGTGCATCTCTACGGCGATTTTACCATGCGAAGCCAGGGTGAAGACATTGTTGCCGGACTTGTGAAACCGCTTCCAGTGAGTGAAAGTCAAAGACGATATGCCAACATTCAGGCAGCTTCCATGCAAACAATTTATCCATCCATTTATAAAAAGCTTTTCGACCTTGCCATCGAACTTACCGAAAATCATGGGTATAGCCCCCAGGAAATCGAATTTACTTTCGAGTCGGACAAGCCCGAAGATCTTTATATTTTACAAACCCGTGATCAGGACCTCCGGATTGACCAGGAAATCTACCGATTCAGTCTTCCACCTGAAGAAATGGACATCATTGGACGAGGTATCGGTATTGGCGGTGGCGCCATGAACGGTCTTGCCGCTTTTGACGAACAGGATATGGAAGAACTTCGTAAACTGAATCCTGAAATGAAAATGATACTCATAAGGCCAGATACCGTGCCCGACGATATTGGCATGGTGTTTACATGCGACGGACTACTCACGGCAAGAGGCGGCGCAACTTCTCATGCTGCCGTAACAGCAGTAAGGCTCGGCAAAACCTGCGTTGTTAACTGCAGCAGTCTGATGGTTGATGAGGACGCCAAAATGTGCCAGTTCGATGGGCGAACAATTCATAAAGGCGAGTTAATTTCGATAGATGGAAGACTTGGTATCATCTATCTGGGTCATTATAATATTGAACAATCTGTAATGAGTGAGTCAGATTATTTCTGAAAGTAACCGCTGAACAGAAGACGGATTCTTAACGAAAGTTTTTTGAGAATGATTCTTATCTTGCTGTATGGTTGGAGTTTAACAGCTTCGCTTAACCTGAAATGAATCAACACATAATCCGGCTCACGGTGAAAAAGTGAATATGCCTTGTATTGAACTAATTGGAGGCCGGCTTGTGATGCATCTCTGATGAGTTGTTCCGCATCAAGTGACTGATCAATAATCTGTAAAGTTTCCGGGTGATGTTCGCGATAATAGTTGAGAGCCAACGGATGAGGTATATGAATTAAAAGAACAGAGTCTGCATGCATATGCTGTGCGAGCGTTTTGAACAGTTCAGGATGTTGCTCAACAGGGATATGTTCCATCACATCGGGCAAGACGATAAAATCGAAAGGATTGCGATGCACAAACCCTTTCATGTCTGTGACCACAAACTGAATATTGGTTTTTCCGGCAAGCCTGTTTTTAGCCATTTCTATTGACCTGCTGCTGATGTCGGCTGCAACCATGCTTCCTTTACGGATAAAACTTGCAATAAGACCTGTTAAAGTACCTATGCCACAGCCTGCTTCAAGTACATGGTGCCCTTGCCTGAGCCCTGCCTCAATCATTAGTTGCATCAGTTTGTAATGCCTCAGATTGACACCTGTTTCTTGTTGTTTCGAAGAGAATTCATCATAGAATGCTCCGATGTTTTCTTTGGTTGACATCATTTACTGCGTTAAAGTCAGATTTTCAAAAAAATTATCTTTCAATGTTTTATTAATCATTCAAAGCTGCAATAGCTTCAAGTTCGATAAGCGCGTGATAACGCAGCGGCCCTGAGGGTATGATGCAACGCACTGGTTTATGAGTTCCGAAAAAAGCAGCGAACACTTCGTTTACCTCAGACCACAAATGAACATCACTTATATAAATGCGTACCTGAATAACCTGATTTCTGTTGCTGCCAGATGTCAGCAGGATTTGGTCTAATTTATCGAGCACAAGTTCTGCCTGATTTCTAATTCCCGCCGGCATCAGATTGTTGTTTTTGTGATCCAAAGGCAACTGTCCCGAAATATACAAAAGACTATTGTGCTCAATAGCCTGTGAATAGTGGCCGTTGGCTTGAGGCATCAGATCTGGTTCTATAATTCTCATGTATCGTTTTGTTTAATGCTTTAGCATGAAAGTTGTGAAGGTGTCATCAGGCTTCAATCTGACTATGAACAGATAAATCGTCAGTCAGACTTTCTGAGTCATTGGAAAGGTGTTTTGATTACTAATAGTTAGTCAATGTTTAATCAATAATTGTTAAAAAACCAACGCCTCCATTCTGTGCAGGAGGAGTTCATGCTGCAAATGTAACAACAATGATTCAGGAAATAATGAAACAGGATGTTTATCCATATTGCTAAACATGTTAAGGGAATAATCAAGGACTGGATTGACCGGATACTCGTCCAGATGCAGAACTTTTTCTTTTCTTTAGGGCTTGTTGAGCCTTCTAGCAGATGAATGATTCATGCATCAGCTGTTGTTTGTCTGAATTTCAATCCGGTGCTGTCTTCTACCTCTTGCGCAGGATGAAGGATATTTGCTAATTTTGCCCCATATGAAACACATCAGGAACTTTTGTATTATTGCTCATATTGATCACGGAAAGAGCACCTTAGCCGATAGGCTGCTGCAGTTGACAGATACGATAGCCGTAAGAGACCAGAAAGAGCAGGTGCTGGATAGCATGGACCTTGAGCGTGAGCGCGGAATCACTATCAAAAGTCATGCTATCCAAATGGAATATCTATTCGAGGGTAAGCAATACATACTTAACCTGATCGATACTCCCGGGCACGTTGATTTCAGCTATGAAGTTTCGCGAAGCATAGCTGCCTGCGAAGGGGCTTTGCTTGTGGTAGATGCAACACAGGGTATTCAGGCACAAACCATATCGAATTTGTATCTCGCTATGGGTCATGATCTTGAAATCATTCCGGTGATGAATAAGATTGATATGGACAGTGCTATGCCCGATGAAGTGGAAGATCAGATCATCGACCTGATTGGCTGCGACAGGGAAGATATTATTCGTGCAAGTGCAAAGACAGGCTATGGTGTAGACCAAATTCTGGATGCCATTATCAGGAGAGTGCCAGCTCCGAAAGGCGATCCTGAAGCACCTCTGCAGGCCCTCATCTTCGACTCTGTTTTCAATTCCTTTCGCGGAATTATCGCCTATTTCAGGATTATCAACGGCACACTGTCTAAAGGAGACCACGTAAAGTTTATTGCAACCGAAAAAGAATATAATGCCGATGAGATAGGTGTGTTGAAACTCAAACAGATTCCAAAACAAACACTATCAGCAGGCGATGTGGGCTATATCATTTCAGGTGTTAAAATTTCAAGCGAAGTTAAGGTTGGCGACACAATAACACACGTTGAACGTCCTGCAGAAAAGGCGATCGAAGGGTTCGAAAACGTGAAACCTATGGTTTTTGCTGGTATTTATCCTGTTGATGCTGATGACTATGAAGAACTCAGAGCCTCCATCGAAAAACTACAACTAAACGATGCATCACTGGTGTTTGAGCCAGAGTCATCAGCTGCACTGGGATTTGGTTTCCGCTGTGGTTTTCTGGGTTTGCTCCACATGGAAATCATTCAGGAACGACTCGACAGGGAGTTTGATATGGATGTCATCACAACTGTCCCCAACGTTCAGTTCAAAGCATACACTACTGCCGGCGACATGATAGAGGTACACAACCCAAGCGGTCTGCCCGATGCCAACCACCTTGATTTTATTGAGGAGCCTTTTATTTTGGCTCAGATTATTTCCAAAAGCGAATATCTTGGTGCTATTATGACCTTGTGTATCGATAAAAGGGGCATACTGAAAAATCAGGTATATATCACTTCCGACAGAGTCGAGATAACCTTTGAAATGCCATTGAGCGAAATTGTTTTTGACTTTTATGATAAGTTGAAATCAATCTCAAGAGGATATGCTTCTTTTGACTACCACATTATCGGATACCGCCAGGCAAGTCTTGTGAAACTTGATATCCTGCTGAATGGAGATTCAGTAGATGCTTTGTCAACACTCATTCACAGGGACAATGCCTATGTCTTTGGCCGAAAAATGTGCGAAAAACTCAGCGAACTTATTCCGAGACAGCAGTTTGATATTGCCATTCAGGCAGCCATAGGATCAAAGATCATTGCCCGTGAAACAGTCAAAGCCCTGAGAAAAGACGTTACTGCAAAATGCTATGGTGGCGACATCAGTAGAAAACGGAAGCTGCTTGAGAAACAAAAAAAAGGTAAAAAGAGAATGCGACAGGTTGGAAATGTCGAAGTTCCGCAGTCGGCTTTTCTCGCTGTTTTGAAACTTGATTGATTTTTTTTTACTTCCTTTGTAACTATTCGGACTTTAGTCCGTCATGAGCCTGGGTTTATCCAATGTGCCTATGACCCGGAAAGAGTACAATCAATGTGTGGAATCTTATGCGGATGGAGTGTATCGTTTCATCCTGAAACAGATACGTGATGTTGAAAAGGCACGTGATATTGTTCAGGAATCGTTCGCCAAGGTGTGGCAAAAAGTTGAAGAAGTAAATAGCGAAAAAGCCAAAGCATATCTTTATACCACAGCCTACCGAACCATGATTGATCAGATCAGAAAAGATGAAAGAATCCAACGGCTTGAACCTCATCATCATTCATTTTCCAGTGTGAAGAATGCCTATTCTGATTTGAAAGAGGTTTTGGATGAGGCCCTTGAGAAGCTTCCGTCGGTGCAGAAATCGGTGCTGCTTTTGCGCGATTATGAAGGTTATTCATACGATGAAATCGGTCAGATAACCGGTTTGGGAGAAGCACAGGTAAAAGTGTACATCTTCAGGGCGAGAATGAGCCTCAGAAATTATATCAGTTGTTTGGACACAGTAATGGATGAACATTGATATGAAGATCACAATTGAAAATTACGAAGCATGGTTGCTCGATTTCATCGAGGGAAGGCTTGAGGAAAAACAGGCAGAAGCACTAAAATTGTTTATTTACAACCACCCTTTCCTGGGAAGTTGGGATGAACTCACAGGTAGTATGCCTGCAATTGTTCCTGAATATCAGGTTTTTGACGGGAAGGAATCGTTGAAGAAACCCGAAATTGTCGCTTTTGGAAACATCAATGAAACGAATTACGAATACTATTTCATTTCATCCATTGAAGGCTTATTGAACAAGCAGGAAGCCAAACATCTCAGGATTTTTTTGAAAGCTAACCCTGATTTTGTTAAAGTCTATCGCATGTATGAGCATACAAGATTAACACCTGACCATACTGTATATTTTCCTGCTAAAGAATCTCTTAAGGTTAATACGGCTGAGATTGTGGTAAACAGACAACTGGTCTGGAGCAGCGTTGCCGCAGCATTGGTTATACTTTTCAGTGTCTCCTGGTGGTTTTTCGGGCCATCCAAAGTGCCTCAGCCCAAACATCAACCCCCGATTGTAAGTGGTATAAATCCGATTTCTGATGCAAAGCCGGCAGAAATTGCCGAAACCTATGCTGCCAATAGCATTGAAACAGCAACAACAAAGGCTGTGCAACAAAATCCGGCTGTTGAAGCCTCAGAAGCAGTTTCTGATGAAGAGGAAGTTTCTTTCAGGCATGAGGTGTTGCCTGTTATGGCAGCCATCCTTTCTGATGCCATATCATTAAGAACCGGCGGGTCGCCCGTTTATGTCCGTCCGTTGTCTGCGAGCCAAATGCTGAAGCAAAATCATGGACAACTGGCCTCATCTTCTCAACCTGAACGCAAACCTGTTTTGGGTCGAATTGTTGAAAATGCTGCAGAGAAACTCGCTGCTAACCTGCTTCCTTCAGCTTTAGTCGACAGAAAGCCCGAGACGGTTGAATCACAGCAGGGCAAGAGTTCATTGCTATGGGATTTGGCTTCTGCCGGAGTAAAAACGTATAATATCCTTACCGACAAAGAAGTTCTTTTCACTAAAGCACACGACAGCCAGGGAAATGTTTCAGCAATAAAACTACAGTCAGACAGAATAAATATTGCCAGAAGAATAGGCTCAGCCGGTGAGTGATTTATTTTTTGCTGAAGTGCTGTAACTTTTTATTCCCGCCTTCCGTCACAGGATGAAAATAATTTAAACATCATGAAAACTTTACTTAAATCAATTGTCATCGTGCTAATGATCACCTTCATTTTTGCCGGCAATATTATTGCCCAGCAAAAAGGGAATGGTAATGTGTCAGTAAAAAGTTATGAAACAGCAGCTTTCGACAGGATCTTGGTTGGAGGAACCCTGAAATTGGTCATTCTTCCTTCCGAAAATCATTCAGTGAACATTGAAACTGATGATAATCTGTTCGATAAAATTCAGGTAGTTGTTAAAGGAAGCACACTTGAGATCATTCCAAGGAATATCAGTAATGCAACAAAACTCCAGGCCACGGTTTCTCTGCCTTCTTTAACCGGACTGAAAGCTGAAGGTGCCACCGATGTCAGCAACACAGAATTGATCGAAGGCGAAAGCCTTGAGCTGGAAGCCAGTGGTGCATCAAAACTCAATCTAGCACTTTCTTATGTAAACCTGGTCACCAATATCTCGGGAGCAGCGAAACTTACACTAGATGGCCATGCAGAAAGCCATAAAGTTAACATGAGTGGTGCTTCAAAACTTGCAGCACTTGACCTTGAAACAGAGAATTCTGTAATTGTAGCAAGTGGTGCCAGTTCGGCAAAGGTTTGGGCAGTTGAGCGTCTCGATGCTAATGTGTCTGGTGCCGCTTCGGTTAGTTTCGATAAACAACCCATGGAATACAACCTTAATGACAACACTTTCAGAACAAAGATTCCGGGTGTGGCTTCAGATATAGCTGAAGGAGATTCTGTGACTGTTAAGGTTGGAAACATCAATGTTAAAGTGATCGAAGGTGATACCACAAGGGTAAACATCGGTGGATTGAATATCGAAGTTGACGAAAAAGGTAATGTAAATGTTAACCGGAAACGTCGTCATAAATTCAATGGGCACTGGGCAGGTGTGGAATTGGGACTGAACGGCTATCTGACACCTGATTTTAATATGAGTTTCCCTGCAAGTCAATCTTACCTTGACCTCAGGATGGAGAAAAGCATCAACGTGAACCTGAATTTTTATGAGCAGAACATACCTTTGAGCAAATCCGGTACTTTTGGTCTGGTCAGTGGTTTGGGATTGTCATGGAACAATTACAGATTTTCGAGAAATACACTTTTGGTTTCCGATTCATCTGTGTTCAAAGGTTATCTGATGGAAGGTGCATCAGTGCGGAAAAGTAAGTTGGTTAACCTTTATCTGACACTTCCTGTTTATTTTGAAATACAGTCGAAAGGTACAAAAACCAAAGATAAATTTCATTTTGCAGCCGGAGTTGTTGGTGGATGGAGAATCAGTACACACACAAAAATCTATTTCAACGAAGCTTCAAAAGAGTATCGGCTCAGGAATCCCGAAACAAATGAATTGTTGCCTGTGGTGAAGCAAACACCCGGAAGTTCAACACGCAATATTGTTAAGGATCGCAGCAGTTTTCACCAACGCCCCTTTAAGCTTGATGCAAGCGTACGTGCAGGCTGGGGAATCATAAATCTTTATGCGAATTATTCATTAACCAGCATGTTTATTAAGGACAAAGGGCCGGAATTATACCCGTATTCAGTGGGTATTAGCCTCTCAGGCTGGTAAATCCGGGCTTGTAATAATATTGAATGTGGCGCCGGCTGTGTGTATAGCAGCGGCGCCACAGTTTTTTTTGTGAAGGTACTCAGGTGTATGATAGCCTCCCGAAAAAGTTACACAACAGCTTTTTCTTCGAGTTGTTTTACAATGTCGAAGGTGTCGCTGGCAATCATAAGTTCTTCGTCAGTGGGTATAACAATTACAATAACTTTGGAGCCGGGAAGAGTAATAACTTCTTCTTTACCGCGCGATTTTAATGATTTTTCGACATCAAGGTCAACACCGAAAAATCCAAGGCCTTCGAGTGAACGTGTGCGGGTGACTGTGTCGTTTTCGCCTATACCACCTGTAAACACAATCAGATCAACCCCGCCCATTGCGGCAGCATAAGCTCCGATATATTTCTTCACACGATATTGGTACATTTCCAATGCTATACGTGCTCTTTCATTGCCCTGATTTGCTGCTTCTTCAATGTCGCGCATGTCGCTCGAAACACCAGATACGCCAAGCATTCCCGAGAACTTGTTGACCATCACGCTGGTGTATTGAATGCTCGTCTCCTCTTTATCGGCTAAAAACAACAGGGCCCCTACGTCGAGATCGCCACAGCGGGTTCCCATCACCAGCCCTTCGATGGGGGTCATACCCATTGTGGTATCGACCGATTTGCCGCCCTGAATGGCAGCCATTGATGCGCCATTTCCCAAATGACATGTGATTATGCGTTGAGCTGCATAGTCCAAACCCAAAACTTCGCAGGCTCTTTTGGATACATATTTATGACTGGTTCCGTGAAAACCATAACGTCTGACTTTATATTTCTCATAAAGTGCATATGGAATTCCATAGAGGTATGACTTAGGAGGCATCGTTTGGTGGAACGCTGTATCAAAAACTCCAATTTGCGGAATTTCGGGCAGCAGTTCTTTCATGGCATAAATTCCTTTCAGGTTAGGGGGGTTGTGCAATGGGGCAAGTTCAACGCATTCCTCAAGGGCATCAATCACCTCATCTGTAATATAAACGCTCCCGCTGAATTTTTCGCCTGCATGAACTACACGATGACCGACAGCGTCAATTTCATCCAGATTGCGTATAGAGCCATATTTTTCGCTGATAAGTACTCCGAGCAGGTATTCGATTCCAGCCTGATGATCGAGTATTTCACCTTCGAGTTTAGCTTCAGTTCCGTCGTTTCTTTTATGCTTGATAGCTGCGCCTTTGAGGCCAATCTTGTCAACGAGACCTTTAGCCAAAACGGTTTTTGAGGGCATTTCAAACAACTGGTATTTAATTGATGAACTTCCACAGTTCAGCACAATGATTTTCATATGATCTTTATTTCTGAATGATATAACTATTTTATAACCGCACAACTTACTGTTTGATCCTGAGGCTTTCCGGATAGGTAGTTATAGAATCCTCTGTTGACGTGTTTTCCGAGATAACCTGCCCGTACAAGACGCTTGATTATAGGGGAAGGCATATATTTTTTTTCGCCAAATTCCTGATACAGGTTTTCCATGTATTTGAGCACCTTATCCAGTCCGATGCGATCAGCCATTTCGAAAGGTCCGTATAAGTGACCGGTCGATTCTTTCACGGCCAGGTCGATATCCTTTACTGAAGCCACACCTTCCATCAAAATCTCACATGCTTCATTAACTGTTGTCACCATCATTCGTGTACTGATGTTGCCCGGGGATTCATTCAGGGTGATGATGCGTTTGTTGATCATTCCGGCGAATTTGACCACTTGCTGGAAGGCCTCTTCAGATGAGCGGATTCCCCTGACTACTTCAACAACATGTGTTTTATAAATAGGCAGAATGAAATGGATGCCCAATGCACGATCAGGATACTGAAGCACTTCGGCCAAGTCGCTGATCATCAATGTGGCAATATTGGAAGCAATGATTGCGTCGCGTCTTACTACAGATTCAACCTGTCTGAAAATCTCACGACGAAACTCAATGCTTGTTCCTCTTTTTCGCGAACTGATCGACTCAATGACGATGTCGCAATCAGCCAGATCAGCGAATCTGGTCGTGCCTTTGATGCGGCTCATGATTGCCCTTTTTTCGCCCGGAGTAAGGCCCCAGTGATTAATTACATCATCGAGCTGTTCGCCCAGTTGCTGGTATATTTCCTGGACACGTTCTTCGCTTGTGTCGAGAAAAATAACATCAATGCCATATTCGCTGATGGTACGGGTGATTTCTTGCCCAACAGCACCACATCCAACCACACCGACCTTCTGAATCATGCCTTTGGGCTGGATGCGCTTCCCAAGACTGAATTCTGATAAACTCTCACTCATAAATGTATCTTTTCTTTGTGTTCAATAATTTCTTTTTTCAGTCCGATCGCCTGATTAGCTGTAATGGAAATCAGATTAATGATGTCATCTACCGAACATCCGCGCGAAAGGTCGTTGATTGGTGCCGCCATACCCTGAAGTATGGGGCCGATGGCTTCGGCACCAGCCAGGCGTTGAACTAATTTGTAGGCAATGTTTCCGGTTTCAAGTGAAGGAAAGACAAGAACATTAGCTTTTCCTGCAACTGCAGATCCGGGAGATTTTTTAATTCCTATACTTTGAACAATTGCTGCATCAGCCTGAAGTTCGCCGTCAACCCGCAAATCGGGCCTGAGTTGACGCACGAGTGCGGTGGCTTCGATTACCTTGTCAGCTTTAGGATGTTTTGCACTTCCTTTGGTAGAAAAACTCAGCATGGCAATTCGCGGTTCGATACCGGCAATATTTCTGGCTGTTGAAGCTGAAGCAATCGCAGTTTCGGCCAGTTCAACAACAGATGGATCAGGATTAACAGCGCAATCTGCAAAAATCATAATTCCCTCTTCGCCATATTGTTTATTGCCGAAAACCATGATAAATGCACCTGAAACAGCACTGAATCCCGGAGCGGTTCTGATGATCTGAAATGCCGGACGAAGCACGTCGCCAGTTGCGTTGTCGGCTCCGGCCACCTCGCCGTCTGCATAACCTTTTTTAATGAGCATTACACCCAGGTATAAAGGATCTTCGATAAGTTTCAGTGCCTGATGAAGTTCTAATCCTTTAGATCTACGTAGATCGGCAAGTGATTCGGCAAGCTCAAGCTTCAGCGGATGATCGGTCGGATCAATTATAATGGCATTTTTGATTTCTTTCAAACCCCATTGTTCTGCCTTGTTACTGATGTCAACAGGGCTGCCAAGTAAGGTGATTTGTGCCAATCCGGCTTTGATGGCTTCATTTGCAGCTTTCAGGGTGCGCTCCTCCGTTCCCTCGGGCAATACAATTCTGGCGCCTTTGTCTTTTGCCTGAATACGGATCCTAGATATTAAATCCATTTGTGATTAAATGTCGTGGACATACAATAATTTCTTCGCAAAAGTACCGATTTTTTCATAAACGGGTTAATTTTCTGTTATAGGAATAACAATGATTTAATAGACTAAATAACTGATAATTAGAATAATATTTTACCAGCCTTTGTTTATAATGAGTATAAATTGTAGTTTTGCACCGAAACTGGTTTTCACCGGATACAATGGTCCAATCAATCGACATCATCTGGGATTTAGCGCCTTACCCTTGTGACTCTGTACAAGGTGATTCGGTTATATGGCAGGCTGAAACACCCGTTTTTTTTCCTAAACCAATGAAATCGCCGCAAGAGGCTACAGAGTGGTTTGTGCAAACCAAACCATTAGCACGGTTTGAGTATCTGGAACGAACCAGGGTTCACTCTGTTGATGGATGGATTGTCATTGGAACACTGATGTTTCTGTTATTGATCGTTTTGTCAAAACAGTTTAATCCACGCAGATTTTTTTTACTGCTCACGGCTGGTTTCAGCAGCAACGGACTTCATCAACTTCTTCGTGAGTGGAATCCTACACGCCATTTTTTTGCCCTGGTTTTTACACTGGTTTATATTTTTTCGGTATCCTTGTTTTCAGCCTCTTTGATTCCGTTTTTTTTAGGCGGAAGTTCAGAGTCTTATGCTGATACTTCATCAGCAGCAATCCCAATGCTGATGATCCTTGTGGGATCCGTTGTTTTATTCAGGATAATTATGGCATGGTTGCTGGGATTTCTGTTCGACAGCTCTGAACCAGCAACCTTCTACCTTGCCAACATGCTGTCGCATTTATTGGTTTTTTCAATTGTTGCTATGGTTTTGGCTATAGTGGTCACGTATATGCCGCTCAATCTTTTTTGGTATCTGAGTCTTTTTATTTCCGCGTTACTGCTTATAATTAGCTTGTTAAGAAGTCTGATGATTGGTTTGTCGATGCACAGATATTCGGGTTTGCTAATTTTTTTATATCTTTGCGCCCTTGAAATCGTTCCTGTACTGGTTTTAATCAAATCGATCGGGCTTATAAGCGCAAGAAGTTTTACCGGGTGACCTTATAGGTGCCTCAATCAAAATGCGGATATAAACGATTGATTGTTACTTGGTGCAGCCGACAGGAATCTTTTGAGCCAAATTGTTTTTTGATAGCTAACAGCGGAAGCCCAATCACTAAAATGAAGATCAAAAATATTCTTGTTTCTCAGCCTAAACCGGTCGAATTGGATAAATCGCCCTATGCAGACCTTGCCCGCAAATTCAACCTGAATATTGATTTTCATAAATTTATCAAAATTGAAGGCGTTGCTGCCAAAGATTTCAGAAAGGATAAAGTATCTTTGGCCGAGCACAATGCAGTGATTCTGACCAGCCGCAACTCAGTTGATCACTTTTTCAGGCTTTCAAAAGAAATGCGCTTTGAGGTGCCTGAAACGATGAAGTATTTTTGCATCTCCGAGTCAACCGCCTTTTACCTTCAGAAGTACGTTCAATACAGAAAAAGAAAGATTTTTTACGGCAAGCAAAGTTTCGCCGAATTGATGGAGATCATCAAAAAACACAAGGATGAGAAGTTTCTTTTGCCCTGTTCCGACATACACAAAAGTAGCATGACCGATATGCTTGACGAGTCGGGTGTGTTTTACTCAAAGGCTGTGATGTATAATACTGTAGCCAGCAATCTTTCAGGAATCAAGATCGAAAATTATGATATGCTGGTGTTTTTCAGCCCAGCAGGGATAAAATCGCTGGTTAAGAATTTTCCGAATTTTAAACAGGGCGACACCATTTTTGGTGCATTTGGCGAATCCACCTCTCAGGCAATCATCGATGAGGGCTTTACACTTCATATAAGTGCCCCTACTAAAACATCCCCTTCAATGACTATGGCCATTGAGGAGTTCATCGAAAATGAAAACAAAAAAACACGGAAGAAATAAGCCGGTCCGTAGATCACCTTCAATTGCTGTCGTACCCGAAATGGACAGTTATTCTCATGTAAAATGAATGATTCATGCCAGAGATTGCCTAAATCCGATAGGCTGTACGGGCGGGATGCCGTAAATGAAGTCTTTGGCAAAGGAGAACATTCATTTATTTATCCTTATAAGTTTTACTGGAGGCTTTTTCAGAACAAGCAAGGTGCACTTCGTTTTTTGGTTTCGGTGCCCAAAAGAAATTTTAAGAAAGCTGTTGACCGTAACCATATTAAGAGATATACACGTGAGGCATGGCGCAAAAATAATCAGATGTTGAAGAATGAGTTGTTTGCCACAAATACATGTCTTGAAGTCGGGTTGGTTTATGTAGGAAAGGGTCTGCCCGAATTAAAGGAAGCTGAAGCCAAAATAATCCTAATTTTACAGCGTTTATCAGTTTTCCATGCGCATCATCAAAGCAATAGCGTCGGGCATTCTCATTCTGATCATTAGGGTGTATCAATATACCCTGTCTCCGTTTTTCGGACGATCGTGCAGATATGTGCCAACCTGCTCAGTGTATAGTGTGGAAGCGATTCAAAAGCACGGCCCACTCAGAGGGAGTTGGCTGGCTTTTAAAAGAGTTATTTCTTGTCATCCCTGGGGCGGAAGCGGTTATGATCCCGTGCCCTGAAACAATTTATTGATATGCAGCGGGCTTTATTCTATTTGGTATTCTTTGTTTTTTCAGGTACTATTATTCAGGCACAAAACAATAACAACTTTGAATTATCAAAGAGCGTTGACATTTATATGAGTCTGCTAAAGGAACTCAACCTTAACTATGTTGATGAGATTGATCCAACGAGCCTGAATAAGACAGCAATTGAGGCTATGCTGAATGCACTTGACCCTTACACGGTTTTTATTCCTGAATCGCAGATTGAAGAGTTTCAGCTGATGACCACAGGTGAATACGGCGGAATAGGTTCATTGATACAGCAATCGGGTGACTATATAATCATTTCAGAACCATATGAGGGATTTCCTGCTCAGAAGGCCGGCCTAATACCTGGCGACAGACTGCTCGAAATCAACGGGTTGGATATGCAGGGGAAAACAAGCCAGGAGGTTAGCGAGATACTGAAAGGGCAACCGGGTACATCGATAACCATAAAAGCTCAGCGGGAAGGTGAATCAGAGCCTTTCACAAAGCAACTTATCCGAGAAAAAATCCGTATCGACAATATTCCTTATCATACTGTTCTGGCAGGAAGCATTGGATATATCAGGCTTTCGGGTTTCACGCAAAAAGCTGCTGCTGAAATGAAAGAGATTTTTATGGCGATGAAAGAGGCACATCAGCTGAAAGGATTAATCATTGATCTGAGAGGCAATGGAGGTGGATTACTCAATGAAGCGGTTGATATTACGAATTTGTTTGTGCCTAAAGGAGAAATCGTTGTTACGACCAAAGGAAAAACTTCGGAGCAAAATACGGTACACCGTACACGTATGTCACCGGTGGATACGGAGATCCCTATTGTAGTGCTGGTAAACGAAGCCAGCGCATCTGCAAGTGAAATTGTTGCCGGGGCTTTGCAGGATTTTGACAGGGCAGTAATTATAGGTCAGCGTACTTTTGGAAAAGGTTTGGTGCAGAATGTTGTTCCATTGTCCTACAACACCCAGTTAAAAATAACAATAGCTAAATACTACATTCCTTCAGGAAGATGCATTCAATCAGTTGATTATGCAGATAATAATCCGGCCCTCAACGGCACTGCCAGCAAAGAAACAGTAGCAGGTGAATTCAAAACACGAAAGGGCAGGATGGTGACCGATGGTGGTGGTATTGTACCGGATATACTCCTTGAACCATTGCAGTTTAGTGCGGTCAGCTCAAATCTTTATGCGCGTAACTTTATTTTCGATTTTGCAAATCTATATGCCCGAAAGCACTCTTCAATAGTTGATGCTGAGAGCTTTGGTATTGATGATGAAACATATACCGAATTCGTTGAATTTGTTCAGCAGAAAAACTTCACCTATCGTACTGAAAGCGAGGATATGATTGAAGCGCTCAGAAAAATTGCTGAAGAAGAAAACTATTATCACGCAGTAAGCCCGCATATTACTGAACTTGAAAAACAACTCATTGAATACAAAAAGAATGATATATTCAAACACAGGTCAGAAATTGAGGAAATGCTTAAAGTTGAGATCGCTTCAAGGTATTATTATCAGAAAGGGAAAATTATTGCCTCACTACAGAATGATCCTGAACTGAAGAAAGCGATTGATGTTGTCTCCGACCAGGAACTTTATGTAAAACTGCTCTTGCCCTGATGTTTACTAATGACTTAAAATGACATATTTTTACAAGAAACAATTTCATTCCGACGCATATTTTGTTGCTTTGCTTTTGCTGGCGATGAGTATTCCTACCTCACGTTTCACTATGAGTGTGTTCCAGTTTACCATTCTGGGACTTTGGTTGTGGTCGGGCTTTTCGTTTGAGGTCACATTCAGATTTTTCAGAAAAGCTAACTTTTTCAGGGCTGTCTGGTGTTTTTTAGGCTATATGCTCCGACTCACACGAAATAATCTGGTTACTAAGTTTGCCCTGTTTTATCAGAACAAAGTGGCGATGATCTTTGTGTCATTGTTTCTGCTGCATCTGGTAGGTCTAATACACACATCCGACTATCAGTATGCACTCAAGGATCTCAGAACCAAACTGCCTTTACTGTTATTACCGATTGTGCTGAGCACTATGGAACGGATCAGTTTCAACAGGATGAAATTGTTACTTATATTGTATGTTTTGACCGTTTTTACAGGTACTGCCTTTGGATTTATTGAGTACCTGAAACAGGAGTTCACCGATATCCGGCAGATTTCCGTGTTTATTAATCCTGTTCGTTTCAGCCTGAATATTGTATTTGCTGTCTTCATCCTCATATGGTTTGTGTTTTACGACCACACCCTGAAGTGGAAATGGAGAATAGCTGCTGCAGCTCTTGCTGTGTGGCTGACAGGCTTTTTGTTTCTAATGGAATCTGCAATTGGAATGCTAAGTGTTTTTTTGATTATTGTAGGTCTTTTACTTGTCAGGTTGTTTTTCCTGTCGACAATAAAAGTCAGGGTATTAACTGTGGTTGTTCTTGTTGTGTTGCCTGTAATCGGATATTTCTACCTCAACAAAGTTATACGTGAGCTTACCACTCCGCCACCAGTAGATTATGCACTTCTGGATAACCATACGAAGCTTGGTAATCCTTACGTGCATGACA
Organism: Bacteroidales bacterium; assembly: GCA_024710405.1. Taxonomy (GTDB): domain Bacteria; phylum Bacteroidota; class Bacteroidia; order Bacteroidales; family F082; genus UBA6192. Next base: position 102,246 of record JANJUV010000019.1, read on the forward strand.
CAATTCATTTCGGAATTGAAGATGGAAAGTATGTAGGTCTTTATCTTTCCCTCGATGAACTTCAGGAAGCTTGGGATAAACGCTCTGATCTGAAATTCAATGGCAGGGACAATGCCAACCAGGAACTTAAATACACTCTTATCCGGTTTATGACTTCACTTAATTTGCGCAAGGATGCAGAAGGATTGGCCGGAATGACTGACAAGGAAGTAAGAATGGTCGAGAATGGCATAGCCAACATTAATTATGTTACCAGCCCAAGTCTTCGCACACGCATCTCAAAAATTTTACTTGGGTACACAATTTATACAAGCCTGAACGATCCAAATGGCAGTTCAGTAATGCAAAGAGTTGAATATCTGAAGGCCTCGTTCCATATTATCAGGCAACATTTCTGGATAGGAGTCGGAACAGGAGACCTGCCTTTTATTTTCAGAAAAACCTATGAAGAAATAGAATCCCCGCTTCAGCTGCAGTGGCGGTGGCGTTCACACAATCAATACCTGTCTGTTTTCATTGCGTTTGGTGTTTTCGGTTTTGCATGGTTTGTTTTTGCGTTGTTCTACGTGTACTTTAAGTCAGGTATGCACCGCAATTATTTTTATTCGGTATTTTTTGCCATTTTATTACTTTCAATGCTCACCGAGGACACTATTGAATCTCAAGACGGTGTGACGTTTTTTGCCTTTTTCACTTGTTTTTTTCTGTTTGCCGTCAAAAGACCCGAAGAAGAGATTCCGAAAGATGATGCAATTCAGTTGAATCATGTATCTTAGCACCCAATTAACAGCCTGATATGGAAAAACAAGTAATATCACTTGAATTTCAGATCGAGAATGATAGCGCTGCGTTACCGGAACATGATTTAATGCTGCTGGCACAGGCCTCTGAAGCTGCTGACAAAGCCAATGCACCTTATTCGGGTTTTTGTGTCGGAGCCGCTGTGTTGCTCGAAAACGGTCACATAATAACAGGAAACAATCAGGAAAATCCTGCTTACCCTTCAGGTTTATGCGCCGAAAGAGTGGCGCTGTTTTATGCATCAGCTCAGTATCCCGGCGTTGCTGTTAAAGCGATTGCAATAACTGCGCGAAGTCATCACGGGATTATTGACAGACCCATTCCGCCCTGCGGGGCATGCCGTCAGGTAATGGCCGACAGCGAAAACCGCAGTGCTTCCGAAATGCGCGTGATCATGCGCGGACACACCGGTCCGGTTATGATATGCAACAGCATGAGCATGCTGCTGCCGCTATCTTTCGTTGATGAATACCTACCTAAATAATCCATATGATTAGAAAATTTTCCTTGCTGATATTGGCATTCTTGCTGTTCGTTTCGTTCAGAAGCGACAAACCGGCCTACATACTTTACAACAAAACCGGTAAACAAGTGAAGTTTAAAAGACTTATCGAATCCGCAAAGAAAGCGGATGTGGTTTTTTTTGGTGAACTTCACAATAATCCCATCAGTCACTGGCTTCAGGTTGAACTCACAACGGAGTTGCATAATGCCTTTGGAGCCAATCTGGTGATGGGTGCCGAAATGTTTGAAGCCGACAATCAGGAGGGTCTTGACCAATTTCTGAGCTCAGAAATTGACAAGGAAACGTTCAAAAAATCAGTGAGGCTATGGCCTAACTATAAAACAGACATAGAGCCACTTGTTGAGTTTGCAAAAGACCATCAGCTGCGTTTTGTTGCCACAAACATCCCCCGGCGCTATGCTTCAATGGTTTACCGGAACGGTATTGAATCATTGGACACGCTGCCGGATCATGTAAAAGCATGGATTGCCCCACTACCGATGCCTTACGACCCTGAATTACCCGGCTATAAAAACATGCTGACCATGATGGGCGGTACACCCGGACATACTTCTGAAAACTTTCCCAAAGCTCAGGCAATCAAAGACGCTACAATGGCATGGTTTATTGACCAAAACCTGAAAAGCGGACAGAAATTCATTCACTTCAACGGAACCTACCACAGTGATAATTTCGAAGGAATCATTTGGTATCTGCGGAGGCTACGTCCCGAATTGAGCATTATGACCATTGCGACTATCGAAGCAGGTGATATCAGTAAGCTTCCGGATGAAAAGAAAGGCGTGGCCGATTTTATTTTAGCGGTTCCTGAAAACATGACTAAAACCCACTAGGATATTTCTTCTTTCTGATTTCCTGTGATGATGTTGTTGAATACCTCATCCATGCGCATCAGCGATTGCTTCAGTATCTGATTGTATTCTTTCAGTTCCTTGTCACCGGGATGCAATTGCGCTATCAGGTCGCTCATCATCATAGCACTGGTAAGTGGGTTTTTCAAGCCATGAATCAAGATGCTGACCAGTTTCTTTTTGTTTTCGTTAAGTTCGATCAGTTGAACGTTTTGCTCTTCGAGTTGTTTTTTTTGTTCTTTAATTGCGTTATGCTGCGCCTCAATTTCCTGCTTTTGTTTGCTGATTTTGAGGTAGCTCTTCGAAAGTTTGTCTTCTAGTTCATTCATCTCACGCATCCGACGTACCTGAGTAATTAGAATGCCTACAAGCAGACCGGGATGATCCATCATAAAAGGCATAAGTCCATTATTGTTGAGCACAAGCAGCAGACAAGGTTTTTCGGTTGTTACGGATGCAGATCTTTTGTTTTGGTCAATCAGGGCATATTCGCCGAAGACTTCCCCTTCGCCAAGCCGCGTTATCACGTGGTTTCCATCGTGCACCCTTACTTCGCCTTCAGCAATGATGTAGCATTCGCGTCCGATATCACCCTTGCGGAATACAGGCTCCTGCGGACGGGTTCGTTTTTCGGTCAGTTTGCCTGCCAGTTCCTGCAGGGCCGACTCATTGAGCGAACGGAAGACTTCAAAGGTTCGGAGAAGAGCAATTCGCTTTTCAATGGAAATTTCCTGATCTGACATGTGCTGGCTTATGGATGATTATGCGATCACAAAACTACATAAATCACCTAACGTCAAATGAGCTTGCAAGGGTTTTTTTAATCTGATGCGCTGTGATGCTATGTTTTATGTGGGAAAACTTTGCCATGCAAATAGATGAAGTTATTTTATAGTGCTATACAATTTTCTGATAAGGTACATCTATAAGACACTGATAATTATATTATTAAAGAAGATATAGGTGTTTCATTGTCCTTTTCAGTTTTTGAGCCATTTTGAAACTCCTGCATCAGTTCAGGGAAAAACATCCTGAAATCATCAAGGAATTCACCATAATGGATTTTCAAAAAACCAACAGCTTGATCCATCCCTGAGTCAAATCTGGCCCGGCGCGACATGCCATTGAAAACCCGTTGCAGGTCGTTGAGGTTTGCATATCCTACAAGCCAGTTTTGTGCGATCATCCAGGGCAAAATCCTTTTCGACCTTGGAGGAAGTGACGCATAGCGCACAATCAACAGCTTATAAACTCTTGTGGCAAATGCCGACAGGTCCTGATCCGTGTATTCACTCCAATACTTTGCCAGAAAATGATCAAAATATATGTCTGTAACAACTCCTGAGTATTTGCGGAAAGCTGGCTGCAGCCGTTCTATGCTTTTTCTAACCACCGGATGATGGTCAGTGAAATCATCAATCGCCCTATGGAGTAAAACACCTTGCTTTACACCGGGTGAGTATCGTTCGAGCAAATTTCCCTTGATGCTGTCGGCCACAAAATTGCCAAACAGAATGTCAGGATCGTTACCAGAAAGAAAGGCATGTGCGAGAAAATTCATCCGGATTTGCCGTTTATGACCAAATGAGATGAAATCCGATCAAAATCATAACCTCTGGAACTCAAAAGTTGGATAGCCTTTTTCGCCTGCTTCGGAACCTTCGGTAGCATAAAAGTTGACAAACCTAAGTTTGAAGTACATTTCATTTCGTGTGCGCAACACATAGATCTTTTCAGGTTTAACTTCATAAAAAACATTACCTGTCTCAACATCGCCCAGCACATCTTTCCAGTTGTAGCCGACCACATCCAGCTTATCCGAAAATGTAAAAGTACCAATGCCCTGCAAACTGATGCTGTCGAAGGTGCTCATGCTATCGACCGCAACAAAGGTATTAAATGGATTGATGAGCGCTCCTGTAACCAGATATGGATAAGCTGTGCCATCGTTGGTGAACAACAATGTGGTGTATTGTGTAAAGAGCAGGTCGTAGGACTGTTTGGAAGGTTCAGGATACACTTGACTACCACCATTATTAAACGAAAAATATGAGTAATTGGTGTTCGGGTCTTTATCCACTCTGCCCTGAATCATGTTGCTGCCATTGAGGTTGGCCACAGAAAAGTAGTAACTTGAGCCGATAAGGCTGTCGAAAGTGATTTTTCTAAAACCCAGCACATTGCCGAATTCATCGTAACCCCTGTCAATAACATAGACTTCATTTGAATAAGTGGTGTCCGTTCCTTCAATGGTCATCCAGTTGCCAATAGCCGTCGAATCGCGGTTCCCGGAGGAAGGATCGAATAAGTAAGTGAATCCGGCCTGAGACAACACTTCCGACAGGTCATATTTTCCGGTTTGGGCAGCCTTCATAAACCCGGCAGTGTTGAGCATGATGCGGAACCCTTCGGCTGAGTTTTCAAACATCAGGTCGAAATCGGCTTTGTGATTCGTGGAAACAATTGCCTGCTGATCGAGGTCTATGTACACCTGGTATTTGTAATTCTGTGTCATCGGAGCTACCATAGTAATTTTTTCGCCGCGATCATAAGGGATAATTCGCTCATCTTCCTTAAAACAGCCTGTGAACAGAAAAACAATGCCTGATGCCAGAAACAATAGAAACAAAGGATTGCGCATGTTTAGAATTGTTGGAACAAAATATTCAGTTTTACAAAATAACTTCTTCCCCAACCCACCGCCGATGAAGTTGTACCACCTGAGTGTATTCCGCCTGTACCGGTGTCTCCTTTAATGCTGATGTTGGTGTTGTCAAAGAGGTTCTTTGCACCGATCTGCAGATTCAGGCGGTTATTCCACAGTTGTTTTGATACTGAAACGTCCATGGTGTGATATCCATGCATTATGGTTCGGAGGAGGTTTCCGTCGTTGCCGAGAAATACCTCGGGATAATCGCCATTGTATTTATAGTAAACATCGAAACTGATATCGGGTCTTCGCCACAGATAGTTTATGGAACCCAGAATATCATAGGTGTATATGAAAGTTTGCTTATCTGTTGAATGAAGCAATTGTTTCCGACCGGTTTGCCCAATCCCGGTTTTTACCTCTAGCCAGGGATACATCCGGTTATTAAAGTTAAGCTGAAATCCTTGTGTGATCAAGTTGTCCAGATTAACATATGTGTACAATGCCTCTTCAGGGTCAACAATGGCTAAGGTGATGCTGTTGCGTATGTTGTTGTAAAACAGATTTAATTCCACACCATAATCATAAGTAGCTTTCACCTGATGATACTTTAAAGAAGTGTTGATGTTCTGGGAATTTTCTGCCTTCAGATTCTCGTTGCCCCTTATATTATGATTGATATCAACAAATTCGAGGTATAATTCCTTGATCGAAGGGGCTCTGAAACCTTTTGCATAGGATACCCTCAGAGTGAGTGGTTCGCTGATATCCCATCTGGTGTTTAATGAATAGACCAGAGGGGCTATGTATTTGGTGTTGTAGCTGTAGCGAAGACCAGGCTGAAGCATCCACCTGATGCCCGGTCTTATTTTGAAGCTGACGAATGCAGCATAGTCTCCCATAGATTGTTTTCTATCCAAAACCCTTTTCCCTGCCCCATCCTCATAATTCAGGTCGATACCTAACTGATAATTGAAAGGTCCAGACTCGGTGCTTTTACTGAACTCGGCCCTGAGCAGGTATTGACCAAAAGAGGAGGTATCATGATCCGAAAGGTTTTTTGTAAGACTTTTTTCGAGTTTGGTAAGGTCGTTGAAATATGTGTTTTTCCTCCGGTCAAAGTAAGAATAGGATGTCAACACATTCAGAAATCGGTCACGAAACAATGGTGTGTTCAGGTCAAGTTTTGTCGTAAGGCGGTTGATGTTGAAATGACTGTCGAAGGCATTTTCATAATATGGCTTTCTGAGGTTTCCCTTGTCGAGTATAAATTCGTTGAAATAGGAAGTGGTGAACCTTAAACGGGTTGACTGCTGCTGGTAACCAATGCTGGCATCAGCATTGTATTGTCTTTTCGGTTTCCATCTTTTCGAACGGCTCGTATCAACCGGACTATATCCCCCAAAAAAGTTCCTTGCACCTGCAACGGAGGCCGACCACCTGTTTTTCCTTAACGACACATCGCCATTGAAATTATAAACCCCTGCTGATTCAGTATAAGATGTTGCCTGCGCTTTGATTTTATTGTGCTTGTTTTCTTTGGTGATCACATTGATTACCCCGGCAAGTGCATTGCTCCCATAAATCACCGACATAGGACCTTCAATAATCTCGATGTGTTCTACATTGTAAAGGTTTAACTGTCCCAGATCTATATTACCGTTCATCCTGCCGATTACCGGTACACCGTCAATCAGGAATTTGATGTGCTCTCCACCAAGGCCTTGAAGGGTTATTTTTGATCCAAGCGCTCCGTCATGCGCTGTTCTTATATTCAATTCACCGGCCATCAGTTCCCCCAGGTTCGATGAAGCCTTTCGGTTGATCTGCTTCGATCCGATTACCTTAACCCTGAATATCGATTTGTCAATGGGCTGAGGGGTATATTGGCCTGTGACCACGACCTCATCCATATTATAGACTACGGGCTGCAGTTTTATGGTGAGGCTTTGCCCGGGATTGATTGTATCTGAAAAAGTACGGTATCCAACGTAAGTAACATGGAGGTAACTAAGATGCCTTACTGGATTGGCTGCGACGCCTTCAAAGTTTGTTATGGAAGTGTTAACTTCCTTTTTATCAGCACTTTCAAATTGTATGTGTGCAAAAGGAATGGATTCGGAAGTGCGCGCATCAAGTATCCTGATCACCGCTTCCTGGCTGTGCAGGTTTAGTGCACAGCCAGAAAACAGCACGATCAGGAAAAAGGTCAGTAAGGCCTTCATATTAAATTGCTTTAGTTTACCATTAGTTTCTGAACAGATTCAGTTGTGCCCGAAACTATCCGCACGATATATAGTCCTTTGGAAAAGGTTGTCAGGTCGAGGTTCATTGATGATTGTCCAGGTATAATTGTTTGGTTGTAAATCTGTTTGCCCAGTTGATCGTAAATAATGATGTTGCCTGACAACTGTGTTAAGCCGGTAATGGTGAGCTTATCATTAGCTGGATTTGGATACAACACAAATGAGTTGTCGCCTGATTCAACTTCAGTGTTTCCTACAAGGCTGATTACTTTCTTCAAAAATCCGGTTTTTCCATTTGCAGTACCACCAAAATAGGTAGGGACAAATTTGTACACATTGCCTTCCTGAGTTTGTACGAAATAGGCAAGATCTTCTTCGATAAGCCACGAAAAACTATTCATGTCAAAGTTTTTCCAATTATGGCCGATACGTGTTTTATACAATTCAAATGGAGCAGCTGTCCAATCCTCAAAGTCTTCGTTTACAGGCTGAAACCTGTTGGCTCCAATATTAGCGTTTTGCAGTATGCCAACCACAGGATAATAAGACGGGTTGCCTTCAAGATCATACACGATTGCCATATAACGGCTGAACAGTAGATCCCAGCTATCCTTTGCCGGCTCACGATCCACAACCTGACCGATCATCAATGAGTAGTAAGCAAAAAGCTTTGAAGCGTAATCATTAGCATTGAGCACAACGTTCATCTCATTGGATCCATCAATGTCGGCATATTTGAAATAATATGTATTTGAAACTGAGTTTTTACGCTGTAGCCAGAGTTTTTTGTGAGAACCATTGGGTAATTGAATAACATACAATGAATCGCCAATAACATCGTGGCTGATAGTGTTGTAAACTCCCCAGCCATAATCAGGATGCCCAAGGGAATTGCGGTTGAATGCACCATCTTCCCAAATGGTATCAGAGTTAAATATCGGTGTCCAGGAGTCGATACCGCTAATATTAACCGAGTTCCATCCGCTGGTATCAGCATTGGGATAAGTATAGGCCAGCACACCATTGCCATCATTAATAATTACTCCGGCACTCCAGACATTGGTGTAGAATGCAATGTCCCAATTGCTTCTCGGTTCGGTTTTAATTACTCCGTTTTCAAAACTGTAATAAACATCATTGGCATAACCTTGACCCATGTTTGCTGTGTCGGAAACTGCCTGCCCATTTGCTGTGTTTGTGAATAGGGCAATTAAAACAATGAACGAAAGTGATAGAAACTTTTTCATGAAAATATGGTTTTAATAAACAATTAATTGAACTATAATTCCTTAATAGCAGCTGTTTATACATACAGCTGAATCTTGAATTCTTAAAATACCGGATGAAAATTCGGTTGTGGAACTAAACGCAGTAGGGTGGAGCCCTCAGTATTTTTCGTGTAAACAGCAAGATGCCTGAGGGCTGAAGTTGCAATAGTCCAAGTTCATACTGCATGGCAATGAATTGTACTATCTGGTCAAAATGCACATAGACAGCTTCGGCACTGTTGTTGTCTGTGTTTTGCTTATCGGCAGGTTTAATATGACCGAAATGCCCTGTTTTGCCGTCATCCTTTGACTTAGGTTTTGAAAAAGGGCTATGGGTGTCGAAGAAGTTGTTCCCGAATATCTTTTCCTGATGGTAGGTGATCAGGTCGCCAATCACCATCCAGAAAATGGCGAAAGCCATAATCAACTTGATCAGTTTCGATACCGGGTTTTGTCTATTCATGGCGCATGACTGGCCGCAAAATTAAGCATAAATAAGAATCATCACTCCACAAAACGAACATAAAGGGCGTTATTTAGAAAGGACAGCAAAACAGATTAACAATTAGCAAAGCAGTAAATAACAATAGTTCAACAAATTATGGTGTTGTATCCAAATTTCTTGACTTGTTATAACAACCTATGTTATAAATAAGAGGGGCTAACTCAAGGATTTTTTAAGTATTTTAACCCAGTCGCCGATACGTTTGTCGGTAAGCTCTGGCTGGTGGTGGTCGTCAATAACCAGTCCAACAAACTTATCATCCTTTTCAGCCAGTGAGAAATAATAGTTATAGCCTTCTTTCGGCCATTCGCCAACAACAACAGATTTGTCAGGTAAACGACAGTAGAGTGTTCCGAGGCCGTCAACAAAACTCTCAGGATATTCCATCTGATCACCAAGTCCGAAAATTGCAATTTTTTTTCCGGTGAAGTCAATCTGGCCAAGTTCGTCGATGAAATCTTCCCAATCGTCCTGCATATCACCAATGCCCCAGGCAGAGGTTCCAAAAATCAGGTTATTGTAAGATGCTATCATTTCTATAGTTGCTTCTTTTATGTTGTGTAATTCAACGGATCCTCCTAGCTCTTTGCTGATTTTTTCTGCTACAACACGGGTTGCGCCTGATGTCGAACCGTAAAATATTCCCACTTTTTCCATGAGTTCTGATTATTTAGAATGATTTTAAATTCGGGCTGCAAAATTACTGTTAATTCAAACAAATAACAAGCACAAAAGGTTTTACAACCGATTTCAGATATTAACCTGTATTTCGATTTTCACTTGATTGCACCAACTGTTTATCCTTGATTTTGTCAATGACTCTTCGTTATCCTGATCAATAGCCAAACCTGCCAGCATTCCTCCCACCAAAGCCCTGGAATTTTTGAAAGAATAATGCTCAGGTGGCCAAAAACCTACAATTATGCTTTTATCTTTTAGTGCTGAGTACAAAAGCCCCAGACCATCCAGAAAGGTTTCAGGATAGTGTACCTGATCTCCTAATCCAAACAGAGCAATCTTTTTCCGGGAAAGATCAGTTTGTTTGATCTTATCAAGAAACTTTTCCCAGTCATATTGCATGTTTCCAAAACCCCAGGTTGGGATTCCAAAAACAAGAAGATCATATGGCTCAAGGTCTTTTGATTGTGCAAATTCAACATTATGCAGTGTGGCATGAGGCGAAAATTCGTTCGCAACCATTTGTGCAACCAGTAGCGTATTCCCGCTGGAAGTTCCATAAAAAACACCTGTTCTGATCATATTTTATTTCCTTGTTCCAGTTCTTCCATACGGATCAGTTTGTTGAGAATAGCATATACGGTTAAGCCTGAAATGGTTCGAATTCCCAACTTGCGTGTGATGTTTTTCCGGTGTGTCATCACTGTATGGGCACTAATGTATAGTTTAGATGCTATTTCAGGATTTGTCCAGCCAAGTGCAATGTACTTAAGTATGGTGTTTTCTCGCTCACTCAGGCTTGTCGATTCATTTTCAGGTAATTGGTTATAACATGCCCTGAAAACATCTTCAAAGGTTTTGATCAAACGCTGTTTTTCAAAAGTGGTGTCGATGACAAAGTCAAACTGACCTAAAACATTGTCTGTAGTCTCATGCTGAATAAGCGCAACAAATATGATAGGATTGTGATCGGGATCTCTTTTTCTTTCAATCAGGAATCCATTAAACAGCTTTGTATTGATGATAACAACCTGAGGCTTTATTTTGTCTAATAACCGGTTGAAGTTAGTTCCAATTTGTTCGTATTCTTCCATGGAAAAAGTAATTCCACAATTTCCCAGCAGGGTTTTTATTCCCTCACGAATCAAATAGGACGGTTCAAAAAGAATGACAGAAAGATGAGCCATTAGTTCAGGTTCTTCTATTGTTTGACTCTTCAAGTTTCAGCTCCATTTGCGAAACCATAGGCACCAATATCAGATCCTCGATGTGTGCATGGTTGTTCAGGTCTTTCTCCAGTTCGAAGAGTTCGTGCAACATATGATTGAAAAGCTTGCTGTCGCGCGGCGAAGGCATGTATTTAATAATTATGTTTTTAAGGTCGAAAAGCTTCGACTCCACATCATCATGTTCTTCTTCATATTGATCTATGGAGTAATCAACGCAAGGGCTGCAGCTTGAATCATCCAATGAATTGAGTGCGCGTTCAAGTGCCAGAATGTAGGGGTAAACTCGTTGTTCTTCGGAGAGTATATGGTTGGTAAGCTCATTTTTGTAATCATGGAAGAATTGCTGAAGCAATATCAGGTGAGTGGATTCATAATCTTTCTCGTCCGATAATTTGTCGATAATACGTTCAATATCAGGTATTTTATATTCTAAATAGTATTTATGTGTTTTTTGCAGATAATCGATCAGCATGCCAACCGGAAAACCCTGAAGCTCACGAACCGGAAAATAAGTCTGATCATGATATGTGTTTACGATTTCGAGGAAAAAATTGAGGTTTACATGATAGTGCTCACAAACTTCCCTGACACTCTTTTCACCAAATCCCAGCTGAATGCCAAACCTGTTGATAACATGCAGCAAATGGTGATTCATATGAATCACATCAGCCATCTTCATTTCCTTGTTAATGTGCATGATAATAATGAGTTGTTGAATAATTTAGAAAGATTCTAAATGACAAAATTACTAAAGAATCATTATTCGTCTGACCATTGTCTCAGGAATTCACGCAATGGGAAATGTGATGCGATTAGCGGAGGTTTGTATTCTTTGTGACTGTAAGGGTATTTTCCGCCGAATTCACTTTGGTTGCAGCTCGCAAACCAATTCAGGTTTTTCAGATGATTAGCAAGATATTCCTGTTCGGGTTGACCCGGAGTTGGTACAAGAAAAGCCTCCCTGCCGGTAGCCATTAAATCCATAAGTGTTGAATAGCCCGAGCGGCAAATAATATGGTCGGCATTCAGAAACAAATCATGCATTTCCCATCCTTTCAGATAGTTGTAAATTTGAATGTTTGGGGCACAGTTAATGATGGTTGTCACATCAGGAAGCCCCCTGAGCAGTTTTAATGGGCATCCACTTTCAGTAAAATGTTTGATGATCGATTGTTCAAAAAGGCTTCTCTGGGGTTCAGGTCCTGAAACAACCGCAAGCACAAAATGGTCTTTTGTTGCTTGTAGGTGTGCGTCATTGACCGATGACAAAAAACGGCTTAGCATACCAATATAACGGATTGGTATTTTAATTCCGTTTTGATTGCTGAGTCTGCCGCTGAGTCTGGGATTTGTTTCAAAATCAGGCACCCAGCACTGATCAAACCGGTTGATTAGCCTATGTATCATATTCTGAATCAGAGGTTCTGCCCATTTGACTTTTTCAGGAAGAGCCAGATTTAACTGATGTGAAATTAAAACTGAGGGCAGGTTTTTATGATAAGCACCATAACGATTGTCAGATATAATGGCATCAATCCTAAGATCTCTGGCTTTTTGAATGATAAAACGATTTTCATGCTTTAGGGAACTTAATAGTGAAGGAGTTTGAAGCACTATACTCATCAACTGACTGTCAGATGCACTATATCTAATATGTATCCCCGGAAATCTGATGTGTTCCAGGGTCGGGAACTCTTGTCTCAGCAAATCAAATGATGCACCATCGGCAGCGATTATCACTTCATGACCAAGTTCAGCAAGATGTTGTATTATTGGAATACATCGGGTTGCATGCCCGATGCCCCAATTTAGCGGGCAGATCATTATCCTTTTGGAAACAGTTGTCACAGTAGGCCGTTTCAGCAAAAGTAGAAATTAAATCCACTTTTCACTGCCGAAGAATAGACACCATCCTTAAGTTATACAGTAACAACCTACTTAGTAATTAGTATATATATATTACTATAAATAACTGTTATACAATTTATTAACATTGTTTTTGAAGTCGAGAAAATCTTGTATTTTTGATCCCATGTCAGAACAGCTTTTGTATCAGATAGCACTTACCCAGATCCCTGGTGTCGGGGATATTATGGGCAAAAAGTTGATTGCATGGTGTGGCAGTGCTGAAGCTGTTTTTGCTGAAAAGCGTCGATCACTGTCCAAAATACCGGGTATGGGTTCGTACACTTTGAATGCAATCCATCAATTTAACGATTTTGGCAGGGCGGAGGAAGAAATTCGGTTCATATATAAAGAGCAGGTAAAACCTTTGTTTTTTACCGATCCGGATTATCCCAAAAGACTACTACATTGTGCCGACAGTCCGATGATGCTTTATTATAAAGGAAGTGCTGATCTTAATGCACAACGCATCATTGCTGTCGTTGGTACTCGTAATGCCACAGAATATGGTCGTTCGCTGTGCGAAAAACTTATAGATGAGCTGGTTGTTTCTGATGTATTGGTAGTGAGTGGTCTCGCTTATGGTATCGACAGTTGTGCCCACCGATCAGCAATCAAGGCAGGTTTGAATACTATAGGCGTAATGGCACATGGGCACGACAGAGTTTATCCGGCAATAAACCGGAGTCTTGCCGAACGTATGCTTGCTCAGGGTGGATTGGTGACTGAGTTCCTCAGCCAAACAAATCCTGACAGAGAGAATTTTCCGCGCAGGAATCGCATTGTTGCAGGAATGTGTGATGCTATCGTTGTTGTTGAATCAGCAAAAAAGGGAGGGGCGCTGATTACGGCCGACATAGCTAATTCATATAACCGGGATGTTTTTGCTTTTCCTGGAAGGGTAGGTGATCAGTTAAGTGAAGGCTGCAATTACTTCATCCGAACAAACAGAGCGGCTTTGCTCGAAAGTGCTGATAACATAAGATATATTATGGGTTGGGACGATAAAACTCCTGGTAGCGGAAAACAAACCAGACTTTTCAGAGAATTCAATCCTGATGAAAGCAAAATAATGGAGATTTTGAAAACGACAAAGGGATACGAATGTGGCATTGACGACCTGATGCTACGCAGCGAATTGCCAGCCTCCAAGGTAGCAGCTATACTATTGGGTTTCGAATTTGAAGCGATTGTGACTGCCTTACCGGGTAAACGTTACCGCTTATCTTGAAGCTGTTGTTCTGATTAATTTCCTTTTGCTTCTTCAGAATACCTCAGATTCATTGCCTTAACTGCAAGCAACAAACCAATAAACAACAGTCCGATTCCGTAAAAAAGCAGAATTGTTTTGTCGGAGGTAAGGAACGAGAAAAAGAAGAATCCATGGAAAAATGAGGCAGAACCCAGTCCGGTAAACGAATCTATTAATCTGTTCTTTCGCATTTTGCCCATTCCGACAAAAAAGCCCATGATGATTGCAAACATAATATTTGCAAGCGGATAGGTGAAGAGGAACAGTTTTTCGACATTGCGCGCGAAGAAACCGAATTCGTAAAGTGGCAGTGTGATGATCGTGAATCCAAGTGCAATTATTATTGAATATATAACGCTGTCGAAAGGACTACGGAAATGTTTCAAGGGTAAAAATACATAACGTAACACCAGAAATTTTCCCAGCTCAGAGCCGAAACCAATGATAACAAATGAGAAAAAAGCACTTCGTTTGAGGTTTTTTAACTGATCATACCCAAGCTGGCCGGCGATCATGTCAAACAAAATAATGAATACTGCCGAAAGCAAACCCAGTCCAAGTGCCCGGAACACATATTTCCAGGTTTTCAAATCAAACTTTGCCTTCATGTAAATGAAAAAGACCAAAGCCAGAACAGGGGCCTGCAACCAGGTCAGAATGGTGATGGTGTTCATGAATGTATTAGTTGGTTGTCAAATCAAAGTCAAAAATAACACTATATTTGTAGGTGCAAACGAAAGCGAAAAAAAAAGCGATAAATTGATGAAAAAATTGACATATGTCAAGCCTGATGAAACCTTTGTCCGTCAGAAAGGCATTCATCAGTGGCCGGTTTGGGAAAAGGAAGAGTCAGATTTTCACTGGTCCTATGACATTACGGAGGAATGCTACATTCTGGAAGGTGAATTTGATATACTGACTGATGAAGGTGTTTTCGCTATCGGAAAAGGTGATTTTGTAACATTTCACAAAGGCTTGACATGCAGGTGGATAATCAGGAAAAAAGTCAGAAAACACTACAATTTCATTAACGATTGACAGAAGGCACTGTTATACGTTCAACCGGAAGCTGGTACCTTGTACGTTTGGATGATGCACAAATGTTGGAGTGTCGTCTGAGGGGACAATATCGCCTGAAAGATCAGAGAAACACCAACCCGGTTGCCGTGGGCGATAAAGTGCTGGTTGAACTGCAGGATGATGGCAATGGTATAATTATGGAAGTTAAAGAACGGTACAACCATATTATCCGAAAAGCCACCCGATTATCAAAATCCAGCCATATCATCGCAGCCAACCTTGATCAGGCAGTGCTCATTGCTACTATCAATCAGCCACGTACAACCAGTGGTTTTATTGATCGTTTTCTGGTCACAGCAGAGGCTTATCACATTCCGGCAGCAATTGTTTTCAATAAGATTGATTTGTATTCTGAAAAGGAAATGGAAACATTGAACAACATGACTTCGGTTTACAAAATGGCAGGTTATCCGGTGAAACACGTTTCGGCAAAAACAGGGTACAACATTGAATTTTTCGTTTCATTAATGAAAGACAAGGTAAGCCTGATTACGGGACATTCAGGAGTAGGTAAATCAGCACTGCTAAATGCAGTTGATGGACGTCTGAACCTGAGGACAGGAATAATTTCAACATTCAGCAACAAAGGAATGCATACGACTACTTTTGCTGAAATGCACGAACTCAGTTTTGGCGGCTGGATTGTTGATACACCAGGCATAAAGGAATTCGGATTGTATGACTTTGAGAAAGAAACCCTGTCTCAACGATTCCCGGAAATGCGCAATTTGATGCATAAATGCAGATTCACGAACTGTACTCATGTTCACGAGCCCGGTTGTGCCGTGAAAAAAGCAATCGAAGAAAATATCTTCCCTGTTTCACGTTATAGAAGTTATCTGAATATGCTTAACAATGATTTCACCGACGAAGAGAACTAAATTATGCTAGCTAAACATTTGATTACCGATGGTATATTGCCGCTGAAGACAAGCGATACAGGCCGGACTGCGCTGAGTTGGATGGAGGACTTCAGGGTAATGCACCTCCCGATTGTAAATAGCGAAGGCTTTCTTGGGTTGATTTCAGAATTTGACATCTATAGTTTCAATGATTTTGATGAAGCTGTAGGAAACCATCATCTTTCGCTTTCAAAACCATATGTTTTTGATTTCCAGCATTTGTACGATGTAATGAGTTTGATGCAGCAAAACCAGTTAACCCTGATCCCAGTGGTCGACAGTCATGAGAATTATTTGGGTTCAATAACCCTGCAAAGCCTTCTCGACAATTTTGCATTATCCCTGTCAGTAAACGATCCGGGAGGCATCATCGTGCTTGAAATGAGTGCGGTTGATTACAGCCTGTCAGAAATTTCGCGGATTGTGGAGTCGAACGATGCCAAAATATTGTCAGTATTTATTTCAACTGATCCTGATTCCACACAACTGGATGTTACCCTGAAATTGAACCGCATTGATATGGCCTCGGTGATTCAAACTTTCAACCGGTTTGATTATACAATAAAAGCAGCATTTAACGAACAAAGTGACAATAATGACTTGCGCGAACGCTACGATTCTTTAATGAACTATCTGAACATCTGATGAAGCATATTTGCTTGCGTTTCATTCTTTATTTTCTTTTGCTTGTTTTTTTAACTGAAAACATTGTAGCCCAAACAATTGACACTGTTTCGCCTTCTCCTGACAGCTGTTTATCCTTCAGTGAAAAAGAAAAAATTGTTGTAGGTGATATCCGGCTCAAAGGAAACAAAATCACACGGGATAAGATCATCGTTCGTGAACTTGAACTTAACAGCGGAGATACACTTTGTTTTTCTGAGTTTTGCAGACTCACCAATCAGAGCAGGCTCAATTTGTTGAACAGATCCATTTTCAACTTCGTTACTATCGATACCATCCGCGATACTGTTTACAGGCAATTGATGCACCTTGAATTTCAGTTCATCGAACGCTGGTATTTTTGGCCTTTCCCCATATTTGAACTGGCCGACAGGAATTTTAACTCCTGGTTTAGTTCCGGAAAATACAACCGCGTGAATTATGGCATGTTACTTACTCATAATAATTTTCGTGGACGTATCGAACAATTCCGAATTCTGATAAGGGCTGGTTTTAATCAAAATTTTTCTATCAGATACGACATCCCCTATCTTACACGCGACCAGACATTTGGGCTTGGGTTTATGGCCGGTTTATCGCGCAATCCGGAAGCAGCCATTGCCAATGTCGATGACAAACAGTTGTTTTTTAAGCCTGCCAGCGGATTTGCACGTGAGAATTTATACGGAGGAATTATTTTCACATACCGTCCGGCAATCCGCAATACCCATAGCCTGATTGCTACACTCGACTACCTTCGGATAGCCGATTCCATACTTATACTTAATCCAGATTACTCAGTCAACACTGATAACGAAATCTATAATATGGCATTCAATTATACTTTTAAGCACGACTACCGCGACCACAAACCCTACCCTTTAACAGGCCATTATTTCGATGTTGAACTGGGTTTCAGAAAGCTGCTCACCAGATTTGAAAACCCCGAATTTTATGTGCTCAAATCTTCATTTGATTTTTACAAAACGATAACCAACAGAGTTTACTGGGCAAGTAATTTAACGGTTAGGTTTACGGACAAAAGTATACAACCTTATTTTCTGTCTTCCAGTTTCGGATTCAACAACGATATTGTCAGATCGTATGAATTGTATGTCGTGGAAGGATATAACTGGGGAATCATGAAGAACAACCTGAAGTATCAGCTGCTGAAGCCTCGCGTCAGTCAGCTGCCCTGGATAAAATCAGAGAAATTCAATAAGGTACATTACGCAGTTTATCTCAATCTGTTTGGTGATTTTGGCTATGTGAGGCAGCGAACAGATAAGATGAGTTCGGGATTGCAGAATCGTTTGTTGCATGGCTTTGGGCTAGGGCTTGATTTTGTAACATATTATGATTTGGTTTTCAGGTTTGAGTATGGTATCAATCACCTCTCAGAAAAAGGACTGTTCATTCATTTTGTAGCCCCTATCTAAATGATTGCTTTCAATAAATTTTGTTAAATTTTAATGATCAAACAGGTATAATTGTTAACCTTGCCAATAAATTCAAACCGCCTTATGAACGTTGCGTTGTTTGGAAAGTCATTTACGCCTGAGCGGATTCCTCATTTGCTGCAGCTTCTGCAATCGTTTCAGGATGCCGGTGCTTCGCTCGTGTTTTATAAGCCTTTTGCTGAATTAATTTCGCCACATCTGAAAATTCCTCAACTATCCGACACTTTTTTGGGCTATGAGGATATGTGCAATGGATTCGATATACTTCTTTCCGTTGGTGGCGATGGTACCATGCTCGACACAGTGCCGGTAGTGCGTGATTCAGGTGTGCCGATCCTGGGGATCAATATGGGGAGGATGGGTTTTTTGTCAAGTATAGCGAAGCATGAAATTAACGAAGCAGTTGAAAGGATTGTATCAGGAAAATACATCATTGAAGAAAGAAGTCTGATCAGTCTGGAGCAACCCACAGGTCTATTCGGAGATCTTCATGTTGCTTTGAATGAACTGAGTATTTTCAGGCAAGGCACAACTTCGCTAATTAAAATTAATGTGTTTGTCGACGAAGTTTTTGTGAATTCTTACTGGGCCGACGGGCTCCTGATTGCTACACCTACAGGGTCAACAGCCTACTCACTTAGTGCCGGCGGACCAATTCTAACGCCTGACTCAGCAGTTTTTGTTATCACACCAATTGCCACACACAATTTAAGCGTACGACCAATCGTTATTCCCGACAGGTGCCTGATTAAACTTAAGGTTACGGGCAGACATACCAGCTATAGTCTTAATCTGGACAGCAGGTCGGCAGTCATCGGGAAATCTGTCGATCTTATTGTGAAAAAGGCAGGATTTCATATAAGACTGGTAAAAATGGAGGGAAAAGATTTTTATACGACAATACGGGAGAAACTGCTTTGGGGGATCGACATCAGAAATTAAGGGAAAAGGATGGAAAAAAATGATATTTTTGTGCCCTGAAATGCGGAATAGCCCCATTATATCCTGTTGTTGAGTTACCGCTTTCAGCAATTCAAATAAACCTATGATAAGAAAGTTGAAATGGTTGATCCCGATGTTCATTGCAGCATCTTCGTTGCAAGCGCAAACCCTCGAAGTTGGCTTGTTTGGCGGTGGGGCATATTACATTGGCGACATCAATCCTGCCCTGCAATTTAATCAGACCAAACTATCTTATGGGGCCCTTGCACGCTACAATGCCAACACAAGGTGGGCCTTCAGGCTCAGTCTCAGTTCAGCTGAGGTAACTGCCGACGATGCCACAGTAAAATTTAATGAAGATCGTCAATTGGGATTTAAAACCAGGATTAATGATGCTTCATTGGTAGCCGAATTTAATTTTCTGGATTATTTCACCGGCAGCCGAAAAGACTACTTCACTCCGTTTTTGTTCGGAGGGGTTTCGGTTTTTCAATTTACGCCGAGATCATTGGACGGTATTTCTCTTCGTGACCTCGGAACCGAAGGACAGAACATTGGTTTTGACGGAAGAAAGAAATATTCCAACATCGGATTCTCTGTGCCTTTTGGAATAGGGTTCAAGTATAGCCTGACAAAAAGACTCGGTATGGCAGTGGAATGGAGGATGCATAAAACATTTACGGACTATATTGATGATGTGAGTACAACCTATTACCTTTCAGGTTCATCAATCAATCCAAACAACAATGAACAGGTTCTCTCAGATCCTGCAATGGTACACGAGCCCAACATGCAAAGAGGTAATAGTAAAACAAATGATTGGTATAGTTTTGCCGGTATTTCTTTTACCTATAAGTTTAACCTTGGAAGCCGAAATTCGTGTAACAGCTTCGATAACAACAATTCACGCTGAAGATTCCTATGACCAGCTACAAAGATAAAATTGACCCTGAACGACTACCGCAGCATGTTGCCATCATCATGGATGGTAACGGTCGGTGGGCAAAACAACACGGCAAACACAGGGTTTTTGGTCATAAAAACGGTGTGGTTTCGGTACGTGAAGCAGCCGAAGCTGCAGCTGAACTTGGGATACCTTATCTTACACTTTATGCATTCTCAACTGAAAACTGGTCGAGACCCAAAACAGAAGTCAATGCCCTGATGCGTCTGCTGCTTCAGACAATAAAGGATGAGGTGGCAACCATGAACAAAAATAACATCAGACTGAATGCCATCGGCGACCTGCAAAGTCTGCCCCAGCGCAATTATATGCACCTGATGAAGGCAATTGAGCAAACAAGCAGCAACAACAGAATGACACTTACACTGGCATTGAGTTATTCGAGCCGTTGGGAACTTACTATGGTCGCCAGGCGGATCGCAGAAGATGTGGTAGCCGGTCGTTGTACACCCGAAGAAATAAATCAGGAATGTATGGGGAAGTATCTTACAACAAGCAGTTTGCCTGATCCTGAATTGCTGATCCGTACCAGCGGTGAATTTAGAGTGAGTAATTTTATGCTCTGGCAAATTGCCTATGCCGAACTCTATTTTACCAATAAATTCTGGCCCGAATTCAGACGTGAAGACTTGTACAAAGCACTGGTCGATTTCCAATGCCGCGAAAGAAGATTCGGTAAAACAAGCGAACAATTAATCAAAAAGTAAGCCATCAGATGTCTATAAGCAGCCTTCTTCCCCAAAAGGGATTCTTTGTTACAGTTTTTTTCTTATTGACCCTGCTGCTTCCTGCATCAAAGTCGTTTCCGCAGACAGTTATTGGTAATGAGCAATCAGTATTTGATTATGGTAAACCACGTGAATATGAAATTGGTGGAATCACTGTAAGCGGAATCAAGTATCTCGACCAGAATGTCCTGATAATGCTCTCAGGGCTGTCGGTGGGTGACAAAATTAAAGTTCCCGGCGATAAAATCACCAACGCATTGAAAAAGTTGTGGGAACAGGGCCTATTTGAACATGTTTCAATCACCGCGCCCAACATTCAGGGGAATCTGATTTTTCTTGATATAGAACTGAAAGAACGTCCAAGAGTCAGTAAATTTAGTTTTTCTGGAGTGAAGAAGACCGAAGCAGATGATATAAGGTCCAAAATTAACCTCACCAGAGGAGATGTGGCCACTGATCACCTGATCGTGAAAACAACAACCATTATCAAAAAGCATTTTGCTGAAAAGGGTTTCCTGAATACAGCGGTCAACATAGTTCAGACACCAGATCCAACACGCGATAACTATGTGGATCTGCTTATCGAGGTGAAGAAGAATACCAAAGTGCGTATTGCCGAAATAGAAATCACGGGCAACCACAGCCTGAACGACGATCAGGTAAAGGCAGCCATGAAAGAGACCAAACAGCGCGGAAACTTCGATCCTTTAACTCCATTGGGCCCAATGGTTTTGGAAACAGGCAAAAATGTAGTTGCGCTCAGATTGGATAGGGCCCTCGAAACCATTGAGAATTACTTTGTCAGTAACTACAGGCCACGTATCTTTAAAGCGTCAAAATTTATCGAATCCAACTTTGAAGAAGACCTTCAGAAGATCGTTTTCAAATACAATCAGAAAGGCTATCGTGACGCAAAGGTAGTTTCTGATTCAGTTTATGCAATCGATAATAGAAATATTGGAATAAAAATCGAAGTAAACGAAGGTAATCGCTATTATTTCAGGAAAATAGACTGGGTTGGTAATGCCAAATACACAGATGAGTTTCTGAGCAGTATTCTAGGTCTTCAGGCAGGTGATGTGTATAACCGCGAATTATTGGAAACCAACCTGAATTATAATCCTAATGGGTTTGATGTGAGTTCGTTGTATATGGATGATGGTTATCTGTTTTTTACTGCTGATCCTGTTGAAGTTCTGATAGAGAACGATTCCATAGATCTTGAGATTCGCATCCGCGAGGGAAAACAAGCCCGCATCAGTCGCGTTTCGATCAAAGGAAACACAAAAACAAACGATCATGTTGTTATCCGTGAACTCCGCACCCGTCCGGGTCAATTATTCAGCCGCTCCGATATTATCCGCACAACACGTGAACTTGCCAACCTTCGGTATTTTAACCCGGAATCCATATCGCCAAATGTCCTTCCTAATCCTGCTGACGGATCAGTAGATATAGAATATGCTGTAGAAGAGACTTCTGCCGATCAGATAGAATTATCCGGAGGGTGGGGCTATGGAAGAATCATTGGAACTTTAGGTTTATCGTTCAACAATTTTTCAGTCAGAAATATTTTCAATCGGCAAGCCTACAGGCCAATCCCGACGGGTGATGGTCAGAAGCTTTCTTTGAGGTTTCAAACCTACGGAAAAGGTTATATGAGTTACAGCGCCTCATTCACCGAGCCCTGGCTCGGAGGACGTAAGCCCACTTCACTCACTGTTTCATTTTACCATTCGCTCTATTCAAATGGTCTTGCACGTTCCGATACCAACAGGGCATCATTTACCATCAACGGATTAACGGTGGGATTGGGCAAAAGGTTAACCTGGCCAGATGACTTCTTTACTCTTTATCAGGGCATTAATCTTCAGCGCTACGATCTGAAAAATTACTCACAGATTTTTTCAGTAGGCACTGGCACAGGGTTTTTTAACGTGTTCAGCTATAATATTGTACTTGGCAGAAGCTCGATCAGCCAACCCATTTACCCACGGTCGGGTAGTGATTTCTCACTTTCGCTCGAGGCTACATTACCCTACTCATTGTTTAGTAATGAGAATTATGCTGAACTAAGTGAAAATGATCGCTACAAATGGGTTGAATACCATAAATGGAAATTCAGCTCAAGCGTTTACACGGAAATTGTAAACAAATTTGTTCTGGCAACAAGACTCCGGCTAGGATTTCTGGGATACTACAACAGCGATATTGGGGTTACCCCTTTCCAAAGGTTTTACCTTGGAGGTGATGGCTTATCGGGTTACAATAATCTTGACGGACGCGAGATCATCGGCATGCGTGGCTACGGAAATGAAACAATTACACCATTTTACTATGCCAACAAAAACATTGGCGGCAACATATTTGCCAAATACACCATGGAGATTCGCTATCCATTATCATTGAATCCAAGTGCAACCATCTACGGACTTGGGTTTGTTGAAGCAGGTAACTCCTGGTTAGGCTTTGATAACTTCAATCCATTCGATATAAAACGTTCGGCCGGTTTTGGGGTCCGTGTTTTCCTGCCAATGTTTGGCATACTTGGCCTCGACTGGGGCTATGGCTTTGATAAAATCCCGGGTATTCCGGGAGCAAATGGTAGCCAGTTCCACTTCTCGATCAATCAGTCAATCGATTAACTAAAAGTTTGGCAGGTTTTTTGAATAAAACTGAATTATTAAAAACTAATATAGGAGGATAATTTATGAAATCAATGAAATGGTTTGTCGCTTTCATGGCACTTGTTATCGGTGTTATTATGCCGGACCGGCTTCATGCCCAGAATCAAAAATTTGCCTTTGTGGACAGTGACTATATCCTGACTAATATACCTGAGTATAATGATGCACAGGAAGAACTGAATACGCTTTCGGCTAAATGGGAAGAGGAGATAAAAAAGGTATTCACCAGAGTTGAAGAAATGTATAAAGAATACCAGACTGAAGCAGTGCTTCTGCCACAGGATTTGAAAAAGAAAAAGGAAGAAGAAATCCTGAAAAAGGAGAAGGAAGCAAAAGACTTACAGATGAAATATTTTGGTCCTGCGGGCGACCTGTTTAAGAAAAGAGAAGAATTAGTCAAACCGATTCAGGAGAAAGTGTACAATGCAATTCAGGAAATAGCTGAAACACGTAACTATGCTTTTATCTTTGACAAAGCAACAGGTGCTACCATGCTTTATGCCAGTCCAAAGCTTGACATCAGTGATGAGGTTTTGGACGAAATTGGAACAGTGATGCAAACAGTCAGACGCGAGGATCGGAAAAAGAATTAGCCTTAGCAATAACCGGTTGACTTTAGAACTGTTTCCCTGTCTATCAGCTATTAAACCTATATGGTTAATGATTGTTAAGGTAATTGGTTTTTTCTTTTGTGTCCGTAAAAAATCACTAAATTTGCCCGAAATTTATTAAACAGTATTATCTATAATTCATAAAATGAAAACATTAACCCGCGCTTTACTTGTTGTTTTCCTGCTTGTTTCAGGAACTGTCCTGTATGCTCAGTCTTTGAAAATAGGCTACATCGATTCAAACGAGGTGATGAACCTGATGCCTGAACGCGATTCCATTGAGGTTGCCCTGATGAAATTTGAGCAACAGCTCGAAAAAGAATTGAGGACAATGGCCACTGAATATCAGAATAAAATAACTGAATATCAGAACAACATGGCTACCATGTCGAATCTTATCAAACAATCCAAAGAGAAAGAAATTACTGATTTGCAAACAAGGATTCAGGATTTTCAGCAAAATGCTGACCTCGAGTTCAATGAAAAACGTAATGAATTACTTAATCCGCTGATTGCTAAGGTTAAAAAAGCAATAGAAGATGTAGGCAAAGATCAGGGTTATACCTATATTATTGATTCAGCAACAGGAGTCCTCCTTCATATTGGTGCCAATGCTGAGAATGTGCTTCCACAGGTAAAAGCTAAACTTAAACTGAAGTAGATTTCTTTTCTGACCATAAAGGGCCAGCTTGAGTTTTCGGGCTGGCTTTTTTGTTCAAGACCGAATGTATCATGATGAAGCTGTTGTTCATAATCATTGGCAGCATATCTCTTACTCTGGGGATCATTGGCATCATTGTGCCGGGTTTACCGACAACAGTTTTTCTATTGATTGCAGCTGCCATGTATGCACGTGGCTCTGAACGATTTTATAATGCCCTGGTTCAAAGTAAGTTCCTTGGAGCCTATATACGCAATATTCAGAAAGGCATGAGTATACAGGAGAAAATTCGCGCTAATTCGATGATGTGGACAATGATTTTGGTTTCAACTATATTTTTCATTGAAGATATGACAGTTCAGGCGATACTCATTGTTGTTGGTTTCATAGGAACAACAGTTATGGGTTTCGTCAGGGTAAGAAGGGAATAAATATTCCGTATCCTCTCTATTTGTGGTATTTAAGAGATACTTGAATAGAAACGAAAATGGGTGGCACTTTTAAAGTACCACCCATTTCTGTTTAGATTCAGCTAATATTCTATTGACTATTCTTCAACAATAACTTCAAACTTCGCAAGGTCGCCCCTCGAGAACAGGTCAACAACTTTAACATAGCCTTTCTTTCCTGTTTGCGTCATGAAATAAATGATCTGACCATTGCTCAGATTGTTAGCTAATGTTGTTTGAGTGGTTGCATTGAATTCAGGGAATAAATGAAATTCTCCGATGGCATCAAACTCAGCTGCAGTCATGGCAGTTGTATTGAAGCGGGTCTGATTTTTGGTAGTCCATTCGTTTAACTGAAAATCAGAGATAGTATTCACCTGGCTATCATCGGGTGCAGCGATAGAATTGGCGTTTGTTACCCCTTTGAAGAAGATGAAATCGATAGCCGCCTGGTTTTCTTTGGCTTCGGCTACTTTATACACCATTTCATTCACGGTTGAATAAAAACTTCCTTTGGGATCGTTGAAGGAGCCCATTTCAATATTGGTGGTTTTCTTAACTGCTGTACCACCCTGTTCGATGGTGATGTCGAAGGAAGCTTCTGCTGTGCGCATGTCAGCGTCCTTGATAACAGCGGTAAGTGTAAAAGTGCCAACGGATGCAAAACTTATATTGTAATCAGCATCAAATGAGGCAGATGTGAATGTCGAATCCACCAGTGTTTGGTTGCCAAGGGTCAGTTTAAAGTTTGTCAGGTCTTTTTTTGTATCAGGATGCATGGCAGCCATAATGCCTACTGTGATTTGATCATTAGTTGTAACTGTTATATTTTCAAAGGTATAGTTAGTCCCTCCTTTGAAGTCGATTGAAGGATCACCAATAATGGGATCTTCATCTTTACTACAACCTGTAAACACTGTCGCAACTCCCAGAAACAGGGCTATTGCCATGAATGATTTGATTTTTTTCATACTACTGATTGATTTTGTGATAATTAATAGATAAATATTTAGGTTAATTTTTTTAGATAGCAAAAACTATTCTCTACGTCCTAAATAGATGGACAAATAATACAAAAGGGTTGCAAGGGACGACAATGCAGCAACAATATAGGTATATGCTGCCCACCGAAGCGCTTCCTGTGCTTTGGGATGGGTTGTTTGGGTGGTGATATTGCTTACACTCAACCAGGCAAGAGCACGGCGGCTGGCATCAATTTCTACCGGAAGTGTTATCAGACTGAACACAGTGGTTGCAGCGAACATAATGATGCCAATCAGAAGCAATTGCGGAAATGTGTTTATCAGCAAAATCCCTGCCAGCAGCACCCACTGAACCCACTTTGAGCTGAAACTTACAACAGGAACCAAAGTGCTCCTCATTTGCAGCCACGAATAGGCAGTGGCATGCTGAACGGCATGGCCGCATTCATGGGCAGCAACAGCTGCGGCGGCTACACTGCGGCCATTATAAACATCCGGGCTGAGGTTTACAGTCTTCTTAAGGGGGTTGTAATGGTCAGTTAGTTCGCCCTCCACTGATTCAACTTTAACATCGTAAATTCCGTTGTCGGAAAGCATCTTTTGTGCGATCTCTCTGCCGGTCATTCCAAAATTGATCGGTAGTTTGCTGTATTCCCTGAATTTCGATTTCAGTTGCGAACCGATTATCCAACTCAACAGCATAAAAAAGCCAAATATGATCCAAATCATCATTTTCTTTAAGTATTAGTTTTAATTTTTATACAGCAACTTACCTGCCAATTCATGTTTAATGTCAGTAATGGCAGAAATTATTAACAAAATTTTAGGAAAAAGATTTCAAAGCTCGTCAATAGGTTTCACAGATGGATCGTGCCAACTGGCATACATCGTATAGGACCGTGCAATTCGTGACACTTCGCCTTCCAGTAAAAGCTGATCCACATCTTTGATTTTACGGGCAGGAACTCCTGCGTAAACACTGCCCGGCTCAATGATTGTGTCTTTAGAAACCACTGCACCGGCGGCAATGACGGAATTGCTTCCGACAACAACATGATCCATTATTATGGCACCCATTCCGATAAGTACATTGTCGTATATGGTGCATCCGTGCACAATGGCATTGTGGGCAATGGAAACATTATTTCCAATGTTCACCGGTGCTTTTTTATAAGTACAATGTATTACAGCCCCGTCCTGAATGTTAACATTGTTGCCAATACGAATAAAATGTACATCTCCTCTTACTACAGCATTGTACCATACACTGCAATTATCTCCCAGAACCACATCACCGAGTATAGTTGCGTTTTCGGCCAGAAAACAATTGCTGCCAAAAACAGGCGAAATGCCTTTGATGGATTTAATCAATGCCATAGTCTATTGTTTTACAGGTGGATAGTCAATAGAGAAATGTAGTCCGATACTTTCTTTTCTTTGAGATGCAAATTTGATGATCAGGTAGGCCACTGATATCATATTGCGCAACTCACATATTTCTGTTGAAACAACCGAGCGTTCATAAAGTTCTTCTGTTTCGCGATGAATGATCGCAAGTCGGTCCAAAGCCCTTTTCAGGCGAAGATTAGACCTGACAATTCCTACATAGTTGCTCATGATTGACTGAAGTTCTTTGCGCGATTGTGTAATCAGCACCATTTCTTCATTCAGTACAGTGCCTTCGGCATTCCAGTCAGGGATTCCTGATTGAATCTCGGTGGTTTTATTAAGACGAACTGCATCCAGACTGGCCCGGTGGGAGAATACCACTGATTCGAGTAATGAATTGGAAGCAAGCCGGTTGGCACCATGCAAGCCTGTAGCAGCGACTTCGCCTGATGCGTATAGGTTATGGATACTTGTGCGACCCCATTCATCTGTTCTGATGCCGCCGCATATGTAGTGTGCAGCAGGAACAACAGGAATCATCTCTTTCAAAATATTGATTCCCAGTCCAAGACATTTTGCATATATACTTGGAAAATGGTGCATGATTTCGCGTTCCGGAATTGAACGGGCATCAAGATAAACATGGTCGGCTCCCGAAAGTTTCATTTCACTGTCGATTGCTCTGGCAACAACATCACGTGGTGCCAGCGATCCCCGTTTGTCATAACGTTCCATGAATTCTTTGCCTTTGATATCTTTCAAAATGGCACCTGCTCCTCTGAGTGCTTCCGTAATCAGGAATGAAGGTTTTTCGTGTGGATTGTACAGGCTGGTTGGGTGGAACTGAATGAATTCCATGCTATCGACAATGCCTTTAGCACGATAGAACATTGCGATGCCATCACCAGTCGAGATAGTGGGATTAGTAGTTGTTTGATACACATTTCCTGCTCCTCCGGTGGCAATCAGGGTTGTTCTGGCCAGCACGGTGTCGATTTCACCTGTCTCAGGATTCAATACATAAGCGCCAAAGCACTGAATGTCTGTGTTGGTCCGTCTGACAATTCTTCCAAGATGGTGCTGTGTGATGATGTCGATTGTGAAATGGTTTTCGAGTATCTCAATGTTGGGATGCGATGTCACTTTCTCGGCCAGAGCCCTCTGGATCTCAGCACCTGTTTTGTCCTGATGGTGAAGCACCCTGAATTCTGAGTGACCACCTTCCCTTGCCAGGGCGTAGCGTCCGGATTCCTCCACGTCAAAATGGGTGCCCCACTCAATAAGTTCTTTTACCCTTTCGGTTGATTCAGTTATGGTTAGTCTGACAATCTTCTCGTCATTAAGAAAATTGCCTGCTGCAAGGGTGTCTTTTATATGCTTCTCATACGTGTCAGGATTATACATCACTGCGGCAATCCCACCCTGAGCGTACCAGGTGGATGTTTCGTTTATGGATGTTTTGCTGACTATGAGTACTTTGCCAAACTCCGCAACCTTAATGGCGTAACTTAATCCGGCAATGCCTGATCCGATGATCAGGAAATCTACTTGTCTCCTCATGCGTTACTATTCACTTATCTGTCAGATTCCCAGTAGCGTTTCAACAGGATCTTTGGCGTTGAACAGCATGCTCGACGGATTTTCCAGCATCTCTTTCACTTTAACCAGAAAACCAACCGATTCGCGTCCGTCAATAATTCTGTGGTCATAACTCAATGCAACAAACATTACCGGATGGATTTCAACCTTTCCTTTCACTGCTATCGGACGTTCAACAATATTGTGCATGCCAAGAATGGCAGATTGTGGAGGATTAATTATAGGTGTGGAAAGCATCGAACCAAATACACCTCCGTTAGTGATTGTAAATGTTCCGCCCGTCATTTCTTCAAGACTAAGTTTGTTGTCGCGGGCCTTAACGGCCAGATCTTTTACAGCGAGTTCAATTTCGGCCAGACTAAGTTTTTCTGCGTTTCTGATAACTGGAACAACAAGGCCCTTTGGCCCAGAAACGGCAATGCTGATATCAGCATAATTAAATGTCACTATTTCGTCGCCGGCTATCTGTGCGTTGACTTGTGGAAACAACATCAGTGCCTCGGTAACAGCCTTGGTGAAAAACGACATGAATCCCAGGCCAACTCCATGAGTTTCTTTGAATTTGTCTTTGTATTTATTCCTAATATCCATTATGGCAGTCATATTCACCTCGTTAAACGTGGTCAACATGGCTGTTTCATTCTTGACAGATACGAGTCGCTCAGAGAGTCTTTTACGTAGTGTACTCATTTTTTTTCTGTCTTCCGTACGGACTGTCGCACCTGAACTTCCAATTGTCTGCTTGATGTTTAATGGAACAACGGATGTTTTTTGTTGCTGGTAAAAATCAAGGTCTTTTCGGCTGATTCTGTAATGTTTAAAGAAATTTATCAGTTCTTCCTCATGGATATTTTCGGCTTCCATCATTTTTCGGGCCAATGGAGATAAGGAAAGGTCAAGGGAGGTTTGCTTTTCTTCTTTTTTGGGTTTTGATGTATCTTTGGAGGAGGCAGCTGCCGGATCGGGATTGGCTTTTTGATCGGCTTTTGTGGTCTTTGGTTCTGTTTTTTCCACAACAGCTTTGGCATTGTCTGTGGAAGAACTTTCAATTGTTGCAATAACCGAACCTACGGCAATTGTTTCGCCGGCTGATACTTTCAGACTGATTGTTCCTGAAGCCTCTGCTGCAATACTCAGGGTAGCCTTGTCCGAGTCGATTTCAGCAATATCCTGATTTTGATCTACGAATGCACCATCTTCAACAAGCCATCCGGCAAGTTGCACCTCACTGATGGATTCTCCGGGGCTGGGCACTTTTACTTCTATAAGCATATTTAAAAGCTATACGTTTATTGTAACTGGTTTTCGGCAGAATGATATCTGCTGTCGATCTGATCAACTTTGAGTGTTTCGAGTTCTTTTTCGAACGACTTCCATTTGTTGCCAATACAGATCATGCCGCATTCTTTTCCAACATGGGGACAAACACAATTTTCGAAAGTTTTGTCCAGGATTTTCTGATGTCTGATCTGATGGAATTTGGGGGAGCCTGTGGCAGGGCTTCCGCTTGCCGGCCGGGCAATCACCCTTAGCGGGACTTCCTTGAACTCGTGGTGGATAAACCTCCATGGCCCCATGTTTAAAGGTTCTTCCTGAACCCACATGAAGTGTGTTGTATGTGTGTATTTTTCAATCAGTTGAAGCATCTGCTTCTTAGGAAGTGGATACAATTGCTCAATCCTGATCAGGGCTGTGTTGTCATTTCCTAATTTGCTTCGTTCTTCCAGCAGATCATAGTATATTTTACCTGAACAAAATACAACTTTTGTAATTCGCTCTACATTGGCAGTTGAATCATCAATAACTTCTTTAAAACCACCATTACTCAGATCCTCAAGAGTGGAAACACATGCTGGATGTCGGAGAAGGCTTTTTGGAGTGAACACAATTAAAGGCTTGCGGAATGGTCTGTGCAATTGTCTGCGAAGGATATGAAAGAAATTGGCAGGTGTGGTGCAATTAGCTACCTGCATGTTCAGTTCTGCACAAAGGGTAAGAAACCGTTCAATTCTGGCACTGCTATGTTCGGGGCCCTGGCCTTCATAACCATGTGGCAATAGAACAACCAGATCGTTCATCACGTTCCATTTATCTTCGGCGCTTGAAATAAACTGGTCAAAAACTATTTGTGCCCCATTATTGAAATCACCAAACTGGGCCTCCCAGATCGTAAGTGTATGTGGGGAAGAAAGGGCATATCCGTATTCAAAACCCAGTACGCCATATTCACTCAGCAATGAATTGTAAACCTCAAACTCAGATTGATCAGTTGTAATATGATTGAGTGGAATATATTCTTGTTCTGAATCTTCAACACGCAGCACGGCATGACGATGCGAAAACGTGCCCCTAGCAACATCTTGTCCGCTAAGCCTAACCCTTTTGTTTTCTATAAGCAGACTGCCATAAGCCAGCAATTCGGCCATGGCCCAGTCGAGTTTGTTATCCTTGAAAACCATATCTCGCCTTTGTTCTTGCAAACGTTGCGTTTTTCTGAAGAAGTTCAAATGAGTAGGCAGATCGGTAATTTTGCTTGCAATGGTTTTAAGTGTTTCATTACTGAGACCTGTTTGGGGAGATTGCTCAAAGTCATCCTTGGTTGCTTTTCGTATATCTTCCCAGGTTTCCTGAAGGAAATTTGTAATGGTTGACTTTTTTTTCTCCCTTGCACCGGTCAGACTTTCTTCAAGCTTGGCATTATTGTGGTTTTCAAGGGCATCTATTTCCTCCTGCGTAACAATTCCTTCAGAAAGCAGTTTCCGGGCATAAATTTCACGCGGATTGGGATGGCTTTCAATGGCTTTGTAGAGCAAAGGTTGTGTAAATCGGGGTTCATCTCCTTCATTATGACCGTATTTACGATAGCAAAGTAAATCGATAAACACATCTTTCTGGAATTTTGTCCTGAATACCATTGCAAGCTGTATTGCATACACCACCGCTTCAGGATCGTCGCCATTGACGTGGAAAACAGGCGATTGGGTAACTTTGGCCACATCTGTACAGTAAATACTTGATCGAGCATCAAGATAGTCGGTAGTGAACCCAATCTGATTATTGATTACCAGATGTATGGTTCCACCTGTTTTATATCCTTTCAGCTCCGACATCTGAAGCACCTCATATACAATACCTTGACCAGCAATCGATGCGTCACCATGAATTAAAATAGGGGCGACCTTAGAAAAATCCTTGTTGTAAATAAGATCAGCCTTTGCTCTGACAATTCCTTCAACTACGGGATCTACTGCTTCGAGATGTGATGGATTGGGTGTTAGTGTAAGTTTAACTGTTTTTCCATTGGTGGCTCTTCGGGAAGCAGTGTATCCGAGGTGATATTTCACATCACCAAGCAACGTTTCGTCTTCATATTCTTTTCCTTCGAATTCGCTGAAAATATCCGAATAGGGTTTGCGCAGAATGTTGGCCAATGTGTTGAGACGGCCGCGGTGGGCCATCCCGATCACGAATTCTTCAACCCCGAGTTCCGCCCCTTTTTCCATGATGGCATCCAGCGCCGGAATCAGAGACTCAGCACCTTCGAGTGAAAAACGTTTCTGGCCTGGGAATTTTTTATGGAGAAATTTTTCAAATCCAACAGCCCTGGTAAGCTTTTTAAGGATATACTTCTTGTCTTCTACTGTAAGGGGAGGGGAGTTACGGATCGCCTCCATTTTTTTTTGCAGCCACCTGAGTGTTTCTACATTGCGGATATACATATACTCGGCTCCGACTGACCTACAATAAGTCTGATGCAACATAGCGATGATGTTACGCAGACTTGTCGTTCCAAGGCCCACTTCTGCACCCGCCTCAAACATTTTATCGAGGTCTTTTTCGGTCAATCCATAGTTTTCAATGTCGAGCGAAGGGCTGTATGCGCGTCTTTTCCTTACAGGGTTTGTGCTGGTAAAAAGGTGTCCTCTTTTTCGGTAATCATCAATGAGATTGAGCACTTTAAATTCAACAGGTGTTATTGTTTCCTGCTGTTTTTTTACCGGGAAATGGGCCGTGGCGAAATCAAAGCCTTCGAAGAACTTTTTCCATCCTGGATCAACCGAATCAGGATCAGCTTTAAAACGCTGATAAAGGTCTTCAATAACGGCAGGATCGTTCGAGTTCAAGAAGCTGTATTGGTCCATGTAAACAGGAAGTTAGAAACACAGTGCAAAAGTATGCAAATTATTAAGAATGATTCTACATTTGGGTCGCTTTTTCAATCGGTTGCATCAAAAGCAAAAAGCCTGCTTTCGACAGGCTTTCCATTATTCGTATCAGTTACCTGATTTATTCGGGGATGATTGCCTCAACCGGGCAGACATCAGCACATGAACCACAGTCGGTGCAAACGTCCGGATCGATCACATAGATATCGCCTTCAGCAATAGCATCAACCGGGCACTCATCAATACATGTACCGCAAGCGGTGCAATCTTCAGTGATTTTGTAAGCCATAAAGATAATATTTTGGGGTTGGTAATTAATTTCTGTGCAAAGATAACCATATGCAATCAATCTATTCATCAATTCCCTAATTTATAGATAGTCTAAATTAATATCAGTTGATTCCTGCTGCTTAATTTTATCTTGTATTTAGACTGATTATTAATTAGGGGTGTGTTTTATAGTAATGTCTGTTGAAGCTAAGAAAACAATATTTTGTAAATCAAATAGATGAGCGATACATGATTGTTTTTTTACCTTATCATCGTCTTCTTTTGGATAAGCCCCAATTAAAGGCAATGACCTAAAAAGCTAATTTTGCAGTTTCATTAACCAAAGCACTATGACAACAAAGAAAAGCAAGGTAGTAGGTCTTGAGCAAGTGGTTGTTAGATTCGCCGGAGACTCGGGCGACGGAATGCAACTTACCGGTAGTCTTTTTTCTGATTCAACGGCCTTTGCGGGGAATGATTTTGCTACTTTCCCTGATTATCCTGCCGAGATCAGAGCACCGCAGGGAACTGTTGCCGGAGTTTCAGGCTTCCAGATTCACTTCGGGCAGAACACCGTATATACCTCAGGCGATCTGGCCGACGTGCTGATCGCCATGAACCCGGCTTCGCTCAAAGCCAACATGAAGTGGATCAAAAAGGGTGCTATTATCATCATCGATGCTGACGCATTTAACGAAAAGGGATTCGAAAGGGCAGGTTATGCCGCCGACCCACTTTCAGACGGAGCCCTCGACGGGTATAACGTCATCAAAGCTCCGATTACATTGCTTACAAAAGAAGCAGTTAAGCACCTCGATCTGGACAATAAAACTACCCTGAAAACAAAAAATATGTTTGCCCTGGGCATAATTATGTTTCTGTTTAACAGGGATTTGAAGCTTATAAATGATTATTTTGAAAGCAAGTTCAAAGCCAACCCACTGGTTGTTGATGCCAATAAAGCCGTGCTTGCAGCAGGTTTTAACTATGCCGATACGATTGAAGCATTGGGTTCCACCTACAAAGTAGAGCCTGCGCCGCTTGAAAAAGGCCGTTACCGAAATATTACCGGAAATGTGGCCACCGCATGGGGATTTATTGCCGCAGCCGAACGATCAGGCCGCGAACTTTTTCTTGGTTCTTATCCTATTACCCCTGCAACAGAAATACTGCAGGAACTTTCGAGCCACAAGGAATTGAGTGTAAAAGCTTTTCAGGCCGAAGATGAGATTGCCGGAATCGTTTCAGCAATTGGCGCAAGTTATGCCGGATCCCTTGCTATCACTACTACAAGTGGTCCGGGTCTATCGCTGAAAAGCGAAGCCATTGGTCTGGCAGTGATGACCGAACTACCGCTTGTTATCGTGGATGTACAGCGTGGCGGACCATCAACAGGTTTACCCACCAAATCAGAGCAGAGTGACCTGATGCAGGCATTGTATGGACGCAACGGTGAAGCACCTGTAATCATTATTGCTGCCCAAAGTTCAGTAGATTGTTTCTATGGTGCATTTGATGCTGCCAAACTCAGCCTTGAACACATGACCCCGGCCATTCTGCTCACCGACGGTTCACTGGCTAATGGTTCTGAAGTCTTCAAAATACCCAGAGTAGCCGACCTGCCCGAGATAAAACCACCGCTTGTTGCCGCTAACGACCCAGATTATAAGCCTTACAGACGTAATCCTGAAAAACTTAACCGCTATTGGGCAGTTCCGGGAACTGAAGGCCTGCGTCATCGCGTCGGTGGACTCGAAAAGGAGGATGTCTCCGGAAATGTTTCCCACGATCCACTCAACCACCAAAAAATGATCATGCTGCGCGAGGAAAAGGTTCAGCGTGTGGCCAATTATATACCTGATCAGGCAATTTTGGGCAACGATACCGGCGATCTGCTTATTGTCAGCTGGGGCGGAACTTATGGAGTGATGCGCACCGTTGTTAATAAAATGCAGGAACAAGGTAAGTCAATCAGCCTTGCCCATTTCCGCTATATCATGCCACTGCCCCGCAATACGGAACAGGTGTTTGCCGGTTTTAAGAGAATTCTGGTCTGCGAAATCAACAATGGTCAGTTTGTCAAGTATCTCAAGATGAACTTTCCACAGTACCGCTACGAACAGTACAACAAAATTCAGGGTTTGCCTTTTATGATAGCCGAGTTGGAAGACAAGTTCAATTCCATTTTAAATCAATAAGTTATGGAGAGTAAATTCATGGAAAATCAGATAATACAGCTTACCAAGGAGGATTTTAGCAGCGACCAAATGGTGAAATGGTGCCCTGGATGCGGTGATCATGCTATCCTTCACTCCGTCGAAAACGTCTTCCCGAACCTTGGAATTCGAAAAGAGGATTTTGTAGTTGTTTCCGGAATTGGTTGTTCTTCACGCT
Source organism: Bacteroidales bacterium (assembly GCA_024710405.1). Taxonomy (GTDB): domain Bacteria; phylum Bacteroidota; class Bacteroidia; order Bacteroidales; family F082; genus UBA6192. The sequence continues at coordinate 138,105 of JANJUV010000019.1, forward strand.
TTCCATATTATATGAACACATATGGGATGCACGGTATCCATGGAAGAGCAGCAGCGCTTGCAACCGGAGTGAAACTGTCGAACCCTTCCCTCAGTGTCTGGATGATCACCGGTGATGGCGACTGCATGGCTATTGGCGGAAACCATTTCATACACACGGTGCGTCGCAACATTGACATAAACATACTTCTGTTTAATAACAAGATATACGGACTCACGAAAGGTCAATACTCACCAACTACACCAAGGGGTTCGAAAACCAAGACAAGCCCTCAGGGAACATTCGAACGTCCTTTCAATCCCGGAGAACTGGTGATCGGGTCACAGGGCAATTTCTTTGCACGTACACTCGATACCAATCCCAAGCATATGACAGCAGTATTTACAGAGGCTGCCAGACACAAAGGCACATCAGTGGTGGAAATCCTGCAGAATTGTGTTATTTTCTTCAACAAGGCTCATGAGCTGATAACTTCCAGAGAAACAAAGGATGATAATCAATTGATGATCGAACATGGCAAACCCCTGATTTTCGGAAAAGAGAAAAACAAGGGTATTGTATTACGCGGCACTAGTCTTGAAGTAGTTACCATCGGAGAAAATGGTATTACGGAATCCGATTTGCTGGTACATAATCAATATGATCCTGATCCGGGCATTCATATGATGCTGGCCCGTATGATGCCCCCCGAGTATCCTGTTGCTCTTGGAATCATTCGTTCGGTTGCTGCAGAGACATTTGAAACCATTATGATGGATTCAATAATCCACGAGAAAGAGCGGTCGAAGATAAAAACAGTTGACGATATGCTTAACAGTGGCAATACATGGGTAATAGAATAATCTTCGCAAATGATGCAATTGAGAAAACCGCTGGTAGTACCGGCGGTTTTTTTTTGTATATAATTAATCATAGGTGAAGGTCCATTGTCCGCAGCAACAAACTGATGAATTTCATGAGTCTTGTATGCGTTTTCATTTATATTTGTGCTATGATCAGACAAATGACAGCATTTCTGAGCGTTCACGGTGTTGAGGCTGAACATTGTTTTTTTGTTGCAGCTGTGAGTGGAGGAGCCGATTCGGTAGTTATGCTCGATCTTTTGCAACGGACCGGCGCCAGAATTGCAGTTGCACATTGTAATTTTTGTTTGCGCGGACAGGAATCGGACAGTGAGGAATTGTTTGTTCAGCGCATGTCGGAAACGCGAGGTATTCCGTTTTATTCCACGAAGTTCAATACGGCTGAATATGCCGGAAGAAATGGTCTATCGGTACAAATGGCAGCACGGGAACTCAGATATGAATGGTTTGAAAAGCTGCGTGTGCAGTTAAAGGCCGATTTTATTGCCACTGCTCATCATGCCGATGATAATGCCGAAACATTTTTCATCAACCTCATCAGAGCAAGCGGTCCTTCAGGACTGAGGGGTATTCCGTTTCAGCGTGGAAAAATAATCCGTCCTCTGTTGTTTGCGCGAAAAAGAGATGTTGAGAACTATGCCCTCACACATGGTCTGGATTTCGTAAACGACAGTTCGAATTGGTCAGATAAATATCTGCGTAATACCATCAGACACCATCTGATGCCGGTGTACGACACAGTTGATCCAAATGCCATGACGGGTCTGTTAAACAGCATAAGACTGTTGTCCAAATATGAAACAACACTTCACGAAATGTCGGTGCTTTCAAATATTTCTTTCGTCAATCCAGATTCTGATCGCTTAGAAATCGACAAAAACAAACTAATGGCAATAAGTCATCCGGAGGTTATACTACACCTTTTGATCAATAGGTATGGATTTGGCGGGAATTTGATCAGTCAGATGGCCGATTCTTTGAATCGGACGGGTTCAAAGGAGTTCAGGTCAGCAACACATAGGCTAAGCATTGGCCGGAAAAAAATAGTTTTGAGCAGGATTGAATCCAATAAAACTCAAGTCATTTATTTGGAAGCGGATTTTCCAGGTTTGGAGCGCCCGATCCGTTTAAATGCCAAGCGCATCTCAGCAAAAGATATCAGCGATCTAAAAGTTCCCCCGTCTATGATATTAATTGACGAAGATAAAATCGAATACCCCTTGATTCTGAGAAAATGGAAACGAGGAGACCGACTCTATCCCTATGGTATGCAGGGGAGCAAACTGCTGAGTGATCTTTTTGCCGAATTACACTTTGAGTATGACGAGAAACAGGAAACCTTTCTTTTATGCAGCAATTCCGGCGCTATTATCTGGGTTGCCGGGTGCCGCGCAGACAGACGATTTTGTGTAGATGAAAAGACGGAAAGAGTTTTACGCTTAACAAAATTAGATTAAGCTGATCGAATTGGTGTTGATTGATTGCTCTCATTCTAAGTACGCCTTTTTCCATAAATAGTGCGTGAGTTATTTTAATCATGTGTGAATGTTAATGCAACCCCATTCGATATTAGGTTGTCAGATGAATGCTAAAAGTTCTTAAACCGGTTTGAATTACAACCCGACATTTCATAAAATCGTAATTTTGCGACCTTCAACCAAATATAATCATGAAGTATTTATCTTATAGAATCTTTGCTCTGTTTTTTGTTTCAGTCTTTTTGTTGCCATCGGCTTTCGGGCAGGTGCTGGAACCTGTAAAGTGGAGTTTCAGCAGCGAGAAAAAAGCACCGAATGAGTATGAACTCATTTTTACCGCAGACATTGAACCCACCTGGCATCTGTATTCTCAAAACATTCCGATGTCGCCACCGGCTACTACCTTTGTTTTTGAACCTGCAAGCGGGTATGAACTCATCGGAAATGTTGAAGAATCGCCTTCAGTAGAGCAGTACGACCCCAATTTTGAAATGACACTCAGATTCTTCTCGGGTAAAGCTATATTTCGTCAGAAAGTCAGGCTCACAGGCGAGCAGCCTGTTGTTGTAAAGGGTTCGCTTGAGTTTATGTGTTGCGACGATACTCGTTGTTTGCCTCCATCCGAGGTTGATTTTTCTTTTCAACTCAGCCCTGAAAATACAGCTTCAGGTGTTACCGGCCCAGGAATGGGTACAGGAATCTTGAAACCAGTAACCTGGGAATATGATATTGAAAAAGTGTCCAACGGGTTGTATGAACTTATCTTCAAGGCTAATATAGATAAGGGATTTCATCTGTACTCCTTAAAGATTCCTGAAAACGGACCATTGCCAACAGAGTTCACTTTTGAACCCAACGAAGCATATGTTCTTGACGGGGATGTTTTTGAAGTTACCATAGGAAAGGAAAAATATGATGAGATCTTCGAAATGAACATCACTTCATTCGAAGGTATGGCTGAGTTCAGACAGCGTATATTAACCCGCACCGAATCATTGTTTTCGTTAAAAGGTGAAATCGCATACATGGTATGTAATGATGTTGGCTGTGTAGCCCTGTATGAAGATATCCTGCTCACTATAGATAATGGCAAACTGGTAACTGGAAATGAGGAAACTGCGGTTGAAGCAACAGGCGGTACGAAAGCCGACATTCAGGGCACTTCTTCTTCGCTGTGGGGTTTCTTTTTCATTGCATTTCTGGCCGGATTGGCTGCTATTCTGACACCTTGTGTTTTCCCGATGATTCCGATGACGGTTTCTTTCTTTATGAACGATAAGGAATCAAAAGTAAAAGGCAAGATAAAGGCTGTGGTTTATGGCCTTTCCATTATCGGAATCTACACACTGATTGGTTCTATATTGGCTGTGGTGGCAGGCCCTGATATTGCCAACTGGCTGAGTACACACTGGTTACCTAATATTCTGTTCTTTCTCATCTTTGTCATTTTTGCTGCATCATTTTTTGGTATGTTCGAGATTACGCTACCGCATTGGCTTGTCAATAAATCAGATCAGAAAGCCGATAAGGGAGGGTATCTAGGATCTGTATTTATGGCGCTAACCCTTGTGCTTGTATCATTTAGCTGCACAGGTCCAATTGTCGGAACAATTCTGGTGGAATCGGCAGGTGGTCAGGTGTTAAAACCCATTGTGGGCATGTTTGGTTTTTCCTTAGCGTTTGCCTTGCCGTTTACTATGTTTGCCATATTCCCGAAATGGCTGAGCACACTGCCTAAGTCAGGTGGATGGCTCAATTCAGTAAAGGTAGTGCTTGGGTTCCTCGAACTTGCACTGGGTCTTAAATTTTTATCGGTCGCTGACCAGACCTACCACTGGGGTATCCTTGACCGTGAAATCTATCTGGCATTCTGGATTGTAATTTTCTTTCTGCTGGGGCTTTATTTGTTGGGCAAGATTAAATTCCCGCATGATTCTGAAGTAAAAACGCTTAGTGTGCCACGCCTGATGCTGTCCATAATCACTTTCACATTTGTGGTGTATCTGATACCCGGCATGTTTGGTGCACCCTTAAAAGCACTATCGGGCTACATGCCTCCAATGGCCACTCATGATTTTGATTTGAACGACATCATCAGGAAAAATTCGCGGCTTTCGTCCGGGGCAACTGCCAGTTTAACAGATCATCAATTATGCGAAACCCCAAAGTTTCATGAGAAACTTCACCTTCCTCATGGACTGGAAGGTTATTTTGACTACGAACAGGGTCTGGCATGTGCCAAAGCATTGAACAAGCCTATTTTCATTGATTTCACAGGACATGGATGTGTCAATTGCCGCGAAATGGAAGCCAATGTATGGAGCGATCCGCGTGTATTAAGTCTGCTTGAAACTGAATATGTGGTTATTGCACTGTATGTGGACGACAAAACCAGCTTACCTGAGAACGAGTGGGTTGTTTCTGAGTATGACGGAAAGGTGAAGAAAACCATTGGAAGGAAATATGCGGATTTTCAGATTTCAAAATTTGGGGTAAACGCGCAACCCTATTACGTTCTGATGGGTCATAACGGCGAAGTGCTCAACCAACCAAAAGCCTATGACCTGAATGTGGATGCTTTCGTTGAGTTTCTGAAAACAGGGGTTGAAAATTTTAAATCCGGAAAATCGGTGTACCGCATACCCTAAGCAAGCTGAATAGATCAGATAAACACTTAATAAGCATTTAAGTGACTAATTTTCAATGAGGAAACTTTGCGTCATAGCCTTTCTGCGTTGTGGCTGTTGCACAAAGTTCCGCAATGGAGACACAGAAGTTTTTAAAAGAAACAGAATTGACGATTGCTCTTTGGTTCTCTTTGTCACAGATTTAACTGCCAAAAAGCACAGATGAATATCACTTATTCCATTGTGTTTTCTGATTAGTAATGATCAATTGCCTTTGTAATAATCAGCAATAGCTAATTTTTTTTCAAAAAGTCAATTCAGCTGAGCAGTTTTCAAATCAGACCATTTTTCTGTTTTTTTTGTCTTAATGATGCGATATTCCTCACAGAAAGGAATAAGTAGTAATTTTATACTCTCTAATGGTTAGGGATTCTTTGGCATAACGGAGTCATTATTTATTTAAGAAAGATTGAATTGCCGTTGTCAACGAATGTTATGAGAACATCGTCTTCATGATGAATAGTAAAAATTGTCATGTTGACCTGAAAAATACAGACAGATGAAAAAAATAGTATTGTTCGTTCTGCTTGGTTTATTGATCTGCACAAAACAAGCGATGCCGCAGGCAGGGCAAACCCTTCGGGTTTTTGAAATGGAGGAGTTGGACGACTACATCGATTATGTACTGAATATTCTGTATGCCGGTGGTGGAATCATCGACACCGCATCCATTACCTATCAGGGTCATCCTTTATCCATAGGAAGATTCGAAAACGGAAATGACATTGGATTTGGCAAAGGGGTGATACTTTCCAACGGCAGAGTGAAGACAGCTGAAGCAGGAGCCAACCGATATGGTGCTTATGGAGACTCATTAGGCTATCCGGGCGATCCTGACCTTGATAGGATGTATCAGTTTATTACACCGGATGGAAAACCTGATACGACTTCCGACGCTGCAGTACTGAGTTTTAAGTTCAAACCGTTCTACGGTAATATCAACCTCGGATATGTTTTTGCTTCTGAAGAATATCCATATGCCGGCGAAAGACCCACAGGGCCGGATATTGACCTTACCGGTGAGGATGACTATTTTTATGATGTTTTCGGAATATTTGTGAGTTCTACCGGCGGGCAATTCAGTAACCAGTCAAAAAACATGGCTATTATACCTTCTTCAGGAGGAACCGGTGAAGAATGGGTGCTTATAAGGACCATTAATCCAAGAGTTAACATACCATTATACAGACCCAACCTAGATCCGCCATTTGGCCTCACGACTGAATTTGATGGATTGACGGTTCCGTTTAACATTAATGCAAACCTCGTTCCCTGTCGTGATTATATTGTAAAAATTGCTGTTGCTGACTTCTGGGATTCGGAGGAAGCACCCTATGACGAATACCCATCAAACTTCAATTCCGGCGTTTTCCTCGAAGAAAAAAGCCTCATCAGCGGCGAAGGCATCAACTATTCGGTTGACTGGTATTTTGACAACCCTAACATTGATTGTGAAGACTGTGTGGTTGTCGGCTGCTCAAACCTGATCATACAGTTCACACTAAACAAGCCTGCTCAGGATGACTATAAGTTACCCTATTCTCTACAGGGTTTCACTCATGCTGATATTGAGCCTATACCAGATACGATCGTTATACCTGCCGGACAAGTAAGTACAACCATTGAGATCAGGCCGTTGGCTGGAACCATAACCGGTGACTTCGAATACTGGAAGTTCCGCTACCCTATCAATCCATGTGATGTTCCTGTGCCGCCATTCTCAGGAGGTTTTACCGGTGTGGTTGACTTCAAAGCATATGATTATCAGTCTATTCAGGAAGTTACCAAACAAATTACAGCCAGCTGCGGTGAGACCGTAAGCCTTACCTTTCTGGATGATATTGTAGGTGGTTTTCCACCATATAACCTTGTTTGGTCATACAACGGCAACTTGATCGGGCCAGGACAACCGGTTTCGCATGTAGTGCAGGACAGTCCTGACATGGTTGATGTCAGCATTTCAGATGGTTGCGGCAACAACAACGTCAGCCATGTCCAGATCAACAACAATCCATTGGTTGTTACCGTATCACCCGGTACTATAGTAGAAATCTGTGAAGGACAAAGCGAAAACCTGCTGATTACCAACACGAATCCTTTTAATTCTTTTGTTTCAGTGCAGTGGTTCAGAGGCGATTGGGGGACTCCAATTGGTTCGGCAAATCCGCTGAATGTGCCTTATGACCCGAATCTGGTTGGAACGATCAATTATTATTACAGAGCTACAGACGACTGCGGTAACATTCGCGAAGGCTCAATTCTGGTTACACAGGATCCCATTCTTTCGGCCGGGGACGACCGCTGGATTTGTTTCGGAGACGAAACTACCCTGGTTTCCACTGAAGCTGTCTATTATTGGTGGTATGATGGTGTTCCCGGACAGCCGGGCACCAACCTTATTGCTGAGGGCGCCAATGCTCAAAGTGTTGTTGTTTCACCTGCTGTGCAAACCACCTACCACCTCGAAGTGCGTAGCAAATGTGATGAAACACTTATCCTCAGTACGACAGTTACCGTTTTTGTGGAGTATTTTGATGCCGAAATTGTTTCGCCCGATGAACCCGACTTTGAAATCTGCCCAGGAGGAACCCTCACACTCGAAGCCAATGGTTTGGGTCCATGGCTATGGAGCACAGGCGAAACTACACAGAGTATTACCATTACACTCAACCAGCCCGGAACCTTCCAGTATAGCGTTGAAGCAAATACAACCTATTGTACTGATGTAGCCGTTGTGGATATTCTGGTGTATCCGTTTGCTCAGGTTACCGCAACTGCAGAATTCAGCACGGTTTGTGTTGGAACCCCTGTAACCCTTACAGCCACAGGTACGGGTAGCTTTACCTGGTCGGCAACACCCAACGATCCCAGTCTTGCCGGGCAGGAAACATTGGTTAATCCTGTTGTAACACCATCACAATTAACTACATATGAATGTCATATCGTTGACCTGAACCTTTGTGAAGCAACCGATGAAGTTACAGTAGGCATCAGGCCTCAACCGACTATTGATTATAACTATACACCTCAGGAAGTGTGTACCGGTCAAAATGTTGACTTTGTGTATTCAGGCAACGGGCCTGCGTCTGCTCAATATCTTTGGGATTTTGATGGAGGCAGTTTTTCGGGCAGTGGCCCTGGTCCAATCGTTGTTAACTGGGTCAATGCCGGAACCAAATTAGTTACGCTGCAACTGATTGAGCCAAACTGTATATCTGACGTATATTCCGAAAGTGTGGAAGTGAATCCGCTCCCTGAGCCTGATTTCACAGCCGACATCCTCGAAGGCTGCCAGCCATTCGAAGTACAGTTCAGCGACCAAAGCACTGAGGTGTTTGGCAACGCCACATATGAATGGGATTTTGGAGATGGCAACACATCAACCTTAAGAAATCCGGTGCACACCTTTACCGAACCGGGTTTCTACACCGTGTCGCTGACAGTGGCCAACACAGAGTTTTGCTTTAAAACCAAAACCATAACCAACTATATTGAGGTGTTCCCTAAACCAAACACCGCGTTTACAGCCAATCCACGAATCACAACCTTAGGTGATCCCGAAATCAGTTTCGAGAACCTTACCACTCCCGAAGGAAGTAATTACACATGGGATTTCGCCGATGGGACTACCTCTGACGAAGAAAACCCTCTGCATACCTACACACAGGCCGGTACTTTTATTGTGGTGCTGACTGCCGAAACAGACAAGGGTTGTACCGAAGTGTATGAACTCGACATTGTCATCTCCGAAGTAGCGCAGTTGTTTATCCCATCGGCCTTCACTCCCAACGGTGATGGATTGAACGATTGCTTCGAGATCAAAGGAACACCCTTCAGCAACTACACCATGAAAATAATCGACCGGTGGGGTAAAGTGGTACATGTGTCGAAGAATTTTGAAGATTGTTGGGATGGTTCAGCAGAAGGAATTGAGCTTCCCGGCGGATCCTATGTGTACCATATATTCGGTTCCGATTACCTTGGCCGCACCATCGAATACAAAGGGACTGTGAGTTTGCTGAGGTAAAAGCACCACTCTAATACTTTTTTACAACCCTGCACACCTGTAGGGTTGTAATTATTTTATGTCAAAATGTAAATAATACTTGACAAAATATAAATAATACATTACATTTGTAGCAAATATCAATCTTATGAACAGAAATTATTTGTTTCCGCATGTGTATCGTTTCATCGGCTGGATCGTATTGGTCCCCGGACTTATTCTTGGTCTGACGCATATACTGGGCGGCTTTGAAGCCACATGGCTCAACCTGCCTGTTTTTGTTGTTTCCGAACCTGGTTTTCTGGGCGAGGACAAGTGGTTTGGTTTGAGTACGAACAACCTTACTGACGAGCTTGCCGGTGTGATGCTCATCATCGGTTTGGCTTTTTTAGCTTTTTCTCGCGAAAAGAGCGAAGATGAGTTTATCGCCCGCATAAGGCTTGAGTCATTGCTCAGAGCTACTTACCTCAACTACGGCATTTTGCTGTTCACAATAGTATTCATGTATGGCTCTGCATTTTTCTGGGTGCTGGTTTTCAATATGTTTACGATATTGTTGTTTTTTATTGTGCATTTTAATCTGGCGTTGGCCAAAGCCCGCCGCAACTTCAGACCAGATGAAGAATCATATCAGGGTTGAGCGTGCGCGTATGCGCATCACGCAGGAGGAATTGGCAGCCCGGGTTCAGGTGAGCCGACAGGCCATAAATGCCATTGAAGCAGGTAAGTATAATCTATCTACGATGCTGGCACTGAAGATTGCACAGGTGTTTGGCACCACCGTGGATGCATTGTTTGAGTTAGAACCTTCGGATTGGAAACCATAGGTATGTATTGATTCATTGGCGCTTGTCGGGGTCACATGTGTTTACCTGGATATTGAACATTCAGTGAATAATATTCATAAGGTAGCAAAATAAAACCGGCTTGAGGGCCGGTTTTTGAGGGGGTTGATCTGTTTGCTATTTTCTGGCAAATTCCTGATAAAAAGCCACAATGGTTTCGATGCCCTTGTAGAAATTATCCAACGGATAATTCTCGTTTGGTGAGTGTATGGCATCCGATTCGAGGCCAAAGCCCATTAACAATGATTTGATTCCCAGTATTTGCTCAAATGTTGAGATGATTGGGATGCTGCCTCCGCTGCGCATGGGAACGGGTTGTTTGCCATAGGTTTGCATATAGGCTTTTTCGGCTGCCTTATAAGCCGGCAGTTCAATCGGGCAAACGTATGCCTGACCCCCATGCAGACTGTCCACCTTAACTTTAACGGTGTTTGGGGCAATGCTCTCGAAATGAGCCTTGAACATCTCTGCCACTTTCTCGTGATTCTGGTTAGGTACCAGCCTGCAGGATATTTTGGCGTATGCTTTTGAGGGTAGCACAGTTTTGGCTCCTTCACCGGTGTAGCCTCCCCAGATGCCGCATACATCGAAGGTAGGCCTGATGCCTGTGCGTTCGGTGGTTGTAAAGCCTTTTTCGCCACGAAGTTCGGCTACATCGAGTGCTTTTTTGTATGCTTCTTCACTGAAGGGCGCTTTGTTGAGCAGCGCACGTTCTTCGGTGGTGGCTTCGAGCACATCGTCGTAGAATCCCGGAATGGTGATGCGGTTGTTATGGTCGAGCATGCTGCTGATCATCTCGGCAAGCACAATGATGGGGTTGGCTACGGCACCGCCAAAAAGGCCGGAGTGCAGGTCGCGGTTGGGACCGGTAACTTCCACCTGCCAGTAGGCCAGTCCGCGAAGGCCTGTGGTGATGGATGGTATGTCGGGCCCGATCATGCTGGTGTCCGACACCAGAATTAGGTCAGCCTGAAGCATTTCCTTGTGTTCGCTGCACCATTTGCCAAGGTTGGGTGAACCTATTTCTTCTTCGCCTTCGATCATGAACTTAACGTTGCAGGGCAGGCTGCCTGTCTTCACCATAGTTTCGAAAGCCTTGGCATGCATAAAGCCTTGTCCTTTGTCGTCATCGGCTCCGCGGGCATATATTTTGCCATTTCTGACTTCAGGCTCAAAGGGCTGACTGATCCAGAGGTTGAGCGGGTCAACGGGCATCACATCGTAGTGGGCATACACCAATACAGTGGGAAGGGTGGGGTCGATAATTTTTTCGCCATATACAACCGGATTGCCTTCAGTGGGCATCACTTCGGCCTTGTCGGCACCTGCTTTCAGGATGCTGTCCTTCCAGTATTCGGCAGCCCTGAGCATATCGGGCTTGTGGTCGCTGATGCTACTGATAGACGGGATACGGATAAGTCCGAATAATTCTTCCAGAAACCTGTCTTTGTTGGTTTCGATGTAGTTACGTGCTTTTTCCATGGGTAGGGTTTGATTCATGTTTATTTGCGGGTAAAGATAACGATTTTCAGGAAATTTTTCAGATGACTTTCTTGACATTTACCCATTGGATATTATATAAAGTTCTGTTTAACAAATTACTATGAGCCGAATGAGGCTTTAAGTCATCTGTTAAAAATATGTGCCCGTTAAGAATTTTTAATATTTTTGTTAACCAAATAAGTTGGCCTAATCAAAACCACAAAAATGAAAACAGTTTTACCCTTCTTTATTAACAGATTATTTATCAGGATTTTTGTTCCCGTTCTGATATTTTTTCTGTCAGGCGTTAGCCTGCCTGCATTGGCTCAGATTGGTCCGTTGATCATTACCGAGAATACTTCTCAACAGATGGCAGAAGATATGATTCAGGATGTATTCATTAGCGGAGATGTTGAAGTTTATGATATTCAATATACAGGCGTACCTACTGCAAGCGGCAGGTTTATCGGCAACACAGGTCTTGGATTCATTGAAGGGATGATACTGACATCGGGCAGGGCAAGTATTGCAAAAGGTCCAAACAACTCTGCCAGCGCTGGTAACAGTAACGGAGCTGCAGGCGACACTGATCTGAATCAAATGGCCGGGGGCACATCTTTGGATGCATGCGTATTGTCATTTAAATTTATTCCCAAAACAAGCAGGGTAAAGTTTAAGTATGTTTTTGCATCTGAAGAGTACCCGGAGTATGCTCCACCAAACAATTCATCTTACAACGATAAGTTTGGTTTTTTTCTATCGGGTCCCGGTATTAATGGCACATACAGTAATAATGCAATCAATATTGCAACATTGCCCAATGGATCAGTTGTTTCCATTAACTCAGTAAATGCAGTCACCAATCAGGAGTATTACGTATCTAATTGGAATCCTGTTAATAATAACAATATCCAATATGATGGTTACACGGTCGTGCTAACCGCTCAGGCTGATGTAACACCTTGTGAAGAGCATCGCATCAAACTGGCAATTTCAGATGGGGGCGACAGGCTATATGATTCAGGTGTTTTTTTGGAAGCCAATAGTTTTACTGACGGAAGTGTCAATACATCAATCAATTTTGATAATATCCTCATCGACACCATGGCTGTGGAACAATGTAACAATGCCACCATCCGCTTCGACATCATGCAGGAACGCGAAGAAACCTTTACCATGAATCTGGTTGTCGATGGAACAGCTGAGTATGGTGAGGATTATCAGCCATTTCCTCTGCAGGTAGAGATTCCACCGGGGGAGCGTATTTTTGAAATTCAAATCATACCCTTTCAGGATAATCTGGATGAAGGCATGGAAACGGTAGTGATTAAATTTCAGCCCGATCCCTGCAATCTTTTTGAGTTTGACTCAGTTGTGGTTAAGATATACGACAAAGGGCCTCATGACTATGCCACAGAGTATTTCTATTCGAACTGTGGCGATGAAGTTACTTTAAGCTTTGAAGATGTTCTCAACGGAACAGCACCATATACGCATGAATGGCGTCTTACCGACGGAACTTTATTGGGCACCGACCCTACATTGCTCTATACGCCTGTGCAGGACAGCATCCTTATTCTCGACATCATTAGAGATGCATGTAACGAAACGCAGGTTGACTCTGCATTTGTTATCATCGCACCGGTTGTGGCAGATGCAGGAATTGACCAATCCCTGTGCAACGACCCGTCAGTTACCATTGGCGCCCCTGAATTTCCGGGTTATTATTACGCATGGACCAGTAATCCTCCTGATCCTTCACTTGTGGGGCAGGAAAACATTGCCCAACCGGTAGTTTCACCTACACTCACCACACAATATTTCCTTCAGGTGACCAACGATTGCGAGGGTTTTGACGAAGATGAAGCCTGGGTGCTGCTCGAAGGGGCTGTTGCTTATGCCGGTGAAGATAATGCCATCTGTATTGGTGAAAGTTTCTCCTTCACTGCGAATGATGCTGAAACCTGGCTGTGGGTGGCCAACCCGCCGGATGCTTCGTTAATTGGTCAGGAATCAAACCAAACCATTAATGTCAGCCCGGCAACTACCACTACTTACAGCCTCACTGTTACCAACGATTGTGGTTTTACGGCGGATGATGCAGTTGAACTTACAGTGCACCCGTTGCCTCTGGCCAGCGCCGGAAACAACGATGCGATATGTCTGGGGGATTCATATACACTGAATGCCAGTGGAGGCGTATCCTATGAATGGTGGTCGGTGCCCAATGATCCAAGTTTGTTCGTGGGTGATCAGCACCTGACACAGAATCCAACCGTAACTCCTTCCGGAACAGAAATTCAATATTTTGTCCGTGTGATCAGCCAGTTTGGATGTGAGGCTGAGGCAGACATGACCCTGACGCTCAATCCTTCACCGGTGATCGAAGCTCAGGCTGATGACCTCATATTATGTAATGGCGGTAGCACAACACTGCGGGCTATCGGTGATGCCAATTTCACCTGGTCATCCGTACCAGCTGATCCGAGCCTTGTGGGACAAGAGAACAATCCAAATCCGGTGGTTACTCCACCCGTTGGAACAACCACATACTACTTATTGGGTGAAGCATCAGACTATGATTGCCCTTCCAATACCTCAATACAGGTTACAGTTCGACCCGAAATCACTGCATCAGTAAACGCCTTGAATACAAGGGTATGCCAGAATGCCAATTTCTCAGCCAGCTATCAGGGCAACGCAACAGTTGGTTCAACCTTTATCTGGGATTTTGATGGAGCGAACGTTACTTTTGGTTCGGGTCCTGGTTTGTATAATATGAATTGGTCAACACCCGGAGTAAAGACGATCACCGTTATTGCCAATGATGCCGGTTGCGAGAGCGATATGGCATCTTATCAGGTAACGGTTGTTGAAAGCCCTCAAGCCTCTTTTGGTGCCGACATCACTGACGGTTGTTCACCCATAACAGTTCAGTTCAGCAACAACTCTCAAAATCTGAGTCAGAACTTTGTTTATGAATGGAATCTGGGCAACGGCACAACCTCCGGACAGGCAAACCCTTCTGTAACATATGATGTTCCGGGTAATTACACTGTGTCGCTGAAGGTGATCAACGAAGGACTGTGCGAAAGCATTGCACCTGAGTCAGGCATGGTGATCAGCAGCTACGCCAACCCAACGGCAGGTTTCGATCCCGATCCGCAATCCACAACTATCCGGTTGCCCGATGTAGCATTTATCAACAGTTCAACAGGCGAAGGCCTTACTTATGAATGGGATTTCGGCGACGGAACTACCAGCACTGAAGCCCAACCCGTGCACACCTATACTGAAACAGGAACATATGAGGTTATTTTAAGAACGATTACAGCCAATGGTTGCGAAGACGAAATCATGAAAACCGTGGATATATTCCCTGATTATGCTGTATTCCCGGCCAATGCTTTCAGTCCCAATGGGGATGGACTGAATGATGTTTTTGAGGTAAAAACAGTAGCCGTTTCAAAATATAACATCAAGGTTTATAACAGATGGGGTCAGGTGATCTTTGAGTCGGACGATGTGGAAAAACATTGGGACGGCAAGGTTAAGGGAGAACAGGTGCCTGCCGGAAGCTATATCTACCATGTAATCATCACCAATATGGTAGGTGAAACCACCGAAAAACGAGGAACAGTGAATGTAATGTACTAACATAACATAAATACGAAAAACCCCTGTAATGATTAGTAATTGCAGGGGTTTTTCATTTTTTGGTGCCGCACGAAAAAGGTATCTTTGCATAAAATTGGAAACATGAGAAAACCGATCAGGGTAGCCATCAATGGTTTTGGACGTATCGGAAGGATTACTTTTCGTCAGATGCTCAAGAACAGCAGTATTGAACTGGTAGCGATTAACGACCTTGCTGATATCGGAAATCTGGCTCATCTGCTGAAATACGATAGTGTCCAGGGTAGTTTCCCTGGAAATATTTCTGTGTCCGGAAATCGGATAATTGTCGATGGCAAGCTGGTTGAGGTTCTTTGTGGGCCTGACCCTGCTGCACTACCATGGAAATCTCTTGAAATTGATGTAGTGATCGAATCAACTGGAAAATTTGTTGATCCAGAGATGGCGATATTGCATGTAAGCCACAGCGGTGCCCGTAAGGTGATCATTTCTGCTCCCGCCAAAGATGAATCCGAGCATGTTAAATACATCGTACTCGGTGTGAATGACCATTTAATCGACCGAAACGATATTGTAATTTCCAATGCATCCTGCACAACAAATAATGTAGCTCCGCTTATCATGATTTTACATGAGCATTGGGGTGTCGAAAAGGGATTTATCACCACAGTACATTCTTACACCAAAGATCAAAATCTGGTTGACGGGCCCCACAAGGACTGGCGAAGGGGCAGGGCAGCGGCATATTCTATCGTGCCTACCACAACCGGAGCGGCAAAAGCAGCCACAAGAATTTTTCCGCATCTGAAAGGCAATCTTGGTGGCGCCGGAATCAGGGTGCCCGTTCCGGATGGCTCACTCACCGACCTTACCTGCACACTGAGCAAATCGGCCAGCGTGGAAGCCATCAACGAGGCATTCAAACTTGCAGCCGAAACCAGACTTAAAGGTATTTTGCAATATACCGAAGATCCGATAGTGTCGGCTGATGTCATCGGCAACACCCATTCTGCCGTGTTTGATGCCAGGCTAACTGCCGTACTTGGCGACCGTAACAAACTCATCAAGGTTGTGGCCTGGTACGATAACGAAATGGGCTATGCCACCCGATTGGTTGAACTCACCGAGCGCTTTGCCTGATATGTTTCCGGATGACAGGCGTGCCGATGTAATTATTGTTGGTTATGGACTTGCCGGGGCCTGTCTCACTGAAATGTTACTCAGGAAAGGATTACGCATTGCAGTGATTGATAATGAGAAGGCCCAGACCACAAAAGTTGGTGCCGGAATCATCAATCCGTGGATATTCAGGCACCTGACACTGAGTTGGAGAGTAAGAGAGTTGCTTCCCTTTGCACGTGACTTTTATGCCGCCACAGAACTCAGAACATCTTCAAAGTTTGTCTATCCATTAAAGATAATGCGGATTTTTGGCCAGGATGAGTCAGAACGGTGGGACAGGGTAGAAACCAACGGTGATGTGCACCGCAGCAAAATGATCGACGCTCAGAAAAACTTTCCCTATATTAAAGCCGTTTTTGGTTGTGGAGTTATTGAACAATCTTTCAGGGTGGACACCGCATCGCTCCTCAATAGCCTATACGGGTTACATCTGGGTCAGGTACATTTTATTCGTGAAGTATTTCAGGCCGATAAGCTTCTGATTAAAGAATCAGAAGTGGTGTATGATCATATATATGCCGACAGCATCGTTTTTTGTGAAGGACACAGAGCCATCGATAATCCCTATTTTAATTTCATTCCGTTCAGGCCTGTGAAAGGGGAGTTAATGACGATCCTCATGTCCGGAATGCAGGAGGAGTATATAGTGAACAGAGATGTTTTTTTACTTCCATTAGGTAACGGGCTGTTCAGGTTAGGTTCAACTTACTTATGGGACGACTTAACCGAAGAACCTACCGAAGCTGCTGCCAGACAGTTGATTGCCGGACTTGAGAAAATCACAGATCTGCCTTACTCTGTCCTCAGTCAGGAAGCCGGAATAAGGCCCGCTGTTGCCGACCGAAGACCGGTGGCAGGATGTCATCCGGAGTTTAACCGACTTTGGATCCTGAACGGCCTTGGTGCCAGAGGTGCTCTGATTGCTCCCTGGTTGTCACATTATCTTGCTAATCAGATGACGTATAACAATGATCCAGATCCGGAGGTTGACCCGCTAAGATTTTATCGCAACATCAGCTAGTAAGCAAATCAGTTTCTGACTTCTCAACGAAGATGATTAATGCATTGTCTTCTATGATAATTGAAGTGATTATTCCTCGAAATGCTTTAGTTCGAGCTGTTCACCATCAAAGGCAGCATATGTAAAATGAGTAACCCAATCGCCGAGAATTATCATTCTGCTGTGATCGTTGAGTGCTGAGTCAACCGGAACATGCCTGTGACCAAATACCAGATAAGATATTTCAGGATTATCCCTGAGAACACTCAGGCTGTAATGATACAGCATTTCATTCTCCACCACCAGTTGAAACTCTGCTTTGTTTTCGCGGGCGATGTTGGCTATCCGGCTTTTTTTACTGAAATATAATCCCATGCGTGTTCCGAGGTCAGGGTGAAGCCAACGAAATAGTAATTGGTTAAACCTCATTTCAAACACCTTTTTAAGGAATTTATACCCCTTATCACCGGGACCGAGTCCGTCGCCATGTGCCAGATAAAATTTCTTGCCGTTGAAAATCCGTATAACCGGTTCACGGTGCAGGATGATTCCAACTTCCTTTGTCAGGTAATCGAAGGCCCAAACGTCATGGTTTCCTCTGAATACATGAACAGGAATCCCCTTATCGGTAAGTTGTGCGAGCTTGCCCAGCAGACGCACATAGCCTTTGGGCACCACAGTGCGGTATTCGAACCAGAAGTCAAACACATCGCCCAGAAGAAATATTTCAGATGCTTCATTTTCAATAGATTCAAGCCAATGAACAATCTTTTTTTCCCTGATCAGACTTTGTTCGTGGTCGGGAACACCCAGATGAAAGTCCGAAGCAAAAAAGATGTGACCAGAATGCATGGGTTAAATTTATGCGAATATAGTTTGTTTGAGCAGTTCTCTTACAATAGCGGTCATTTTTGGCTGAGCTGAGGCTGCGGCATCAATGACTTCCTCGTGCGAAATTTCGACAATCTTACCTTTTACACCCAGATCGGAAATCACCGAAACCGCAAAAACGGGCAGTGACATATGCCGGGCAACAATAACCTCAGGAACAGTTGACATACCAACAGCATCGCCTCCGATGGTATGTATGTAATAGTATTCAGCCGGTGTTTCAAAAGTTGGTCCGGTGACAGCAACATACACCCCTTCATGAACTTTTATCCCCAGACTTCGGGCTACTTTACGGGCCAGACCCAGAATATGCCTGTCGTAGGCCTCGCTCATATCGGGGAATCTGGGCCCGAGCAGGTCGATGTTTTGTCCGATCAACGGATTGGGCATTAAGTTAATATGGTCTGTGATCAGCATCAGGTCACCAACTTCAAATTCGGATCTGAGTCCGCCACTGGCATTTGAAACAATCAGTAATTTAATGCCCAACTGCTTGAATACCCTCACAGGAAAGGTAATCTGATCCATCGTGTAACCTTCATAAAAATGAAACCGGCCTTGCATGGCAACAACTTGCTTGCCACTCAATGTGCCAAAAATCAGACGCCCATGATGCCCATGTACGGTAGAAACCGGGAAATTAGGTACATCTTGATAAGGCAATATCTCCTGAATTTCAATCTCTTCAACAAGTCCACCCAAACCGGTACCCAGTATGATGCCTACTTCGGGATTTCCTATGGTCTTATTGCGAATAAAATCAGCTGTTTCCTGTATTTTTTCTAACATAATCCATGATAAATTGATCAAACCCTTTTGAACTTTCGTCGTGAAACCTAACCTCAATAGGTATATAAAACAGGGGAAGGTTTTCAAAGGCGCTAAAATAAGGAGAATCAATCAATCTTTTTACATCTTTTTCAGTTGTAACCATGATCTTGTTGCGGCCAAGAATACTATCATACTCACGAATTATGCTTTCCACATCACCTTCCGAAAAAGAATGATGGTCAGGAAACAATTTAACAATCAATTCATTGCATTTATCCCGAAGATGTTCTTCAAGAGGATAGGGATTGGCAATTCCGCAAAACATCAATATAGTTGAAACAGATCTGGGTATGGGAATTTTCTGATTGGTGGCTACCGGAAGTAATGAGCCATATTTAATGTAAGAGAAAAAGAGCTTTTGCCCCAGACGAGGTTTGATAATTTCGGTCAGTCGCTTTTTCGTAAAAGGCGAAAATATTTTTGGGGTTTTGGTAACAACAATGGCATGTGCACGCTTTGCAGCCAGATTCAGATCACGAAGCCTTCCGGTTGGAAAGAGATAATCTTTCGGATAGAGATTATGATAATCTGTAAGCAGAATATTTAGCCCGGCATTCACCCTTCGGTGTTGAAAAGCGTCGTCAAGCAGGATAATCTGAGGTCTGGGATTGAGGTTCAACAAGGTATTAATACCGTTTGCACGTTTTTCGTCCACTGCAACCACAACATCATTAAATTTTGTGAGGAATTGCCGGGGTTCATCTCCTATTTCCCTGTACGTCATATTTGGTTCAGCCAAAAGAAAACCTTTTGTTTTACGACCATAACCCCGACTCAATACCGCCACACTATAGTTGTTCCGCAACAATCTGATGAGGTATTCTATCTGAGGTGTTTTTCCTGTTCCTCCGAGCGAAAGATTACCGACACATATGACAGGACCATCAAAGGATTGTGACGACAGTATCTTCAAATCAAACAAAAGATGTCTGAACCTAAGAACGATGTAGATTACCCATGATATAGGTAACAATATAATTCTTAATCCCATTGCCATAGGATATTCGTGGTTTTGGCTGTACAAATGTTTTCGGGCTATCATTCCCGAATGGCTTCCTTTTTCCTGATTATCAATTTTTCATGCTGTTTCATGCAGCATAACAAATTACCACAATGATACGTTATTTTTTTTAAATGGTTACTTTTGTATGTGATTATTAGGTTAATCGAATGCTAATAAATTCTGAAGATACTTTTTGTGACTAACACATTATTCATATGGAGATAAGAATTTCGGACGTCATGCAATCGCTGGCAGACATTGCTCCCTGGGAACTGCAGGAGAATTATGATAATAGCGGGCTTTTGATTGGCGATCCGGGTCAGGTGGTTTCGGGAATACTCATATCTGTTGATGTCACAGAATCGATTGTTAGTGAAGCGATCGAAAAGAGTTGTAATTTAATTATTTCACATCATCCGCTTATTTTCAGGGGGTTGAAAAGGCTTATTCCTGTATCGTATGTTGAGCGGTCAGTAATAAAGGCTATAAGCAACAACATTGCCATTGCTGCCGTGCATACAAACCTTGATAACGTTCAAAATGGTGTAAACAGCATGCTGGCCCAAAAACTTGGCCTGATCGATACAGCTATATTGTCGCCAAAAATACATCAACTGCGCAAACTTGTCACTTATTGCCCGCTTTCCCATGCCGATCAGGTTCGTGCCGCTCTATTTGATGCCGGAGCAGGACAGATTGGAAATTATGACAGCTGCAGTTACAACAGCGAAGGATATGGAACGTTCAGAGCAGGTTCGGGAGCACAGCCTTTTGTGGGTGAAGCAGGCAAACTGCACCACGAAAACGAAACCAAGATCGAAACCATTGTCCCTGTATTCAGGCTGCAGCATGCCATAAAGGCGATGAAAGAGGCTCATCCCTATGAAGAAGTTGCTTATGATGTGTATATGCTTGAAAACTTGTCTATACAAACTGGTTCAGGACTGATAGGAACTCTCGCAAAACCTCTTTCTGAGATTGATTTTCTGGCACTTTGCAACAAAGCTTTTGGAACCCCCTGCATACGCCATACGGCACTAATGGGAAAAGCGGTACAAAAAATTGCTGTATGTGGGGGTTCAGGTGCATTTCTGATTGATGAAGCCGAGCGCAATCGTGCCGATGCATACGTTACTTCCGATATAAAATATCATGACTTCTTTGATGCCTCAGGGCGATTACTGCTGATTGATGCAGGGCATTATGAAACAGAACAATACACGAAAGAATTAATACGGGATATCATTGTGAAAAAAATTCCTACCTTTGCACCCTCAATTTCGGAGGTAAATACCAATCCCGTAAATTATTATCACGCAAATCAATAATATTTTCATATGGTTGCTGAAAGTAACACAGAGAACAGAAAAGCCATGGTTCAGGCTGAAGAACCCCAGGAAATTAGTGTTGAAAGGAAATTGGTTGCCCTTTATACCTTACAGCAGATAGATTCTCAGATTGATAAGATCAGAATTATTCGCGGTGAGCTTCCACTGGAGGTTCAAGATCTGGAGGATGAGATTGCCGGATTGGAAACCAGGATTGAGAAATATAACAACGAAACTGCCGGCTTAAAACAGCAGATTGCAGAAAAAAATCTCGCCATTAAAGACAGCCAGACCCTCATCAAAAGATATGAGGAGCAACAACAGAATGTGCGTAACAACCGTGAGTATGATTCATTGTCGAAGGAAATCGAGTTTCAAACCCTCGAAATTCAGCTGAGCGAGAAGAGAATCAGAGAGTACAACGCAAAAATTGAAGATTTTTCAAGAGAAATCGCTGACGCCGACCGAAGACTCGAAGAGCGTCGTGGTGATTTATCGGTTAAAAAGGCTGAATTACAGTCCATTGTTGAAGAAACGGAAAAGGAAGAGCAAGACCTTCTGGAAAAGTCAAAGACCAGCGAAGAAGTTGTCGAGGACCGTTTAGTTATGGCGTACAAAAGGATCAGGAATAATGCCCGCAACGGACTTGCAGTTGTCCAGATCGAAAGGGACGCTTGTGGCGGTTGCTTCAATAAAATTCCACCACAACATCAGCTCGACATCAGGATGCACAAGAAAGTTATTGTGTGCGAATACTGTGGACGCATTCTTATAGATCAGGATATAGTCGCAAAATATCATTCGGAAGCCTGATATTAAATAGCTTATTTGATATAAGGGATTGTGTTTGATCGCAGTCCCTTTTTGTATTTTTACTGGCATGAAATATTTCAGGTTTTTGATTCTGCTTTTTATGCTTGGCTCACCGTCAATAGGTATTGCTCAGTTTCAATTCACCGAAGGCTGCAGTCATGCCTACAGGCTTGTGTTTGACCTTCAGTTTAAACAGGCATCAGATGCTTTGAATCGGGAGAAACAAAGGATGCCTGTAAACCACATGATTCCGCTAATTGAAAATTATATTGATTTTCTGAAGGTGTTTATCTCAGAAGACGAGGCTTTGTTCAGGAGCTTGTATCCAAACAGGCAAAGCCGGCTTAAGGTTCTTTCGCAGGCTTCAGATGAAGATCCAATGAAAAGGTTAGCGTTAGCGGTCATACAATTGCAATGGGCAATGGTAAAACTGAAATTCGGGCAGCAACTCAGCGCTGCTTGGGAGATTCGAAGTTCGTTCCAGCTTATTGCCGAAAACATAAGTCTTTTTCCGGACCATTTGCCCAACCGCATCGCAATGGGTGTTCTTTACTCAATCATCGGAAGTATACCTCCAAATTATCAATGGATTATACGTTTAGCCTCAATGCATGGCACTGTTGATGGCGGGTCCCAGATGCTAATTCAGGTTTTTGAGGATTGTAGAAAGCAGGTTCAGTGGCAACCCATGCAGGCCGAGGTGCTGTTTTATCTGACTTATATCGAGATTAACCTGAGGCCCGACAAAACAAACGCAAAGAGGTTGATCCCGCTTTTCGAAACATACGACACACTGCCCTATCTGCTTCTTTATGCGAAGGCAAATCTCAAGATGCACCTCGGAGAGAATGATGCTGCGCTCAATATCCTGAATGGAAGAGACAGAAGTGTCAGCCGTTTTCCATTTGCCTTTCTTGAGTACCTGACAGCTGAGTGCTATCTGAGAAAATTGCAGACACAGAAGGCGGAAGTTCATTACAGACGTTTTCTCCGTGAATCAACCGGAAAAAACTATTTGGCGGATGCACAGCGTAAGATTGCCTGGAGCAGATTATTGCAAGGTTCTGAGGATGATTATACACATGAGATTAGCTTGATTTTGGCAAATCATGCAGACGAGGTTGATGCCGATAAGCAGGCTTTACGAGAGAGATATCACGGGTTGATTCCGGACATAAAATTACTTCAAGCAAGATTATTGTTTGATGGCGGATATTATGACGATGCTGCTGAAGCGTTGTTAGCTGTTGACAATACCAACAAACTTACGGCCAGCCGAAAGGTTGAGTATTATTACAGGCTGGCACGAATCAGGCATGAGCAAAATATATTGTCGGAAGCAAAGGATCTGTATCGGATAACGGTGCTTGAAGGAAGAAACCTCCCTGAATTTTATGCTGCCAATGCAGCACTGAAACTCGGGGAGATTTTTGAATCAATGGGTAATATGGTTCTTTCTGAACAGTATTACACAACCTGCCTGACAATTTCACCGGAAGAATATCGGACAAGTATTCATCTTAAAGCCAAAGCCGGATTAAGCAGATTAAGGTCAATGCAATAATCAAAGCAAACAAGGTGATCAGAATCTTGCCCTGAGTGTCAGTGCAAAGTGATTTCCATTGATGTTTTGATTTACAGCATTGGTAGTGAAATTTTCAGAAGCGTATAGATAATAATCCTTGTCGGCAGAGTTGTGCACCCAGGCCAGATCGAGTCCAAGCTTGCCTTCCGTGTAACCAACACCAAGAGAATAGGATGTTAGTTGCTCATCATTAAGGTTGTTGGCATATGGACTGCCATAGATAGCATAGCCACCTCGCACACTGAAAGCCGAATACCTCCATTCGGTTCCAAATCTTAGGTTGTAGGTCGATTGAAATGACTTTCTGATCTGGGAATTTTCTTCCGAAAAAGTGTAATCCGGTGCCCGCAGCCTTGTTTTGGAGTAATCCACAAATTCATAGTCTCCGGAGATAAGGCCGTACTTCCCTATAATAAATCCAACACTACCGATTGCTTTGAGGGGTGTATTCAGTTGGTAGGTATACTCACCGTTGGGGGATGTTTTTGCGTTGTAATCAGGTCCCAGTTTAGCTTCTGTTGTGGTCTTGTAATAGTCGGTTAATTCATAAAATGCTGTTGGAGTGTGGAATGCAGCACCCACCCTGAGCCAGTCGAGCGGCCATGCTATAATGCCGAGTTTCAGGTTTATTCCCCATCCTTTGGTAGTTAGACTTTCCTTATACGTCCAGTAATCAAAGCCTGGAATGGTATCGGCTACATCTGTTTCGGTGTAGATTGATTCACGAAAATATCTGATGTAGGGCATTCCAAGGGTTGCGCCAAAAAATACCTTATCGTTTAAATTCGCTGCACCCGAGAACAACCATTCGTTCACAGAGCCCCATGTTTCGATCATTTCCTGTTGTCTGATGCCTCCTTGCGGAACAGGACTGGTGTACCAGTCTCTGTAACCCGGAATTGTATCTATCAGATACACATACCAGGCAGGGTACAGATCGAAGGGATAACGGCCGTTTTCATCTCCGATTATTTGATAATCAATACCATCTGCTTTATCCAGATAGACATCGATTTTCGAATGTTCCATATTATCACCTTCAACAAAAACTCTGTTGTTGAAGTTGTTCATTCGGTTCATGCCAAACGCATACTGATAATACTTCCATGGAACGGATGTTGCATCACTATTTGCCTTGTTGGTGAAAACGAATCCAAGATTCGACAACCCGAAATTTGCACGGCCATCATCATTCAGGAAACCATTGTACGATGATTCGGTTGACCTGCTGAACAACTCAGGTGTGATCGAGAATTCGGAACTGCGATACAGTCCAAGTCCTGCCGGGTTGGTACTCAGAGATGAAAAATCGGCTCCAAGTGCACCAAACGCATTGCCCATTGCCATGCTTCGGGCAGTACCCTGATAGTAAAACTGAGAATAACGGAGGGCGTCATCAACTCCCTGGGCAAAAACTGCAGGGATGAACAACATCATTCCCAATATAAAACTTAACCTTTTCATTTATCGATGTGTATTTGTGGTTTATGAGATAAGCAAAACCTACATATCTGACAGATGCTGAATATTGATGCAGGTTTTGCTTTTGTTTTGATGGTCGTCTGGTATTGTTTATCTGCGTCCTCCACGGGATGAGGAACTGCTTCCGGATGACGAACCTGAACTGCCTGACGAGCTGCTACGGCTTGGGCTGCTGACGTTTCCTGATCCGGAGGAACTGCTTCTTGATGGAGTGCTGTAAGATCCTGAAGATCTGGTAGAATTGTTTCGTTCAGGAGTGCTGACTGTTCCTGAAGAACGACTTGGCTGTGACTGCCGGACTGCCGGACTGGGGTTGCGGTTTTCGTTTCTGATTGCCGGTCTGGTGTTTGCAGGTGCACTGCTTCTGCCTGGTTCATTATTTTGTGGCCTGACATACTCATTACTTGACTTGGGTTGTCTTTCGGAAGGAGTATTGTAGGTTTTAGGTTGTGCTGACCTTTGCTCGTTTGCACGGGCAGGTTCAGCAGCCTGAGGTCTTTGGTAACGCTGACGTGATTGTTCAATGCGTTGCGAAGCAGAGGGCCTTGATTCACGGGCTCTTTCACCTGAAGCAGACCTTGTTTCAGCGGAGGGTCTTTCCAATTTTGGTCGTGTTTCGTTGGCAGGTCTTTCCATCGCAGGACGAGACTCTGAAACAGGCTTTTCCTGTCTGACAGATTGATTCTCGCCTCTGTTGTTGCTTATTGCTTCGCGGCTGGTACGGTCGTTGGCTCCTGATGTGACTGCTGCCCGTTTATCGGTCGTTCTTACACCTCTGGCTGTGGTTTGAGTTCCATCCGTCGAACCACTTTTAAGTCCTCTTGACAGGTTGCCTCCTGGTATTGAAGAACCACCACCAAGTCCTGATCGATGGCCATAGTAATGATTGCTTCTGCCCGGACGGTAAGAATCACCATAATATCCGTCATAATAACCATTCCAATAACCGTGGTTGTATCCTGACCAGTAATTACCGCCCCATCCCCAACCATAGTTGTAATACCACGGATCGTAGAAAAAGGGATCCCATCCCCAATAGTAAGGCCTGTAGGAGTAATAGGGCCAGCGACTATAGTAGTGTGGCCATCCGTAACCGTATCCTACTGACCAGCCATAATATGGTGCTCCAAACCCAAGGTAAATGCTTGTTGAGGGACTACAATCAAAACAGCCGGAATAGAAACCATCATAGTAGCTGAAGCTGCTTGAGCTGTTGCTGCCAAACCGGCGAAATCTTTGAGCGTATTCAGAATCATAATATGTTTCTGTTGTGGTATATGTTGTTCCGTCAGGTTCAACTACTGTTTCTGTGGTTGAATAGACAGCATCCGGCTGTGCACTGACTGAATTATCAACACCTTCATCGTAATATGATTCGTAGCTATAATCCACATTTACCTTTTCGGTAGTGTAGCTTTTGGTTGGTGCCGAGGCAATTTTCTGGTCATCCTGCGAACTGCCTTTTCTTGAATAATATACATCATCTGCAACGTAGCTTGTTCCGGAGCAGGCTGTGGCCGCTGCTGCTGCGATAAGGATGAAGGCGTTGATGGTTTTCATTTTTTTTCCTCCTAAGTTGATTATACTCTTAACCCCTTTTGGTTTTTTTTAATTTTGCATGTTATCTGAAAAAATACAAATACTATACCAAAAATTCATGGCGAAAGAATTAAGTGCACGCGAAGATAATTATTCTCAGTGGTACACCGATCTGGTGACGAAAGCTGATCTTGCTGAAAACTCTGCGGTGCGTGGATGTATGGTGATCAAACCTTACGGATATGCTATCTGGGAACGTATGCAGGCGGCATTGGACAAAATGTTTAAAGATACGGGGCATCAAAATGCTTATTTCCCGCTTTTCATTCCAAAATCTTTTTTCAGCAAGGAAGCCAGTCATGTTGAAGGCTTTGCAAAAGAATGTGCAGTAGTAACTCACTACCGACTAAAGACCGGACCTGACGGAAAAGGCGTTGTGGTTGATGAAGACGCTCGACTTGAAGAGGAACTTATTGTCAGACCCACCTCTGAAACCATCATCTGGGACACATACAGAAACTGGATTCAGTCATACCGCGATCTGCCGCTTTTAATCAATCAATGGGCCAATGTAGTCAGATGGGAGATGCGAACCCGGCTGTTTTTGCGCACAGCTGAATTTCTTTGGCAGGAAGGCCACACCGCACACGCTACCATGCAGGAAGCAGTTGATGAAGCCGAACAGATGCTGAGGGTTTATGCCGAGTTTGCTGAGGAATGGATGGCTTTGCCGGTACTTAAAGGGGTGAAATCACCTAATGAGCGTTTTGCCGGTGCAGTTGAAACATATTGTATTGAGGCCCTTATGCAGGATGGTAAAGCTCTTCAGGCAGGTACTTCACATTTTCTTGGCCAGAATTTTGCTAAGGCATTTGATGTTAAGTTCTTGTCGAAGGAAAACAAGCAAGAGTATGTTTGGGCTACATCCTGGGGGGTATCAACTCGACTGATGGGTGCCCTTGTAATGTCTCATTCTGACAATAATGGACTTGTGCTTCCGCCAAAACTTGCACCAATACAGGTTGTTATAGTGCCGATTTACCGCAATGACGAGCAAATGAAGGCCATATCGGCGAAAGCATTGGAAATAAAAAAAATGCTGGAGTTACGAAACATCCGAGTTAAATATGATGACCGTGATACGCAGAAACCCGGTTTCAAATTTACTGAATGGGAATTCAAAGGAGTCCCATTGCGGATTGCTATTGGGCCACGCGATCTGGAAAACGGAACAGTTGAAGTTGCCAGACGTGATACCCTTGAGAAAGAGGTGCTGCAAATGACCGGAATAGATCAGAAGGCAGAGAATCTTTTGGAACAAATTCAAAAGAATCTGTTTCAAAAAGCATTGGATTTCAGAAATCTGAATACTTTTAAGGTTGAAACCTGGAGTGAGTTTCTGGAACAGATAGAAAAAGGAGGTTTTGTGGTTGCTCACTGGGATGGCACAGCTGAAACAGAGCAGAAAATTAAGGAAGAAACCAAAGCCACCATCCGACTGATCCCTATCGAAGGCGAGCAAAAGGAAGGAACGTGCGTTTATTCTGGTAAACCTTCAAAACAAAGGGTTTATTTTGCACGTGCTTATTAATATAAAAGCGATTTGAAAAAGTAACGAGGGTTTTTTTGCCAGTAGTTATTGTTCAATGCGGATCAGATTTCCGCTGCCTGTTTTAATCAGATTTATTGATGGATTTCCGGCATAGAACACGTCGCCCTGGCCTGAAATCGTTACCCCGAGCTCAATTTCGGCATGAACCCTGCACTGATTGGTACTCAGGTTTTCGAGATAGTTAAACTTTGTCCGTAAGCTGTCGGCAAGCACCGGGCCGAAACTGGCCTGATAAATATAATTTACCTCCGACAGTCCTAAAAGGTGAACATCAGCTGTTCCATATTCATGGTTGATAAAACTTTTTTTGGTGTTCAGCAGCAGCCTTACCGTACCGCCACCTTCCTTAACACTCAGATACAGGCTGTCGGCACTTAAAGTATCCGCGCAGCTTAATATTCCCGAGCCCCTGAATTCGATGCTGTCAAGCTGTTGATAATAAAGCTTAATGGTTATCGGTTGATCATAGCTTCTGACCCAGTTGCACGAGTGATTGTTATTCAGCCTCAACGTATTATTCCCGATGCTGCTGACAATGCCTGGAAGCAGATTTTTGCCGGCACTTATAATTATATATGGATTATGAGGGCTGTGATATAGTTCAACATCAATATTATCACTTATGATAAGATTGGTAAATGTATCCAGAGTCCGGGTTTCGGTTTTTTGATTTCCGGTGGAGCGAAAGCAATCAGCCGGATTCTTTTTGCACGAATGGAAAGCGATGAGTGTAAAAACCAACAGATTAATCAGTAATAATTTGTTTCTTCCCATTTCAGTAATATTTAAAATCCAACCTGTAACCGATACCAAAACCAATGTATTCAGCTTTGCCAAAATGTGCTGTCAGCGTAATCATGGCAAAAAGCTGATCGTTGAGCAAATGTTTCAATGCTAATTTCTGATATACATCTCCTTCGGTTTTTTCCAGACTTCCCAGATGCATTCCTGCCTGCAGCAGGAAAGAAGTGCGCTGCATCAGAAGCTCATAGGCCAGTGTTGCTCCTGGTTTAAGAAGTTGCCATTGATGTTCGTAAAGGATTTGTTTACGGTCGAGGATCCTTTTGTCAGAAGCATCATAGGTTGCATCAAGTCCGAATCCTATCTTGCTCTTTGGAGAAACCTGCTTCATTATATTAGTTGAAATGCTGTAAACCAAGAACCTCTCTCCAAGCTGGTTTGTCATGTCCTTAAATCCTGTTGAAAATGCTGCCTCAATGCTAAACCACTTCTTTCCGTCGAACTCAAAGGGATATAATTCAGGGCGTATCAGTCTGTCTAGATATGGATTAGGCTGTTTAATAAACCATGAAAATCCTGCACTGATTGTTGGGATATTAAGTCCGAAGTTGGGTGTTTTCATCGACCCGTTGCTGAAGTGCGTTAAACCTGCTGAAGCGATGGCAGTCAATCGGGGGGTTACACGCAATCTGTAATCAATGTATAAACTTACCGCTGCATTCAGGTTTGAGCCGATGGCAAAATGCTTGTAGTTGTCAACCGGATGAAATTTATTGGTCAAATAACCTAATCCAAGGCCAAGTCTGAAATACAACGCATGGGTGTGGTTGTGATTAATCGGATAGTTGATAAATGGATATACTGCATAGGCTTGTCCGATTTCTTCAAAGCCACCTAAAGGGGAATGCCATAGAGCAATGCCAACCAAAGGATATCTGTACAATGCTTCCCAGCGTTCTTTGCCAAAAGTAGATCGTTGGACTGCCAATTCACCGGATACGAAATGTGCATTGAATACCTCCATCTCGCGGTGGTGGTGCAGAAAGAAACCACCATGTCCTCTGACCTCTAGCTGAAGGTTGTTCCTGCTCATAGGTGCTCTTGCCTGTGCATGAACAATCAATGATAAAACAAGGAGCAGTAAAATCAGTACGGTCGTTTTTCGCAGGAATTTCATAGGTGTGCAAAAGTATAGAATTTGTCAGCGACAAAAGCCCAAAAATGGGATGATAACATGCACCTTATATCATAGTAAGTATAATTTACTATTTTTACCAGCATAAAAAACGAAAAACAAACCTGCCTTTGATGAAACGGGTAATCTCATTGCTTTTTTTAGGATGGCTGTTTTTTCTTCCATGTTGCTCAGTATCGGCTTCAAATGAGGCAGATAGCCTTGAGCGTGTTCTACCGGGGTTAAGCCGCTATGAGAAGCTAAATGCTCTTGAAAGACTTTCGGTCATTTACGGCAGAAGCAATCCGGCAAAAGCATTAAAATATGACTCGCTAGCCCTCAGTATACATTTGGAAGAGAATAATGTGCGGGGGATTTCCAATGCCTACAACAACATAGGTTTAGGACTTTATGCTTTAGGGGATTACGTAAGCGCATTGAATTTTTTTAAAGAAAGCTTTCTGTTAAAAGAAAAAATCGGAGATACCGTTGAAATTGTTAAATCGCTTAACAATATGGGTGTTGTGTATCAACTAGTGGGCGATTATGATGAAGCCGCGAACGTACTCATGCGGTCATTGCAGATCAGACGGAAGTTGCAAGATACTTTGGGTATAGCCAGAACACTTAATAACCTGAGCGTATTGCAAAAACAGTCGGGTAGAACAGCAGAATCAATTGAACTACTCAAAGAGGCTGAAGAAATTTATGGCCTGATGAACGACTCAGCCGGACTTGCTTCGGTCTTTAATAATTATGGTACAGTGTATCAGTTGCTGCAAGACTGGGATCTCGCCCTGAAATATTTCAACTTATCCATTGCTTATAAATCTGGCCGAAAGGACGACAGGACACTGGCCAACACATTGAATAATATTGGAATGGTACTTCAAAGTACAGGCAAATATAATGAAGCCAGAAGTTATTACCAAAAGGTTGTCAGTATGCGGCAGGTAGTGGCTGATCGTCATGGTTTGGTATCTGTGTATATTAACCTCGGGTCGTTACTGAGTGAATTGCGCCATTATGACAGTGCACATTATTTTTATGCTGAAGCCATTGCTATTGCCACACATGAGAAGCTGTATCCAATGTTGCAAAGGGTCTGGTATCTGCAGTCGGAGCTCTTCATGCAGCAAAATAACTATCAGGAAGCATACAATAGTCTTCAATTTTCCTATGGCTTTAGAGACAGTGTATTCGATACTCAGTATGCTTCGAAAATGGCCGAGATGGAAGCCAGACTAAGACTGGACAAAACCATGAAAGAAAATACAATCCTGAAACTACAGCAACAGGTCGATAAGCTTAGGATTCAGAGGGGAATGATCTGGATTGCAGTTATTTCTTTCATTTTTGTTTCAGCAATGATTTTTGCGTTTGTATTGTATAGGCAACTGAAAACAAAAAAGAGTATAAACCTGAAGCTCTCGGAAGCCAATAAATTACTTGAGGAGAGCGAAGAAAAATACAAGGCAGTTGTCGAACAAAGCAACGAGGCTGTTTTTATTCACTGGAACAGGACAGTTTTGTTTGTGAATACGTATTTGGAACAAATGATGGCTTATCCTAAGGATAAGCTTTACATGATGCATCCTGAGGACATGTTTTATGGTCCGGACAAGAACAGGTTTATAACTATTGAAGAAGAAGACCCGGAATTGCAGGAGCGGCATGAGCTAAGGCTTGTGACTGCTCAGGGTCGGATATCATGGGTTAGTCTGGGACAAAAAAAGATATTACTGTTTGGAGAACCTGCCTGGTTGTGTGTGGCTCAAGACATCACTGACCGGAAGGAGACAGCCTCGCTGGTAAGAAAACTAGAGCTTGCTGTGCGGCAAAGTCCGGTCTCCATTACTATAACTGATTCAGATGGTCATATTGAATTTGTTAATCAACAATTTACCCGTTTGTCGGGCTATAGTCAGGAGGAGGTCATTGGGCGAAAACCTTCAATTCTAAAATCAGGCAAGACAAACCCTGAGCTATACCGGAAAATGTGGGAGACAATAAGTTCAGGTAACATATGGTACGGCGAATTGTTGAATAAAGCAAAAGATGGAAGTTATTACTGGATTTCGGCCTCAATATCCCCCATTCTGGACGAGAATCAGATTATCACACATTACCTTTCTGTCAAGGAGGATATAACACACCGGAAAGCGGCCGAGCAGCAATTACTGGAGAATCAGGCAAAACTGCATGAAGCAAACGCAACAAAAGACAAGTTTTTTTCCATCATTGCCCATGACCTTAAGAATCCGTTTAACGCAATCATCGGATTCAGTCAATTGCTTCTGTCTGAGGAGGAAAATCTTGACAAAGAAGAAAAACTTGAATACATAAGAAATATTTTCACAGCCTCTCATAATACATACCGCTTGCTTGAGAACCTGCTTGAATGGGCACGAACCCAAACCGGTGCCATTAGTTTCAGCCCGGATTATTTTGATATCAGCATGGCCATTGGTCAGGTGATGGAAACAATTGCCATAAATGCAGCGCGCAAGCGTATTGAACTTGTTTCCGATGTTCCTTTTAACACAACTGTGTTTGCTGATTTTCAGATGATCATGGGTGTTTTACGAAACCTGATTTCCAACGCAGTCAAGTTTACTCCCGGAGGTGGCTCAGTCAGAGTTTCGCACAGATCCGAAAATAACAAAGTTATTGTAACCGTCACCGACACAGGTATAGGTATCCCCGCTAACAAGATTGATGGATTATTCAGAGTTGACCATCAATTCCGTCGCGAGGGAACTGATTCAGAGCCGGGTACCGGCCTTGGTTTGATTCTGTGTCAGGAATTTGTGACAAAAAACGGCGGTGAGATATGGGTTGAAAGTAAGACGGAATCAGAATCGTCGGGTAGTATATTTTATTTCAGTTTGCCTGTTGGACCAAATATGTAGAAACAAACAAATATGCCATGAAAGTGCTATTGGTAGAAGATAACCTGTTGAATCAGAAATTTGCCGAAACTATACTTAAAAAGGTTGGTTATGAGATTGATATAGCCGAGAATGGTCTCATTGGCTTTGAGATGTATTGTAAAAAACGATACGATATTGTGCTCATGGACATTCAGATGCCTGTTATGGATGGCGTTGAATCAACCCTCAAGATCAGGAAATGGGAGCAGCAAAAAAGGCTCAAGCCTGTACCAGTTGTTGCAGTAACAGCCTATGCACTTGAAAATGATGTTGAACGTTATCTCGGTGCAGGTATCAATGCCTACCTTCGCAAGCCATACCAGCCTAAAGATTTAGTAGAACTGGTGCAGCAATTTACCTCAGGTTGAGGATAAAGCCTGACCACGTGCATTAATCCCCTGCTTTCGTCAGGAGTTCCCTGTCCGGGCATAAAAATTCATGTACTTTTGTCCGTTTTAAAGAATGGTCTAATTATGGAAGAGAAACTTAAGGCTTTCGGAAGGCTTCTGCAAATTATGGATGAATTGAGGGCCGGTTGTCCCTGGGATCGTGAACAAACCTTTGAAAGTCTCAGACACCTGACCATTGAAGAGACTTATGAGTTAAGTGATTCAATTTTGGCCAAGGATTATCAAGGTTTGGGAAAGGAACTTGGCGACATCATGTTACATCTTGTGTTTTATGCAAAAATTGCAGAGGAAAAAGGCCTTTTCGATATCAGGGATGTGGCAGAAGGAATTTGCGAAAAGCTTGTCAGGCGCCATCCACATATATACGGAGATGTTCACGTGAGCGATCAGGAGGAGGTGAAAAGCAATTGGGAGAAAATAAAACTGGGTGAAGGCAAGAAATCGGTTCTTGAAGGAGTGCCAAATTCATTGCCTGCCTTACTTAAAGCTTATCGGATGCAGGAAAAAGCAGGAGGTGTTGGGTTTGAATGGGAAAGAAGAGAAGATGTATGGAAGAAAGTAAGGGAAGAACTGAACGAACTGAATTCCGAAGTTGAAGCGGATTCAGGTGCCGAAAGAATTGAAGATGAGTTTGGTGATGTGTTATTTGCTCTTGTAAATTATGCCAGGTATATAGGCGTGAACCCGGAGGATGCTTTGGAACGAACCAACCGTAAGTTTCTTTCTCGTTTTCGTTACATTGAAGATCAAGCTCAAGCGAAAGGTAAAAGCCTGCACGATATGAGTCTTGATGAAATGGATCTCTTGTGGAATGAAGCAAAAAAGTCAGGGATATAAGCCGGCGCTATGCAATTCAGCGTATTGATATTGGGTTTATTGTTAGTCTCCGCCCGGTTGGCTGCTCAACCTCCACAGGATTCAACCTGTTTTCTGATTAACGGGCAATATGTTATAGATTTTGGCAGGGCAACCATTTTTACGGCCGCTCAACCCCTACATTTTGGTGTGCGTCAATGGGCTACAGTGGCATTTATTGGTGGCGCAGGTTATGTTGCTTACCGATATGACTTGGAGATCAATGACTTTCTGCACAAGAATATTACAGATGAGCAATCCAGAATTATAAAGCACGCAGGCGGGCCAATTGGTAACGGATTAATAATTTTGCCATTGTTAGGAGCCTTGTATGTTCATGGAATAAAGGCAGATAACGATCAGTCACGACGAGCTGCATTACATGGTATGCAGGCATTTGTGCTTGGTGCCGGTGCTACTATCGTTCTGAAGCAGTTAACAAAACGAGCCAGGCCTGATCAGCTGTTAATTTCTAATCCTGATGCGTGGTATGGTCCTTCGGGATATGGAGGATATGATGCTTTTCCTTCGGGACACAGTCTGAGATCATTTGCAGTGGCAACAGTTTTGGCAGGAGTATATGAAGATAAGCCCTGGGTCGGAATAGCCGCCTATTCACTTGCTGGATTTGCTTCGTTGAGCCGCTTAGCATACGGTGAACACTGGTTGTCAGATGTGGTTGCAGGTGCCGCATTGGGATATTTTGTAGGTAGGGGAGTATTGTTGTTCAACAGAAGCCGATATGCCGGCTGTATACAACCCCATATTGGCACACATGGAATTGGTTTTCAGGTCTCGATAGGCAAATAAAAACGCCCTGCTTTAGCATGAAGCAGGGCGTCCGAAATGTTATTTCAATGAAAATTAATGTTTTGCGAGATAGCCGGAAACACCTTCGTGGGTAGCCTGCATGGCATCTTCGCCCGGTTTCCAGTTGGCTGGACAAACTTCGCCGTGTTCTTCAAAATACTGTAGTGCATCTACCATGCGGATAGCTTCGTCGATGCTGCGGCCAAGTGGAAGGTCGTTCACCACCTGATGGCGGACAACACCTTGTTTGTCGATCAGGAACAAACCACGATAGGCAACAGGAGCACCGTTGAATTCCATTTCACCGTCTTCGTTGTAGTCAAACTCGCCGGCAAGCACATCAAAATTGGCTGAAATGGTTTTGCTCAGATCTGAAACAAGCGGATATGTAACTCCTTCAATACCACCTTTATCTTTAGGTGTATTGAGCCATGCCCAATGTGAAAACTTTGAATCGATGGAACATCCTACCACAGCAACATCCCTGTTTTCGAACTCTTCCATTTTTTCCTGAAATGCAAGGATTTCGGTAGGGCATACAAAGGTAAAATCGAGGGGATAGAAGAAGAAGATTACATGTTTTTTGCCAATGTATTGCTCGAGAGAGAATTTTTCAACGAATTCGCCTCCGTCAACAACGGCATCTGCTTCAAATAAAGGTGCTTTTTTTCCTACTAATACGGCCATTTTAAAATGATTTTTTAGGGTTAATTAATTGTCTTTTATGTTGCTGCAAAGGTACGGATTTAGGCAAAGCCTTATCATTATTACAAAAATTTAACCTGAGTTTTTCGACGAATATTATCCTAACAACTCCTTGTATTATTTTAGAAGCTCTTCGGGTGTCACATTTAGTTTTCTGTTGGCAGTGAAATCGAAAAGGGTGAGTCTTCTCAACTCGTAAAAACTGGTCCAGTAGGTTTTCAGTGCGCTGTAATAGCCTATTTT
Source organism: Bacteroidales bacterium (assembly GCA_024710405.1). Taxonomy (GTDB): domain Bacteria; phylum Bacteroidota; class Bacteroidia; order Bacteroidales; family F082; genus UBA6192. The sequence goes on from JANJUV010000019.1 coordinate 174,239, forward strand.
GGCATTGTCGTTGTCAATCTGGGCGTTTTTTAGCTCAAGCACATCGTTCACTTTACCGATCATGTAGCGTTTTTGAGTAACATCAAAACGTTTCTGTGCCACTGTATCTGCTTTGGCAGCGATTAAAAGCTGGTTTTTCTGCATCATGAACTGAGTGACCTGTAAAAAGACATTTTGCTCAAAATCAAGCCGTTCCTGTTCGATTGATGTGCGTACCAGATCAAGTCCCGACTCGGCCATTTTGATCCGTCCGCGGGCTTGCCCCCAATCGAGTATGGGTATAGTCAAACCTACCGAAACACGTTGTTCATCAAGAGGATTATTATACACCTGATCAAACAGGTCAGAAGATTGTGTAAGACCATAAGTAGCAAAAATTTCAGCGTCGAATCGGCCATCGAGCTTAGCCATGCTGAGTTGGCTTTCTGCTTCCAATAATCTGCGTTCGAATGCCATTCCGGTAGATGTGTTCGATTGGGCTTCTGCAACGGCTCTTGGAATATCCACGTCGAAGTGGAAGGTTTCGGCCGGGGGAAGTAACACCAATGGATTATTGGTTTTCAGCCTCAGGTAGGATTTAAATGTGAACAACATGTTCTGATAGTTGAGGTCAGCATTCTCCATTGCTGCATTTGCCCTAAGCAGATTGAGTTCCAGCTGAAGAAGTTCGTTTTCGGCTATCTTGCCCAGAGTATAACGTCCACGCGCTATATTATACAAGGTGTCGTAATTGGCTTGATTCTTTACGGCGATTGAAACTTCAACCTGTGCCATGAGCAGATTGAAAAAATGGTTTACGGCAGTGAATGCAATTTTTTCCCGTGACTCAAGATATTCCCTTCGGGCTTCTTCATACACCATTGGTTCGATCTTTTTCTCCCATTTGTAGGAGTTGTAGCTGAAAATCGGCTGCCTGAAACCGATACTCACAGGTGTTGACAGGAATTGTTTCGTTGTTGTGTCCGTGTAATAATTGTCAATTCTTTGTAAGCCGGAATTTAAAAAAACCTCACCTCCGGTTAGTCCGATTCTCTGACTCAGGGATAAGTTTGCGGTATATCGGGCCAGTTGTCTTTCGCGATACTCTTCGGTGCCGTCCGATTGTGTGATGGCATCTATTGTGCGGTTGTAGTTTGGGAGGGTGGCATCAAGTTTCAGGTTGGGCAGGTAACCTGCTTTGAAACTACGGTAGTCCCAGTAGCTCCTGCGAAAACGGTGCTTGGCAATCAATGCATCAGGCGATTGCTCCTGTGCCAGCCGAATCACTTCGCTGAGGGAAAAATACTGTGTGTTGTCTTGCCCCATCAATACAATGGGAAATAATGCCACCAGCGTTATCAGATTCAATCCTTGCCGCCATTTTTGAACGAAACCCATAATAATCATCACCTTTGGCTAAGTTTACAATTCAGATTCTAATCCGTTTCTGATATTAAATTCCCTGATAATCGGGAGTGCAATATCCATATAAGATTCTTCGATCAGCACATGTACCGAAAACTGTATTGATCCTATTCCAAGGAAATTGCCTGTTTGCTGATCGTTTCGTATCATGTTCGGAACTCCGGCTTGCTCCAGTTCGGCACTCAGCGACCAGGCCTGAAACTCGTTGCCTGAAAAGATGATAGTAAGGTGGTTTTCGCTATTCATAATCGAATCTGCTTATGTGGATTTTATTAATCATGTCGGAGTGAAGTCACCGGATCCTGATCGGCAGCCCTTCGCGCAGGAAGGTAGCCGAAGGCAATGCCAACTGTGGCCGACACTCCGAAGGAAAGTGCGATGGACCATACGGAAATAATGGTTAGAATATCAGTGGATTCTGTAATTACTCTTGCCATTATCACCCCAAGAAGTATGCCGATCATGCCACCACTGATGCTGATCATGGTTGCTTCGGCAAGAAACTGGAAAATGATGTCTTTACGGGTGGCTCCTACGGATCGCCGCACTCCTATTTCGCGAATGCGTTCCATCACAGAGGCCAGCATTATATTCATAATACCTATGCCTCCGACCAGAAGAGAAATTCCGGCGATGGCTCCAAGGACGATATTGAAGATGTCTTTGGTACGCTGTTCCTGTTTTAAGAGCAGTTCAGGTACGGTTATTTCGAAATCTTCAACACCCAGATGTCTGCGTCTGAGCATTTGATTAAGTGCTTTGGTGGTTTCGGCCAGTTGTTCACTTTGCTGAACCTGCACAACTATTTTATCCAGCTGGTGATAATTGGCTTCGTCATCAGCAATGCCACCACCATTAAAAGTAGTTACACTATTGCCTGAATAAATTACTGTTGTTTCACCTCCTCCAAGTGCCGATGCTGAAATATGCGAACGATCCTTGAACCTGAGCAATACGGTTTGCAGTGGAGCGTATATATTATTGTTGAAGTCAGTGATTCCCAAGTCTTCGGTTGATTTCGTTGTTACATTTCTGCTTTCGAGAACACCTATTATCTGGAGCCAGATATTACCACATTTGATTTGCTTCCCGACCGGATCCTCCAATGCGAAAAACCTTGATTTAATTGCAGGGCCTATGATACACACTGGACTTGCGTTTTCGAGCTGAAAATCGCTGAACATATTACCGGATTGGAGATTCAGATTAAACACCTCGAAAAAATCGGGCGTAACTCCATTGAGTTTGGCCTGCATGCGATTGCCTTCACTGATAATAGCCGTTTCGTAGGAGACCTCAGGACTAATTCTTTCAATAGTAGGAATAATACTTCTGATGCTTTCGGCATCTTTGAGCGTCAGGCCGGGAGAGAACTGTTTGCGTTCGGATTTGCCGGTTCCATTTTCTTCGTCTTCCTGTGTTTTTTTTGATTCATAGCGGGCAGTAACCACTATGTTGTTCACCCCGACAAGCTTGATCTGTTCCAGAATCTCCTGTCTGGCTCCATTACCGATGGCCATCATAGCAATTACAGCTGCCACACCGAAGATAATTCCAAGCGCGGTTAATACCGATCGGGCCCGATTGGCAAACACGGCATCAATGGCAACCTGAATAATTTCCCAATAGCGTTCCATATTATTGTTTTGCCGGCCTATTGCCTTTTCGCCTGCCCTGATTTCCCCCTTGCTGTGGTTTTTGATCAGTTTGTTCCACATCAATTGACTTTTCGGCAGAAACGGGTGTTACTGATTGATTAAGGTCTTCTGCTGCGATCTTTGCGAGAACTTCATCCGGAATTAGAGTAAGCCTGACCGACTCAGGTTGTTCAGGAGGCGTGAGCCTTACCATGTCGCCTTCGTTGAGTCCGTATCGGATAATGATTTCATTTTCATTAGCTTTTCCGGGTATTACTTGCTGTCTCCGGTTACCGGTGAAAACATATTGAATGCTGTCGAGGATGTTTATGGTTTCAAGCGGCACATAAACCACATCTTCAATCACTTCGGTGATGATAGTGTTTTTGGTCGTCATGGCTGGCCTGATGATCGAATCGTATTCGTTGACCTCAATTTTTACCTCAAACACACGCGCATTACTATTGCGCAGCTGTTCACCAATATTGGCCACCTCGATTACCTGACCGGTGAATTTCTTTTCGGGGAAAGCGTCGACACCAATTTCAACGGGCTGCCCCACTTTTACTTTCGAAATATCTATTTCGTTGATATAAGTTTTGGTGATCATCTCCTTCAGGTTGGGGAGTGTGGCCACAACATTTTCCCATGAAGAAATAGATGAGCCGATCCCGCGTTTTTTTCCATCCCAGTCGCGCTGGTAAATCACCATTCCTGATTTTGGGGCACGGATGGTAAACTCCTGGCTAAGTTCGATGAATTTTGTGTATTCGATCTGTTTTTTTCTGAGTGCAGTTGCTACTTCCGACATGTTGGCCACGGCCTTTTCGTATTTCAGGGAGTAGTTTCTTTCTGCCTGATCAAGTGATCTCATGGCTCTGTCGTATTCGATCTGAACCTGACGTTGAGAAGCCGGGGGCTCATAAATCGATTGGTCAACTGCTATCTGAGCCTCCTCAAGCGCATAGCGCAGATTGATCAGTTCGTTGCGGGCAGCCCTGAGTTCCATTGTGGTGTCGAGCTGTGTTTTTGTAAAATTATTCTGATATTGTTCGATGTCGATTTCCTGATCTTTGAGTTTATTGGTGAGTTCGGTACGGTCAAGTTGTGCAACGTAATCGCCTGAATCTACAATGGTTCCATCAGGAATGATGTCATCTATCTTCAATTGCCATATTCTGGCTTCACGCAACAAGGTAGGGGAGGGCCCGAAAATTTTTTCAGAACTTCTGGCCTCTAGTTCACCGGTTGTTGTAACTGCGATATTGAAGGTGCCTTTTTTCGCCGGTACCTCAACCGAGGTGGCTGCGTTCTTGTCAGGACGTGCAATGAACCAGACTATCATGATCACTGCGAATAAGGCAATGAAAACCACAGTGAACTGTTTTTGGTTTTTATTCATTGATATTCAATTTTTATTTAATCAAATCAATCTTGAAATGATATCCGACATTTTGATGCCTTCGGCTTCGGCTGCATAGTTTCTAACGATCCTGTGTCTGAGGACAGGCAGAGCAATGGCTTTAACATCCTCGATGTCAGGGGCATACTTGCCACTTATCAGGGCATGGCATTTGGCACCAAGAATAAGGTATTGAGAGGCTCTGGGCCCAGCACCCCAGCTGATGAATTTATTGGTCCATTCGTGGCTGAGGTCTGTGTTGGGGCGCGTTTTCGATACGAGACTGACTGCATATTCGAACACGTTATCGGGAACAGGTACCTTACGCACCAGATGCTGAAATAATTTGATTTCGTCTCCGGACATAACAGGTCCGGCATTGCCCTGACTTTCACTGGTAGTGTTTTTTACCACCCTGATCTCTTCTTCATATGAAGGATAATCAAGCCATAGGTTGAACATGAACCGGTCGAGCTGTGCTTCCGGCAACGGATATGTACCTTCCTGCTCAATCGGGTTTTGAGTGGCCAGCACAAAGAAAGGCTCTTGCAGGTGGTGTGATTGTCCGGCAACTGTGATGGTTTTTTCCTGCATGGCTTCGAGCAGTGCCGATTGTGTTTTTGGAGGAGTTCTGTTGATTTCGTCGGCCAGAATAATATTGGCAAAAACAGGCCCCGGGATAAATCTGAATTGTCTGTTTTCGCCAAGAATCTCGGTGCCAATGATGTCCGAAGGCATCAGGTCAGGTGTAAACTGGATCCGGTTATAGGTTAAACCAAGGGTCTTACTTATGGTGTTTACCAGCAAGGTTTTGGCAAGGCCCGGAACTCCGACCAACAATACATGACCTTTGCAAAATATTGAGATCAGACAGTTTTTAATGACATCATCTTGTCCGACAATTACTTTTGCAATTTCCCGGCGAAGCACTCCATATTTCTCTCTAAGGGCATCTGCGGCTTCAACATCTGATTTATAAATATTCATAATTAATTGGCTTGATCAGCATTTGATTGATTCAGACTTTTCCAGTCGAATTCGAATGTACAGGCACGGTAATCACTGATAATTGAAACGAATGCATTTTTCGACTTACTTCTGATCCATTGTTCGACGGCTTTTTGTTTTTTCTCTTGCAGTGCCCATTCCTGAATGCGGTTATAGTCGTCTTTCAGGTTGGCCATATGTGGATCTGTTTTCGTTTTCAACATCAGCAATCTGAATGCATCTTTCCCGTCTTCTGTTTTCATAGGGACGGGGTCGCTTAGTTCGCCAACGGCCATTTTCTCAGCCAGAAAAGATACCTGAGGGTCTAGTTGGCTGGCTTCAAATTTAGTACCACCGGTGTATGGATTTATAAGCAGTCCGCCAGCAATTTTGGCAGGCAGTTCCGAATATTGTTCAACGGCCTTGTCGAAAGTGATTTCTCCTGACCTTATCAAACGTGCTATTGAGTCAAGTTCAGCACTGGCTTTCATCAACGACTCAGGAGAAACCTTAGGTGTAAGCAGCAAATGGCGCACATTCACATACTCGCCACGTCGTTCGATCATTTGAATAATATGGAATCCTGCTTCGGTTTCAACAATCTCGCTCACTTCTCCATCTTTTAACTTGAAAGCAACAGCTTCAAATTCAGGGTAAAGTTCACCCCGGCCATAGAATCCGAGTTCACCCCCTTTTCGTGCTGATCCGGGATCTTCCGAATAAAGCACAGCCATAGTAGAAAACCTTTCGCCATTGAGTATGCGCTGTCTGAATTCATGCAGCCGGGCTTTCACACGCAACTTCTCGTCAATTTCTATCGGTGGCATTTTCACAATTTGTGCTACTTCAAATTCAGTAGTGATCATTGGGATGCTGTCCTTCGGAATTGATCTGAAAAACTGCTTGACTTCCGAAGGCGTGATCACCACTGTCGACATAATCCCGTTTTGCACCTGCTCTACCAACATTTGATCATTGACCAATACCCGAAGCTCATTCTTGATTTCACTAATGGTTTTGTTGTAGTATTGTTCCAGTTTTTCTTGTGAACCAAGTTCGCTGATGAAATACTTCAGTCTTCGTTCCATTTCCTGCTCAACCTGCTCCTGAGTAACGGTAATACTATCGAGTTCAGCCTGATTAAGCATCAGTTTCTGAAAAAGAAGGTCTTCGAGTATGCGGCACCTTATGGATGATGCGCTGCCACTGATACCGCGCTGAAGCCTGTATTGCACATACTGGTTTTCGATATCGGATTGCAGGATAACGTTTTTTCCGACAACCGCAACCACCTGGTCAATCACCTGAGTCTGTGCAGTTGTAACAAAACTAAGTGAAGTAAAAATGATAAATATAGCTCTGATTGCATTCATCATGTGTTCACGGGGATTATATAAGTTATAACTATTGTTTAAACCGCTTATTGGAGCATTATATTTCAAAAGGTTTCAATTTCGTTGTTTCTCAGTGCTTTTTCATAAACTTCCTGATGCATTTCCTTTAATAATTCAATTTTTCTCCTGTTAAGGATAATGTTTCGGATGTTGTCGTATTCAAACTCAAGAGGCGACAGACTTTCGCGTATCATGAAATCCCGGAACAGTACCAGATAGACGAAAGGTTCGTCGACAAACTCAACAAAATGGTTATTGTTCAGAAAGACCTCCTGATTGTAAGCTACTAGCGGAATCTGAAGCAGCAGATCATCAAATTTAATCCAGCTGTCTTCATCAAGATAGTATGCGATGGCATGTCTTTGTGCCAGATTGTTCAATGAGTCGAGGTTAAGTGTTCTGCGGTTGTTCAGCAACTTTCTGAAACGGCTGATCTCACGGGAGTCAGAAGGTAAGACAGCATAAACCACTTTCACAATGTTGTATTTGAGTTCGAAGTTCGGTTTGTTTTCTTCGTAGTAATGCTCAATTTCACGATCGGTGACAATGGTATCAAGTTTTTGACGGATCAGTTCAGTCTCGTAGGTATAAACAATCAGCGAATTCCGGTAATCTTCTAGTTTTTTGCTGAAATCAGTTTGTGCCGGTGTGAGGTTTCTTTCTGCCTGACGTACCAGTATTCTCTTTCTTAACCAATTGTCTATGAAGTTATTGACAAGCATAATGCTGTCGTTGACAGATGTTCCATCTGGAACAACTCCGTCGAGGTCCGACTCATATAGATAGTTGCCATAAGCTTTGGCAAGCACAGCTCCTTTTTCTTTGTCTGGTGCTGTGTTGCAGGCTGCAAACAGAAACGAAATAGCCAGCAGACCGGTAAAAAAGCGGTTCATTGTTTGCTTTGGCTTATCTGATCAAGTAATTCATGTCTTACGTTAACCGGATATTTTTTGCGCAATTCTTCTACCCAGATTTTTTCAAGATAGGTTTGGTAATCCGACGTGATCATTCCCCTTGCTTCATCCAATTCTTTTGGCTGCGGAGGATGAATTTCCTTAATTTTGATGATCACGGTCTGGTTGTCAACATCGGAGTACATTTGGTGAATACTGTTTGCTTTCCATTCGGCCTGATCGAGAAAACGGTTGTCGCCGCGCTCAAATTTTCCGGGTTGTATTCTGACAGAGCGGATTGAATCGGCATCGAATGCCTGGGCAATTGCACCATCATCGGGTAAACTTTCAACCAATTGAAGTGTTTTGGCAACTTCGGAGGTATTAGTCACTGTGAAAAGGGTCGCAGTTGCTCTTTCGCTCCACATATAGTTGTTTCTGTTCTTATTGAAAAACTCTTTAAGTCCTGCTGTATCTTTCACTGCATATGACCAGACTTTTTTGTCCATGAGGTCAAACAGCAGGATGCCATCGCGGTATTCGTTCATGAGTGCCCCGAACTCTGGGTATTTTTTTTCGAGTCTTGCATCTTCAAAAGCAATACTCCTTTCATGAACAAATTCGTTCAGAAGCTTGTAACCGTAAGCCTCGGGTGATATTCCTTCCTGTTTCTTTTGGTTTTTGCCAACAAATGAGGCAAAGTCTGCAACTGAGTATGCTTTTTTGCCAAGTTTGAACAAAGTCTTTTTATTACCCATGTCTGCCTTTGGGTCATAAGTAGCCTGAAGCAATGTGCTGTCGAAACTGTTGATGAATAGTTGGGCGTTTTTGCTGTTAAGAGAGAAACCCGCCTCACGTTTAATTTGTGCGATAACAGCTTCTTCGCTTTTCTTGGCTCTGCCGTCTTTAGCTATCCTATCCTTCAAAGCGGTTTTTTCTGTCTCAAATGATCCTGGAGCTTCATTTCCGATAAATTTGATTATATGGAAGCCATAGATGGTTTTAATGGGCGCTGAAACTTCTCCCGGTTTCATTTTTTTGATGGTTTCAACGAATTCGGGAACGATTCGGTTGACTGTAAATTTGGCAAGCTTTCCTTCACGTGATGCTGATCCTCTGTCTTCAGAATACTGGACTACTGCATCTTCAAAAGAAGTGCCTTCCTGAATTTTAGCGTATATTTTTTCAATTTTTGCTTTTTTCTCAGTTATTTCCGTCTCATCAGCACCTGGGTTAACGGCAACGTATATGTGGGCGGCTTCAATGCTACCTATGGCATCAGTTATTTCAGAAACTTTTATAAGATGGTATCCGAAATCACTTCTTACAGGCATAGAAAGGCTGCCAACAGGTGTTGTGTAGGCTCCGTTTTCGAAGGGATACACCATGTCGAAAACCGAAAAATAACCCAGATCGCCTTTGTTTCCGGGTCTGAACGGACGCTGATTAGGTATGGCCTCGCGGTCTTTGGCCGAAGGATCGTCAGATTCAGTGGCGGCAATTTCAGCAAAAGATTCTCCGCCAATTATTCGCTGTCTGATGTCCATGATCTTTTTATAAGCAGCCAAAGTATCTTTTGGTGAAGCATCTTTGTTGAGGCTGATCAGAATATGACTCGCCCTTATATCTTTTAGTTTGCGTTGATATGCTTCCACTATCAGCTGTTCGGTGACCTTTTCATCATTGAAATAGGGTTTCGATAATTGTGTGCGGTAACCGGCAAGTTCATTGATAAACACTTTGTTGGTATCCATTTTCAAGGATTTCGCTTCCGCAACTTTCAGTCGAAAGTTGATATACAACTCCAGATACTCTTCAAGAGATTTTTTGTCAATGACTTCGTTGTTCAGGTTGTTCTTTTTAAACACATCCATGAACTCTTTGACCGTAATGTCTTCGTTACCAATAGTGATCAGCGGTTTGTTGTCTACATTTTTTTGGGCAATTAATCCCGAATTCATGGACAACATTAAGAAACCGCAAATAAAAAATAGCCTGCTGAAAAAATGATTATTCATTTGGTTCATATCGTTAGTTTTACAATTTGTTTTTCTGAAATAGATTAGTTGCCCCTGCTGTAGTTGGGAGCTTCTCTTGTGATGGTAATATCGTGCGGATGACTTTCGTACATTCCGGCGGATGTAATTTTGATGAAACGTGCATTCCAAAGTTCAGTTATACTTGCCGAACCCGTGTAGCCCATTCCGGCCCTTAAACCGCCTGTCATCTGGTGGATTACTTCTGATAGTGAGCCTTTATAGGGAACACGTCCGACAATACCTTCAGGAACCAATTTTTTAATATCATCTTCTGTATCCTGAAAATACCGATCTTTTGAGCCTTCCTGCATGGCCTCAATAGATCCCATGCCGCGATAGGTTTTATACTTTCGTCCCTCATAGATAATTGTTTCACCTGGTGATTCTTCCACCCCGGCAAACAACGATCCGGCCATAATGCTGTTGGCTCCCGCTGCAAGTGCTTTTACAATATCGCCTGTGAACCGAATACCTCCGTCTGCTATTACAGGTATTCCGGTTCCATGCAATGCTTTTGCAACTTCGTACACTGCAGTAAGCTGCGGAACGCCGACTCCGGCAATCACACGTGTAGTGCAGATCGATCCAGGTCCTATACCCACTTTAATGGCGTCGGCTCCTGCTTTCATGAGGTCTACTGCTGCTTCAGCGGTGGCAATGTTCCCTATTACCAGATCAATGGACTGATATTCTTTTTTAATACGAGACGCCATTTCGATGACGCCTTTTGAATGGCCATGTGCTGTGTCAACAACAATGGCATCAACCCCTGCATCAACCAGTGCTGCAACACGTTCCATGGTGTTGGAAGCCACACCGACTGCAGCAGCTACCCTCAGCCGACCCCTGTCGTCCTTGCAGGCATTGGGCCTTGCTTTAATTTTAATGATGTCTTTATAAGTGATCAACCCGATGAGCCGGAAATTTTTGTCTACTACCGGAAGCTTTTCAATGCGGTGCTGTTGCAGGATATCTGCTGCTTTTTCAAAATCAGTAAATTCAGTGGTTGTGATCAGGTTTTCACGAGTCATCACATCGTAAATGGGTATATTCAGCCTGCGTTCAAAACGAAGGTCGCGGTTGGTCACAATGCCCACAAGTTTGTTGTCGTTGTCCACTACAGGTATGCCCCCGATATGAAATTCATGCATGATTTTCAAAGCATCCTGAACCGTTGCATCAACACGCATCGTAATTGGGTCGATGATCATTCCGTTTTCTGCTCTTTTGACCTTTCTTACTTCAGCAGCCTGCTTTTCAATAGTCATATTTTTGTGTATCACCCCCATGCCGCCTTCCTGAGCCATCGCGATCGCCATTATAGAATCGGTTACGGTATCCATAGCAGCAGATACGATCGGAATTTTCATGCTTATACTGCGCGAAAAGTATGTGTTCAGGCTGACTTCCCGGGGCAAAACCTCACTGTATGCAGGTAAGAGAAGTACATCATCGTAAGTGAGACCTTCTCCAACAAATTTATCAGAGGCAAATGACATGGTATACTTGTTTTTAAAGTGGTGCAAATGTATTAAAAATACCTCAACCATGCCTCTTCCCATTGCGACTGACAACCTCTGGTGTTTATTGAATTGAATAGTTGCCTTTGAAGACATCCACGGTTGCTTATCAGACAGCAGAATTTATGATGTGAAGTGTTATAGTGTTCATTTATATTATTTTATAATACGTACAGTTTTTTGGTTAGACTCTCGGTTGCCTGCGAATCATTAACAATAACTTAAAATGACCAATGATGGGCAAATAGATAAGGATGGTTAATTTTAACATTTTTTAAAAGCGACCTTGTTTTTCATTTTTTTTTGAATGATGACGGATTTTGACTCATTAAACATTTAAGAAATTGCTTTACATATTGCTTATTGATAAAACTGATCTGCAGGAACACTTTAAGAAGTAAAATGCATAGAGTCTTTGTGATTAAAATGATAGCATTATGAGCAGGAAATCCTATGTTTGGTTTTTTGTGGCGGCTGTAATGGTTCAGCTTTTGGGGATGCTCATGATCGATTTAATGGAACACGATGCCACTCAATACGCTACTATAGCCATGCAGATGATCCGCGATGGTTCATGGCTTCAGGTTTTTTGGCGCGATGTTTCATATCTTGATAAACCTCCGCTCGTTTTCTGGACATCTTCGGTTTCTTATATGCTTTTCGGAGTCAACCATTTCGCCTATCGTTTGCCATCCTATCTTGTTTTGTTGCTAGGGGTGTACAGCACTTTCAGACTTGCACGTCAGTTTTACGGAATGCCAGAGAGCGTTCTTGCTGCATTAGTACTGATCACGTCTCAGGGAATCTTTCTTATATCACATGATGTCAGAACAGACACTATGTTAATGGGTTGGGTAACATTTTCGTTGTGGCAGTTCTCTGAGTTTTTTGACAGACGGAAGTGGCCGGCATTTTTTTGGGCATTCACCGGTGTCGGTTTGGCTATGTTGACAAAAGGTCCTCTTGGATTGATGATCCCCATACTGTCATTTGGGCCTTATATTTTGCTTCGAAAGAAATGGAAGGATATGATTCAACCTTACTACCTTTTAGGATTGGCATGGGTTGTTGTGGTATTGTCACCTATGTTGGTCGGGCTTTGGCAACAACACGGTTTCGAAGGTATTGGTTTCTATTTCTGGAAACAGAGCTTTGGAAGGATTACCGGTGAGAATGTCTGGCGCGACGATAGCGGACCCTTGTTTTTTGTGCATTCTTTTGCATGGGCTTTTCTGCCATGGACACTACCGGCAATCTTCGGAATCTATCTCATGACAGTGAAAGTGCTCAGAAGACCTGCAGCAAATGATTCGTTTATCCTATGGGGTGCCATACTCGTTTTTGTAGCCATGTCATTTGCTACTTATAAACTCCCACATTATATTTTTGTGGTATTTCCGCTTTTCGCAATAATGGCTGCTATGGGAATTATGGGAATCAGCAGAATGAATCTCAGAATGTGGATTTGGGGTCAATGGCTGACGTTATTCCTTATCAGTTCAGGGATGATTTTCCTGACTATTGTTGATTTCTCTGTTGTCAGCCTGTTTGTACTTTTGGCATCAGTCTCAGTAATAACTTTGAGTGTCAGGTATCTCAAAAGCACATCGGATTGGGGTGTGCATCGTGTTTTTGTGTTTAGTTACGTTGTCATTGTTGGAGCAAATGCTATGTTGCATCTTGATTTTTATCCAAAACTGCTTCAATATCAGTCTGGTAGTGTTGCTGGCAGCTTAGTAAAACAGCAGGGTGTTTCAGAAGAAAACGTCTGTTTTTTTGTACAGCACAGTCCTTCATTTGATTTTTATGCCCAAATGACCCCGCCTTATTACAGAACACTTTCTCAACTTGATTCTGTGCTCAGACAAAGGGAAAAGATTATTGTTTTTACCAATGAAACAGGCTATAATATGCTGACAGACGCAGGATACACCATAAGTGAACTAAAACAATTCAGAGAGTTTAAGGCTACAAAACTATCATTTCAGTTCATCATTCCTGATAGCAGAAATAGGGTTGTTTCGAAGAACTATCTGGTTTCTGTTGGTAATAAAATGTCTAAGGCTCAAACTGTAGAGTGATTTTTACAATTTCCGGTCTGTTTCCAATTCTAACGGGAGGCCCCCAGCTTCCGACTCCGTTCGACACATATACCAATGTTCTCCCGAATTGACGAAGTCCATAACTGTTGAGAAAAACAGCATCGGTGACATAATTCAGCGGCCATAGCTGTCCATGATGCGTGTGCCCGCAAAGCAACAGCCCGACTCCTGCTTCAGAGGCTTCGGTGATGGCAACCGGCTGGTGATCCATCATGATCGTAAACGAACCATCCGAAACATGCTGAAGTATAGATTGAATGCTCTTACGCTTGATTCCGTCAAAGCGTCTGCTTTCAAAGTCTTCACGACCGGCAAGGTAAATATTGTCGAAGAGTTTAATTGCTGTGTCGCTGAGTATATTGATGCCATGGTTTGTAAGATAGGCGACTGCTTCTTTGGCTCCTCCGATATATTCATGGTTTCCTGTAACGGCGTAAACACCGAGTGGAGCATTGAGCTGCGAAAGTGTTTGTCCGAGGTTTTGACGGATAACAGGCGCAAGATCTTCATCAACAATGTCGCCGGCAAGGAGAATAATATCAGCATCGACGGAATTTATTTTGTCAACGATTTTTTCAATTCGTTTCTTACCGACAATGGTGCCCAGATGGATATCGGAAGCCATAGCAATGGTCATTGATTGTCGCTCCTGATTCGATATTCCTGTTTTAATGTTGATTTCCCTGATCACCGGACTAATAGCGTTGATGTGGCCCGCCAGAACGGTAAAAAAAACTGTTACTGCCACAGAGATGGTTATCAGATATGGTTTTTGAATGAATAGCAAATTGTTTGCATGATGCAGAAATGGAAAGAAATAATCAGTCAAACGCACAATATCACTGACAAGCACTATAAGGAACAGATAAAGCATGGCTGCAAGCCAGAAAGAGCCGGCCCAGGTGAACAGGTCGCTTACATAAGAGAGATATACCTTTTCGAGCACCCGGCCAAGGAAGAAAGATGCTGACAGCAGGATAAATCCAATGATATACCATGTCCGTAGCGGATTGCCCGGTTCAAAGGTTCGGAGCCCGCGTGAAAAAATGTAATAATTGATGAGGCTATAAACCGTCAGGACGATGCCAAAAAAGATGAGAAACTGCACAACCCGCATTTTTATGTTAACTTAAAGCATAAACCCTAAAGCCTGCAAATAGTTCAAGTCAACGGGCATAATATTTTGCGACTGGTTTAATATACTCTATTTTTTTTCGAATGATGCGATTTGTTCATTGATCACCTGAATGCGGGCAATAGCATCGTCACGTTTTTTCATTTCTTTGGAAACAACTTCGGCAGGAGCTCCGGAAACAAAACGTTCATTGGAAAGTTTTTTGTTTACTGATTCAAGGAAACCATTGGTGTAAACAAGTTCTTCCCGGAGTTTTTCGATTTCGGCTTCTATGTTAACGCTGGTTGATACGGGAACAAAGAATTCTGTGGACCTGACTATGAAACCGAATGCGCCAGCGGGCGATTCATTCACTTGTTTTATTTCCGAAATATTGCACAGCCGCTTAATGATACCGCTAAAGGTTTCGTCCTGTACACCATCGTTGTGTTTAACAAGTAATGAAACAGGTTCGCGGAACGGAATATTTTTTTCTGACCTGAGTTTACGGAGTCCGTTGATTATTTCTTCGGTAACGTTGAAGAGTCGCAGGATTTCTTCGTTTGCTTGATCTTGTTGGGGCAGTAAGGAAACAATCAGGTCTTCACCTTCATTTCTTACACGCAGCAGGTGCCAGATTTCCTCTGTGATAAATGGCATAAAGGGATGCAATAGTTTCATAAGGTCTTCGAAGAAAGACACGGTAGCTTCGAGTGTTTTTTCGTCAATCGGCTGATTCATACCGGGTTTGATCATTTCGAGGTACCAGGAGCAAAAGTCGTCCCATATGAGTTTATAAATGGTCATCAGTGCATCGGACAACCTGTATTTCGCAAAATGAACCTCGGCCTGGGCAAATGCTTCATGAAACCGCGACCTGAACCATAATATGGCAACTTTTGCATCATTGCACTGGACTAATTCGGAATCTGATTTCCATCCTTTAACAAGCCTGAGTGCATTCCAAATTTTGTTGCTGAAGTTTCGGCCCTGTTCGCACAAAGCTGGGTCGAAAGGCAGGTCGTTTCCGGCCGGAGCCATCAGCAGCATTCCCATGCGCACACCATCGGCTCCAAACTGCTCAATTAGGTCAATAGGATCGGGTGAATTGCCGAGGGTTTTCGACATTTTTCGTCCGTGTTTGTCACGAACGATGCCGGTGAAGTATACATTCTTAAAAGGAATTGCATTTCTGTATTCCATACCTGCCATAATCATTCTGGCCACCCAGAAAAAGATAATATCAGGTGCTGTTACCAGATCATTTGTCGGGTAATAATAGTTTATTTCAAGGTTATCAGGTTTTCTGATGCCGTCAAAAACAGAAATTGGCCAAAGCCATGATGAGAACCATGTGTCCACAACATCCTCATCCTGTTTTAATTGATCATGAGTAAACCTGGTGTTAGGATACAATTCGCTGGCTTTGCGCAATGCTTCTTCCTTATTTTTTGCAGCCACCATTTCGCCGTTGGGCAGATAAAACACCGGAATTTGCTGTCCCCACCATAATTGTCGCGAGATGCACCAATCCTTCACATTTTCCATCCAATGGCGGTAGATGTTCCTGAATTTGGCAGGGTGAAATTTTATATTTTCATTTTCAACAACATCAAGTGCAGGTTTTGCCAGATCTTCCATTTTGAGAAACCATTGCATCGAAATCTTTGGTTCGATAACGGCATCTGTGCGTTCGCTGTATCCTACTTTGTTGGTGTAGTCTTCAATCCGGTTGATAAATCCTTCTTCTTCAAGTTGCTTAACAATAAGTTTCCGCACCTCAAACCTGTCGTGACCGACAAAAAGTATAGCGTCTTTGCTCATTGTTCCATTATCATTAAAAATGTCAACGGAAGGTAGTTTATGTTTCAGGCCAAGGTTATAGTCGTTGATATCGTGTGCTGGAGTTATTTTCAGTGCCCCGGTACCAAATTCGCGGTCAACGTATTCATCGGCAATGATCGGGATTTCGCGTTCAATCAGTGGAACTAGAACAGTTTTACCGACGAGGTGGCTGAATCGCTCGTCTTCCGGATGCACGCAGATTGCCGTATCGCCCAAAATGGTTTCTGGTCTGGTAGTGGCAATAGTGATGTACCTTTCTGAATTTTTCAGCCTGTAGTTGATGTAGTATAATTTGGACCGTACTTCCTTATAAACGACTTCTTCATCAGAAACAGCTGTAAGTGCCTGTGGATCCCAATTAACCATCCGTACTCCTCTGTAGATAAATCCTTTATCAAAGAGATCTATGAAGACATCTATGACAGATTCATAGAGCGTTTCGTCCATGGTGAAGGCCGTTCTTTCCCAGTCGCATGAAGCGCCAAGTCGTTTTAGTTGCTCGAGAATGATGCCTCCATGTTTGTCGCGCCATTCCCAGGCATGTTTCATGAACTCTTCGCGGCTCAGTGTAGCTTTATCAATGCCTTCCTGCTTCAGTTTGTTTACTACTTTGGCTTCGGTGGCAATGGAGGCATGGTCTGTTCCCGGAACCCAGCATGCATTCATTCCAAGCATCCTTGCTCTGCGGATCAGCACATCCTGTATGGTGTTGTTGAGCATATGTCCCATATGTAACACTCCCGTTACATTTGGGGGCGGTATTACAATGGTATATGGCGTACGGGTATCGGGTGTGGAGTGAAAATACTTGTTGGCCATCCAATGGCTGTACCATTTGTTTTCGGTTGCAGCGGGATTATATTTACTGCTGATTTCCATAGGGTTTGTGTATCTGCGGGCGTAATAAGGGCGCAAAAATAGAAAAAAAACTGCAGCGGGTAACGATTCCCGCTGCAACTCTATGTGGACGACTGCGAAACAAAAAGGCGCTAATAATTTATCGAAACCGCTTATTTTTCTGGAAGTTTATCCAAATTCTCCATGCCTTTTAAGTTCATGTTTCTTGATAGTTTACCGATGCCTTCAAGATCAAGATCTCCCGTAAAACTCATAACAACAATCTCGTCTTTGTTTTGGGCAATCATGATCATTTCACTTATTTTGTTATTGCTGCCGGGCTTAGTCAAAAACCTTACCTTGCTGTCTTTCTCCTGAACTGTCATCAACTCAGAGAACTGTTTCATCGGAATGGTTTTTTCAACTTCCTGAATAAAATCGGATTTTGAGACCTTTGTACTTCCCGGATTGCAAACCAATATTTTCATGCCTGTTAATTGATTAACAATGTCGTTGATTTCCTGTGCTTTATCCTGATCATTTTGCGCAGTCATACCTGCAGCCAGTTTAAACATGTCTGAGGAAATGTTCACTGAAGTAAACCCTTCCTTTCCGGCATATTTTTCAAAGAGTTTGTCGATTGAACCCTGTTGAGCGGTCACGACAGCAGGAAGCAACAGACTTACTGCTAAAATGAATGTTAATGTTAATGATTTCATGGGATTTGTGGTTTTAATTCTGAATCTGATTTAATGAAACTTTTTATGATTTCCAATCTGCTGATTTCTCCGGTTTTGTCCATTCCCTGGTTCAGCTTTGATGCTCCTTCCTGTAGTGGAATGAGTCCTTTACTAAGGTGCTCTGAAACATATAAAAGGGCTCTTCGGGCTTCTTCATATGCCTGTTCGGGGTTGTTGAATGTGTCTTCAATTTTTTTGGGTTCGGGTGTTGAGAGAATACCTATCATGAGCAGTAAAACAGCAGCAGCTGCAGCCATCGAAAAGATCAGCCTGTTTCTCTTGTCTTTGGTTGATTTCTTTTCAGCCGAACGAATGGTGCATTCCAGATCTGCTTTTAGGTTTTCCCTGGTCTTGTGATGTGTGATAAAAAAATCCTGATGACAAAACTGAGGTTTCAGTGATTTAAGGTGTTCGGGCAGATTATCACTGCTGAAATATTGCCTCAATTGCTGTTCCTCTTCAAGGCTGCTGGTTCCATCATAGAACTTTTCGAGCAGATGTTCAATTTTTCGTGTTTCCATAGTTGCTTTTGTATACAAGTTGTTCCCTGACTGATTTTCTGGCCCGTGACAAGCTTACTCTGATATGGTTCAGGTTAAGTCCGGTAACTTCTGCAATGTGTTCAAATTCATAATTTTCGATATCACGAAGATGCATAACCAGTTGTTGAACTTCCGGAAGCCGGCTAATAAACTCTTCAATTGATTGGTGCGTTTCACTATATTCCAGGATTTTGTCAGGACTAATATTTTCAACAATCACTTGTTGCGGATTTAAGCTGATGGTACGCCTTTCAGAAGACCTGAGTCTGTCGTAGCAAAGGTTTTTTGTCATGGTCATGGCAAAGGCCTCGGTGTTGTTATAGTGCATCATCTGATGGCGCATATTCCAGAGTTTAACATACACATCCTGAACCAAATCAGCTGCGTCAGCCTGATTTCCAAGTAGTCTAAGACTTAACCGGTAAATCCTGTCATGGTAAGGCATAAACTGCTCTAAAAATACTTTGGCGGTCATCTTACTTCATAGACGATTGAGCATTAAAAATATTACATTTTTTTCTTAACTTAAACAGACATGAGGTCGCTTTTGATCATGTGTCAGGGTGTCGAGAGCATACATGATCACATGCATTATTGATCTGGAGTTGATTTGATATGTTGCACATGGCAAATAATTCGGATCGAAGCAAAATGATCAGATTTTACAGTCTTTAACCGGCTCCGGACATACATCCGAATCCGCTAAATTGGCGATGCTTCCCGATGCTTGCTTTTTTCCTTGTTTTGGATTCTTTTTTGTCTATTTTTGTGGGCTTTATGTCTGGTTCAATCTGAGGATTCATTAAATTCATGTATAACTAACAACTTAAATTTTATGCTTAAAGGACATCCAAAAGGCCTGTTGCCTGCCGCCTTGTCGAACATGGGCGAGCGTTTCGGTTTTTACACGATGATGGCAATTCTTATCCTGTTCCTAATGTCGAAATTCAACATTTCAGGCACAGAAGCAGGAAAACTCTACTCCATCTTCTATGCTTCAATTTATGTGTTGGCACTTGTAGGTGGTTTAATTGCCGATAAGTTACGTAATTACAAGGGGACGATCATTGTTGGATTGCTTACCATGACTATTGGTTACTTTTTACTGGCTACTCCGGCTCTTATTACAACCAAGTATATTGCACTCGGTGCTTTGATGGTTATTGCCTTTGGAAACGGATTGTTTAAGGGCAATTTACAGGCTGTTGTCGGCCAGATGTACGATAACGATACATATCGCGACAAACGTGATGCCGGATTTCAGATTTTCTACATGTTCATTAATGTAGGTGCAATGTTTTCGCCCCTGATGGCAACATGGGTAAGAAATGCATTCGTCAAGATGCAGGGATATTCTTACAACGCAGAGCTTCCAGGTCTTTGCCACCAATACCTGGATGGAAAAATGTCGCAGGATGTTGTTGACGGCAGATTTATGGAACTGGCTACTTCTGTATCCGGATCAGTACCTGCAAATCTGGCTGATTTCAGCACAAAATATCTGGATGCTTTCAATACAGGTTTCCACTATGCTTTCCTTACAGCAGTGGGCGCTATGATTATTTCCCTATTCATTTTCCTTTTCAGCAAAAAAATGCTGCCTAATCCACAAGCCAAAACAAAAGTTGCCATGTCTGCTGACCAGATCAGGCAAGATGCCAAAGAAATTAAGCAGCGCATTTTGGCCTTGTTTGCCGTGTTCGGAATCGTGATCTTTTTCTGGTTCTCCTTCCATCAGAACGGACTTACTCTGACAATGTTTGCCAAGGACTACACGCTCCTTGGAGGAATATTCCCCTCTGTTGAGACCTTCCAATCAATTAACCCCTTCCTTGTGGTATTTTTGACTCCTGTTATCATTTATATTTTTAGCGCTCTGGCTAAAAGAGGAAAGGAGCCATCAACGCCTAAGAAAATTGCCATTGGCATGGGTATTGCCGGCTTGGCTTTTGTTGTGATGGCAATAGGTTCCATCGGTCTGCCATTGTTTACAGAGGTTAAGGAAATGGGTGGATTGCCTGATATTCAGAAAGTAACGCCATGGCTCCTGTTTGGTGTATATTTCATACTTACTGTTGCCGAGTTATTTATTTCTCCGCTGGGTCTTTCGTTCGTGTCAAAGGTAGCACCTGCACACCTTCAGGGTTTGATGCAGGGAGGCTGGCTCGCAGCAACCGCTGTTGGTAACGGATCACTGTTCCTGGGAGCAATGATGTACGAAACCATCTCCATTTCAGTTACATGGTCTGTTTTTGTAGTCGTTTGTCTTGCTTCAATGATCATCATGTTTGCTATGGTCAGCTGGCTCGAAAGGGTAGCCAAGTAAACGAATTATACTGATAAATGAGAAGCAGTCCGGTTGACGGGCTGCTTTCTTTTTTTTCTAAAGGTGCATCGAATATGGATGTAGTTTTGCACAGATGAACCAGTCTGCAGCATTATACCCGTGGGGCGATAATGAGCCTTTTTATTCCTTTTCAGCCATGATGAAAAAAAAGTATGGCAGAAGGGTTCAGAAAATAAGTGTTGATGCAGGATTTACCTGTCCCAACAGGGATGGAACCAAAGGTGTTGGCGGATGTACCTTTTGCATAAATGATGCCTTTAATCCTTCATACTGCACCCCAACAAAAACTGTCAGACAGCAATTAGAGGAAGGGATGGAATTCCATCGAAAGCGTTACCGTCGGGCAGAAGACTATCTTGCATATTTTCAGGCATATTCAAACACCTACAAACCTATTGAGGAGCTTGACAAGTTGTATCATGAAGCCCTGAAGGTACCCGGAGTTTCAGGTCTGGCAATAGGCACCAGACCAGACTGTATCGACACCGAGCTGATTGATTATCTTGCCAATCTTTCAAAGTCAGAAATTGTTCTGCTGGAGTTAGGTGTTGAAAGTATTTATGACCAGACCTTGTTGCGGATTAACCGGGGACATGATTTTGGAACCTCTATCTCTGCCATTCAAATGGCCGCCACTGCCGGACTACATGTAGGCATTCATCTTATTTTTGGATTGCCCGGCGAAACAAAAGAGATGATGATTGAATCCGCCGCAATAATTTCAGGTTTGCCTGTTAGTAGTGTCAAATTTCACCAACTACAGATTATAAGAAATACTGTGATGGAAAAAGAATTCCTGCAAAATCCGGATATTTTTCTTCAGTTTACACTTGAAGAATATATTGAATTCATAATCAGCTACACAGAGAGGATTAACCCATCAATAGCCATTGAACGCTTTGCCGGTGAGGTGCCTCCTGCCTTTTTGCACAAAGCACCATGGAGCAGGCTTCGTTATGACCAGCTGCTGAATCTGATCAGGAACGAAATGAAATCAAGAAACACCAGACAAGGTATTTTGTGCGATCTAAATCAGTTCAGTAATTAAGAGTGCACATATTTTTTGAGATCTCTGATCAGAGTACTTTTTGCTGATTGTATGTATCTAATAGTGTTTGCATTCATTTTGACTTGATTATAGAATATTTCTATGTTAATCTGAGTTGTGAAGGTTCAATCATTCGTCTGAAAGGTGCAGATATTTTTCAAGTTTTTTGCAAACCTTTGATCATTATTTTACCTTTGTACATCTAAACCTATTTAGTAACCAAAATTAACATCCATGAAAAAGTTTACTGTTTTATTCCTAAGTGTTGTTTTTTTGGCCTTTACTGCTCAAGCTCAGCTGAACAAGCGGGTTGCAGGGCCTCAAAAGCAAGCTCCCACCGGAGTGGCAACCTTTATTCCTTCACAACCCGTTAATTATACGGTGAACAATGTCGATGAAGGCTTTGAGGATTTTGATGATTTCACCTTGAATTTGAGCCCCTGGACAACCGTTGATGTTGACGGATCGGCCACTTATGGGTTTTCGGGCATTGAGTTTCCAAATGCTTATTCTCCAATGGCTTACATCGTATTTAACCCATCTCAGACGGTACCCCCGATGACTGATGATAATGCGATCCAACCCCATACAGGTGATAAGTTTGCTGCCTGTTTTGCATCAGTCACTCCTCCAAACAACGACTGGTTGATTACTCCGCTGACTCCTCTGGGCGACAACTCTTCTATTTCGTTCTTTGCGAAATCCTACACAGATGAGTACGGTCTCGAGCGCTTCAAAGTTGGTGTTTCAACAACCGATACAGATCCTGCAAGCTTTACCATTATTTCGGGAGCCAATTACATCACAGCTCCTGCAGATGCATGGCAAGAGTTCACTTTCGACCTGAGCGATTATGACAATCAAAATATCTATGTCGGCATACAGTGTGTTTCGAACGATGCTTTCATCTTCATGGTTGATGACGTGGTTATCAACACCGAAGGTGGCGGAGTTTTGTATATCTATAATGATGATTTCGAATCATATGAAGTAAATGAATACATTGCTGAATCGAATCCTGAATTTTGGACAACCTGGTCAAATGCTCCAGGAACAAACGAAGATGCTTTGATCGTTTCTGAACAAGCCAGTTCTCCTGTTAAATCGGTTAAAGTTGATGGTGTTTCTGACCTCGTATTAAAGCTTGGCAATAAAACCAGTGGAAAGTATCAGGTTAATTTCAACTATTATGTTCCCAGTGGTTTTGGAGCTTATTATAATTTTCAGCATTTTGAAGCTCCCGGTGTGGAATGGGCATTTGAAGTTTACTTTACAGCAACAGGTGATGCATACATGAATGCAGGCGGAGCCAATGCAGCGTTATTCACCTACACACAGAATGAATGGTTCCCGATCGAGAATATTATTGACCTCGATGAAGACTGGGCACAGGTTTATATCAATGGAGTTCTTATTCACGAATGGCAGTTTAGTCTTCAGGCACAAGGCGAACCGGGTACCAACCAGCTCGGAGCAGTCAATTTCTATGCCGGCGCACCAACAGGTGAAACACCGAAGTACTATTTTGACGATGTAGAATATATTATCCTCGAAATGGGTTCACTTGATCCGGTAATTGACATAAATACAGCACCAATCATTGCCACAATTGAGGAAGGTGAAACAACCACCCGCGAAAAAGTGTTGGCTAATGTTGGTGAAAGCACTCTTGAATTTGAAGTGGTAAATACCTATGATGAACCCGCATCTGCGCTGAAAGCCAGTCTGAAACCATCTCTCTCCAGTGGTAAGGGCAACGAAGTAATGCAATTGGATCCCAATGCAAAACCTGCTTCGAGCAATCCTTCCAACAGGGATGAGGTTGTGTTGAACTATGATGGAGACAACAATAGTGCCATTGGTCTGACAGGTGCTGCTGCATGGCGCGTTGCTGCCCGTTTCCCGTCATCCATGATGGAACAATACAATGGAATGTACCTCACATCGGTTGATGTTTTCATCAATGAGCCCGCTGATGCGCATAAAATTCAGATTTATGGAATCGGTTCCTTTAATGTTCCCGGTGCCGGTGAATTGCTCTACGAACAGGCATTTACACCCATTCCGGCCTTCTGGAATACTATAACACTTAATGAACCTGTTTATATTGATGGTTCTGAACTGTGGATTGGATATTGGATGGATCAGCCTGCCGGAATTTTCCCTGCCGGTTGCGATGCTGGCCCGATGATTCAGGATGGCCGTTGGATTTCAACAGGCCCGGGTTGGGGATATCTCAGCGAAACTTTGCCTTACAACTGGAACATCCGTGGATTGCTTACCGGTACTGCCGGTCCGGTTTGGCTCTCGGTAAATCCATCCGAAGGAGCTGTTGAAGGTGGTGAAAATGTTACTCTTGAGATTGGAATTGATGCAACCATGTTGGCTCCATTGCAAGTACATAAGGGAAAACTTCATGTACGCAGCAACGACCTCACCAATGAGCATATCATCATCAATGTTTTGGTGACAGTGTTGGTAGGTGTAAATGAAATCGGGGATAAAACATTTGTTTACAGCTACCCGAATCCCACACAAGATATGATTAATCTGAAGTCGAATGCAACCATTAACCGCGTGATTATCAGCAATACCCTCGGACAGGTTGTCTTCGATGGCAGCTTCCTGAACAATGAAGCAGCAATCAGCACTATTGGTTTTGAAAAAGGAATCTATTTCGTTCAGATTGAAACTTCTAACGGAAACACAACCCACAAAATCATGGTTGAATAAACTATTGGTTTGTATATAAAAAGGCCGGCCTGCAATGCAAGCCGGCCTTTTTCGTTATTTTGCACCATGAAATATATCCCGTCAAACGAGTTTTTTCAGCATCAATCTGATAACTTTCGTTCATCAATGCACGCACCAGTGGTAATTGCTGATCATCTTCGTACTCCTGAGAATATGGGTGCATTGATACGTCTGGCAGACAATATTGGTGCTTTGGAAGTAATATTTCTAGGTGAAGCTATTCAAAAAATAAGCCGGATAAAGTATGCCGCGGCGAGTAGTGCCGGAAATATTCCATGGAGGTTCTCTCAGGAGACAAATATGGGCAAAATAGTTCCTTTTGGATATAAAGTTGTTGCACTTGAAACAGCTGCCGGAGCTGTTTCCATCTTTGATGCTGTGCTTCCAGAGTGCATGGTCTTGATTGTGGGAAACGAGAGGACAGGGATATGCGGACAAATTCTTGAGCAGGCCGATATGGCAGTGTATATTCCCGTCCCAGGGCCAACACGTTCTTTGAATGTCAGCCATGCTGCAGCGGTGTTGCTCTTTGAATGGTTCCGGCAAATGAATCTGCGATTACTTATGAACTTTTAAATTATTATTTGTGATAGATATACGCCACGCGGAAAGAAAGTACAGACATATTTTTTTCGACCTTGACCGAACCATATGGGACTTTGATGCCAGTGCTCTGCAAACGTTCAAAGATATTTACAGTCGTTATTCTTTGCATGAACATGGGATTGCTTCGGTTGAAGAGTTCATGGAAGTGTTCTCAGGACACAATGAAAGGTTGTGGGATCAATACCGACAGGGAAGCATTGAGAAGGCTTTTTTGAGAGATGTTAGATTCAAATTGACTTTGCAATCCTTCGGAATTGATAATCCTGCATTGGCAGCTCAGATGTCTGATGATTACGTGTTTTATTCACCCCGCAATGTGTTTTTGTTTCCTCATACTGAAGAAGTGCTTTCCTGTCTTCAAAAGCATTATCATTTGCATATGATAACTAACGGGTTTGAAGAGGTTCAGCATACCAAGCTGGAACAATCAGGACTAAGAAGATTCTTTTTGTCGGTTACAACTTCCGAAGAGGCGGGGGTAAAAAAACCTGATCGAGGCATATTTGATCTGGCGCTGCATAAGGCTGAAGCCCATCCCGAAGAAAGCATCATGATTGGAGACGATTTGCTGGTAGATATTGAGGGTGCAACAAAAGCAGGTATGGATACAGTTTACTTTAATCCATTAAAAGAACAACACTGGCACAGGCCAACATTTGAGATAAACTCACTTGATGAATTAAAAGTTTTGTTGGTTTAAATGACCGAATCGAGCCAATGGAGTCTGGTTTCCTTTAACTTTATCGCCAACCTTTACCAGAATTTCCGCATCTGGCGGAAGATAGAAATCAACACGGGATCCGAACTTAATCATGCCGAATTCATCGCCTTGCAAAGCCATTTGACCTTCTCTGGCTTTATAAACTATTCTGCGCGCTAAAAATCCGGCTACTTGTCTGATCAGCACGTTCCTGTTGTTTCCTTGATCAACAGCGATCGAACTTCGCTCGTTCTCTTCTGAAGATTTCGGATGGTAGGCCACCAGAAATTTTCCGGGATGGTAACGAGCGTAAACAACCTTACCGCTAATAGGATACCAATTGACATGGACATTGAAAGGCGACATAAAAACGGAAACCTGAATTCTTTTCTCTTTGAAGAACTCTTTTTCTTCAACCTCTTCTATAACCACAACTTTTCCATCGGCCGAAGAAATAACCAGATTTTCGTCAAGGAGCGGAATTCTAGATGGTACTCTGAAGAAGCTGATAGCCCAGATATTCAGGGAAATCAACAAAAAAAGAAACGTCTTGAAAAGAATTGGAAATTCTTGTGCTAAAAATGTCAATATCAAAACAGCTAAAACAGAGGCGAGAAAAAGTCCTCCAATAATCTTATGACCTTCTTTATGGATTTTCATAGGCCGGATGTCAATATTAGATATACAAATACAAAGGGAGTGGCGAAAAATGTGGCATCAAAACGGTCAAGTACACCTCCATGCCCCGGTATTAGCGTTCCTGAATCCTTAACACCTGCCTGCCGTTTGAGCATTGACTCGATCAGGTCACCAAAGATTGCCGAAACCGCAACAACAACAGCCATTCCGGCAAGCCGCCAGAAAGGCATAAATTCACTGAAACGATAAACAATCCACGAAACCACCAAAGTCATGATCAGGCCTCCTGCGGCCCCCTCCCAGCTTTTCTTTGGCGAGATCCGCTCAAACAGCCTGTTTTTTCCCAACCAGATGCCTGTGAGGTAGGCAAAAACATCGTTTGCCCATATCAAAACCAGCAAAAAGAGCAACAAATAAGGGCCGGCAATACCTCCAAGAATTTGGTTGTTATAGAAGTAAAGTAAGAGCCCGCTTGGTATGGATACGTAGAAAAGTGAAATCCAAAAGGAACCATATTGGCGATTAGCTGCATATTTGGGCAGATACAGCGCTAAGAAGAATGGTATATAAACCATTAAAAATGCAGCTGCCAGCCATTTATAACCGATGACACCCAATCCAGCCAATGCAAGTAATATGAAAAACAATGAATTAGAAATTACATTGAACGAAAACTGCTTTGGCTGATCCTTCTCAGATGAAGCTAGTTTATTCATTTCCAATATTCCAACTATGTTTACGAAAAACATCAATCCCATAAACAGAAAAGGTGAAATAAAGATCGATCCAACTATAAGTACAACGAATACAATGCCTGAAAGTGTTCTGCTGATAAAATTATTCATGACACGGGAACATCTTTGTTATTAAGAAATTGATTTCAGGCATATCAACTTTTAAATAATTAGTAACCTAAAAATCATCGATCATGAAAACATACAATTCCTTTGGGCCGTGTGCTCCCATAACCAGTGTTTTTTCAATATCTGCTGTACGGCTTGGTCCTGTAACAACTGTTACCTGTGATGGGAATGCTCCCTTATATTTGATTTTAAGATCGGCAATTGCTTCTTTAAGTGACAACACAACCTGAGATGAGTAGGAGATCACGAGATGAATATCGGGTATAGCCCAAACACTCCTGCTGTGTGTGTCGGAAGATGACACAAGCACACTTCCGGTGCGGGCAATCAGTTTCTCGCATGAACTCATGCTAACTTTAGTGTGCTCGGGCATTTCTGTCACAAAGGGTATATTTCCGGCATGAAGCAGATTAGATATACGTTCGCTGGTACACCATATTGGTGGCCAGGAATTTTTATCTATAAGGTCGCTTAAAAACTCCAGAAAAGCTTTTTCATTTTCATTATAAACAAATTTGCCGCCTGCAGCGATCAGTTCACGTGCGAAAACAACTTCCAGCCCATCGCTGTCATCTTGTCTGATAAATACTTCCGCGCCCATATCGATATCAGGATAAGGCATTTCGCTCACTTCAATAAGAGCATTTCTGATGTTTGTAAGGATCTGTTCGCGGTTAGTGCTTTCTTTCATGCAACAAAGATATTGTATGTTACAGCTTTTCAGGAAATCTCATTCTGAGAAGCAGCAGCAGGGGTGTTTTCAGTGGCAGATTCGACCGGCAGATCTGTTAATGGCAATTCCTTTTTTACGGGAACTGTATCATAATCTTTAATCCAGGGCCGTTTTCCAAAAACAGTTTCAAGATCTTCGCCGAAAATAACCTCTTTTTCAAGTAACTTTTCTGCCAGTAATGACAGTCCTTGCTGATGTTCTTTAAGGAGTGCAACCGCTTTTTGATAGGCTTTTTCGACAAGATCGCTGATTTCTTTATCAATGATTTCAGAAGTTTTTTCGCTGAAAGGTTTGTTAAACGCGAATTCCTGCTGACCTGTTGAATCATAGAAACTGACGTTTCCGATTTTTTTACTCAGACCGTAGTAAGTAACCATTGCATAAGCCTGTTTGGTCACTTTCTCCAGATCGTTTAGTGCTCCGGTCGAAATTTTTCCAAAAATTACTTCTTCAGCAGCTCTGCCTCCGAGGGTTGCTACCATTTCATCGAAAAGCTGTTCGGTGGTAGTTATTTGTCTTTCTTCAGGCAGGTACCAGGCAGCGCCCAATGATTTACCGCGGGGCACAATGGTAACTTTAACCAGAGGATGTGCATGTTCGAGAAGCCAGCTCACAGTGGCATGGCCTGCCTCATGGTATGCAATGACCTTTTTTTCGGAGGGGCTGATAATTTTGTTCTTCTTTTCTAAGCCGCCGATAATACGGTCTATAGCGTCCAGAAAGTCCTGTTTTTGGATCTGTTCGTGTCCATGGCGTGCTGCGATCAGGGCTGCTTCGTTACACACATTGGCAATGTCGGCTCCGGAGAAACCGGGTGTTTGTTTGGCCAGAAAGTCCCTGTCAACGCTATTATCAAGTTTTAGGGGCTTCATGTGCACCGTAAATATTTCCTTCCTTCCTTCCAGGTCAGGCAATTCAACGTATATCTGTCTGTCGAAGCGGCCTGCCCGCATGAGCGCACGATCAAGAATATCGGCACGGTTGGTGGCAGCCAAAACTATTACCCCTGAATTGGTTCCAAATCCATCCATCTCAGTCAATAACTGATTGAGTGTGTTTTCGCGCTCGTCATTGGCTCCGGTTGCAGGATTTTTTCCTCTGGCTCGTCCTATGGCATCAATTTCATCAATGAAGATGATACAAGGCGATTTCTCTTTTGCCTGTTTAAACAGGTCGCGAACCCTCGATGCGCCTACCCCAACGAACATTTCAACAAAGTCAGAGCCCGAGATAGAAAAGAATGGTACATGAGCCTCACCGGCAACTGACTTGGCCAGAAGAGTTTTTCCTGTACCCGGAGGGCCAACCAGCAGAACTCCCTTTGGGATTTTTCCTCCCAATCGGGTATATTTCTCGGGATTTCTGAGGAAATCAACAATTTCCATGATCTCGATCTTGGCTTCTTCAAGTCCGGCAACATCTTTAAATGTTACATTAACGCTGGTGCTGTTTTTGTCAAAAAGCTGTGCTTTCGATTTGCCAATGTTGAAGATCTGACCTCCGGGGCCTCCGCCACCGCGACTCATCATCCGCATGATAAAAAACCAAACACCGATCAGAATAAGGATCGGAAGCACCCATCCCAAAACTTCTCCACCCCAGTTTCTTCGGGTTACATTATTAATGTAAACAGGACTTTGATTGCCCTCTTGTGCGCTGAGGATGTCTTTTTCGAAACCTTCTACCGATCCGATTCTGAAAATGAAGTCCGGCTTTGCTGCCCCGATATTGCTTGTTAGTCCTCCACCTTCTTCTTTGATGTATTTTCCTTTGCTCTCCGCTTTCAAATATATTTCTGCAATTTCTTTGTTGACCAGATCTATTTTTTCAATGTCCTGTTCACGAAGCATTTTCAGTAAAGTGCCTTTGTCAGTTGTTTCCGCACCGGTATCCCAGTTCATGATTTGTAAACCAATGAACACAATGGCCAAAAGCGCATAAATCCAGTAAAAGTTAAACTTAGGCTTGTTGGGAGTGCCTTTCTGCTGAGAATTCTGAGGTTTCTGCCCCTCTTTTCTTTCTTCCGTCATAAATTTATTTTCTCACAAAAACCGAAATACTATTTGCTATATTAATTGTCGTCTGAATATGTCGTTGTCTCAGCGTCAGCCCATAGCTTTTCGAGCTGGTAAAACGAACGCGTGCCTTCAAGAAACACATGTACAACCACGTCAACATAGTCTATCAAAATCCATTCCGAATTTTCAAATCCTTCTTTTGCATATGCCATAGCACCACATTCTTTCTTTACATCTTCCAATATTGCCTGAGCTATTGCATCAACCTGAGTTTTGGATGTTCCATGACATATGATAAAATAGTCAGTCACTGCGGTATGAATACTCTTGAGGTTCATGCTGGTGATCCCTTTGGCTTTTTTGTCCTGCATGGTTTTTATCACCAGTTCATGAATTACATCGGTGTCATCTGTTAGGTGTCGTTTTCTCATTAAGAATGAATTAATCATTAAATAATCAACAAAATTACTGTTTTTTGGTTTGCTTCGTGCTCAGAATATTTATAGCCGGTCACATGAACCTGATTAGGAAAGTGTGCAGAACTTTATGTTTTACATACAGTCGGTCTGGTTTTCCTTGTCTCGTGTTGAAATAGAAATAATTGCTGATTTTCATGACACATTGTCTTGTTTCTTTTCTTTTAACCAAAATCGGAGAAACATGTTCGATATAATCACAAAGCTTTTAACGAACTTTGTGATCAAATCTCGACTATGAAATGGGATGAAGAGTTTTGCGGATATAGCTGTATCTACATTGATAGTGTTGTGTCTTCAAATGCGCTTGCAGCTGAGCTTATTTCGGGCAATACGGCTCCGGACCAGTTTTTTATCCGTGCCGGTTATCAGGAGCAGGGTAAGGGCCAGGGAGGCAACAGCTGGCACAGCGAGGCAAACCAAAATATTTTGTTCAGCATTGGGCTAAAACCGAAGGGAATTACGCCTGAGAAGCAATTTATTATAACACAGGCTGTTTCGTTAGGGATACTTTCTGTGCTTCGAAATGTGGTTGCCCCCGAAAGACTAAAGATCAAGTGGCCCAATGATATCTATATTGATAACTGTAAACTTTCAGGAATGCTGATTTCGAACATTATTTCTGGAAGTGAACTACAATGGACTATAATTGGTGTGGGCCTGAATGTGAACCAAACTCATTTTCCTGACAGTATTCCTGCACCGGTTTCACTCACACAGATTACGGGTAAGATTCATGACACAAATGTTTTATCTCGTCAATTACTATGTGCCATTGATCAGAAATTGAAGTATCCGATTGATCCGATGTTGAGAAAACAACTCGAAGTAGAATACCATAAATGCCTGTATAAACTAAATTGCTGGAACGAATTCAAGGTTTCAGGCGAGCGTGTTCGTGCGTGTATTCGTGGTGTGGCTGAATATGGCCGGCTTGAACTGGAGAAAGAGAACGGGGAAACAATAAATGTCGGCTTTGGCGAGCTCGTATTCTTATGATGGCAATAATCAGAAAGTAGTCTGGGCAAGTTTCTTTGCCATTATCTGCACCAGATTGAGCAATGGCCTCCTGGCCATCATGGCCATCATGGGGTTAAGGTCAGCATCAATGAAGAACACTACCTGGGATTCTGTTCCGGCTTCCTCAATGCGTACAGCGAGTGTAAATGGAAAAGGTGTTCGCCCTTTAGGTGTCATGCTGAAAAAAGAGTCTGGCCGGTTGTCTTTAACTTCAAGTTCAAGATCAGTCATTCCCTGAATGGTAAAAGAGCAGCCGTTGGATGTTGCTTTCCAGTTGATTACCTGATCCGGCATTAAAATGCCCAGATTTGCCGGGTTGCTTACAAAGGCAAAAACTTCTGCAGGCTTATGGTTTAGTCGGATGTTGTCGCTTTCAAGAATCATAAGTGTCAGCGGGAGTGTTTGTCAGACCATTCCTGAGGATTGATCCTCCACAACATAAGCGATTTCAAATCCTTGTCAGAGATGTAGTTTTCATCAATTGCCTTTTTTAGCAGGGTTTCAAAATCAGTAAGGGTAGTTAATTCGCAATTGGCTTTCTCGAAGTTCTGCTCTGCGATATCGAGGCCATAAGTGAAAATGGCTAACATGCCTTTAACCGTTGCAGAAGCTTCACGAAGAGCATCAACGGAGAGGAGGCTGCTTTTTCCGGTCGAAACCAAATCTTCGATCACAACCACTGCCTGCCCTGCTTCAACCACACCTTCAATCTGATTGCTCATGCCATGCGTCTTTTTTTCTGTTCTTACGTAGGCAAAGGGGAGCCCCAATTCCTGAGCTACCAGCACTCCTGGGGCAATGCCGCCCGTTGCCACACCAGCAATCAAATCAGGCTTATCATATTTTTCCGAAATAATCTTTGCAAACTCTTGTCGGATAAATGTTCTGAGCTTTGGATAAGATAAAATAATCCGATTATCGCAATAAACCGGACTTTTCAATCCGGAGGCCCAGGTAAAAGGATGTGCTGGATTAAGTTTAATTGCTTTAATTTGTAGCAAATGTCCGGCAACGGTCAATGCAGATTCTTCAGTAATAATCATGGTGCAAATGTATAAAGTATTTTATGGCAACCGATGTATCAGCCTTAGGGGATTTATTAACAGTAATGATTTTTTTTCCAATGATGTTCTGATTAAATTTAAAGATTTTGAGCAGTTTCGTACGGATTTGTTTCACAATCTTGCACAGAACAGGCGAGACCTGGTTGTTGTTTCAAACGAAAATAGTGAAGTTTTGCTGGAGCATTTTTCGTCTTGTTTTATATATGAGAAAGCAGCTGGTGGATTGGTGCGCAATAAACTTGGAGAATGGCTTTTTATTTATCGTAACGGACATTGGGATCTTCCAAAAGGCCACATCGAAAAGCATGAACAGACAAGCATTTGTGCCCTTCGCGAAGTAGAAGAGGAAACATCAGTCACAGATTTGGTATTGCTCGGAGAATTGATTAAAACCTACCACATTTATCAGGCCGAACAAAAGTGGATAATGAAGGAAACCTCATGGTTCGCAATGCTTTGTCAGGAAGATGACAGACCACGGACGATCCCTCAGATTTCTGAAGGAATTCAATCAGCTGATTGGGTGCCGCCCGAGTCATTGCCTTTGATTCTCGGACTTTCATTCAGGTCGATTAAAGATGAGTTAGGTCCTATTATGCTTGAAAACAACATTTAAGTTATTTGATTCCAGTTATTTATATGGTTAGAAGTATTGTTGTTTAAGTTGTTGTTCAACCTTCTCAGCAAAATATGCATAAATCTGCTCCTGAGAGCGAACCGGTGCTTTACCATCGCGGTAATATTTATTTGTTTCTCGATCGTTAATCAGTCGCGACTTACAATTGTCCGAAAGTTGGAACTTGATAATATCCATTATTTCCTGCTGTAGTGAAGGGTCATTGATCATATTGGCAACTTCGAAACGATGATCGAGGTTCCTTACCATCCAGTCGGCAGAGGTCATATAGTATTTGTGTACGCCGCCATTGGCAAAAACCAGAAGTCTGCTGTGTTCGAGGTAACGATCGACAATACTGCGAACCCTGATGTTTTCGCTTAATCCTTTAACACCGGGTACAAGTACACAAATCCCTCTGCATAGTATATCAATCTGCACGCCGGCCTGACTTGCCTGATAGAGTCTTCTGACCATTCCTTCATCAACTAAATTGTTGATTTTAATGATGATCCAAGCCTCTTTGCCTACTTTTGCGTTTTTTATTTCGTTGTTGATTTGTTTAATGAAGTGGGTTCGCATCGAATATGGTGACACAATTAATTTGCGAAACACAGGGGGGCTGTAGGGCATTTCAAAAAGCTGAAACATCTGATCTACTTCTATTCCAGTGCGTTCATCACAGGTGAGCAAGCTGGTGTCCGAATACACCTTTGCTGTGGATTCGTTGAAATTACCCGTGCTGATATTAGAATAGTAAACGTTTTTGCCGGATTCTTTTCGCCTGATTAATAAAAGCTTGCTGTGCACCTTGAAACCCGGTATGCTTTTGATGATTTTTACACCTTCTTCTCTGAGTTTTTCTGACCACATTATGTTGGCTTGCTCATCAAAACGTGCCTGAAGTTCGAGGAATACTGTTACCGACTTTCCGTTTCGGGCAGCATTGATCAATGCATTGATAACGTTGGAGTTGCTTGCCGTACGGTATAATGTCATTTTTATAGAGCGCACTTGCGGGTCAATTGAAGCCTCTCTCAATAAGTCTATGATATGCGTAAATGTTTGATACGGGAAATGGAGCAAGAGGTCTTTTTGTCTGATAACACTCAGAATACTCTTATTCAGCGGGAGGTCGGGATGTCGTTGCGGTGGTTGGGGAATATGATAGAGTTGTTTATCTCCTATTCCCGGAAAACCCATAAAATCTCTGAAATTGTGGTATCTGCCACCTCCTCTTAATGCATCATCCCTGTTGATTTTAAATTTTTTTAACAAAAGGTTGAGAAGGATGTCAGGCATGGTTTTGTCGTAAACAAAACGAACAGGGACACCTCGTTTGCGTTGTTTGAGGCTTTCCGACATGATTTCGATGAAGCTTTTCGAAACGTCGTTGTCGATATCCATCTCAGCGTCTCGGGTGAACTTCATGGCATATGCCTCAAAAATATCATAGCCAAAGGGAAGGAAAATGTCGCCCAGATTGAACCGGATCACGTCATCGAGCAACAGAACATGATAGTTTTCGTCTATCCTGGGCAGAATCAGAAATCTGGAAACAACACTGGTTGGAACCTTTATGAGTGCATAATCGCTCACATGCGGATTATTCTGTTGTTTTAAAACAACAGCAAGGTAGATTGAGTTATCTTTCAGGCTGTAAGGGTCTTTCAGTTCACTAAGCATTATAGGGAACAAGTTAGGATGAACCTTTTCTCTGAAATACTCTTTGACAAAAGTGCCCTGAACAGCAGACATCTCCTCAAGTCCGATAATACGGATTCCTGAGTCACGCAACTCCTGAACAATTTTAAAATATGTTTCAGTGAATATGCTTTCCTGCTCTTCTACCAGTTTTCTGACTTCTTTCAGAACTTTAGCCGGGTCGTAACTCAGTCCTTCACTTTTTTCCTTCCCAAATGCTTTAAGTCTTCTCAGAGTAGCCACTCTGACCCGGAAAAATTCATCCCGGTTGTTTGAAAAAATACCAAGGAATCGCAGGCGTTCGATAAGAGGGTTAGCCGGATCGATAGCTTCCTGAAGCACACGGGCATTGAACTGTAGCCAGCTGATTTCACGCTGGATAGATTTGGGTCTTTTAGTAGGCATACAATTGGATGTTACAATGTTCAGTCGGCTTTCAGAAGTTTGGGAAATACCACAAACTCCACGGTGACAGGAGCTGTTCGGATTTTTTCCCATCTGTCGGTATCGAAGGTAAGGCATACCACACCGGAAGTGGGCAGCCAATCAATGGGTGGTTGCAGAAAATGATTGACAAAATTGGTGAGCGTTGGATTGTGTCCGACCATCATAAGGGTTGTATAGTCATCGGACAGATCCATAAACTGATCAAACAACAGATGACTGTCGGCATGATAGAGGCTGGGATCGAGCTTAATTTCAGAAGTGGGATAGCCTAATGCCTTGGCGATATAGCGCGCTGTTTCACGTGACCGTATTGCTGAACTGCTGATAACAAAGTCAGGAACAATGTTTTTACTTTGCAAAAACTCAATTATTTTTCTGGTCCTTTTCTTTCCCTTTTCGAGCAAGGGCCGCTCATGGTCGGGCAACTCCGGATATTCCCAGGAGGATTTTGCATGACGAACGATCAGCAGGGTTTTCATAAAAACGATATTACAAAAGTAACTTTGAGTCTGTAAAATTACACAAGTCATTGATGATTTGCACATTGTAATTGATTAACAAATTGTAAATTTCACCCGATGTAACCATATTGCGAACCATGTAGTTAACACATTCCGATATAATTCGCAGATTTATAAATATATACAAAGTGTTTCTTTGTTAACATTTTACTAACGATAATCTAAAGTAATTTTCTCATTCCGGCAATATAGCAGGTTTATTTTTGGCAAAAAAAGTGGCCAGGGTGATCATTGTAAAGCCAATGTATGTTTTATTAATCAACACGGTGGTGCTGTTTTCGGCCGGACTTATTACACTTCTGCCTGTGCCGGATTTCAACCGCACATACAGAAACTTTCAGCTTACAGGCATCGAAGTTCTTCAGAATGGAAAAACCGTTCAGTTGTTTAATCTTCAGTATGATAACCTTGTTTTTAAGGTGCAATCCGGAGACGGAGTCTGCCATTTAAGGCCTGCACGTCATACAAAGATATCGGATTTGCCCCTACAGATTCCTGAACTGATAGATGATGATTTTGTGGTTTTGCATCGGGAAGCCTTTTCCGATGAAATCGTGGTGCAATCAGCAGGCATGAACGACTCTGGTCTCATTATTCGTTGCTTTTTTGCCAAAAAGAAGCTGATGCAATCTCATTAAAACTATGCTGTTTTTTCCGTTACATCATCTACTGGTTTGACAAAAGTCGGTTATTGTGCAATCAGAATTATCTTTGCGGGAAATTCATTCCCATATGAAAAGAGTTGCCGTGTTTCCGGGTTCGTTCGATCCGCTTACGAGAGGCCATCAATCGCTTGTGCTTAGATCGTTGCCTTTGTTTGACGAAATTGTCGTTGCCGTTGGGGTAAATGCCCTGAAGCAGTATTTTTTTTCCGTAGAAAAACGAATGGAGTGGATCAGGAGTATCTTCTCATCTTTTCCACAGATCAGCGTTGCCAGTTATGAAGGCTTAACCGTTGATTTCTGCCGTTCCGTGGGTGCCCGGTACATATTGCGGGGCTTGCGGACATCTGCCGACTTTGAGTTTGAGCGGGGAATAGGTCAGGTAAACAAAATGATGCACCCGGATATCGAGACAGTATTTTTACTTAGCCTTCCTGAACATTCTTCGATAACTTCGTCCATCATCAGGGATCTGATCAGAAACGGGGGCGATGTCAGTCGGTTTGTTCCCGAGGGATTGGACGTGACAATAAGATGACACCATAGAGCGTTCAAAACTAAAAAACAGCTTCCATGTTGCGTTTGTGGATTTTTTTATACGCATTTCTTATAATAGTTAACGCCAGTGCTCAAGATGTTACAATCAGCGGTAAGGCAAACCAGCCGGGATTGCTGATTCGCTTGATCATAACCGAGGACCTCGTTTCGGACGCACAACAGCTGGTTGCACATGCAAGAACCGATTTCAGAGGACGTTTCGAGCTGAAGGTCAGTCTTGAACATCCTTCACTGGTTACTTTGGCAGCCGGACCTGACAAAGCCGAGATATTGCTGGTACCGGGCTGCACTTATAATCTATTGCTTGATGACAAGCCTGACTTTGAACTGCAGTCCTATTATGAGCGCGAACCACTCAGATTTGAGTTGGTCTCGGCAAATGATAAGGGCGCACATGATCAACTGCAAACCGTAAACCTGATCATCAACACATTTATCCTGCAGCACTTTAACGACCTGTATAAAAAACGCAGAACCGCACTAATTGACACCCTTCAACATGTGCTTAAACAGCGAATTCCAACATTTGCACATACTTATGTTGCCGATTACACCAGATACAAGATTGCTTCGCTCGAGCTGGCTTTGCGTCAACTGAGTACAGAGGCAGCCATTGAAAAATACCTGAAGAAATCAATAGTGCTGTATGATAATGTTGAATACATGGAGCTTTTTCAACAGGTTTTCAATTCCTATATATTGAGCAACCGCTACTGGAATCATGACGATATCAAACAAAATCTTTCTGCCGGTTTTCGATCAATGAAGGATTTGCTGAGTAAAGATCCTGCACTGGCTGCTGATGACAGATTGCTTGAATTGGTATTGCTGGCAAATCTGAACGAAATATATTTCAACCGTTCGTTTAACCAAGAGCACATCAGGCAGGTATTGAATAAGGCATCCATGGAATCTGATTATAGTGAACACCAATTGATTGCATCAGGAGTCTTAAAGGTTAACGGACACCTTTCGTTTGGATCAGAGGCCCCTGAATTTGAATTGGCTGATGCAAACGGTAGAATTTATTTGTCAAAAAATGTTTCAGATACAGACAACATTACTATATTGAATTTTGTAAGAAAAGATTGTCAGCCATGTCGCGCTGCGTTTGATGATCTGCAGGAACTTTCAACACAATTTGGGAGTAAAATTCAAATTATTACGATATCGACAGGATCAGGATTTCATGAAACAAGAAAATACTTCGAAGAAAACAGATATCAGTGGGTTTTGCTAAATCTTTCAGATCAATGGCAGGTGCTTGAAGATTATAATGTTAAGTCGTTTCCTGAGTTTGTCATTTTGCTGCCGGGCAATAAGTCGGGTATGGCTCCGGCCCCGTCGCCCGATCAGGGTCTTGAAGCACATGTCAGGCGTCTGATGCGTTTGTCGGGCATTAACTGAAGCACAGGCCTGATCATAAATCATTACTTTTGCAGCAGTGAATCCATGGGTGTGCATGAATAAATTGCATGTTAAGCCCGAAAAGGAATGATATTTGATCAAAATGAAGAAATTACACCTATATGTTCGGAATATTTAAAAAATGGCTGGGCGATAAAGCAAGCCGTGATCTGAAAGCCATTAACCCCCTTTTGCAGAAAACCCTGTCAGCATATGATTCCATCAAAGTGCTCGATAATGATGCTTTGAGAGCCAAAACACAAGAGTTTAAGGATTATATCAAGGAAAGGATTGCTGCTGAGCAATCAGAGGTGCAAAGCCTTAACGCTGAGCTTGATGCAAATCCTGATTTGTCGGCAGATGAAAAAGAGAAAATCTACGAGCGAATTGATAAACTCGAAAAACAGCAGTACGAAAAAACAGAAGCAGCCCTGAATGATTTGCTTCCGGAAGCTTTTATTGTCGTGCGTGAAACCGCAAGAAGGTTCAAAGAGAATGAAGAAGTTGAGGTAACGGCAACAGAAGCAGACCGAAATCTTGCTGCCACGCGCGAGAATGTTTCCATAAGAGGAAATAAAGCCTACTACCGCAATTCATGGATTGCGGGTGGGAACATGATTTCCTGGGATATGGTTCATTATGATGTACAGCTGATCGGAGGTATTGTGCTTCATCAGGGAAAAATAGCCGAAATGGCTACCGGTGAAGGAAAAACACTTGTGGCCACGCTTCCGGTTTACCTCAATGCACTTGCAGGAAAGGGTGTTCATGTGGTGACGGTTAATGATTATCTGGCCAAACGCGACTCAGAGTGGATGGGAATGCTTTACGAGTTCCTTGGCCTCACTGTTGACTGCATTGATAAGCATGAACCAAACAGCCCTTCGCGACGTAAAGCATATCAGGCAGATATTACATATGGCACCAACAATGAATTCGGCTTTGATTATCTGCGTGACAATATGACAGGAAACCCTGACGAACTGGTGCAGCGCAAACACCATTATGCTATTGTTGACGAGGTTGACTCTGTATTGATCGACGATGCCCGTACACCACTCATTATCAGTGGCCCGACCCCAAAAGGTGACCATCAGGAGTTTGATGCCCTTAAACCTGATGTTGTAAAACTTTATCAGGCTCAGAGAAGTTTGGTCACTTCAATTTTAGCCGAAGCAAAAAAAATACTTCAGAACCAGACCAAGGATACCGATACGAAAAAAGGCGGGGAACTCCTTTTCAGAGCCTACCGTGGTTTGCCGAAGAACAATGCACTGATTAAATTTCTGAGCGAGGAAGGAATGAGAAGTCTGATGCAGAAAACGGAAAGTTTTTACTTGCAGGAGCAGGCTAAGAATATGCATTTGATCGACGACGAGCTGTTTTTTGTGATTGATGAAAAGCACAACTCGGTTGAGCTGACCGAAAAAGGTATTGACCTTCTCACCGAATCCTATAATGATCCGGCTTTCTTTATTTTGCCTGATGTCGGTGCCGAAATTGCTGAACTTGAAAAGCTACAAATCCCGGAAAATCTGGCGATGGAGAAAAAGAGTGACCTGATCCGCAATTTCACTATCAAGTCGGAGCGCCTTCACACGGTTCATCAACTGTTGAAAGCCTACACGCTTTTTGAGAAAGATGTGGAGTATGTCATCATGGAGAACAAGATCAAGATTGTTGACGAGCAAACCGGTCGTATCATGGAAGGCAGACGCTATTCGGACGGATTGCATCAGGCCATTGAAGCCAAGGAAAATGTAAAAGTTGAAGCCGCCACACAAACCTATGCCACCATTACCTTGCAGAATTATTTCAGGATGTATGGCAAACTGGCGGGCATGACCGGAACGGCAGAAACAGAAGCAGGTGAGTTCTGGAACATCTATAAGCTGGATGTTGTTGTGATTCCTACCAACAAACCTATTGCGCGCAACGACTGGGAAGATTTGGTGTATAAAACCAAACGTGAGAAATTTAATGCTGTTATTGACGAGATCGAAGTACTTGTTAAAAAGCAAAGGCCCGTTCTGGTTGGAACAACTTCGGTGGAAACCTCCGAGTTGCTCAGCAGGATGCTGAAGCGCAAGAGTATCGAGCATAATGTATTAAATGCCAAGCTTCATCAGCGCGAAGCGCAGATCGTAAAAGAAGCCGGTCAGGCAGGTGTGGTTACGATTGCCACGAATATGGCTGGTCGCGGAACTGATATTAAGTTGGGTCCGGGAGTACGTGAAGCCGGTGGTCTTGCCATCATTGGAACCGAACGTCACGATTCGAGACGAGTTGACAGACAGCTCAGAGGCCGGTCGGGTCGGCAGGGAGACCCCGGAACATCACAATTCTATGTTTCTCTTGAAGACGACCTCATGCGTATGTTCGGCTCGGGAAGGATAGCAGGACTGATGGACAGGCTTGGACTCAAGGAAGGCGAAGTGATTCAGCATTCGATGATTACTAAATCCATAGAGCGTGCCCAGAAAAAAGTTGAAGAAAACAATTTTGGCACCCGCAAAAGATTGCTTGAGTATGACGATGTGATGAATTCGCAACGTGAAGTCATTTACAAGAAGCGCCGTCATGCCTTGTTCGGTGACCGTTTGTCGGTAGATATTTCCAATATGCTCTATGACCTTGGCGAAAACCTGTTGACTGAACATCTTGAGACCCGTGATTATGAAAGCCTGAGAATGGCTGTTATCAGGAATATGGGTATTGAGCCTCCTTTTAATGAAGATTCATTCCTGAATTCTGGTATCGAAGCACTTAATGATATGCTGTTCGAGAAGGCAACCATAGTGTACCGGGAGAAATCCAGAAGAATCGGCGAAAAAACAATGCCCGTTATTATTGATGTTTTTGAAAAACAAAAGCAATACGAAAATATTGCCATCCCAATAACCGACGGACAAAAGGGTATGCAGGTGGTCGTTAACCTCAAGAGGGCTGTCGAGAATGGCTACAGGGAAGTAATCTTATCCATCGAAAAAAATATTACCCTCGCTCTGATTGATGAATCATGGAAAGAACACCTACGGGAACTGGACGAACTGAAACAGTCCGTTCAGAATGCAACTTATGAACAGAAAGATCCATTACTGATTTATAAGTTTGAGTCTTTCAATCTGTTCAAGACAATGGTGAATAAAATCAACAAAGATGTTATTTCATTTCTCATGCGGGCAGACATACCTGTTCAGGATCCGAACCAGGTTAGGGAAGCACAACGTCCGCGAGGACTTGACAGAAGCAAAATGAAGGAAGAACGTTCGGACTTGCTGGCTCAGGCAAACGCCAATACACAACAGCATGAGGTTACGCAGCCGGTTATTGCCGAAAAGAAAGTTGGAAGAAACGAGCCATGTCCTTGTGGTAGCGGAAAAAAATACAAGAATTGTCACGGAAAAGTTGCAATCGATGGCTAATTTGTGCTAATTTGGCTGCATGAAAGGATACGTTTCGATCACAGTTCTGCTGCTGGCTCTGTTGATTGCAGCAGCCTCATGCAGGAAATTTGAAAGCGGTTATCCCGGGGTAAAGACTTTTTCGTTTCAAACACCTATTGTTTTTCCTCCGGACACCTTTATGATTATTTACAACTTTACTGCTTATGGTGACAAAACAGCCAATGTTGTATTGGATACATCTGGTGTATGGCGAATTGAACGTATCAGTGATCCCCGCCTGAGCGTTGTTGTGCGCAATCAGCAAATGCAATCCTTTATCATTAATATTGCCGACACATTAGGGCTTCAGGGTAATTCAAACTATCAGGTAGTAGCCACAAACACCAGCGGCCAGATCGAATATAATAATTTTTATCTGCTGTTTACCAAATTAGATATTGATTATGCGTCTTTTGAGCCGAAGTTTTAGAGTGATTTTCTCTAATAGTAGTGGTGTATTAATACATCCACGAACGGCATTGTTTTTTTTTCTGATCTTTTTTTTTGCCGTTAACCTGCTTGCTGATACGCTTACGCAACGCAGGCCTTCAATTGGACTTGTGCTAAGTGGCGGAGGAGCAAAAGGCTTTGCACATATAGGTGCACTTAAGGTATTTGAAGAGGCTGGCCTTCAATTTGATTATGTTGGCGGCACCAGCATGGGTAGCATTGTAGGAGGGCTTTATGCTATGGGATATCATCCCGACTCGATGGTTAGTCTGGTGAGCAGACAAAACTGGAACGAGGTGATGAACGACAGGTTGCCAAGAAAATATATCCCTACAGAAGAGAAATACAGTGCTGAAAGATATGTTGTAACACTGCCATTTAGAAAACGTAAAGTTACTTTGCGACAAGGTCTCGTAACTGGTCAGCGGATAGACATGTTGCTCACAAGACTGACAAGCCCATTTTACGAAGTAAAAGAATTTAATAAACTTCCTATTCCGTTTGTTTGCATTGGCACTGATTTGCTGACAGGTGAAAATGTCATACTAAATAAAGGCTCTTTAAACAAAGCTATCAGGGCCAGTATGTCAATTCCTTCCTATTTCGATCCTGTAGAAATCGATGAACGCATCCTGATCGATGGAGGTGTAATCAATAATTACCCGGTTGAAGAGGTCATGGAAATGGGGGCTGAAATAATAGTGGGTGTTGACGTACAAAGCGGACTTCATAAACAGGAAGAATTGAATTCGTTGGTCAAAATACTGGATCAGGTAACAGCTTTTTACCGTATCGATGCCTATAAGACAGGTGTGGAGCAAACCGATATTTTTATCAAGCCTGTTCTGAGGCCTTACGAAGTAATGAGTTTTAATGATTATGACAGCATTATAAGCAGAGGGGAAACTGCTGCAAGATTGTATTTTGACCAATTGAAGAACCTTGCCGATTCACTAAATCGAATTGAATACAGGGAGAAACGCAGGCTTAATACCCAACCACTGGATTCAGTCTATGTTGGACTTGTTGAATACAGGGGGCTAAAAAATGTCAGCCGGTCGTTTGTGAACGGGGTGCTCAAAATACAACCCGGAACCTGGGTTCATCTTGATGAGTTTGAGGACAATATTAAATATGCATACGGAAGCGGTTTTTTTGAACATTTGAATTACAGCCTTCAACCCTTTGATGAGGGAGAAGGAATCAGGTTGATTGTCGATGCGAAGGAAGCCAGTTCAGGACTTCTGGGGGCGGGAATCAATTATAATTCTGATTACAAGGCCTCTGTGTTGATTAATGCGACCTTTAAAAATGTGCTTTTTAAGGGTTCAAAGGTGTTTGTGGATCTGAATCTGGGTGAAAGTCCCCGCTTATCAGGCCTTTATCTGGTTGATCGTGGCTTTAGTCCGGGTTTTGGATTGCGCGCAACAACTTTCAGATTGAAAATCAACCAATATAGTCAGGGTAAGGTAACAGAGGTTTATAACATTGTTCAATCAAAGGCTGATGCCTTCTTCCATATAAATTATAAAAACTCACTACAGTTCAGAACAGGTGCTGAATTCGAATACATAAAAATTCAATCGGATATTGATCCCGAGCAAACTGTAGATTATACTCCTTATCTGAATATTTTCGCTGAGTGGAAACTGGATACTTATGACAAGACCTATTTCCCTGAAAAGGGGATTAAGATGCACACGAAGCTAAAATATATCTCGACCATTAATGAGGCCTGGGCCAATAATATTTTCTCGAATGCACTGGTGGCATCAGTCAGGTATTCTCATAACTTTTATGTAGCCAGAAATCATGTATTCAGGGCAGGATTTGATGCAGGAGTAACGTTCCGAGATGATCCTCCTCCGCCACAGCACTGGTTTGTTCTGGGAGGCCAAACGACAACGAATTATTTTGACGGCATTTTTTCTTTTACAGGACTCAGGTTTGTTGAAGAAATGGGATTAAACA
Organism: Bacteroidales bacterium; assembly: GCA_024710405.1. Taxonomy (GTDB): domain Bacteria; phylum Bacteroidota; class Bacteroidia; order Bacteroidales; family F082; genus UBA6192. The sequence goes on from JANJUV010000019.1 coordinate 218,745, forward strand.
CCGTAAATCTCAAACTACTGTGGCAGTATCAGATATACCCGAAGTTTTACGTTATCGGACAATGGGATCTTGGTTTAATTAATGATTCGGTGGAGCGTTTATTTGATTCAAAAGACATTATTTCGGGTTTTGGTGTAACCTTTGGTTACGATAGTTTTATCGGTCCGGTTGAGCTGAGTTTGATGGGCTCCAATCAGAGTAATGGTGTTTCCAACTACATCAATATAGGATTTTGGTTTTAATTTGAAGAAAATGAAATACAAAAGAGTGTTATTGAAGCTTTCGGGCGAGGCGTTGATGGGTAGTCGTCAATACGGAATCGATCAACAGCGATTGGGCGAATATGCAACTGAAATTGCACGGGCTTCACGTTCCGGAGCACAGGTAGCAATAGTGATCGGGGGAGGAAATATCTTCAGGGGATTACAGGGTGCTGCTGAGGGTACTAACAGGGTTCAGGGCGATTATATGGGTATGCTGGCAACTGTGATTAACAGCATTGCCTTGCAGGCAAAGCTTCAAAGTATGGGTGTTCAGACTGATTTACTCTCAGGAGTTTATATTGACAGAATAGCTGAATCAATGAGTGGACCCAAAGCCATTGCCATGCTTGAACAGGGACATGTGGTTATCATAGCCGGTGGTACAGGAAATCCGTTTTTTACAACCGATACTGCTGCCGCACTTCGTGCGATTGAGATCAGTGCCGATGTTATCCTTAAAGGAACACGCGTGGATGGAATCTACAATGCAGATCCCGAGAAAGACCCTGATGCGGTTAAGTTTCACACTCTTTCTTTTGCTGATGCATATGAGAGGAAACTTAAAGTAATGGATCTGACAGCATTTTCACTTTGCTGGGAGAACAAAATGCCCATACTTGTATTTGACATGAACACGTCCGGAAACCTGCTGAAGGTGCTTGAAGGGTCAGACATTGGGACTCTGGTTTCCTGAACCGACTGTTTAAGTTTAGGTATATAGGCCGTTACTTTTGTGTTTATTAACTCCTGATCAGCTATGAATCTGAAAACTGAGCGGGTTTTTACAAAATCCTTGTTGTTCGGCATATTCTTTATCGCAGGCATACTGAGACTATGGAATCTTCCTGAAGTTGATTTTATGCATGATGAGTTTAGTGCGCTTTTCCGGACGCAGTATGACACATTTGAAGAGTTGATCAGAGAAGGAGTAATGCTCAATGATACACATCCGGCCGGGGTACAGGTATTTTTGTTTTTTTGGGTGAAGTGGTTTGGGTTCAATGAATTCTGGATTAAACTGCCATTTGCCCTGATAGGTATGTTTTCAATTTGGCTTATTTATCTTATAGCCAAGCAGTTGTTCAATACGAACACAGCCATTATTGTTTCATCGGTTGTTGCCGTTATGCAGTTTTTCGTGTTTTACAGCCAACTTGCCAGACCTTATTCAGCCGGATTGTTCTTTTCGCTTGTTATGGCTTACGGCTGGAGCAGGATAGTAGGCAAGGCTTCCGATACACGGAAAAAGGACTGGATGATTTTCACATTCGGATTAGCAGCCTCTGCTTATATGCATGCATTTTCGATGCTGCTGGCAATTCTGGTATATCTGTCAGGTTTTGTTTTTTTGAAAAGAACACAACTAATCAGATACTTACTATCAGGTATCACCGCTGCTTTGCTTTACAGTCCCCACATTCCCGTTTTCATACAACAGATGAAAGCCGGAACAATCGGAGGCTGGCTTGGTCCTCCTGACGATGATTTTTTGATGGATTTTTTGGGATATATCGCACATTTTAATCCTGTGTTCATCGGTGTGCTGTTGCTATTACTTGCTATTTCCATGGTTTCATTCAGACAACTTAACCGATTACTGGCCATGCGCCTGGTGATTTTGGTTTGGTTTTTGGCGTCGTTGGCAGCAGCATGGCTCTATTCCACATTCCGAAGCCCTGTGTTGCAATTCAGCACCTTGTACTTCACCTTTCCTTTCGCTTTGATGGCATTGTTTACAATGGATGATCACCTGAAAAAAGCACTCCTGCTGGTATTGGTCGTATTGGTAGTGTCGGCAGGTAGCCTTAGTCTTGTATTCGGGCGTAAACATTATCAGGTTATGTATGAACAAGGATATGAAGGGCTTGCTGATGTTTATAGAGGTAATATTGAAGAGTTTGGTCCGGTTCCACTTATTACCATGACCAGCAGGAAAGATATTCCTGAATTTTACCTCAAACGTAATCAGACATCCGGTGTTGAGGTTCATTTTGCGCGCAACGACAGAGCTTATGCTTTGAGGAGTGTTTTCGATACCCTGCAGGGAAATATGGTAGCATTTGTCTGGACTGATTATGCACCTCCTGATTGGGCTGAGTTTGTGAGGATGTATTACCCATATGTTGCAGAATACCATTGCTGGTTTAATGCTGAGTATTTTTTGCTTTCCAAAGTTCCGCTTGAATCTGATAACTTCACCAACCCTTTTATTGTGAAAAAAGTACTTACAACGCTGGTTTCCATGGATGGGAAATGGACAACACCTGCAGACTTTGCAGAAGGCGCAAATGCAACCGGCCGGGAATTTGCACGCGGAAGAGTATATGGACCGCTGTTCGAGAGTCAGGCAGGATCACTTGTGTCCGAAAAAGAAACCATTCTCGTTTCGTGTGCAACAGTGATTGCATCAGATACAGTGAAAGAGTTAAAGTTAGTTATGGAGGTGAAAGACCCCGTAAGCAACGAAATCAAACATTGGCAGGCCGCTGAAATGAGTCAGACGCCGCTGTTGCCAGGCGACACTTTGCATCTGGCGACCTCTATGCGATTGGGAAGAGATGTTGAACTCAGACCGGAACAAACTATCAGAACCTATCTGTGGAATCCAACAGGCAGTCCATTTCGATTATTGGAGCAGGAGGTCTATAGCAGAGGTATTAATCCTAAACTATTTTGTCTCTTCGAGGCATTTTAAGCGTGGCACTCAGGTTTCAGTCATTGCCTGCTGATTTTTGATGTCAGGATATATATGTTTATAAATGAATGATGTACGTTCGTAAAACCTCTGTGTTTCCGGTTTATTCTATGGTCACGACATTTTTTTAGCCGTTTATTTGCGAAAGATTTGTGAAAATGGGATAAATTTGTGTGCACGAAATATTTACAGCTATGACAGAAGATGCCCAATTTGTGCTGGATGCCATTCAGGAGAACATGGACCACGCCATTGCCCACCTCGACAGGGAGTTTCAGAAAATAAGGGCCGGAAAGGCCAATCCGGGAATGCTAAACGGAGTAATAGTTGAGTATTACGGCACACATGTGCCCATTGAACAAACCGCAAATATCAACACTCCTGATGCACGGCAGATCATAGTGCAGCCGTATGACAAAAGCTCGATTCAGGCTATTGATAAAGCTATCAGGACAGCTAATCTTGGATTCAACCCACAGAACGACGGCGAGATCCTTCGGATAGCGGTGCCGCCACTGACAGAAGAAAGAAGAAAAGATCTGGTGAAACGGGCCAAAGTAGAAGCCGAAGACGCCAAAGTGAGTATCAGGAATGCCAGACGACATGGCAACGAGGATGCAAAAAAACTTGAAAAAGAAGGTCTGCCCGAAGACGAAGCTAAAAAGCTTGTTGAAAAAATTCAGGAGCTCACCGACAAATACATCCAGAAGGTGGATAAACTGTTTGAGATGAAAGAAAAAGACATACTGACAGTTTAGTCTTCCTTAGTCTCATTTTTTTTTCTGGTAAGGAATGCCAGCAGCAAATCCAATATTTTCGGGCCAATCAATTTAAGTGGTTTCGTTTGTTCCATCAATCGGTCTAGGAGTACAACCGGATGAAGGCTGTCACCCAATCGCAATAATTCCTGCTGCAGAAGTAATTCGCTATATTCCACTTTCAATCGGATAATTTCGAGTTGTTTGTCCAGATCTTCCATGGAGTTAACCGTCACAGGTCCGTCAGGTGAGGCCTGCATAAAACTCCTGTCATTTTCTGTGAGTTTACGAAAGATGGGTTCCAGTATCAATTTTCTTCTGTTCAGGTAAACCATCAGGCCACCAATTGCATAAACAAGGCTAATGATCAGAAATCCATGATGATAAGGCCCTAAATTGTTGCCATACCAGAACACAAAGGCAAATGACAAAAAAAAGATAACCATCGAAATGATGCCAAAGAGTAGAATGATGGTAATCAATTGAGTGGCAATTGCTGCTGCTTTTTTACTTACCAGAAGTCCGGCCAGTTGGGTGCGCAGGCCGATCTGTCGTCCTAATTCAAGTCGGAGGGACTGAAGTATTTGTTGAATTGAATCAGTTGTCATCTGAAGAGGAATTTAGGTTTGGTTATTCTTGTCGGTTGATAGCTGATCTTCAATGGTTTTTTTGAGTTCATTGATCTTTTGGGTAAGTTCATCAGAAAGCGAACCTGCTTTATCTGCAATCTTTTTGCGGGTTTCCGAACCTTTGTCCGGTGCAAACAAAACACCGGCTACAGCACCGGCTATTGCACCAACTGCAAGTCCTGCAAGGAAAGTGAGCAGCGTTTTGGATCCTTGGTTGTTCATTTTATTTAGGTATTAGGTTTAGTATTTTCCTGAAAATTATTGGCATTGTGTTTCTTAAGGTGTTCCTTATGAGTTTCATCCATAGAACGGGTAAGCGCAGCCACGATTTTACTGCTGCTCAAAAACTGCCGCATCAGCAACCTGAGCACTGTGTAAACCGGAATGGCAAGCACCATTCCTCCAATCCCGGCCAATTTTCCTGCCATGATGATCACCAGCAGAATTTCAATCGGATGGGCCTTGACACTTTTTGAGTAGATCAGCGGTTGAAGTAAGATGTTATCAATCAGGTTTGCTCCGATAAAAGTAAGCAGAATCAGTAGTGCATGTGACCACAATAAATCAAAAGCACCAGTGCTTAAAACCGATACAATTCCAAGGATAATACCAATGCTGGCTCCTATTAGAGGGCCTAAATAAGGAATAACATTCATCAGTCCGCCCAGAAAACCTATCAGCAGGGCATTGGGTATACCCAGAATGCTCAATGTTACTGAAATAATAGTCATCATGGAGATCAACTCGAACAAAACACCAAGCAGGTATCTTGTCAGCAATATCCTTGATTCACTTAAGACCTGACCTAAACCATCCTGACTTTTCTCCGGGATGATCGCCAACACTGAATTTCGAAGCAATGTTTGGTCGCTCAAAAAGAAGAAAGTTAAGAACAAAACAGTGAAAGTTCCCATAAAAATTGTTCCGGTGGTGCTGATAAGTCCGCCGAAAATGCTGCTGAAATTGATCATTCCAATCAAGTGGATAAGTTGCTCCTCGATGTAGGAATTCAAGGTCTGTCCTGCCGGTAAAATATTGTAAGTGGACAACATTCCCTCGATATCTCTCAAAAAAGCCGAAAAGTAATTGCTCACGGCCACTGTGTCAATGGACGAAATCATCATAGCCTGCCGGTTCACCAGTGGCACTATGAACATCAGAAATGAAATCGCGATCAAAATCACTGCCATTAAGGTAAGCGCAGCCGCAAGTGATTGATTGATCTTCAACCGGCCAATCTGAATCGATCTCAGATAGCGTAGCATCGGGCGGCTAACAATTGATAATACTGCCGCGATAATAATGTACAGGAGCAGGTCAGAGAAATACCAGGCCATCAGACCAACTACAATGAGCCCGATAAAGGGTTTGATTAATCTGTATATTAATGACATGGTGGAGCGGGATTAAGTTTTTGGATTTACGATTGTTATTCACTAACAAATATCTGAAATTTCAACACATCCACGATTATTAAACACATTACAATCCTAGTGATAAAGTGAACTTGTAACCGAAATTATCGGCAGGTTTGCTATAGCCATATGGGCCATATCGATAAAACAGTCCGACACCGATCTTACTCATCGACAGATTAATGATGTTCCGGAAAAGGATTCCGCTTTCGTAAAAGCCGTGTTCGGGTGTTTTTATGTCAACGAAATGATGCAGTTCCGGATGAGAAAGACTGCCGACTGCAATATTGGTGTGCAATTCGACTGAAGGTTCAAACCATGATTTTCTGATCAGCAGCTTGCCAAAATTATGACTTAAAAAAACATTGACGAACCGGTCAGAGATGAATTCGTTCATGCGCATGGTTGCGAAACTGTTAGGGGCAAAAAGAGTGAAACTTCTCCATGCCGAGGGGCTGTTAAACAGTTTTGGGTAAGGAATATCACCAAGAACGACTCCAAATTGTATGGTTGCGGATGTTTGTCCCACATATGTTTTGTAAAAGGTGTGCTCAACATTGATCAAGTAGGTGCTGTAATTGAAGTCGCTCTCCAGACTTCTCAGGCTGCGTATGAATAAAATGTCCAGCACCGGAAATCTGGTTCCCATTGATACCAGTTCATCATCGGTTTTCAGGAATTTCTCATCATAAGCAAATCTTAAACTTGCGTGTATCTCATTGATATTGTATAGTTGAAGTCCGGCAAGTGCTTCTTCGGCCAGTCCATAAAAATAATCATAAGATGTTGTTCTTATTTCCCTTTTAAAGCCAAGATTCACTTCGGCAAAGGGTAAGGCCCTTGTGCCAACCCAGGATTGTATGCTTTTGATGTAATCCATTCTGTTGACAAAGAGCCGACGGTAGTTTTTTTCATTGAATGGGTTTTCGTGTTGTGTCCAATTGTTTGTGCCCCCGCTTTCTTCTGCTGTTTCATCATAACGCAACCAAAGTTTTGTTTGTGAGTTGCCCGTCGAGCTGAAATTCAAGCCCAGTCCGTATTTTGGTTTTTTATCTCCAAATCCATAACCCCAATAAGCATCGGCCATGAAGTATTTTGAGAGTTTTGGGCTTGTGCTGAAACCCAGACCTGCGTAGAAACCCTCGAAATCGTTATAGCGGAAGAGTCTGTTCAGGTCTAATTGAACCGTGCCAAGTGGTATTTTGCCTTTCATCACTGCAAGCAGGCTGCCTGCAATCTGGTCGAGTTTTGCAGCACGTCCTATAGAATCCAGATACCGGTAAGTTTCGATATCACGGGCCGATAGGCTATCGATGCGTTGTCCGATCCACCATGCTGCATCTTGTTGAAGCTCGTTTCTGTTGATTTCAAGGCTAATATCATTAAAGTCGGACGAATTTAGTTCTGGTTTAAGATCGATATTCCTCAGATAGCTCTTCCCTATGGCGAGCAAAGGGAATGAACGGTTTCCGTCCTGGATCATTGCATTATTGAATTGTATATCGGTCTGAAGCTGTACAGGAAACCAACGGCCTTCAATTATTTCATAAAGCTGTTGTATGCTTATGCTGAGTCCTTTTTCCTGACGGTGCGGCTGTGCCTGAACACTCTGAATAGCCCAATTCTCGGAATGGATGTTGATGACGCCCTGCAACCCGTCAAAGTTTGTTCCAATTATCGGCCTGAACGAAATCGTAAACACTGTGTCGTTTGTTTCGGTGACATTCGTGTCTTGCAGGATGAACAAATATTTGCGTGTGGAACCCCGGCTGATGGGGTTAACATAATTTTTATCGGAAACTTGAATCAGCTCATCATAGAAGCTTGTGGACTGAAGTTGCGAGATCAGAAATACAAGTACGGGGTCGCTGAATCCGGACATGCGCGAGGCCAAAACTTTTTCATGGATTTTACCTGGTGCCATGTAACTGCGTTCAGTAACTGTTTCCATCAGGAACAGATCGCGTTCTGAAAGAAATGATTGTAGATTAAATCCATCTTGCCGGCTGTTTTTTGCGTTTGATATTTTAGCAACACGATTTGTATCTACCGTAAACAGCAATTTGTCATAGGCCATATAGCGGTAGGCAGTCATTTTCTGCGGATCATTGCTGTCGGCAAATTTCAAGGCAAGGTTAATAATCCGATGAGCCGGATTTTCGCCCGGATGGACCACGACTTCGCTGAGATGATGAATTTGGGGCTCCATCACCAACGATAAAAAATCTGTGCCATAAGGAGGGGTAATCTCAAGGCTGTTATACCCCACGAAACTGAGTTTCAGTTTGTGAACCGGCTCTCTGGATGTGATGCTGAATTTTCCGTCAATGTCTGTTGTTCCGCCAAATCTTCCTTCGTTTACAACTATGTTCACAAACGCCATCTTTTCGTTGCTACGCACATCGGCGACTTGTCCTTTAATTACATATGATTGTGCGTTGAGGGCAATACTTAGCAGAAATAATTTACAGATGATTAATAATGCCTTCATAAGCCTTGAAAACTATCCAGTTAGCAGTCAATGCAGCTGCTATATTGCGTTTTGACCTTTTAAACAGCGAAATATGCTTCGAGTTCCTTCAAAGTGTCTTCACCAGTTATGATGTCGTGGACAACACTACCTTCATGCAGCACAACAATTCTTTCGCAAATTTCGGTGACATGGTTCAGGTCATGGCTTGAGATAAGGAAGGTTGTTCCCTGCTCGCTCCGCTGTTTTCTGATCATATTTTTCAGTCTGATTTGTGTGGTAGGGTCGAGGCTGTTGAAGGGTTCATCGAGGACAACAAGCCTGGGGTTTCCCATGAGTGCAGCGGCAATACCCACTTTTTGCTGGTTCCCGGTTGAAAGGCTGCGGATGAGTTTCTTTTTTCCAAGAACTTCACCATTGAAAAACTCTTCCATATTCTTCAGGTACTGCTCAATGTCGTCAGGGCTCATGCCCCTGAGTTTTCCTGTGAATTCGAAAAATTCTTCAGGGCTCAGAAAGTCGATAAGGAATCCCTGATCGAGAAAGGAACCGGTAAACTGTTTCCAGTTTTCTGTTGTGTTTACAGGCATGCCTTCAATTTCTGCTGAACCGCTGTTGGCTCTGATCAAATCGAGCAATAGTCTGAATAGAGTAGTCTTACCGGCCCCGTTGTTGCCAACAAGCCCGAAACTCTGTCCATTAGGGATTGAAAGATTGTTAATATTGAGAACGGTTACTCCGTTGTATTGTTTGCTGAGATTACTAAAGGTTATCATTTTGATTTAACTTTTTTCCCTGAAGCCGGCCGACATGATGTATTTGCGGGCCTGTAGGTTTTGGTGAATAATCTGTGTGAAAAACTTTCTGAAGGCAAGTCCTGTCAGCCCCAGTCCGCCCAGTACAATGAGCCCTGTTTCGGCATTGCCAAACCACTTAAATGGCAGATAGATCATTAATGGGACGATGAAAGCGGGCAGCAGAATCAGCCAGTGGGTGGCGCCAACTCCTTGATAATTAAATGCACTGCCCCTCGAAAGCACAAGACTTTTTTTGTTGAAAGTGGCAAAGTACAGTGCAGTAGGCAGCAAAATGCCAATATTGAACAAGAAGCAGGCAGTGTTGACCCATAAAAGGTCAATGCCAAAGAAACCATAAGGAAGTGTCAGTATGTAGCAGACCACAGTGATCAGGGTGGCGAACAGCATTTTGGAACGGATATATTCCTTAAAATTGATCCTTGAAGTAAGCAGCAGATCGAAGTAGCTTCCTTCATAAGCAAAAGCATATTGCAAGTAATTGAGCATCATTATTCCGGTAATAAATATCCCCACAAAAATCATAAAACCGTCATCGTGACTGTATTGCCCTGAGGGATAAAAGAACAAACCGTAGCCCAAAAACAGAGGGGAAAGGTATAGCATTGATTTGGTGCGCTTGTTCCTGAGGTAAAGTTTAATGTCAATTCCGATTACTTCACCTGCCATCCCAAAACGTTTCAGATAACTGATTTGTCCTGCACCGGCACCATCGCCTTTCGCTGTGGCAATTTCTTCGAGATAGAGGCGCGACTTCAGGAAGCGAAAATTCAGTTTATACACCAAAATGATCAGGATGAACGGAACTGATAGAAAGGCCGGATGCTCCATCATCTTGGTAATGAGCCATGAAAATGTTTCGCTATAGGAGAACCACTTCAGGTAATCAGCCAAAGCAAGCAACCCAATGACGCTCAAAAGCAGGGTTACCACTTTCAGGTTGGTAACCATTTGCTTTTTCAGGTAAACAACAAAGTAGTTCAGTGATAAATCGAGCGACAACATGGCAAGCAACCAAAAGAATGCCATCGGGGCACCGTGATAGTAAGCAACCTGAGCAATGGCAAATGGAATGAAAAACACCAATGATAACAGGTTAAACAGGTTAAGTAAGCCGTTTCCCAGCACAAAATGTATCAGGTGGTTCTTTCTTAGCGGCAGGTGCTGATAGGGTCTGATTTCAAGCACCGGCAGTTGCTGCATGAAGAAACGTAGCAGGAACATAGCTGCAAAATACCATCCGATTACCTTGTAGAAGTCGGGCAAGGGAGGGTCGGCATCGGTTATTTCGTGCCATTTGTGGGCAACCAGAATGGAAATGATCAGGGCCTCAGCGAATAGAATAAAGGCAAAGAAACCCATCAGGAGATTCAAGGCAAGACTCTTTTGCCATATAGAAGACCTGGTGGCACGTTTCCATTGGTGTTTGATGAAGTAAGTCAATAACATGGATTGGGGTTGTTTGGGCAATGGGTCAAAAGTAGCATATTAAAATGATCCTTTTTGGATTTTATATTTTTTTAAAATGAAGGTTTTATTGATCTATCAATCATATTTCTCATAATTTCGGGTTGTTTTTGTGGCGGTTGGCATCGCGTCTGGTTTTCTTTTCCAGGTTTTTTTGCAATGCTGAATCCAGATCAATACCGGTCTGGTTGGCAAGGCATATAAGCACGAAAAGCACGTCGGCCATTTCGTCGGCCAGATCAACATTTTTGTCGCTCTCTTTAAAAGATTGATCGCCATAACGACGGGCCATGATTCGCGCCACTTCGCCCACTTCCTCCATCAGTATAGCTGTGTTGGTAAGTTCGCTGAAATACCGCACGCCAACTGTGCTGATCCATTGGTCAACCTGCACTTGCGCTTCTTTTATTGTCATATTGAATGCTATTATCGTTAGTGTTTTGCAAAGTAAGAAAAGAAAAAGCCATGCTGCGTATTAATATTTTTAATTTTCATACAGTTGCACTGAGTCCATAGCCCTCCTTCACCCTATCTTTGCAGAAATTTTGTGCCTTGGAAAGCGTTCAGGAAACCTTCAGTCTTATCGCCAAAACATCTTCAGGTTTAGAGTCTGTGCTGGCTGAAGAGCTTGCACTTCTTGGTGCCGAAGGGATTGAAGAGCTCACACGTGCAGTTTCCTTCACAGCCGACACCAGGCTGATGTACAAAGCCAACTATCATTTGCGCACGGCTTTGCGTATCCTCAAACCACTTATACAATTCCGTGCCAAAGACGAAGACAAACTCTATGATCATGTACGGCAGTTTGATTGGTCTCAACTGTTGAGTGTTGACAAAACCTTTGCCATTGATGCTGTAGTAAGCGGGAAGTATTTCACGCACAGTCAATATATTGCCCTGAAAACAAAAGACGCCATTGCCGACCAGTTTCGCGATCGGTTTGGCAAACGCCCTTCGGTGAATGTGGCTAATCCTGACCTGCGAATTAACCTTCACATTCAGGGTGATATATGCAATCTATTACTTGACAGCTCAGGCGAATCGCTGCACAAAAGAGGCTATCGTGTGGTGGTTGACAAGGCACCTGTCAATGAGGTGCTTGCAGCTGGCCTCGTTTTGCTGAGTGGCTGGCGTGGCGAAACCCATTTTGTTGACAGTATGTGCGGTTCGGGCACCATACCCATTGAGGCTGCAATGATTGCCGGCAACATACCCGGAGGTTATTACCGTGACTGGTTTGGATTTCAGCGATGGGCCGATTTTGACAAAGAGTTATGGAACAGTATTCTCGAGGAAGCATCGGATCAGATGCGCGATATTGAAGTGGAAATCATCGGTTCCGACAGGTCGGCGAAAGCCATTGATATTGCCCGTGAGAATGTACGCAAGGCACGGCTTCATAAAGATATTCAGTTGTTTCGTAAGCCTATGGAACAATTTCTGCCCCCGGTTGGTGATGGTGTGCTGCTCATCAACCCACCTTATGGCGAAAGGCTTGAAGAAGAAAACATCAATCAGCTATACACCCTTATCGGCAACACACTGAAGCATAAATACAAAGGATATAAAGCATGGGTAATCAGCTCAGATTTTCATGCCCTGAAACTGATCGGTCTGAAGCCTTCGAGAAAGATCCCCGTTTTTAACGGTCCGCTCGATTGTCGTTTTGTGTGTTTCGATATATTCGAAGGCAGCCTTAAGGATAAGAAGGCCGGAAAGTGAAGGGGTTCCGAGTTCCGAGTTCCGGGTTTCGGGTTGGAGTTCCTCCCAACCTCCTAACCTTCAAACCTAGAAACCTCTATATTTTAAAGCCAAAACGGCTAAGAGTTAAGACATAAAGCAGTATCAATAAACCACACTTACTGTCCCCTGTTTCCGGATGGTTTCACCGAACTGGTTACGGTAGCTGAGGAGGTAAGCATACACACCAGAGGGAACTGTCACACCAAGATAGGTTCCATCCCATCCCTTGGTTACTTCGTTTGATTCAAAGATCATTTTTCCCCATCGGTTGAAGATCAGCAGGCTGTATTCTTCGTATCCCGTAAACCTGTACACTGGCCCGAAACTATTGTTCACCCCGCCCGGTCTGAAGGCATTGGGCATGGTTAAACCGCTTTCGATCAGCAGGCTTATGGTGTTTGACCATGAACTGAGTTGGTTGTTGTTGACCCGTTCATTCGCCGAAACAGCTTCAACTCTGTAGTTAAAAATACCGTCACCCCCGTCCACAGCAGCTATGTTGTCGGTGTAAGTTAATTCGGTGGCAGACAATTCTGCTATGGGACTGAATGTGCTTTCGCCGCTGAGTCTGCGGTACACATTGTATTTTTCCACTACCCAACCTTCGTAAGCATTCCACGAAATGCCCGTTTCCTGATCGCCTGTGCCCTGTCCGGTAAGCAATATCGTTCGGTGAAGACCTTCGCCTTCGCGCAAAAATCCGCAACTGTCGGTAATGGCCAGACTGTAATAATAACTGGAGTCGGAGGTGGAAGCCTCCATGTCTGTCCTGATCACAGGAGATTGATTTTCTGATTCCCAGGTGATGGTCACCGGGTTTATCTGAGGCAGTTGGGTGGTTCTGTCTGCAACAAGGGTTTGGATGCTGGCTTCTGTATCTGCGTCAATGAGCAACTCCACAGCTCCGGTTTCCGTAACCGAAACGTTGCGCAAATTGATGAAAGCGGGTTTATTGTAATCTGCCGTAAATGAACTGAAGACACAGGTGCTGCTCGAAGCATCACCCATGATGGCTTGTATCTTGTAATGATAGGTTGTTCCGACGATAAGGTTTTCGTGGGTATAAGTGAGGGATGCGGGTGAAACTGCATCAAGTAATATGAAATCATCACCCGTGGAACTGACCCATATTCGGTATGAATCAATAGCTTGCGAAGGGTTTTCGTAAGCAGTCCAAATCAGCAGATTACTTCGTTCGCAACTGTTGTAAGCGGAAACACTGGCCAGCATGGTTCGTTGGGGCGTGAGGAATGTTCCAGGACTTTTATTTTCGCAACTGTCGAAGGCTGCAATGGCATACTGTGGCGAGAAGCTGCATGCATTCACCTCAATGTCAAGATAAGACGAGGCCTGTTGTTCAAAAACCGTATCAATTTCCTGCCAGGTGTTGTTTTCAAAACGGTAGATGATATAACCATAGGTGTCACCGGCCTGACTGGGCGTCCATCCCAGTTGTATGTTTCCGTTGATGTCCACACTCACCGAGTCCAGCAAAGGTTTGTCGGGATAAGTGATGTCCCTGAACCTTCGCCCGGTGATGGATGAAACCGACTGGCATTCGTTGCTGTTAGAAAGAGTTACCTGATAATTGACAGAATCGTTGCATATGATTACGGGATCGAGGAAGGCAGTGTCGGTGGTTGTGCCGCGAAAGCTCCACATGCCGTCCGAAAGGGCACGATACACTTCATATGTTTCGGATGAGCCGAAGGGAACCGGCCTGCGCGGTGGATTCCACCTGATAGACGCTTCGGTCAGGTTGGTGTTGTCTACCTGCATCCATATGGAGGCCAGTGTGTCCGAAGAGTTTGAATTGGCCAGTTCATACTCAGCAATCATATAGTATCGCCGGGGTGCATTGTTGGCATTGGCATCCGTATGCAACCATGTACTCAGTAGAGCATTGTCGATTTCGGCAAGCGGAACAAAAGGGCCTGTCAGGGCAGAACTATAATAAATCAGGTACTTCTGAAGGCCGGTTGTGTTTGTTGGTGGCAACCAGCGCAACAAGTTGCTGCCATCAGGGTTTACCGTAATACAAACCAGTTTAGGTGGCTCATTTTGACCATAAAGCGACTCTTCGTAGAAAAAAATAAAGATGAAGGTAATTACGGCTAGTAATTTCATGGTACAAATTTAAGGTAACTTCTCACCGGTAACAACAGTTACCATTTTCTCCGGATCAAGGTATTTAAGGGCGGTTGTTTTTAGTTCTTCAGATGTTAGTTGCTGAAAACTGTTCAGAATGTTCTTGTAATAATTCATCCCCAAGGCAGAAAAGATCAATGGTCTGAAATTGTCGGCGAGAGTAAGTGGGCCTTCCAGATTTCTTAAGTAATTACCGCTTAAATAATTACGCACAAGACTCAGCTCATGTTCGGGTATGGGTGTTGTCCTGAGTTTGTTAATTTCATGTTGTACTTCAGCGAGTGCCGCTGAAGTTACTTCACGGCCAACTTCGCTCGAGATGCTCAGCACACAAGCTTGTTCATATGCTGCCAGGGAACTGTTGATGCCATAGGTATATCCCTTGTCTTCTCTGATATTGCTCATCAGTCGGGAACCGAAGTAGCCGCCAAGTACGGTATTCAGCATGAGTAGCGCGGGATAATCAGCATGAAAGCGGTTAATTGTCAGCACTCCCATTTTAAACGCAGACTGCAGTGATCCGGGTTTATCCACCCAATGTATTCCTGTTGCAAACTGATCACGTGGAGGATCGGGAAATGCCTTGTCGCTTGCGGTGAGCCAATGAGATGAGAATAGTTCAATGAATTGTTTTTCTATGGTTTGATCAACATGTCCCGAAAAAATAACTACCGGCTTATTATTCAGGAAGAAATCCTGATGGAACTCAATCAGATCATCACGCCTGAGTGCATCGAAATCGGCTTCGTTGGCCGTTCTGCCATAAGGGTTGTCGGGTCCGAACACAAGTTCATTAAAAACCCTGTTAGTGATATGTTTAGGTTTCAGACTGTTCACTAAGAACTCTTGTTTCTGCTGTGTGTTGATGATATGAAATTCCTGTTGGCCAAATACGGGTTCGTAAATGGTTGCTGCAAGCAATGGGAGCAAAAACCTGACATTTTTTTTCAGGGAAAACAGGGTCAGCACAGCGCGGTCATTATTTGAACTGGTTTCGAGGTAAGCTCCAAAATGATCCAGCCGTTCGGCAATTTTGGATGCCGTCATAGATTTGGTGCCTTCTTTGAGCATTTTAGCTGTGGTTGAAGCAACCAGTTTTTTGTTCTGATATACACTACCTGCTCTGAAAAGCACGTCAATCTTCACCACATCCTGCAATTTGTTTTTGAATACATAATAAACCAGACCATTGTTCAAAACTCCTTTTGTAGGTTCGGGCAATTCAGGAGCCTGAATTTTTTTTAATCGGGGTTGTTT
The DNA here is from genome assembly GCA_024710405.1 of Bacteroidales bacterium. Lineage (GTDB taxonomy): Bacteria > Bacteroidota > Bacteroidia > Bacteroidales > F082 > UBA6192. Next base: position 234,405 of record JANJUV010000019.1, read on the forward strand.
GCTGCGGTTGGGTATGGAGAAATTCTTCATGATACGGATTTATTTGACGAGCAGTAATAGAGTGTGCTGGCGTTGTTCTTTGTAAGGTATTCACGAGCAACCTCTGAAATGTCCTCAGCAGTAACAGAAGTGTATCGTGCGGGAAGGTGGTTGACCCATGCTGCATCGCCCAGATTTTCGGCAAAAGCCAGATTCATGGCTCTGTTGAGGAGCGATATGTTCTCGTAAGCCATATTTGCCAGGGATTTGTTTTTAATTTTTATGAGGTCCTTTTTGTTAGGGGCTGCTTTTCTGACAAGGTCAATTTCTCGCCAGATGGCCTCATTGGCTTCATCAATTGAAATACCCGGGTTAAGTCTGCCGCTGATGATCAGAAGTCCGGGATCATGATCTCCGGTAATGAATGCATTGATTTCACTGAATAGTTTTTTGCGTATTACCAAAGCCTGATAGAGCCGCGACGAATTACCCCACCCCAACAGGTCCGAGAGAAGGTCGAAGGTGAAATAATCTGCAGCAAATTTTGGCGACATATGAAATGCAATCATCAGGCGGCTGGCCGGAACTTCCCGCTCTACCTTCAGAAACCTGTGTTCGGTCTGAATCGGTTCAGGGGTTATTTTCCGGCAATGTTTGACGCCGGGCGGAATTCCGGCAAACCATTTCTCGGCCAGTTTCTGCACTTCTTTCAGTTTGAGGTTGCCGGCTATGCTCACAATGGCGTTTCCGGGATGATAAAATCTTGTGTAAAAATCTTTTACATCATCCATTGTTGCCTGTTCGATGTGAGCAGGCATTTTTCCGATCGTTGTCCACTGGTAGGGGTGCACTTTAAATGCCAATGACCTGAGCAGCATCCATATGTCGCCATAGGGTTGATTGAGATAGTTTTGTCTGAATTCCTCCACTACGACCTGCCGCTGGATTTCGAGGCTTTTTTCCGAAAAAGCAAGCCCGGTCATCCGGTCCGACTCAAGCCAGAATGCTGTTTCTGCGTTAGCTGAAGGAAGAGTGAGATAATAATTGGTTATGTCGTTATTTGTAAATGCATTGTTGGATCCTCCTGCTTTTTGCAGGGGCTCGTCATATTTAGGAATATTTACAGAACCACCAAACATCAGGTGCTCAAATAAATGAGCAAAGCCTGTTTTTTCAGGGTCTTCATCTCGTGAACCCACATCATACACAATATTCATGGCGAGCATGGCTGTAGTTTTATCACGATGGACCAAAAACCTTAGGCCGTTATCAAGTGTAAACCGGTCGAATTTCAGCATAGAAAAATTTTGGATGCAAACCTACAACAGAAAACCAATTGTATTCTCTTAAAATAGCTTAACTATTTTTTTATTCATTTATTGGTTTCGGCCTTGTATTGTTTCTATTTTTGGCAGCCTATGAAACAGCTTACTGTCCAATATGTGTTGTTTTTACCCCGATATATCAGATTTGCTTTATCTGTGCTGTATCAGCAGTGGTTTCTGAAACGCGAGCTGCTGAACGACATCAGTGGGTTCGTTGCACGGGGTGATGCCACAATTACGGCCAGAGACATCAATAAGATCACAAATTATTACGCATTAGGCGTTCCCGCTGTCCTTGGAACTATTTTTTCAAGACTTCGCGGAAAACTCCTGACTACCCGCGAACGCAAAGCACTAACTTATCTTGGAGCGATAACCGGGCTGTTTGATGATCTGTTCGACCGCTGGAACATTGATCCTTCAAGGATTTATGTATTTATGGACAATCCTGCTTCGATAAAGCCGGAAAATGATTTTGAACGCTTGTTTCTGCATTGGTATGATACCCGTGCCCTCAGTTATATTACCGATAAGGAAGCATTCAGGGAGGCGTGCACACCGGTGTTTACCGCACAAAAACAAAGTATACTTCAATTAAGTGGGCATGATACAGATATTGAAAAAATTAAAGAGATAACTTTTTTTAAGGGGGGTGTTTCGGTGCTGTTTTATCGCTCGGCTCTCAGTAAACAGGCTGATGAGGCGGAAAAAGAGGCTTTGGACAGGGCAGGAGCATTGCTTCAGCTGGGCAATGACATATTTGATGTTTATAAGGACATCAAGGCAGGCGTAAGGACCTTGGCTACTGAAACCCGAGATATCCGAATACTGAGGGCAGAATTCATGAAACAACTGAACCTTACCTTGCGCAGTTTTTACACACTGAACCGTCCGAAGGGTAATATTCAATCTGCATTGCATATACTTCTGGTCGGTGTAAGCAGGTGTCTGGTATGCCTCGATCAGTTGCAAAGAATTCAGGATGCAGGAGACGGAGTATTCAGGGCGCATTCTTATGACAGAAAACAGCTGATCTGTGATATGGAAAAACCTGTTAATATTACACGGATGTTGATTCATCACTGGTCATTGCTGCGCTTATCCGTACAACATGCTTATTTCTTACCTTTGTCACCAGAAAACCAGATTAATCTATAATTACATTTTTCTATGAAAAGAGACGAAAAAATATTTGATCTTATCCGTAAGGAGAAAGAGCGTCAGATGCATGGCGTTGAACTTATTGCGTCTGAAAATTTTGTCAGTGAACAAGTGCTGGAAGCCATGGGGTCAGTGCTCACAAACAAGTATGCCGAAGGTTATCCCGGAAAGCGGTATTACGGTGGATGCGAAATCGTTGACCAGACCGAGCAGCTTGCCATTGATCGTGCTATGGAGCTTTTTGATGCAGAATATGCCAATGTGCAACCCCATTCGGGGGCTCAGGCCAATATGGCTGTTTTCCTGACCTGTTTGAAACCCGGTGACACATTTATGGGCCTCGACCTTTCGCATGGCGGACACCTTTCGCATGGCTCACCGGTAAATTCATCAGGCATTCTTTACCGTGCCGTGTCATATGGTGTGGACGAGTCCACGGGTCTGATCAATTATGACAAGATGGAAGAACTTGCCATGAAAGAAAAACCAAAACTGATCATTGCCGGTGCTTCGGCCTACAGCCGCGACTGGGATTATGAGCGCATGCGCGATATAGCTGACGAGATCGGAGCCATCCTGATGGCTGATATTTCGCATCCTTCGGGGCTTATTGCCAGAGGATTACTGAACGACCCGGTGGAGCATTGCCACATCATTACCACCACAACCCACAAAACCTTGCGCGGACCACGTGGCGGACTTATTGTGATGGGCGAAGACTTTGAAAACCCATGGGGTCTGGCCACACCCAAGGGCGAGATCAAAATGATGTCGACCCTGCTCAACTCGGCTGTATTCCCGGGTATTCAGGGTGGACCGCTGGAGCATGTGATTGCCAGCAAAGCAGTTGCCTTTGGTGAAGCGCTCACCGATGAATATTTTCAGTATATCCTGCAGGTGAAACGCAATGCCGAAGTGATGGCCAAAGCTTTTGTCGACCGCGGTTATCATGTTATCTCCGGCGGAACCGACAACCATTTGATGCTGATCGATCTGCGCAGCAAGTTCCCCAATATCACCGGCAAGCAAGCCGAAAACACACTTGTTTTGTCCGATATCACCATCAACAAGAATATGGTGCCTTTTGACAGCCGTTCGCCTTTCCAGACTTCCGGACTCAGGGTTGGCACACCGGCCATTACCACCCGCGGTCTGAGCGAAGAACATATGGAACCTATTGTTGCACTCATAGATGAAGTAATGAGTAACATTGACAACGAACAGGTAATCAACAGTGTGAAGGGAAAAGTGAACAGTTTGATGAGTCAGTTTCCGCTTTTCGCCTGGTAGTTTTGCAACGATTACAAACAATAAAAAAACCGGGTTTCCCCGGTTTTTTTATTGTACGAATTGCAATTAATTATTCAAGTGGATTGGCAGTTACTTTCGTTTCAAATTTTATTTCATATGTAAAAGTAACTCCTTCTTCTGAAGCCACACCACTGTACACTACTGTGATCGGATTGGGATCTTTGAGAATAGCCTCAAGATTATCATACTGGCTGTCTTCATTACTGTATGTATATTCAAATCCCTGAAAGATATCAACGTTATCGGCAGCCATAACAACAGTCGTAAATCCGGGTTTACTGACTTCTACCTTAGAATTAGTAAGAGTAACAGGAGTTGAAATGCTGGTAACTTTTCCGGTGATAGCGATTACTTTTACGTCTTTGATCTTGTCAGCATATTTGCTGTAATCAGAATTAGTTTCGGGATCAAGGATGTATGTTCCGGAGAACGAGTAATTTTTAAGCGCACTTGTCGGGCCAATGTCAAATGAAGAAACGAAATCGGCCAGAAAATCGACGTCGAGCAGTTTTTTGCATCCGGGAGCCGCAAGCAGCACGAAGGCAAGGATAATGATGGTTTTTGCGGTTGTTTTCATGTGATAAGAGTTTTTGGTGAATGGATAAATAAATTGGTGTTAAGTCGAAAATATTATGCAAACCTAAGAAGATTGTACATGCAATTGATGTTAATGATACGTTAAAAATTATGCAATCATCGGATGGGGTATATGGTACATGATGGAGTTGTTGTTCTTTTTTTTTTAAGGAGGTTAATCATTAGCTGTTATCAGCAGACAACCAATTCATTGCTTCTTCATTGTTGTAAAAAACCCTGGCAAGAACACCTCTGTTGTTGGTAACATTCTCCCAAAAAGAAAGTATATCCTGATGACGGCTGTCGGAAACGATAGCAATTTTTCGGATAAATCGAATGTTTTCAGTCATATATTGCCCCAGCTTGTAAGTCTCAAACAGACTTAAACGATACTCCAGGTTCCGCTCATCACACAAAACACTGGTGCAATTGTGCCTGATTGCTTCTTCGAGTATTTTATTGTTGTATGCAATTACCTCATTCAGGCCATCATCATAGCCTGAAGCATTGGTTACCAACACATTGCTGGCAGTATGAAACTGGATGCTGATTGCCACTGTCTGTTGTTATTATTACAAAAATAGGAAATCAAATAGCGTGTAAAAAAATAACACCGCATTTTTTAATACGGTGTTTTTACATCAGCCTGTTCGACGGGCTGTTAATATTAGTTATTCACTTTTGCTGAAAGGCAGCGAGGAGTGGTGCTGTATGATTCTTAATTTGCCATCACGTTTTTTAAAGCCAAAAGTTTTGTCAACTGTCACCGTGTTGCCATCCGGATCGGTGAAACTGACATTTCCCATATACAGGGCAACATCACCATGGATTTGAATTCCTTTATTGTTTTCTCCGGCTGTTGTATAAGTTGCAGTTATCCACGGACGTAGCGCGAAACCTTTGTCATCAGGATAGTTCTCGTTACTTCCGGCAAAATAAGCAACAGCACCTACATCAGTAAGCCTGAAGGTTTGGGCTCCAAATGCGAGGGTGGGTTTAAAAAATACTTCACCCGCTTGATAGTCATAAAGTGTGTTGATGGTTTCGGTCGTTAATCCCATATAATCACCACCTTCGGTATACACTTTTCCAATATTAACAACGGCATCGCACCATGTTTGAAGGGCAGCGTGAACTTCCTCATGAGTGATAGAAGGTGTGGTTTCATGTGTGTGATGGGGATGATCATGGGTGTGGGTGTGGCAACCGGCGGCGAAGACGAGCAGAAAAACAAAAAATAACGATCGGAACAAGGCTTTTTTCATGGGCTTTTTAGTTTTTAAAGATGTTAAACATTTATATCATATACAATTACGGGTTCAAATTTAGAGAAAAATTTTAATGTACAAAAGCCTCAGGAGTGGAAAAGTGCCTTGCTTGATGATTTTTCAGCCGAATATTTGATTAAAGTGTGCTCAGATACAGCTGTTTTATATGAAAAACAAGACTACTCCACCCACTGAAATAATGGCGCCCACAATATCAATCCAGCTGATTTTCTGCTTAAAAAGCCATGCTGCCGGAGGGATGATCAGAATAGGCACAATAGCCATCAGCGTTGCGGCAATGCCTGTTGAGGTGTGTTTTATGGCTAGCAGTGAGAATGATACACCCAGAAATGGCCCGAAAAAGGATCCAGTAGTGATGCCAATCAGTGCCTTTCGGTTTTTAAACGACCTGATGACAACCGGCATATTTCTGCCCAGAGCAATGATGGCAACGAATCCGGCGAAGCCGGCAATGATCCGTATTTGTGTGCTGGCAAAGGGATCATACGCCTGCATACCATACTTACTCAATACCAGGCCGCCGGCCTGCCCAAGCACGCCAAGAAATGCGAAAAACAAACCTTTAAGCGGGTAATGTAATTTCAGTTTACCGTTTTCGCGGTTTCGGCCGGTGATAGTCATTCCGATTCCGGAAACCGTAAGGAACATGCCAAGCAGATGTATTGGGGTCATTTGTTCACCAAGTGTCATCCAGCCAAGGAATGCCGTCACTGGCGGCACAAATGTCATCACCAGCATGGCAATCCTAGAGCTGATCATTGTGTAGGACTGAAAAAGGAAATAATCCCCAAACACAAAGCCCACCAAGCCCGACAGGCTGAGCCATAACCATGCATGAGATGTGGCATCAACAGGCAACAGCTGGCCACGGTAAAAGAATGAAAAAACAGAAAGAAATACGAGTGCAAATCCAAGTCTGATAATGTTCACCGACAGCGAGCCAACCATTTTACTCGCCGACTCAAACGACAATGCCGTGATGGTCCAGAAAACAGCCACAAGCAATGCAGCAATTTCTCCGGTATAGTGATCGGGCAACATTTCAATTCGTTGTTTTGGTTAAAGCTAAAAAGAACTTGACTTACAACACAAACTTAATGCCCTGTGCAAAAGGAAGCTCTGTACTATAGTTAATGGTATTGGTCTGCCTGCGCATATACACTTTCCATGCATCGCTGCCCGATTCGCGGCCACCGCCTGTATCTTTTTCCCCACCAAAAGCCCCGCCTATTTCTGCTCCGCTCGTTCCGATATTCACGTTGGCAATGCCGCAATCTGATCCTTCGTGCGACAGAAAACGCTCTGTTTCCATCATGTCGGTGCTGAAAATGGATGAAGAAAGACCCTGAGGCACATTGTTGTGCATGGCAATGGCTTCGTCCATCGTTTTGTATTTCATCAGGTACAAAATCGGTGCAAAAGTCTCTTCCTGAACAATATGGTAGTGGTTTTCGGCTTCGGCCAATACTGGCACTACATAGCAACCAGATTCGTAACCCGGGCCTTCGAGCACCTGTCCGCCATAAAGAATACTTCCGCCTTCCTTCAGCAGTTGCTCCTTAGCATATCTAAACGCTTCCACAGCTCCTTTATCGATCAGCGGTCCAACCAGAACTTCAGGATCGAGTGGGCAGCCAATACGGATTTGTTTGTAGGCATTGACCAACTGATTCTTGAAACTGTCGTAAACCGACTCATGGATGATTAGCCTTCTGGTGGATGTGCACCGTTGACCGGCAGTGCCAACGGCACCGAAAACAGTTGCCCTGAGGGCCATGTCGAGGTTGGCCTTGTCCGAAATGATGATGGCATTGTTGCCACCCAGTTCGAGCAGGCTTCGGCCAAGCCTTTCGCCAACGATGCGGCCGACCCTGCGGCCCACAGCTGTGCTGCCTGTGCAACTGATCAGCGGAAGCCGTTTGTCGGCCAGAAAGTTATCGCCAATATGTTTCGAACTGCCAATAATCAGGTTGGTTACACCCTCCGGCACGTTGTTGCGCTTGAGCACGTCCCCTATAATGTTGTGTATAGCGACAGCGCACAGCGGAACTTTCGAGCTGGGTTTCCAAATAACAGTGTTGCCCGTTACCAGTGCCAGCATGGCGTTCCATGCCCAAACTGCCACGGGGAAATTGAATGCTGTGATCACACCAACCACACCGAGTGGATGATATTGGTCGTACATACGGTGCCTTGGTCGTTCGCTGTGCATAGTGAAGCCATACAGCTGACGTGAAATGCCTAAGGCAAAATCGGCAATATCAATCATTTCCTGAACTTCACCGAGTCCCTCCTGGTAGATTTTTCCCATTTCGTAGCTTACGAGTCTTCCAAGGTCTTCCTTGTGCCTTCTGAATTCGTTTCCCATCTGCCGCACAATCTCGCCGCGTTGCGGAGCCGGAATCATGCGCCAGGTTTTGAAAGCCTCAGTGGCTTTTTCCATAATGTTCTCATAATCGTTCCATGTTCCCTGTCGAACCGACGCAATCAGCCTGCCGTCGCAGGAAGCATAAGAGTCCAGTTTGTCACCGGTAGTTTCAATCCATACTGAACCTGTGCTGGCACCGTAGTTGATTATGTTAATGCCCAATCGTTCTAATGCCGGACGGATGTCGCAGGTGGGGCAAACGTGTTTCATGCTCATGTTGTTTTTAGAATTATTGGTTAGTATTTTGAATATATATCATTATTTCATCAGGAATGCCAGCGATGTCATTCACCTGTGCCGGATAAACCGGCTGTTGCCCGGAGGCCTTCAGTATTTTTCCCCCTTTATCAGGGTTTAAGACAAAATTGACGAAGTCCCATGCTCGTTTTTCATTGGCTGCATTCTTCAAAACTGTGATGCCGTATGTGATGGGTTCTCCTTTGATTTCCAGTTGACTGCCAGGCTCCGTTCCGCGAATCATTACTTTGCTTTGTGCATACCAGTCGGTTAGAGCGGGATTACTCAGGTTAACCGAATCGCTCAGCTTTATATGCCGCATCCCGTGTTGTATGGCTACCGATTCGTATATAAACATATAATCAATGGTACCGGTTTCAAGCAGGGCAATAAGGTCTGTTTCCTTTGGCCGGAGATAGTGCCGCTTGCCTGACAAAATCAACCCGGTCAGGTTGTCCTTTCCCGTTCGTAATCCTTCCAGTTGCAGGCATAATAGGGTGCGGTAACCGCAAGGGTCAGCATCCGGATCCGACGAACCAATGTGGACTTCCGTATCCATCAGTGTTTCTGCCCAATTATGGGAATTGATATGACCGGAATGGAGCGAACGCTCATTGTAGGCGATCACAATGCTGTTGGTGGCAAACCTGATGTTGTGGTCTGCATGCTCGGGAATAAGTAACTGATCAATAAGATGATGGTCTGCCGATGCGAGCAGATCGGCCTGACGTCCCAATTCGGTTATTTTTCGAATCGACGCCACTGAACCTGCTGCTTCGGTATAAATAGCAACGCCCGGATTTTCGGCAAGATAGGCAGCCGTGATTTCCGCGATGGGATAACTTAGGCTTCCGGCATGAAAAATTGTGATGGCTTCCTGATTTTGTTTGTGTGCACAGGAAAAAGCAAAAAATAGGATGATGCTTCCGGAAAATAACTTCAAAACATGTTTCATAGTTGTTTCAGGCTGGCTTTAAACTCTTCGAACGCCTGCTCCACGCTGTCGTCAAATTTCTGTTGCAGGGCACGGTAGGCTTCAAGCAGCTTTCTGGCGGCAGGAGTAAGTTCCGATTTTCCGCCATCCTTTCCGCCCCTTTGTTTTTCGATCAGCGGATAACCAAGTATTTCCTCAGCCTGCTCAATATCACCCCAGGCTTTGCGGTAACTAACAGACATTAATGTGGCAGCAGCACTGATGGAGCCTTTTTCGCCAATCATTTGAAGTAATTCGTAAGTTGAGTCACCGATCATGCCATTGCCTGTAAGGCCGGATAGCCAAATCTTGTAGTTCAGGAATACATCTTTTCGTTGTGGCTTCGGCGGTTTATCCATGAAGCATAATTTTTTGCAAAAATACACTTAAAGGCGATATGAATGTGGTTCCATAACGCACGAACTGTTAGCATTGAAGTTAGAGTCTGTTTATGAATCACTTTGGACACACCCTTGCTGGATTATTGCCTTAGCCGGCATGGTCGTATGCTGTTTTAATCCAGTTCAGCACTTCTGCGTCAACTTCGGCTGCGTCTGACAGATTGATCTTGTGAGAACACATGGCATTAGGTTTCTCAGCTTCCAGTTTTCCTGCTGGAACTTGCCCTTTCAGGTTAATGCCAATTTCGAATCGCGTCTTTGAAGCCGGATTCAGCGTTGCGAACTGTTTCTTGCGCCTCAGACTTACGTATGTGTTTTTTGGTGCAATTTCAATGTCGTTTCCGAATTGCTGTATTTGTGCCATTAGAAGATCATAAAGGGCTTTGAAATGCTCTTTCCCCTGATATTGTTTGGTGATCAGTTCCTCCGGGTTGTCCGCCGAACCGGCATCGGATCCCTTGGTCTTAAGCGCAATAAGATTGGCAAAGCCGTGGGTAAGTCCGTGATTTTCCTTGAGGAATTTTATGATTTCGCCATGTTTCTGAAAGTTTCCTTTTCTGACGATATCCATCCATTGATCCAGCGTTTTGCCGGTGTTTTTATGGAGGTTTTCGATCATGGTAAGCGCTGCCTTGTCCATAGTTTTCATTGTTCGTTAGCTGTATTTCTTCTGAAGATGATCAATGGTTGACTGCATCAGTTTTTTTAGTGTTACCAGGTTGATGTCTGACAGCTTCTTCACATAGATACATGCTTTTCCCATGGTGAATTTTCCCAAATCCTTTAGGAGTTCGTCCTGACCTGCACAACCTGTGTACACATAAAGCGAAATTGCTGCTTTCCTTGGCGAAAATCCGATCAGAGGCCAGTCGCCTTCCTGTTTGCTTCTGTCCGACTTATAATGGTACTTCCCGAATCCGATGATGGAAGCACCCCACATTTTTGGCGGAAATCCTGTGAAATCCTGCATCAGCTTCACAAGCTCAAGACTGTCATCTATCTTTTGCTGGTTGTTGGCAAACGCATGGATGAAGGCAAGCACATCGGCATCAGTTTGTTTGGTTTTTATTTCAGCCATGACTCGGTAAGTTTTAAAGTGATAATTTGTGAAGGTGTATTTATCTGGTAATTCAGGGCGTAAATGTAAGAATTCTTTCAGGAAATGATGAAAGGTTTTCGGGAATTTGCAGAATGGTGGCGTGATACTAGATGTGAGAATTCGGGTAGGTGATCCGACTTCTGCATATAAAGAAAAGGCAGCAAGTTATTGTACTTGCTGCCCTTTTGTTGGCTTAAAACTGTGTTTGCTGATCTTTATTCCTGATGTGGCAACACGAGTTCGATGAGTTCGGGAAGGTCCATGCCGAGGTTTTTCAGGTGCTCTACCTTTGGCACACCGTTCATGGTCCATCCGCGGCGTTTGTAAACGGCATCGAGGAGTTGTTCGTAGCGGTTCTCACGATAATCCCTCATCACTTTCATCTTCTCTTCTGTGCTTTTCCCTGCCGGATCAAATCCTACAAGTTCCATCAATTGCTTGTCGTACCTGTCAGCGCGTGATTCGTATTCTTCAAAGGTTACAGGTCCTGCGGCACGATAGGGTTGGGCGTCGTACTTTCTGGTGCCATAACCCCTCCGGAGGTTGAAAATTCGTTGGAAATTATAAACCCGTTCCGACTGTCGGATCATTTCATATTTATCAAAATCTTTTCCTGTGACAGCTTTGTAAATAGTTACGTAGTTATCCACATGTTCCGGCACTTTTGCGGGTTCGTCCTGTTCATGGTTGTTTTCGGGTTCCACGTCGTTCCAGGGGAGCTTGCAAAGTCCTACCAGACCAAACCATGTGCGGAACATCGGGAAGTAATGCAGTGCTTCGGCTTTGGCTTCGAAGGTCGGGATCTGGTTGTTGACCATGTCCATGAAAATAAGCCAGGCCTCGTCATGTTGCGGGCCTTTGTTGGTCATGGCGTAGCCACCCTGTTGGGCTAGAGATTCCTTGCTGACATATTGCGAATACTCCAGCCCTTTGTTTTCCATAGCAATGTCGTTGATAAACTGTGGGTCGCCCCAGCCATTTTCAATGAACATCTCTTTCAATTTTCTGACTCCAAGTCCGGCAATCGGGCCAAAACCTTCGCCACGTCCGAGCTGGTGCAGCAGTTCCATCGCTGCATCAGCATTGCCGAAATTGAGTTTCAGGCCTCCGGTGCGCTCTTCATTCAGGATGCCGTTTTCATAGCATTCCATCACAAAACCGAGTATGGTTCCCCATGTGATAGTACAAATACCATAAGTATCGCAATAGAAGTTGGCTTCGATCGTGAAGTCGGGATTGAAAATTCCGGCGATAGAACCGAGTGAGGAGGTAGTTTCGTATTCAGGGCCATCGACGATCACTGAACTGTCTTTGTAAGGTCCGGTACGCAGCACATAATCATCAACTCCTTTGGCACAGGCCATATTGCAGCCTATCCAGCAGCCGTCGGGTATGCCTTGAGTAAATCTGGCCTTCCATACTTCACCGTGTATTTTGAATGCTTCGGGGTGGTTGCCAAACTTGAAATTGTGCACGGGAAGCAGGTCGTAGTCGTTCATTACATTGGTGAGGTGGGCTGTGCCTTTGGTGCGCATTTCAGCCTGTTTGTCATCCAATTCACGCATTTCGCGGTTGAAACGCTGGCCGCGCTCCATGATAGCCTGCAGGTTGACCACGTTGTTGAGGTTTCCTTTTACGCCAGGAATTTTTGCCACGATGGCTTTAATCTTCTTGTCGCGCAATACAGTCCCTATGCCTCCGCGCCCGGCTTGCTTCAGCCTTACTTTTTTGCGTTTGGGATCGTAGAAGCTGAAATTGAGCATGCCGATCAGGGAGTGATCAGCGGCTGCACCTGCTGAAACAACTGCAATATTTTTCTTGTCTTTTTCATCGTTGGCATACATCTCGGTGAGTACCTCGGCAAGTATGTGGCTGTCGATGGGTTCGGCGGGCGCTTCAATTATCTCTACTGAGTGGTTGATGCCGTCGATAAAGATGATGACATCTTCTTTGGCCTTGCCCTGGATTTCGATTGCATCGAAACCCGAGAACTTCAGAAACGGACCAAAGAACCCACCCACATTGCTGTCCATCACTGAATCAGTTTGAGGCGAAAGGCTCACGCATATTGACTTTCCTGTGCCTGAATATTGCGTGATGCCGCCAATGGGGCCTGATGAGATGATGATTTCGTTTTCAGGGTCGTTCCATTTTGTCGTGGGTGTTGTGGCGTCCCACAAAAGCTTCAGCCCGTAACCTCTTCCGCCGATGAATTTCTCCTTCATCAAAGTTGATACTTCCTTCTCACGTATGGCATTTTCTGAAAGGTTCACATACAAGATCTTGTCGGTATATCCCCTGTCGAGGGCTTTCCAGACATAATCCCAGCGCTTTAGTGTGTTGTGCTTCTGTTTGATTTCTGCAACTTCCATCATGGGTTTTGTTGTTAATTAATTCACAAAAATACAGTTTTTCACGAAACTTTGGTTTAAGTTGTTCAATTTTAGCAATATGCATTGAATTTGCATATCGGATAACATTATACTAATCATTTGCTTTGTATAGGTTTACAGGTATATTTAGAATGGATATAAATTTTGATACAATCAGATTCAATTAGCGAACCCCTACCTCCGATCCTTTTGCTATTTTTGTGCAACGGCTATGAACTGGGTAACGATAAAAGAAAAAATCAGCAATAAAGTAGTTGGCATTGCCGGTTGCGGCGGCCTTGGCAGCAATGCAGCCATGTCGCTGGCCCGTGTGGGCATCAGAAATTTTGTGCTGGCCGATTTTGACGTGGTTGAGGAAAGCAACCTGAACAGACAATACTATTTTCGCAGTCAGATCGGAAAAAAGAAGGTTGATGCTTTGGCCGAAAACATTAAGTTGTTGGACGAGACCATCAGTATTGTACGACACGATCTCCGGCTTGATCCGGTCAATATGCCTGAAATTTTCGGTAGCTGCCACCTAATCATTGAAGCTTTTGACAGGGCTGAGGCCAAACAGATGCTGGTGGAGACCGTTCTGGCACACTGGCCCGATAAACCGCTGATTTTGGGCGTAGGCATGGCAGGTACAGGCAACTTTAACCTGATCCGTCAGGAGCAATGGGATAAAAATATCTATGTCTGTGGTGATTCGGTCACTGAAATATCTGATGAAAACCCGCCGCTGGCTCCAAGGGTGTGCATCGTTGCCAATATGCAGGCAAATCTTACGCTGGAGCTTTTGCTGCAAGGAAAATAAAGTTTAATCATGAGAATTACCATAAACAATACATCGGAACAAATTGAAAGAGATCAGTTGACGGTAAATGAGTTGATCAGATATAAGAATTACACCTTCAAACTACTGGTAACCAAGGTTAATGGACAACTGGTTAAAACCCATGAGCGCGATGATGTACTTGTTCGCGAGGGCGACGATGTTCAGATTCTGCACCTGATATCCGGGGGTTAGGAAACAGCTTTATTTTTCACAATAACTACGGTTCCGTCGCGGTCGGGCATAAGCACCGGGCTTTCAGGAATCTGCGTAGTAAAGTTGTCCACTGCACGCATCAGTCCGGGCCATTTAGGGTTATAGTCATGCACCAGCAGCACCCCGCCGGGAAGCAGGCGCGGATAGAACCATTCCAACCCTTCAGATGTTGGTTTTTCGAGGTCGGCATCGAGGCTGACCAAAGCAAATTGTACCGTTTCGGCTTGTAGTCGGGTTTCTGTAAAATTTCCTTCATAAACATGAATCAACGGGCTGTTGCCAAGCTTGTTGCGTACGTAAGCTACGCTGGTGTCGGCAAAATTGGCTGTGGTGTAGGTGGCTGCTTCGCCTGATTCCTGGCTGAGGTCATTGGCCCTGAACCCGTGAAAGGTGTCGAAAAGATGTAGTTGCCTTTCAGGAAACAAAGTCTGTAACAACGCGGCTGTCTGCCCCCTGTACACACCAAGTTCGGCAACAGAACCGGCAATCTTTTCTCTGTCGATACGTTGTTTCTGCAGCCAGAAAATCATAAACCTATCCTTATCAGGGTAATTCCTGTAAGATTTTCTTAATGCAGGATCAATCCTGCCTGTTTTGCCGTATTCCACCCAAAAAGCCTGTTTGCGGTCGTTTCCCCTGATCCAGTCAACAACATAATAAGCTGCAAAAACCAACAAAACAAAGAGCAACAGCACATTCAGCACATCGAACATAGCATGGATTTATTTTGTTGCGAAATTAAGGTCTTTTTTCGTTGTTTATTTTAAGCACAAGATGGATCCGAAATAATAAGAATACCGGTATATGAAAGTAGTTTATTGATTCAGAAGGAATAAAACTATGAAAGATTGCGTCTGAAGAAAAAATTTTGTGCAAAAGTGCACCGGAATATGAATAGTTGTATATTTGCAGCCTCATTTGAGAAGCTAAAAAAAGCTTACATCAATGGGAGCTTAGCTCAGCTGGTTCAGAGCATCTGCCTTACAAGCAGAGGGTCACTGGTTCGAATCCAGTAGCTCCCACAACATTATAAAGGTTGCTCAGGCAACCTTTTTTTGTATGGCCCGAATTCATTACGGAGAAAGGCCGCATACATATTTGTTTATTTTTGTCCGAACAATAAAACACACCAACACACCATGATCAGAATTACTTTGTTGATGCTTGTCGTGTTCACTCTTTCTCACTCCGGTTTGAAAGCGCAGCAGAACAGCGAAGCCGTAAAAGCCACCATGATAGGCGTTTTGCCTGCCCCGCGAATCGTTCCGAGTATCGCGCAGCAACTCAGAGACGGTACTTTTGTAGGTATTGATCCCAATGCACCGGAAAAACCAGGTATGCCAAAACGTCGTGGAGCCAACGCCACTGTTCCGGGCAAAGGGTTGCCGCTCGACAGAGATCCTCTTGTTGATCTTCAGCGGGCTGCGAAAAGATTGCCCGGCCGCGAACCCGAACTTGTTTTTGATGCAAACTCCACCAACATCACGCCTTCAGACCCAACCGGAGCGATTGGTCCGGATCACTATCTGGCTGCATGGAACGTTGGATTCCGGATTTTTGATAAATCAGGAAACCCACTCACACCGGCTGCCTCTTTGGGTACCATATTCCCCGGCAATACCCTTGGCGATCCCATTGTGTTATATGATGTCCAGGCCGACCGGTATATCATCACCGAGTTTGACAACAGTCCCAACGGCTTCAACGTGGCCATCTCCCAGGGCCCCGACCCGGTCAACGACGGATGGTATGTATACACCACCGGCTTTACCACCGGCTCTTTCCCCGATTATCCCAAGTTCTCCATCTGGTCCGATGGGTACTATGTTACCGCAAACATTAACGCATCCAACCGGATTTTTGTGATCGAACGTGATGAGGCTCTGTTAGGTAATCCCGCTCAGTTTGTCGGATTCCCGCTTCCGGGTATGGCCACCTCAGGCTTCTACAGTCCGCAGGTGTTCAACGTTACAAATGGCAATCTTCCTCCCGCCGGAAATGCCTCGGTCGTTTATATGCAAGACGATGCCTGGTCGGGCATCAACGAAGACCATCTGAAGATATGGACCATCAATGTGGATTGGGAAAACACCTCCAACTCAACTATCTCAACTGCACAACAAATTATTACTGAGCCTTTTGTTTCGGTCTTCGACGGAGGCTCCTTCTCCAACCGTCCGCAACCTTCAGGACCTGATCAGGATGTGCTGCAGGCCACCATCATGAATCAGGCACAATACCGTCGTTTCCCGACCTATAACTCAGTGGTATTTAATTTTGTGGTGGACACCGAACCGGGTTCTGGCGAACTGGCCGGTATCCGTTGGTACGAATTGAGGCAGGATGCCGATGGAGAACCCTGGGAAATCTATCAGGAAGGAACCTATGTTTCACCGTATAACAACAAAGATGCTTTTTCCGGAAGCATGGCAATGGATGCCATGGGTAATATCGGCATGGGCTACACCACCGTGAGCAGCCAGGAACGCATTGCCATCTACTATACAGGCCGTTATGCTTCTGACCCGCTCGGGCAAATGACCATTGATGAAACCCTCATCGCACAAAGCACTACCAACAACCCTTCGAACCGCCTTGCCGACTACGTACACCTTACAGTTGACCCCGTGAATGAAAAGACGTTCTGGCATATAGCCGAATATTTCAACAGCGGAAGCCGTACCGATGTGGTAGGGGTGTTCCAGATTGCTCCCGACCTCAACAACGACATGGGTATGCTGAGCATTGATCAGCCCGTTGACGGCGCATTGACAGCCAATGAAGAAGTCGTTATTACGGTGTTTAATTTCGGGATCAACGAACAAGAGAATATTCCGGTAAGTTATTCCATAAATGACGGTGAATGGGTCAGCGAAGTGATACCCGGCCCTGTGCCGTCAGCAGGATCGGTGCAATATACTTTTGCCAGCACGGCTGACCTTTCTGTTGAAGGCCAAACCTATACTATTTCGGTGAGTGTTTCGCTCGACGGTGATGAGTTTGGAAGCAATGACACTACAGTAAAGGCCGTTACACATCTCTATAGCAATGATATAGGTGTTAGTGCCATCGTTAAACCCGTCAGCAGTTCCAACCTCACCGGTGCCGAAAATATTGAGGTAGTGGTGCGTAATTACGGCACTGCCCCGAAATCGGATTTCATCGTATCTTATGACCTCGACGGAATCGTGGTGAACGAAACCGTGGCAGGGCCTCTTGAGGAAGGTGCTTCGCTTAACTACATTTTTGCGGCTAAAGGCGATTTCACTGAGATCGGAACCTATTTGCTGAAGTCATATACTTCATTCCCCGGCGACGCTCAGATACAGAACGATACCACAGTGGCCACCATTATAAAAAACACCTGCCAGCCCGGTGCGGATTGTTCATACGGAGACGGTTTGCGCAGGTTTAAGCTGGGCACTATGGACAATGTAACCACCTGCTCACCAGGTGGATATGGCGACTTTACCGATCTTTCCACCGAATTGCAGCGCAACAGCACGCATGAACTTACTGTGACAACCGGTTATGGCAACCAGCATATACGTGTGTGGATTGATTTCAACGACAATTTCGTGTATGAACTCGATGAACTTGTTGTTGACAACGAAATAATTGCCCCCGGTCAGGGTTCAGGAAACTTCACCAAGGTTTTCCCCATCACCCTTACCGAAGATGCTCCTCTCGGGATGCATATGATGCGGGCAAAGACCAACTGGAACGAAGATGTTCCGGATGATGCCTGCGAAGGTACCGAATACGGCGAAACAGAAGATTATATGGTTGACATCACCCTGTACACCAGCGCTGATGAGTTAGCTTCTGCCAACAATGGTCTGACCATTAAACCCTTTGGTAACAAACAATTTACAGTTGCTCTGACCACCCGTGAAGTTGCCGAAACGCTGATTTTCAATGTGTATAATTCACTAGGGCACAAACTGGTCGAAAACCGTATTGATCAGGCCGGCGGAGTTTATTCCTATACGCTGGATATGTCTTATGCCGCCTCCGGTGTGTATTTTGTCAGGTTTGGCAACAACAGTTTCGGTAAAACAGGCCGTATTGTGATTCCATAGGTAAACACCATATTGCGCGCTTCTTCCGAACGCACAATCAAAAACCCTCCGGACAGTCTGTTGTTCTGAGGGTTTTTGCGTATATCCTGAATCTTTTGTGGATTGTTCCGCCGATGCGTTCGTATTCGGCACGCATACGGGTGTTGGTTTCCATCACGAGGTGGCTGTCGATAAGCGTAAGTCCGGCTTTTTGCGCCGACTGCAGCAGCCTGACAGCCATCAGAGCATCAATGCCTTTGCCGCGCTGTTCGGGGTGAATGGCGCCGAGCAGCATGGTGAGCAGCTTACTTCTGCGGGCTTCCCTGAGGATATGTATCCAGCCGAAAGGCCAGATTCTTCCATGCGCTCTCCTGATTCCCTGACTTAATTCCGGCATGGCAATGAGGAATGCAACCGGTGAGTTGTCGTTGTCTGCGACAACTTTGATGAATGCAGGATTAAGCACCGGAAGGTAGCGGCGGGCCAGTTCCTTCATCTCCGATTCGCTGAGCGGCATAAAGCCGTAGATGGGTTGGTAGGTTTCGTTGATCAGCCTGAAGATAGGGATAATCCAGGGTTTCAGCTCTTTTTTGCGACTGAACTCCATCAGCTTCAGATGGCAGTTTCGTTCGATGCGCTCACAGCTTTTCAACAGATAAGCCGGAATGTTGTCAGGCACGTGAACCAGATAGCTGACGAGGTCGATTTCCTTTCTGTATCCGTGTGCGGCAAGCAGCTCGTTCATCCAGGCGAAATTCATGTTGGTAGCAATCACCGGCAGTTGTCCGAAGCCTTCAACCATCATGCCCTGCGGGTCTTTGTCGGAGAAGCCGAGCGGCCCGACGAGTTTGTGCATGCCTTTTCCCACGGCCCAGTTTTCGATAAAACCGAGCAGTGCACAGGCGGTTTCGCCATCGGGGTAGGCTTCCAGGAAGCAGAAGCGTGCGTGGAACTGACCGTTTCGTTCATTTGCCGCATGGTTGATGATGCCCATGATCCGGCCCGAAACCTGCCTGTTATTGTGTGCCAGTGCCAGCACCGTATCACAATTGTGGAAAGCCGGGTTGCGGCTCCGGCTGAAAAAGCTGAATTCGTCGGCATAAAGAGGGTGCACCCATCCTTCGTGGTCGCGGTGAATCTTTTCGGGCAGGTAAATAAACTGCCTCAGGTCGCGTTTTGAAGACACCAAACTGATCTGTACCGACATGGCCGGAGGTGCATTAGGCGTGCAAGTTATGAATTAGTTTGGTGCGGAATAACAATTATGATACAAGCTTGGTTGCCGAACGGTCGAGTGTAAGTGCCGTAAGGGATTGCGTGCTTTTATCCTGAATCAAGGAGCGCGAAAAGTTGGAGCGGACTACAGTCCTTGAATAACCAACTTTCCCGGCATTTTTTTATAGAGCGTGTCAGGCGCTGGCATTATTCAATTCTGACAAATTCTCTAAAATTTTCTCTATCAATTATCTTTGTTTCAGCATGGTACGCTTCAGTGAATGTTTTTGGCAATTTCTGTTTTTTCTTTTTCTGCCACTTAAATTCAAAACCAAAAATTTTTCCTCCATTTTCCTCTACGAAATCAACTTCTTGTTGTTGTTTCGTTCTCCAGAAATAGGTGTGAGCAAGACTTTGCTTGTACTCATTCTGCTTAATCCTTTCTGAAATAAGAAAATTCTCCCAAAGAGCACCTTTATCAATCCTTAGTTCTATTGGATTGAAATAACCAATTACCATATTTCTTATCCCATTATCATAAATATAAATCTTTTTGTTAGTTTTTATTTCATTCCTGATGTTTCGGCTAAAGCTACTCAGCTTGAAAACTATATAACCTTTTTCTAAAATGTCAATATATTTACTAACGGTATTCTTATCTACGTTTACAGTTTGAGCTAATTCTGAATAGTTAACTTCACTTCCAATCTGAAGAGCCAGGGCTTGAACAAGCTTATCAAGAACCTCCGGCTTTCGTATATCTGCATCTGAAAGTATGTCTTTGTACAAATAGCTGTTTACTAAGTTACGCAAAATACTAACTTCATCTCCCACGTTATTTAATACATCAGGGTAAAAACCTTAAAGTAATCTATTCTCTAAACTCTGCTCTGCGTATAATAAACCGTGATGGTTCTCATATTCTTCCCATGAAATCGGGAATAAATGATATTCCCATTTTCTGCCAGTTAAAGGTTCATTGATTTTATTTGACAAATCAAAAGAGGATGAGCCACTTGCAAATAATTGAACGTTTTTAAATCTATCTGTTACTATTTTCATAGTAAGCCCTATTCCCTCAATTCTTTGAGCTTCATCAATGAAGACATATTTATAATTCCCTAAAACCTTTCGAATCTGCTCTGTATTTGGTTCTGTTAGTAAAGTTCGTGTTTTAGGGTCATCACCATCAGGGAGAAGATAATCTTTTGATTTAAGGATTGATTCGATAAGGGTTATTTTTCCCACTTGTCGCGGACCAATGACAACAATCGCTTTTCCTGAATCAATTCGGTTCTTTATTCTGCCACTAAGATATCTTGAGTACATTGTTTTTCTTACAAAAAGAATAACTATTAATGAACATATTCACCGAAAGATATGATTTAATGTGAATATATTTTTAATGCTTCTGACAGACTATTTTATTAATTACAGAATGTCAAGTATTTATAAATTCCTTTTTCATGTCAGTTCTAACTCATTCAAAAATCCGAACGTTAGCTCAAGAAATCAAAGTTTGCCAATTTAGGTTGAGGCAGCTAACGTCAGTCCGTCCACCTGATGCGGATAGGTTGAAAAACCTCCATTATCTTTTTATTTCTTTATTTTTTCCCTGCTACATTAGTAAATACTTAGGTTGTAAGTGGCATGTTTTCATGTTAGGACTTGTCCCACAACCAAACAAAGCGCCTTGTTCTATCAATTGACTCAGACCTGATCTAAAATCTTAAATTCGTCGATCTTCAGTCGTAAATATATGGAAAACAATGATTTTAGATTTACGTTTTAGATTTTTGATGTGGCTGAATCCCTGTGTGAAAGCCTCCTGCCAACGACTTCGGCCATAAAGGTGAAACTTAAATTAAATCCAGCCCAACCCGCAACCCGCCACACGGAACACCGAACACGAAACACGGAACACGGAACACGGAACACGGAACACGGTTCACGGAACCCGCAACGCCCAACGGGCAATTCTTCGTATTTTTGCCGAAATTTTCTTCATGAGTCTGAAAAAAGAGATCAGCCGCAGGCGCACCTTCGCCATCATCAGCCATCCCGACGCCGGGAAAACCACGCTTACCGAGAAGCTTCTGCTTTATGGCGGCGCCATTCAGGTTGCAGGGGCTGTTAAATCAAACAAGATCAGGAAAACTGCCACTTCCGACTGGATGGAAATTGAGCGGCAGAGGGGAATTTCAGTTGCTACTTCTGTGATGGGTTTCGAATACCGCGACCTGATGATCAACATTCTCGATACGCCAGGCCACCAGGATTTTGCTGAGGACACCTTCCGCACGCTTACGGCAGTGGACAGTGTGATCGTGGTGATTGATGTGGCCAAAGGCGTTGAACCTCAAACAGAAAAATTAGTTAAGGTTTGCCGCATGCGCAATACCCCAATTATTGTCTTTATCAACAAACTCGACCGACCGGGCAAGGATGCCTTCGACCTGCTCGACGAAATAGAGCAGAAGCTTAACCTGAAGGTAACGCCACTGAGCTGGCCCATCAATATGGGGCAATTCTTTAAAGGGGTGTACAACATCTTCGACCGTAGCCTCTACCTTTTTGAGCCCAGCAAACAATATATTGAGGAAGGCATTTCGTTCAGCGACATCAACCAGCCGGAATTGAAGAAATACATTGGTGACGATGCCGATATGCTGCGCGAAGAGCTGCACCTGGCCGAAGGGGTATATCCAACCTTTGCTGTGGATGATTATCTGAGTGGCGCTATTTGTCCGGTGTTTTTCGGTAGTGCACTAAACAATTTCGGGGTGAAGGAACTGCTCGATTGTTTTATCAGGATAGCTCCAACACCTATTGGCCGCGAGGCAGAAGAGCGGCATGTTGACCCGGCCGAAGAGGCATTCAGCGGGTTTGTGTTCAAGATACACGCCAATATGGACCCCAACCACCGCGACCGTATTGCGTTTGTGCGCATAGTTTCAGGCAGATTTGAGCGCAACAAACCCTATTACCATATACGCTTAGGGCGCAACCTGAAGTTTTCGAACCCGACCGCTTTCATGGCTCAGAAAAAATCCGTTGTGGACGAGGCTTTTCCGGGCGACATTGTTGGCTTGTACGATGCCGGGAATTTCAAGATCGGTGACACCCTTACAGAAGGCGAAATGTTGCACTACAAAGGCATTCCGAGTTTTTCGCCAGAGCTGTTCCGCTATGTGGAAAACGCAGATCCCATGAAATCCAAGCAACTGGCCAAAGGTCTGGAACAACTCACCGACGAGGGTGTTGCACAGCTATTCACAGGAAGAGCTACCGGACGAAAGATTATCGGAACAGTAGGCGCCTTGCAGTTTGAGGTCATTCAGCACCGCTTGTTGCACGAATACGGAGCCAGTTGCCGCTACGAACCCATTCAGTTGTACAAAACCGCATGGATCACCAGTAGCAATAAAGCTATGCTTGAAGATTTCAAGATGAGGAAATCATCCTTTCTGGCCTACGACAAGGAAAAACGCGATGTCTTTCTGGCCGATTCGCCTTATGCCCTTCAAACTGCGCAGGAAAAATATCCTGACATCAGATTTCATTTTACTTCGGAATTCTAGAGTGTGCCTGATGCAACAAAATTCATTGTTTTGTTGTCTAAATCTCATATGAATCTAAGCCGGCTGCTTTGTTTTGCATTCTGTTCGGTCAAAAAGTGAACTGATCAGCATTCCGGTTTCATTATAAACGCTATTTTTGTAGCTTAACAATAGTATTCAACAATTTATCACAATCTTACACGATGATTAACAGATTTTACAGTGTTCTCGCCGCCCTGTTTTTCGGGCTTATGGTATCGTTTTCTGGTCAGGCACAGCAGAAATACTCTGATGCAGAGCTGGCTCAGTATCCACATTGGGTAGAAATGATGCAGGACCATTCGGTGAATTTTTTTGAGGTTCAGCGTGCTTTTAACCTGTATTGGGAAGGCCGTGAGGTGACCAAAGGATCAGGATGGAAACCATTTAAACGTTGGGAATACATGATGGGCCAGCGGGTGATGCCCGATGGCACGCGCCCCGACCCGGGACGTGATTATGCAGCCTGGCAGCATTGGTTTGGGAACGGAGAGCGGTCATTATACGGCGATTGGACGCCACTGGGGCCATTTACCGTCCCTTCGGGTTACAACGGATATCGTGGCCTTGGCAGGTTGAATGCCATTGCCTTTCACCCAACTGACCCTGACATTCTGTACGTTGGCGCACCATCGGGCGGTCTTTGGATTACTTACGACCATGGCGATAACTGGATAACGCATACCGACATCCTGCCTACGTTGGGTGTTTCTTCGATCATCGTTGATTACAACGATCCCGATCTGGTGCTTATCGGTACAGGCGACAGAGATGCAGGCGACGCTCCCGGTCTGGGCGTATGGCGCAGCAACGATGGTGGCGTCACATTTGATGCCTCCAATTCCGGAATGGGCAACGCCACTGTCGGCAGATTGATTCAACATCCGGTGAATTACTTCGAGATACTTGCTGCCACCTCATCGGGAATTTTCAAATCGGTAAACAGCGGACAAAGCTGGACCATGAAAGCATCCGGAAATTTCAAAGAGATAGTTTACAAACCCGGTGATCCCATGACGGTGTATGCAGCCTCGGGCGGCACTTTCTACCGTTCTTCGGATGGAGGCGAGAACTTCTCGGTGATCAGCAACGGGCTTCCCGGAGGAGCACGCGGTGTTATCGGTGTGTCGCCGGCAAATCCCGATATTGTTTATTTCCTGATCACCAATTCCGACTCTTTTAAAGGTCTCTATCGTTCACTGGACGCAGGGCTTAGTTTTACCACCCGTTCTACCTCGCCCAACATCATGAGTTGGGACTGCAACGGAGGCAGCGGTGGTCAGGCCTGGTATGACCTGGACATCTCAGTTGACCCGAACAATGCCGACATTATCCATGCAGGTGGAGTAAACAACTTTAAATCAGTGAATGGTGGCCAAAATTGGGCCATTAACTCCCATTGGTATGGAGGTTGCAATGTGCCGTCTGTTCATGCCGATTTACATATACTCGAATATTCGCCGATTAACGACAGACTTTATGCCGGCAATGATGGTGGGATTTACTGGACGGCCAATGGCGGACAAACCTGGACGGAGATTTCTAACGGACTAGTGATAAGCCAGGCCTATAAAATCGGACAGAGCCTCACCGAACGCGATTATGTGATCAACGGATATCAGGACAACGGAACCTCAACCATGGCTGATGGAGAATGGATCGCCGTGAACGGTGGCGATGGCATGGAGTGTGCCTTCGATCCTACAGACCACAGATATAGCTACTCAACTCTGTATTACGGTCCGGTGTACCGCCATTTCAATCATTCAAATCAGGGACAAATTGCCGGAAACGGTTCAAATGGCATCAATGAAAGCGGTGCATGGGTGACTCCTTTTGTCATCGACCACCAAAATCCCAATGTAATGTTCATTGGATACAAAAATATCTGGCGCAGCACCAACATTAAGGCTGGCAATCCTTCATCGGTAAGCTGGACTAAGATCTCGACCATGAGTTCGAGTAATATGAGCGTGCTCGGACAATCAAGAGCCAACACGGATATTCTTTATGCAGCCAGTGGAAACAGGTTGTATCGCTCGGACAACGTAAAAGCATCTTCGGTTCAATGGACTACCCTCACCGGAAATCTGCCCATTACAAACAATATCACAGCTATTGAAACCAGTCCTTTTGACGAAAATGTGGTTTATATCGCTCAGCAAAATAAAATTTATAAATCCACAGACAAAGGTGAGACCTGGGACAATATTTCGGCAAACCTGCCGAATGTAAGTTTTAACTCCATTGCCTACTACAAAAACAGCAATGAAGGCTTGTACCTCGGAACGGACATCGGCATTTTTTACCGGGATGCAAGTATGAGTGAATGGATAGCCTATTCCGATGGATTTCCTGCTGCCGGAAGGGTTACAGAACTTGAAATTTACTACGATGCAGAGAATCCTTCCAACGATGTAATCCGGGCCGGAACTTACGGCCGCGGCTTGTGGAGTTCACCACCTTATTACGGAACTCTTGAGGCCGGTTTTGAAGCAGCCACTACAGAACCCTATGCCAATTGCGGAATCTCTTTCACGGATCTTACGCTTGGTGTTCCTTACACCTGGGAATGGACATTCGAAGGTGCTACTCCTTCAACTTCGACCGAACAACATCCGCAAAACATTGTTTATGAGCAGGAAGGAACTTATGCTGTTACACTTATTGTCACTAACCCGATTGGTTCCGACACCCTGACAATGGAAAATTATATCACAGTGCAGCCTGCGCAAGCGCCAATGGTAGATTTTGCAGCCTCCGAAACTACCGGTTGTTCGGGTTTGGCTGTCGAATTTACCGATATGTCCGAAAACTGTCCTGAAAGCTGGCTATGGAGTTTTACTCCCTCTGATGTTACTTTTGTGAACGGCACTTCAGAGATATCACAGCATCCTGTGGTCGTGTTCAATGCCAATGCAACCTATGATGTCAGCCTAACAGCATCCAACCCTACCGGATCGAACACGCTCACCTTCGAGGCATACATTCAGACAGGTGGCATCGAGCTTCCTGTTGAAGAAAGTTTTGCTGTTGAGTCCTATGATGACATTGACTGGGCTGTTGAAAATCCCGATAACGGAAGAACCTGGGCTTTGAAAACCCTGACTGACGGAACCACAGCTTCCTGGCTGAATTTCTACAACTACACTACAATGGGTGCCAGGGATTACCTGCTCACACCGGTATTAAATTTTGAGGACTACGAGAATGTGTATCTCAGCTTTGATTATGCTTATGCACAACGATTTACTCAAAAAGACTCGTTGATCATCAGTGTTTCGGCCGATTGCGGACAAAGCTGGGAGCGCGTGTATGCCAATGGCCCTGATGGTCAGGGTGCATTTGTGACTGCCGAAACTACTATGCAAGCCTTCGAACCTGTTGATGAAACTCAGTGGTGTTCAGGAAATCCAAATGTTGATTGCCCCGAGCTTGACCTGAGTGCATGGGCCGGAATGGCAAATATTGTCGTGCGGTTTGAGTCCTTCAATCAGTTCGGCAACAACCTGTACCTTACCGATGTAGTGGTAACAACAGTTACCGGGACACAAAACCCTGCGGCAAATGCTGCTGCGATGGTTCATCTGTTCCCCGTTCCTGCCTCGAAGGAAGTGATTTTTACTGTTGATAACAGTCTGATTGGAAGCCTTTACAGTATTCTGGATCAGAATAGCAAAGCCATATACAGCGGAAGGGTCGAGGCTGCGCATACAACTATTCCGGTGCACAGCTGGCCTAACGGTACTTATGTTTTACGCATAGAAGGAACCACCCCACTGGTGAAAAAACTCGTTATTCTAAAAGACTAATTGTTGAACATTTTCATTAACCATCTACCCCAATTACCACGTATGCATAACCGTAATATACTCCTCACCGCACTGTCGCTGACCTTTGCGCTTCAGTTGCTGGCTCAGTCATTCACCGAACGCTATCAGGGTGCTTCTGAGGCTTTTATTAAGCGTTCCTGGACACAGATTGAAACAGATGCACGGTTTTACGAGCCTTATCAGGCACGTGCCTTCAGGAAGCCCAATCCGGTTGTTTATCACCCCGAATTTGAAATCGACCCGGCAGCGGTTGTGTTTATGGAGGAAACGAGGAGCGGGTCAGTAATCAAAACAAACCGTGAAGTATCTCCCATCCCCGATACCAGCTTTATGGGCTTGTATGATTCGGGAAATTCAATTCCTCCTGATGTCAACGGTGCCCCCGGACCTGATCATCTGATGGTTACCCTGAATACAGAAGTGCGCATTCAGGATCGAGTCGGAAATGCACTGTCAACTGTCAGTCTTGGATTGTTTTGGTCGGGTTTGCCTGGTGGGAACACTTTTGACCCCAAGATTCTGTATGATTCATACGAAGACCGATGGATTTTTGTGACTTGTTCGGGAAGTCAGGCAGGTGAATCCAGGATTTACATGGGAGTTACGGAAACATCTGACCCAACAGGCAACTGGTTTCTTTACTCATTCATAGCCGATCCGCAGAATCAGGTTTGGTTCGACTATCCAAGTATGGGGTTCAACGACAAATGGATAGGTGTTTCTGGAAATATGTTTGGCAATGGTTTTTACAGCACGGTATATGTGTTTGATAAGCATGCGATGTATGCTGGTGATGCCTCAATAGATTTCACAAGGTTTGCGACAAACCTCGGTTTCACGTTGGTGCCGGCAATCACGTTTGATCAGGAAGAAGAAAACCTGTATCTGGTTTCTTCGGCCAACTCCAACTCTGGCGGAAACGGTTATATCAGCATGTTTAAGGTGAGTGGAGCCGTTGACAATCCGGTGTTTTCGAAGATAGGAGATGTAGGCACGCCCAACCCCTGGGCAGGTTGGGCCGGAAACAACGGTGATTTTCTACCTCAGTTAGGTTCGCCTCAACTGATCAATTCTGTTGATCACCGTATGGAAAATGTTGTGTTCAGAAACAATAAAATATGGGCAGTGCACCATGTTTTTCTACCGGCCAACAATCCGCAGCGGACAGCGGTTCAGTGGTGGGAGCTTAGTCCTGAAGGTGAGATTTTGCAGCGTGGACGCGTGGATGATCCCACAGGCGTGATGTCATATGCTTTTCCGACCATTGCCGTAAATGAGTTTGAGGACATCATGATCGGACACAATAACTTTTCACTCAACCAGTATGCCAGTGCTGCCTACTCATTCCGCTCGCATCAGGATGAGCCGAATACGTTTCGCGATCCTTATCAGTATAAAGATGGTAAGGCACCCTATTACAAAACTTTCGGAGGCGGGCGCAACCGCTGGGGCGACTATTCTGCCACTATGCTCGATCCAGTCAACGGAGTTGATTTCTGGGTTTTGCAGGAGTATGCTGAGCTGCCTTCGGGTGGTGACCGATGGGGTACCTGGTGGGCATATGTCCGAATTCCTTTCGAACCCGAACCTGATTTTCAGGCCAATGAAACACTGATTCCACTTGGCGAGAATATTTCATTCAGCGACCTCACAGCAGGTGTTCCACAGGAATGGTTATGGCAATTTGAAGGTGCTGAGCCTTCCACTTCCATCGAGCAGAATCCGGCCGGAATAGTATACAATCAGGAAGGTGTATTCGGCGTAACACTTACCACATCAAATGATTTTGGCAGTAACTCAATAACAAAAACAGCCTATATCACTGTGAGTTCAACGCTGCTGCCCGAAGTGGATTTTGAAGCAGATAAGAATGTTGTATGTGTCGGAGGCGAAGTCCGCTTTACCGATAAAACACAGTATATGCCCCGCGAGTGGGAATGGGTGTTTACACCTTCATCAGTTACTTTTGTCAATGGAACCAATGCATTCTCACAACATCCGGAGGTGGTTTTCGAAGAGCCTGTGACTTATACTGTTAGTCTGACCGTAAGCAATCTTAATGGCCCTTCAACCAAAATAAGTTTTGATATGATTACCGTTGGCGGCCTGCCTCTTCCATTCACGGAATCCTTTGAAGATTCAGTATTTGGGACTTCAGGGTGGTTGGTAGAAAACCCGGATAATGATGTAACCTGGGAGATTGTGCCTGTCGGCGGGCTCAATCCAATCAACACAGCGGCCTCAGTCAACTTCTATAACTATTATGCTATTGGTCAGCGCGACAGGCTTGTGTCGCCCTTACTCGATCTGCGTGGCTTCGACAACATCAACCTGAGCTTCCGCCATGCCTATGCACAAAGACATGATCAGTTTGCCGATTCGTTGGTAGTTTATATTTCGGATGATTGCGGTGAAACCTGGTACCGTTTGTTTGCTGATGCTGAAAATGGCAGCGGCAACTTTGCCACACATCTCAAAAGTGATGGTTTTATGCCTGTTAACGTGTGGGATTGGTGTGGCGTTGAGTGGGGAGCTGATTGTATCACCCTTAATCTGAATCCCTGGATTGGTAAAACCGATGTTCGTGTGGCATTCGAAACCTACAGTTTCTATGGCAATCCTATCTATCTGACCGATGTTCAACTCGGACCAACAGTCAGAGTCGAAGATTTTGTCGCCTCAATTGGAATAACTATAGCTCCAAACCCGGCAAACGGAATAGTTACTCTATCAGCAGGAAAACTGAGTCCATTAAGTGGATTGCGTATTTTAAACCCGGAAGGACGAGTAGTATTCACTTATAATGGCGTGATTAAGGAAAGCCTTGCCATTGACATGACAGGACTTTCAACAGGAGTGTATATGGTTGAGGCAATGGCCGGAGGAACACGTGTGCAGCAAAAATTAGTACTGATTCAGTAGAACAGATCATTCCGAAGTAGCAGGTAATGGATATTTGATCTTTCTTCAATCTTGTCCGTTATTTTGTGTCATGTAATAATTGAGTCAACATTATGAACCTGTTTTATCTTCCCGGAGCGACAGAAGGCGAAGTGCAGTTAACCGCTGAGGAATCCGTACATTGTGTCAGGGTGTTGCGGATGAAAGCAGGTGATGAGGTGTTGTTTACTGACGGCAAGGGATGGTTTTACAAGGGTGTGCTCTCGCGTGCCGATCCCCGCGGCTGTGTTGCTGATTTAACCACACGCAGGAGAGGTGATGATGCGGAGGGATTCGGTATTCATATTGCGATAGGTCCGACCAAGCAGGCCGACCGTACTGAATGGTTTCTGGAAAAGGCTACCGAGATAGGCATTGATGAGGTAAGTTTTTTTGCATCAGAGCATTCGGAGCGAAGGCATGTGCAATTGGAAAGGCTAAACAGGGTTGTTCTGTCAGCGATGAAGCAGTCACTGAAGAGTCGGCTTCCCATACTGAATCCAATGGTTAAATTTGATGAACTTCTCCGGAAACCATACAACGGCCAGAAGTTCATTGCATGGATCGATGACAGCAAGCGCGAAAATCTCTACAACATGATCAGACAAGGTGAAAAAGTAATGGTTCTGATTGGGCCTGAAGGAGATTTCAGTAAGAATGAAGTAGCCAGGGCGCAGTCATCCGGCTTTCTTCCGGTCAGCCTCGGTACGGCCAGATTACGTACCGAAACAGCTGCACTGGCTGCCTGCATGGGTTTTCATGTGAAAAACCAATTGAGAACAGATTTATGAAGCCACTGTTGATTTCAACCATGTTGTTTTTTCTGGTGCTGGTGACACATGCCCAGTACGAAGTGCAGATTGCGGTGCTGAAGTACAGGGGAGGTGGTGACTGGTACGCAAATCCAACATCGCTGCCCAATCTTGCTGCTTTTTGCAATGCGAATATCAACACCTCCATTAATCCGCAGACAGTATCCGTGGATGTGGGCAGTCCTGAGTTGTTCAACTTTCCGTTTGTGCATATGACCGGACACGGAAATGTCCTTTTTAATCAGAGTGAGGCGGAAAACCTGCGTAATTATCTTCTTGCTGGAGGTTTCCTGCATATAGACGATAATTATGGCATGGACGCTTTTGTAAGGCACGAGATGAAGAAAGTATTTCCTGAACTGGATTTCATCGAACTTCCTTTTGAACACCCGATTTACAGACAGAAGTACTCATTTCCTGATGGACTTCCAAAGGTACATGAGCACGACGGAAAGCCACCACAAGGTTTCGGACTTGTATATGAAGGCAGACTGGTGTGTTTCTACACCTATGAAACTGACCTGGGCGATGGCTGGGAAGACGCTGCAATACACAGCAACCCCGAAGAAACCCGTCTGAAGGCACTGCAGATGGGCGCAAACATCATCAGATACGCATTTACGCGATAATCCGGGTTAGAAATCAATAAGTACCCTCACGACATAGCTGTGTTGGCGTTTAATTATTAAATTCACCGCCTGAAATTAAATTGTATTTTTTATGAAAACCCGATTTGCATTAGCTCTATCGTTTCTCATTGCAACACTATATTGTCCTGTAAGCCTGGCACAGGAGGATGTCACAATTGGATTATATCCAGCCGGACAACCCAAACTCATTCCGATGAGTACATACGATTCCTTGATGCTCATGTCTCTGAAACCACTAAAGCTGCCGGATCAGTCACAGAAAGGTATGTTACCGACAGTAGTAGATAATTCGGCAACACCTTTTTTCAGGCCTTTGATAGCCCAGGTAGGCCTCGAATGCGGTCAATCGGCCAGTATCGGTAATGCATTGACATATGAGTTGAATGTGCTTCGCAACGTTCCAGGCGACCAGCCACAGAACCAGTTGGCCACGCACTTTACCTATAACTTTCTAAATGGAGGAAGCAACGCAGGGATTAGTTACTATGAGACCTTTGAAATCGTCAAAAGATTGGGTAACCCCAGTGTGCAAACTTACGGAGGCATTGCCAGCGGCGGAGCATCACGATGGATGAGCGGATATGCAAACTATCTCAGCAGCATGCAAAACCGTATTCACGATATTTATTCCATTAAAACAAATACACCTGAAGGGATCGAAACTTTGAAACAATGGATTTATGACCGCGGAAATGGATCACAATATGGCGGGGTGGCATGTTTTTATGCTGAGTTCAGCTATCCGCCAACAGTGCTGCCACAGGGCACACCCGAAGCAGGTAAACACGTGATCATCCAATGGGGGAATTCAGCCAATCACGCCATGACCATTGTGGGCTACCATGACCTGATCAGATGGGACTACAACAACGACGGCCAGTTTACCAACGATATCGATCTCAATGGCGACGGCATTCTTGATGTCCGCGATTGGGAGATAGGCGGTTTTAAAATGGCCAACACTTACGGCTCCATCAGTGGATGGGGCGATGAAGGTTTCTCATATATGATGTATAAAACAGTAGCCGACCTTTTTCAGCAGGGAGGAATCTGGAATAATGTGGTTGTGGTCGCCGATGCAAGTGCCGATCTTCAGCCTTTACTCACAGCTAAAGTAACCATTACCCATCCGTGCCGCAACAAATTGAAAGTCAGTGTGGGAATGTCAACCAACACAACTGATACAGAACCTGAGTATATACTTAATTTTCCGGTTTTCGATTTTCAGGGCGGTTGCAATCCCATGCAGGGTGCCGGTGCCAGCGAAACCATAGAGATTGGCCTCGACCTGAATCCGTTGCTGTCGTACATTAATCCAGATCAGACTGTTAAAATTTTTCTGATGGTACACGAGAATGATCCGGCCGGTGAAAGCAGCGGAATGATCAACAGTTTTTCAGTTATAGACTACACCAATGGAGAAACTGAAACTGTTGCTTCAGGTGGTTCAGGAATTTTAAACAATGACCTTACTATGATGAGTGTTGTGACTTCATGTTCACATAACCCTGTAGACATTGTCACAGAAGAGCTTCCTCCATTGGAGCAGTACCAGTATTATAGCTATAATCTCGAGGCATCAGGAGGCACTCCTCCCTATCGCTGGTCCTTGGCTGATGATTATGTACGTATAGATTCTGTGTCTGAAGTTCCTGTTTTTGAAGGAGATAAATTAAGCTTATCCAATAACAACAGCGGATATGCCAAAGTGCAGCTTCCGTTCAGCTTCCCATTTTATGGCGAATTATACGACGAGATCTATGCCACAGTTGACGGATATCTCAGGTTTGATGCATCACTGATGCCCTGGCCTTACTATATTGATGGCAGAACTTACTTCCTGCAGAACCGTGTGATATCGCCTTTGATGTCGAACACTTTCGTGATTGCTTCAGGTGATGGAGATGGCATCTGGTATGAAGCCGGTGAGGATTACTGCCGTTTCAGGTGGAAGCTCTCTGTAGTGGGCCAAACCAATACTTCAGAGACTAATTTTGTTGTTACACTTTATAGTGATGGCCGCATAGTTTTTAATTACGGATATCAGAATATTGCTTCATACATCAGGCGCTATGCAGGACTTTCAGCAGGTGATGGTGAGAATTTTGTGATGATGAATACCAGCGGAACATTCATTCCGTTACAGCTGAGATATAATCGCTTTGAACCGTTAACAACTGTAACAGGCCTTGAACTGTCAACCGATGGACATCTTAGTGGTGTTGTTGATGCTTTTCTTGATGAGGTGCCATTGCGCGTGTCCGTTATGGATAACAACAAACTGAAAAGCTACAAAACATTTTATCTATCCACCGAAGGTGTCCTGATGGATGCAGCAGTAAATGCCGAACCTGCAGATGAAATCATTTATGGTGAGAGTTTTAGGCTTGATCTGAAGTTTACCAACATGAACAGTTTCGCGTTGAGTGCATCACAAGTACAACTGACTACCGCTGATCCGTATTTTGATGTGGTTGAGTCAGCAGATGGTTTTCCGCCAATGGCTATAGAAGAAGAAGTAACGCAGGAAAATACCTTTCTGATACTAACAGACCGCTTTGTGCCGCATGGCCATAAGGCTGATTTTATACTGACCCTTGATGCTCCGGAAGGAAGCTGGACCCGTAACATAACTTTCAATGCTCAGGCGCCTGTGGTAGAGATGACTTCCATGATTGTTGTTGATGGCAATAACGGTATTCTTGAACCCGGTGAAACTGCTGATCTCGTAATGAATCTTTATAACTCAGGCGGTGCCGATATTACCACTGCGATGGCTGTGTTGACAAGTGAATTTGACGGCCTGACAGTTCTGGGCGAACCGGAACAAACAGAAATATTCGCGCATGAAAACTACTGGGAAGTAGCATTCCAGGTCAGTCTTTCCGATGAAACCGAAGTGCCGCCTGTTATTGGTGTCAATCTGCATGTGATAGGCGACAAGGAGTTTTCATACTACCATACTTATCCCCTTATCATATCAAGTGTGGTTGAGGATTTTGAGTCGGGCGGGTTTACATCATTCGAGTGGCAGACAGGTGGCAACGCCCCTTGGTATGCTGACAATCAGGTACCTGCTTTTGAGGGATCATATGCTGCCCGTTCGGGTGTGATTTATGACAATCAATCATCAAGTCTGTTCCTGGATTATGATGTAGCTATTCCGGACACACTTTCTTTCTACTACAAAGTTTCTTCAGAGGCTAATTATGATTTTCTGCATTTTTCGGTTAATGGTGAAGAACTTGCCCGTTGGTCAGGCGAGGTTGCCTGGACACGCCATGCAGTGCTGCTTCCTGCCGGGTTGCTGCGACTTTCATGGTTATATTCCAAAGATTACAGCGTAAGCAATGGAGAAGATTGTGCCAAAGTTGATTACATTGTTTTTCCTGCTTATTCTATTCCCACTTTCGAACCTGAATCAGTTCAGGTGAAACCGATACTGACTGTGTACCCCAATCCCATTACTGACAAACTAACTGTTATATACCATTCATATGGACAAACATATACTTCATTGCGGATGCTTGATGGCGCCGGAAGGGTTCTGTGGTTTGCCCAAAACAAAGGGCTTCAATCGGATGAAAGTATATTCTATCCACCTGTTCAGGAGCTTGCACCAGGGGTATATTTCATCATTGCCGAAACACCGGAAAATAGCATTGTACGCAAGTTTGTAAAAATGTAGTCTTGACGCTGCCATGACAACGGTTTTGAAAAATACCTTTTTTATTCTCATTCTTTTGTTGCTCATTTTGCCTGAGGTCCAGCGAAGCTTTGATATTTTTCCGCAGTTTCCCCTGCAAGGAGCATTCAACCGCACCAAACAGCCAGACATCGACAGTCTGAATTGGGAATCATGGGTCAATGCAACATTTCAGCAAGATTTTAATGAAAGGATTGAGTCTTCCATAGGTTTCCACGACTGGCTGGTAAGGCTGAATAATCAGATTAAGTATTCAGTTTTCAGCGAAGCTAATGCCGAAGGAGTCATCGTTGGTAAGGAAGGCGAGTTATTTGAGGAAGACTATATCAAAGCCTATCTGGGTCACTTTTTTGTAGGTGATGCGGTTTGGAAACGTAAGTCGGAGCAGCTGAAGCGTGTGCAGGACACTCTTGCTTCACTGGGTATTACGCTGGCAGTTGTGTTCGAGCCGGGTAAAGGCAGCTTTTATCCCGAAAAGTTTCCTTCAAAATATGAGGGGGAGACAAAGTTGAGTCCGAACTATGAAGTTTTTCTGGAATATTTACAACAGCATGGGGTTAATGTACTTGATCTGAATCGCTTTTTTGTTGAGTCAAAAGGCAGGCATGAATTTTTGCTATTCCCGCAAACCGGTACACATTGGAGTTATTACGGTGCAGCACTGGCTGCTGACACAACACTTGCTTATCTGAGGAAGATTCACGGGCCTATGATTCCGGAGATGAGGTTCGACTCGATCCGTAAGTTTGATGTTGTGCGCCATCCTGACGATGATATCTGGCTTGCAATGAATTTGTTAAATCCGGTACCGAAGCAGCCACTGGCTTACCCTGCTGTTTCATTCGATACAAATAATCAATCAGCAGCATACAACATCTTGATTGTTGGCGACAGTTATTATTTCAATTGGCAAAGCGACGGGGTATTGCTGAATGCTTTCAGCAATGCAGATTTCTGGTATTACAACAAGGCTGTGTGGGGACGGGAAGGAATCGAAACCGGCCAGACAAACCAACTTGTATTTAAGGACGAAATCCTGAAACGTGACATCATTTTGATTATGATCACCGAGCGGTTTCACCACAATTTTGCCTGGAAATTCGATGAACTGCTGTTTGGGTTGTTTTTCCCGCAGCAGAGGGACCTCATTGATTATTTTGCCGATAACCTGCGTGTTTCAAACGACCAGTTTATGCGTTTGGTTAAGGATGCTGCGCAAAAAGGGATTCCTATCGAAAAAAGGATCCGTATGGAAGCCGAATTCCTCTTGTTTGAAGATTATCAGAAACACCCCGAGAAATATACCCGCAGAGAGGATATGATCACCATTTATATGATGAGCATCAGGGGCACTCCCGAATGGTTTGAATCAGTTCAGAAAAAAGCCGCCGAACGTGGTATTCCTGTGGATGAAATGGTACGCATGGATGCCGAGTGGATATATAACGACAAGCACGGGAATCCTGAGATTATTCATTGATCATCAAATGCCAGCCTTCAGCGCAACCACGTAGGTGCGTGGTTTCATGGGGCCATACATATAACCGGCATCACGAAACATTCCCTGGTCGAAATCCTTTTGATAGCTGTTCAATATGTTCTGCACACCTGCTTCCAGTTGCAGTCCGTATCTGCCGGTTCTCAGGAGCTCATAAGCAACCTTCAGGTTCAAATCGAGAAAGGAAGGAGTTGTTTCAATTCTGTCCTGGTCAATATAACCTTCGAAATGTAATACTTTCATGGAACCTGTGTAGGTTGCTGTAAGATAAGTGCTTAGTTTCTTTGCTGGATTATAATTAAGGCTCAGATAACCATACACATCCGGTGATTTCGGCAGTGCCTTCAGGCCTTCAGTGTCCGGATTCTCACTCCAGAATTCGATTTCCTGATATCTGCTTTGTTGAAACGTCATTCCAAGCTGAACCTGGAGACTCTTTGAGATAGCTGTTCGGTTTTCGACATTGATCCCGCGCACTACAGCACCTTTTCCATTTCTTCTTTCCACGCGCATATTGCCATTTTCGTCTGTTTCAAGGGTCTCCAGCACGAATACATCATCAAGCAAGGTATAAAAACCTTCTGCCATCAGGTTCCCTTCTAATAAACCTATTTTGTAATAATAATCAAATGAACTGCTGATGCTTTTTGAGTACTCGGGCCTGAGGTTCGGGTCCAGTTCAATCAGCATTACCCCGCCATTGACCGCAATAATGTGCAAATCTTCATCAAAAGCCTGAGGCGCTCTGAATCCGGTTGAGAAACTTGCCCGCCATTGCAGGTCGGGAGTCAGGCTGTGCAACAGATTAACACGCGGACTGATGATCGCCTTTTTGATCAGGTTGTGTTTGTCGGTTCGTGCACCCAGCAGGAGTGTGGTTTGTTTGAATTTCCATTCGGCCTGCATATAAAGGCCTGCTATGTGTATGTCCTGTTTAAGATCGCGTTGGTAACCTGGCATTTTGTCGTGCATGCTGTTTGTCTGGTATTCGGCACCTGTTGTCAGAACCGGACTGCCAAAAAAATTGCTTTTTGTGTTTGCGGTAAACTGAGTGCCAGTAACAAAACTAAGGTCTGTTGTGTGTCCGTAGGCATTTTCATCTTGGCCGGCCCCGTAATAACTGTCGCGGTTAATATATTGTGCTGCCATGTACATGGAAAGCTTGTTCAATTGGTTCTTTCCGAAATAGTCGAAAACAACTTCGCCACCATGAATTTTGTGGTCGGTTTGTTCTGTAATGTCGGTTTCATGCGGAACCTGATCGAACTTATTGCCACCTCTTCTGAATTCATCCACAAAGTGATACGTTGTCGAAAGTTTGCTTCTCAGGCTGGTTCTGTAATAAGTTCTGGCACCTAAAGCCATTCCGTCAATCAGTCCGAGTTCCGAAAAGCCATCGCTGTTGGCATCGAATTGACCGCGGTCTCTTTTTATGGCAAAAATGCCTGCGCCGGCTTTGTGGTCATTGCTGACAAGGGTGCCGCTCAGGGAAATATTCTGATCAGATGTCTTGTTGCCTATTAAAGATCGTTGTATCGCAGCGTCAAACCCATTTTTCAGCGGTTCGCGGGTGATGATGTTGATCGTGCCGGCAATAGCATTCGAGCCATACAATGCCGAACCTCCACCTCTGACAACTTCCACACGATCGATCATAGCCACAGGTATTTGTTCGATACCGTAAACACCGCTCAAAGCGCTGAAAATGGGACGGCTGTCGATAAGAATCTGCGAATACGGTCCTTCAAGCCCATTGATGCGTACCTGCTGAAAACCGCAGTTCTGACAATTATTCTCCACGCGCAAGCCGGGCTGATAATTAAGACCGTCGGCCATGCACACTGCTGAATTGGCATCAAACAGACCCGAACCGATAACATTCACAATTACCGGTGCTTCCTGCCGGTTGGTTTCCTGTCTGTTGGCTGTAACAACAATTTCGTTCAGGCCAATCTGATCAGTTTCAAGTTCAACATCCACAGTTAAGTTCTGTTCATGTTGCACCAATAAGCCAATTTCTTTTGGTTTAAATCCAACTGACTGAATATGAAGCGTATAATAACCTTCGTCCAGCTGACCCAATTGAAAGTTGCCTGCATGATCTGATACGGTTCCTTTGAAAGTTCCCTTAATGGAAACTGTCGCGTAAGCAACTGCTTGACCGTCTGCCATAACCTTGCCTTTTAAAGAGTATGGTGGTTTGGATGCTGTTAAGGCTAAGCTGACAAAACAGAAAAACAACACAAGAAAATTCTTTGCTTTCATATAATCAGGTTTTGATGTTGCTGAGAAGACTTTCCTGAACAGGATTTATCCTGTTGGAAGATGCATGAAGGATCAGTGTCGCAAAAGGCTATTTCAGGTATGACGTTATGATTCAAACTTATCAGTGCAATTTGATGTGTTGACAATGATACATTTTGAAGAAGATAACACCGGTTCATTGCTGCTGAATTTGATGCAAAACAACAAAACCGTTTAATGGTCATCAATACCCTGAAATGGGTATTCTGAAACTTAGTAGAGCTTTTCGCAGTAAGGATTGTGGGAGCTGAAGCGGTGCAGGTTCCTGAAGATAATGTTGCCGCAGGGGGTCTTAATTTACGATCCTGAAGAAGTTAATGAGCCGGTGAAAAGTTAAGCCAGAAAAGGATCTGCCGAAAGGGAGATGATCATTACAAGGACAAAATAATTTATCCTCATGAAATAGTAAAACGGGTTGAAAGCGCTTTTGCTTTTCCTGAGCAGGCCGGCAAATACAACTACCAGCCAGATTACCGAAGCCAGAATTACCAGAGTGATCAGTGAGGAGTGTATCAGCCCTGAGAGGGGAAGCAGAAGAGCCGCAACGGCTGTAGCCACTGTCCACAGGAAGGTCATATATCGGATCATGGTTTCATCATACCGCTGAGTGATGGAAGGATAACCGGCTGCTACATATTCCTCACCATATTTCAGCATAAGTAGCCAGAAATGAGGTACCTGCCAGATGAAAAAGAAAAATGCCAGGATAAGCGCATTGGGATCGAAAACTGATCCGCCACCGGCAACCCAGCCTACAACGGGAGGTATTGCACCAATAACTGAACCGGGTATCACAGCAAAAGCCGTGCGCCGTTTCATCGGCGTGTAAATGCCATTATACCAGACCAGTGCAAGTAAGCCAAGCTGAAAACCTACAAAGTCAGATCCAAGCCAGATCAGCCCTGAACCCAAAGCAGACAAACCTATGGCTATCAGAAGGGCACCCAGACTACTGATTCGTCCTGAAGGAATCGGGCGATCCTGTGTGCGTTTCATCAGCTTGTCGCGGTCGCTGTCCTGATAATGATTCAAAGCCGAAGAACCGCAGGCCAAAATAAAAATTCCAATGGTGGGGAGTATCATTCCACTGTCGAAACTACCTTTAGCCAGCAGGTAGCCGGCGATGGTCGTAAGCGAAACGGCAAAGGTGATCTTCACCTTGCTCAGTTCCATCAGCATTTTCAGTGTGTTCATTGTTTGATGATTTGTTGCCTTGATAGTAAGATTTTTTCCTTAATTGCTGATGCCAGCAAACACTCAGACAGAACTTATAGTGTCTTGATGTATTCAATGATGTCGGCAATTTGCTGATCGTTGATGGTGTTCTCATATGATATCATCAGACCTTTCATATAACCTTGAAC
This sequence comes from Bacteroidales bacterium, assembly GCA_024710405.1. Taxonomy (GTDB): domain Bacteria; phylum Bacteroidota; class Bacteroidia; order Bacteroidales; family F082; genus UBA6192. Next base: position 274,592 of record JANJUV010000019.1, read on the forward strand.
CACATCTGCATTGGGATCTTTGATTGACCTGCTGATATATTCGTCATCTATGGTGATTTCGCGTTCAGCTCCATCAGTGACTACAATTTCGGTTTTGCCATAGATGCCCTTGAATGAAGGCCCTATAAGTTTGCTGCCATCAATGGAGTGGCAGGTGAAACATGCATTCTGTTTCATTACAGCCAGTCCTGGATGATCATCACCGGTTGCAGCCGCTTTTGCCAGCCATTCATCGTATCGCTGACGGGGCACAACGGTAACGGACGAGAGCATATAAGAGTGCAGTTGTCCGCAATATTCAGCGCACAGAACATCGTATCTTCCTTCGATTGTAGCCTCGAACCATAAAAAGTTATCTTTTCCCGGAACCATGTCCTCTTTAATTCTAAAAGCAGGCACATAGAAGCTGTGCAGCACATCCCGCGAAACCAATTCCAGTTTGACCGGTTGATTTATAGGGACAACAAGCGTGTCCGAATAAGTTCCGTCAGGATACTCGAAAGAAAACTTCCACATCTGGGCGTATGCTTTGACAACCATAGCATTGTCGGGGACATTGCGCATGGGTTTAAACCCTGCCCATCCATAGTAAAACATGATCATTACGAGAATTGTAGGAATCACTGTCCAAACCACCTCTATGGTATTATTGCCTTCAATATGACTGGCTTTCGGGTTTCTTTTGTTGTTGTATCTGAATACGAACCAAATCATTACGGCAGTAATGCCTATGAGGAAAACGATCGAAATGCCTGCGATTATATACAGGGATAGATCGACGCCTTCTGCAAATGTTGATGCTCCTGTTCTCATTGTTTTTAGCGATTAAAGTATTCGATACTGGTAAGGGCAGTAAACGCCACGAACAAAACAGCCACGAGTACGACAAGCCATGTGTAGAGTTTCATATCGTACTTCAGATGCATGAAGTAATAAGCAACTACCACCACTTTGACAGTTGCGATGAGCAGTGCTGTAGCCACTGACAGGGATCTGAGATCGGCACCAAAAACGGATACTACTACCGTCACAACAGTCAGGAGCAACAAAGCCAGCAAGGTGCTGAAGTGGTCCTTATAGCTGCTTATGTGGTGTTCTTTATGATTCTCGGTGTTATGTAAATTTTTATTTTCCATGTTTTCAATGAATAAGGTAAAACAATGGGAACAGATAAATCCAGATAAGGTCAACAAGGTGCCAATAAAGTCCGGCGTTCTCTGTCAGGGTATATTTTTCTGAGGTGACGAGTCCCTTTTTCGTGCGGTAGATGACTACCCCGATAATAACGGCTCCAATAATAATGTGTAGCGCATGAAGCCCGGTCATGAAAAAATACAGGTAAAAAAACAATCCCTCACCTTTGGGCAGACTTTCGTAGTAATCCATTCCCGGGAAAAGTCCGTGATGTATCTTCGAACTCCATTCAAAATACTTGATTACCATAAAGATGATTGCGGCAGCGAGGGTTGCATACAAAAGGTTGACCGAAAGTTTAATGTTTCCTTTCTGAATGGCTGTGATCGACATGGCAATCGTCATACTGCTCACAAGGAGAACAACAGTGTTGATGGTGCCCATGGTAACATCAAGTTCGAAAGACGAAAGAAGGAATGCTTCATGGTTAATCATTCTGTACACCATATACACAATGAATAATCCGCCGAAAAGCAGCAATTCGGTGAACAGGAAGAGCCACATGCCCATTTTTGAGGCTTCGGCGTCACGGTTATGCCCTGAGTTGGGCAACACAAATCCTGAGGCGTGTTCCATATAGATTCTATTCTTTAATGGTTGGTTTATGTTCGAAGTCGTAAGGTCCGTTTTTCGGCAATTCAGGCATACGGTCGAAATTCTGCACCGGTGGTGGTGACTGTGTCTGCCACTCGAGCGTTATGCCACCCCAGGGATTTCTTCCGGGCTTTTCTTTGCTTTTGAAATAGGCGTATATGAGGTTTCCGAGCATGAGGATTAGTCCTACAGCCAGAATCCATGAACCGAATGTGCTGATCATGTTGGGCAAATGAAATTCGGGCAGATAGTCATAATAACGTCGGGGCATTCCCATTAGGCCTGCAATCAGCATGGGGAAATACAGGGTGTTGAAACCAATAAACAAAAGCGTAAACGCAGTGTTGGCAACTTTAGCATTATACATCTTGCCCCATATCTTTGGAAACCAGTAATGAAGCGCTCCGAAGAATGCAAAACCCGTTCCGCCAAACATTACATAGTGAAAATGGCCAACCACAAAATATGTGTCGTGCAAATGAATGTCGGTGGCCAGCGCACCCAGCAACAAGCCGGTAAAACCACCAATCATAAACTGGAAAATAAACGCAAGGGCATACAAAAGCGGGGTGTGCACATGAATAGAACCTTTATAGAGCGTGGCCACCCAGTTGAACACCTTAATAGCCGTTGGAATGGCAACGAGGAAAGTGAGAATCGAGAAAATGAACCTTCCCGTGCCGCTCATGCCTGAGGTGAACATGTGGTGACCCCAGATGAAGTAACCAACGAAAGCAATTGCCAGACTCGAAAACGCAATGGCTTTGTAGCCGAAAATTGTCCTTCTGGCAAAGGTGGGCAATAACTCGGAGATGATTCCGAACGCTGGTAAAGCCATGATATACACGGCCGGATGTGAATAAATCCAGAAGAGATGCTGATACAGAATAGGGTCGCCGCCTATGGAAGGATCGAATAGACCCACACCAAAAAATCGTTCAGCAACGATCATCATCAATGTGATGCCAATGATCGGGGTAGCCAAAAGCTGAATCCACGAAGTTGCATACAAAGCCCACGCAAACAGGGGCATTTTCAGAAATGTCATGCCCGGCGTGCGTAACCTGTGGATGGTAACGATAAAGTTGAGCCCGGTGAGAATACTCGAAAAACCGAGTACAAAGGCAGCCAGCACGGACATCGTGACATTCGTTCCCGTTTTTACACTGTATGGTGCGTAAAATGTCCATCCAGTATCAGCCGGTCCGTCGCCGAAAATCAGTGTCGACAACGCCATGATTGCCCCAATGATGTAAATCCACCATGACAGTAGATTTAGCCGAGGAAACGAAACGTCATCGGTCCCCAGCATAATGGGAAGGAAAAAGTTCCCAAAGACAGCCGGAATACTGGGAATAATAAACAGGAAAATCATGATAACCCCGTGGAGGGTAAATATCTGATTGTAGGTCTGTGCCTCAAGAAGGTCTTTGCCGGGATTGAGCAATTCGAGCCGCATCAAAATCCCTAAAGTCACTCCTACGAGGAAAAACGTGATGAGAGCGTAGAGATACAACAAACCTATACGCTTGTGGTCAACACTGAAAATCCAGGAGAACAAACCTTTTTTCCCCTGAAGATAATTGAGATCAGTAGATACTGTTGCCATACAATTTATGTTGCATTATTGGTTTTATTCTTTTTTCTGTTCGAAACAATGAGGAATGAAAACAATCCGATGGCTAATATCAGGATTGCAGTGCCTGAAATTTTTGTGATATTCAATACATAACGTTGTCCTTCAGGATCGTAACTAAAACAAAACTTGAGCACTTTGTTGATTGTGGGCCCTGACTTGCCCATGCCTGCTTCGATTATCGCCATCTTCATGTCGAAAGGCAAAAAGTAGGTGCCGTGCAGATAGCGTGTAATTTTTCCGTCGGGGCTGACCACAACAAGTGTCGCCGGATGAATATATTCACTGCCTTCTTTTTTAACCTGATAGCCGATGTTGTCGAGGAAACCTTTGATGGTGAGACTGTCACCGGTAAAAAAACGCCAGCTGTTCTCAGTGTCACCTTTGCCAACCAGTTTTTCATACGTTTTTTTCTTGTTTTGAGCCAAAACAGTTTTCTCTGTATGGCTGAAGCTGATCGTGAACACCTCATAGTCTTTGCCTAATTCCAGGTCCGATTTCTTCATCACATCGGCAAGCCCATTCATCAAAGGGGTGCAAATTCCCGGACATTCGTAATATACCATGGCGATAATAGTAGGCTTGTTAATGGCCTCCCTGATATCGACCTTCTCAAATTTCTCGTCTGTAAATACTTGTCCTTCATTTATGTAGGAATCAAGTTGCTCGTAAACACCTAATTTTTCTTCAGCTGACCCTGACGCATACAATTGGCCGGATTTGGAGGCAATAAGCAAGCAAACGAGCAGAATATAACCTATTAAACGTTTCATTTTAAATGATATGGATAAAGTGGTTTTGAGATAATTTGGCTCGGCTAATTTAGAATAATTCTAAACAATCAAACAAATATTTTTGTAAAAAGTTTTTTGTCAGTAGGATAGATGTAATTTTTTGCCTATTTTTGGAGGGAAATCCAATCAGGTGTCAATGGTTTTTCCATAATTCGTACATGAGTCCCATAATGAAAACGTTTTTTTTTGGATACATTACTATATAGTCCATTTAACTAGTTAGTTATATATTTTAGCACGGTTATTGGATATATCTATATAAACATTCCTCAGCATGAAAACATACCTTGGCTCTCTGATACTTTTTGCTGTTTTGTTCAGTTTTTCGGGATGCCGAAAACATTTCGAGGATTACCCGGGCAATAGCGCTGAAAAAATGACTGATCTGAAGGTTCCTGCTTCTTTTGACTGGAAAACAACTCAGGACATTGAGTTGACGGTTACATTACCTGCCGGAAGTGTTTACCCTATGCAGTCAAAGCTAAGTATTTATTTATCAAATCCTTTGCAGAATGGCGAATTGCTTGCCACAGGCAGTTTGAATCAGGGTGAGCCTTTTGTGAGGTTGGTCAGGATTCCATCCTATTTGAGAAGTCTGTATCTGATGCTTGAAACCAGTACAGGATCAAAACATTTTACCGAGATTCCCATTAGTGGAAACAGCATAAATTACTCCTTCCCGGATCAAAAGTCGGATTTTGTCCTGAAGTCAACTGAAGCGGTTACCAACGATGGTCCTGAATGCGATAACTGCGATCAGGTGATTTCGGGTAATGGCAACGTTAACATTTCCGGCGGACAAACCTACTGCGTCACAGGGAGTTTCACCGGAACAGTCAGCTTTCAAACCTGGAACGGAGGAGGTACATTAAAAGTATGCGGCAATGCATCATTATCCGGCACAACTACATTGGGAACAAACAGTCATATCATTGTCACGCAAAATGGATCGCTCACCATGAACGCGCTTTCTATGTGGGGCAATTCGGCCAGTGTATCAGTTTATTCCAATGCATCACTTACTGTGAATAATGGTTTTTCCACTGTAGGGACTTTTCTGAATTATGGGCAGATTGTGGTCAATGGCAGTCTCACTGTTCAGCAACTAAACAATCCGTTTGTTAACAATGGCACCATACAGTTAAGTAACGGGAACTTTCAGCTGAACAATGCCACGATGACACAATCAGGCAACCTGACAGTTTCAGGCACTGTAAAGCTGAATACCAACAGCTCGATGACCAATGACGGCAACATCAGTTCGGGCGGACAGTTCGAAATAAACGGCAGCGTGCTGGCCAATACAGGTACGATCACAGTTACAACATCGCATTTCAGCATTAATGGTAGTTCTTCGTTTGTTAATCAAGGATCATTAGACCTTACCACAGGCAACTTCAATGTTAACTCAAACTCATTCATCAATAATGGTTCGGTAACTGCCGGCGGCCGGATAAGTTTTAACTCAGGCAGCAGCGTAGTAAACAATTGTATGATGGTTTGTCAGGGTCTTGCTGAATTCAATACGGGTAATATTATCTTTGATAATGGATATCTCCGTAGCGAGACCAAAATCCAGATCAACAGCGGAGCCAATACTACGCTCAAGAACGGAAGCATGTTGTCAACGGTCGATTTTGATCTGTACGCCAATATTAACGGGCAGCAGGCAACCAATTCGATAAAAACCGAGAACCTGTTCCGTATGTCGTCACAAACTGTAAGCGGACCTGTGGAACTGGCGACGGATAACCTGCAAATCCTTCCGGGAACACCTGTTTCGCAACATTTTATCAATGGAGCAACAGTGGTTGCCCTGGGCAGCGAGCAGAATTTTCTGCCAATAACTGCCTGTAATCCGGAAGGTGTTGGTTCTGTTACCATCAGTGATGCCGATAATGATGGCGTGCCTGATGATCTTGATGATTTTCCCAATGACCCCGACAGAGCGTACCGCTCATGGTATCCCGGTCAGAATACATACTCAACAGTAGCATTCGAAGACCTGTGGCCTGGCCTCGGTGACTTCGACTTTAATGATGTTGTTGTTACATTCCAGTACGAAATGATAACAAATTCCTCTAATGAACTTGTTGACCTTATGGGAAGGTTCAGGCTGATGGCTGCAGGTGCCAGCTTAAACAATGGTTTTGCTGTTTCATTGCCCGTTTCACCGGTTCATATCGCTTCGGTAACCGGAGGGCAGATTGACGGCGGCGCAATTCAATTTGAACAGAATGGCACCGAAGCAGGACACACTGCTCACTCGGTAATCATTGTTTACGACGCTATCAATACTACATTTGGCGGCGGGTTTATCAACACAATACCGGGCAACACCTATATTGAGACCGACACGCTTACCGTCGCAGTTAGTTTTGCCGACCCCCAAGCCTCTTACGGCGCTGCTCCATTCAATCCGTTCATCTACGTGAATCAGGAGAGAAGCAAAGAAATCCATTTGCTTGATTTTCCGCCAACCGAATTGGTCAATCCTGCCTTTTTCGGCACATGGGAGGACAGGTCGGTTCCGGCAACAGGGGCTTATTACAAAACCGAAGCGAACCTGCCCTGGGCCATTGAAATTCCTGTAACTTTCGATTATCCAATTGAAACTATTGATATCTTGCTGACGCATTTGAAGTTTGCTGAATGGGCATCTTCGGGGGGTACGGTTTATCAGGACTGGTACCTTGACCTTTCAGGCTACAGGAATCAGCAACATATTTACCAGGTGCCCGGACAATAATGAAAACTTAATGACCCAAAAGAAAAACCATCCTCGAATTCAGGATGGTTTTTTTTATCATAAAAGTTTTGATTACAAGAGGTAACCATGAATGTGATTAAATACTAATGATTGAGAATCGGATGGTTTGCTTACTTGTTAAGTGTTTGGTAATGTACTTGAATCCTGTCATGCCGAATTGTTTAGGCTTCCCATTTTTAGTCCAGTTCATAAGTGTACAATTTTCATTTTATCATATGGTTGATAAATGGGTTGGAATTGATCATGGGTTAAAGCAGGGTCTTTTGAAATTTAGTTGGCTCAGTAAGCCACAGCAGGCTCAGCCAAAATACGGGATATTGACCCTGGTATCGACAGGCAATCACAGCCCTCTTAAAATGTGTCCCATTAAATCCGGGTGATTCAAAAAAAAAACCTCTCTGAAATCCAGAAAGGTTTTTTCGTTCAGCATAAGCTCAATTATTCAATAATCACTCCTGCTGCCTCAATGGTATATTTCCATGCATCTTCGGTGATGGCGTCAATTTCTTCCTGGCTTCTGCCTGCATCCTCAGCATAATGTTTGAGCATATCAACAGATATTAGTTCACGAACGGCAGTGCCTTCAACCCAGGCTGTTTTGCCTGAAGCATCCATGGGTACATAAAAATCATGATCCTTCATGTTTACCATGATTTCTTCACCGTTTCCAAGATCAAAAGTGAGCCAACAGCCGGTGTGCTGACAAACTTCAACGATGGTGCCAAAAACTTTTACACCAATGGCTGTATCGCTATTGATCAGTCCTGCAATTTCAGTAACCGGAACAGCTCCTTCTTTATTAAACTCCTGACCAAATGAACCTGTTGAAGGCAGGGCAGTGTTTTCGGTTGCATGTTCGTGGTCATGTTCATGATCATGGGTCTGAGGTTGTCCACAGGCAAAAGCCAATGAAACCAAGGCAACAACCATAAACTGAAAAAATTTGCTTCCGCTTATCATGGTGTTCTTGGGTTAATTACCACATCCTTAACGTCCTCAACGGTAATCATACCGAAGTCATTACCAAAATGATTGGCTACATAATTAATGACTGCAACAGCTTCTTCTTTGGTATCGACCTGAGGAGGCATAGGAGCAGAGTACTTCACGCCGTTGATGACACTTCCTCCGGGTGTTCCGTTAAGCACTTGTGAAACAGCGCCTAATCTGTTGTTCTTCAAAAAATCAGAGCCTAATAATGATGGAAATGCGCCTGGAATTCCCTGTCCGTTGGCCTGATGGCAAACAATACATTTTTCGTTGAAAATTTTCTCGCCAAGTGCATGGGGATTTTCTGCCGGCTTGGCAGGCTCTTCGATAACTGTTTGCTCAGCAACAGCCTCGGTTTTGGTTTCGGTTCCGCCGCCTCCGCAGCTGCTGAAACCGATGGTCAGTGCCATGGCAATCATGGAACTGAACAGGATATTGGATTTTTTCATGATAATAAATTTGTGATGTTAAAAGTGGTGCAAAATTAACACAATTAGCCGACCAGACATTTAAAAAAACGACTTAATTCATCCGTTAAATGACGGTTGAGAACCTTATTTGCTAATGTTTTTTCGGTTCGGGTGTTTATTGAGTATCGTCCGAACAGCAAGCTCCTTTGACCTGTACCTCCTTCACAGGAGTCAGTTTTTGGCTTTTGGGGCTGATATAAGGAATGCCCAGTGACATGCCTCTTAGAATGAATATGATCCCAAGAATCACGATGAAGACCGGAATGATTTTGTTAAGCTTATTCTTCAGTTTGGCTCCGACCATGTTTCCAAGCAGCGAAACAGCGAGCAGCAAGGGAATAGTGCCCAGTCCAAACGCTACCATGAACAGAATTCCGGCCAGTACATCGTTTGTATTGATGGCGCCGGCGATTGCCACATAAACAAGACCGCAAGGCAGCAATCCATTCAACAATCCGATAACAAGCAGGTTCCTTTTCGAATGGTTTCCAAATAATACTCGTAACCTGGACACGATTTTGCCGGAAATTCCATTTCCAAAACCGGCATTACCGAATTGATCTTTAAACAAGAAAGGAAAGAAAACACTCAGGATCATCACCACGCCCAGCAGAATAGAGGCCCATTGCTGAAAACCGGCCATTTCAATTCCTTTACCAAGCAGCCCGAAAAGAAAACCCATGACGCCATAGGTCAAGGTACGCCCCAGATTATAGATAAGCCCGCCGATAGTGCGGTCAAACAAACTGCGTTGGCCAAGTGGCAATGCCACTGCTATTGGCCCACACATGCCGATGCAGTGCAAACTTCCGATCAACCCAATGGTCAGGCCGGTGTAAATGTCAAACATCATCAGGGGAGATCCAGGGTTTTTTCTGCATAATATTCATTTCCCCCGCTGATCCAGTCAATTTTAACGATGTATCTTCCTTTAAGCAGGTTGGCAGGAAACCTGAAAATTCCCAATGAGTCAACGTTAAGTTTGGCAACCTGATCGTTTTTGTCAGAAACCCGCTGATAAAAATGAACCGTTCCTTCAACCTTTCCAGTGATTGCTGTTTGTGGGAATTGGATCTGAACCATGTCGTTTAGGTGTTTTACCAAAATTGAGTCGGCAAATACAGCTGCGTTGTTTCGTTTATCGATGAGTTGCTGATGTGCTTGTCCTTTTGGGTAGTAATCACTCTCAACAAGGTCAACGCTTTGCTGCATCATCAGTACAACAAATACGATCACCATAGTCATGAATGCTGCCATTGAAACAACAAGTTTGGTTCCCCAGTTCCATTTCATTGAAGTAGGTTGTTGGTTGCTATTATTTTGTGTCTAAATTGTTTGGCCCGACAAAGTTAAGCTTATATTTTGTAATCAGCCTGTCGCCGCTGTAAATTCCAAATGTAACAGCTGTGTTGCTCGTTTTAACCTGATCCTTATGGAGGATAACCATGAAATTGGCTTCACCTACCGATTCCTTTTGCAGAAAAACTTTTTCGGTAATAAACTGCAAATCGCCTTCCGGGTTTTCCAGTACAACTTCAATAGGCAGATCTTCACGGGTTTTATTCACCAGTTGCATTTTATAGAGGTTTGAGTAGTGATCAGTTCCGTATTCCTGAAACAAAGTTCCCGGAAGTCTGATAATAGTTGCTTCCACATCGCTTCTGAATGTGAAAAGGCTTCCTACAACGATCAGAAGAACTGTGAGTACTGCAGAATAGGCAATTGATCTTGCGTTGAATAAACTTTTTTTGCCTTCCGAGATGCCTTTTTCCGAATCATAGCGGATCAGGCCGCGTTTCAGGCCTACCCGATCCATAATGGCATCGCAGGAATCGATACAGGCCGTACAATTGATGCATTCGAGCTGGGTGCCATTGCGTATGTCGATTCCGGTCGGGCACACTGTAACGCAGCTAAGGCAGTCAATGCAATCGCCTTTTCCTGATTCTGCCCTATTTTCCAGTGGATTATGCTTGCCTTTGGGCTCGCCGCGTTTGTAGTCGTAAGCCACTACAATCGATTTCGAATCGAGCAAGACACCCTGCAATCTGCCATAAGGACAGGCAATGATACAGACCTGTTCGCGGAAGAATGCAAAAATGAAATAGAAAATACCCGAGAAAAGGACCAATGCAATGAAACTCCCCAAATGGGGCAGGGGTCCATCAGAAATCAAAACAAGCAGACGGTCAATTCCTATTATATATGCCAAAAAGGTGTTGGAGATCAGAAAAGAAATTGAGAAGAAAATGACATGCTTCAGACTCTTCTTCCACATTTTTTCAAAGTTCCAGGGAGCACGTGCCAGTTTTTTCTGCTTACCATAATCACCTTCAATGAAATACTCAATTTGTCTGAATACAAACTCCATAAATATGGTTTGTGGACACGCCCATCCGCAGAAAATTCTACCAAAGATCACCGTGAAGAGGATGATAAAAACGATGAAGGTGATTAATGAAAGCACGACCAGGTGAAAGTCCTGTGGCCAGAAAACCTGACCGAAAATGATGAATTTCCGCTCCAAAATGTTGAAGAGCATAAAAGGTTCGCCTTTGTATTTAACCCATGGCCCGGCAAAGAGCAGGATCAACAGGAATGAGGCAACTGCCCATCTGTAATTGGTAAGTCTTCCTTGCGGGCGTTTGGGATGAATCCACACCCTTTTGCCTTCTTCATTTATTGTAGTTATACGGTCACGGAAGTAGGCTTTTTCGTCTTTAATCTGATCTGATGATGACATAGCGTTTTGTTTGGTTAGGTTAGCTATTGACAAAACCATCATCCGGACCTTTGCCGGCCCGGATTGATGGTTCCGTTAATTGCTGAAAAAACATGGATTGCTGAATTGCGGCATCTGGGCCGGTTCAGACATTTTTTTAGTTAATCAATTCTCCTTGTGGTTCCTTTGGGGTTGCAGGTGTTGAGCCTACGATCTCGTTAATGATGTAGCTGACAACTTCAAGCCGCTGTTTGGGTGAAAGTTGATCCTTATAGGGAATCATGCCTTTCTCGATAACACCGTTGGTGACAATGGCAAACATGTCTTCGACAGTGTTTCCGTGAATCCAGTAGTTATCAGTCATGTTTGGTCCAACGAGACCGCCGCCGTCAACCAGGTGACATACTGCACAGATTTTTGTCCAGGTTTCTTTGCCTGATGCCATTGAGACGGCATCGGTAAGTAAGCTGATCTGGAATTCAGCAACTGGAGGTTTGCTTGCCTGAGCACCGGCCATTTCCTTGTCGAATTCCTTAGCCTGAATCAGGTCGTCGGCCCTGAATACCCAAAGCCTTACCAGATAGAAGATTGAGAACACGATAGTGATAATAAACAGCCACTTCCACCAACCTGGCAGGTCGTTGTCGAGTTCCCGGATCCCATCATACTCATGATCTTTCAGGAGCCTTTTGTTGGTCAGGGTATCTATTTCGTATTCTTCGAGTTTTTTATCCGGATGGTTATCTAATGTAGTCATATTTTCTTGATTTTTAAATTGCTATTGCTTAAACATCTGATTGTTGACTGCCTGCTCACCATCGCATTCCTCCAAAGGCAACCTGCTGTAAGTGTCTGCATCCTGTCGGCTCATCCGAATCACGTGCATAACCAGGAACACAAACAGGGTCAGGAAAATGATCAGTCCTATGATCGGAAACCATTGAATCTGAGCAATGTTTTCGAGTACGTTGGTGACTATTTTCATTTTATTAATATTTGGCGTTTAATGGAACTTCTATTCGGTTTTCTTGATGTCGGTTCCAAGTCGCTGAATATACGCAATCAACGCAATTACCTCTTTGGTGTCTTCTACTTCAATTCCACCATCACGCAATCCCTGGGCAATCTGGTTGGCCTGTTTCAGCAGGTCATCATTGGCTTTTTCAGCATAACCTTCAGGATAGGGCACGCCAAGTGATTGCATAACCCTGATTTTTTTGGGTGTCGAACTGATGTCAAGGTCTCTGGTTATAAGCCAGGGATAGGGAGGCATGATAGATTGAGCCACCATTTTTTGCGGATCAAGAAAATGGTTGTAATGCCAAGAGTCGGGTTTGTATATTGGCCCGCCTTTTACACCTTCACGTGCCAGATCCGGTCCGGTTCTTTTTGAACCATACTGGAAGGGATGGTCATAAACAGCTTCACCAGCCTTTGAATATTCTCCGTAACGTTCAACTTCCGATCTGAATGGCCTGATCATTTGACTGTGGCATACATAACAGCCCTCTCTGAGATATATATCACGACCCTGAAGTTCAAGCGGGGTGTAAGGCTGAACACTGGCAATGGTCGGAACGTTGGATTTTACCATAAACATGGGAACGAACTCAACAATACCGCCAATGAGTATGGCTACCAGCGTGAGGATGGTAAACAGCACAGGCTTGCCTTCGATAATCCTGTGGCCTTTATCAACTTCGTGTTTATGAGTGTGCAGGGCAGGAGCTTCATCGTCCTCGGATGATACAAATTTTCCGATTCCGGCAGTTTTGATCAGGTTATAGATCATCAGGATGACGCCTGTGATATAAAGGGCACCGCCAAAGGCGCGGATGTAATACATAGGTAGAATCTGAACAACGGTTTCAATGAAATTTGGATAAGCCAGATAGCCTTCTTCGGTAAACTGTTTCCACATCAGACTTTGGGTAAATCCGGCAAAATATAGCGGTATGGCAAAGAAGAGCATGCCGGTAGTTGCCAGCCAGAAATGAGCATTTGCAAGTTTAACACTAAAGAGTTTAGTATTATAAAGTTTCGGAAACATCCAATAGAGCATACCGAAAGTAATCATCCCATTCCAACCCAGTGCACCGATATGAACGTGGGCAATGGTCCAGTCAGTGAAGTGACTGATAGCATTCACGCTTTTTAGTGAAAGCATAGGGCCTTCGAAAGTGGCCATGCCATAAGCAGTAATACCTACAACAAACATTTTGAGCACAGGACTTTCCCTTACTTTATCCCATGCTCCCCTGAGCGTGAGCAGTCCGTTGATCATACCTCCCCATGAAGGAGCAATCAACATCACTGAGAAAACAACACCAAGTGCCTGTGCCCAGTCTGGTAAAGCTGAGTAAAGCAAATGATGAGGGCCTGCCCATATATAGAGAAATATCAGTGCCCAGAAATGGATAATCGAAAGTTTGTAGGAGTAAATGGGTCTGTTGGCTGCTTTAGGCACAAAATAATACATCAGCCCCAAATAAGGAGTTGTCAGAAAGAATGCAACAGCATTATGTCCATACCACCACTGAACCAACGCGTCCTGGATACCTGCATACACCGGATAGCTTTTGAGAAAGGAAACAGGTATGGCAATGGAATTTACAATATGCAACACGGCAACAGTAACAAAAGTGGCAATATAGAACCAAATGGCAACATAAATGTGCTTGGTTCTTCTTTTTATAGTAGTCATGATCAGATTGATGCCAAACACCACCCAAATAAGTGCAATAGCAATGTCAATCGGCCATTCCAGTTCTGCGTATTCTTTTCCAACTGTGTATCCTAGAGGAAGTGTTATTGCTGCCGCAACAATAATCAGCTGCCACCCCCAAAAATGAATTTTTCCAAGCAATTCACTGAACATGGGTGTTTTGAGCAAACGTGGTGTGGAATAATAAATTCCGGCAAACATGCCGTTGCCTACAAAGGCAAAAATTACAGCATTGGTGTGCAGGGGGCGAAGCCTTCCGAACGAAAGCCAGGGAATATTCTGGCTCATATGCGGAAAGATCAGTTCGAGGGCAATGATCAATCCGACGAGCATCCCTACAATACCCCAAAGAATCGTTGCGTTCATAAATAAACGCGTAATCCTGTTTTCATAAGTAAATTTCTGTAGCTCCATAATCTAGTTTTTGGTTATTGTTGTTGATTGGGTTTCATCATCATTAACGTTTTGTTCAGGACTCTTAACCTTATTGTCGAAGAGCATACGCACCGACGGGGAATAATCATCATCGTATTGTCCGCTCCTGACTGCCCAGATAAATGCTGCCAGAAAGCCACCGGCAACAACAACTCCGACAATGATCAAAAATATTATTGCTGACATTTAGGTAATAAAGTCCCTGTTTACGAAGATTTCCACAAAGTTAGAAAACCAATTTGTATCTGCTTAATGATCAAGTAATTTATAATGATTCTAAATAAATACGTACAATACCTGATTATTAAGTTGATATTGATGTTCAATTTGTACCTGATTTGGATTTTTTCATACCCGGAGATATTTTCGGGCAAGCAGATTGACCGAAACCGTTGCAAAAGCAACGATGGTGATGGAACTCAGTGGCATCAGAATTGCTGCAATTAAAGGTGAAAGATTAGCCGTTACTGCAAACGATAAACCAATAATATTATAAAACAATGAAATGGCGAAACTGGTGCGCACAACACCGAAACTTAATCCTGTAAACCTCATAAATCTGTCGAGTCCATCAAATTTCTCGGAGGACATAATGGCATCGCAAGCCGGCGAAAAACTAAAGACATCTTCGGCTATGGTGATGCCTGTCTGGCTGGTAGCAAGGGCACCGGCATCGTTCAAACCATCGCCGATCATCAGAACTTTTCTGCCTTTTGATTTGAGTTCTTCAACAAATGTTTTTTTATCGGTTGGGCTTTGATTGAAGTGCAATTGTTTACCATCACCGAAATATACGGCAAGCCGTTCGCGCTCGGCTTCATTGTCGCCACTGATTAGATGCAGGTCATATTTTGATTTCAGTCGTTCGATGATGCCCCGAAGTCCGTTGCGATAAACATTTCCTATACTGTAATATCCGATTAATTCGTTTTCAATGCTTACATATACCCTTGACTCGGTTAATGTTTCGCTGACTTCTTCTCCTGTAACAAAGGCAGCCGAACCGATGTTGATTCGTTTCCCGTTGACGATTCCTGTGATTCCCATTCCCGGGATTTCTTCGTAAAGTTCGGGTTCACTGATTTCGGCCTCTTTTAAATGTTCATTCAGCACGAGACTCATGGGATGTGACGAATGCATCACCATGGATTTGATCAGACTGATTGTTTGTTTGTCGGGTAAACCATCGTGAAAGCGAACATCCGTTTCGCGGTTAATGGTAATGGTGCCTGTTTTGTCGAAAACAATAGTATTAGTTTTGTGAAGGTTTTCAATAACATCTGCATTCTTCAGGTAAAACCCTTTTCTTCCGAATACGCGCATGGTGCTGCCAAAGGTAAATGGGACGGTCAGGGCAAGGGCACAAGGGCAGGCAATGATAAGCACCGAACTGAATACATAAACTGCGGTGGAAAGATCATGTCCAAGCCAATAGAAGAAGGCTGTAAATGCAATAATTAATATAATAATTGTGAAGTAGTGGCTGATCGTGTTTACATGATTCCGAAGCAATTGTCTCTCGTCTTTTTGCCCCTTCTGGTTCCATAGTTGGGTGAGGTAACTTTGTTCAACTGGTTTTTCAACCTCCAGTTCAATCATGCTGCCCACTTGCCTACCTCCTGCAAAGATAAGGTCTCCGGTTTTGCGGCTAACGGGTATTGCTTCACCTGTTACAAATGAATAATCGATGCTTGCATTTCCTTCAGTCAGGCGGGCATCCGCAGGAATCAATTCCTGATTTCGAACCCTGATCCGGTCACCCTTTTTCAGTTCACGTATCGGAGTAAAAATTTCCTCGTCATGATCGAGTTTTGTAACCGCAACCGGAAAATAGGATTTGTAATCCCTTTCAAATGATAAAGCTTCGTAGGTTTTGCCTTGATACCATTTACCAATCAGCAAGAAGAACAGCAAGCCGGCCAGCGAATCCATGTAACCAATTCCGTTTCCGTTGAAAACCTCCCAACTGCTTTGTAGAAAAAGTGCGATTATTCCTAAAGTAATGGGCAGATCTATGCTGATTATTTTATGTCTGAGCCCTTTCCAGGCTGATAAGTAATAATCATTTGCACTGTAAAAAACCACAGGAAGAACCAGAAAAAAACTCAGCCATCCGAAAATATTCTTGAATTCCTGTTCCAGCAGATCACCGCCAGGAAGATATTCAGGAAAGCTGTACATCATAATATTAAGAAAACTAAAGGAAGCAATGCCAATTTTGATCAGCAACTTACGGTTGGTTTTACTCTTTTTTCCTGTTTCGAGACTGTCCAGTGTTATCTCAGGTACATAATGTATCGCGGCAAGCAGTTCGGCTAATTGCCTCAATGATAACAGATCGTTTCTGAATGTTATGTTAACCACCTTTTTGGGAAAGTTAACGTCGGAGTAACTGATCGCCGGATGCAGTGTGTTAAGGTGCTCCAGTAACCAGATACAAGATGCGCAATGGATCGAAGGGATAAAAAACTGCACACGTGAGATGTTTCCATCCCTGAAAGTTTCAAGTTTTTCCGATATTTCCGAATTGTCCAGAAAGGCAAATTTGCGCAGCGGTTGTGCATTTTCGATGCGGATGCCCGACATGGGCTGTATTTCATAATATTGTCCCAGCTCATTCTTGTGTAGTATATCATACACAGCCTTGCAGCCGTGGCAACAGAAGATCGCATCGTTAAAAGTAACAGGGCTTGAGCCGCAGTCGCTCCCGCAATGCCTGCAGGCATTATCCTTCATGATATTTTATTGTGGTTCTTTGGGCATAAAACGTATCCTCCACATTCCTCTCAGGTCACCTGGTGTGAATCCAGTGGCCAGATCTTCAGGATACAGAGACTTTATCAATTGGTAGTCCTCCTCCCTAATGTCTGTACCGATATTTCCATGACAGGCCAGACAAGGTTGAGTAAGGATTATGGGAGCGTAATATTCCAGATAGTTATCGGAGCTCAATACAACCTGATCCATAATACTTTCCTTGTTTTCGTTTTTTGTGTTATAAGCCTGAAATAATTCCTGCTCAAACAAACGCATGGCGTTGTTTGGGTTTCTGTATTTTTCTGCAACCCTTTTTATGGAAACATTGAAATGTTCCGAAAGGGAATCAACCAAAGGGTAGGCTTTCAGGTTACAGTAGCTAACTGCGTGTGGCACTCCTCCTTCTTTCATGGCTTTTGTCACCTCGCCGGTCAAGGTTAAAAAACTGGTCTTAAGCACCGTTCTGCCAATCTCCTTGTATTCGGCAGCAATCTTATCATTGAATTCTGCGTTCCACGTCCATGTGTTTTCATTGGCCGGATCAACTTTTTTCGTCCACGGAAAGCTGCACATGGTTGCTATTACCATCCATCCGGCGAGAAAAAGGGTGATTTTCAGTGTTTTTTTCATATTCTTATTAGGTTTTAACGGTAACAAAGGTACAACTAATCAGGGCCGATTACCAGTAGAACATGATATGCCAATGGTTATGCATTCATCGATATATTGCAGGTATTTATCGCTACAGCTTTTGATCATGACTGAGTATTTCTTTGATTTCGTGTGCTTCAGCAAGTCTTATTGAAATAATACTTCCGGAAAAGATGAGATTTTTTCCGGCTAGCGGGTGGTTAAAGTCCATGGTAACTCTTCCTTCCATGATACGGATTATTTTTCCGAAATGTCTGTTCCCGTTTTTGTCGGCCATAGGAAATACATGACCTGTTTTGACAATTGATTCATCAATTGTCCCATCTTCATCAGCAAAAGTTGAAACAGGCAGATCGAAAACGGCTGACGGATCCACAGGCCCGTAAGCATTATTGCAATCAACGGTAAAACGAAATAATGCACCTGAGGTGAGTCCCTGAAGGTTTTGTTCAAAGGCATCTATAAGCAATCCGTGGCCGAACAAGAACTGTTCAGGTCTGTCGCAGGGAATATGTTGCAGGAGTGTCCCTGTTTCACGTTCTCTGACTTCGTAGCAAATAGTGGCAATAGCATTGGGTTCGATTTTCATGTCAGAATTATGAGAAAAAGCCCCCGTTTGTTGCGGAGGCTTTGGTTTTCACTTTTTACGGATTATTTCGACAATTCCCTGACGTAATGAATGATTTTCCATCTGTCATGGGGTGCGATCTGACCGCCATGAGCACCCATCAGACCTGATAGAGAGCCTACTGTAATCACATGATAAATCTCACCGTCAGGTTTGTTTTTCACATAATCTTCAACGAGTGAGGTGGGTTTTGCAGGAAATAGTTTGCTGGTATACAGGTGTCCATCACCTTTTCCTGCCTCACCATGACAAATCATACAATAAATTCCATACAATCGTTTGCCTTCCGCCAATACTTCCTTATCAGATTCGACAGGGTTTATCAATTGGCGGCCGGCAGCTTGCTGGTCATCGAATGATTTGGCCTTGAATGGATATGGAGTATAACCTCTGGGAATGGTTCCTTCAGCGGGTGTCCGCATGGTTAACCCCTCGGCGAATACCGGATTTTCAGTGTAGGTGTCATAGGCCTGAGAATATGCCATGTCAGGGTAGAAAATATGTCCCGGATGGTTTTTGTCGCGGTTGCACGCAACAATGGCCAAAAGGGCGACTAAAACTAAACCTTTCCTGATCAGTGATTTCATTGCTTAATAGTTTGTGTGATATTCGATACTTTCCTTAAAATATGGGTGGTTTTTGGGTACCAGAGGTGCTTTGCTGAGGCTATGGAAAAAGACCAGAATGAATAATCCTGCATATCCAACAGTAAGCCCGATTTCCAGAAGACCAATTCCGGCTTCTTTGCCTACCACACCGGGCATGACAATCTGGTACATGTCAATCCAATGCCCAATAAACACAACTGCAGAAACAGGCAGGAGCACAGCAAACATCCTTTTTGAGTTGCGTGTCATGAGGACCAAAAGTGGCACGGCGAGGTTAAGCACAAGATTCAGGAAGAATATGGTGTTGAAGTACTTAAGACGTGTGTAGAAATACACTGTTTCTTCGGGAATGTTTGCGTACCAAATGAGCATGTATTGCGAAAACCACAGATAGGCCCAAAAAATACTGAACCCAAAAAGATACTTGCCGAGGTCATGTACGTGTTCTGCGTTAACGTGAGTCATATAGCCCATTCTTTTAAGGACGTAGAGCAAAATGATGATAACGGCAGTTCCGCTGGCCAGCATGCTCGAGAAAACATACCATCCGTACAATGTGCTGAACCAATGGGCATCAATAGACATAAGCCAGTCAAAGGATGAGGTTACACTGGTAACTGCATAGAAAACAATGAAAATAGCCGAAACTGTCCTTAGCCTGTTGAAATAGAATTTGTCACCGTCAACATCAAGTTTCAGGGAGGTTTTTCTGATCAGCCAGGCAAGGATGATCCATCCGGCAAAATAAATGAAGAACCGTATCATGAAAAATGGCACGTTCAGATAACCCACTTTTTTGAGTAGTATGGCATCGAGATGTTCGGTATGCGTCCATTCGTAAAGCGAAGATAAACCACCCAATGAAAACAGGGCCAGCAGGAGGATTCCGCCCACAGGTATAAACCTGCTCATAGCTTCTCCGATTCGCTGTACACTGACCTGCCAGCCTGATTCGGCAATAGCATGCACTGCAACAAAAAACAAACCGATTAAGGCAATGCCAAGGAAATAAAAGGTGTTCATCAGAATGTTCGCAGCAATGCGTCCGGCTCCAAGTCCGCCAAAATAACCATAGGCAAGAGAGATCAGGCCTATAGCAATCATAATCAGACTGATGTTTATTACTTTTTTCGAAAGTATAAAGGTGTTATTGTCCATAACTTAATGCTTGTTATGATGTTAATTGAATACCCTGAGCACCTGCTTCTTTTAGTGCTTTCTCAATACGCTGCTGTTCTGGCTCATCTAAATCATCCGCCTCAATCAGGATCTGAAAACGGTCATCTGTAACCTGCTCGTCATAAATGATGGTTTTGGCTCCGGGACCCAGTTTGTTGTGGATAAAGAAAGCAATAACCATGGAGAAGGCTGCAAAAAGCACAGTCATTTCGAATGTTACCGGCATAAACGATGGAACGGCAAAGAAGGGTTTGCCGCCAAAATTGATGGGATAAGCCACAGTGAACACCCAAGCCTGGAAAAAGAAACCGATCAGCCCTCCGATTGCGCCTCCGGCAAATGCCACACGTGTAAGACGCGATCTTTTCATCCCCATAGCTTTGTCGAGGCCGTGGACGGGAAAAGGTGTCCGAACATCAGCAGGTTCAATGCCCTGATTCCTGATTTGTCTGACGCCTTTGATGAGGTCTTCCTCATCGTGATAATAGGCAGATATGAATTTACTCATGGTGTGCGTGTTTTTGATGTTCACCGGAAGATTTTAGAACACTTTTTACCTCGGCAATGGCTATAACGGGGAATACCCTGATAAACAAAAGGAAAAGGGTGAAGAACAATCCCAGAGTGCCTATATAGAGACCAACTTCGACCAGCGTAGGCTTGTACATTGACCAACTCGAAGGAAGATAATCACGGTGCAGAGAGGTGACAACGATTACAAATCGCTCGAACCACATTCCGATATTGACAAAAATGGATATGATAAAGGTAGCAATCAGGCTCGTTCTGATTTTTTTAAACCAAAACAACTGAGGCGTTATAACATTACAGGTCATCATGATCCAGTAAGCCCATGCATATGGTCCGAACGCTCTGTTGAAAAAAGCGTATTGTTCATATTCAACTCCTGAATACCAGGCTATAAAGAATTCTGTCAGATAGGCAATACCCACAATGGAACCGGTAAGAATGATGATTTTATTCATCGATTCTATATGGTTGATCGTTATATAATCTTCGAGGTTTAGGGCTTTTCGTGCGACAATCAAAAGAGTGAGCACCATGGCGAAGCCGGAAAAGATAGCGCCGGAAACAAAATACGGTGGGAAAATAGTTGTATGCCAGCCGGGTATTACCGAGGTAGCAAAGTCAAAGCTCACAATCGTATGAACGGACAAAACAAGCGGTGCAGCAAGTCCTGCAAGCACCAGACTGATGGTTTCGTGTCTTGACCAATGACGTGCCGAGCCTGTCCATCCGAAACTCAGGAATCCATAGATTGCTTTTCTGATTTTATTTTTAGCTTTATCACGAACTGTTCCGATATCGGGGATGAGGCCTACATACCAGAATACCAGCGAAACCAGGAAATATGTTGTGATAGCAAACACGTCCCAAAGCAGGGGTGAGTTAAAATTTACCCAAAGATCACGTGTGTTTGGATATGGGAAAATAAAAAATCCAAGCAATAACCTTCCCATATGTATGAGTGGAAAAAATCCGGCACAGGCAATGGCAATAAGTGTCATGGCTTCGGCCGAGCGGTTAATGCTTGTTCTCCATTTTTGTCTGAATAACAGTAATATAGCCGAAATAAATGTTCCGGCATGGCCAATACCTACCCACCACACAAAGTTGGTGATGTCCCAGGCCCAGCCGATGGTTTTGTTCAGCCCCCACGTGCCAATACCATTGAATACGGTTTCATAGGAGGCCCATGCACCCATAAGTGCAGCCGCTCCGGCAAGAGCCATTCCCATATACCAGTATTTTGATGGCTTGCCTGCCATAGGTGCCATAATATCTCTGGTTACCTGGCTGTAATCCTTGTTGCCTTTTATGAGGGGTTCTCGAATAGGGGATACGTACATGCGTCAGAAGGATTTGGTTATACGTTCGTGTTTTTAACTTTGGTCAGGTAGCCAACAGATGGCAACACATGCAGTTCTTCAAGCACATGATAGTTGCGTTCGTCAGCGAACATCAATGACACTTTACTTTCTTTATCATTCAGGTTGCCAAAAACAATTGCCTGCGATGGACATGCTTGCGCACAGGCGGTGATCACTTCGCCATCGGCTAGCGGTCGGTTCTCGATCTTAGCTTTTAGTTTTTTATCCTGAATCCGCTGAATACAGAAAGAGCATTTTTCAATAACCCCTTTAGCCCTGGTGGTTACGTCAGGATTCAGAACAAGTTTCCTCAGGTCAACAGTCATTTCTTCGGTGTCGTAAAGATTCCCCGGAAGGGCATCTGCATTGGTGTAATCGAAGAAATTAAAACGCCTTACTTTATAGGGGCAGTTGTTGTTGCAATAACGTGTGCCGATACATCTGTTGTAGGCCATTTGGTTGATCCCTTCATCGCTGTGCGTGGTAGCAGCAACAGGACAAACATTTTCACATGGGGCATTGTCACAATGCTGACACATTACAGGCTGCCTGATCAGCTCCGGGTTCTCCGGGTCGCCAGTGTAATACCTGTCAATTCTGATCCAGTGCATTTCGCGGGCCATCAGAACCTGTTCTTTGCCAACAACCGGAACATTGTTTTCGGCAGAGCATGCTACTATGCAGGCATTACAACCGATACATGAATTAAGGTCAATAGCCATGCCCCAGTGAAGCCCTGCATATTCTTTCTTTGGATAAATCGTTTTCAGATGCTTCTTGATTTCATCGCGAATCTCATTTCCTGATTTAGGATTGTCAAGATAGGCTGCAAGTGTGGTTTCACGTACTATTTGCCTGCCCTCCATGGAATGATGGGTTTGTGTGCGGGCAAGTCTGAATTTGCCATTGACTTTTTCAATTGAGGCGCCAATTGTCTGAAGTTGTCTGCTGCCATGTGCAAAACCCATTAAAGGATAGGCGTTTACGCCGACACCTACTGCTGATTTTCCGCCCTTTTCGCGTCCATAACCAAGCGCAACGGAGACAGTCCTGCTTTCCTGGCCTGGTTGGATAACAACAGGGAAAGGCCCAAGCTTGTTGATCGTAATAAGACTCTCATCTTCAAGACCCATTTCGTCTGCCAGCTTTTGTGATATTGCAGCATAATTGTCCCAGCATATTTTTGTAACCGGGTCAGGAAGTTCCTGTAACCACGGATTGTTGGCATGTTTTCCGCTGCCGACACTTACATTGTAATACAAATCAAGCTGGTAGCTGTCGTCAGCAACAATGACTGAATTGGTTGATGCTATTGCTGATGCTGCAGAAATATCAAGTGCCGGAACAGGCGTTTCTTTCTTTTCAGAAACATAAACCCCGTCGTGAACACATTTATTCCAGAATGAAACAAATCCTGTGAGATCAGTTTGGTATATATTCTGCTGCCAATATTCCTGAATAAAGGTCCTGAAGTCCTTTTCGGAACCGGCCCATTTCAGCAGGCTTTCCTGCGCCTGTCGTGTATTGAATATGTGGCGAATGGCAGGTTGGGCAAGGCTGTAATGCCCCGTTTTTACCTCAAAATCATTCCATGATTCCAGATAATGATGGTCAGGGCAAACATAATTTGCTGTCTCGCTGGTTTCGCTTTTAACGCTGTTGAATGTTATCTTTAAAGAAGTTTTCTCGAGACCTGCTACCCATTTCTCTCTGTCAGGAAAATCGTAGGAAGGATTAACATCATACAATATGATTCCATCCACTGCTCCCTGTGCCATTTCTTCTGTCAGCTTGGTCATGGCCGCATCATCAGCTTGCCTCACTTTTAGATGAACATCTGTCAGCAATGTATTTCCATAATTACCCAATAATTCATTGATTGCATTGATCATCAGTTGTGTTTCAGCATCCTGACTGTTACTTACCACCAATGATCTGCCTTTGGCTGTTGAAAGCTCTTCAGCAATTTTGATGATTTCGGGGTTTTCGGCTGCGCTTCCCGAAAGAGCCAGAAGCAGTTGAGCTACATAGGCCTTTTGCTGCGAAGGTTTAATCACAATCCTTTTGTCGGCATTTGATCCGGTGAGTGACATTCCGGATTCAAAATGAATATGCCTCGACATGGCTTTATTGCCTTCATGTAATTTCCTTTTGCTCACATATTGTTTTGTAAACTCAACCGGCGAGAGCCAGGTTCCAAGAAAATCAGCATCGAACCCTATGATTACGTCAGCTTTGTCGAAATGATAGGCAGGTATGAAGGCTTTTCCAAAACTGAGCTCATTGGCTTTCAGTATTGCGCTGGCTGATGTGGTATCATATTGTACCAGTTCGGTGCCCGGATAACGGTTTTTAAACAAATCAACGGCTGCTTTGGTCGAAGGGCTGATGAGCGTTGGGCTGAGCAGTACAATTCTACCACCTCTTCCAGATATTTCGCCAAGTTTATTCATGATCTCGGCATCAATCTGTTCCCAGGAAGTTTCCTGACCCTGATTAAGAGGCTCACGATAGCGGGCATTGTCATAAAGGTCAAGAACACTGGCCTGAGTGCGTGCGCTGGTACCACCGCCGGTAACAGCAGAGAGGGTGTTGCCTTCTATTTTAATAGGGCGGCCGTCTCTGACTTTTACTAAAATACTGCAATAATCATTGCCATCATAAAACGTTGAGGCGTAGTAATTAGCTTTTCCCGGTGTGACTTCTTCGGGTTGAATGAGAAATGGTATGGCTTTGCGTACGGGTTGTTCGCAACTGGCGGCAACCGCTGCCGAAGCAACTGTGAAACCAAACAGCTTCAGAAAGTCACGGCGGTTTGGTCCGGTTGATTGCTTCAACTCCTGCTCCATAAGCAGCAAACTTTTTTTATCGCCTAACATCTCGCCGTTTTGAAACTCATCGGGTGCTATCCTGAGTTCCTCAAGGCTTTTATAATATTTCTTTTCCATGTAAAGGTAGTATGATCTATAAATGGATTAATAATGGCATTTCATACAATTGTCGCCGCCTACCATGTCGGCCGTAACTTTTTTAATTTGTCCGCTCTTCAATTGCTCATGAAGCTTTTCGTAAGTTTCATAGAATGAGTTTGACGTGAACTGAACCTCCGTTTTCCGGTGGCACTCAAGACACCATCCCATACTGAGATCATGCACCTGCATTACCTCATCCATTTTTTCAACAGCACCATGACATTCGGCACAATCAAGCTTGGCAACCTGTACATGTTGCGCATGGTTGAAGTAAACATGGTCGGGAAGGTTGTGTATTCTGATCCATTCGATGGGTTTACCTGTTTCCCATGACTCTATGACTTTTGCAATCTCTACTGTGCCGGTAATTTTGCCTGATCTGACAACGTTGTGGCAATTCATACACAATTGGGTGCTTGGTATTCCGGCACTTTTGCCTTTCTCGACCGAACTATGGCAATAAAGGCAGTCAATTTTGTTTTGCTCGGCATGAATTCTGTGCGAGAACCAAACCGGTTGCTCCGGTTGATAATACTGCTGACGGCCCAGCATAGTGGCTTCTTTATAAAGGATTTCACCTATTATAAAAACCGAAACAAGGATAAGTATGCTGTGTACAAACCTTGCCTTGATCACTTTGGTCACTAGCAGGTCAAATAATACCACGATCAGGATGATCAGGGTGATGATAAAGGTTGTGCCGAAATTGCGGTTGGCATCCCTTTCAAGCTCAATAAGTCTGGCTTCGTTTTCCAGATGTTTTGCCTGCATTTCGTCGATCAGGGCTTGTTTTTGTGCTACCTGTTCATCTGTCGGAGCTGCCTGAGCAAATTCTGCGGCAACTTTCCCGCCATTCTTTATGTAAGCCAGCAAATCCATAATCTGTTCGTCAGACAGTGGATTTGGCGGCATCGGGATGCGGTTGTACTCCTCGAAAAGCTGAACTGCTATCGGATCACCAGATTGAATGACCTCCTGTGAGTTTCTGATAAATTTTATCAGCCACTCAGTAGTTCTGCGCTCTGTTACGCCGGCAAGGTTGGGGCCAATCAGCTTCGGCCCGTCGATGTTATGGCATGCTTTACATACCTGAAAGTTTTTTTCAGCTTCGGGTGTCTGGGCCTGTGCTTGATTGCCGGACATGAGAAAACCGGTAAAAAGCACTATCAACCCAACCCGGTTAATCCTGTTTAACAGGGGTAATAATCGGATCATCATGTTTGATGCTAATATTGATGAAATGTATTTCAGATTCCTGAAAGCTGTTAATATCATAATTAACAGGGTGTTGAATTTTGGTTTGGTTCTTTCAATTGATCGTTCAAATATAAAAAGAAATTACTTCCAAATAAAAAAAACAGGTAAAAGATTACCTGTTTAGATTGATTCTCGGGTAAATCCGGATATATTGCAAATCAAAATGTCTTGATTCTCAAGAGGATTAAAAAAAAGTAAACCGACCAAAAAATTACCAGCTTCCGCCGGCTCCTCCTCCTCCAAAACTGCCTCCTCCAAAACCGCCAAAACCTCCTCCTCCAAAACCGCCTGAGCCTCCTGAGAAACCTCCCCAGCTTCCTCTGTGGCTTCTGCCAGCCTGACTAGCCAGCCAAAGAGCTGTCCAAAGAGGCATATTTTTGTTGTTTCCGATGTGGTGGTTCGATCTGGAAAGCTTCATTGCCAGAATGATGATTATGATGACGATGATGGGTATAACCCATGCTCCGGGAGGGGCATCATTGGTGCTGTTCAGATATTCATCTGAAGTGTATTCGCCTGATGCCAGCGAAATGATCGTGTTCACTGCTTTGTCGATGCCTTCAAAATAATTATTTTCCATGAAGGACGGTATCATTTCATTCTCGACAATCCGCCTGGCAAGCGCGTCAGGGACAGCCCCCTCAAGTCCGTAACCGGTTGCAATAAAAGCCTTTCCTCTGCTTCTTTCGGTTTTTGGTTTAACCAAAATTACTGCTCCGTTATTTTTGCCTTTTTGCCCGACACCCCAGTTCTCGCCAAGTCTGTAAGCAAAGTCTGATACTTCATAATTACCCAGATCCCTTACAATAGCAACAACAATCTGTGTTGATGTTGAATCATTGTAGTGCAGGAGTTTTGATTCGAGCTGCTGCAACTGACTTTGCGACAGTGTTCCTGTAAAATCATTAACCAGTTTAGGCGGGTCAGGTCTGGGAGGGATTTCTTGAGAATACGCAGTTCCCGAAAAACCAAATACCAACAAAAATGCAATAAACCAAAAGGTTATCATTGAGGGTATTGTGCGCGAAAGCTTCAGTATTTGCTTCATCATGGTTTTACAGAAATGAGATTTCATCATTTAGCTCGTTCACATCATCACGCATTACCGGAAAGTGCTTTTTGAGTTTTTCGCCGGCTTTGCGGATGCCTTTTTGCAGTCCGGCCACGAATTCTCCGAGTTTAAAATGTTCGGACATAAGTAGTTTAACGTCTTCCCAAAAATGTTCCTCTACAACTGCATTGATTCCTGCATCACCAATGATGGCAAATTTTTTGTCTTTTATCGCAACATAGATTAATACCCCGTTATGATGCTCTGTTTCGTTGATTCTGAGTTCATTGAATAAAAATGCTGCCCTGTCGAGAACATCTTCCCTGCAATAGTTCTCCAGATGAACCCTGATTTCACCGGAGGTCGCATCTTCAGCTTCACGGATAGCCTGCACAATATGTTCTTTGTCGGCAGGAGTGAAAAAATTCTTGGCGTCGGGCATGTTCAAGTATTTTCAGAATTCAACTTTTGGTGCAGTTTCGGCTCCTTTATCAGCTTCAAAATATGGACGTTCTTCGAAACCAAACATTCCCGCGAACAGTGTTTGTGGAAAACGTTTTACATACGTGTTGTATTCACGTGTTGTATCGTTGAATTTTTGACGCTCAACGGTAATTCTGTTTTCAGTTCCTTCGAGTTGAGACTGCAATTCAAGAAAGTTCTGGTTCGATTTCAGGTCGGGATATTTTTCAACCACAACCATCAAACGCGAAAGCGCGCTCGAAAGGCCATCCTGGGCCTGCTGAAATGCCTGCAGATTGGTTTCATTAAGCTTTGATGCGTCAATATTCATGCTTGTGGCTTTTGCCCTTGCTTCCACAACGCCGATCAATACTTCCTGCTCCTGTTCGGCAAAGCCTTTGACAGTGCTGACAAGGTTCGGAATCAGATCAGCTCTGCGTTGATAAACGTTTTCAACCTGGGCCCATTGAGCTGTTACTGCTTCGCTCTTGGATACCATATTATTATATGTGTTCTTGAACATGCTGTAAAGTATGAACACAACAGCAAGAACCACCAATAAGATTATAAGACTCTTTTTCATATTTGTTTGATGTTTTACACAGCGAAATTACGCTTATTTTTGGTTTTCAGGTTTTTCCAACTTATTTTAAAAAAATAATTACCCTCAGTCATCATAACCTGACCTTTTAATGGCTGGTCAGGTTTAGCATGTTGCGGTTGATAAACTCATTGAGTTCTTTGCCTTTAAGAAGGTTTTTAGACAAACGTGCCAAATCAAACATTTGCCTGAAAAGGTCTGATCTGTTTTCATCGGGCTCCTGAGCAAGTTTACTGATGGCAGGGTGGTTTGTGTTGATGACGAGACTGTATGAGTCAGGAAGTTCGCCCAGTCCCATCATGGGACCTCCACCAATGGCACTCATGTCCTTCATGCGTCTCATAAACTCATTCTGGGTGATCATCAAGGGTGTATCGCTCTCGCTCAGGTTTTCAAAAACAACATCAAATTGTTTTTTGTCGACCTGCGTTTCAATATATGATTTCAGGGTTTCCTTCTGCTGATCTTCAAGTTTGGAAGGAAGGACTGTGTCGTCCTTTGAGATGAGCTTGTCAAGAGTGTTTGAATCAACCCGTGCAAAGCTGCTGTCCTTTAGTTTCTGCTCCATTGTGTTGATGAAATGGCTGTCGAGCACACCATCCATCACAAGCACGTCAAAACCTCTGCCTCTGGCGCTCTCAATATAGCTGAATTGCTCGTCCTGATGTGTTGCATAAAGGAAAACAAGCTTTTTGTCCTTGTCCTTCTGTGCAGGCTCAATATGCTTCTGGTATTCTTCGATGGTGAAGTATTTGCCTTCGGTATTTTTCAGCAGAACAAATTTCTCGGCACGCTCATAGAATTTGGTGTCGGAGATCATTCCATACTGGATGAAAATCTTGATGTCGTCCCATTTCTTTTCAAAACTTTCCCTGTCTTTCTTGAACAAATCTTCCAGTTTGTCGGCCACTTTTTTGGAAATGTGTCCGCTTATCTTTTTAACGTTCTGATCACTTTGAAGGAACGAACGGCTTACGTTAAGCGGAATGTCAGGTGAGTCGATCACACCATGCAACAATGTAAGAAAGTCGGGAACAATACCTTCAACCGAATCGGTAACGAACACCTGATTGCAGTAGAGTTGGATTTTGTTTCGTTGCAATTCATAGTTGTGTTTTACTTTGGGAAAATACAGTATCCCTGTGAGGTTGAAGGGATAATCAACATTAAGATGGATGTGGAACAGCGGTTCATCAAAATTCAAGGGATAGAGCTCCTTGTAAAAATCCTTGTAAGATTCATCGTTTACATCCACAGGAGCTTTTTTCCATAGAGGATTAGTATTATTAATGATCCAGGGTTTCTCTACTGTTCTGGTTTTGGCGTTGCCATCTTTATCTGTTTCGCCTTCAATGGGTTCTTCCTCTTTTTTTGTGCCAAACTGGATGGGAACGGGCAGAAACTTACAATATTTGTTCAGCAACTCCCTTATTTTGTATTCTTCAAGGAAGTCCTCGTTTTCCTTGTCGATATGAAGAGTGACTTCTGTGCCGCGTTCTTTTTTATCTGATTCCGTGATGGAATATTCCGGACTTCCGTCACATTCCCATTGAACAGCTCTGGTGCTTCCGCCTTTCTTATAGGTTTTTGTATTCAGGGTGACCTTTTCGGCAACCATAAAAGCTGAATAGAATCCAAGCCCGAAATGCCCGATAATGGCATTTGATTCTGCCTGTGATTTGGTTTTGAATTTTTTGACAAATTCTTCGGCACTTGAGAAAGCAATCTGGTTGATGTATTTTTCAACTTCCTCCTGTGTCATTCCGATCCCTTTGTCGCGAATAGTGATGGTTTTTTTCTTTTTGTCGGCTTCGATCTGAATGGTCAGGTCGCCAAGCTCTTCTTTGAACTGACCGTTTGCAGCCAGAGTTTTCAGTTTTTGTGTGGCGTCCACGGCATTGCTGACCAATTCGCGCAGAAATATTTCATGGTCTGAATAAAGAAATTTCTTAATGATCGGGAAGATGTTTTCGGTCTTAACCTCAATAGTTCCTTTTTGCATAGCTGAAATTTTTATTGTTTCTGCTGTGGAATCAAAGTGTGTGCCATCGCCATCAATCCTGACATTTTGACCCGTCATGTAAGTCAGTGAAGTTTTAAAACGCTATTTCCAATTCAGTTGACAAAGGACGGAAGGACATCGTCGTTTGATTTTGCTATATTTGCGGATATGAATGAGGCGTGACACATGAAGGATGAACATTTAGAAGCTTTGCTTGGTCATTTTAAGCAACTGAGCGCTTCGGGAACACTGGTTAAGCTGACCTTGAGTAAACCAAGGGTTAAAAGCAACAGTCTCAGAAATGTGTTTGTGAAACCTGTCTATATAAAAGGTGTCCGGCAGCTTTCTTTTGTATATTCCGAAGATAATAAGCACAGGACACAAAACTTTTCTGAAGAACAAGCAATCGATGTATTGCGTCAGTTGCTTGGTGGTTTCAGAGCTGCCAACCTGCTGGGGATTCAAGCCGATTATGAATGGCTTTCGTCAAAGAACGGAACGTCACGACTGACGTTCAGGCCAGTCGATTCCGGCCGTGAGGCAAACCTAAGTCACGATCGCGAAAAAAAGCGATTTCTGGATCCGAGGAAGCCCTATTGGTTCTCACTTGGAATCACTTCGCGTGATGGGGTTGTGTTGCCCTCAATGCAACACAAGTTCAAACAAGTGGATAAGTATATAGGACTGCTCGATCCGCTGTTGCCTGAAGAACACAAGGGAATATTGCGGGTTGTGGACATGGGTTCGGGAAAAGGATACCTCACTTTTGCGTTTTTCGAGCATCTGAAAGCCAGGTATGGCAACAATATTTCGGTCACGGGAGTTGAACAACGTTCCGAACTGGTTGAGCTTACGAATCAGATTGTACTGGACCATCACCTTGACGGGCTCAGCTTTGTGAAGGGAAGTATCGAATCGTTTAAACTTCAGCATGCTGATGTACTGATTGCACTGCATGCATGCGACACGGCTACTGATGATGCTATTGCAGCCGGAATTCACATCGGTGCTTCAGTTATTGTGTGTGCTCCTTGCTGTCACAAACAAATTCGTCGTGAGATGCTTGAAAGCGCGGAAAAACTGCCCTTATTCCGTTATGGAATTCTGCTCGAACGTCAGGCAGAGATTCTGACAGACACTTTACGTGCGCTGATCATGGAGAAATACGGATACAAAACGCGTATAGCGGAGTTCATTGATGCTGAGCATACCCCAAAAAATATCATGCTCGCCGGAATAAAGAAAAAAATGCGTAATGGTGGTGAACGTATCGATGATCAGATTGCCGGCCTAAAGGCGTATTATGGCATAACCACACATTATCTTGAGACTGCACTTGCTAAACTCAAACTGTTATGATTATTTTAGGAACCATAATCAATGTTCTGGCAGTTTTGGCGGGTAGTGCCATCGGACTGTTTTTTCATTCCAGGGTTCCTGAACGATATAGTGCCATTACATTTCAGGTTATAGGTTTGTTTACACTTGTTTTGGGTTTTTATATGGCTCTTAGGGCCGATGAATGGCTGGTAGTGATTCTTTCGCTGATTTTAGGAGGAATACTTGGTGAGGCACTACAATTTGAATTGTTTTTCAATGGATTGGCTGACCGGTTAGGAAAGAGATTTAAAATTGGAAGCAAAACCTTTAACGAAGGCTTGCTTACTGCTTTTTTGTTGTTTTGCATGGGATCGATGACCATTCTCGGAGCTATTGAGGAGGGCATGAAAGGTCAGCGTGAGTTGTATTACCTCAAGTCGATCATGGATGGAATATCGTCTATTGCGCTGGCTTCAGGACTTGGGGCCGGGGTTTTGTTTTCTATTGTTCCCCTGTTTATTTATCAGGCTGGATTGACCCTGCTGGCATGGCACTTTGGTGCGTTTCTCCCCGACAGCATTACCATGGACCTTACAGCTACCGGAGGAGTAATGCTGGTGGGATTGGGGCTTAATCTGCTCCAGATTACCCGGATCAACATACTGAATATATTGCCAGCCCTTGTTTTCGCACTTCTTTTGTCATGGACTAATCATTTCATAGTTCATTGAGAATTTTCTTGCTTAGACTGATTCCAAAATAGACCTGGGGAACTTCGGTTTATTTTTTTTGCGTACCTTAGCCTGCTTGAATAACGCCTAATCATTTAAATCAAAATATATGGAAAATATTGATTGGAAAAGCTTGCCATTTGGTTATTATCCAACGGATTACAACGTAAGATGTTACTGGCGCAACGGTGAATGGGGACAAATTGAAGTAAGTTCGTCAGAATATATCAGCATCCATATGGCGGCCACAGGCCTGCATTATGGCCAGGAAGCGTTTGAAGGCCTGAAAGCCTATCGTGGTGCTGATGGAAAAGTGCGTTTGTTTCGCTGGCAGGACAATGCAAAGCGCATGCGTATGTCGGCTTCAGGCATCATGATGGCCAAGGTTCCGGATGAGTTGTTTTTCGAATCTATTGAAAAGGCTGTGAGGCTGAATGCCCGTTTTATCCCGCCTTACGGAACCGGTTCCGCGCTCTATATCAGGCCGTTATTGTTTGGTTCAGGGCCTCAGGTTGGCGTGAAACCGGCCAAAGAGTATATGTTTGTTGTGTTTGTAAGCCCAGTTGGGCCTTATTTCAAAGAAGGGTTCAAGCCTGTGGCCATCGAGCTGGTGCATGATTATGACAGAGCTGCCCCGCAAGGTACAGGCCACATTAAAGTTGGCGGCAATTATGCTGCAAGTCTGAGACCCGCCGACAGGGCTCATGCAGATGGATTCAGTTCGGTGTTGTTTCTCGATGCAAAAGAAAAAAAGTATATCGATGAGGCTGGTCCGGCAAACTTTTTCGGCATAAAGAATAAAACATATGTAACCCCGAAGTCGTGCACTATTCTGCCTTCCATAACCAACAAAAGCCTTGAAGTGATCGCTGAAGAAATCGGTCTCACTGTCGAAAGGCGTCCCGTTCCGCTTGAAGAACTCGAAACATTCGAAGAAGTTGGCGCCTGCGGCACAGCCGCCATCATTTCGCCCATCAGAAAGATTGTTGACCGCGAAACAAAAAAGGTCTATGAGTATGGTGATGAAGCTGGTCCATATTCAACAAAATTGTACAAAACACTTTTGTCCATTCAGGAAGGATTAACCGAAGATAAGTACGGTTGGACTACCGTTTTGGAAGGGCTTTAATAATGAAGTTGTTGTAATTGAAAAACCCGGGGCTGAACGTTCCGGGTTTTTAGTTACTGATTGTCAGACGGTGTTCAGCAAGAATTTGTTTCATTTGAAGCTGTACTTTTTCGGCTTCAGTTGCGGCTTTCAGGGCAAAATCCGGTCCGTTTGAAGCGTAAATGATTGCACGGGAGGAGTTGACAATCAGTCCGCATTGGTCATTGAAACCCTGGCGTGCAATTTCTTGCAGATCGCCTCCCTGAGTTCCAATACCGGGTACCAGTAAAAAATGATCCGGTGCAAGGGCTCTGATTGTTCCCATCTCTTTGGGATGTGTTGCGCCAATGACATACATCAGTTGTTCGGGGCTTGCCCACTTCTGCGATGTGCGGATAACCTGTTCATACAAGCGCTCCCCGCTTTCGCCTGTCTTCATGGTTTGAAAGTCAGCAGAGCCGGGGTTTGAAGTAAGTGCAAGCAAAATCACCCACTTATCTTTGTGTCTCAGGAAGGGTTCAACCGAATCACTCCCCATGTAGGGTGCAACGGTAAGAGAATCAAAACCAAGTGTTTGAAAAAATGTCTGTGCGTAAGCAGCGGATGTATTTCCGATATCGGCCCTTTTGGCATCAGCAATGGTAAAGATGTCGGGGTAGTTGCTGTTGAGGTATTCAATGGTTTTTTCGAGTGATTGCCATCCCGAAACACCATATTTTTCGTAAAATGCCAGATTGGGTTTAAAGGCAATGGCAAAAGGCGCGGTAGCATCAATGATGGCCTTGTTGAAGGCAAAAACCGGATCTGCTTCCTGTTTCAGGTGAGTAGGAATTTTATCAACATCGGTATCAAGACCCACACAAAGGAAGGATTGTTTCCTGATGATTTGTTCCAGCAGTTGTTCTTTGGTCATTATCTTCGGATTAGCCCAATTCTGTTTTCAGTCGCTCGGCGTTTTCAGCCATTTGCAGTTTCTCGATCATTTCGTCAACATCGCCGTCAATGATGGCCGATAAGTTATACAAGGTGAGGTTGATCCGGTGATCAGTTACCCTGCCTTGTGGCCAATTGTAGGTACGGATTTTGGCTGAGCGGTCGCCTGTTGACACCATGGTTTTCCTTTTTGACGCAATCTCTTCTAGGTATTTGCTGTATTCGCGTTCAAAGAGCCTGGTGCGCAGCACTTTCATCGCTTTTGCAAGGTTTTTGATCTGCGACTTTTCATCCTGGCAAGAAACAACGATCCCGCTCGGAATGTGGGTGAGGCGAACCGCTGAATAAGTTGTGTTAACTGATTGTCCGCCGGGTCCCGAAGAGCAAAAAGTATCTTTTCTGATATCTTTATCAAGCAATTCAATGTCGAACTCTTCGGCCTCTGGCAACACCACAACTGAAGCAGCCGATGTGTGGATACGTCCCTGTGTTTCGGTTTTGGGCACGCGCTGCACACGGTGCACACCTGATTCAAATTTCAGTATCCCATAAGCACCCGGCCCGATCACGTTAAACACAATTTCTTTAAAACCGCCTACAGTGCCTTCGTTCATATCGACCAATTCGGTCTTCCATCCTTTGTTTTCGCAATATTTCAGGTACATCCGGTATAAGTCTCCGGCAAAAATACTGGCTTCATCGCCACCTGTTCCGGCCCTGATCTCGACCACTGCGTTTTTGTCGTCCTGTGGGTCTTTGGGAATGAGCATCAGCCTGATGTCTTCTTCCAGTTTTTCTTTTAGGATGCTGAGCTCATCAAGTTCTTCTTTGGCCATATTGCGGAAATCTTCGTCTTTTTCCTTACGCATGATTTCACGGGCGTGTTCGATGTTGGCAACAATATTTTTGTATTCTTTAAAGGCAGCAACAACAGGTTCCATGTCTTTGTAATCCTTGTTGAGCTTCACGAAGCGTTTCATGTCGGCCATAACGGCAGGGTCGTTGAGCTGTTCGCCCATCTCTTCCCAGCGGCGCCTGATGTCTTCGAGCTTATCGGTAATCTCCACTTTTTCTGCTTTTTGGGGTGCAAAGGTAGGGATTAATTAGTTTGATACGAATAATGCAATTGCACAGGAACCAGATATCGCCTTATCCTGATTAAGGTATGGAACTTAGATATAATCATCTTTAATGTTTAATTAATGAGGCAGTATGGCTTCGAAAAGCCACATGGCTGATTGACAAAATCTAAGTCAAATCAAAACTTAAACACTCCAAATGCGCTATTAATTGTCATTCTTTTGTTTTGGCTGACATCCACCCGTCCTATCGTTTTTGCTTCAACCCCAAACGATCTTGAAATGTCTATCAATGCTTCAGCCGTTTTTTCATCGGTATAAACCTCCATGCGGTGGCCCATATTAAATACCTTGTACATTTCGTGCCAGTCGGTGCCGGAGGCTTGCTGAATCATGCGGAACAGGGGGGGGGTGTCGAACAAATTATCTTTGATAATGTGCAGCTTGTCCACAAAGTGGAGCACTTTGGTTTGTCCGCCCCCGCTGCAGTGGATCAGGCCGTGGATGTTTGGGCGGTAATCCTTCAAAAGGGTTTTAATAATGGGTGCATAAGTACGTGTAGGTGCCAGCACCATTTGTCCGGCATTTACGCCCGGCACTTCGGTGGGATCGGTAAGGCTGAAAGGGCCTGAATAAGCAAGTTCTTCGGGCACAAGCGGATCAAAACTTTCAGGGTATTTTTTTGCCAGAAATTTATGAAACACATCATGCCGTGCCGAAGTGAGTCCATTGCTGCCCATGCCACCGTTATAGGTTTCCTCGTATTTTGCCTGACCAAAAGAAGCAAGGCCAACGATAACATCACCGGCTTGTATGTTGTTTTCTATTACTTCATTGCGTTTGAGGCGGGCAGTTACCGTGCTGTCCACAATGATGGTGCGCACCAGGTCGCCCACATCGGCCGTTTCGCCTCCGCTGCTCCATATGCCGATACCAAGGTCACGCATGCGGGCTAAGAACTTTTCGGTTCCGTTGATAATGGCTGATATGACTTCACCTGGGATAAGATTCCTGTTGCGCCCGATGGTTGACGAAAGCAGAATATTGTCGGTAGCACCCACACAGAGCAGGTCATCGGTATTCATCACAATTGCATCTTGTGCAATTCCTTCCCAAACACTTATGTCACCCGTTTCTTTCCAGTACAGGTAGGCCAGTGACGATTTGGTACCGGCTCCGTCGGCATGCATGATGTTGCAGAAGTCGGGATCGCTGCCCAGTATATCAGGAATGACTTTGCAAAATGCATTTGGAAATAATCCTTTTTCGAGCTTACTGATGGCCCGGTGCACATCTTCTTTTGATGCAGAAACGCCCCGTAGATTGTACCGCTGATCTGCACTCATTTGAAAATCAGTTTCATCGTTTTGGTATTGAATTCAAATGGAGCAATTTGCGCAAGAGTCTTCTGTCCGAAAATGAAGCCGTACTTCAAATTGTGATGAACGGTGATATCCACATTGTTCAGTGTTCTTTCACCAACACGTAGTTCTTTGATAGTGAATACAGCTTTATCAGCAATAGAACCGGCTGTGATGATGTTGTCGGTTTCACCTTTAAAGTTGTCTTTAGTAATCACTCCTTTTCTGAGTAATTCCAATGCTTTTTCGAGCGAGACTGAGGGCTGTGAGTTACGGTCGTACGTAAATTCGTCGTTGTGGCCATCGAGATTGAAAGCAACGATAAACGCGCCTGTTTTATCTTCTGTTCTGAAGGTGCTGAATGCCTCATCAGGATTGATCAGGATCTGCACTTGCTGATCAATGGGTTGATTGGATGGTTTTGGCACAAAATCTTTGCTAAGCACTTTGAATTCAGTACGCCTGTTGAGCTGGTGGGCCGCTTCTTTTTGCTCGTTTGTGCCAAGGCTGTTTATATACTGTTCAGTAAGTATGGTTCCCTTGTCAAATCTGAAACCATTAACAGTGACATCTCTGTCGAGTTTGCGGGGTGCGATTTCGCCATATCCTTTGGCTACAAGTCTTCCGGGCTCAATGCCACGAAGGATGAGATAGTCAACCACTGATTGCGCGCGTCTCTGTGAAAGTACAAAGTTGCGTTCTTCGGTGTCGCGGTTATCTGTATGCGACGCCAATTCGACAATGATGGTGGGATTGAGCTGCAGTGTGACGATCAATCCCTGAAGCGAATCTTCGTATTGGGGTTTGAGTTCCCATCGGGCCAGATCATAAAGAATATCGGGAAGAACGATAGGTTCTTCGGGTATGGGTTCGAGTACGAAGTTTTTAATAAAATCACGGCTAAATTCAACACCGACAGTGGTTTCAATGGCACTTTTTGTGAAAAAGTTGGCCTTATCCACAATAATTTCATAAGTGGTGTTTTTGTTCACCTGGCTTTGTCCAAACTGGAAGAAACCTTTGTCGTTAGTTCGTGTTCCAACACTTGATCCGTCAGAACCTACCAGTTTAATTACGGCATTCTCGACAAACTGGAGGGTTTTTTCGTTGGTTACTGTTCCTGAGATGGTAAAGAACACAGGAGGTTCAGTGAAGTAATAAATGTTGTCAATATTGCGTGTGTTGTCGCGGTTCGATGACAGAAATCCCCTTTCCTCATCAGGATGGAAAATGATTGCGAAGTCGTCAGCGGTGGAGTTGATTGGATATTTTAGGTTACGTGGCAGGCTCCAGTTTCCTGCGGTATCTGCTGTTGTAACAAAGATATCAAGACCACCCATACCGCCATGTCCGTTTGACGCAAAAAACAAGGTTGTGTCGTTTCTCAGGAAAGGAAAAACTTCGTCGCCTTTGGTATTTACCACCGGGCCGATGTTGAGTGGTCTTTTGAATTCATCGCCAGCCGAATTGCGTAAAGCAACCCATATATCTTTTCCGCCAAAACCACCGCGCCTTTCGGCCGAGAAATAAAGTATCAGCTCATTTTCGCTCAAGGAAGGATGACCAATGACTTCCAGTGTATCTACTCCCTGAATCGGGAGCAGTTTCGGGCTCGACCAACTGCGCCCTGATCGAGTTGAATAGTAAATCTGACAGCCCGATTGCACCTGCTGATCGTTTGCACAACGCGTGAAATATAGAGTTGTAAACTTTCGGTTCATATGCGGAGCTCCTTCGTTGGCTTTGGTGTTGATGATTTCTGATTCATCAAGCAAAGCCGGAGTACTCCATTCTTCTTTGCGATCGAGGCGTGATATAAACAGGTCGCTGAAGCTCTGGTTCGTCCACCCGTCCTTTTCTTTGCCGGTGGCATTTTCACGTGTTGAGGTGAAAATAATTTCGTTGTAATTGTTAGAAGCCCATGTTGCCGCGAAATCCGATTCGCGGGAGTTGATTTTTTTCAGCTGCGTTAACTCATATTTTGAGGGATTTTCAATCCATTCTTTTATCAGAGTAGTTGTTTCAGCCCCCAGTTTGCCTCTTGGGTCATCAGGTACACGTTCTGCATAAAGTTGATAGAACTGTATGGCTTCGTCAAACTTCTGGTTCATTTTAAGTACGTCTGCAAAATTAAGCAGCATCTCGGGGTACTTTTTGTCGATCTCGGTACGGGTCAGCCTTCTGTAGGTAGCTTCAGCACGTTTGTAATTTCCTGTGTATTGATAGGATAAGGCAAGCCTGTAGCTGATCCGTTCGCGCTCGTCTGAGTTTCGTCTGGTTTTGTTGTATGCTTTTTTATACCTGTCAATGGCAACCGAAAACTGTTTGCGGTCGAAGGCATCATCAGCCGAACGCGCCGGATTGCGCTGCCCCGCAGCTGTGCCGTGGAGCAATAATGTCAGAAAGAGTATGAGTCCGATACTAATGACTTGCTTCATGGGAACTGAATGTTTCAACTTATTGTAACGTCAATTATGTTGTTTTATTGGTGTCAGTTTGTCTGTCAGAAGTTTCTTTGTTGGCAGTAATGTGTATTTCGCCCGGTATTGCTGCCTTTTCATCAGATGCAGCGTCAGCTTTTTGCTTAACGAATTCCTGATATCTTTCTTCACGCTCAATCCGCTGAACTTCTTTATTGATTTCATTTTTAAAATCGGAGGAGGCGCGCTTCATTTCGTTAATGGTTTTTCCAAGACTTCGGGCAATATCCGGTATTTGTTTTGGCCCGAACACAACAACAATTACCAAAATAATCATGAATATCTCGCCTGCACCCAGATCAAAAAACAGCAGCATAACTTTTTTTCTTCAGGCAAAAATACGAAAACAATCTGTTGGTTGTAGTGGCTGCATTGCGAAACCAATATGAATGTGGTTTTGCAAGAAGATATTAAAAAAAAACCCGGCATTTAGAATGCCGGGTCTGTATTAAGATAAATATTGTTTGGTCAGGCTTTCTTTTTCGAATCAGCTGATTCTGCTTTCTCTGAAACAGAAGCCTGCTTTTTGTTTCTTGTCAACAGGTCGAACACCAGCGGACTGGCATTAAACACGGATGAGTATGTTCCGAACAGGATACCGACAAGAAGGGCAAAAACAAATCCGCGGATAACTTCGCCGCCAAATATGGAAATCATCAGCAACACCATAAGTGTTGTTCCCGTTGTGTTGATTGTTCTGGCCAGAGTTTGGTTCAATCCGTCGTTGATGTTCTGCATCAGGCTCCGCTTTGGGTGCAATCCGATATTTTCTCTGATCCTGTCGAAAATAATTACAGTATCATTAATAGAGTAACCGATGATGGTAAGGATGGCTGCAATAAATGCCTGGTCAACTTCCATATTGAATGGCAGGATATTATAGAACAAGGAGAACAAACCAAGCACAATGATTGAGTCGTGGAACAAAGCAATCACACCGGCAAGTCCGTACTGCCATTTGCGGAACCGGATGGCAATGTAGCTGAATATGATAATCAGCGAGAACACAATTGCCATTATAGCTTTATTTCTGATGTCGCTTGCAATAGTTGGTCCGATCTTCTGGGAGCTGAGAATACCAATAAGTTTGTCATCAGCTTCTTCATCGCTCGTAAACTGGTTGTAGTTGATCGGTGCAGCAAAGAATTTGTTCAATCCATTGTACAGTTTCTGTTGAATTATTGAATCGACTTCCTTGCTTTCATCATCGATAAGATATTTCGTAGTTATTTTCACCTGACGTGAAGGCCCAAAAGTTTTCACTTCAGGAGCGGCATTGGGAAATTCAGCTGTAAGTGCATTACGAACCTCATTCACTGTTACATCCTGATCAAAACGGACAAGATAAGTGCGGCCACCGGTGAAATCAACACCATAGTTCAATCCGCGGAAAGTGAGCGACACCAGACTGATGAAAATCATAATGATCGAGAAGACATATGCTTTCTTGCGCATTCCCAGAAAATTAAAGTTGGCATTGGCCAGAAAATCACTGGTGAGCTTTGTGCTGAATGTTATGGTTTTGTTGGTGTCGAGCAAATAAACGAAGATAATCCTTGAGATTAGGATTGAAGTAAACAGTGAAGTAAGCAAACCGATAATCAGGGTAGTTGCAAAACCTTGAACGGGGCCGGTTCCAAAAGTATAAAGGACAATACCCGTAAGCAATGTTGTAACGTTACCGTCTATAATAGCTGAATAAGCGTTTTTGTATCCGTCGGTAATTGCAAGTCTGACTCCCTTTCCGGCCCTGACTTCTTCTTTGATGCGTTCATAGATAATTACGTTGGCATCGACAGCCATACCGAGGGTTAGAACGATACCGGCAATACCGGGCAGTGTGAGCACTGCTCCGAGTGAGGCAAGCACTCCCATCAGGAAAAAGATATTGGTAAAAAGGGCAAGGTCGGCCACGAATCCGGCACGGTGATAATAGAACACCATGTAGACCAGTACCAGCACAAATGCCAGCACAAACGACCAAAGACCTGAACTAACGGCTTCACGTCCCAGAGATGGACCCACTACAGCTTCTTCCATAATTTTGGACGGAGCAGGTAGTTTACCGGCTTTCAGGATATTGGCAAGGTCCTGTGCTTCTTCAATAGACATATCTCCACCGGAAATGGAGGAGCGACCATTTGGAATTTCATCATTTACAACGGGATAAGAATACACATAATCATCAAGTACAATGGCAATCTGACGGCCGATGTTTTCTCCTGTAAGTCTTTTCCAGCTTTTCGCGCCTTCGCTGTTTTTCTGGATGGTTACTTCAACCCTGCCGTTGGGGTCGAAATCCTGACGGGCATCGATAATTACTTCTCCTCCCATGGCAGCTTTGTTGTCGCGCGAACCTTTGAGGGCAACAAGTTCCAGCACTTCGGGCTGATCGCCGGCCATTGAGGTGGGTTTCACTGTCCAGGCAAGTTTCATGTTCCTGGGAAACACAGAGTTTACCCTGCGAAGCATATTGTTAATCATGGCAGTGTCCTTAACAAGTGCTGTTCCTATTCTGGCTGTATTGCCCGGAAAATATCTGCCTGATTCATCGGGGAAATAAGATGGCATCAAATACGCATAGAGCGGATTCTTTTTGGCATATTCTTCAAATGATTCCTGATCTGTGGCTGTTGTATCGCTTTTAATCTGGTCGAGTAAAGAACCTGTTGCTGCAGTATCACTGGCAGATGTCTCTATTAGTTCGTCTATTGCCGCAGTTTCATTGGAATCAGTTGTAACAGCAGTCTCTTCGCCTGCCGTTGACCCAGAAAGGTCTGTTGTTTCGGTTTCCTGATTGGCGATATTCATTTCGGCCAGTCTTTGATTAGCATCATCAAAGAATGTGTAGAGTTCAGAGAAGTTGTAGGTTTCCCAAAATTCAAGCTGTGCTGTTCCCTGCAACAGTTTACGCACACGTTTGGGATCCTTGATTCCGGGCAACTCAACGAGTATGCGACCCGAAACAGCCAGACGCTGAATATTGGGCTGAGTTACACCAAAACGGTCAATCCTGGTGCGCAGAATCTGAAATGAACGATCTATCGCGCTTTCAGTCTCTTGCCTGATAACATCAAGTACCTCGCTGTTGGTGGAATTCACATTTATACCCCTGTCCTTAAATTCGAACAAGAAAATAGAAGCCAGCTGAGCATTCGGATCAACTTCGTTGAACGACTCACCAAAGAGGGTTACAAAGTCTTTCTGACTGTTTTTCTGCTTTTCACGGGCAAGCTGCATGGCCTGAACAAACACAGGATCCTTGCTGTTTCCTGATAAGGCCTGAATGATATCCACAACCGATACTTCCAGCACGACGTTCATACCTCCCTTGAGGTC
The DNA here is from genome assembly GCA_024710405.1 of Bacteroidales bacterium. GTDB lineage: Bacteria > Bacteroidota > Bacteroidia > Bacteroidales > F082 > UBA6192. Next base: position 317,333 of record JANJUV010000019.1, read on the forward strand.
AAGTCCCAGATTTATCTCTCTTTCCTTGGCATCACGGTAGGTGTACTTGTCGATAAGTATATTGTAAACAACCACGTTATCCATCGAATCAAGGAAGTAGGTCTCGCGTGCGTCCGATATTGAATCAAGATAATAACCCAGAAGAATATCGTTATCCTGTGCCATCTTTTTGGCAAGATTCACAGTTACTTCATTGTTGGCGTATTCATTGGCCTTCTTTTCTACCCGCTGGGTTACAAAAGTGAATGACAACTGGTAAAGCGATACAATCGCAAGGGCAATGGCAAAAACCTTGATAGCTCCTTTGTTTTGCATTTCTGATTGAGAATTAAGTTATTGCTGCTTAATGTATTTTTTTTGAGGGTGCAAAATTAGCATATTATTTGACAACTGCCAATTATTCTGTCATTTAATCCCAAAATATGCCGAATGTGAATCAAATGATTAAGTCTCCGGAGTTCAGCGATTTATAATCAACTTGTTGTAATGCCACCTTCTTTGAAGCTTTAAACGGGTTTCTATCTTTGTAAAACTTCGTTCAACTTCTTTGTAAAAATGTATGATGTCAAAGACGTGTCGGGTCAGTTAATCTTCTTCACGACGATTACCGATATCAACTACATGAAAAGTTAGCCTAAAAGTTAAAATGTGCGCATTTCATTTTAATACTTGAGCCATTTCCAGAGTTCGGCATAAGAAACCTTTTTGCCATACATCAGAATGCCGGTACGATAAATTTTTGCAGCCAGCCAGGTGGTAAAAATGAAGCCGCCAATAAGCAAGGCCATGGAGAGCGCAAGTTCCCAAAGCGGCACGCCGAAAGGAATTCGCACCATCATAATGACCGGTGAAGTGAGCGGTATGATTGAAAACCAGAATGCAAGCGGGCCGTCAGGATTATTTACGATGAGATTGGATAATACGATACCTAAAATCAGGGGAATTGATACTGGAAGCATGAATTGTTGGGTATCAGTTTCGTTATCCACAGCTGAACCAATGGCAGCAAATAGTGCTGCATAAAGGAGATACCCTCCAAGGAAGTAAAAGATGAAACTGAAGATCATTGTCCCGAAATGAATCGAACTAATCACTTCCATCACTTGCTTAACACCATCCTGTCCTCTGTCTTCCTGAAGAATCGTTTCGGTTTGTCCACCGATGACCGATCCTTGTCCAAAAACATCAGCACCCTTCTGTACTTCCATTCCAGCCACTGATACAAACAACAAATAGATAATTCCTGTAAGTAAAACCCATAACAGAAACTGAGTTAGGCCGACTAAAGCAACTCCGACAATTTTGCCCATCATCAACTGGAATGGTTTGACGGAGGAAATAATAACTTCAACGATACGATTTGTTTTTTCTTCAATAACACCGCGCATGACCTGCGAGCCAAACAGGAAGATGAAAAAATAAATCAGTATGGCCGAGAATATGCCAAGGGCAACTTCAACTTCAGTGAATGAACGGGTTTCGCCTCCATCCTCGTCGAGCCTGATGGTAACAATGTTGATGTTGGTTTTTGCGGATTTAATCACATCAGGATCAATACCTGATGCCATTAGTTTGCGGTTCTCCACTTCAGTCTTCATGACGTTTCTGACATACGACCTCATGTTCATGGAGGCCTGTCGAATACTGAACAACTCGGCGTTGACAGGGATGTTTAGATCGGGACGGGGAATGTACAGCAAGGCGTCATAGACACCGGCTTTCAGATTTTCTTTTTCGGTATTCAGATCGTTGAAAACATATTCAAAACTCAGATTGTCACCTTTTTCAAACTTACCCATGAACCATCCTGTTTCGTCGAGAATGGCCACTTTTCGTTCACTGAGATCAGAGAGTGAGGCTAAATATACCGGCACAATCATTAGTGCAGCCATAAGTATGGGCCCCAGAAAAGTCATGATGATAAAACTGCGCTTCATGACCCTGGTGAGGTATTCGCGTTGTATAATCAATGCAATTTTATTCATTTCACTTGGGTTTAGTCTGGTTCACCAGTTTAATAAAAATATCATTCATGGAAGGCATCTTCTCACTGAAACCCTTTATCACGCCTTGTCTGGCAAAATATTCTATCAGTTCGTTTGGCTTTTCAGAACCGTCTGCCTGAATGGTAAAGTTTACAGTGCCATCGTTTTCGGTCCTGCTGTCAGAAACAATGAATCGTTGAGGAAGAAATTCAACCGGATTTTTATGCAGATCCATCATTGAAATCATGTAGGCATGTGTACGGTGCTCGTTCTTAACATCTGTAACACGTCCCTCTATGATTTTACGGCTACTGTTGATTAAAGTAATATGACTGCAGAGTTCCTCGACCGAGGCCATGTTGTGTGTAGAGAATAATATTGTAGAACCGTTGTTGCGCAGGTTAATAATTTCGTCTTTAAGCAGGTTAACGTTGATGGGATCAAAACCACTGAAAGGTTCATCAAAGATCAGCATATCAGGCTGGTGGATTACTGTGACAATAAATTGGATCTTTTGTTGCATTCCTTTACTAAGTTCTTCCACCTTTCTGTTCCACCATGCTGTAATTTCGAATTTCTCAAACCATTCGCCAAGTCTTTTGCGGGCATCACGCTTGCTGATTCCTTTGAGTTGTGCAAGATACAGAGCTTGTTCACCGACCTTCATTTTTTTATAAAGCCCCCTTTCTTCGGGCAGGTAGCCTATAACTGCGGTGTCCGAAGGTTTCATGGGTTTACCATTCAGCAATAGTTCACCCTCGTCAGGAGCTGTAATTTGGTTAATAATTCTGATCAGCGATGTTTTCCCCGCGCCGTTTGGTCCGAGCAAACCATAAATACTTTGTTGAGGCACACTGATGCTCACCTTGTCGAGGGCCAGGTGGTGTGCATATCTTTTGCTTACCTGACGGGTTTCAAAAAAAATCATAGGTTGATGTTTATCAGGAGAAAAAATCCTTCATTCGGTCAAAATAACTTTTTTCGGAAGCTGTCGGATTTGGTTTGAAGTTGACGGAATCACGAAGTTTTTCAAGTATAGCTTTCTCCTCTTTGCTCAGGTCTTTTGGTATCCAGACGTTGATATTTATCAGCAGGTCACCGCTGCCATAACCGTTCACTGACGGAAGCCCTTTTCCTTTAAGCCTCAGTATTTTGCCTGGTTGTGTTCCGGGTGCAATTTTCACTCTTGCTTTCCCATCCACTGTTGGAACATCAACCTGAGTGCCCAGCGCTGCGTCTGAAAAACTAATGAATAGATTGTGAAGCAGATTGTTCCCGTCGCGTTCAAGTTCGGAATGCTTTTCTTCTTCAATGAGCACAATCAGGTCACCCGGTATACCGGCTCTGGCACCTGCATTACCTTTACCACTCACCGAAAGTTGCATTCCCTCGGCTACTCCTGCGGGAATATTAAGTGTGATTATGTCGTCTTCCTTGACCACTCCGTTCCCATGACAACTGGTGCATGGCTTTGTAATGCTGCGTCCCTCGCCTCCGCATGAAGGGCATGTTGAGGTTGTCTGCATTTGACCCAGAAAGGTGTTGGTGACACGAGTGACATGCCCCGAACCATGACAGGTATTGCATGTGGCATAGGATGTGCCGCTATCTGCACCGGTGCCCCTGCATACTTTGCATGAAACATATTTGCTGACTTTGATCTTTTTCTCAACCCCGGTTGCAATTTCCTGCAGGTTAAGTCTGACCTTGACTCTGAGATTGGATCCTTTATTGACACGTCTTCCTCGCTGGGATTGTCCTCCAAAACCGCCAAAAGCCCCACCGAAAATATCTCCGAACTGGCTGAATATATCATCCATTGACATTCCACCACCAAATCCACTGCCGCCTGAAGTTCCGCCCATACCGGCATGGCCGTAACGATCATACCGTGCACGCTTGTCAGGATCACTCAACACTTCGTAGGCCTCGGCAGCTTCCTTAAACATGTCTTCAGCATGCTTATCGTCCGGGTTTTTATCGGGATGATACTTAAGAGCCATCTTCCGATAAGCTTTTTTGATATCGTTTTCAGTGGCATTTTTATCCACTTCAAGAACCTCGTAATAATCTCGTTTAGACATGTTTGGTTGTTATTGAATGATTAACTGCCCACAACCACTCGTGCAAATCTGATAACCTTGCCCCCCAGCATGTATCCTTTCTGAATCACGTCTATTACTTTCCCTTTCTGGCTTTCGTCGGGCGCAGGAATATTGGTGAGTGCTTCATGAAAATCGGTATTGAATTCTGCTCCTTTTGCATCAATTGATTCAAGACCCTTTTCTTTAAGAATCTTTGACAACTTGTTATAAATTAATATAATACCCTCCAAAACCGGATTGCCGGCTGTATCGTTGTGCATCATTTCGATTGCACGCTCCATATCATCCAATACCACAAGCAGGCTTTTTATGATGTCTTCTGAAGCGGTTTTTGTAAGTTCCGTTTTCTCTTTTAAAGTTCTTTTGCGAAAATTGTCAAAGTCAGAAAACAAGCGAAGGTATTTATCGTTTAGTTCTTCATTTTTCGCTTTCATTTCTGCGATTACAGCATCATTTTTCCTGTCCTTGCGGCTTTTCTTGTCTTTTTTTGATGAAGTATCGTTGCCGGTTTGTTCTTCCGTGTCAAAGCTGATGTCTTCAAATTCTTCTGCTTGCCCCTCATTACGCTCTTCCATGTCTTTCATTAATTATTATGTTGAACAATACGCTCATCTGTAGCAATTTTTTTGCCAAGTCCAATATGATTGTCAAATTGGCAGGAATCAGACAATACGTTCAATGGCTGCACCCAAATTTTGTAACCGGATATCAATATACTGATATCCTCTGTCGATCTGATCGATATTATCGATGATACTAATGCCATCTGCCGAAAGCGCGGCAATCAGCAATGCAACACCAGCACGGATGTCGGGCGAACTCATCCGGATTCCGCGGAGAGGATGTTTGCGGTCAAGTCCTATTACATTTGCTCTGTGTGGGTCGCATAAAATGATTTGTGCCCCCATGTCAATGAGTTTGTCGACAAAGAAAAGCCTGCTTTCAAACATTTTCTGATGTATCAGTACTGCACCTTTAGCCTGAGTTGCAACAACGAGAACTATACTGATCAGGTCAGGTGTAAAACCTGGCCAGGGAGCATCGGCAATTGTCATGATGCTGCCATCCATGAAGGTTTCAACCTCGTAGTGATCATGGCTGGGTATATGAATATCATCATTTGTGATATCCATTTTTATGCCCAGACGGCTGAATACATCCGGTATTATTCCAAGATGGTCTATTCCGGCATTTCTTATGGTGATGTCTGCTCCGGTGAGTGCAGCCAGTCCGATAAAACTCCCCACTTCAATCATGTCTGAAAGCAGTCTGTGTTCAGTGCCTGACAACCGGTCAACACCTTGTATAGTCAGCAGGTTGGAACCGATTCCTTCTATTTTGGCGCCCATCCTGTTCAACATCCGGCATAACTGGGCTAGATAAGGCTCGCAAGCGGCATTGAAAATGGTGGACTGTCCTTGTGCAAGCACTGCTGCCATAACAACATTTGCAGTGCCCGTAACCGAGGCTTCATCAAGAAGCATATAGCATCCTTTCAGCCCTCTACTGGCTTCCACTTTGAAGAGCCCCTGTGTATCAGCTTCGGTAAAATATGCCCCGAGCTTTTGCAATCCGATGAAATGGGTATCCAATCGCCTTCTTCCGATTTTGTCTCCGCCGGGTTGAGGAATAAAAGCCATTCCGAAGCGGGCAACTAATGGTCCCAGTACCATGATACTTCCTCTGAGCTTAACGGCGCGCTGAACAAAGTCCTGACTCTGAAGATAATCCATGCTTATATTGGCTGCCCTAATTTTTACCGATGATCTTGAGTGGCGTTCAACTTCAGCTCCCATCGCTCCGATCAGGTCGATGAGGTTATTTACGTCTTGAATGTCGGGCAGATTTGTGATAATAACTTCCTGATCCGTTAGCAAGGTTGCGCTGATGATCTGTAGCGCCTCATTTTTGGCACCCTGTGGCTCTATTGTGCCTGATAGTTTCTGCCCTCCGGTGATTTTAAATGAACTCATGCTGGGATTATTTGATTGAACTTTCAGTCAAGTAATTGTAAAAGGTGCTATTGCCAAGCCTGTTGCAACCAATAAGGTGGCAGCATTTTGCGTAAATCATTGAAGCCGGGTTATCTGGGACGTGGATTTCTGCGCTGGAATCCCTGATTCATCTCCTTTTTGTTGTTGAATTTTTTCTTTCTGTTAACAACAGGTTGGGGATTTCGCTGTATAACCTCACTGGCTGCCACAAGCTTTGTTTCAGCCGGTAATTTCAATCGTCCGTTGGACAACTCGGTCAGATTTTCAGCTATGGTCGCATCAGACACAGTATCTTTATTCCAGTTGAGGTAAGATTTTTTCATCTGATTGGCAATCCCAAGAGCAAAAGCATTTTTCTCATCGCCATCTTCATATGCTGATGCTTTCTCGATCAGGTCGATAATGTACCGACCATAATGACCAAACCTTATTCTTTTGCTTGAATAACCAACATGTTTTGGTTTTATGTTGAGTTTATCACGGCTTGGCGGTGGAAAAGGGCTGTCCACATCGAGTTTGAAGTCGGAAATGATATGCAGATGGTCCCAAAGTTTATGCTTGTAGTCCTGCGCATCGCGTACCTGAGGATTCATCTGGGCCATTACGTTTACGATAAAATTTGCCGCGTGATTTCTTTTTTCGCGGTCTTCAATAGTAAGCAAATGCCTGATCATAATCTGAATGTTTCTGCCATATTCGGGGATGATCATTGACTCTCTGCCGGTGTTGTAATCCATGAGCTTATATTAATAAGGTGTTATTGGATAGCTAGAAGAATAAACTGTTGTTATTCAGGCCTCAAAATTAATGTTTTTTTACACTACTCAATTATTTGTAATCTGGCAAATTTCAGAAGCAGTTGTTTTTGACCGAAGCCATTGAAATATACTGTTGCTTTCTTATCGGCTCCTTTTCCTTCTACACTGATTACCTTGCCTGTTCCGAATTTCTGATGCAGTACAGTCATTCCGTTTTGTAAAGCTGCAGTATCTGACGCTTCGAACGGTTCGTCAGTTAATCCTGTATCAGGGTGCTGTGTAGTTTGAGTAACTGATGTGAAGTTGGATGTTGTTTTACTTATATTTGTCAGCCGTTTGTGTTTGGAATCAATATCCTGTGCCGGTGCTCTTCTGGGTTTGTCAATGAAAACTGGATCAATTTCTTCGATAAACCGGCTGGGTTCACTGATGGTAAGGTTGCCCCAGCGATAGCGGCTTTCGGCATAACTCAGTGTTAGCTTCAATTCAGCTCGTGTCACAGCAACATAAAACAGCCTTCGCTCTTCTTCCAGTTCTTCTCTGGTGCCAAGCGACTGAATGGATGGAAATAGGTTTTCTTCAAGTCCGACAACATAAACGTAAGGAAATTCTAGTCCTTTGGCAGCATGGATCGTCATCAACCGCACATAATCGGTTTCGGTTTCGTCTTCTTTGTCTGCATCTGTGATCAGCGACACTTCTGACATAAACTCCTGAAGAAGTCTTGATACGGGTGAGTCGTCAGGTATATCATCCAGGCGGGGTTCCGGTTCTCTTGCGGTAAAGTCTTTTATGGCATTCAGAAGCTCTTCTATATTTTCAATCCTGCTGATGCCTTCAGGACTATCGTCTTCTTTTAAATCTTTCATTATACCGACTGAAGAAGTGATGTGTCTCGCCAGATCGAATGCATTATGGGTATTGAGCATTGTCCTGAAACTGCTGATCATGGTTGTGAAATTGCTGATCCGAATGATGGTTGGCCGGTTGATCTGGCTATTGTAGTTTTGAATGTTACAGGCTACATCCCAAAGGCTTTTCTGGTTTTGATCGGCAAGTACCATAATCCGTTCAATGCTTGTTTTGCCAATCCCTCTGGCGGGATAATTAATGATGCGCAGAAAAGCTTCTTCATCATGCGGATTGATCGTCAGGCGGAAATAGGCCAGCAGATCCTTTATCTCTTTTCTGCTGTAGAACGATAATCCGCCATATATTCTGTAAGGTATGTTTTGCTTGCGCAGTGCTTCTTCAAAAGTCCTTGATTGTGCATTAGTGCGGTAAAGGATCACAAAATCATTGTTCATTCGCTGATGGGCCATTTTATTTCCGAATATAGAATTAACCACCAGCGTTGCCTCTTCCTGATCCGAAGTAGCCCTGAGTAATGTAATCAACTCACCTCCTTCATTTTCAGTCCAAATGGTTTTTCTGATCTGGTCTTTGTTGTAGCCGATAACTTTGTTTGCTGCGTCTACAATTGTTTTGGTCGACCTGTAGTTTTGTTCCAGACGAAATATCTTGTGGTCTGGGTAGTCGTCCTTGAAGTTGAGTATGTTGCGTATATTGGCGCCCCTGAAAGCATAAATACTTTGTGCATCGTCACCTACAACACAAATGTTCTCATGCAGGGCTGCCAGCTTCTTAAGGATAAGGTATTGGGCATGGTTTGTGTCCTGATATTCATCAACCAGAACATATCTGAATTTATGCTGATACTTGTACAAAACTTCCGGAAAATCTCTGAACAATAAATTGGTGTTGAACAACAAGTCGTCGAAATCCATGGCATCTGACCGTCTCAGACGTGCATTATAGGCTTGAAAAATTTCACCGATCATTATCTTGCCACTACGTTGATCAGAAGTTCTGATTTCGGAATCATTAATATAATCGGTTGCTGAATAAAGGTTTGATTTGGCACTCGAGATCCTATGGAGTACATATGAAACGGGATAAACTTTGGTATCGAGGTTAAAATCACTGATGATTGCCTTAATCAGTCTTTTACTGTCGTCGGTATCGTAAATGGTGAAGTTGGAGGAATATCCGAGATTATGTCCGTCGATCCTCAGAATTTTGGAGAAAACAGAGTGAAAAGTACCCATCCACACATTACGTCCTTCCGTTGACCCTATCAGTGCCATAACCCGTTCTTTCATTTCCCGGGCGGCTTTATTCGTAAACGTAAGGGCCAGAATGTGAAACGGGTCAACTCCTAATCTGATCAGGTGTGCTATGCGGTATGTTAGTGCTCTGGTTTTGCCCGAACCGGCACCGGCGATGATCATTACCGGGCCTTCAGTACACTGTACAGCTTGTTTTTGTGCTTCGTTAAGATGATGGAGAATGTCGCTCAAAGTATTAATTAATTTTGTCCGCAAAGCTAACCTTTTTGGACGCATGTAATATGTGCGTATTCGGGTTTAGTTCAAAACGCGATGTTTAATAACTTCTATCTAATGTCATCACATCTTTTTTTTTGAGATCAAATATTTCAGCAAAGGCATCAGCACCTGTTTTGATCCATATTTCTTCCTCGAAAAGCATATAGCATAATATCAGTATGTTATGTGTCGAAATAGTCATGCAGAGATTGTTAGACAAATCTGAGCCTTGAAAAAAATGTTAGAATTTTGAGGGTAACTACTTGGTAGAATGAAAAAAGTTTCTACCTTTGCAGCCCCAATTGATAGGGAAAATTGAAATAACTGGAAATGTTATAGTTAAAGGAACCTGATAAGCTAAAACGTTATAGGTTCTGACGAAGCTCCGCACTTGAGTTCTTTCATCTGGAGCATCGTGGTTTTAAGACCCAAACGGGGCTTTACACCTTCCTTCAACTATTCTGTTCAAGTTTTATTTTCATAAGCTGAGTATCATAAAGAATTTTTATGTACTTTTGCGCTCCCAAAAAAGAGGGACAGAAACTTAAAATTAAATAGCACAAAATGCCTACTATTCAACAATTAGTGCGCAAAGGGCGCCAAAAACTGGTTGATAAAAGCAAGTCGCCGGCACTCGACTCATGTCCTCAAAGACGTGGAGTTTGTGTAAGGGTGTACACCACAACTCCCAAGAAACCTAATTCAGCCATGCGTAAAGTGGCCAGGGTAAGGCTTACCAACGGAAAAGAAGTTAACGCCTACATCCCGGGCGAAGGCCACAACCTGCAGGAGCACTCGATCGTTATGATCCGTGGTGGCCGTGTTAAGGATTTGCCGGGTGTTCGCTATCATATTATCCGTGGAGCACTTGATACTTCAGGGGTTGAAGGCCGTAAACAAAGACGTTCGAAATATGGAGCTAAGCGCCCCAAGAAAAAATAATTCACAGTCCATAACTGAACTTAATAAAGATAGCTAGTCATGAGAAAAGCTAAACCAAAGAAAAGAATTATTCTTCCTGACCCGAGATTTAACGATGTGTTGGTGACAAAGTTTGTCAACAATATCATGCTCAGGGGAAAGAAGAACGTTGCCTATGAGATTTTCTACGAGGCTATGGACATTGTGGCTCAGAAAACCAATGAAGACTGCGTTGAGGTTTGGAAGAAAGCTCTTGCAAATGTAACCCCGGCGGTTGAAGTACGCAGCCGTCGTATTGGTGGTGCTACTTTCCAGATACCTTCTGAAATCAGGCCTAATCGTAAAATGTCTATCGGCATGAAAAACCTGATCGGGTATGCCCGTAAAAGGCATGAGAAAAGTATGGGTCAGAAACTAGCCGGTGAAATCCTTGCTGCCTTTAAGGAAGAAGGCGCTGCTTTTAAAAAGAAAGAGGACACACATCGTATGGCCGAAGCAAACAAAGCATTTTCACACTTCAGGTTCTAAGAAAACCAAACCGCCGACCTAGCCCATGTCTTCAGACCTGAAAAATATAACCCACAAACTACAGCTGACACGCAATATTGGCATTATGGCCCATATTGATGCCGGTAAAACGACTACTACCGAGCGCATTCTTTATTACACCGGTAGGAGCCATAAACTGGGCGAAGTACACGAAGGCGCGGCTACTATGGACTGGATGGTGCAGGAGCAGGAGAGAGGAATAACAATTACCTCAGCAGCTACTACAGTTTTCTGGGACTATAATAATCATAAATACAAGATTAACATCATTGATACTCCCGGACACGTTGACTTCACTGTTGAGGTCGAACGATCCCTTAGGGTACTTGATGGTGCAGTTGCTCTTTTCTGTGCGGTTGGAGGTGTTGAGCCACAATCTGAAACTGTTTGGAGACAAGCTGATAAATATAAGGTTCCACGGTTGTGTTTTGTTAACAAAATGGACCGCTCTGGTGCTGACTTTTTCAGCGTTTTGACACAGATAAGGGAAAGACTTGGCGCCAACCCGATCCCATTGCAAATACCGATTGGCGAAGAGGAGAATTTCAAAGGTGTTGTTGATCTTATCAGTAATAAGGCTTATGTGTGGGACGACAGTACCAAAGGTGTTGTTATGGTGGAAGTCCCGATACCTGACGATTTGCTTGATACAGTTGAAGAATATCGCCTTAAACTGATCGAGGGAGTTGCTGAAGAAAGCGATGAACTCCTTGAAAAGTTTATGGAAGATCACAATTCCATAACCGAAGACGAAATTCTCTACCACATTCGTAAAGCCACAGTAGAAATGAGGATCTCCCCGGTTTTGTGCGGAGCTTCCTTCAAGAATAAAGGGGTTCAAATGCTTCTGAATGGGGTGGCTCAATTTCTGCCAAGCCCACTTGATGTTGACGCGGTAACCGGATTAAATCCATATACCGAGAAAAACGAGATCAGAAAAGTTGATTCAAATGAACCTTTCAGTGCGCTGGCATTTAAAATTGCTACCGATCCCTTTGTGGGGCGTATTGCTTTTTTCAGGGTTTATTCCGGTAAACTCGAGTCTGGCTCTTACATCCTCAATGCATCAACAAATAAGAAGGAGCGTATTTCACGTATCATGCAGATGCATGCCAACAAGCAAAACCCGCTTGACGTTATTGAAGCCGGTGATATTGGTGCAGCCGTTGGTTTCAAAATAATCAGAACCGGCGATACATTATGTGATGAGAAGCATCCAATTTTGCTTGAATCGATGACCTTCCCCGAGCCTGTTATCAGTGTGGCTATTGAGCCAAAAACACAGGGTGATATGGACAAAATGTCTATGGCCCTTGCCAAGCTTGCTGAAGAAGATCCTACCTTCAAAGTGAAGACGGATGAAGATTCGGGTCAGACAATAATCTCGGGAATGGGCGAATTGCATCTTGAAATTTTGATTGACAGGCTTAAGCGAGAATTTAAGGTCGAGTGCAATCAGGGCAGACCTCAGGTGGCATACAAAGAAGCCCTTATCAGCAGCGCCTCCCACCGTGAAGTGTACAAGAAACAAACGGGTGGACGCGGTAAATTTGCTGATATCCAGTTTGAGATCGGGCCTGCAGATGATGGATTTGTGGGTTTGCAATTCATTGATGATGTTAAGGGCGGTAATATTCCACGCGAATTTATGCCCGCAATTCAAAAAGGTTTCCGTGAATCGATGTCGAATGGCGTGCTAGCAGGTTTTCCTGTAGACAGCATTAAGGTTAAGGTGATTGACGGGTCTTACCATACTGTCGACTCTGATTCATTATCATTTGAAATGGCTGCACGTATAGGTTACAAGAATTCATGCCGGAAAGCCAAATCAGTATTACTCGAGCCTATTATGAAGGTTGAAGTAAATACACCTGATGAATATCTGGGAGATGTTACCGGCGACCTGAACAAAAGAAGAGCAGTCGTTCGTGAGGTCAATGCAAAAATCGGACTTCAGGTCATCAAAGCAGATGTGCCGCTTTCGGAGATGTTTGGGTATGTCACATCGCTGAGGTCATTGACCAGCGGAAGAGCCAACTCAACTATGGAATTCAGCCGTTATCAGGAAGCGCCTGACAGTATTGCCGAGGCGGTTATTAATAAGTCTAAAGGTATTGTAAAATAATTAGTTAATCTAATATTTCTCAACTGTGAGCCAAAGAATAAGAATTAAACTGAAGTCATACGATCACAACCTGGTTGACAAATCGGCCGAGAAGATCGTTAAAACCATCAAAACGACCGGTGCTGTGGTTAGCGGACCTATTCCACTTCCCACTGACAAAAAGATTTATACCGTATTGCGGTCAACCTTCGTGCATAAGAAATCAAGGGAGCAATTTGAGCTGAGTTCATACAAGCGTTTGCTTGATATATACAGTTCAACTTCTCAAACTATTGATGCCTTGATGAAGCTTGAGTTGCCCAGTGGAGTTGAAGTGGAAATCAAAGTGTGACGCTTTTCAAATATTAAAGATTAAAAGTATAAAGCGATGTCAGGTTTATTAGGAAAGAAAATTGGGATGACCAGCATTTTTGATGCAGCAGGAAAGAATATTCCTGTAACTGTTATTGAGGCTGGTCCATGCGTGGTCACCCAGATCAGGACGAACGAGAAGGACGGTTATGAAGCCGTTCAGCTTTCTTTCGATGACAGGAAGGAGAAACATACTACTAAGGCAATGAAGGGCCACTTCGCAAAGGCCAATAGCAGCCCGAAGAAATATGTGAGTGAGTTTACCCGTTTCGAACAACGTAAACAGTTTGGTGATATATTAACTGTTGACGTATTCATGGAAGGTGAATTTGTTGATGTTGTTGGTATCAGTAAGGGAAAAGGCTTCCAGGGAGTTGTAAAACGTCACGGATTCGGAGGCGTTGGTGATGCCACTCACGGTCAGCATAACAGGCTTCGCGCTCCCGGTTCGCTTGGTGCATCTTCTTATCCTTCAAGGGTTATGAAAGGGCTGAGGATGGCCGGTCAGATGGGTAACCATCGTGTAAAGGTTATCAATCTTCAGATCGTTAAGATCATCCCTGAGAAGAACCTGATTTTAGTAAAAGGTGCTGTACCAGGACCAGTTAACGGATATTTAAAAATTGAGAGATGGAATTAGTAGTTCATAATATCAGCGGAGAAGCCACATCACGCAAGGTTATGCTTGATGAGGCAGTCTTTGGTGTGAAACCAAGTGATCATGCCATTTACCTTGACACCAAGCAATATCTGGCTAATCAAAGGCAGGGAACCCACAAATCAAAAGAGAAGAGTGAAGTTAACGCCAGCACCAAAAAAATTAAGAAGCAAAAAGGAACGGGTACAGCAAGAGCCGGAAGCGTAAAGTCGCCATTATTTGTTGGTGGTGGCAGGGTTTTTGGACCGAAGCCCCGTGATTATAGCTTTAAACTAAACAAGAAAGTTAAGGTATTGGCGCGCAAATCTGCTCTTGCCTACAAAGCACTTGAGAATAAAATTGTTGTGCTTGAGGATTTCACTTTTGAAGCACCCAAGACCAAGACTTTTAACCAAATGCTGAATAATTTTAAGGAAGCTGACCGCAAAGCCTTGTTTATTCTGGCGCAGGTTGACAAAAACGTTGTGCTTTCCGCACGCAACATTCAGAGGGCAAAAATCACTACTGCCGGTAGTCTGAGTACTTTCGACATTCTGAATGCCAACAGCCTTTTTATCACCGAGAGTTCATTACAGCGGATCTCTGAGATGCTGTCCTAATTGAATAGAAACATAAACCGCTCAAGACGATGAATATCATTATTAAACCGGTTATCACTGAGAAAATGACCGCCATGGGTGAGAAGCTCAACCGGTATGGCTTTATCGTTGACAAGAAGGCAAACAAACTCCAGATTATTGCTGCCATTAAGGAACTTTACGGAGTTGAAGTAGCTGCCGTCAACACAATGAATTATTCTGGAAAGCTGAAGTCACGCTATACCAAAACAGGTATCATAGCCGGCAGGACAAAAGCCGTTAAAAAGGCTATTGTGACATTGGCTGAAGGTGAAACGATTGATTTTTTTAGCAACATTTAGATAAATGGCTTTAAAGAAATACAAACCAACGACTCCCGGTCAGCGCTTCAAATTGATCAGCGCTTTTGATGAAATTACCACCGACAGACCGGAGAAATCGCTGATTGCTTCAGCGAAAAGTACTGGTGGAAGAAATAATGACGGGCACCGTACCATCAGGAATGTTGGTGGCGGACACAAGCAAAAATTCCGTATTATCGACTTCAAACGCGATAAAGAAGGAATTCCTGCGACGGTGAGAACCATTGAATATGATCCGAACCGTACTGCACGCATTGCCCTCGTATTTTACGCTGATGGTGAGAAACGTTATATCATCGCACCGCAAGGACTTAAAGTAGGTCAGGAAATCACTTCAGGCAAAGGTGTAAGTCCGAATGTTGGAAATGCCCTATATCTGAGTGAAGTTCCATTTGGTACAATAATCCACAACATCGAGCTCAGGCCCGGTCAGGGAGCCAAAATGGCCCGCAGCGCCGGCTCATATGCCCAGCTGATGTCCCGCGATGGCAAATATGCCATCCTGAAAATGCCATCAGGTGAAACACGTATGATCCTTCAGTCATGCAAGGCAACTATTGGTATGGTGTCAAACGTTGACCACAACCTTGAGAAATCCGGAAAGGCCGGACGCAGCCGCTGGCTTGGACGTCGTCCGCGCGTCAGAGGCGTTGTGATGAACCCGGTTGATCACCCTATGGGTGGTGGCGAAGGTCGCGCATCCGGAGGCCATCCGCGAAGCAGAAAGGGTATACCTGCCAAGGGCTATAAAACACGCTCGAAGAAGAATACTTCCGACAGGTATATTATTGAAAGAAAGAAGAAATAGCATTAATCAGGAAGAAACAATATAATCACTATGAGCCGTTCGTTAAAAAAAGGACCTTATATCCACTACAAACTCGAGAAAAAGGTCATGGACAATGTTGAATCAGGCAAGAAAACCGTGATAAAAACATGGTCACGTGCTTCGATGATCGCTCCTGATTTTGTCGGACAAACTATAGCAGTCCACAACGGAAATAAATTTATACCGGTTTATGTAACCGAAAATATGGTTGGACACAAACTGGGCGAGTTTGCCCCCACCCGCATCTTCAGAGGTCACGCCGGTAAAAAGGAAAAAGGTAAAAAATAAGGAGAAGTAAACTATGGGAGCCAGAAAACATAACAGAGCCGAAGCGATTAAAGAGCAACGTAAATCAACTTACATGGCCTCTTTGAGTAATGTCCCCACTTCACCGAGGAAAATGCGCCTTGTTGCAGATTTGGTACGCGGGATGAATGTAGAATTAGCACTTCATGCGCTGCAATATTCGCAAAAAGAAGCATCGGACAGGCTGTACAAGCTGCTCAGATCAGCTATTGCCAATTGGGAATCAAAGAATGAGGGAGCCCGTATCGAGAACAGCAACCTTTATATTAAGGAGATTTTTGTCGATCCGGGAAGAGTATTGAAAAGGGTTCAGCCTGCACCTCAAGGAAGGGCCCATCGTATACGCAAACGCTCAAACCATGTTACTTTAGTTATTGACAGCCGCTCATAACGGTGATCAGGAATAAAAAAAATTGACAAGAATCCGATAAGAAATAATTGAATGGGACAAAAAACGAATCCGATAGGACTTAGGTTAGGAATCATCAAGGGATGGGACTCCAACTGGTACGGTGGTAATGATTTTGCCGGTAAG
Source organism: Bacteroidales bacterium (assembly GCA_024710405.1). GTDB lineage: Bacteria > Bacteroidota > Bacteroidia > Bacteroidales > F082 > UBA6192. The sequence continues at coordinate 333,776 of JANJUV010000019.1, forward strand.
CTTGTTGAAGACGACAAGATCAGAAAATACCTGAATGCACGTTTGGGTAAAGCCGGAATCTCAAAAATTAATATTGAGCGTTCGCTAAAACTGGTAACCGTTACCATTTCGACTGCCCGGCCCGGTATGATTATCGGTAAAGGAGGTCAGGAGGTTGACAAATTAAAGGAAGAGTTGAAGAAACTCACCGGTAAGGAAGTCCAGATCAACATCAGCGAGATCAAAAGGCCAGAGTTGGATGCCTATATCGTTGCCTCAACTATTGCTAAACAGATTGAAGGTCGTATTTCGTTCCGTCGCGCGATCAAAACAGCTATCACGTCGAGCATGCGTATTGGTGCCGAGGGTATCAAGGTTATGATTTCAGGCCGTGTTGGCGGAGCTGAGATGGCACGCAGGGAAACATACAAAGAAGGAAGAATTCCTTTGCATACACTTAGAGCCGATATTGATTATGCTTTGGTTGAAGCCCATACCACCTATGGTCGAATTGGTATCAAGGTTTGGATTTGTAAAGGAGAAATATATGGCAAACCTGAGCTTGTGCCCAGCAGTGTTGGCGGAGTTAAAAAAACAGTGGCTCCAAAAGCCGGAACCGGTGCTCCCCGTCAGCGCGGACGTCGTAAATAAGATATTATAAACACTTTAGAATATAGTAACTATGTTACAGCCCAAAAAGACAAAGTTCAGAAGACACCAGAAAGGCAGAATGAAAGGAATGGCCATGCGCGGAAATCAGCTTGCATTTGGCTCTTTCGGAATTAAGGCTATGGAAAACAGCTGGTTGACAGGACGTCAGATCGAAGCAGCCCGTCAGGCTGTTACCCGCCATATGAAACGCGAAGGCCAGATATGGATTCGGATTTTTCCGGATAAACCCATCACAAAGAAACCTGCTGAGGTACGTATGGGTAAAGGTAAAGGAGCACCTGAGTATTTCGTGGCTCCTGTAACTCCGGGTCGTATCATCTTTGAAGCAGAAGGTGTGCCTTTGGCAGTGGCCAAGGAAGCCCTCAGGCTCGCAGCCCAGAAACTGCCGATTCCAACAAAGTTTGTTGTCAGGCGCGATTATGTAGAAGCATAAAATTTGATCGAACATGAAACAGGAAGTAATCAGAGAATTAAGTACGGCCGATCTGCAGGAAAGGTTGGAAGAAGAGCGCAAACAACTGGTCAAGCTCAGACTGAACCATGCAGTTTCGCCACTCGAGAATCCCAATAAAATCAAGGCATATCGTCGCACTATCGCCAGGTTGTTGACCGAACTGAAAAAGCGTCAGCTTGCGGCTAGTAATAAATAATAGACGTCATAAAGATGGAAACCAGGAACTTAAGAAAAGAAAGAATCGGAGTTGTTGTGAGTAACAAAATGGACAAGTCCATTACTGTTGAAATAGAACGCCGTGTAAAACACCCGATTTACGGAAAATTCGTGAAAAAGACGAGCCGCTTTATGGCACACGACGAAACAAACGACTGCAACATAGGCGACACTGTGCGTATTTGTGAAACACGACCATTGAGCAAGAATAAATGCTGGCGATTGGTTGAAATAATCGAAAGGGCCAAGTAAGATGATACAGCAGGAATCAAGATTGACCGTAGCCGATAACAGCGGCGCGAAAGAAGTGCTCTGCATAAGGGTGCTCGGCGGAACCGGAAAACGATATGCCAGAATTGGCGATCAGATTGTGGTGACTGTAAAGAATGCATTGCCCAGCGGCACTATTAAGAAAGGTGCTGTTGTTAAGGCAGTGGTTGTAAGAACAAAGAAAGAAACACGCCGTACCGACGGCTCCTATATTCGTTTTGACGACAATGCTGTGGTGCTTCTGAACAATGCAGGTGAAATGATCGGTACACGTATTTTCGGACCCGTTGCCAGAGAACTTCGTGAGAAACAGTTTATGAAGATCGTTTCATTGGCACCGGAAGTGTTGTAATGCATAATACCAAACAGAGTATGAAAAAATTGCATATAAAAAAAGGTGACAGCGTAATTGTGATTGCCGGCGACCATAAAGGCGAACAAGGCAAAGTCATGATAGTCAACGTTGAAAAAGAAAGAGCTATCGTGGAAGGTGTGAATATGGTTTCGAAACACACTAAGCCAAATACCGAGAATCCTAAAGGTGGGATAATTAAAAAAGAAGCTCCGGTGCATATTTCCAACCTGAAGATCGTAGGATCTAACGGCAAACCAACCAGAATTGGCAGGAAACTTGACGAGAAATCCGGAAAATCAGTCCGTTATTCAAAAAAGACAGGGGAGGTAATTAAGTAATGAGCTATCAGCCCAGATTAAAAGAAAAGTATAAGAGCGAAATCGTGCCTGCTCTTCAACAACAGTTTCAATATAAAACTGTGATGCAGGTTCCACGTTTGGTTAAAATTTCGCTCAACCAGGGAATCGGTGCAGCCTTAACTGACAAGAAACTGATCGATTTTGGTGTTGAAGAAATGACCGCCATCACCGGACAGAAAGCTGTGCCAACAATCTCAAAGCGTGACGTGTCAAACTTTAAACTCCGTAAGGGATATCCAATCGGAGTACGCGTGACACTGCGTGGCGATAAAATGTATGAGTTCCTTGAGCGACTGATCGCAGTTGCATTACCCCGCGTTCGTGATTTCAGGGGAATCAATGACAAGGGATTCGACGGAAGAGGTAACTATAGCTTTGGCGTTACAGAACAAATCATTTTTCCGGAGATTGATATTGACAAGATCAACAGAATCAATGGTATGGACATCACTTTTGTGACAACCGCACGTAATGACAACGAAGCAATGGCCCTTCTGAAGGAGTTTGGCCTTCCTTTTAAAAACCAAAAAAAATAATAGCAGATGGCAAAAGAGTCAATGAAAGCGCGTGAGCGCAAAAGACAAATGATGGTAGATAAATTTGCTGCCAAACGTGCTGCCCTTAAGGAAGCAGGCGATTATGAAGCACTTCAGAAGCTTCCTAAGAATGCCTCTCCGGTCAGGTTGCACAACCGTTGCCAGTTAACAGGCCGTCCTAAAGGGTATATGAGGCAATTCGGGATTTCCCGTATTAACTTCAGGGAAATGGCGTTGAAAGGGTTGATCCCCGGAGTTAAAAAAGCCAGTTGGTAGAATTAAATATTGTTTGAAAGATGAATACTGACCCAATAGCAGATTATTTGACCAGGTTGAGGAATGCCGTAATGGCAAAACACCGTATTGTCGAAGTGCCTGCATCCAATGTTAAAAAAGAGATTACAAAAATTCTCTTCGAAAAAGGTTATATCCTCAACTATAAGTTTGAAGACAAACAACCTCAGGCAGTTATTAAAATTGCACTTAAATACCACCCGGTTACTAAAATGCCCGCACTGACAAGCCTCGAAAGAGTTTCGAGTCCGGGATTGCGTAAATATGTCGGATCTGATGAACTCCCAAGAGTGCTAAATGGCCTGGGAATCGCAATCATTTCTACTTCCAACGGTATCATGAGTGATAAAGAGGCCCGTAAGCTGAAAATCGGCGGCGAGGTTCTGTGTTATATCAGTTAATCAAAGGAGATCATAAACATGTCAAGAATAGGTAAATTACCGATCAAGCTTCCTGCCGGTGTTGAAGTAACAGTTGCAAACCAACTGGTAACCGTAAAGGGAAAACTTGGAAAACTTACCCAACAAATGGATGATTCAGTGATTCTCAACATTGAGAATGATGAAGTTGTCCTCGAAAGAGCATCTGACTCAATCGATCACAAGGCCAAACACGGACTTTACAGGTCGTTGCTGAGCAATATGGTAAAAGGTGTTTCTGAAGGTTTTCATACCGTACAGGAACTGGTGGGTGTTGGATATAAAGCTGAAGCTAAGGGCCAGATACTTGAAATGTCGTTGGGATATTCTCACAACCTTGTTTTTGTGCTTCCTGAAGAAATCAAGGTTGAAACCGTGAACGAAAGAGGTAAAAACCCATTGATCAAAATGAGTTGCATTGATAAACAACTTATTGGTCAGGTTGCTGCTAAAATCAGGTCATTGCGCGAACCCGAGCCATATAAAGGCAAGGGTATTAAATTCCAGAACGAAGTTCTCAGAAGAAAAGCAGGAAAAACAGCTGGTAAATAAATTTGAATAGTAACTGGCTTGCCGATGCAGGCTGAAAATTTTCCATGAATCATGGCCATTAAAAATAGAAAAGAAGAAAGAAGAAACAGCATCAAGAAACGCATCAGAAAGATCGTTCGTGGTTCAGCCGACAGGCCCAGAATGACTGTCTTCAGAAGCAATAAGCAGATCTACGTTCAACTTGTTGATGATGATCTCGGAAGAACAGTTGTTGCCGCCGGTTCGATTGAAAAAGAAATGGAAGCTGTGAAGGTGAATAAAATCGAGCAGGCCCGCATGGTCGGAAAAATGATTGCTGAAAAAGCAATTGCTGCCGGTATCGCCGAAGTTGTGTTTGATCGGAATGGTTATTTGTATCACGGACGCGTGAAGTCATTGGCTGAAGCTGCTCGTGAAGGTGGACTTAAATTCTAATAAAATTATGTCAGACGTAAACGTAAAAAGAGTTAAATCGAGCGAGATAGAGTTCAAGGACCGACTCGTGAGCATACAGCGTGTTACCAAAGTAACCAAAGGAGGTCGCACCTTCAGTTTCAGCGCTATTGTAGTTGTTGGCAACGAGAATGGTGTTGTAGGTTATGGCCTCGGTAAAGCAAAGGAAGTGACCGCAGCTATTGCAAAGGGCGTTGATGATGCCAAAAAGAATCTGGTTAAGGTGCCGGTTCTTAAGGGTACTGTTCCGCACGAACAGTATGGTAAATACAGTGGTTCGCTTGTCTTTATCAAGCCGGCATCTCCTGGTACAGGAGTAATTGCAGGTGGTGCTATGCGAGCCGTTCTTGAAAGTGTTGGCGTCAGGGACGTTTTGGCTAAGTCAAAAGGTTCTTCCAACCCGCACTCTGTAGTTAAAGCAACCATCAACGCTCTCACTAAAATGCGTGATGCGTACACCGTGGCGCAAGTTCGCGGAGTTGATCTGGACACAGTGTTTAACGGTTAATCAGGAGCGTACACATGAAAAGACTTAAGATTACTCAGGTAAAAAGCGGAATTGGCAGAACCAAACGTCAAAAAGATACACTTACCGCATTGGGATTTAAGCGATTGAATCAATCAATCGAAATCGAATCGAATCCTGCTATTGACGGTATGATCGACAAGGTGAAGCACCTTCTGACAATAGAAGAAATTTAGTTTTGAACAAAGGAAAAATATCATACAATGGATTTAAGCAATCTTAAACCGGCAAAAGGATCAGTTAAAAACAGAAAACGTATTGGGCGTGGACAAGGTTCAGGCCATGGTGGAACATCTACCCGTGGGCATAAAGGAGCTGGATCCAGATCCGGTTACTCCAGAAAGATAGGACACGAGGGCGGACAAATGCCTCTGGTACGTCGGCTGCCTAAGTTTGGGTTTAATAATATCAACCGTCGTGAGTTCACTCCGATAAATCTTGCTGCTTTACAACAGTTGCACGAACTTAAGGGTATCAAGGTTTTTGATCCGCAGATTTTGGCTGAGAATGGTTTGGCATCGAAAAACGATGAGATTAAAATTCTTGCCAAAGGTGAGTTAAAAGCTAGCGTGAGTATTAAAGCACATGCATTCTCAGCAAAAGCTGCAAGCATTATTGAATCATTGGGCGGAACCATTGAAAAAATCTGAGGCTGATGAAAAGACTTATTGATACACTCAGAAATATCAACAAGATAGAGGAATTGCGCAAACGCATCCTGTATACTCTGGGAATCATACTGATTTACCGTTTGGGTTCGTATGTGGTTTTGCCCGGTGTTGATCCTAATATGCTTGCCAACCTTCAAAGTCAGACTGAAAGTGGGCTTCTCGGACTACTTAATATGTTTTCCGGCGGAGCATTCTCTAATGCCTCGATTTTTGCATTGGGTATTATGCCTTATATTTCTGCCTCAATTGTTATCCAGTTGCTGGGTATGGCAATTCCTTATTTCCAGAGACTACAGCGGGAAGGCGAGAGCGGAAGAAGGAAAATTAATCAGATAACACGTTATCTTACCGTTGCTATTGTTGCACTTCAGGCACCCGGCTATATCGCCAACATGATCAGCCAGCTTCCGGCAGAAGCCATAACTCCTTTCGATCCAAATGTTACAAGCCCCTCGGCCTTCTTCTGGGTTTCAAATACCATTATTCTGATTGCTGGTACTTTATTTGTTATGTGGCTTGGAGAGCGCATTACTGACAAAGGTATTGGTAATGGAATTTCGCTTATCATTATGATTGGTATCATTGCTAACCTGCCTTTTGCACTCATTTCAGAATTCTTCGCCCGTTTGGAGCAAAAAGGAGGCGGCCTGGTATATTTCCTCGTTGAGATTGTGGTGTTAATATTCGTTATCCTGATTACCATTTTGTTGGTGCAGGGTACGCGAAAAGTGCCTGTTCAGTATGCAAAGCGAATTGTCGGAAACAGACAATACGGTGGTGTTCGTCAGTACATACCTTTGAAGGTGAATGCAGCAGGTGTAATGCCTATTATCTTTGCTCAGGCAATCATGTTCCTGCCTATTACACTTGTTGGTTTTACGCAAAGCGAAAGCCTGACTGGTGTTGCAGCCGCATTTACCAATATTAACGGATTCTGGTACAACATGACATTTTTTATACTGATCATATTGTTCACATACTTCTATACGGCTATTACGATCAACCCCAATCAGATGGCTGAGGATATGAAAAAGAACGGTGGTTTTATTCCTGGTGTTAAACCAGGAAAGAAAACTGCAGAATACCTTGATAATGTGATGTCGCGTATTACTTTACCCGGTTCATTTTACCTTGGTTTTGTTGCTATCCTGCCTGCCATTGTCGGTCAGATGGGAGTCAGTATGTCTTTTGCTCAGTTCTTTGGAGGTACATCACTTCTGATTTTGGTAGGTGTTGTCCTCGATACATTGCAGCAAATAGAAAGTTATTTGTTAATGCGTCATTATGACGGCTTAACCAAATCGGGAAGAATTAAGGGTCGTTCACCGGCAATGAATATGGGCTAAGCTCAAATCTGCGAAAGAATGATTTTTCTGAAAACCGATGAGGAAATAGAAATACAGCGCGAAAGTTCTTTGCTTGTTGGAAAAACACTTGCCGAGGTTGCCAGGCGTATCAGGCCGGGAATAAAAACCATCGAGCTTGATCGGGTAGCCGAAGAATATATACGGGATCATCATGCTGAACCCGGATTTAAAGGCTACGGCGGATTTCCCGCCACGCTCTGCATCTCGGTAAATGATCAGGTTGTTCACGGAATCCCGGGAAATAACGAACTCAGAGATGGTGACATCGTTTCAGTTGACTGCGGTGTGCTCATGAATGGGTTCTACGGTGATTCAGCCTACACCTTTGAAATAGGGGAAGTGGCCGCCGATGTTAGAGATCTTGTATCGGCAACCAAACAATCTCTGGCAAAAGGTATTGAGGTTGCCATCGACGGTATGAGGATTGGTGATATCGGATTTGCAATACAATCTTTCATCGATCCATATGGTTATGGTATTGTTCGTGAACTAGTTGGTCATGGTGTTGGACGTAAACTGCATGAAAAACCTGAAGTCCCAAATTACGGACGCAGAGGTTCCGGGATAAAACTCCTTACAGGAATGGTTATCGCGATAGAACCAATGATCAATATGGGGGTAAGGAATGTTAAGCAGGAACAGGACGGTTGGACGATAAAAACCGCTGACGGGAAACCATCGGCGCATTTCGAACATACTGTTGCTGTCAGAAACGGCCGGGCTGATGTATTATCGAGTTTTGAAGAAATTGAAAACGTTTTACAATCTTTGAAGAGTTAACTGAATGGCGAAGCAATTATCAATTGAACAGGATGGCACAGTGATTGAATCATTGGGCAATGCCATGTTCCGTGTTGAACTCGAGAACGGGCATGTGATTACAGCTCATATCTCGGGAAAGATGCGTATGCATTACATCAAGATATTGCCCGGAGATAAGGTGAAGCTGGAAATGTCACCTTACGATCTTACAAAAGGCAGAATTACGTTCAGATACAAGTAAAAGATAAACAAAATAATTGGCATTGGCCCGAATATAAAGAAAACCTAAAACAATGAAAGTTAGAGCTTCAGTTAAAAAAAGATCTGCCGAGTGCAAGATCGTTCGCCGCAAAGGCAGGTTGTATGTGATTAACAAAAAAAACCCTAAGTTCAAGCAACGTCAAGGTTGATCGAGTTGGACAATTAATAACATCTAATATACAGATTATGGCAAGGATTGCTGGAGTAGACATCCCAAACAATAAAAGAGGTGAAATCGCACTCACTTATATCTATGGGATTGGCAGAAGTTCGGCGCAGAAAATTCTCACCGCCGCCGGTGTAGACTGGGACAAAAAAGTCCAGGATTGGGATGATGACGACCAGAATAATGTTCGTACAGTCATCGGAGAGCGGTATAAGGTAGAAGGTGAACTGCGTTCAGAAATTCAGATCAACATCAAACGATTGATGGATATCGGAGCATATCGTGGTATTCGTCACCGTTTGGGATTGCCTGTCAGGGGACAGAGCACCAAGAACAACGCGCGCACCAGAAAAGGACGCAAAAAGACTGTAGCCAATAAGAAAAAAGCTACCAAGTAGGCGTGTTTCTTACTTTATGGAATATTTTTAAGCATCAAATAGACTATGGCAAAAACCACAAGAGTAACAAAGAAAAGAGTTGTAAAAGTTGAACCCGTTGGCAAAGCCTACATCAGGGCAACATTCAACAATATCATCATTTCTTTGACTAATAATGCAGGACAGGTGATTTCCTGGGCTTCCTCAGGAAAAATGGGCTTCAAAGGTTCGAAAAAGAACACGCCCTATGCAGCACAGATGGCAGCAGAAGATTGCTCCAAAACAGCATATGACCTGGGATTGAGAAAAGTTAAAGTTTATGTGAAAGGACCCGGTGCCGGACGCGAATCTGCTATCAGGACAATCCATTCATCGGGAATCGAAGTAACCGAAATCATCGACGTAACTCCATTGCCGCACAACGGATGCCGTCCGCCAAAGCGCCGCAGGGTTTAATCCGGTGATCAAATTTTAACAAAATAAAAGTAATTATCATGGCAAGATACACAGGCCCAAAATCAAAAATAGCAAGAAAGTTCGGTGAACCTATTTTCGGACCCGATAAAGCATTCGAAAAGAAAAACTACCCTCCGGGAATGCATGGAAGTGCCAAACGCCGTAAGAAAATGTCGGAGTATGGTATCCAGCTTCAAGAAAAACAAAAGGCAAAATATACCTATGGTATTCTTGAAAAACAATTCAGGAATACTTTTGAAAAGGCCTCGAAACGAAGCGGAATCACAGGTGAGATCCTGTTGCAACTTATCGAAAGCAGATTGGATAATCTGGTATATCGTTTTGGCATTGCTCCCAGTAGAAGTGCAGCCAGACAACTCGTAGGTCACCGGCATATCACAGTTAACGGACACGTAGTTAATATTCCTTCCTATCAGGTTAAAGTTGGTGATATTATCGGTGTACGTGAAAAATCCCAAACACTTGAAGTGATAACTAATTCAGTAGAGGGACGTGTCAATAAATACTCATGGCTCGAATGGGACAGGGAGAAAATGCGTGGTAAGTTTATTAGCTACCCTTCCCGTGAGGATATCCCTGAAACCATTAAAGAGCAGCTAATCGTTGAGTTGTACTCCAAGTAATCAATATATCAACCTTTAAGGAACCCTTCAAAATACAAGCAAGTTATGGCAATATTAGCATTTCAAAAACCGGAAAAGGTTATCCTGGTCGAATCCGATGAGTCCAGAGGAGTATTCGAGTTTCGGCCCCTTGAACCGGGTTTCGGGATCACCATCGGCAATGCACTGCGCAGGATCTTACTCAGCTCGCTCGAAGGCTTTGCAATAACCTCCATTAAAATTGAAGGGGTTTTGCATGAGTTTTCTTCAATCGATGGTGTTGTAGAAGATGTAACCGATATAGTCCTTAATCTGAAAAAAGTCCGTTTTAAACAACAACTTGCCGCCGAAAACACCGAAAAGGTTAATATCGTTATCGGCGATCAGGAGCAATTTAAAGCTGGAGATATTAATAAATTTCTCAATATATTTCAGGTGCTGAATCCTGAAGTGGTCATCTGCAACATGGACCCTTCAGTGAAAATAAGTATGGAATTGACAATAAATAAAGGCCGTGGTTATGTGCCTTCGGAAGAAAATAAAGTTCCAAATGCACCAATTGGTACGATAGCTATTGACTCTATCCACACTCCAATTAAGAATGTTAAATATACGATCGAGAATTTCAGGGTTGAACAAAAGACCGACTATGAGAAACTTATAATTGAGGTTGTCACAGATGGCTCTATTCAACCAAAAGAAGCGCTTCGGGAAGCCGCAAAACTCCTCATACATCACTTCATGCTTTTTTCTGATGAACGTATATCTATTGATTCAGAAGAAAAATCAGTAACCGAAGAGTTTGATGAAACTTCATTGCATATCAGACAATTGTTGAAAACTAAACTTGTTGACCTTGATCTTTCTGTCAGAGCACTCAATTGCCTGAAAGCGGCTGATGTTGAAACATTAGGTGAACTCGTGGCGTTTAACAAGAACGACCTTCTGAAATTCAGAAACTTTGGAAAGAAATCACTAACCGAACTCGAAGATCTGGTTAAAGCAAAAGGCCTTGAGTTTGGGATGAATACGATAAAATATAAATTAGATAAGGAATAAGCAGATGAGACACAGGAATAAAGTCAATAATCTGAGCAGGACCAGTTCGCACCGTAGTGCAATGCTTTCGAATATGGCCGCCTCGCTCATACTTCACAAAAGAATCACCACTACAGTGGCCAAGGCCAAAGCGTTACGCACATACGTTGAACCAATTATAAACCGCTCAAAAGAAGATTCAACCCATTCGCGCCGAATGGTTTTCAGGCTCCTGCAAAACAAAATCGCCGTAACCGAACTCTTCAGAGAGGTGTCTACAAAGATCGCCGACCGTCCGGGAGGGTACACCCGTATCATCAAATTGGGCAATCGTTTGGGTGATAGCGCTGAAATGTGTCTGATCGAGCTTGTTGATTATAACGAAAACTTGTTGATTGAAAAAGGCACCAAGAAAGCTGTCAAGACTACCCGACGCAGGTCAGGCAAAAAATCCGGAGCCAAAACAGAAGCAACAGTTGCACCTTCCGCTGTTCAAACTGCCGAAGTAATCGATGAACCTAAAGTAGCTGACGAAGCTCCGGTTGAGATCATTGATGAAGTTGCCAAGGAGGAAAACAATGCAACCGATGGCGGGAACAATCAGGAAGAAACCAGTAAAGACGGAAGCAAGTAAATAACAATAACTTAATGCATAAAAGGATAAAGTCTTTGACATTGACTTTATCCTTTTTTTTTTGAATTGGGTTAACTTTGCAACAAATAAATAATTATATGAGCCACATTGTAAACATTCATGCCCGACAGATTCTGGATTCAAGGGGCAATCCGACAGTTGAGGTTGACGTATTGACCGAAAATGGTGTAATTGGCCGTGCAGCCGTGCCCTCAGGAGCATCAACAGGTGTCCATGAGGCAGTAGAACTGCGTGATGAAGATAAAAGGGTTTACCTCGGTAAAGGTGTCCTTAAAGCTGTTCAAAACGTTAACACGATTATCGCTGATGAGCTGCAGGGCTACTTCATAACCGATCAGGGTGAGATTGATCAACGAATGATTGAACTGGATGGTACACCAAATAAAGCGACCCTGGGAGCTAATGCCATACTTGGCGTTTCTATGGCGGTGGCACATGCTGCTGCGCAGGAAACCAATCAAACACTGTTCAGGTATATAGGTGGTACAGGGGCCAATACATTGCCCATACCCATGATGAACATTATCAACGGAGGAAGTCATGCAGATAACAGTATCGACTTTCAGGAATTCATGATTATGCCTGTAGGAGCTTCAAATTTTGCTGAAGCCTTGCGAATGGGCGCCGAAGTCTTTCATAATCTGAAAGCAGTGCTCAAAAAACAAGGTTATTCAACCAATGTTGGCGACGAAGGTGGATTTGCTCCTAATCTGAAATCAAATGAAGAAGCAGTAACTGTTATACTGCAGGCGATTGAAAAAGCAGGTTACCGGCCAGGCGAAGATGTTTTCATTTCACTTGACCCTGCTTCGAGCGAGTACTACAAGCCTGAGGAAAATGTATATCATCTTCATAAATCCACAGGAGACAAGCTTACCCCATCACAAATGGTAGATTATTGGCAGAATTGGGTTAATAAGTATCCCATTATATCCATTGAAGACGGTATGGCAGAAGATGATTGGGACGGATGGAAAGAAATCACAGATCGAATTGGATCAAAAGTTCAATTGGTTGGTGATGATTTGTTTGTGACCAATGTGAAGCGCTTATCTTTGGGAATAGAGAAAGGTGTGGGCAATTCGATTCTGATTAAATTGAATCAGATAGGAACCCTTACAGAAACCATTGATGCAGTTAATCTGGCCTATAGAAATGGATATACTGCAATTATCAGCCACCGTTCGGGAGAGACAGAAGACACAACTTTGGCTGATCTGTCGGTTGCCCTTAATACCGGACTGATCAAGACAGGATCGGCCAGCCGTACTGACAGGATTGCCAAGTACAATCAATTGCTGAGAATTGAAGAAATTCTTGGAAATACTGCTAGATATCCCGGAAGAAGTTTCAGATATGCACGCTAAACAGTCACACGAAACTTGTTTTTTTATACTTTTTGCAATATTTACGGATTAAAGCACAAAAGCATTTATATTGATAATTAGCAAGTTAATCAATATTATTTAAATACAGCCACTTTTTTACAAAAATAATTTGCATGTAACGAAAAAGTGGTTAATTTTGCAGCCCCAATTGAGACGGAAGGCAGGGTAAGGTAATAGGAAGTTGGGTTACTAGAAGAAGTTCTTTGAAAAGCTTGAATAGAATAAAGTCTGGAAAGGTAAG